>NZ_WMJZ01000001.1 GCF_009711095.1 Intestinirhabdus alba
GACAAAGGTAATCCTGTTCCTCATGGCTGGCATACACCACCAGGTCGGGATATGGTGCGTGTGCGCAAAATGGAGTGGGATAGCAGTCGAAAAGCCTATACGTTCACCACAGAGGAAGATCCCCGTATAACAATTATCTGGACGCCCGACGGTTCAGGTGTCAATATTCCTTCAAATACAGGTAACCAGAACCCGGTAAGGATACCAAACCCGGTGGTTGTTGATCCGCTGCCGGAAGATACTAATATTGAGGCTACAACCAGCCCAACACTGGAAGAGAAGAATTTTGCGGATTATATTCTTATTCTGCCTGTATCGGATATTCCACCGATTTATATATATCTGCGAAACAATCCCGGTCAGGTAACGGATAAAGGCCAGAAGGTTAGTGGTATTTGGTTGTCTGATGCTAACACGGGGAATGGTTCTCCGGTTCCAGGTCAGATAGCAGATAAGCTACGAGGGCGAACCTTTGAAAACTTTGACCAGTTCCGCAAGGCTTTTTGGTTAGAGGTTTCAAAATACCCTGAGCTATCAAGTCAGTTTCGGGGGAGTAACAAAATTCATATACGCAATGGAAACTCCCCTTTCACACGAGAACAGGATCGTGCTGGAGGAAGAGAACGCTATGAAATCCATCATATTATTCCAATAAGTAAAGGTGGAGAGGTTTATAATGTCGATAATATGGGCATAACTTCACCTAAGCGGCATATCGATATTCATTCAACGAGGTAGAGTAAATAATATGGGTGATAAAAAAATATTATCTGATTATACAGAAAGCGAATTCTTAGAATTAGTTCGTAAAATTTATAATGCCGAAGGGCCAACAGAAGAGGACGATAATCGCCGAGTTAGGGAGTTTAGACGACTTGTTGAACATCCATCAGGTTCCGACCTTATCTTCTACCCAGAGGATGGGAAAGATGATAGTCCAGAAGGCGTTGTTCAGGAAGTAAAACAATGGCGTCAGGCCAATGGTAAACCGGGCTTTAAAAATTAGCGAGCCTGTCAGCAATTCTGTGTAACTGCCCACTCGTTAAAGGTGAACGCTCAGGCGCTGAGGAATCCCCATAAATCAGCGCTAATAAACCAATACCATATTCTGGTAGGTTCTGGCGAGATGATTAAGAACGGTGCTTAGCACCGTTCGTTTTAAAATTAGTGGAGAGTGTCGTAAGACATTCTCCGCTAACGTCAGATACGAGATTACACGCCGTGTTTTAATACTATTGGCCTGGTACCTAAGATGTAACCCTTGATTTTGAGACTGTCATTTAAATTATGTAATTGCCTGTTTTTGATATGTTCACTCCAACACCGGAGACAGGCAAATTATGGACGAAAATAAACTCAAAGCACTGGCTGCTGAACTGGCTTAAAGCCCTAAAACCGAAGCTGATCTTAACCAGTTTTCCCGGATGCTGACGAAGCTTACCGTCGACCAATAGATGCTGACGTAGCAAGGAAACTTTTAAAATGATGAAGAAATACAATATTCTGGGAACCGATTTTGATCTTGATCTCATCAATATATTTGACGAGCTGTCAGCTATTGATTTCTCGCAAGGTATAGAATCACAGATAATGGCCCTGGATGAGGATTTATTACAATTATCATTTAAATCTGGGGTTATTGTTGATGTTGGTTGGTATCCTGCGTTTGAAAAGAATGGCGAATTTATTATTAATCGAATAGCTAATGGTTGTTGGGATGCTCCGGAGTCAAAATATAGTGCGGGATGGAATAAAAATGAACTAATATCGAAAATTAGAACAGCAATTGGATGAAATAATAAATCGTTCAGTATATTTTCCCCCTGTTGCTATAAATATGAATTTTCGGATATTGGAAGCTATGAAAACTGTCCGGTTTGCAATTGGGAAGATGCTCCAGTTCAAGAAGAAGATCCAGGCTATGGCGGTGGGGTGAATGTCATGAGTTTGAACGAAGCTCGTAAAGTCAAATAACAATTGAGAGCGTTCAGAATTCTGTGTCACGTTAAAAAATTTACAGCGTCATCACATTATTCAGTCGCCTTTCAAAATAAATGGCTAACTGCGACAATGTCAAATTCCAGTTCTGGAGAGAATGGACCAGATTTTGTGTCTGAAATCTATCTCGCTCCAGCGGGCGAAGCGCAGTTCGCTGGAACGAATAAACAGGTAGAGAGTCAACACCACCGCCAGCCTTGTTAACTGCCGCATCTGGCGGTGGTCATCGACCTGTGGTCACGCGCCGTTACTGGCTGGTCAATGTCGTCGCGGATGACGGCGCAACTGGCGTGCGATGCGTTGCAGATGGCGGTGTGGCGGCGCAAGGGGCCTGAAAATGTTATCGTTCACACCGACCGTGGCGGTCAGTATTGTTCAGGGGATTATCAGGCCCTGCTGAAACGGTATAATCTGCGGGGCAGCATGAGCGCAAAAGGCAACTGTTACGATAATGCCTGCGCGGAAAGCTTTTTCCACACGCTGAAGGTAGAATGTATCCACGGGGAGCAGTTTACCAGCCGGGAAATAATGCGAACGACGATATTTAATTATATCGAGTGTGATTACAACCGGTGGTATCGCCACAGTGCCTGTGGCGGACTCAGCCCGGAACAGTTTGAAAACCAGAACCTCGCTTAGGGCGATGTCCTCAATATATCTTTAATGATAAGTTAGGCTATATTGAAAAAGGGGAGTATATTTTTGAGTTTATTGCAAGAGTAAATGATTAAATTTATGTCAGACGTTTTTTCGAAGTATTGGATAAGGTGTTAGATGACAATCCGGGTGATTGCTGTTTACGTCTGCGATATGAAGAAGAAACCAGGAAAAAAACTGAGGATTATTAAAGAACTGAGCCAGCCCGCGGGCTGGCTTCGCTGACTTCAGGCGATGCGATCAGAAGTTATACCCGACCACCAGATAGCCGCCCCAGCCGGTGGAGCGGACGTTAAAGTTACCTTTACCGAAGTTCAACTGGGCATCATCATTCCACTGGCCGCCGTTGTGCCAGTAGCGGGCCACCACCGAGTAGTGCCAATGGTCATAGTTCAGCGCCAGGATGTGGCTGGAGGCGATGGCGTCATTGGTGCGCTGCCTGATGCCGTTCCCGGCGTAGCCGCTCTTGTCACCTAAACTGGAGCCCCAGTCAAAGTTAGTAAAGCCGATGTAGCTCAGATTGCCACCCCACAGCCGGGTAAGCGGAACAAAGTATTTCACTTTGAAACGGTAACCATCCCACTCGTTTTCGTTCTCCGCCAGGTAGTTCTGCCACTGGTATTTGGCGTAAACGTTCAACGACAGGCTCATCGGCAGGCCGGTGTCGACGTCGGTGCCCAGCCCCATGTACCACGTGCTCTGGCGGCCCGCTTTATTGCGTCCCATATCGTAGACGTAGTTGTTGGCGAAATACCACTCTTTGAACGGGCCGACGCTGAGATCGGCACCGGTCAGCTTGTCGATGGAGAAGCGCGGTTCGATTTCCATAAACAGCGGCGAACCGTGGTTCCAGATACCTCTGGCGTCGGTATTGCCGCCAAAAAATACCGGCGCGTCCAGGTAGCCATAGAAATCGAACCACTCCTTTTTAGCGAAGGCTTCGTACTCCAGGTAGGTGTCGTTACGGATCTGCGGTCCGAAGCGGGTGTGGTAGCTGCCCACCACGTTAACGCTCTGGTGCCACCAGTCGGAGAGATACTGCGGTGGGTTGTTTTCCGCCGCGGTAGCGACGAAAGACGCGGAGAGCGCCAGCGCGGCGCAGCCGGCAAGTGAGAATTTTTTCATATCGATGGCCACTGTTTAAAAACCCTTGCGGGAAGACGAAAGGCGCGGGGAGCACCTGATGTACGCATTTGTCTCTTTCATATTTCTGCGGAGGCTATTATAAAAATCATTGCTCACAAAAATATGTTTTGTTTCACACATTCATCAATCAGGTAATCGATTGCGTTCACGTTTATTCGCTTTCGGCGGCGGGCAGGGGCCGGCTTTACCCTGTTCCGCCGACCGCGGCTATCGGAAGAGTCATGTCAGAAAAGTCACAAAAAACGGGCGGGAATGTTGCGGAACGCACCCGATGCGCCGTCGGATCAGCGTGGCGTGAACCACAAGCGCGTGCTCTGTGTTGTCAGGCTTGATCGCGCGCTTCTGGCTCAGCGTCGACGCCACGCCTGGTTAAGGGACACAGCCTAAGCTGCTGCATTTCGCCGTTGAGCGCGCTGAGGCTCTGGCGCATCTGGCGAACGTCGCTCTGCCGGGCGCAGGCGCTCAGGCTCAGCAGGCTTCCCGCCAGGACTTTTCTCCGATAACCTCTGGTCATCTGGCTTATCTCCTCCGCCGTCACAATAGCGTAAGGGTAGGTTGCGCCGCGCATAAAGACAGCGATCCTTTGTCCCAAAAAGCGCTGCGCCTTTGTTGTCTCGCCAGTTCAGGGTAAAATGGGCCTCTGTCAACCACAGGTCAGGACGCCGTATGCATTGCCCATTCTGTTTCGCCGTAGACACTAAGGTTATTGACTCCCGTCTCGTGGGTGAGGGTGCCTCCGTGCGCCGCCGCCGGCAGTGTCTGGTTTGTCACGAACGTTTTACCACCTTCGAGGTGGCAGAGCTGGTCATGCCGCGCGTGGTGAAAAGTAACGACGTGCGCGAGCCTTTTAATGAAGAGAAGCTGCGCAGCGGGATGCAGAGGGCGCTGGAAAAACGCCCGGTCAGCTCCGATGACGTCGAAATGGCGTTAAATCATATTAAATCGCAGCTGCGCGCCACCGGAGAACGCGAAGTGCCGAGCAAGCTCATCGGCAACCTGGTGATGGAGCAGCTGAAAAAGCTTGATAAGGTCGCCTATATCCGCTTTGCCTCCGTCTACCGGAGCTTTGAGGACATCAAAGAATTCGGCGAAGAGATCGCGCGTCTGGAGGATTAATTAATGGCGGATGAGCAGTTCATGGCGCGGGCGCTGAAGCTGGCGCAGCGCGGGCGTTTTACCACCCATCCTAACCCCAACGTCGGCTGCGTTATCGTTAACAATGGTCAGATCGTGGGCGAAGGCTTTCATTACCGCGCCGGCGAGCCTCACGCCGAGGTTCACGCGCTGCGCATGGCCGGAGAGAAGGCCCGTGGCGCTACCGCCTACGTGACGCTGGAGCCGTGCAGCCACCACGGCCGCACGCCGCCGTGCTGCGAGGCGCTGATCGATGCGGGCGTGGCGCGGGTCGTCGCGGCGATGCAGGACCCGAATCCGCAGGTGGCCGGGCGCGGGCTTTACCGCCTGCAGCAGGCGGGTATCGAGGTCAGCCACGGTCTGATGATGAGCGAAGCGGAGCGGCTGAATCGCGGCTTTCTGAAGCGTATGCGCACCGGCTTTCCGTACCTGCAGCTGAAAATGGGCGCTTCTCTTGACGGGCGTACGGCGATGGCCAGCGGCGAGAGCCAGTGGATCACCTCACCCCAGGCGCGACGCGACGTGCAGCGCCTGCGCGCCGCCAGCCATGCTATCCTGACCAGCAGCGCAACGGTACTGGCGGACGATCCCGCCCTGACCGTGCGCTGGCCGGAGCTGGATCCGGCCACGCAGGCGGCCTGTCCGCAGGCGAGCCTGCGCCAGCCGGTGCGTATTGTTATCGACAGCCAGAATCGGGTTACGCCAGCGCATCGCCTCGTGCAGCAGCCGGGGGAAACCTGGCTGGCGCGTACGACGGAGGATACGCTCGTCTGGCCTGAGGGCGTGCGCAGCCTGCGCGTACCCGAACACAACGGCCGTCTGGATCTGGTCGCGCTGATGATGCAACTGGGCAAGCTGCAGATTAACAGCATCTGGGTGGAGGCCGGGGCGACCCTGGCCGGAGCGCTGCTGCAGGCAGGCCTGGTGGATGAGCTTATCGTCTACGTCGCGCCTAAGCTTCTGGGCAATAACGCCCGCGGCCTGTGCGTACTGCCGGGGCTGGAAAACCTTAGCGAAGCGCCGTCGTTTACGTTTTCTGAGATACGCCAGGTCGGTGCGGATCTTTGCCTGCATCTGGTAAACGCTTAACGCTTAATTTTACAGGCCAAAGGCGAAAACGTACCCGTACCCGGCTGAACGACCCGAAGGGCAAGCCGCCAGCGGCGGGCTTTTCGCGGCGCGGAGGCCGCAGGGCCGAATAACGCGGTGGGCGAATAAAGCAGGAAATTTGCCCGGTCGCAGGCTGCTTTTGGTGAGAGACAGGGAGGCTTCTCATTCATCTCCGGGAACATAGCGAACCCGGGCCGGAGCGAGCAGCAAAGCGGTCGGAAGCCGGTTTGCACGCCGCACGGTTATGGCCCGCAAGGGCGAGGCTTATGGACGAGCCGGCCAGGCATGTAGCCAACGCATATGCAGCTTGAAGTATGACGGCTATAAATAATTATGATAGAATCCGCCCCCCTTACGGGGCTATATCGAACCCGAAGGAAGAATATGAACATTATTGAAGCTAACGTTGCTACCCCGGACGCTCGCGTCGCCATCACCATTGCGCGTTTCAACAACTTTATCAATGACAGCCTGCTGGAAGGCGCGGTGGACGCGCTGAAGCGTATCGGCCAGGTGAAAGATGAAAATATTACCGTTGTCTGGGTGCCGGGTGCTTATGAGCTGCCGCTGGCGGCCACGCTGCTTGCCAAAACCGGTAAGTATGACGCGGTGATAGCGCTGGGTACGGTGATTCGCGGCGGCACTGCGCACTTTGAATATGTGGCTGGCGGTGCCAGCAACGGCCTGGCGCAGGTCGCCCAGCAGAGCGAGATTCCGGTCGCTTTCGGCGTTCTGACCACCGAAAGCATTGAACAGGCTATCGAGCGTGCCGGCACGAAGGCCGGAAACAAAGGCGCGGAAGCAGCACTGACCGCGCTTGAAATGATTAACGTAGTAAAAGCCATCAAGGGCTGATTTTTGTAAGGGGAAATCCGTGAAACCTGCTGCTCGTCGCCGCGCCCGTGAGTGTGCCGTTCAGGCGCTCTACTCCTGGCAGTTGTCCCAGAACGACATCGCTGATGTTGAATACCAGTTCCTGGCGGAACAGGACGTGAAAGATGTTGACGTCATGTACTTCCGGGAGCTGTTGACCGGGGTGGCGACTAACAGCGCGTACCTGGACGGCCTGATGAAGCCTTATCTCTCCCGCCTGCTGGAGGAGCTGGGGCAGGTGGAAAAAGCCGTGCTGCGCATTGCGCTGTACGAGCTGTCTAAACGCAGCGATGTGCCTTATAAAGTGGCCATCAACGAAGCGATTGAGCTGGCGAAAACGTTCGGCGCAGAGGACAGCCACAAGTTCGTCAACGGCGTTCTGGATAAAGCAGCTCCCGTGATCCGCCCCAATAGAAAGTGATTGTCAGGCCGTCCGTGCAGCGGAACCGTTATCCGCCAGCCGGGCGGCCTTATCTTTTTTCCTGCTTGAGGCATAACGTATGGCATGCGGCGAGTTCTCCCTGATTGCCCGTTATTTTGATCGTGTACGAAATCCCCGTCGCGACGTCGAAGCCGGTATTGGCGACGACTGCGCACTCCTGAACGTTCCCGAAAAACAGACCCTGGCGATCAGCACCGATACGCTGGTGGCGGGGAACCATTTCCTGGCCGATATCGATCCTGCCGATCTGGCGTATAAGGCGCTGGCGGTTAACCTGAGCGACCTGGCAGCGATGGGGGCCGACCCGGTCTGGCTGACCCTGGCGCTGACCCTGCCTGAGGTTGACGAAGCGTGGCTGGAAGCCTTCAGCGACAGCCTGTTTGAGCTGCTGGGCTATTACGATATGCAGCTGATCGGCGGGGACACCACCCGCGGGCCGCTCGCCATGACGCTGGGCATCCACGGCTACGTTCCGGCGGGCCGCGCCCTGAAACGCGCCGGAGCAAAGCCGGGCGACTGGATCTACGTGACCGGCACGCCGGGCGACAGCGCCGCCGGGCTGGCTATTTTACTCAACCAGCTGCAGGTGGTTGATGCGAAGGACGCGGAGTATCTGCGTAAGCGCCATCTGCGCCCGACGCCGCGTATCCTGCAGGGGCAGGCGCTGCGCGATTTAGCCAGCGCCGCTATCGATCTCTCTGATGGCCTGATTGCCGATTTAGGGCATATCGTCAAGGCCAGCGGCTGCGGCGCGCGGGTCGACGTAAACGCCCTGCCGCGCTCGGCGGCACTTTCCCGCCACGTTGCGCCGGAGCAGGCTCTGCGCTTGGCGCTCTCCGGCGGCGAAGATTATGAGCTATGTTTTACGGTGCCGGAGCTGAACCGCGGCGCGCTGGACGTGGCTATCGGACAGCTTGGCGTGCCCTTTACCTGCATCGGGCAGATGAGCGCCGACGTCGACGGCGTTAGCTTCATACGTGACGGGGAGACTGTCACTTTTGACTGGAAAGGATATGACCATTTTGCCGCGCCCTAAAGATATCGCCAAAGGCCGCCTGAGCCTGCGCAACCCCTGGCATCTGCTGGCCACCGGATTCGGCAGCGGGCTGAGCCCGGTAGTCCCCGGCACCATGGGATCGCTGGCGGCGATCCCGTTCTGGTATCTGATGACCTTTCTGCCGTGGCAGCTCTATTCGCTGGTGGTGATGCTGGGGATCTGCCTGGGCGTCTATTTATGCCATCAGACGGCCAAAGATATGGGCGTACACGACCACGGCAGCATCGTCTGGGATGAATTCATCGGAATGTGGATCACCCTGATGGCGCTGCCCACCAGCGACTGGCGCTGGGTAGCCGCCGGGTTTGTTATCTTCCGCATTCTCGATATGTGGAAGCCCTGGCCGATCCGCTGGTTTGACCGCAACGTCCACGGCGGGATGGGGATCATGATCGACGACATTGTCGCCGGAGTGATCTCCGCCGGGCTGCTCTATTTTATCGGCCATCACTGGCCGCTCGGGATCCTTTAACCGACGCCCTGAGCGCCGGGGGGGGGGGGGGGTTACGGCACGCGGCGTCGATGCCGCCCGGTAAGCGGCGCGGCTCAGGCCAGCCAGGCCGCGATTTTCGCCGCGATGCCCGCAGCGTCAAGGCCAAGCTCGGCGCGCGCTTCCTCCTGCGTCCCCTGGGGAATAAAGAAGTCCGGCAGGCCGATGTTCAGCACCGGCACCGGCCTGCGGTGCGCCATCAGCACCTCGTTCACCCCGCTGCCCGCGCCGCCCATAATGGCGTTCTCCTCTATGGTGATCAGCGCCTCGTGGCCGGCGGCCAGCTCGAGGATCAGCGCCTCGTCGAGCGGCTTCACAAAGCGCATATCCACCAGCGTGGCGTTCAGCGATTCCGCCACCTTCGCCGCTTCCGGCATCAGCGTACCGAAGTTGAGGATCGCCAGCTTTTCGCCGCGACGTTTTACCACGCCCTTGCCGATAGGCAGTTTTTCCAGCGGGGTCAGCGCCACGCCCAGCGCGTTGCCGCGCGGGTAGCGCACCGCCGTCGGGCCATTGTCGTAGTGATAGCCGGTGAACAGCATCAGGCGGCACTCGTTTTCATCGCTGGGGGCCATAATAACCATATCCGGTATGCAGCGCAGGTAGGAGAGGTCAAACGCCCCCTGATGCGTCTGGCCGTCCGCGCCCACGATCCCCGCCCGGTCAATGGCGAACAGCACCGGCAGCTTCTGGATCGCCACGTCGTGCAGCACCTGATCGTAGGCGCGCTGCAGGAAGGTGGAATAGATAGCCACCACCGGCCGGTAGCCGCCGATAGCCAGGCCGGCGGCAAAGGTCACCGCGTGCTGCTCGGCAATCGCCACGTCAAAGTAGCGATCGGGGAACCTGCGGGAGAATTCCACCATCCCGGAACCTTCGCGCATCGCCGGGGTGATCGCCATCAGCTTGTCGTCTTTGGCCGCCGTTTCGCACAGCCAGTCGCCGAAGATCTTCGAATAGCCCGGCAGGCCGCCGCTGCTTTTCGGCAGGCAGCCGCTGGAGGGATCAAACTTAGGCACGGCGTGAAAGGTGATGGGATCTCTCTCCGCAGGCTCGTAGCCGCGCCCTTTCTTGGTCATGATGTGCAGGAACTGCGGGCCTTTCAGGTCGCGCATGTTCTTCAGCGTGGTAATCAGCCCCAGCACGTCGTGGCCGTCCACCGGCCCGATGTAGTTGAAGCCCAGCTCCTCAAACAGCGTGCCCGGCACCACCATGCCCTTGATATGTTCTTCGGTGCGCTTGAGCAGCTCTTTGAGCGGCGGAACGCCGGAGAAGACCTTTTTGCCGCCCTCGCGCAGGGTGGAGTAGAGTTTGCCGGAAAGCAGCTGCGCCAGGTGGTTGTTGAGCGCCCCCACGTTCTCTGAGATCGACATCTCGTTGTCGTTGAGGATCACCAGCATATTCGGCCGGATGTCCCCCGCGTGGTTCATCGCCTCAAAGGCCATCCCGGCGGTGATCGCCCCGTCGCCGATGACGCAGACGGTATGCCGATCTTTGCCCTCTTTTTCGGCGGCGACGGCGATGCCGATGCCCGCGCTAATGGAGGTGGAGGAGTGGCCGACGCTCAGTACGTCATATTCGCTTTCGCCGCGCCACGGAAACGGATGCAGCCCGCCTTTCTGGCGGATGGTGTCGATTTTATCGCGACGCCCGGTGAGGATCTTGTGCGGATAAGCCTGATGCCCCACGTCCCAGATCAACTGGTCGAACGGGGTGTTATAGACGTAGTGTAGCGCCACGGTCAGCTCCACCGTGCCCAGCCCGGAGGCGAAGTGCCCGCTGGAACGGCTGACGCTGTCGAGAAGGTAGCGGCGCAGCTCGTCGCAGAGCTTCGGCAGGCTCTCTTTCGGCAACAGCCGTAGCTCCTGCGTGGACTCAACCAGCGCGAGGGTAGGGTATTTGGCAATATCAAAACTCATCAGAAACTCATCGGGATGTAATGGTTATTTATCACGCTGGATGATGTAGTCTGCCAGCGATTCCAGTGCCGAGGTATCGAGCGACCGCGCGGCCAGCTGATTCAGCGACTGACGGGCGTCATCGATCAGATCCCGGGCTTTATTCCGCGCTTGCTCAAGGCCCAGAAGTGCAGGATAGGTACTTTTGCCAAGCTGCTGATCGGCACCCTGACGTTTACCCAACGTTGCAGTATCGCCCACCACATCCAGAATGTCATCCTGAACCTGGAACGCCAGGCCGATACTTTCTGCGTACTTGTCCAGTACAGGTAGCGTATTTCGCCCCTTTTCCCCGGCGCTAAGGGCACCCATGCGCACCGCGGCGCGGATCAGCGCGCCCGTCTTATGGCGGTGAATGCACTCCAAGGTTTCCAGTGAAACCTGTCGGCCTTCGGCCTCCAGATCCAGCGCCTGGCCGCCGCACATTCCGGCGATCCCGCTGGCGCTGGCCAGCTCGGAGAGCATGGCGATGCGGTCGCGATCGCTCACCTCCGGCATCGGCGCGTCGCTGATAATGGAAAACGCCAGCGTCTGCAGGGCGTCGCCGGCAAGGATCGCGTTGGCTTCGCCAAATTTGATATGGCAGGTCGGCAGGCCGCGACGGAGATCGTCGTCGTCCATGGCCGGCAGATCGTCGTGCATAAGCGAATAGGCGTGGATACACTCCACGGCCGCCGCCGGAGCGTCGAGGGTGGTCATACTGACGCCGAACATTCGCCCGGTGGCGTAGACCAGAAAAGGCCGCAGGCGCTTACCGCCCAATAGCGCGCCATAGTGCATCGTTTCGACCACGGGGGTGTTCTGAAAGGGCAGCGGCGTGAGAAAACGGCTCAGCGCCCGGTTGGCCTGTTCTACGCAGGCCTGAAGCTGCTGGGTAAAATCCATTTACGCATTGTCCGCGGTAAAGGGCGTGGGATCGGCGTCTTCGTCATCAGACAGTAAAATTTGCACGCGCTGTTCCGCCTGCTGTAGCTTCGCCTGCCCCTGACGCGCCAGCAGCACGCCGCGCTCAAACTCGTTCAGCGCCTCTTCCAGCGGCAGATCGCCGCTTTCCAGACGGGTAACTATCTGCTCCAGCTCACCCAGCGCGCTTTCGAAGCTGGCGGGTGCCTCATTTTTTTTTGGCATAGTGAATGTCTGACTCTCAATATTTTTAGCCCGAATATGGTAACGGACTGCGGATAATTAGCAAATAAGGCGCAATATGCCCAGGAGCCGCGCGATAATGGTATACTTGCGCGCCTGGATGCAGCCGCAGGTGTGGGCTGCTGTGTTTTCGCCCATAACAGGTTGTCAGAACCTGTCAACGAACCCTTGCCGCCATGAAGTTTATCATTAAATTGTTCCCGGAAATCACCATCAAAAGCCAATCTGTGCGTTTGCGCTTTATAAAAATGCTTACCGGAAACATTCGTAACGTTTTAAAACAGTACGATGAGGCCCTCGCCGTAGTCCGCCACTGGGACAATATTGAGGTTCGCGCCAAAGATGAAAGCCAGCGCCTGGCCATCCGTGACGCGCTGACCCGCATTCCGGGCATCCACCATATTCTCGAAGTTGACGACGTGCCCTTTACCGACATGCACGACATCTTTGAGAAAGCGCTGGCGCAATATCGGGAACAGCTGGAAGGCAAAACCTTCTGCGTGCGCGTTAAGCGTCGCGGTAAACATGAGTTTAGCTCCATTGACGTGGAACGTTACGTCGGCGGCGGCCTGAATCAGCATATTGAATCGGCGCGCGTGAAGTTGACCCATCCGGAAGTGACGGTGCATCTGGAGGTGGAAGATGACCGCCTGCTGCTGATCAAAGGGCGCTATGAAGGCCTTGGTGGCTTCCCGATTGGCACCCAGGAAGATGTGCTGTCGCTGATTTCCGGCGGCTTCGACTCCGGCGTTTCCAGCTATATGCTGATGCGTCGCGGCTGCCGGGTGCACTACTGCTTCTTTAACCTCGGGGGCGCGGCGCATGAGATCGGCGTACGCCAGGTCGCCCACTATCTGTGGAACCGCTTCGGCAGCTCCCACCGGGTGCGCTTTGTCGCCATTAACTTTGAGCCGGTGGTCGGCGAGATCCTTGAAAAAGTCGACGACGGTCAGATGGGCGTGGTGCTCAAGCGCATGATGGTGCGCGCGGCGTCGAAGGTGGCGGAGCGCTACGGCGTGCAGGCGCTGGTCACCGGCGAGGCCCTGGGCCAGGTTTCCAGCCAGACCCTGACCAACCTGCGCCTGATTGACAACGTCTCCGATACCCTGATCCTGCGTCCGCTGATTGCACACGATAAAGAGCACATTATCACTATCGCGCGGCAGATCGGCACCGAGGATTTTGCCCGCACCATGCCGGAATACTGCGGCGTGATTTCCAAAAGCCCGACCGTAAAGGCCGTCAAGGCGAAGATCGAAGCGGAAGAGGAGAACTTTGATTTCTCCATTCTTGATCGGGTGGTGGAAGAGGCGAGCAACGTCGATATTCGCGATATCGCCCGGCAGGCCGGGCAGGAGACGGTGGAAGTGGAAACCGTCAGCGGCTTTGGCCCGAATGACGTGATTCTGGATATCCGCGCCGTTGACGAGCAGGACGACAGGCCGCTGAAGGTGGAGGGGATTGATGTGGTTTCCCTGCCGTTCTATAAGCTGAGCACCCAATTTGGCGATCTCGACCAGAGCAAAACCTGGCTGCTGTGGTGCGAGCGCGGAGTGATGAGCCGTCTGCAGGCGCTCTATCTGCGCGAGCAGGGCTTTGCGAACGTGAAGGTGTATCGCCCGTAGCCTGTTAATAACAAGGAAGTTTCATGGATAATAAACAATTGACACTCCCGGAAGATGTGTCGTTTACCCTTAACATACCGGGACACTCATTATCGTTCGCCCAATATTTGTGGGGGGCGCGGCTACTCCGGCTATCTTTGCCGGAACGCCGCCGTCGTTTTGGGGGAATGCCGGTATTTCTTATTAGCGCCTTTGCTATATGGCTGATTTTTGCCTTATTGATATCAGCGATCGACGGTCACTATCAGTTCAGATTGTCGGCCTGGGCTTTAAACCATGAAGCTGGCGGCTACCTCTTCAGATTACGCAATACCGAGGTGATATCCGTATTTGTCGGATGCTATACTGCCGGCGTTTTGATAACCCGACTATTTTTTAATCGGCAACAGAGACGATGGTGCCGCAGCCTGTATGACGCAAATGAGGCTATTCGTTACGGCTATTGTCTACAGTTGACAGAGCAGGGGGCAGGCTGGACGGCGTGCGGTCGGCAGAGTTTTCGGGTTTTTGTGACGTGGGATAAGGTTAAGGCAGTAAAAAGCAAAGGGAATATTGATTATTTGGATTTAGGAACGCTTGGCTTTTTGTGGCTCCCCGCCGATATGGCCGATTATCCCCGTCCGCAGGTATTGGCGTTTATTGAGCAACATTTGTGAGGGTAACGGCGGAGATATCCGCCGTTTACTCAGGCTTCGTAGTAGTTATAAATTCCCGCCGCCATCACCAGCTGTGAGGCCACCTCGTGCGCCTTTTCGCGGCCGGCCAGCAGATCGATAAGCTTTAAGCCAAAGTCAATGGCGGTGCCCGGTGCCTGGCTGGTCAGCAGCTTCACGCGCGGATCCCAGACCACGCGCTTATCCTGCCACCGATCGGCGGGGATGCGGTCCTTCAGCCCCGGAAAGCCGGTCATGTTGCCGACGGGGAAAAGATCGTGCGGGATAAACACCGTGGCGGCCACGGCGCAGATGGCGGCGACGATCCGCCCGGAGAGGTGGAACTGCCTGACGGTTTCCACCAGCAGGGGGCTGTCGCGAAAGCACTCCGCGCCCTGCAGGCCGCCGGGCAGCACGATGGCGTCGTAGTCGCCGTCCGCCACCGCCACCAGCGGCGCGTCGGCCAGCAGCCTGACCCCGCGCGAGCAGACGATAGTGAGGTCGCCGTCGCTGGCGACGCTCGCCGTCGTCACGCGAATGCCGCCGCGAACCAGCAGATCGATAGCGGTGACCGCTTCGGTCTCTTCGCTACCAGGGGCGAGGCATACCAGTGCCGATGCGCTCATAATGATTCTCCTTTTGCTTAACCATGGCAAACAGACGGGCGTTTTCCGGTACGGCAACGCCGTGCGCGCGGGCGCGCTTCAGAAGGTAACCGGTAATGTAATCAATCTCGGTATGACGCCGGGCGCGCACGTCCTGCAGCATAGAGGAGATGTTTTCCTCCGTACTCTCAATCACCTGGCCGACATAATAGCTCAGATCCGCCGCCGAGGTATGGTGACCTTCGCGTTCGATCACCGCCGCGACCTCCTGGCAGAGGGTTAAGACCTCCTGCGGATGCCGGCGCAGTTCACCGTTCGGACAGTCCCACAGGGCGGTCAGCGGGTTGATCACGCAGTTCACCGCCAGCTTGCGCCACATCTCAGCGCTAATGTTGTTATGCCAGGCCACGTCCGGCAAAACCTGTTGCAGCCTGTCGGCCAGAAAGCTGTAGTCGCCGCTCAGCGCCCGCGCCGGGCCAATATGCGTGGTGCCGGCCGCAGCGTGGACAATGAGGTTTCCGTCGCGGCGGGCCGCGTGGGTGGTGATGCCCGCCAGCAGCGGCTGCGGAACGTCGCGCAGTTCGTCGATGGTGCCCATGCCGTTATGAATTAACAGGATTGGGGTGGTGCCGGGCAGACTGCCGGCCAGGCTTCTGACCGCGTCGGATACCTGCCAGGCCTTGAGGGTCACCAGCAGCAGGTCGCTTTGCGCCAGAAAGTCGGGGTCGTTGGCCATCAGAATGTCGTTGAAGATCGTCCCGTTGGTTTCAAGCAGGTTCACGCTGCACCAGGGCTGCGGCACGCGCAGCCAGCCCTGGGCCTGATGCCCATGCTGGCATAATGCGGCCAGCCAGAGCTGGCCCAGCGCGCCGCAGCCCAGTACGGTAATTTTCATTTATCCTCCTCGCCTGTAACGGTAGCAGGGGTGATTTACCCGGTCGGGCGCGGCGTCGACGGCGCACGCTCGTTGTCAGACCTGTAACCAGGCGTCGCTACAATAGCCTGGTATAGCGCTGTCTGTTGCGCGACTTTGCGGGTATTATGCTGTCCATTGCCAACGAAGGGAGAGGAAAAGATGCCATCTTTCGATATTGTTTCTGAAGTTGACCTTCAGGAAGCCCGCAACGCGGTCGATAACGCGAGCCGCGAAGTGGAGTCACGCTTTGATTTTCGTGGCGTTGAAGCTACGTTTGAGCTGAACGACGCCAGCAAAACCATCAAGGTATTGAGCGAGTCCGATTTCCAGGTTAATCAACTGCTGGATATCCTGCGCGCCAGGCTGCTCAAGCGCGGCATTGAGGGAAGCTCTCTGGACGTGCCGGAAACCTTCGTCCACAGCGGCAAAACCTGGTTTGTTGAGGCGAAGCTGAAGCAGGGCATTGAAAGCGCGGTGCAGAAGAAGATCGTCAAGCTGATAAAAGAGAGCAAGCTGAAGGTGCAGGCGCAAATTCAGGGGGAGGAGATCCGGGTGACCGGGAAATCCCGCGACGATCTGCAGTCCGTGATGGCGCTGGTGCGCGGCGGCGATCTCGGCCAGCCGTTTCAGTTCAAAAACTTCCGCGACTGATGCGTTACGGTCCGGCGCGCCCGGACCGTTTTCTGAACCTTACCGCCGGGCTATCGTCTGCTCGATCTCAAAGCGATTGGTGACTTTACTGTCGATTTTCACGTAGGCGGAATGCTCCCGATCCGCGATTAACACTTCGCTGACCCCTTCGGTCGCCAGCAGGCGCTGCTTCAGCGCGTCGTCCGCAGCAATATCCGGCGGGATCACCACGCGCAGGCTGCTGACGTACGGCGGCTCTTTCATCGTGCTGGCCACCGCCAGCCACGCCATCGCCAGCACCGCGCCCGCCAGAAACACGGTCTGGCCGTCGAACAGGCCGTCAATCCAGCCGCCCAGCGAGCCGCCGATGGCCACGCCCAGAAACTGGCTGGTGGAGTAAACCCCCATCGCGGTTCCCTTGTAGCCCGCCGGAGACTCTTTGCTGATCAGCGAGGGGAGCAGGGCCTCCATCAGGTTAAAGGCGAGGAAAAACAGCTGCACGCCAATAACCAGCTCCCAGAAGTGGGTTCCCGAGCCCCACAGCACGATTTCAGCGATGACGATCAGCCCAACGCAGAGCAGAAAGACGCGCTTCATTCGGCGCTTGACTTCGGCATAGATAATGAACGGCACCACGGAGCCAAAGGCGATAACCATGGTGACAAGGTAGACTTTCCAGTGCCCGGCGGCGGGGAATCCGGCGTCGGCAAGCTGGCCGGGAAGGGCCACAAAGGTGGACATCAGCAGAATGTGCAGACACATAATGCCGAAGTTAAGCTTCAGCAGCCGCGGCTCCGCCAGCACCTTGCGAAAGCTGCCTTTTACCATGCCGGATTCGCGGTTCAGCACGTGGTTCTGGCTGTCCGGCACCACCCAGATGGTCAGGATAATGCCCAGCGTGGCGAGGGCGGCAATCATCCAGAACAGGGCGTTCAGCCCCAGGGTATGGGTGATCAGCGGCCCGAGAACCATTGCAATGGCGAAGGTTACGCCAAAGCTGACGCCGATAAAGGCCATCGCCTTGGTGCGGTTTTGCTCCCGGGTCAGGTCGGAAAGCAGCGCCATAACCGCGGCGGCGATGGCTCCGGAACCCTGCAGCGCGCGGCCGAGGATCACGCCCCAGATGGAGTCAGAGAGGGCGGCAATAACGCTGCCGAGAACGAATATCGCCAGTCCGCCGACGATCAGCGGTTTACGACCGATGCGGTCAGAGAGCAGCCCGAAGGGGATCTGGAAGACAGCCTGGGTCAGACCGTAGATGCCGATGGCGAAGCCAATTAACGCCTCGCTGGCCCCCTGCAGCGCCATGCCGTAGGTGGTTAAAACCGGCAGAACCATAAACATGCCGAGCATACGCAGGGAAAAGACGGTGCCTAAACCCCAGGTGGCGCGGAGTTCACCCGGTGTCATTTTATAATCGTTCATTCCTACCTCTGTATAAATTCCGCGACTAGTGTAAAGCGAGCCGAAGGCCGGGTAAACAGAGGGATAATGAACGGCCAGGATTTCTCTGTTCAGGCGGCATTTCGCCCTGCCTCTCCCTGCGGGGCGGATCGCCGGAAGCGTGGGCTGAGCCTGATGTCAGTGGATGACTTTGCGGCCGCGTCCGGTAAAGGGCGCGGCCTGATTCGCACAGCGCCGTTCGCTAATAGCTCAGCGTAACCACCACGGTGTCGGTATAGGTGCCCGGAGTGGGCCAGCTCTGGGCGGGGATCATACCGTATACGGTCAGCGTCTGCGCATCGCCCGTTGTCGCGGTCTGGGTCTGCACCGCGTCGCTATCGTTCCACGGCGTGGTATGACCGGCATCCTGATACAGGCCGTAAGCCACGCAGTTCGCACCGTTACACACTCTGCGGCTGGTACCGTCATTATTCACGCCCGGCCCTATCGCCACGGTAAAGGTTGTATTGACCGGGCAACGGATAGCGACGCCCGCCGCCGCATCCCCGGCCAACTGGCCGCCGTTAACCGGGCTTTTACTGCCGAAATCCATCGGCGCTACGCTCAGCAAATCACAGCCGTTTTTTATCGTCGCCGTAGAGGAGATACGATCTGCCACAACGGTGCCGGCCATCGCCGGGCAGGAGGGCAGCCCATCCACCGTGTCGCTTTCGGTATATTTGATGGTGATATCCGTTCCGTAATCAAAATAGTCCCCGGCCGTCAGCCCGGTTTGTCCGGCGGGAATGATGGCGGCGAGATCAAAATCAAAGGTGTAGTTGGTCTGGGCGGGGCCGAGATAGAGGGTCTGCTGATAGTACGAACCGCTGTCGTAGCCAAGGTTGTTGCTCAGATCGCTTGCCTGATAGACAAGGTAGTTAAGGGGCGTGACGGGCGGGTTGGTATGCATCTGGGGAACGCTGACGCTGGTCAGGTTCAGGCACAGGCGGACATATTTGGGCGTCGACTCATAGTTGTTGCAGCTGTACTGCAGGCTGGCGTTGGCTCTGGCCGTCTCGCCGCCGGTAACGGTGCCAAAGCTGAAGGCTGCCGGGCTTAAGTTCCAGCATTCGGCCGCCTGCGCCCGGGGGCTAATGGCCATCAACATAAACAGCCCGCACAGCGTCAGCAGGCAGAGGCGAACTACATGCATGTGGTGTTTCTCCTGATTATCGCTTCACCGGATTTCTCCAGGTCGGGAAGGGAGATGGCGCAGCGGCCATTTTCCCAGACCACAACGGCCTGGCCGCCGGAAGGCGGGTTCTCCAGGTAGACCGCGCCGTCGTACCCGACGATGGTTGAGGCGGTCCCTGCGGTGGGCGTCTCTCCCCGGCGGTCCGTTACCGACACCCTGGCGGCAAACGGCAGCAATTGCCCCTGGGCGTCCCGCGCGGTCAGCATCACCCCTTTTACCTGCGATATCGCAAAGCGCACCCAGGCACCCGAGCCGCGCCTGGGGATCGCGGACTGCGAGGTATAGGGTGCCCGGTAATCCGCCGGAAGATTCAGCGCGTCTATATCCACACTGTTATTCTGATAGGGGAGGAGATCGGTAAGGAACAGACGCCCGTTGCCATCAGTTTTCCCCACGCTGCGATGCTCAAGCTGCACCGGAACGCCCGCAATCCCCTGGGTGTCAACCAGCAGAAAAGCATCGCCAAGCTCCCGGGTGGCGTAAAGATTGCCCATAAACAGCCCGACCGCCCCGGACATGGCCGCATAATAATCTTTCTCACCGCGGTAGCCGTTGAACCCCAGCTCCATATCGCTCCAGGTGTTTCGGCGCAGGAGGCTGGCATGAAGGCTGTCGTTATCGCCGCTGCGGGCCGAGGCGTTCCATCCCCATCCCGGACGATTGGACTCCAGGGTATGGTTCAGGCCAATCTGCTCGCTGCTACCGGCGGCGTCATGATTATGCTGCAGGGTTAAATAGTCACGATTGCTGAATAGTGGAATAGTGAGATTGACGTAAAATGTTTTATCCCGATCCGCCTCCAGCGACCGGGTAAAGCTGCTCGAAACGATAGCGTGTCGTCCAAAGGATTTAGACCAGGACAAGCCAACGTATTGCCGGTCCTGGGCGGGATATTGCTGGTTAATCCAGCTGGTACCCAGCGTGCCGATAGTCGGTAGCGACCAGCTGATAAATGCGCTGTCCTGCCGGGTGGCCAGGAGGTTGTCCGCAACGGCGGAGATATCACGATAGCCGGCCTCCCGCTGGGTATGAGTGAGCGCAATATTGAGGAAACGGTTGTTCCATTGCCAGCCGACTCCCCACTGTTTGCCGGAATCATGGCGATAGCGCCCCAGGGCCACATCGCCATGTATCAGCCCCAGCGCCGGCGACAGCAGATAGTTTGCTCCGAGGCCCACATTATTGAGGTTCTCTCCCTGCTCGGTATGGCTCTCAAGCGTTAAGCGGTTGCTGGCACCGTAACGCCAGTCGCCGACGCCGATAAAATCAGAATCGTAGCTGAAGGAGCGATAGCCGTAATCCTCTCGGATCCAGCCGGCATTCAGCGCCCAGGTCGTTAAACCCGCGGTAAGCAGACGGTTTGTGCCGTACAGCGCCAGATCCACCACGCGCTGCTGGCCGTTCATATCGGTAATCACCACCTGAGCGCTGCCGGCACCGGATAAAATCGGTGCGGTATTCAGGGTGAACTGCCCCGGTTCCACCTGCTGTGAAGCGGTTTTTATGCCCTGAATATAGAGATCTACCGTCGAGGGAAGCGTGACGGTATCGGTTAAAATATCGCGGGTGGAGGTATTTATTGCCGGCTGAAGCGAATAGTTATGCGCCAGGCTTATCCCACCGAAACGCACGCTGTTGCTCCAGGACTGGCTGGCGGTATAGCTGTCGCCGACGGTCAGGGTGAGCAGCCTGTCGATATTTTCCCAGTTCCAGTAGGTCATCAGCCGCGTTGTGCCGGTGTTCTCGCCGGGGTAGCCGTCGTCAGAAAAACGGCTATTGAACGAGCTGGAAAAATGGCCCGGCCCGATGCCGAAGGTGCGAAGTTCGGTGTAGGCGGTTAAATAGGAGTCATGGTCGCTATGGCTGCTAAAAAGATTGTAGTTTAACGCAACCCCGCTGACCTCCGGTGAGAGCTGATCTTCGCGGATCAGGCGGGCGTTCTGCGGGGCGATACGCTGCGGATCGCCCGCAAGCCGGGCGCGATCGGCGGTAATCAGCAGCGCCTGATTCAGACTGTCATAGCGGTAATTAAAGCCCTTTTTCTTTCTTAGCTCCACATAATCGCCGGAAACGGGCAGATCGTCCGCCCGCAGATGCAGTCGACGAAAATCGGACAGCAGCATACTGATGCTGTCGCCGTGCTTGTTCACCTTTACCAGCTCACTAAGCCGGGAGCCGTTGACGCTGACGGTGAGATAAAGCTGACCATCGTCATCGGCGGCTCCCCAGCCGCTGGCGGAAAAGCAGAGCGCACAGAAAAAAACGCTAAGGCGTAAGGGGAATGATCTTATTGATTTCATTGTCATTGACCGTCACGGATAAGGACGTCCCTGTCCGTATACCTGAAGGTAACGGCCAGGCCATTTCACTGCCGGGCAGCGCATAGCCCATCAGGCCCCGGTTAATGACCACGTTTTTCCCGGCCGTCAGCAGCGAAACATTGCTCAGCTTTATGGGCTGCGCTCCGTTATTTCTGACGATAAGGCGCGTAGTCGGGCCACGGGTTTCCAGCGATGCGCGAATGGCTGAGATATCGACCCTGGCTGCGCGACAGGTAAAAAAGACCGGAACGGAGTAGCGCAGCAGAAAATTGACCTGGCTGGTGGTAACCTTACGCTGCTCTCCCGGCAGCTCGTCGACGATCAGCCGGAAACTCTGCCCGGCCCCGGTCGCGCCCGCCGGAGCGATGATCCTGACCAGCTGCTGCCTGCCCGGCGGAATTGACGCCACCGGCGGGCTGATAATAAGTTCGCGGGCAGGGGTCAAAATATCTTTTCGATCTTTTTGTTGCCAGAGGTACAGGCGCATTTGCGTGCCGATAGGCTCCGTGCCGGTATTCTTTATATAAACCGGCCGTGCGGTTTCACCATGACAAAAATTTACCGTCACCGGGTACATTTGCAGGCTGGCGGCAAATGCCGGAAAGGTTAAATAGCCAATAAAAAAAATAACCACACGAATAAAGCGAGATTTCATAAGCAAACCAGAAATAAACTTAATAAGTCAGTTGCAAAGTAACGGTGTCGGTATAGGTTCCGGCACCGATGCCCGTCATCGACGCATCCGCAATCCTGCCGTAAATAGGCACCGGCTGAGCGCTGCCTGTGCCAATAGTGGAGGAGGCGGCAACGCCGGTATCATCAGGCAGCTGTTGGGCCAGCGGTAGCGTTCCGGCCGCATCCAGATAGAGAGTGTAAGGCACGGTATTGCTGCCCGCCGTACCGGAAGGGTTGGTCAGCGTATAGGTATGGCTATTGTCGGAGGTTAAGATGTAGGGCGTGCCGGCGGTGCAGGTAACGGTGGCGTTGGTTTGTGACGCAACCCCGGTGTCGCCGATGGTGTGAGTACCGAAGTTTAGCGGGTCGACGGATAGCAGGCATGACGGTTCCACCGTAAGGGTCACATCCATATTCGCGGTAGCCGTTGTCGCCGCCCTGGCTTCTGTATTGGCCAACAGTACAAAAGTGCACAAAACAAAGGCGATTTTGTTTGTCCGAATCATATAAACCTCGATGGTATCGTAAAAAAATTCAGGCAGCAGGTTAAGATAGTCAAATAAAGTATTTCGGGCCGTCATAGCCTTGCTTTTAACAGGGTTAAAGGCCTCTCTGTAAATATATTTTTTATAAGCGTAGCACGTAAATAAATAGTGTGTGGCGGGCCGATTAATCTGTTACCGGGGCGGTTTCCAGGGGAGCCGTTTTTAACGCCCAGAGATAAAGGCGCGCCTCCTCTGATTTCGCGGCAGGGGCGAACGCGCCGTTAATGTTTAAAAAAGGGCCGCAGAGCGCGGCCCGCGCTATAGCGGGTGACTGATGGCGTCAGGCGCACGCGGCGTTTGCGTGGCTACCGTTGGGGCAAACAGCCCTTTGGCGGCCACGCCGATAACGGTTAAGGCCGCCGGGATGCCGAGGATGAGAAAGACCGCTTCAAAGCTTAAGTTCATCGCCATCATTTCCGCGCCGGCGAAGGCGCTGAGAATGGCACCCAGCCGACCAATGCCGTGCATCCAGCTGGAGCCGGTGGCCCTGGCCTGGGTGGGGTAGAAGCGGGCGGAAAGCGCGTTCATGCCGGTATTGGCACCGTTCAGGCAGGCCCCGCCAATCAGCGCCAGCAGGCAGAGCAGGGTAAAACTGGCGGAGACATAGCCTATGGCCATCGTCACTATCCCGCCCACCGCATAGATGACCCCAAGCGCGCGGTGAGGATTGATGCGGTCCATCAGCCAGCCGGCAAAAAGCGAGCCAATGGTTCCGCCACCCTGATAAATCGCCGTCATCAGCGCGGCCTGGCTGACGGTTAATCCCACCTCTTTTACGAGGGTGGGCATCCAGCTGCCGAGGATATAGACCAGAAAAAGTCCCATAAAATAGACCAGCCACAGCATCATGGAGCCAAAGCGATACGGGCGTGAAAGTACGATGCGCACCGCGCTCTGCCGGACGGGGTGGGCGGGCAGAATAAATTCAACGTCCTGTGCTATCTGCCCCGGATAGAGCCGCTGGAGGATTTTTTGAATCTGCGCGGCGGGGGCGCGTTTGCTCACCAGAAAGCGGGCCGACTCCGGCAGCAGGGCGATCAGCAGCGGGGCGAATACCACCGGCAGCACCCCGCCCAGCCCCATCAGCGCGTGCCAGCCGAAGCGGGGAATTAACCATGAGGCGGCAAAACCGCCCACCGCCGCGCCGAAGGTAAAGCCGCAGAAAATCGCGGTAATAATAAAGGAGCGCTGGCGTTCCGGAGCGTACTCGGAGACCAGGGTACTCATATTCGGCATCGCCGCGCCCAGCCCCAGCCCGGTCATGAAGCGAAAGAAAATCATCTGCTCAATATTCTGTGAAAACGCGGTGGCGATGGTCCAGAAACCAAAGAAAAAGACGCTGTTAATGATGATTTTTTTACGCCCCAGCCAGTCAGCAAGGGGGCCGGAGAAAATGGCACCGAGCGCCAGCCCAATCAGCGCGGCGCTAATGACAAAGCCCAGCTCATGGTTGCTGACCCCCCACTCCTGCTTCAGCGTCGGGGCGATAAAGCCCATGATGGCGATATCGAAACCATCCAGGGCGATTACGATAAAGCCTAACAGAATCACCCGCTTCTGATAGCGGCTCAGGGGATTGCCGTTGATTAACTCTCTGACATCCAGACGGTGTATTTGCTTCATTATCCGCTCCCTATGCCGTTGGCTGCAGGTAGCGCCGGGCGGCATTAAAGAGCAGCCGGGCGCGTTCGCTGGCGGGAAGCGCCCCCTGAGCGCCGCTGAGCGGCACCTCCACGGAGACGGGCAGCCCGGCGGGCAGCGCCGCCATCAGCGCGTGCAGGTTGAGGCCGCCTTCGCCGGGCACGTTGCGCGCCTCGCGCGCCTGGCGGATCAGCTCCTGCTCGCTGGTCGGCGCAGCCGCCGGCGCATCGCACAGCTGCATATAGTTAAGACAGCTTTCCGGCAGCTGCGACAGCGTGGCGAGGGACTCCCCCGCGCGCCAGAAATGCATCGCGTCGATCAGAATGCCAACCTCCGGCTGGCCGCTGGCGGCGATCAGCCTGCGGGCGTCGGCGAGGGTGCGCACGGCGGTCCACGGCATAGGCTCCAGGTTCATCGTCAGGCCAAAGGCTTTGCCGGCCTGGCCGAGCTGCGCCAGATTATCGGCGCTGCGCGAAGCGTTGTCGTCATTTCCCGCCACCAGCACCTGGCGGGCACCGAGGCGGGCAGCGGTTTCCAGAAAGGTTTGCAGGGTGTCGTTAAGCGCAAAGTCGGGGGTCAGGCGTACAATCTCGACGTCGGTCACGTCAATACCGGTATCCCGCAGGGCGGCCAGGGTTTCACGTACCGCCGGCGTGTCGCCCAGCATGTGGTAGTCGGGGTCCTGCGGCGTGGCGGGAAGCAGTCGGATCCCCACCCCGGTAAAACCGGTTGAGGCGGCAATTCGCACCTGCTCTGCCGGAGAGACATCCAGCAGAGTTAGTGCGGCGAGGGACAGGGTTCGCATGTTCATCAATGTCTCCAGTACAGTTGCAGGTGAGCTGTTGTCAGGGTTGCGCCGTCCCTGGTGGGGGGTTAGTCCTCTGTGTGGGTTATCTTTTCGGCCAGCTGCTTACCCACCAGATAGCCAAAGGTCATCGCCGGGCCAAGGGTAATTCCGCCGCTGGGGTAATAGCCGCGCATGACGCTCGACATGTCGTTGCCGATGGCGTAAAGGCCGCTAACGGGGCGACGCTCTGCGTTGAGCACCCTGGCATATTCGTCGGTGATCAGGCCGCTGAAGGAGCCAAGGGAGCCGGGAAGAATGCGCACCGCGTAAAAGGGGGGATGCTCCAGCTTGCCGAGCGTGGGATGCAGAGGGTTGTCCGCGTCGCCCTGAGCAAGGTTATAGGCGGAGGTGCCGCGCTGAAATTCTTCGTCAATTCCCTTTTCCGCCCCGGCGTTAAAGCGGGCGACGGTCGCGATGAGCTGCCCGGCGTTGATGCCGCACTTTTCCGCCAGCGCCGTCAGCGAGCCGGCGGACTGCAGGTATCCCGTGCGCAGCCACGGCGTAACCGGGAAGGGGAACGGGCGGGCGTGCCCCAGGCCGTAGCGGCGCAGCGTCCGGCTGTCGGCCAGCAGCCAGGCCCGGGGCGTCTGGCCTGCCGGCGTGGCGTCCAGCAGCGCGGCGATAAAATCATGATATGAATCCGCTTCATTAACGAAGCGCCTGCCGTCGGGCAGCACGGCGATAAACCCCGGCCTGGCCCGTTCGATAAGGTGTGGAAACAGCAGCTGCAGCCCGCTGTTTAGCGTTACCCTGGAGACCGGTGCCCAGGCCATCGGATGCCTGAGCGTGGTGTCAAAGACGCCCCCGGCGGCTTCTCCAAGGCGAATGCCGTCTCCCTGATTGCCCGGCGGGGCGGCTGAAAAATGCCCGTAGCCGGCGGCGGCGTGGGGCACGTGCTGCGCCAGCCGCTGACGGTCGTGCGGAAAGCCGCCGCAGGCGAGTACCACGGCGCGGGCGTTAACCTGAAACTCGCCCTCATCGCTGCGTAGCCGCGCGCCGGTGACGCCCTCCGGCGAGGTGCACAGCGTTTCTACCGGGGCGTTAAGCCTGAACTGTACGCCGAGGTCAAGGGCGGAGCGCAGCAGGCGGCCTACCAGGGCGTTGCCGTTGACCAGATGCTGCCCGCGGCCGAAGCGCAGACGCTGCCAGCCGTGACGCAGCAGGCGGCGGGTGGCATAGAAGGCCGAGCGCGGAGAGCGCGTGGCGTTAAAAAAGTGTGCCATGTCCGCCCCGCCGGCGATGCCCATTCCCGCAAGGCTGATGGTCTCTAACGGCGGGCGCAGCCGGTGCAGCCAGTCGCCTAACAGCCTGCCGTCAAAGGGCTGCGCGGTAATGGAGCGGCCGCCCTTCGCGGAGCCGGGCGCGTTATGAAAGTCGGGCATCCGGCTGCCGGACAGGAACTGCACGGCGGTATGCTGGCGGAAGAAGTCAACCATCTCCGGGCCGTAGCGTAGAAAGGCGTGCAGCCGCGCGTCGGCGGGCTGCCCGTCCATCTCATGGGTAAGGTAGGTTAACGGCGCGTCGGGGGCCTCTTCGATCCCCTCTTCGCGGGCCAGCGGGTTGCGGGGGATCCACAGCCAGCCGCCGGACCAGGCGCTGGTGCCGCCGAGCACGGACTCTTTTTCAGCCACCAGCACCCTGGCACCAAAGTGGGCGGCGGTGACCGCGGCGGAAAGTCCCGCCGCGCCCGAGCCGATAACCAGTATGTCAACGTTAACCTGCCCGCGCATGGCTGCCTCCTTATTGCAGGGGTGAAAAATCGACAGGGCGCATTAAGACCGACTCAAGGCGCTCCACCGCCGCCAGCTCGCGGTTCTTGCGCGAGAAGGTGAGCCAGCGTTCGTCCTGGGCCATCCGGGCGCGGCGCACCAGCCGGTCGTCGAGGCTCTCATAGGCCCAGATATGTACCACCTGGTTGACCACGCCGATCTCGGTAAAGAAAAAGCCGATCAGCTTGCCCAGGTGCTCGGTCTGCACGGCCAGGGCGTCGCTTTTGTACAGCGCCAGCCAGTCGGCCATCCTGAGCGGGTTGATGGTGTAGGTGCGTTTTTCATAAATCATGTTGTTCTCCTGTTATCGGTGAAAGCGGGTGCGCCATATGAGAGGCGGCGAGATAGCCAAAGGTGAGCGCCGGGCCGAGGGTGATGCCAGGGCCGGGATAGGTGCCCGCCATAATGGAGTTCATGTCGTTCCCTACGGCGTACAGGCCCGCTATCGGCTCGCCGTTCTGGCCGATGGCCTGCGCGTTGGGGGTGGTGAGCAGCCCTCTGGCGGTGCCCAGATCGCCGGTGTATAAGGTGACGGCGTAAAACGGAGCGCGAACCAGCGGCGCGTTGCAGGGGTTGGGGCGGTGGCCGGGATCGCCCATCGCCCGGTTGTAGCTGTTGCCGCCCCTGGCGAACTCGTCGTCCCTGCCGTCGGCGGCGTCGCGGTTGTAGCGGGCCACGCTCTCTTCCAGCGCCCGGGGATCGAGGCCGAGCCGCTCGGCAAGGGCGCTCAGCGAATCCGCCCGCTGCAGATAGCCAGCCTTTATCAGCGCGTCATTATTGACGGGAGCCGGGCGCGCCAGCCCGAGGCCGTAGCGCTTCATCGCCAGCGCGTCGCAGATCAGAAAACAGGGGGCGTTCTCGCTTTCGCTCTGCATGGCGCTGGCGAAGTGATGGTACGAGTTGGATTCATTAACAAACCGCCGCGCCTGCTGGTTGACGGCAATGATTCCCGGCTTCGCGCGGTCGGTGACCAGGTGTGGGAAGCGCTCCTCCGTTCCGTCGGCGTGACGCAGAACGGAGACGGGTGCCCAGAAGAAGTTGGAGTCGAGATCTGCGCCTTCTCTGGCACCGACGGCACCGCCGAGGCGAAGCGCCGCGCCGTCGTTGGTCGGCGGCGACAGGGTAAAGTGCTGGCGCGTATGGGGGCGATAGCGGGCCGCCAGCTCCCCGGCGGCAAATCCGCCGGCGGCCAGCACCACGCCGCGGCGGGCCAGCAGGGGCTGCCGCTGCCCCTCCTGCTCAACCACCACGCCGGTGACCCGGCCTGCCTCTTCGATGAGCGACAGAACGTTAACGTTAAGCTTCAGCTCCATGCCCTTACGCAGACTCAGCTCCGCCATGCGGGCGATCAGCGCATTGCCCATTGCCAGCCGGGTGCCGCGCGGATAGCGGAGCCGATCCCGGCCGTAACGCAGCAGCAGCCGGAGGCAGTGTGAAAAGGAGCGCAGGGAGCGGCGCATATCCAGAAAGTGCTGAATATCCACGCGGTTGACCATCATGCCGCCGAACAGCAACATGCCGGGAGGCGGCGAACGCAGGTCGCGAAAGCGCGCCCCCAGCGCCCGGCCGTCGTATTCAACCACCTCCAGCGCCCGGCCAACGTCGACCGCGCCCGGCTGCTGAGGGTAGTAATCCGGCGACAGGGGGCGCAGGCTGTACTTGACGGCACCCTCTTTCTCCAGGAAGGCCAGCGCTTCCCGGCCGGATTCAACGAAGGCGTCCACCAGCTCCGGGCGGTAGTTTTCCGGCCCGATAATGGTTTTCAGATAGCACCTGATGGCCTCCGCGGAGCCGCTTTTTTCCGCCGCCCGTGCCTGATCGCTGTCGTGAATCCACACCGCGCCGCCGGAGATAGCGGAGGTGCCGCCAAAGTGCGGTGCCTTTTCCAGCATCAGTACCGACAGCCCCTTACAGCAGGCGGTGGCCGCCGCGGCGAAGCCCGCCGCGCCGCTGCCGATGACGATGGTGTCCCAGCTTTTCATGCGGCCGCCTCTTCCCCGGCCGGGATGGCACCGATGAACTCACCCATCAGCGTCATCTGCGCCAGCGCCATTTCCGGGCCGGTCTGGATCGTGCAGCCGCGCTGGCGGGCAAACTGGAGCAGCGGGGTTTCGATTGGTGCCGTTACGACGTCCGCAACGTGGGTGTCGGCGGTCAGGGTGGTCAGCAGATCTTCCGGCAGCGGCAGGGCGTCAAAGCCCGCCATTCCCGCCGGAGAGCCGTTGACCAGCAGGTCGATGCCGGCAAGCGTCGCTGGCAGGGAGGAGAGATGCACCTGCGGAAAGTGGCTGGCCAGCCGGCTATGGAGCAACCGCTGCGTCGTCGGGTTCTGGTCGTGAATGGCGAGATGCGTGACGCCCGCCTCGCACAGTCCCCAGGCAATGGCGCTGCCGACGCCGCCGCAGCCGGAGAGCAGGGCTTTTTTACCGTCGGCACGGAAGCCGTGCGCCTCGGCGGCCAGCCGGAAGCCGACGCCGTCCAGCATATCGCCCTGCAGGCGTCCGTCCGGCAGTTTGCGCACCACGTTAACGGCGTTGAGGTGCAGGGCGCGCGGCGTCAGCTCATCCAGCAGGGCGGCAACCCGCTGTTTATGCGGCACGGTCACCAGGATGCCGCTCATATTCTGCCAGCCGCGCAGGGCGTTCAGATAGTCGGCCACCGCCTCCGGGGCGATGTCGACCGGGATCATCACGCTGTCCATCCGCCGGTCGGCAAAGTAGCGGTTGAAGTTTTCCGGGGATTTTACCTGGCTGACAGGGTGGCCGATCACGGCCACGACCTGGGTGAATCCACTGATCATGTTGAACCTCATTTGTTAATGCGATGTTGTGGAAGTATTTCAATGGAAGCTGAGAGCGACAACGCAGAATTCGGCCATACCGGTTGTTAATCGCACCAGCGCTGCGATAATCGCGCTAATATGTCTATTTTGTTGCAAAAGTGTGAACAAGAATGCAAAACCCAATTCACCCACGCGATTTGATCGTCGGCCTGCAGAAGGGGCTGGCGCTGATTCAGCTGTTTTCTAAGGCACACCCACGCCTCAGCGTGCCGCAGGCGGCGAAGCTCAGCGGGCTGACCCAGAGCGCCACCCGACGCTTTTTCCTTACCCTGGTGCACGACGGCTATCTGCATACCGACGGGCGCGCCTACTGGCTGACGGCAAAGACGCTGCGCCTGGGCCAGGCCTATGTCGATTCGGCACAGTTTCCCCGGATGGTGCGGCCGATTGTCGAGTACATCGCCAGCCGCAGCGGGGAGCACGCCTCGGTTGGCGTTATTGATGATGATGAGCTGGTCTATATCGCCCGCAGCAGGCACACGCCCTTTAACTCCACCTCGGTTCGCCTTGGGGAGAGGGTGCCGATCTACTGCACGGCGGGGGGCAGGCTGTGGCTGGCCTCCCTTGAGGAGGCGGAGTGCGAGGCGGTGCTAACGCGCATTCAGCGCGAGCGGCGCACGCCCTACACCGTTACCGACGTGGCGCAGCTGATGGCGAAGATGGAGGAGGTGCGCCGGCTTGGCTATGCCACCGTGGAGCAGGAGTTTGAAATCGGTATGCTGGTGGTGGCGGTGCCGCTGGCCGACAGGGAAGGGCAGTACTGGGGGGCGTTAAGCCTGACGAGCCATCTGTCGCGTACTTCGATGGAGAACCTGTGTCGCGACCATCTGGATTTACTCTACAGCGCCCAGGCGATGCTGAGCGCATAAAAAACCCCGCGTGGCGCGGGGTTGCTTCGCGGATACGCCTTTACCAGACGTAGGCCAGCAGGCTGTGGGCGTTGGGCACCATAAAGTCGACGGACATCATCACGCTCAGCGCGGTGATGGCGACGATGGAAAAGCCGAACAGCTTGCGCGCCCAGATTTTATCATCTTCCACCTTATAGCCGCGCAGCGCCATGCCCAGCCACCAGACGCTCACCGCCGCGGCGACCGCCAGGTATTTATATCCGGCGTAGCCGCCCAGCGAAAGCATCAGCGTTGCCACGGCAAAGGCGATGATATACAGCGTGATGTGGTTTTTAGCCACCGAAATGCCCTTCACCACCGGCAGCACCGGAATATTGGCGGCCTGATAATCCTTAAAGCGGAAGATGGCGATGGCGTAAGAGTGCGGCATCTGCCAGAGGCTGAAAATCGCCAGCAGGATAGCCGCGCCGCTGTCAAAAACGCCCGTCACCGCGCAGTAGCCAATCACCGGCGGTGCCGCCCCGGAGAGCGAGCCGATCAGCGTGCCGTAAACCGAGTGGCGCTTCATATAGAGACTATAGACACCAACGTAGACCACAAAGCCCATCACCCCCAGCCAGCAGGCCAGGGGGTTAGCGCCGAACCACAGCAGCATAAAGCCAGCAATACCCAGCAGGGTGGCGTATACCAGCGAGACCGCAGGAGAAATCAGGCCCTTAACCAGCACCCGGTTCTTGGTCCTTTCCATCTTCCTGTCGATATCCCTGTCGATGTAGTTGTTAAATACACAACCTGACGCCACAACCAGTGACACCCCGACCAGCGTAGAGAGAAACAGCGGATAATCGATGCTGCCTTTGGAGGCCAGCAGAAAACCGCCAATCACCGAGATCAGGTTGCCAAAGATGATGCCTGGTTTTGTTACTTGCAGGTATTGCTTAAACATCATAGCCGCCGCTCTTAGTGCATCATCATGTTGTAGTTGAGGTTCCACATAATCCAGATGGAGCCTACAACCAGGATGGCGATGATCAGCACGGTGAAGATAAAGGCCGTCAGGTTCCAGCCCTCGTCAGATTTGGTGTTCATGTGCAGGAAGCACACCAGATGCACCAGGATCTGCACCACTGCCATTGCCAGAATAGTTCCCAGAATAACGCCCGGCGAAGCAGCGCCCGTCATGACCATCCAGAACGGGATCACCGTCAGGACGATCGACAGGATAAAGCCTGTCATATAGGTTTTTACGCTGCCGTGGGACGCCCCGCTGCGATTGCCAGAATGACTCATTACATCGCCCCCATCAGATAAACCACGGTAAATACGCAGATCCACACCACGTCGAGGAAGTGCCAGAACAGGCTCAGACACATGATGCGGGTGCGGTTGGTGCTGGTCAGGCCGCGGCGGGCGATCTGCACCATCAGCACCGCCATCCAGATAAGCCCGGAGGTGACGTGCAGGCCGTGGGTGCCGACCAGCGCGAAGAACGCCGACAGGAAGCCGCTGCGATCCGGCCCCATCCCCTCAACGATCAGGTGGTGGAACTCATAAATTTCCATCCCGATGAAGCCCGCGCCGAACAGCCAGGTCAGCCCCAGCCAGGAGACGACCCGGCTCTTGTTGCCTCTGTGCATGGCGATAGCCGCCATGCCGTAGGTGATGGAGCTGAACAGCAGCAGGAAGGTTTCAACCAGCACGAACGGCAGCTCAAAAATGTCCTTACCCGTCGGGCCGCCCGCGGTGCCGTTCACCAGAACGGCATAGGTGGCAAACAGAATAGAGAACAGAATGCAGTCGCTCATCAGGTAGATCCAGAATCCGAAGATTTTGTTCTCACCTGCGTCGTGGTGCCCGCTTTCGTGCGCGTGGGCGGTCGCGTGCGTCAGAGTATCAGTTGCCATTTTTCAGCCCTGCCTTAGTAATCTCATCGAAATGCTGGTTTTCCAGTTTTTCGACGTCGCTAACCGGCACGTAGTAATCCACGTCTTCATCAAAGCTTTTCACAATCCAGCTGATGATGATGCCTGCGAAACTGGCGATCGCCAGCCACCAGATATGCCAGATCATAGCGAAGCCGAACAGGGTGGAGAAGGCGGCGATAACGATGCCCGCTCCGCTGTTTTTCGGCATATGAATCTCTTCATAGCGCGCCGGCTGGCGGTATGCTTCGCCTTTCTCTTTCATTTCCCAGAACGCATCGCGCTCATGAACGTGGGGCACCACGGCGAAGTTGTAGAACGGCGGCGGGGAAGAGGTCGCCCACTCCAGGGTGCGGCCACCCCAGGGATCGCCGGTCAGGTCGCGGTTCTTTTCGCGGTCGCGGATGGATACCACGATCTGAATCAGCAGGCACAGAATGCCCAGCGCAATCAGCGCCACGCCGCAGGCGGCGACCATCAGCAGCGGATGGAACTGCGGATCGATCTGCTGGCTTAAGCGACGGGTCATCCCCATAAAGCCCAGCCCATAGAGCGGCATAAAGGCCACAAAGAAGCCGATGATCCAGAACCAGAAGGCGCGCTTGCCCCAGGTTTCGTTCAGGGTGAAGCCGAACGCTTTCGGCCACCAGTAGGTCATCCCGGCAAAGCAGCCGAAGACCACGCCGCCGATAATCACGTTATGGAAGTGCGCAATCAGGAACAGGCTGTTGTGCAGCACGAAGTCCGCCCCCGGCACCGCCAGCAGCACACCGGTCATACCGCCCACCGAGAAGGTAACGATAAAGCCGATAGTCCACAGCATGGCCGAGTGAAAGACGATGCGGCCCTGGTACATGGTGAACAGCCAGTTGAAGATCTTCACCCCGGTCGGGATGGCGATAATCATGGTGGTAATACCGAAGAAGGCGTTAACGTTAGCGCCTGCGCCCATGGTGAAGAAGTGGTGCAGCCAGACGATAAACGACAGCACGGTAATACAGATGGTCGCCCAGACCAGCGAGGTGTAGCCAAACAGGCGTTTACGCGAGAAGGTGGCGGCGATTTCTGAAAATACCCCGAATACCGGCAGCACCAGAATGTACACTTCCGGATGGCCCCACGCCCAGATCAGGTTGATGTACATCATCATGTTGCCGCCCATATCGTTGGTAAAGAAATGGGTGCCCAGATAGCGATCCAGGGTCAGCAGCGCGACGGTGACCGTCAGAATCGGGAAGGAGGCGATAATCAGTACGTTGGCGCACAGCGCGGTCCAGGTAAAGACCGGCATTTTAAACATCGTCATGCCCGGGGCGCGCATCTTCAGAATGGTGACGAAGAAGTTGATGCCGGTGAGGGTGGTTCCTATCCCCGAGAGCTGTAGACTCCAGATCCAGTAGTCGACCCCGACGCTGGGACTGTACTCTATTCCCGAAAGCGGCGGGTAGGCCAGCCAGCCGGTCTGGGCGAATTCACCCACGCCGAGGGAGAGGTTAACCAGGATCACGCCGACCACGGTGAACCAGAAGCTCAGGTTGTTGAGGAACGGGAAGGCGACGTCGCGTGCGCCGATCTGCAGCGGAACCACCAGGTTCATCAGACCGATAACGAACGGCATCGCCACGAAAAAGATCATGATGACGCCGTGCGCCGTAAACACCTGATCGTAGTGATGCGGTGGCAGGAAGCCCGCCTCGCCCGCTGAGGCCAGCGCCTGCTGACCGCGCATCATAATGGCGTCGGCGAAGCCGCGCAGTAGCATCACGATTGCAACAATCACATACATGATGCCAAGACGCTTGTGGTCAACCGAGGTCAGCCACTCTTTCCATAGCCAGCTCCACTTGCCGAACCAGGTGATTAAGGCGAGGACCGCCAGACCACCCACAATAATCCCTGCGATCGTGACCATGATAATGGGTTCATGGTACGGGACTGCATCCAGTGTTAATTTTCCGAACATCGTTTTCTTCCTCAGCCCCTTGAATTAGCGGATTCCGCGTGGCTCATGTCCATGTCTTCCATTCCCTTATGGGAGGCGTGCTCGCCTTCGGGCTGGGTCATGTCCATGCTCTTGCCGTGGCCCATAAATTTGTTGATAACGTCTTTAAACAAATCGGGCTTCACGTTGGAGAAATATTCCACTTGGTTGTACTCGCTTGGCGCAGCCACTTTTTCGAACATAGTCATGTCGCTCATGGCGTTCGGCGACCGTTTCGCTTTCGCGACCCACGCTTCAAATTCAGCGCGATCCGCGGTGGCGACTGCCTTGAACTTCATGCCGGAGAATCCGGGGCCGCTGTAGCTTGCGGAGATACCGTCATAGGTGCCGGGTTCATTGGCAATCAGGTGCAGACGGGTCTGCATTCCGGCCATGGCGTAAATCTGGCTGCCCAGACGCGGGATAAAGAAGGAGTTCATCACGGAGTTAGAGGTGACTTTGAATTCAACCGGCGTGTTCGCCGGGAAGGCGATCTCGTTGATGGTTGCAATCCCCTGTTCCGGATAGATGAAGAACCATTTCCAGTCGAGGGAGACCACTTCAATAACGAGCGGCTTCTCATCATGGGCCAGCGCCTTGCTGGGCTCCAGCGCGTGCGTGGTTTTCCAGGTCAGTACGGCAAGGAAAATGATGATCAGAATTGGCACCGTCCAGACCACAGCTTCCACCTTGTTGGAGTGTGACCAGTTCGGGCTGTACTTCGCATCTTTATTGCTTGCCCGATACTTCCAGGCAAAGCCAATGGCCATCAAGATGGCGGGAATAACGACAATCAACATCAGGCCAAAGGCCGTCAGTATCAGCGAACGTTGCTCCAGTCCAATCTGTCCTTTGGGATCTAACAGTGCAGAATTACAGCCGCTGAGTAGCGTTGCGGATGCAATTAAGGACAACCATCCCAAACTTTTATTGTATTTCCTGAGTCTCATTTAACGACCTCAATTCCACGGGATTTGGTGGCGTTTAAAGTGTGTGGGCATTTTACGGGAAGGTTACATTACTGTAAACATCATTGGATCTGTGTTGCCGGATTATGCCGCACGTATCACATATGTTGCAATTTATCCAGGGTTAACTTTAAGAACCTGTTGCAACACCAAAATTATAACCAAAGCGAGAGAATCTGCACGGCAGGTGGGGCAATAGGTATAACCAATGTAAAATTAAAACAATTGATTAACAGTTAATTATCAATATAGAGACAAAAGGGAAACGAAAAAATAAAAGGTGAGATGGCTGAATCGTTAAGGGAAATAAACGTGCCTGAGGTAATCACTAATTTTGCGCATTTTATTGCGCACGAAAAAACAAATATTCCCGCGCGGGTGCTGATTATTTAGCCGATATATACCCTAATTAATTCGAATTGCAGGACAAAACGCAGCGCGTTTTGAACAGCCCCCGGGCTGGCCCCGAAGGGGTGAGGCCCCTGGGCTGAATAAAGCCAACGCACATGCAACCTGAAGTATGACGGGTATAATTCCTCAGGGTTATTACACCGGCTTAATAACCCGTTCTCCTCGCTACAAACGCGCCCTGCGCAGCGCCAGGAAGTCCAGCAGCCCACCTAAAACCACGCCACAAAGGGCAACCAGGACTCCCGCTTCCAGTAGCTCCGGCAGGAAGGTGAGGCGGGTGTAGTCCAGCGCGTTCAGCGACAGCAGCAGCAGCCAGAGCGCAAACAGTCCGCAGCCGGCCAGCAGGAGCCGCAGGGCCAGGCCGTAGGCGCCGCGGTAGTGCGTACGCGGCAGGAAGTTCCCGCTTTCCCGGGTGTACTCCAGGGTTTGCCGACAAACCAGCAACAGCAGCAGGCCCGGCACCGCCGCCGCGATAGAGAAAAGGTAGAAGCTGGACCAGCCGTGCGTTTCCACAAACCAGCCGGCGACGGGGCCGACGTAGACGCGGCCTACTGCCGAAAGCGCAGAGAGCAGGGCAAACTGAGTGGCGGAGAACGATTTATTGCACAGCGTCATCAGCAGCGCGACAAACGCCGAGGTGCCCATGCCGCCGCACAGGTTCTCGAAAAAGACCGCTGCCGCCATGCTGAATATATGCTTGTCGGTAATTGAAAGCAGCCAGTAACCGGCGTTAGATACCCCCTGCAAAATGCCGAAAATCAGCAGCGCGCGGAACAGCGAAAGGCGCTGCATCAGCAGGCCGCCGTACAGCGCCCCGACGATGGTAGCCAGTAGCCCCAGCGTTTTGTTGATCGCGCCCACCTCGCCGGCGTCAAAACCGACACCGCGAATCAGAAAGGTGGTGGTCAGGCTGACGGCAAAGGCGTCACCAAGCTTATACAGCACGATCAGCAGCAGGATCAGCCAGGCGTTGTTACGACCAAAAAAGTCGCGCAGCGGCGCGGCGATGGCCTGCTCCAGCGTTTTGGGAATCGGAATGGCGTCCGTCGGCTCGGGGGCCAGCAGGGTGGCGATAATGCAGGGGATAAGCAGCGCCGCCATCAGCCAGTACATCCCCTGCCAGCCCAGCCAGCGGTCGGCCAGCCACAGCGCCAGGCCGCCGGAGACCAGCATTCCCAGGCGATAGCCCAGCACGCTGATCGCCGCTCCCGTCCCGCGCTCCTCGGCGGGCAGCACGTCGGTCTTCCAGGCGTCAAAGACAATATCCTGCGAGGCGGAGCAGAAGGCGATAACCACCGCCAGCGCCGCCATCCAGCGCAGCTGGGTGCCTGGCTCCAGAAAGCCCATGGCCGCAATGGAAATCAGCAGAAGCAGTTGGGTCGCCAGCAGCCAGCCGCGACGACGCCCTGAGAACGGCGGCGTGTAGCGGTCCATCAGCGGCGACCAGAGAAATTTAAACACGTAGGCCTGGCCGACCAGTGAGAAAAATCCGATGGTTTTCAGATCGATATTCTCGACGGTCATCCACGCCTGCAGCGTACCGGAGGTGAGCGCCAGCGGCAGGCCGGAGGCGAAGCCGAGTATCAGCAGGATGGCCGCTTTCGGCTGCCGGAAAAGCGTTAAGTAATGGCTGTTCATTGGGATATCAGACTGGCCCGGCGTTTTGCCGGGACCGGCCGCGAAAATTAACGCGCGTTCTGTTTAATAAAGTCATGAATACTGGTGTCCTGAGACATATCGGCGATCGTGTCGGTCAGGACGGTATTCACCGCGTTGGCGATATTTTTGTTGGTGGCGGTAAACGCCCCCTCCACAGAGTAGTTCGCCCGGTAGTTTTTAGTCATTTTGTTGCCGTTGGCGGCGCTGGCGATAATAGCGATATCCGCCCTGGTGGCGATGTTGTAGCGAACGTTGCCCTGAGAGACGTCAGCGTACAGCTGGTTAACGATAATCTGCAGATTGCTCGCGCCGCCGGGGCCAATCATATAGCCGCGGGCCGTCATCTGCTTCTCCAGCACCTCCTGCAGCAGGAAGCGCAGGTCGCGGGAGGCGGTCAGGGATACCAGCTGATTATCGCGGGTCACTTTCGCCAGCGCCTGGTCCGGACGACGATCCGCGCCGTTGATGCTGATAGTGATGCCCATCAGGCTGGGGTCCTGCTGCGGCAGCGTAATGGTTGGCGCAACGTTAATGGTTGTCGGTGGGGTGGCGCAGCCGGCCAGCATAAACAGCGTGATTAACGGAAAGAGGATTTTTTTAAACATGTTCTGGCTCTCAGTAAATCTAAAGCGTGCACAGGGAAAAATTGCCGCCATCATAACACCGCTAACGATGAGGGGAAGTGGGCAAACCGGCTAAATTTATTTCGTTTACGCTTTTGGGCGTCGCTGGCGTTCCGGACTACCGGTGGAAGATAAAGGTGTGAACTTCATTCCTTTGACTGAGAAAAAGCGGCGAAAGCAAAATATTTACCGGCCTGGCGCAGCGGAAGCAGCAAAAGCGGCTAGTATTTAAAGGGATGAGTGACCTCTCAGCGTTGTCGGAGGAGATTTACATGATGATACGTGAACAAATAGAAGAAAAATTAAGGGCGGCGTTCCAACCCGTGTTTCTTGAAGTTGTGGATGAAAGCTATCGTCACAATGTTCCGGCAGGGGCTGAGAGCCATTTCAAAGTCGTGCTGGTCAGCGATCGCTTTGCGGGAGAACGCTTCCTTAATCGTCACCGTATGATTTACGGCACGCTAAGCGCAGAGCTTTCCGCTACCGTCCATGCGCTGGCGCTGCACACCTATACCATTAAGGAGTGGGAGGGGCTGCACGATACCATCTTTGCATCGCCCCCCTGCCGCGGGGCGGGCAGCATCGCCTGAGAAAACGGATTTGCAACCGCTGGCGCTTTTCCAGTATGTTGCTAAGGATTATGTGAAAACGGCCTGCGGGCCGTTTTGTTTTGCCTGAATTTTATGCGTGCGGGTCACTATTCAGACAAAAAATTGCCGGGAATTGTGAAAAAAGCCGCAGCAACGCGCGATAACCGTTCTCGACTCATAAAAGTGATGCCGCTATAATGCCGCGTCTTATTTGAATGTCTTCGGGATGATTCTGGCGACAGGGAATGTGATTGATTATGAGAACATCCCGGTTCCGCGAAGCCAACAACCTGTGCTTGCGGAGAAGAGTTGACCGAGCACTGTGATTTTTTGAGGTAACAAGATGCAAGTTTCAGTTGAAACCACTCAAGGCCTTGGCCGCCGTGTAACGATTACTATCGCTGCTGACAGCATCGAGACCGCTGTGAAAAGCGAGCTGGTCAACGTAGCGAAGAAAGTGCGTATTGACGGCTTCCGCAAAGGCAAAGTTCCAATGAATATTGTCGCTCAGCGCTATGGCGCTTCCGTTCGTCAGGACGTTCTGGGCGATCTGATGAGCCGCAACTTCATTGATGCCATCATCAAAGAAAAAATTAATCCGGCCGGCGCACCGAACTACGTGCCGGGCGAATACAAGCTGGGCGAAGATTTTACTTACGCCGTCGAGTTTGAAGTTTACCCGGAAGTTGAGCTCTCTGGCCTGGAAACCATCGAAGTTGAAAAGCCGGTTGTTGAAGTCACCGATGCAGACGTTGACGTGATGCTCGACACCCTGCGCAAGCAGCAGGCGACCTGGAAAGACAAAGAGGGCGCGGCCGACGGTGAAGACCGTGTGACTATTGACTTCTCCGGCTCCGTTGACGGTGAAGAGTTCGAAGGCGGTAAAGCTACCGATTTCGTACTGGCAATGGGCCAGGGTCGTATGATCCCGGGCTTCGAAGACGGTATTAAAGGCCACAAAGCGGGCGAAGAGTTCACCATCGACGTGACTTTCCCGGAAGAGTACCACGCGGAAAACCTGAAAGGGAAAGCGGCGAAATTCGCTATCACCCTGAAGAAAGTTGAAGAGCGCGAGCTGCCGGAGCTGTCCGAAGAGTTCATTAAGCGTTTCGGCGTGGAAGACGGTTCCGTTGCGGGTCTGCGCGCTGAAGTGCGTAAAAACATGGAGCGCGAGCTGAAAGGCGCGGTGCGTAATCGCATCAAGTCTCAGGCTATCGACGGCCTGGTTAAAGCGAACGACATCGACGTACCGTCTGCGCTGATCGACGGTGAAGTGGACGTGCTGCGCCGTCAGGCCGCACAGCGCTTTGGCGGCAACGAGAAGCAGGCTCTGGAACTGCCTCGCGAGCTGTTTGAAGAGCAGGCGAAGCGCCGCGTGGTTGTTGGCCTGCTGCTGGGCGAAGTTATTCGCACTAACGAGCTGAAAGCTGACGAAAATCGCGTGAAAGAGCTGATCGAAGAGATGGCTTCCGCCTATGAAGATCCGCAGGAAGTTATCGAGTTCTACAGCAAGAACAAAGAGCTGATGGACAACATGCGCAACGTGGCGCTGGAAGAGCAGGCGGTGGAAACCGTTCTGGCGAAGGCGAAAGTGACTGAGAAAGAGACCTCTTTCACCGAGCTGATGAACCAGCAGGCGTAATACCGCTAAAGCGTTAATTTCGTCTAAAAGCCCGTCACCCTCCGGTGGCGGGCTTTTTTTGTCACGAATTTTGCATGTCGGCGTGTGAAATGCGCTTTTCAGGGTTAGCGTAAGCGCAAAAGATTGTTATGCTTGATTTACGGCGATGCCGTACCCACTTACTGAACACTGGCGGTACGCGCGATCATCATCGCCACAGGCGGACAGCACGCATCGTTTGCCTGAAAGGCTGAGACAGCACATAAAGGCGCTGGCTGATAATCCGTCCATAAGGTTACAATCGGTACAGCAGTTTTTTCATTTTTTATCCAGGAGACGGAAATGTCATACAGCGGCGAACGAGATAACTTTGCACCCCATATGGCGCTGGTGCCGATGGTCATTGAACAGACCTCACGCGGCGAGCGCTCCTTTGATATCTACTCTCGTCTACTCAAGGAACGAGTAATTTTTCTGACAGGTCAGGTCGAAGACCATATGGCGAACCTGATTGTGGCCCAGATGCTGTTCCTGGAAGCGGAAAATCCGGAAAAAGATATCTATCTGTACATCAACTCGCCGGGCGGAGTGATCACCGCCGGGATGTCGATTTACGATACCATGCAGTTTATTAAGCCGGACGTCAGCACCATCTGTATGGGCCAGGCGGCCTCGATGGGCGCATTCCTGCTGACGGCCGGGGCGAAAGGCAAGCGTTTCTGCCTGCCTAACTCCCGCGTTATGATCCACCAGCCGCTGGGCGGCTACCAGGGCCAGGCGACGGATATTGAGATTCACGCCCGTGAAATTCTGAAGGTAAAAGGGCGTATGAATGAACTTATGGCGCAGCATACGGGTCAATCTCTGGAACAGATTGAGCGTGACACCGAGCGCGATCGCTTCCTTTCCGCTCCTGAAGCGGTGGAGTACGGCCTGGTCGACTCGATTTTGACCCAACGTAACTGATGCCCCCGGACGCAAGCGTGCCGCGATACGCTTCTTTCTTCATGCTACCCGTGGGTGTCCCGACCGCTTGCCGAGGCGAACGGTCGGGGAGAGTATGAGAAGTTTGATACTTCTCGCCGAAGGCAGTCTGTGGCTGGGGCGGTTCGTGATAGCGAATCCGACGCCGGCCGCCGCCTCGATGTAGCTCGAATGATTTTGTGTAATACTAATGTAGGGCGGCACAACGCGCTGTCGCGACTTGCGCCTGAGAATGGCATTTGCGTCGTCGTGTGCGGCACAAAGAACAAAGAAGAGGTTTTGACTCATGACAGATAAACGCAAAGATGGCTCGGGCAAATTGTTGTACTGCTCTTTTTGCGGCAAAAGCCAGCATGAAGTGCGCAAGCTGATTGCCGGTCCATCCGTGTATATCTGCGACGAATGCGTCGATTTATGTAACGACATTATTCGCGAAGAGATTAAAGAGGTTGCACCGCACCGCGAACGCAGTGCGCTGCCGACGCCACATGAAATCCGCAACCATCTGGACGATTACGTTATCGGCCAGGAGCAGGCGAAAAAAGTGCTTGCGGTCGCGGTATACAACCACTACAAGCGCTTGCGCAACGGCGACACCAGCAACGGCGTCGAGTTGGGTAAGAGTAATATTCTGCTGATTGGTCCCACCGGCTCCGGTAAAACCCTGCTGGCGGAGACCCTGGCGCGCCTGCTGGACGTACCCTTCACCATGGCTGATGCTACGACGCTGACCGAAGCCGGCTACGTGGGCGAAGATGTGGAAAATATCATCCAGAAGCTGCTGCAGAAGTGCGATTACGACGTGCAGAAAGCGCAGCGCGGCATCGTCTACATTGATGAGATCGACAAGATCTCCCGCAAGTCGGATAACCCCTCCATCACCCGGGACGTTTCTGGTGAAGGCGTTCAGCAGGCGCTGCTGAAGCTGATCGAAGGTACGGTCGCTGCGGTTCCACCGCAGGGCGGGCGGAAGCATCCGCAGCAGGAGTTTCTGCAGGTCGACACCTCGAAGATCCTTTTTATCTGCGGCGGCGCGTTTGCCGGGCTGGATAAAGTAATTGCCAACCGCGTGGAAACCGGCTCCGGTATCGGTTTTGGTGCGACGGTGAAGGCGAAGTCCGACAAGGCCAGCGAAGGTGAACTGTTGTCGCAGGTGGAGCCGGAAGATCTGATCAAATTTGGTCTGATCCCTGAATTTATCGGCCGACTGCCGGTGGTGGCGACCTTGAGCGAGCTGAGTGAAGCGGCGCTGATTCAGATCCTGAAAGAGCCGAAGAACGCCCTGACCAAGCAGTATCAGGCGCTGTTCAACCTCGAAGGGGTGGAGCTGGAGTTCCGCGATGAGGCGCTGGACGCTATCGCTAAAAAAGCGATGGCCCGCAAAACCGGTGCCCGCGGCCTGCGCTCCATCGTTGAGGCGGCCCTTCTCGACACCATGTACGACCTGCCCTCCATGGAGGATGTCGAAAAAGTGGTAATCGACGAGTCCGTCATTGGCGGTCAGAGCAAGCCGCTGCTGCTGTACGGCAAGCCGGAGGCGCAGCAGGCGTCCGGTGAATAACGCAGCGAAATAATTCAGGCGGTGAATTTGTCTATTTCCGGAGACATAGCGCACTCTGTCTTCGGGATCGCCGCCTGCACCGCAGCATACAGTCAGTGAACAAAAAAGGGGGGACTTTATCCCCCCTTTATTTTTCCGTAATCATAGCGTTGAATGTGGGAGAAATATCCCCATATACTGATTTACATGTTACAAGGTGAGATGAAGCACAGTCGTGTCACCTGATTACCTGGCGGACACTAAACTAAGAGAGAGCTCTATGAATCCTGAGCGTTCTGAACGCATTGAAATCCCCGTATTGCCGTTGCGCGATGTGGTGGTTTATCCGCACATGGTCATACCCCTATTTGTAGGGCGGGAAAAATCTATCCGTTGCCTGGAAGCGGCCATGGACCATGATAAGAAAATTATGCTGGTCGCCCAGAAGGAAGCGTCAACGGATGAGCCGGGTGTAAACGATCTTTTCACCGTTGGGACCGTGGCCTCTATTCTGCAGATGCTGAAACTGCCTGACGGCACGGTAAAAGTGCTGGTTGAAGGGCTGCAGCGCGCGCGTATTACCGCACTTTCCGATAACGGTGAACACTTCTCGGCGAAGGCAGAATACCTGGCGTCGCCCGCTATCGACGAGCGCGAACAGGAGGTGCTGGTTCGCACCGCCATCAGCCAGTTTGAAGGCTACATCAAGCTGAACAAAAAAATCCCGCCGGAAGTGCTGACGTCGCTTAACAGCATTGACGATCCGGCCCGGTTGGCTGACACCATTGCGGCGCATATGCCGCTGAAGCTGGCTGATAAGCAGTCGGTGCTGGAGATGTCCGACGTCAATGAACGTCTGGAATATCTGATGGCGATGATGGAGTCGGAAATCGATCTGCTGCAGGTAGAGAAGCGCATCCGCAACCGCGTGAAAAAGCAGATGGAAAAATCCCAGCGCGAGTACTATCTGAATGAGCAGATGAAAGCCATTCAGAAAGAGCTTGGCGAGATGGACGACGCGCCGGATGAAAACGAAGCGCTGAAGCGCAAAATCGACGCCGCAAAGATGCCGAAAGAGGCGAAAGAGAAGGCGGAAGCCGAGCTGCAGAAGCTGAAAATGATGTCTCCGATGTCGGCGGAAGCCACCGTAGTGCGCGGCTACATTGACTGGATGGTGCAGGTGCCGTGGAACGCCCGCAGCAAGGTTAAAAAAGATCTGCGTCAGGCCCAGGAGATCCTCGACACCGACCACTACGGCCTTGAGCGAGTGAAGGATCGTATCCTTGAATACCTGGCGGTACAGAGCCGGGTTAATAAAATTAAGGGACCGATTCTGTGCCTGGTTGGGCCTCCGGGGGTAGGTAAAACCTCTCTGGGTCAGTCCATCGCCAGGGCGACCGGGCGTAAATACATCCGCATGGCGCTCGGCGGCGTGCGTGACGAAGCGGAAATCCGCGGCCATCGTCGTACCTATATTGGCTCCATGCCGGGCAAGCTGATTCAGAAGATGGCGAAGGTAGGGGTGAAAAACCCGCTGTTCCTGCTTGATGAGATCGACAAAATGTCTTCTGACATGCGTGGCGATCCGGCCTCCGCGCTGCTTGAGGTGCTGGATCCTGAGCAGAACGTGGCGTTCAGCGACCACTACCTCGAGGTGGATTACGATCTCAGCGACGTGATGTTTGTGGCGACCTCCAACTCTATGAATATTCCGGCACCGCTGTTGGATCGTATGGAGGTGATTCGTCTTTCCGGCTATACCGAAGACGAGAAGCTCAACATCGCCATACGCCATCTGCTGCCGAAGCAGATCGAGCGCAATGCGCTGAAGAAAGGCGAACTGACGGTAGATGACAGCGCCATTATTAGTATCATTCGTTACTACACCCGCGAAGCGGGCGTGCGTAGCCTGGAGCGAGAAATCTCCAAGCTGTGCCGTAAAGCCGTGAAACAGCTGCTGCTGGATAAATCGCTGAAGCATATCGAGATTAACGGCGATAACCTGCACGACTATCTGGGCGTGCAGCGCTTCGACTATGGCCGGGCGGATAACGAGAATCGCGTGGGGCAGGTGACCGGCCTGGCGTGGACGGAGGTGGGCGGCGATCTGCTGACCATCGAAACCGCCTGCGTACCGGGCAAAGGCAAGCTGACCTATACCGGCTCGCTGGGCGAAGTGATGCAGGAGTCCATCCAGGCGGCGCTGACCGTGGTGCGCGCGCGCGCGGAAAAATTAGGCATCAATCCGGACTTTTACGAAAAACGGGACATTCACGTCCACGTGCCGGAAGGGGCTACGCCGAAGGATGGCCCGAGCGCCGGTATCGCAATGAGCACCGCGCTGGTCTCCTGTCTGACCGGTAACCCGGTTCGCGCCGACGTGGCGATGACCGGCGAGATCACCCTGCGCGGCCAGGTTCTGCCGATCGGCGGCCTGAAAGAGAAGCTGCTGGCGGCACATCGTGGGGGCATCAAAACGGTGCTCATTCCGTTTGAGAACAAGCGCGATCTGGAAGAGATCCCGGATAACATTATCGCCGATCTCGACATTCATCCCGTGAAGCGGATTGAAGAGGTTCTGACCCTGGCGCTGCAAAACGAGCCGTCTGGCATGCAGGTGGTGACGGCAAAATAGTGACCTTGCGCAAAGAGCACTAATAAAAACAGGGCTGGCACGCCATTTCGGACTTGCCAGCCTTTTTTTGTATAGCTAATTTAGATGTCGGAACGGGTTGCCCTGTTCATGAATGTTGTAAGGGCATGGCAAGCCTGATATAACTGCTGCGCGGTCGCGCTTTGAAGGATTCTGGTGCGATATAAATGATAAAGAGGAAGAGAAGAGTGAATAAATCTCAACTGATCGATAAGATTGCTGCAGGGGCTGATATCTCTAAGGCTGCGGCTGGACGGGCATTAGACGCGATCATTGCTGCGGTAACCGAATCTCTGAAGGAAGGAGATGACGTTGCGCTGGTAGGTTTTGGTACTTTTGCCGTGAAAGAGCGTGCTGCCCGTACTGGTCGCAACCCGCAAACAGGTAAAGAGATCACCATCGCTGCTGCTAAAGTGCCGGGTTTCCGTGCGGGTAAAGCGCTGAAAGACGCGGTAAACTGAGCGTGATCCCCAAGGGGATGTGACAAAGTACAAGGGCGCATCGTGTGATGTGCCTTTTTTTATTGATGATTACCGGGACTTTATACTCATTGCGGGCTGACAATTGCCCCGGTTTCTTGTCACAATAGGCTTTTCGCGCGGCGTCCGGAAACGCTATGCTGCGCGGAGCTGATATCCCGGGGCATTTTCAACGGCGTCGGGGTGGCGAAAAGCGTTCCGATGAGCTTACAGAAGCCAGGCGATTCGGAACAAATCTGTCGGGAGCAGGTTTGTACGGCGGCCCGCAGGGGCGAATCCGATGGATAAGTCGGGTAAAACGTCGCCAACGCAGATGCCGCCTGAACGTCGCCGGATATCAATACGCAAAATCGTTCAGGGCGCGCGCCAGCGTAAGCCCGGCGCTGTCCGCAGCGCCGGAAGAGCAACGCGCCGCCGATCCGAGCGATACGTGTACAGTCACCTACAGCGGAGTGTGGTTACACCATGATGGACAGCTTACGCACGGCTGCAAACAGTCTCGTGCTCAAGATTATTTTCGGTATCATTATCGTGTCGTTCATTTTGACCGGCGTGAGTGGTTACCTGATTGGCGGAAGCAGCAACTACGCCGCAAAAGTGAATGGTCAGGAAATTGGCCGCGGTCAGTTTGAGAATGCGTTCAATAGTGAACGTGACCGTATGCAGCAGCAAATGGGCGATGCGTTCTCAAAGCTGGCGGCGAATGAAGAGTATATAAAGAACCTGCGTCAGCAGGTGCTTAACCGTCTTATTGACGAAGCGCTGCTGGATCAGTATGCGCGCGAGCTGAAGTTGGGCATCAGCGATGAGCAGGTTAAGCAGGCTATCTTTGCGACGCCCGCTTTTCAGGTGAACGGCAAGTTTGATAACAACCGCTATAACACGGTGCTGAGTCAGATGAGAATCAGCGCCGATGGATATGCAGAAGCGCTGCGTAATCAGCTCACCACCCAGCAGTTGATCAACGGTATCCTCGGCACCGACTTTATGCTGAAAGGCGAAGTTGATGAACTGGCGGCGCTGATCTCCCAGCAGCGCGTGGTGCGTGAGGCGATCGTCGACGTTAACGCACTTGCCGCGAAGCAGGCGGTCAGCGATGCGGAAATTGCCGGCTACTACGAGCAGCACAAAGACAGCTTCAAAGCGCCCGAGCAGTTCCGCGTCAGCTATATCAAGCTGGACGCCGCAGAGATGGAGAAGCCGGTCAGCGATGCCGACATCCAGTCTTACTACGAAGCGAATAAGCAGGAGCAGTTCAGACAGCCGCAGCGTAAGCGCTACAGCGTCATCCAGACCAAAACTGAAGACGATGCGAAAGCGCTGCTGGAGGCGCTGAAAAAAGGCGGCGATTTCGCCACGCTGGCAAAAGAGAAATCCATCGACATCATCACCTCCCGCAACGGTGGCGATATGGGCTGGCTGGAGGCCTCTACCACGCCGGATGAGCTGAAGAATGCCGGTCTGCAGGAGAAAGGCCAGCTGTCGGACGTCATTAAAAGCTCCGTCGGCTTCCTGATTGTTCGTCTGGACGACGTGCAGCCAGAACGGGTGAAGGCGCTGGACGAGGTGCGGGAAGATATCGCCGCGAAGCTCAGGCATGAGAAAGCGCTGGATGCCTGGTTCGCGCTGCAGCAGAAGGTCAGCGATGCGGCTAACAACGATACCGAGACCCTGGCGGGCGCTGAACAGGCGGCGGGCGTGAAGGCGGAAGAAACCGGCTGGTTCAGCCAGGACAGTCTGCCGGAGGCGCTGCGGTTCAAACCGGTTGCCGACGCGATCTTTTACGGCGGCCTGGTCGGCGAGAACGGCGCGCCGGGTAGAAACTCTGATGTCATTACCGTCGACGGCGATCGCGCGTTTGTGCTGCGCATCAGCGAACATAGGCCGGAGACGGTTAAGCCGCTGGCTGATGTAAAAGACGAGGTTATCGCTCAGGTTAAGCACGCTAAGGCGGAGCAGCAGGCGCGTCTGGACGCGGAAAAACTGCTGGTTGAACTGAAAGCCGGGAAGGGGGAGGCTGCGCTGCAGGCCGCCGGCCTGCGTTTTGGCGAAGCGAAGACCCTGAGCCGCGCCGATCGGGACCCGATTGGTCAGGCCGCGTTCGCCCTTAGTCTGCCGACAAAAGGTAAGCCCGGCTACGGCGTGGCCAACGATACGCAGGGCAATGTGGTTCTGCTGGTGCTGGACGAAGTGAAACCTGGCGTCATGCCGGAAGCGCAGAAAAAGGCGATGGCTCAGGGAATCACCCAGAATAACGCGCAGGTTATGTTCGAAGCCCTGATGAGCAATCTGCGCAAAGAGGCGAAAATTAAGCCTGGTGATGTGATTGAGCAGCAGCTGTAAATCCCTGCCCGCCTCGCAAATTTTCAGGTAAAACCTGTAACTTCCAAAGGCCGCTTTCGCGGCCTTTATATATAGCATAACTATATGTTTGTTATGTATTTTATGTTTTTGGTGTCCTCGTTTTGACCACGCCTCAAGGGTTAAGTGTCCACATAAGGGCAATTGCCAGCCAGGAAAGAAGCCTTTAAATCCCGTGGCTTGTCCTGCTGTACTCTGGTCTGTAGTATGGCGCTGTTAGTAGGTGTGGTGTACGCAAAAAGCCCCGGCCACCGCGCTGGGGTTTTTCTTTTTCGCTATTCGTTCCGCTTTGGCTCCAGCGCCGCAACCAGATCCATGCAACTGTCCAGCAGCTTTTCAAGCAGGTCGATATCTCTGGCGTGACGCAGCGACACGGCTTTGATTCGCACAGGGGCACCATCAATACCCGGATGCATGGCAATCTGCGCCACAGTTCGCCGGAACACGCCCAGCACGACACGGCGTACCCTGATAACCGTTCCACCGTCACCGCCCCTTAGATCCAGTTCAATATCTTCACGTCCCAGCAGTCCCATATCCCGCACTCCTTTACGCCTTATCCGGCAACACTTCGATGTTAACACTGGTAACTGGTGAGTGACCATCATCCAGCACCCACAGAACGCGCTGTAAGAGGCTTTAAGCCGTAAAGCGCTCCAGTGCCAGCCTTTCTCTTTAAACGCCGTAGCGCGTTTCTGGTGCGGCGAGGATGCGACGAAAGAAACGGAGGAAGTGACGAAAACGGCGCTACACCGCACCCGCCTGCCGTTTTCGTTTCGTAATTGATTTCAGTTTTTCCGGTGGTACAAACCATATCGCCAGACCGCGCCGCCACTGGTGTTGTGAGGGCAAAACACAAACTGAAATCTGTGAAAAGAATTTCAGTATTTTTCAGTTTTCAGGGGTTGTAACGGTGGTGTGTCGTTTTTTAATTGTTTGAATATTAATGGAATTATTTGCTTTACGTGGATTTGCTGCCTGCGAAATGCTGTCAGTAACGAGAAGATGAAAAGAAAATATTTTAAATAAAATCAGATGGTTGGCGTGAGCCTGGCAGCAATGAAAAACTGAAATCTGCGTGAACGATTCCGGAGGCGGGGATAATGCTGATGATTAAAATGTGCGCGGCGTATTCGTCGCGCCGGAATGTAAGGAATTGTCAGTTTTTTGGCAGCATTGCGGCGTTACCGGATGCCTTTGCTATCCCGGTTAGCTGCTGCGGCGTCATTACACCCAGAAGGTGCCTAAGCCCCTCATTAACCCTGCTGGCGCTGATAGTTATCATGTGGGAATACTCAAGCCGGCTACTGAAATGAAACCCGCACGATTTGCACACATGGTAAGCAGTGAACATTTCTTTGTGCGTTCTGACCTTGCTATTTACAGGGGGAACGTCACCACATTCAGGGCACGGAAGACCAGCATAACCAATTCCAGCCCCGGTAACACTGGCAGCTTTACAGTTGACGAATTCTATCTTTCTTCCGCCTTGTTTCCTGCCTGCACGCACATAGCGCCAGCTAAAGACGAACGTCGCACGGCAGAAATTATTTGTACAGGTGAAAGCTGCTGCGGCATTGCCTTTACCGTCATGTTCCATGCTGTACATATTCGCTTTCGCATCACACTCTATACAGCCAATCGTCATAACTCTCATGCTGCTCTTAACCCCTTCTGTGCGCCTGAATTAGGTTTAAGCATGATAGCCGAAAAATGCAGAAAAGGTAATCATGTAGTTACCTTGTGGGTTCGTGGGGTTGCCAGCCAGGAAAGAAGCCCTTTTGCCAAAATTAAGATGTATATGTGTTTTTTAGGTGGTAACAGTGGTAACACTGGTAACAGCGTTGATATTTAAGGGTTTTTCTTGTTACCACCTGTTGCCACCAGTGGTAACAAAGGAAAAATGATGTTTGTATCTTACTGATTTTAAAGGTGTTACCACCTGTTACCACATGGTAACAGCAGGTGGTAACAGATTTTTCCCTTATAAATCAATCTTGTTACCAGTGTTACCACTGTTACCACCTAAAAATAGGATACGCGCGAATACTTCTTCTCTGGCGGGCATCCTTTCCCCAAATTGCAGACATAAAAAAAGGGGCATTACGCCCCTCCATTACCCGATTACCTCACTCCTGAATACGTAGACCTTTTTGGCTCCAGTCTCCGGTAGCCTCACGGTTTTCTGTAGTCTGCCGCTTTCTGCCTCGGTATCGAGCCATCCTGCATCATGGCAGAGTCGGGCTGTCTTGGCCGTGTCTGATGTGCCGCAAATCTCTTTCCATCCGCTTGGCAAAATATAAAACGTGGTGTCCGGCTCTGTGCCGTTACTTCCCCTGTCCACGCGCCGGAAGCCAACCATATTAGCAGGGCGGTTTTTTTCGTCGTGCCAGTCAGCAAAGCGGGTGTACTGATTGGCCGTGATGAAGCGCCGGACTTTCTCCAGTGCGTCAACTTCTTCCTGATTGGCCGCATGACCGCGATCCTTTAACCAGGCATCAAGGCAGGCTCTTGCGGCATTGTACGCCTCGCCGGGCTTCCAGCCTGTAATGCCTGCCTCCGTCGCCAGTTCTCCGGCCACGGCCAGCAGTGCGAAGCGATCGACGATACGCCCAACCTGATTACCGGAATCCGCGGGGAGCAGGGTGCGCTCATACTCTTTTTTCATGGCCTTTGCCCTTGCAGTCACGCCAGAAAGGTTTCCTGAAATCCAGCGCAGCCAGTCGCGGAACGGTGCGCCATGAAACTGACGGCTGGACTGCTCCAGATATTCCGCAAATTCCTTACCGCCCTCAAATCCGTGCAGGTTCTCAAATGCGCCATGCTTCCCGGTGTCGCTGGGGATTTGTACCATACGGACACCCACGCCCGCCCCGGTGCGTTTTTCTCCGGCTTCGGCGGCGTGCTCCATGATGGAAACCTCCCCGGTGGAAAGGTAAAGCAGTGTCCACGTCGCCGGGTCACGCACGCTACCATCAACACGGCCACGCGCCTTACCCTGCCCGTTACCCAGCATATAGGCGATACGGCTGGCCTCCTTACCGTCAACCTCACTAATCTCGTCAAGCATCAGCGCAGCATCGTTACGGCGCAGGGCAATACCTTCCAGCGCGTTACCCGTTGCCCTCCACGTCTTCCAGAAGTCAGCGCCCCCACATACCGACGCAGCAACTTTCATTGTGGTGGTTTTACCGTCCGTGGATTCGCCCTTGAGGTGATAACCCCCACCGCCGACACCCATAAGGCTGAGGAGGGGGGCTGCAAGTGCCAGACTGACGCAAAATACCAGGCGGGAATTGCCGGCACAGTAAGTTCCGATGTGCTGGATCCATTCCTGCGTGGTGCCGCTGATACGAAAGTCATTTTTTGACGAGGAGGAGGACTGGAGAATGACACCATCGGCATCACTGCCGATAACTTCATCCTGTAGCACGTAGGCACCACCGTGCCAGCCTGTTTTATCCACGCAGGTAACTTTACGTACCGGGCGACACGTTGAGATGTATTCCATCAGATAGCCACGCGCGGAGCCGTTAACGCTGATAAAGTGAAGCCCGTTATCAAGCAGCACCTCACGCAGCTCCTGACCGCTTCCGGCTAGAACGGTCATCGGCATCGCCCATTCATGCCGCATTCCGTTGGAATCCTCCCACGACAGTAACCGCCCGAACTTCCCGCCGTCTGCATCGCAGGTAATGGCGCTGACGCGCAGGGGGCTGCAAATTTTAACCTGCCTGACCTGTCCGTTATCCGCACCGTCAGAGGCCGGGCGGTCAAACCAGAGATAATCCTTTGTCAGCCTGAATCCATGCGGGAGGCGTGTTTCGGTATCCGCTGGGTTCATCATTTCTTCCGCAAACGCATCACGCGCACGCTGAACGCCGAATTCACGGCGATAATCGTCCCAGTCAGCCTTAAAACGTCCGGGAGGGACAGTCACCCAGCCTTTAACGGCCAGCGCCGCTTTAATGGCGCATTCGCGCCCCTCGTTGGGCTTGCCGTCTGCAAAGTCATTATCTCCGGCCAGAATGATTTGTGCGTCCGGCCACTTCTGACGTAATGCGGTGGCCACGTTCTTCATGTTGGTTTTGGACAATGCCGCCACGCACCAGCCATCGGTCAGCAGAGAAGCGCTTAATGCCGTGGCGTACCCCTCGGTGATAACAATTCGTTCGGGTGCGCTTTCCTGTGGCTTCCCGGCCGCAACAAAACGCCCGGCCGCTTTACTCCCCGGCAACAGGCTTTTTTGTTTGTCCGGGCTGATAATCTGAGCGCCGGTTGTGTGGCCGTCAACGTCAGTAATGGGAAGCAGCAGTGAACCAGCAGGAAATTCCATTCCCCCGGCTTTGGTTATCCGGCGCGTCAGGGAAGATACATAGCCTGTCAGCCCTTTGGCGCTGAGATAGGCGCTTTCCCCCTGTTCAGTGTTGCGGAACTGGTTAGCCCACCATTCAGGCGGTTTTTCTGAGGCTTCTTTTCTGGCGGGCGTGGTGTTATCCGGCGATGAACGGGTATCAAATGAGCACGCCTTACGAATACGGGAAGTGGCTTCCACGGTATCCCAGCCCATCACCTTTTTAATCAGGTCAAGCCCGTCACCGTGACCGCAGTTATTGCAGAACCACGTTCCGCGCCCGTTCTTATTATCAAAACGGAATCGGTCTGTGCCGCCACAGTGCGGGCACGGGCCATGTTTGCCGTTATCAGGAACAGCGATACTGAACCGTGGCAGGATATTTTCCCACTGGCCGTTAGCCTGCTTGATTAATTCAGATACAGTGGTATTATTTTTCATGTTAAAACTTTTTTCCTGTATTTAAAGCGCCGCCCTCTCAGCGGCGCTTTTTTTGTCCATTATTCAGCGATGAAATTTGTACTGGCCTGTTTAATAAGCGCCGCCGTAATATGCAGTGCGGTTACAGACGCAATGATTTTCATCATTCTTCCCCGTCCTGACTGTTTTTCCTTATTTCACACATCACATCATCAAGGTCGTCGCTGATATAACTCAGCATTTCAGTTAGCCAGAAAAGCGCCTCAACGGTGGGCGGCGTTTTCCTTAAAAAATCGTTAACGAACCAGACTGTGCGCCGCGCACGCTCCAGCTTTTGCTCCCGTTCTTCGCTGAGAACAATATTCGGCTGCGCGGGTAAATGCTCTGTCCGTGGTCTGTTACGATGTTCATCGGTTAATAAAATAACTTTTTCATCCGGATTATTTTTTTCATCTGACATAGAAAATCCTTCTTTCGCATAAATAAAATACAGAAATGAATTAACCGCCCCTGAATCAGGGCGCGAAAGTATAGGCAGATGAATATTCGTTTCCGGCATTATCAGCAGACGTGCAGCAGGGAATACGCCCGGCATAAGCGGCAACGTAATCCCGCGCAATAAGGCGGCGTGCTGTGGGGTAATCAGGGGCTGTAACCTGTCTGCGGTGAGGTTTATCACGCAGATCGCAACGGCGAACGGCCAGAAAAAGCCAGGTATATTGCGGGTAAGTATGGGGAGTGGTAGAAGCCATAAGGCAACCTCCTGTAACAGCGTAATTACGCTATCGCCGGAGTTTCCACGCTCACAAATGGCGATAGCCCAGACGGGGGTGGAAATACCGGCGTTACAGGAAACCGGCCACCCTTTCGGGTGCCCCGCCTGAGCTACCATTGACACGGTGATATGATGTGCCGTGACGTACAGCGCAGAAATGAATTCTGTACGTCTGGCGGCACACCACACCATAAAATGGCGCTCTGTGGCGACTGATACAACGAAAAAAAAGACGCAAGGCGCGTCTGTCGTCGCCTGTAACATTCTCGGGTTTCCACGCCCGGTTGCCCGTTGAGGGACAACGCAGGAAATATACCCCGCTCCGAAGGAAAAGCGCAAGGGATTTATAACCGAATACCCGTGCTTGAATAGTTTGCTGCATCCTGACATGCTTCCTCCGTTGACAAGACGACATTCCTTATTCTTCATAGTGAGCGGGTAAAGAACTTACCCGGAAAACACAGCCCCCACGGACAGGGGGCTTTTTTTTATGCCTGCGAAAGTGGATCGCGCACCTTCACCACACGAACCTCCCGCAACCCCCGCTTCTCTGCCGTTCTGACGGCCGCATCACGCGCGGCAAGGATATGGCTGTCTCTGACGTAATAGATGGATCTGACGCGATTCCCGCGCCGTGTGACGGATTTCAGTTCCACCCTGAACAACCGGAAGGTACGCACAACGTGACTTTCCGGCTCCGGCTGCTTCCTGAACATCTCCGGCGTGGCCGGACGAGTTAAACCGTATGACTTAGCAGGCTGGATTAGTTCGGTGTAAACAGGGGGGCGAATCAGGCCAGCAAGTAACGTGTTCATCAGACAAAGCTCACGGCGGATTCATCGACGGCGGCGTACAGCTCCGGGTTCCCCAGCGCGTAGCCCTCATTACGCAGATAAGCGTGCGTGTATTCCTTCCTGTCCTCGTCAAAGTCGGCGCGGAAGTAACGGGTGTTCTCCTGCGTGTAGATTTGCAGGTTTTTCAGGGTGGTGACGGCCAGACGCTTACCGGGCATAAACGGCGGGATAAAGGCAAAGCGCCCGGCCACGGAGCTTGTCGCCATCTGTGCGGCGTTCACATCGGCGGGGCGGTCTGCGGCGTTAAAGAGTTTAAGACGCTGGTTAGCGGCCAGTTCAGCGCCTACCAGCACCACAAGGCGCGGGTCTTCGCGGTACGGCTCCGCGATAAGTTCAGTAATAAGGTGGTTTGCCAGCGCGTCAATGTTCTTCCAGTCGCCGGATTCACCGATTTTCAGCGGCTTGCTGATTACCTGCTGCCCGTCGCCGTACTGACTGGCGAGCGCGTGCCAGCCGATATTCACGTCCTCACCTTTTTTGTTCGCTTCCGGGTCAGTGGTCTCGGCAATAGCCTTGCCGTTAAAGCCAATACGCAGCATATCCAGCGCGTAAGCCTGCGCGAAAAAGTCGCCCATGCTTTCTTCAAACAATCCCTGCTGGCCGATACTGGCGAGCGCGGACATTTCAGCAAATGAAATACTGGCGCTTGAGTCCGTTTCACTAAGGGTAAACTCCGTGCCGTTCACCGCCATATGCTTACGGAAGCGCCCGCCATCAACGCGCCCGGTGTGCAGGGAACTGTTACCGATATCGATGGCCTGACCGTCCGGGGCGGCGACGTCCAGCAGGGTAATTTCCCCCATCATCCAGGCGGATTCGAGCACGGCCAGACGAATGATGTTTTCGCGTTCGCCGGACATGCTGAATGAGCGGCTACCGGGTAAATACCTGGCGGACTGTGTAAAACGTTTATGAAATTCTTCCGCTGCCTTCGGCTTATTAATAATAATCATTTGTCATTTTCCTTTTCGCTATTCTGGCAGTCGTTGCCATATTTTTTATGGAAGCCGGGCAAATCGTTTGGCACAGGCACAGTCATTCCCTTCCACTCATTCAGTTGTTCTTCTGACATAAGTGTATTGAGGGATGCCTGCAATGAAACTTTGGTTGCTTCACGTCTTTTCCTCATAAACCAGCCAAACTCCGCAATATATTTTGCGTAGTCGTCAGCGCTGGTAATTGCCCGTAACAGGTCATTATCTGCCTGATAATAATAGCGGTAAGCCTGCGATTTAATAATTCCGCCGTGACTGATTTCATATTTATCCGTTGGCGGTGTGCATTTCCTGATAACATCCTCCGCCGCAAGACGCAGTGAGCGAATGGCATTGCAGGTATCATGGGCAGCGATAAATAAAAATTCATCGCGGCGGGTGAATATTTCAGGTAAAAGATAAGCCCGTGGCATAATATTGTTATCTGCACGGGGGAAGAAATGTTTAATATCTACCGCATCGCCAAAGCGTCTGGCTTCCTGATAAAGCAGCCCGGCAAGTCCGCGCATATCGTTTACACGCTTCTCCTGCTGTGACTTATAAGCCATCGCTCTCTCTGCATTATCCTCTGCATTGCTTACCGATGTTTTATTTCGACTGCGGGAATCAGATACGGATTTTGCAGGCTGTTTTAATGCCATCAATGCATGTTCGGCTCTGCTGGCTTCTCGTGCGCAGCGGTCATATTCCTCAACCTCACGGTTATAAATTACGGCGCAGCGCTCCAGTAACAGATTAATTTCTTCCGGCGTAGTGTCCGGCTGTGGAAGACTGACGCTGGTCAGTGCCTTTAATTTATCCGACAACGGGCGTATCTGCCCCAGCAGAAATATTTCAGCCAGACGCTTCATGCATCCGGCATCATTTTTATCCTCAGTGAATTTCGATGTGGTGTAAGACAGAATAATACGCATATTCATATCGTGAATCGGTGGCAGGGATAAGCGCATCCCTTCCGGTAAATTCGGAATGGTCATTTATATTTCCTTAATTAATAGTGGTGATTAATTATTTAACTTTCTGGCTCAGGGCTTCCTGTGCCTCTTCATAGGCAGATAAAAGTAAGTAAACCATATTTACACGGCGCTCCCTGCCTGCTTTTTCTTTCATAAGCACAAGCTGATTATTGTCCGCCTGCTGGCGAACGGCTCTTTCAGTTTGTCCGGTCTGTGCGGCGTAATCCGTAAGTGAAAGCGAAGGTTGTGGAAGATAAAACACTATCGGGCAGTCCGGCAGTTTTATGCCTGCGCCTTTTTTTATCATCGTAGCCATGCGTTTATCCTTTTTCTGTCCTGACAGATTCCAGTAGACTGTATGCGTATTTATATAGTCATCGTTCAATTACCCGATAATAGTAATTAAGGAGTTACCTTGTCAAACGCGATAGAGCAAAAACTGAAAAAAATCCGCCTGGCCGAAGGTATGACGCAAAAGCAACTTTCTGAACTCACAGGGCTTTCACTTGGGACAATAAAAAATTATGAAGCAGGGCAAAACACAGTCGGGCTGTACGTGGTTCAGGCCATCCTTGTGCAGAAGCCATTCCGTAAATACACAATGTGGGTGATTCACGATACGCCAGATGCCGAACCCGTGCAGGTTGAGCCGGTGACTGACCCCACGCGCAAACGTGCGGGATAAACGGAGGCGGGATAACCTGAGAAAGACATGACAGTAACAAAGCTGGATAGCGGCAAATACCGTGTAGACGTGCGGCCACAGGGCAGGAACGGGAAGCGATACCGGAAAACATTCACCACAAAGGACGAGGCGGTAAGGTATGAGAAATTCATGCTGGCAACCGCACATAACAAAGGGTGGGTGGAAAAGCCCACGGACAGAAGACCCCTTGCCGAACTCATAGAACTCTGGTGGAAACATCACGGTAGCCAGTTACCTTCCGGTCACAGTATGCACCTCAAGTTACAGAACATTGACGAGCTTATGGGGCACCCACGCGCCTGTGATATTGGCCGCAAATTGTTTGCAGACTATCAGGCCATGCGGATGCAGTCCGGCATAAAGCCGGAAACCATCAACAAAGCCCGCTGGCTGCTGAACGGCGTTTTCACTGTCCTGATAAATACGGGCAATTACCACGCAGAAAATCCGATGAAGGGCGTTAAGCCCGTGCGCGTGCCCGTCCGTGAAATGGGTTTTCTTTCGCGTGAGGATGTGCAGCGGCTGCTTGCCGCGCTGGATGGCGATGATTTACGTGCTGTCAAATTGTGTCTGGCTACCGGAGGCCGCTGGGGAGAGGTTAAGCGCCTGACCCGGACGGCAGTTATTCCGCACAAGGTGACGTACATCATCACCAAAAATAACCGGAGCAGAACCATTCCGATATCGGAGGAACTCTGGAAAGAAATCACTGTGGGGGATTCGATGCAACTGTTTCCGGGGGCGCGTTACGACAGGGTGAGGGAAACTCTCGATACGCTGTTTCCGTGGTTGCCGGAAGGGCAGGCGCTGCACGTGCTGCGCCACACTTTTGCCAGCCATTTTATGATGGGTGGAGGGAACATCCTTACCTTACAGCGCATCCTCGGGCATTCAAATATTACGCAGACGATGATTTACGCACACTTCTCACCTGACCACCTTCTGGACGCTGTAAAGCTGAATCCGCTGCAACTGACTTAGTGTCCACATTTTGCCCCTTTTATTCAGATTCATGCAGCCTTGTACAGTCTTAGATTGCTTTTAACATGATGATATTTAACGTAAGTAATTGATTAATTACCATATTAAAAGGCCGCTTTCGCGGCCTTTTCCATATCCGCAGTTTGCCGTTTGTGCCGTTTTCCTCCCACCGCTATGGTGATTCAACCGTTAACACAGAAGGAGAAAATGGTATGAAACATGGAATCAACGCGCTGCTTATCGCCCTTACCCTGGCCTGTTCAGGTATATCCCTCGGCGCTCAGGCCGCCGTCGCGGGGCAGAAAACGGTCGCGCAGGAGAGGGCGGCTGCGGGCGGTTCCGCTCAGGCTAAGGTCCCGACGTCCGGCAGTGACGCCGTCGGCAGGGTGAGTATTAACGCGGCCTCGGCGGAAGAGCTGGCGCGGGTGATGAACGGGGTTGGGCTAAAGAAAGCGCAGGCGATCGTCAACTATCGCGAGGAGTACGGGCCGTTTAAGGCCGTGGACGATCTAAAACAGGTGCCGGGGCTGGGAAGCGCGCTGGTGGAGCGTAATCTGGCGGTACTGGCCCTGTAATCCCTTGCACAATGGCTAACCTCTGCCAGGCTATAGAGGTCATACCAGTTATGACCTCTGTCTCTGCCGTTTTACAGGCTGCAGGCGCGCTGGCGGCGTCTATCCGCCCGGCCGCTTACTTCGCTAAGCGCCCCGGGGTATCCGCCCGGCCGCTTACTTCGCTAAGCGCCCCGGGGTATCCTGGCTGGCTGCTTACCTGTGGCCATTCAGCTCCGTTGCCGCGTTGCTCGCCGCGCATCTGGAATAACCAGACCTTACGGCTCGCGCCTTGCCCTGGACCTGAATGACCGCCAGCGACGCTCCCGAACGGTTACGGGACACAGCCTAATTGCACTGCATAACAAAACCGCCTGAAACAGGGCGGATATATCCAATAACAACACGATAAGGTGAGTGCGCTATGCAAACACAGATTAAAGTCCGCGGTTATCACCTCGATGTTTATCAACACGTTAATAACGCCCGCTACCTGGAGTTTCTGGAGGAGGCCCGCTGGGACTGGCTGGAAAGCTGTGAGAGTTTTATGTGGATGGCCGGGCGTAATATCGCCTTCGTGGTGGTCAATATCAACATCAACTACCGTCGGCCTGCGGTGCTGAACGATCTGCTCACCGTGACCAGCCGGCTAGAACGGCTGAACGATAAAAGCGGTATCCTGAGCCAGGCGGTCACCCTGGAGCCTGAAGGGCTGGCGGTGGCGGATGCGCTGATTACCTTTGTCTGCATTGACTTAAAAAGTCAGAAGGCGCTGCCGCTGGAGGGGGAGCTGCGCGATAAGCTGGAGCAGTTGATGCGCTAGTTTTCCGCCGGACGGTGCCGCGACCCGGCGGCCCGCCGCTGTCGGCGGGCTATTGCAGCCCGCTTTTTTGCTTCATGGCTGCCGTTATTCCCGGTCTGTCCGCCAGATAGCGGTTCAGGCCGTTAGCGCGCAGGCTGCAGGCCGCGCAGTGGCCGCAGCCGTCGCCTGTGATGCCGTTATAGCAGGTCAGCGTCTCCTGACGTATCAGATCCAGCCTGCCCAGATAGTCGGCCAGCGCCCAGGTTTCGGCTTTATCGAGCCACATCAGCGGCGTCTCAAAACGAATTTCTTTCGCCATCCCCAGGCTGACGGCGTGGTTCAGCGCCCTGACGAACTCGTCGCGACAGTCCGGATAGCCGGAAAAATCGGTCTCGCAGACCCCGGTGATTACCGCCTCGGCTTTAATCTGGTAAGCATAAATGGCGGCCAGGGTGAGAAACAGAATATTGCGTCCGGGCACAAAGGTATCGGGAATGCCGTCGGCGTCTGGCTCGTAGTCCGGCACCGGAATGTTATCGCGGGTCAGGCTGCTTACCGCCAGCTCGCCCAGCAGCGCAACGTCCAGCACCTTATGCGCGCGTGCGCCGAGCTTCAGGGCCAGGCTGCGCGCGACGTCAATCTCAGCGCGGTGACGCTGGCCGTAGTCAAAGGTCACGCAGTGCACTTCATCATAGTGATGCAGCGCCTGCGCCAGGCAGGTGGTGGAGTCCTGACCTCCACTGAATACAACGACGGCACGTTTCATGATTTATCCCGACAAATAACGAAGGGCGCTATGGTAGCGCCACAGCCGCGTCGTCGCCACCTCCATCAGCACTCCGGCGGTGGAAGCCAGGCGTCGGCAAACTCGAACCAGCCCCGGGGGTTGAGACGTACGCCGTTCACCCCCGGTGGCGCGCTGATGCGATAGTGATAATTGAACAGCGGCGTCAGAACCGCCTCGTTCATCAGGCCGCTGAATACCTGTTGGAGCGCGGCGTGACGCTCCTCTTCGTCAGGAAGGATCTGCAGGGCGTCGAGCGTCGCCTGCAGATGCGCGAACGCGGGGGCATCAAGAACGTGCGGCCAGAGTGGGTCGCAGCGCAGCCACTGCTCAAGTGTATATTCCGGCGCTTCGCCAATCAGCCTGTCGCCCATTATCAGATCCGCCTGCGCCAGCGGATGCGCCCCGTCCCAGCTTTTGGCGTTGTGGAAAATCAGCGTCAGCTCGCAGCCCAGCTCCGCCAGATGGCGCTGAAGCTGCTCCGCCATGGCGTGAAGCTCCACCGGAAGATGATAGGCCAGCGTCAGTCTGGCCGGCAGCGGGACCGCCTCCCTGTCGTCCCACTGCGGTAGCGCCCAGCCGGGAAGCAGCGTACCGCTGGGGGTAATCAGGTTTTCATCTACCGCCAGGCTCTGCATCAGCGAAGAGGAGTGGACAATATTCACCAGCCGTCGCGCCTGCCGGAGGCTTAGCCGGGCGCTTTTCCTGAGCGTGAGATAGCAAAAGCCCAGGCTGATACCGCTGCTGACCTGGCTCAGCGTGGCCAGCTCTTCGGGTTTGCCGATGTTGATTTGTACCGGATGGCGGCAGCTGGTGCCCAGATCCCGGGCGAAAAGCTGCGGGGCGATCCAGTATTCCACCGCCTTCAGCAGCGGATGGCTGAGGTGGTACTGCTCGTGGCTCTCCAGGCGCACCAGCTCCGGGGTGAAGAGGGTCAGGCGAAAGGGGCCGCTGCCGACGAGCGGCATATCCGGGTGCGCCAGCCGGCTGCAGTAGCTTGCCAGCCGGTGCGCCAGCCAGAAATCAGGCCGGTGCAGATAGAAGGTCAGGCGCTGGGGATGCGTTACCGCGATGCGCTTCACGCTGATAAACAGCCTGTTCAGGGCCGGTAGCCGCAGCAGCATCAGCAGCCGCTGGTACAGCTGCGACGTTGCCACCGTATCCCCCGTATGCCAGTGCAGAGTGGAGCGAATATAAAAGTCCCAGCGCAGGCCGTCGGCAGAGATGTCCCAGCCGTGCGCCAGATCGCCGCTGGGGCGCTGTCCGTCGCAGGTAAAGCGGGTAAGCCCGGAAAAAATTTGACCGGCAAGATGCTGCTCTGCGCGACCGGGAAGGAAACCCGGCCGTAGCGGATCCAGCGGGCGATAATAGGGAATGCGCAGGGTGGGCGTATCGTTTTGCCACTGACCGCCCATAAACGGCTGCAGCATGGCGCGCAGCTCGCCGGGAGCCAGCTGCGCCAGGCCCAGCGCGCTGAGCTGATGGCCTTGCTCCAGCGCCTGCTCCATCATCGTTTTGCGCAGCGACGCCGGCGATGCCAGAAACCGTAGCCGGCCGCGCTTGCCGCGTCCCGGCTGCGCTTGCCAAATCAGCCAGCCCGCCTGCTGGGCCTGGCGCAGCAGCGTGCGCACGTGTCGCTCGCTGCAAAAACAGCGTGCGGCCAGCTCGCCGACGGTGACGTTCTGGGGTGCGCCGGCGGAGGGTTGCCAGAGGCGCTGGTACTGATTAAGTCGGTTAAGTAACCGCATATTTTCCTCGCTCTGGGGGCCGATGAGCGGGCCGGAGTCGTAGCGGCGCAGCCCATCCGTCTTTTCTGAAAACCGGAACAATTTGTTCTATCTATTCACTATTACTTCCGTATATCGCAGGTGATACTTAACCTCAAGTTAAACGCATCATCTGATGGAGAAAACGATGGTTCGACTGGCAGCATTTGATATGGATGGCACCCTTTTAATGCCCGACCACCGGTTAGGCGAGGCAACCCTTACCGCGCTGGCGCGTCTTCGCGATCGCGATATTGCGCTGGTTTTAGCCACCGGCCGGCATGCCCTGGAGATGCAGCATATTGTGAGCACCCTGGCGCTGGACGCTTTTCTGATTGCCGGCAACGGGACGCGCATCCATACGCAGGAGGGCGAAGTGGTGCATCGTCAGGACTTAACCGCTGACGTGGCGGAACCGCTGCTGCGCCAGGCGTGGGACACCAAAGCCAGTATGCATATCTTTAATGATGACGGCTGGTTTACCGGGCGGGCGCTTCCGGCCTTACTCCAGGCGCATGTCTATAGCGGCTTTAGCTACCAGATTGTCGACGTGAAGCATATGTCGACAGATCGGGTAACGAAGGTCTGCTTCTGCGGGGAGCATGAGGATCTTCTGCGCCTGAAGACGCAGCTGCATGAGGCGCTGGGGGAGCGGGCGCACCTCTGTTTCTCTGGGGTTGACTGTCTCGAGGTGCTGCCGCCAGGCTGCAATAAAGGCGCTGCGCTGGCGGCGTTGTGCGAGCGTTCAGGAATATCGCTGGCCGACTGTATGGCGTTTGGCGACGCCATGAACGACCGGGAGATGCTGGGCAGCGTCGGGCACGGGGTGATTATGGGCAACGCCATGCCGCAGCTGATCGCCGAACTGCCGCATCTGCCGGTTATCGGCCACTGCCGCAGCCAGGCCGTCTCCCACTATTTAACGCATTGGCTGGACAATCCGCATCAGCCTTATTCCCCCTAATGAGCGGGTGTTTCCGGCACCGGGCTTTGCCCGGTTTTTTTAACTTCCTGGCCGCCAAAGCTTAATCCACGTTCAGCAGCCGGGCGATCTCCGCGTGCCAGGGCGTTAAATTGCCAATGTGCGCGCTGACCCACTGCGGGTTGTAATAGGTCTCCAGATAACGTTCGCCGCTGTCGCACAGCAGCGTTACCAGCGAGCCGCTTTGCCCCGCCTCGCGCATTCGTGCCGCCAGCTGCAGGGTTCCCCACATGTTAGTGCCGGTCGACGCGCCTACCCGGCGGCCGAGCCGTGTCTCCAGCCAGTGGGCGGTGGCAATGCTGGCGGCGTCGGGCACCCGCAGCATTTCGTCAACCACGTCCGGAATAAAGGATGGCTCCACGCGCGGACGGCCGATACCTTCAATTCTGCTGCCCGTGGGGCTGCACAGGGTCGGGTTCCGCTCCTGCCAGTAAGGGAGAAAAACGGAATTTTCCGGGTCCACCACCATAAGCCGTGTGCTATACCCCTGACTGCGAATATAGCGACCGATGGTTGCAGAGGTGCCGCCCGTACCCGCGCTCATCACGATATAGTCCGGAACCGGGTGCGGCTCGCGCTGCATCTGATGAAATATGCTGTCGGCGATATTGTTATTGCCGCGCCAGTCGGTGGCGCGTTCTGCATAGGTAAACTGATCCATGTAATGGCCGTTCAGTTCGCGCGCCAGCTGCGCGGAGGCGGCGTAAATTTCGCCGGCGCTTTCCACAAGATGGCAGCGGCCGCCGTAAAATTCGATCAGTTCGATTTTGCGCCTGGCGGTGCAGGCGGGCATGACGGCGATAAACGGTAGCCCCAGCAGCTTAGCAAACCAGGCTTCGGATACCGCCGTCGAGCCGGAGGAGGATTCCACGATGGTGGTGCCCTCTTTGATCCACCCGTTGCATAGCCCATAAAGGAACAGCGACCGCGCCAGCCGGTGCTTCAGGCTACCGGTGGGATGGGTACTTTCATCTTTCAGATAAATATCGATCCCCGGAAAGGCAGGCAGCGACAGCCGGATGAGATGGGTGTCCGCAGAGCGCTGATAGTCGGCGTTGATTTCGTTAATGGCGTTTCTTACCCAGGTACTGTTCATCATGATGGTCCGTCTGTTCGTTTGCGTCAGAGTAGCGAAAAGCACAGAAAAAATTGTTGCCATTTGGCCTTTAAAATAGAATGTATGGAGAAAAATGTTCTCTGAGGTGCCCACATGTTAGATAAAACTGACCGCAGGCTGCTGGCGCTGCTGCAGCGGGACTGCACGCTCTCTTTGCAGGCGCTGGCGGATGCGGTCAATCTGACCACCACGCCCTGTTGGAAACGGCTGAAGCGGCTGGAAGATAGCGGCATCCTTATTGGCAAAGTTGCCCTGCTGGACCCGGAGAAGCTGGGGCTGGGGCTAACCGCCTTCGTGCTGATTAAAACACAGCACCACAGCAGCGAATGGTACGGCCGCTTCGTCTCTGAGGTCAGCGCCATACAGGAGGTGCTCGGTTTCTGGCGGATGGCCGGAGAATATGACTACCTGCTGCGCGTTCAGGTCGCGGATATGAAGCGCTACGACGACTTCTACAAGCGCCTGGTAAACAGCGTGCCGGGACTGACGGACGTCACCTCAAGCTTTGCCATGGAACAGATTAAATCTACAACGGCGCTGCCCATTGAATAACCCTTCCGCCGTGAGCCGCTGAAAAGCCAGAACAGGACCTGATACGTGCGATTATTTGCTCAACTAAGCTGGTTTTTTCGCCGGGAGTGGCGTCGCTACCTCGGTGCCGTCGCCCTGCTTATCCTTATTGCCATTCTGCAGCTGATCCCGCCGAAGGTGGTGGGTATCGTGGTGGATGGCGTAAGCGCCCGGCGCTTTACCACCGAACGGCTGCTGATGTGGATCGGCATTATCGCGCTGATTGCCGTGGCGGTTTATCTGCTGCGCTACGTCTGGCGGGTGCTGCTGTTTGGCGCATCCTGGCAGCTGGCGGTGGAGCTGCGCGAGGAGTATTACCGCCAGCTCAGCCGCCAGCATCCGGAGTTTTACCTGCGTCACCGCACCGGGGATCTTATAGCCCGCGCCACCAACGACGTAGATCGGGTAGTGTTCGCCGCCGGGGAAGGGGTGCTGACGCTGGTTGATTCGCTGGTAATGGGCTGCGCGGTGCTGATCGTCATGTCCACGCAGATCAGCTGGCAGCTGACGCTGTTCGCCCTGCTGCCGATGCCGGTAATGGCGCTGTTCATCAAGCGCTATGGCGAACGGCTGCACGACCGCTTCCGCCAGGCGCAGGCGGCCTTTTCCAGCCTCAACGATCGGACCCAGGAGAGCCTGACCAGCATCCGCATGATTAAAGCGTTTGGCCTTGAGGATCGCCAGTCGGCGCTGTTTGCCGCAGACGCCAAGGAGACCGGTAAGAAAAATATGCGCGTGGCGCGCATCGACGCGCGCTTTGATCCTACCATCTACATCGCGATTGGTATGGCCAATCTGCTGGCGATCGGCGGCGGCAGCTGGTTGGTGGTGCGCGGCAGCCTGACGCTGGGGCAACTGACCAGCTTTATGATGTACCTGGGGCTGATGATCTGGCCAATGCTGGCGCTGGCCTGGATGTTTAATATCGTCGAGCGCGGTAGCGCCGCCTACGGCCGCATTCGCGAGACGCTCGCCGAAGCGCCGGTGGTCAACGACGGCAGCGAGCCGGTGCCGGAAGGGCGGGGCGAACTGGCGGTGGCTATTGAGACGTTCAGCTATCCCCGGACGTCGCATCCTACGCTGGAGAAGATTCATTTACGCCTTCAGCCCGGCCAGATGCTGGGGATCTGCGGGCCGACGGGGGCGGGCAAAAGCACGCTTCTGGCGCTGATCCAGCGCCACTTTGACGTCACCTGCGGAGAGGTGCGCTTTCACCATATTCCGCTGCCGCGCCTGCGGCTGGATGAGTGGCGCAGCCGCCTGGCGGTGGTCAGCCAGACCCCGTTTCTGTTTTCTGACTCGGTGGCCAGCAACATCGCGCTGGGCTGTCCGAACGCCAGCCGCCAGCAGATAGAGCGCGCGGCGGGCCTGGCCTGCGTACATGAGGATATCCTCCGCCTGCCGCAGGGCTATGAAACGGAGGTGGGTGAGCGCGGCGTGATGCTCTCAGGCGGGCAGAAGCAGCGCATCGCCATCGCCAGGGCGCTGCTGCTCAATGCGGAGATCCTGATCCTCGACGACGCGCTGTCGGCGGTGGACGGGCGAACGGAGCACCAGATCCTGCACAATCTGCGCCAGTGGGGAGAGGGCCGGACGGTGATTATCAGCGCCCACAGGCTCTCCGCGCTGACCGAGGCCAGCGAGATCGTCGTTATGCAGCACGGGCGTATCGTCCAGCGCGGCCGCCACGACGCGCTGGCGCAGGAGGAGGGCTGGTATCGCGATATGTACCGCTATCAGCAGCTTGAGGCGGCGCTGGACGACGCGCCGGAAAATAGCGAGGAGGCGGCAAATGCGTAGTTTCAGGCAGCTATGGCCGACCCTGAAGAGATTGCTTGTCTACGGCTCGCCGTGGCGTAAACCGCTGGCCGTTGCGGTGCTGATGCTGTGGATCGCGGCGGCGGCGGAGGTCAGCGGCCCGCTTTTGATTAGCTACTTTATCGACCGGATGGTGGCGAAAAATAACCTGCCGCTGACCGTGGTCGCCGGGCTGGCGGCGGCCTACGTCGGGCTGCAGATCCTGGCCGCAGGGCTGCACTACGCCCAGTCGCTGCTGTTCAACCGGACCGCCGTTGGGGTGGTGCAGCAGCTGCGAACCGACGTGATGGACGCCGCGCTGCGCCAGCCGCTCAGCGCTTTTGATACCCAGCCCGTCGGCCAGCTCATTTCCCGGGTCACCAATGATACCGAGGCCATTCGCGATCTCTACGTGACGGTGGTGGCGACGGTGCTGCGCAGCGCCGCGCTGATCGGCGCGATGCTGGTGGCGATGTTCAGCCTCGACTGGCGTATGGCGCTGGTGGCGATGGCGATTTTTCCGGCGGTGCTGGTGGTGATGGCTATCTATCAGCGCTACAGCACGCCGATCGTGCGACGGGTGCGCGGCTATCTCGCCGATATCAACGACGGCTTTAACGAAATTATCGGCGGCATGAGCGTTATTCAGCAGTTTCGCCAGCAGGCGCGCTTCGGCGAAAAGATGGGCCAGGCCAGCCGCTCGCACTATCTGGCGCGGATGCAGACCCTGCGCCTGGACGGCTTTTTGCTGCGCCCGCTGCTGAGTCTTTTTTCGGCGCTGATCCTGTGCGGCCTGCTGATGCTGTTCGGCTTTTCCGCCAGCGGGACCATTGAGGTCGGGGTGCTGTACGCTTTTATCAGCTATCTGGGGCGGCTGAACGAGCCGCTAATCGAGCTGACAACCCAGCAGTCGATGCTGCAGCAGGCGGTGGTCGCGGGGGAGCGGGTGTTTGAGCTGATGGACGGGCCGCGCCAGCGCTATGGTCAGGATACCCGGCCGCTGGACTCCGGAACGATTGAGGTGGCCGACGTTTCGTTTGCCTATCGCGACGATCGGCTGGTGCTACACGATATCAGCCTGAAGGTGCCTTCCCGCAGCTTTGTGGCGCTGGTCGGCCATACCGGCAGCGGTAAAAGCACCCTCGCCAGCCTGCTGATGGGCTACTATCCGCTGAGCCAGGGTGAAATTCGTCTTAACGACCGCCCGCTGCAGAGCCTTAGCCACGAGGTGCTGCGCAAAGGCGTGGCGATGGTGCAGCAGGATCCGGTCGTGATGGCTGACACCTTTCTCGCCAACGTTACCCTTGGGCGCGATATCTCCGAAGCGCAGGTCTGGCAGGCGCTGGAAACCGTGCAGCTGGCGGATCTGGCCCGCGGAATGAGCGAAGGGCTTTATACCCGGCTGGGCGAGCAGGGAAATAATCTGTCGGTCGGCCAGAAGCAGCTGCTGGCGCTGGCGCGCGTGCTGGTGGATGCCCCGCAGGTGCTTATTCTCGATGAGGCGACCGCCAGCATCGACTCTGGCACCGAGCAGGCTATCCAGCGGGCGCTGGCCGCGGTGCGTGAACATACCACCCTGGTGGCAATCGCCCATCGACTGTCGACCATCGTCGACGCAGATACAATTCTGGTGCTGCACCGGGGGCAGATCGTGGAGCGCGGCACGCATCAGCAGCTGCTCGCCGCCGGCGGACGCTACTGGCAGATGTATCAGCTACAGCTCGCCGGCGAGGAGCTGGCCGCCATTACGCGCGAGGAGCCTCTCAGCGTCTGATGTGCCGCTTCGCTGGTGCAAAAACGCAGCGCATCATGCACCGTCATGGTGCGTTTTTCTTTTCCCACCGTCGACCACCCCCTTTCCACCGGTCTTATGGCCTGGCACACCCTTTGCAATACCTCTGTTGCGCAGTCGCCGCCATTGGCGATTTCTGACAGGAGAAGAACGATGAAGCTGGTTACCGTGGTGATTAAACCGTTCAAGCTGGAAGATGTGCGCGAAGCGCTCTCTTCCGTGGGGATTCAGGGGCTAACCGTCACCGAGGTTAAGGGCTTCGGGCGACAGAAGGGCCACGCCGAGCTTTACCGCGGCGCGGAGTACAGCGTCAATTTCCTGCCAAAGGTGAAGATCGACGTGGCGATTGCCGATGACCAGCTTGACAGCGTGGTCGATGTCCTTGGCAAGGCGGCATATACCGGAAAGATTGGCGACGGCAAAATTTTTGTCGCGGAGCTACAGCGCGTGATACGCATTCGCACCGGTGAAACCGACGAAGCGGCGCTGTAACGACTGGCACAGGGTAACGGGAAACGAAAAATGAAGAGAGTCACGATGAGATCCACCCTTACTTCCCTGGCGCTGCTGCCGGGGCTGGCGACGGCCGCGACGGCCGACAAGGCTGACAACGCCTTTATGATGATCTGTACCGCGCTGGTGCTATTTATGACCGTGCCCGGCATCGCCCTGTTTTACGGGGGGCTGATCCGCGGCAAAAACGTCTTGTCCATGCTGACCCAGGTTACCGTTACCTTTGCGCTGGTCTCTATCTTGTGGGTTGTTTTCGGCTATTCGCTGGCTTTTGGCGAAGGGAATCATTTCTTCGGCGGCTTTAGCTGGATCATGCTGAAGAATATTGCCCTGACGGCGGTAACCGGCAGCATTAACCAATATATTCACGTCGTTTTTCAGGGCTCCTTCGCCTGTATTACCGTCGGGCTGATTGTCGGGGCGCTGGCCGAGCGTATTCGCTTTTCGGCGGTGCTGATCTTTGTCGCGGTGTGGCTGACGTTCTCTTACCTTCCGGTGGCCCATATGGTGTGGGGCGGCGGCCTGCTGGCGTCCCACGGCGCGCTGGACTTCGCGGGCGGCACCGTGGTGCATATTAACGCCGCCGTAGCGGGACTGGTCGGGGCGTACCTGATCGGCAAGCGCGTGGGCTTTGGTAAGGAGTCCTTTAAACCGCATAATCTGCCGATGGTCTTTACCGGCACCGCCGTGCTGTATATCGGCTGGTTTGGCTTTAACGCCGGCTCCGCCGGGACGGCGAATGAAATTGCGGCGCTGGCCTTTGTGAATACCGTTGTGGCGACGGCGGCGGCCATTCTCGGCTGGATTTTTGGTGAATGGACGCTGCGCGGGAAACCCTCTCTGCTGGGGGCCTGTTCCGGGGCGATCGCCGGGCTGGTCGGCGTGACGCCCGCCTGTGGCTACGTTGGCGTCGGCGGCGCGCTGATTATCGGTGGCGTCGCCGGGCTTGCCGGGCTGTGGGGGGTGACCATGCTTAAACGCCTGCTGCGGGTCGACGATCCCTGCGATGTGTTTGGCGTTCACGGCGTGTGCGGCATCGTCGGCTGTCTCCTTACCGGTATTTTCGCCGCCGGGCCGCTGGGCGGCGTTGGCCTTGCCGAAGGGATCTCCATCGGGCATCAGGTGCTGGTGCAGCTGGAAAGCATTATTGTCACCCTCGTCTGGTCCGCCGTTGTCGCCTTTATCGGCTACCGGCTGGCGGATATGACGGTTGGGCTGCGCGTGCCGGAGGAGCAGGAGCGCGAAGGGCTGGACGTCAACAGCCACGGCGAAAATGCCTACAATGCCTGACCTGGCGAAGGTGTGGTGCGCTCGTCTTCCGTAGCTTAAAAGCGTTGTGCCAAAATTTGGTTTAATTTCGTCGGGTAGTATCTGTAAACTTTGCCGAACCATTTTCCGTTCGGCTTTTTCACTAAATTCCTGGCTTGCGAAGCTCCATTATAATTCTGTAATATTTTTTTACATATCTACGAAATATACTCTTACGGATTTGGTTGATTGATTAATTTCAGGTAAAACGATATAAAATAAAAGGTGAATAGCCTCACCATAGGATATTAATTCTTATTTATTATTTACAGGAGTTATATAATGCGTGAACTTAAGGCAAGCGAGTTAAATGAAGTGTCCGGTGCCGGGATCATTGCTGATGCCGGAACGGCGTTAGGTCGTGGCATTGGTTCAATTCTTGAAGCTGCGGGTGTCAAGAATGGCCTGGAAGCTGCGACCCAGATGGGAACCGGTATAGGTCAGGTTGTTGAAGCAGGAATAAGCATTCTGTCTTCAATTTTTGGCGGGCTTTTTGGTAAAAAAAGCTGATATATACCCTAAATAATTCGAGTTGCAGGACACAACGCAGCGCGTTTTGAACAGCCCCGGGGCTGGCCCCGAAGGGGTGAGGCCCTCAGGCCGAATCACGCGGCGACCCAGTGACAAATTCGTCAGGAACGAATTTGAACAGCCGCAGGCTGCCTCTCATTAATCCCTGGGAGCTTACTGGAGTATGTGATTGGGGTGAGCGAGGACAAACCGGCTTAGCCGATTTGAACGCCGCTGGCGGCGGCCCTTCAGGGTGAGGCCCCTGGGCCGAATAAAGCCAACGCACATGAAACTTGAAGTATGACGGGTATATCCTGAATAAATTCGTGTTGCCTGATTTTATAACCAGAGCTCAGGTAGCCGGAAGTACGATGGATATTATTTTATACTCTTCATTTTGATTTATTTAGCCATAAGAGAGTACGCTTATGGCTATTAAAGGAAAAGTTATGCGTGAATTAACACAAATTGAAATGAACCATGTTAGCGGCGCAGGGATCGTCCAGGATACGCTCGACACCATAGGGCAAAAGGTTGGTGGCGGTATCGGTGGAGTTATTGGTACGGCCGCAGGGTCGTTTATTGGTTCCGTAGTTCCGCTTATTGGAACTACCATCGTAGGTAACCTTGCATCCCGCATCGGAAATAAGATAGGCAGCGTTATTGGTTCCGGAATAGGTAAAACCATTGGTGGGCTTTTTGAAAAAATATTGGGTATCTAATCCCTCTGTTTTTTTGTGAAGATTATTTATCTACTCTGAATAATAATATTTACAGATTACAACGCAAAGCATATTATAAACGCGCGGGAGAGACGTCGCCCGGCTGTAACAGGTTGGCCAGCACGTTGACCGCCTGAAGTATTTTTACTTTAATTAAAAAATCGAGTCTCGTACTCGATTTTTTTTACCCGCTGGCTGCCGGAGCATATATACCCTAAATAATTCGAGTTGCAGGACAAAACGCAGCGCGTTTTGAACAGCCCCAGGGCTGGCCCCGAAGGGGTGAGGCCCCTGGGCCGAATAAAGCCAACGAACATGCAGCTTGAAGTATGACGGGTATAGATTTCATTTTGCCATAACAATGGATGACCATGGATACCAGAGACTTATTCCGCCGGGAGGCTATCGATAATCTGAGAACCCGATGGCTTGGCCAGGCTTTACTCATCGGGAGCTATCCACTATGGGTTGCGATCCTCGTAACGGTGTTACTTCTTGCCGCCCTTATGTCTGTAATTATTTTTGGCGAGTATACCCGCAGAATAAGTGTTTACGGAGAGGTAACGACCCTGCCGCGGGCGATAAATATCTACTCACCGGGCCAGGGATTCATCAGCCGCAGCTGGAAGCATCCCGGCGAACAGGTGAAAAAAGGGGATTACCTGTATCAGATTGACGTCAGCAGGATTACCCGCTCTGGCAACGTCAGTGAAAATATTCTCCAGGCGGGCAGGGAACAACTTCGCCTGATTGAGGAAATTATCCACAAGCTGGAAGAAAATAAGGCCGTTACGCTTAGCCAAATGAAGCAGCAGCTACAGCAGTATGAACAGGCTTATCAGGAAACCAAAGCTACGGTTACGACCGCCAATGAAGGGATGTTAGCCATGAAGGCGACGATGAACAATTATGCTGAATATAAACGCCGTGGGCTAATTAATATCGATCAGATGTCTAATCAACGCTATCTCTATTATCAACAGCAAAGCGTATACCAAAACCTGAACGCGCAGCTGATTCAGCAGGGCCTGCAGATCACCAGTCTGCGGGGAGAGATGTTTACCCGGGCGACGGATTTTGATAATGAAATTTCCCGGCGAAAATATGAACTCAGCGATTTACGTCGTCAGCTGGCTGAAATGGATGCGAGCGGAGCCTTGCTTGTCAGCTCGCCGGTGGACGGTAAAGTCGAAACGCTAAGCGTTACCCAGGGGCAAATGGTGAATTCTGGCGACAGCCTGGCGCAGGTGATCCCGGCGGAGAGTGAGGGCTATTTTTTAATATTATGGTTGCCCAACAGCGCTACGCCCTATGTTAAGCCGGGCGATCCTATTAATATTAGCTTTGACGCCTTCCCCTATGAAAAGTTTGGCCATTTTCCAGGGGAAATAAAATCGATTTCCAGCGTACCGGTCTCGCCACAGGAGTTAAATTCGTACAGCAACTCTCCGCAGGGGAAACAGACCGGAATAGCGGAGCCATTTTATAAAGTTATTGTCGATATAAGTCGTGATAAACGGCTTGCCGCAATGATATTGACCACCGGCATGAAAGCGCGGGCGATGGTCTTTCTGGAAAAAAGGCCCATCTACCAGTGGATGATTGCCCCTTTTTATGACTTTTACCGTAGCCTGATGGGACCTGTTAATGAATAATACCTTATTAACTTATCTGCGCGACCGGCTGCATTTTGGCTTTATCAGAAAGGTTCCCCAGATCCTCCAGACGGAAAGCGCAGAGTGCGGCCTGGCCTGCCTGGCGATGGTTTGTCGCTATTATGGCAAAGATGTTGACTTAATTAATCTGCGTCACCGGTTTGGCGTTTCATCTCATGGTGCCACGCTTGGGGTGTTGGTAGACATTGCCGACAAAACTGGCCTTAAAAATCGACCGCTGTCGCTGGATCTTGACGAGGTCAGACAGCTAAAAACCCCCTGTATTCTCCATTGGGATATGTGTCATTTCGTCGTATTACTATCGGCCCGGCGCAATAAATTTGTCATAAACGATCCGGCGTTTGGCCGGCGGAGCATGGGGCTGCGCGAGTTTTCCCGTCACTTTACCGGCGTTGCGCTGGAGCTATGGCCCGATCAAGGCTTCTCCCGCGAGAAAGCGCGTAGCCGGCTGCGATTACGGGATATGCTAGGTAATATCCACGGGTTACCGGCCTTTCTTGGTAAGATATTTTGTTTCAGCCTGCTGATTGAGGCAATAAATTTGCTGCTCCCGGTGGGGACGCAGCTGGTTATGGATCATGTTATTATTGCGGAAGATCACAGTCTGTTATCGCTAATTTGTATTGGACTGCTGGGCTTTATTCTTTGTCGTACTTTTATTGCTACGCTGCGGGCGTGGGCTTCGCTGGTCATGGCATCGCTGATTGATATTCAGTGGAAAGCGGGCATGTTTGACCATTTAATGAAGCTGCCGCTGGCCTATTTTGCAAAACGTAAACTGGGAGATATACAGTCCAGACTTGGCTCGCTGGAGGTTATTCGCACCACGCTTACCGATGGTTTGGTAAACGGTATCATTGATACCATTGTCGCCATCGGCGTTTTTATCATGATGGCGCTGTACGGCGGCTGGCTGGTCGGAGTGGTACTCACATTTACGCTGATCTACATGGCTCTGCGGATCGTGACCTATGGGCGCTATCGGCAGGCTTCTGAAGATCACATCGTTAAAGATGCCCGGGCCGGATCGCACTTTATGGAAACGCTCTATGGCGTGGGAACCATTAAGGCTTTGGGTATTACGGGGCTGCGTGCGAAGTTCTGGCTGAATCTGAACATCGACGCTGCTAACGCCAGAATACGCACCACCAGGCTGGATTTGCTCTTCGGTGGCCTGTCGAATCTGATCGGTGCCGTTGATCAAATCATCATCCTCTGGCTGGGCGCGACGATGGTTATAGAGGGCGGTATGACGCTGGGAATGTTCGTCGCTTTCAACGCCTGGCGCAGTCAGTTTTCCGATCGTACCGCCAGCTTAATTAACCTCTTTTTACAGATGCGGCTGTTGACGATGCATAACGAGCGTATTGCCGATGTACTGCTTTCCGAGCCCGAGCTGGAGGGGCCGGAGCAATGGCTGGCCGCGCCTGACGAACCGGTTGAGTTTGCGATAAAAGACGTGTCTTTCGCCTATGACAGGTTATCGAAGCCGATCTTCACCCATCTCAATATTCAGGTGAAGGCGGGAGAAAGCGTCGCGATTATTGGCCCTTCAGGCACCGGGAAAACGACGCTGATGAAGGTGATGTCCGGGCTACTGCAGCCAACGGCGGGGAATGTTTATTTTAATGGTATCGATATCAATAATATCGGCCTTAATAACTATCGGCAAAATATAGCCTGCGTTCTACAGGATGATAAGCTGTTTGCTGGCTCTATTGCGGAAAATATCTGTAGTTTTACCGAGAATAAAGATTATTCGCGTATTTATGAGTGCGCCATTAACTGTAATATTCATGATGAGATTATGCAGATGCCGATGGGATATGAAACGCTGATCGGTGAGCTGGGGGGGAATCTGTCCGGAGGACAGAAACAGCGCCTGCTGATTGCCCGAGCGCTCTACAGGAGACCGGGAATTTTGTTTCTTGACGAGGCCACCAGCCATCTGGATCTGGAAAATGAGGCTAAAATTAATCAGGCGATCGGTGGACTGAATATTACCCGTATTTTTATTGCACATCGCCCTTCGACGATCGCCAGCGCTGAACGGGTTATCGATCTGACGGCGACGAATTTATAATGCCTTGTGCTCCGGACAAATACAGTAGAGAAGCCCGGCCAGCTGTAGCGAATAAATATTGCGGAAAAGATGGATAAAATTGTCCGACAGCCTGATGAACAGATTATTTTCCAGCGAGAGCAGGCCGGCAGACTGCGCCTCATGCAGCAGCGCGCAAACATGACTGCGTGAAACGTAGCTATACTCGGCTATCTTTTTATGGGGCAAAATGATATTTTGGCTGTTTTGCTGAAGGTGCTCTTTATACAGCAGCAGCATGATCATGTAGCCCCCATCTTTTTTGATGAACACCCCGGCGTTGGGCTCGATATGGGTGAGTGTAATATGGTTCAGTACAATATTTTGATAGCGGCAGAAGAAGTATCGAATAAATTCATCGGGGCTGCTGTAGCATGCTAAACCGGCGCTACTATGCAGTATTTGATAGGGCTTAAGCAGAGTTTGCAGCAGTTCGAAAATCTCTTTAATCGCACTGGGGGAGGGGAGATAGTGCTTTTCCCGACGGTTGCCTTCGGCTCGATGAAGCGTGAGACGACCCGATACGCGAAGCTGCGTAAATAGTGCATTGATAGAGTTGGCACAAAAAAAATTTTCTTGTTGGGAAATAAAATTTTTTACTTTTTTTAAAGTTGGAGCTGGATCACAATAATAAAATAGCAGAATAGCCGCTGCCGTATAAAAACGGATGCTCTTGAATATCATTTTATAAAATAAAGGTTTTTTTGCATAAAAGGTACTTAGCATTATTTCATGGATCATCACCATTTTGTTCAGGTTTTTATGGCTGTTGATTTTGCTGGCATGACAAACGATCTGTTCAATCACTGTTTCACGAAGCGGTAAATCCATTAGCGATAGCCCCATTGGAAACCTTAATATTCAGATGAATTAATGAGTCTAACAGTACCAGTGGATAAGCCGCAAGGCAGAAGGCGATCTTGTTATTCATTGAGAATTTTGCGCGGGTGTTATTCTTTATTCCCAAGGGCAATCCTGTTTTTTAATTTTTAAATTGGTTTTACTTATTTTTTTATCCGTAGCCCACTTTTTTAGAACGCGGCCAGCGCAGGTGGGTAGACCTTAAAATTATTAAGCGGAACGTGGAGTGGGCTGCCGGTGGGGCAATAAAGGCGATATCGGGCGGCGGCGGTATTGGTGGCTGTGGCCCGCCGCCGCGGGATGTGTGTCCATCAGCTACGTTGACGCATGACGCCTTCCTGAACCGTCGAGGCCACCAGCACGCCCTCCTGGGTCCAGAATTCGCCGCGCACGAAGCCGCGGGCGCTGGAAGCGGAGGTGCTTTCCACGCTGTAGAGCAGCCAGTCGTTCAGGCTGAACGGGCGATGGAACCAGATGGAGTGATCGATGGTGGCGATCTGAATGCCCGGCTCCAGGAATCCAATGCCGTGCGGCTGCAGGGCGACGGGCAGAAAATTGAGGTCGGAGGCATAGCCCAGCAGATACTGGTGCACGCGGATATCATCCGGCATCTCTCCGTTGGCGCGGATCCACACCTGGCGCGTCGGCCCGGCAACATGGCCTTTCAGCGGGTTATGAAACTCGACCGGGCGCACCTCCAGCGGGCGGTCGCTGAGGAATTTATCCTTCAGGGTCGGTGGCAGCAGATGGGCCAGCGAGCGGGCGATTTCCGTCTCGGAGGGAAGGCCGTCAGGAGCAGGAGCCGCAGGCATCTGCTGCTGATGCTCAAAACCCGCTTCCGGTGCCTGGAAGGAGGCCGTCATGAAAAATATGGGTTTGCCGCTCTGGACGGCAGCAACGCGGCGGGCGCTGAAGCTGTTGCCGTCGCGCAGGATCTCCACGTCATATACGATCGGCTGACGGCTGTCGCCCGGACGTAAAAAATAGCTGTGGAAAGAGTGCACCAGACGCTTTTCCGGCACGGTCTCCTTGGCGGCGTACAGCGCCTGGCCTACCACCTGCCCACCAAACACCTGGGGAAGCCCCAGGTCTTCACTTTGTCCGCGAAAGAGACCTTCCTCAATTTTCTCCAGGTTCAATAATGTCAGCAGGTTATTCAGTGCCTGACTCATGTGAGTTCTCCAGGTAACAAGGGTGCCAAAGCGAACAGGCCCTGAGTATAACGCAATTTCGTGAGGGGGCCGAACGGTACAAAAATCTGAATGGCGGGCTGATTCCAGGCAAAAAAGAGTGATATGTGCCACACTTATTGACGTTATGTTTTTGTTAACCACTCTTCCGGCGGGGGAAAAGTAACCTGCTGGTGCATTGATGATAAGGAGAATTGAATGAAACTCGTGCACATGGTAAGTGGTTTAGCGGTTGCGGTATCTCTGGCGGCCTGCGCGGATAAGAGCGCAGATATCCAGACGCCTGCGCCAAACCCAAATCTGTCTATAAACGCCACGCAGCCCACTATTCAGCAGCCTAACGTATCCGGTACGGTGTGGATCCGTCAGAAGGTGGCCCTGCCGCCTGATGCCGTGCTGACCGTCACCCTTTCCGATGCTTCAATGTCTAACGCGCCGTCTAAGGTGCTGTCGCAGAAAGCGGTACGCACCGAAGGAAAACAGGCACCGTTCAGCTTCGTGCTGCCGTTTAATCCATCGGACGTCAGGCCGGATGCCCGCATTTTGCTGAGCGCAACCATTGCCGTTGACAACAGGCTGGTATTTATCAGCGATACCGTGAAGCCGGCAATCAATAACGGTGGTAAAAAAGTGGATCTGACGCTGGTTCCTGTTCAGCAAACGGCGGTGCCGGTACAGGCGAGCGGCGGCGCGACAACCACCGTGCCCTACACATCCCCGACGCAGGTCAATCCCTCCTCAGCGATCCCGGCACCCACCCGGTATTAAAGGAAGCAATCCTTTCTTGCCGCAAAGAGAGTTAGCCTTCCCAGCGGTAGCGGTGCAGATCGATCTGCCCGCTGCCGGAAACCACCACCCCTTCTGCCAGCAGCGCCTGGCGCTGACGCTGTAAATCCGGACCGCTTAGGGAGATGGAGCCGTAGCGGTTGACCACCCGATGCCAGGGCAGCTTGCTGCCTTCCGGGAGCCGCTTCAGGACGCCGCCGACCTGGCGCGCCGCGCGCGGGGAGCCGGCAAGCCTGGCGATGTCGCCGTAGGTGGTGACGCGACCTTCCGGAATAGCCGCAACAATCTGCCAGACCCGGTGAGGGAACGTATCTTCCGTTTCCATTATGGGTTCCTGTTCTGCTTTGCTGGTAATTAGCCATGATCGCAGATTCAGGGCGGGCTGCGCAAGAAAACAGCATCCGGCGCGGCGCGGGTTGCAATTAGCGGGTACAGCAGTGATAATGCGCCTGCGCGTTGGTTAACAACGCTCTCAATGGGGGCCCTGCTGGTTCTCCCGCAACGCTACTCTGTTTACCAGGTCAGGTCCGGAAGGAAGCAGCCAAGGCAGATGACGTGTGTGCCGGGATGTAGCTGGCAGGGCCCCCACCCATTTGTGCCGCCCGGCCGCGCTGTTCGCCATCTCCCTGTTTTCTTTATAATCTGCGATCCTCCGGCTGCCGTGTGTCAGGCGTATGGACGAGGCTAAACAAATCCGGCACCTGAAGCGAGGCGGAAGAGAGACAAAAAAGCTGGAGGTCGCCATGTGCCGTAGCGGAGGCGCTTTTCCGGTTAACGCTTCGCTTCCGCGCGCGCAAGGGTAAAAATATCGTAGAACGATAGCTCGCCTTTCCGGGCGACCATTTTCTGTAGCTGCGTTTTAAGCTGATTCTCCACCCGGGCAGACTGCATAATGGTGGCGATCAGGGAGTGCGGAACCGGGCGGGTGTTGTACCACTCTCCGTTGTAACAGACCCTGAAGTCGAGCACGTCGATATCCTCGTAGCGGTAGCGCGGGGCAACGTCGAAAAAGAAAAAACCGTTTAACGGGATGAACAGCGCCACGAGCAGCCAGACGGAGTCCGCCAGAGTGTCAGAGTGCAGCATGACCGCCAGGGTGGCAAACCACGCCATATACATGCCGATAAACAGTCCGGGGTGCTTACGGATGAAGCTGAGGCTAAGGCGGGGACGGTTATCGCGCTTTTCGCGTGCGTTAAGATCGTCAATGGTTTCAGTAAGCAGACGCTGTATTTCTTTCATCTTTTGCCTTCGGAATTGCGTGAACCCAGGGAGGACGTGCTATTTCAAGTGCCGTATTGCCTCTTTTAAAATAAAAAATTAACCATAATTTATCAAGAAAATTACATTTGTAGTTGGCGCACCTCTCACGGCGGCTTGTTGACGTGCTGATTTGTAGCCACCGGTAAAGGATAGCCTGTCTTGGCATCAGAGAGAGGGCGCGTTTGCTACTTATGTGCCGTGAGCCGGAAAGATAAAGGCAAATCCGCTGGCTGGCGTGGAAAGGGCGACGCAGGGGACATTCAGACGGCGTAATGGCCCGGCGGTGCCGTTAACGTTTCTGCCCGGGCGCGCCGTGGGTATCAGCAGGGGCATTGCCGGCTGCGCAGCGTAATGGCGGTAACGCCGCATGGGCTTTTACCGGTTGTTTAATCCGCACAGAATGGGGACCGTCGTTGTCCAGGAAACGCCAGAAAGCACGTCAACTGACGTGTTCAATACAACGGACGGTCGCTCTGAAAAGGGGGCTGTCACCTGACAATTAGCGAATAAATTTCCATACGGAGGAGGGGATCTTGTCGTACAGTTTGTTCATGGTCAATTCCGCAAGGCGGTGATCGGCCGCTGAGTAAAATACCGCCAGCTCGTTGTCGGATAATTCATATTTATTCTTTTCGATAACACGCTCCAGCGTGTCAATGGACTGGCAGCGTCGTAAACGCATCAAATAATCAGTTTTAGTTAATGGTTTATCGGACATAAATCTTACCTATAATTGTAGAATTTTTTAGCAGGACTGACTGACAGGATTCGCTTGTGCCGCACTGACAAAGCAGCGAAACAGGCGATTGCCGGATTTTTGCCATTTCTGTAAATCCTGTGTGTTAATACCATAGCTGCTGAACAGCATAAACGTATCATCCAGATATTCGTCAATCTGTTCAATCAGCTTATTATCTTCATTGTACTTAATCTTATAATTAAGTGCGAAGGTTGCAATATGCTCTATCAGTTCGTTAAGTTGAAGATTGATTGCCGAGGTCGGGTCATTTACCCAGCCTTGATTACTTTCTTCAAGATTTGCAAGGCAGTCATGATACAAATTTTCACAGAGAAATCTGAGCTGAGCTATATCATGCCTTTTTGGTGAATATTCATCCATACGCATCCCCTTTTTAGTGGCTTGAACAAACCGAACACCTTTCGGGATGGATACAACGACCTGGCCGGAAACTTGCGCTCTTCTTCTGATGTTTTAACTATAATCTACTCTATTAAAGATTTCATCGTCCTGGAACGAAAAATTACAATTTAATGGTCGATATGCTCTCCGTAGATTTTAGCAGACTCCAGGTGGCGTCTTCTACACTGACTTATACCTGTGAGACGCCAGCCTGCCTCTGCGTTGGCTCCGACATACCTCTGAGCCACAGTCCGGCGCGTTCACTCCGACGGGGTGATACCCTGTCCCTCGCTGAAAGCCGTCTACGGCGGAGAACCTTTGTCATATGTTTGCCGCCTTACCCTTTCGGGCCGGCGCTACGGCTGAGCAAAACGTACTGCGCCCGGTTATATCCGTAAATTATTCAGAGGCAACGTCCTGGCCGTTCTTCCTCTGCGGCCGGTCCGGCGGTATTTACCTGCTTGAGAAACTTATTAAAGAAAGATTAATGTCTTTCATTCATTACTAATGTCACTCTGTCCGGCCACCTTAAATGCAGTGAAGCGGAAGGCGCGCCGCTTATGGCTTTTGTTTTCCGTTATTCTCCGGATGGTCCGTACGCTCTGTATTCAGCGGTTTTTCGCGTTGTTGCAGGCTTGCCGCTCCGTTATCGCAGACATGGTCCGGCGGCCTGCGGTAGTTTAACGCTCTTTCTGGCGGATTTTTCGTTCGCGGGTCTGGTAGTTACCGCGCCTCATCTTTTTCAGGCGGGATAGATCATTCCGGTTATTTAGCTATATAACCTGGGGGAGGGCGTTTTGGGATAATGCTACTGATGCAGCCGCTAGCAGAAATTAAGAAAAAGAAAAGCCAGGAATAGTCCTGATTTTTATTGAAAGAACTGAAAAAAATAAGAATCCACCAATGCTTGTCGGAATAGTCTACGGCTTGCGGGGCGATCTTTGTTATTTGAACGGTGGAAATAATCTTACTGTTAATAAGTGTTTTTATACCCTAAATATTTGAACGCCGCGCCGCGGCGGCCCGTCGGAGTGAGTCTTATGGATGAGACGTGTAACCAGAAGCCAACGCACGTGCAGCCTGAAGTATGACGGGTATATAAAAAAGGCCGCTTGTGCGGCCTTGAGACTGATGACAAACCCCAGGCCGAACTCGTTCGGCCATAATCACCACAAAAATAAACAAGGAAAATCAATTCATTGATTTCCGGCTGCTAACCACAAAGAGGGAAAAACCACGTTTTTCCCTCTTTGTCATCAACCTGAAGGCCGCTTGTGCGGCCTTATATCTATCAGCGTTGTTCAACCGGGTGGCTGTGTTCCAGATCGCTGCTCTTGCGGCTAAAGCGTCGACGAACGACCACGAAGAATACCGGAACAAAGAAGATTGCCAGTACGGTTGCTGTGATCATCCCGCCCATAACGCCGGTGCCGACGGCATTTTGCGCGCCGCTGCCTGCGCCGGAGCTGATTACCAGCGGCATTACCCCAAGGATAAAGGCCAGCGAGGTCATCAGAATGGGGCGCAGACGCATCCGAACCGCCTCCAGCGTCGCTTCCGTCAGCCCTTTACCCTCTTTATCCATCAGATCCTTAGCGAATTCGACGATCAGTATCGCGTTCTTCGCCGACAGGCCGATGGTGGTCAGCAGGCCCACCTGGAAGTAAACGTCGTTTGGCAGCCCGCGGAAGGTTGCCGCCAGCAGCGCGCCGATAATCCCCAGCGGAACCACCAGCATAACGGAGAAGGGAATGGACCAGCTCTCGTACAGCGCCGCCAGACACAGGAAGACGACAATCAGAGAGATAGCGTACAGGGCAGGGGCCTGGTTGCCGGACAGCCGCTCCTGATAAGACATTCCGGTCCAGTCGTAGCCGATGCCGGACGGCAGCTTGCTGGCCAGCTCTTCCATCATCGCCATCGCTTCACCGGTACTTCTGCCCGGCATCGCCTGGCCCTGAATTTCCATAGACGGCAGGCCGTTGTAGCGCTCCAGACGCGGAGAACCATACTCCCAGCGGGTGGTGGAGAAGGCGGAGAACGGCACCATTTGCCCGTTGTTGCCGCGAACGTACCAGTTGCCAATATCCTCCGGCAGCATACGGTATTTGGCTTCGGACATCAGGTACACTTTCTTCACGCGACCGCGGTCAATAAAGTCGTTGACATAGCTCCCGCCCCAGGCCGCGCCGAGCGTCGTATTAATATCGCTGATGGACACGCCAAGCGCCTGCGCTTTCTCCTGGTCGATATCAATCTTGAACTGCGGCGTATCTTCCAGGCCGTTAGGGCGCACCCCGACCAGCAGATCCGAATGCTGCGCAACCATGCCAAAGAGCTGATTTCGCGCCTGGGTGAGCTTTTCATGGCCAAGGTTCGCCTGATCGATCAGCTCAAAGTCAAAGCCGCTCGCCGTACCCAGCTCAACAATCGCCGGCAGGTTAAAGGCGAACACCATGGCGTCTTTGATCTGCGAGAAGGCGCCCATAGCGCGGCCGGTAATGGCCTCGACCTTATTCTCTTTGCCTGGGCGCTCGCCCCAGTCCTTCAGCGACACAAACGCAATGCCGGTGTTCTGACCGCGGCCCGCAAAGCCAAAGCCGTTAACCGCAAACACGGATTTAACGTTGTCTTTTTCCTGGGTCAGGTAGTAGTCCGTCATTTGGTCCAGCACCTTCTGGGTACGCTCCTGCGTTGCGCCAGGGGGCAGCTGGGCCATCGAGAGGAATACGCCCTGGTCTTCCTCCGGCAGGAAGGAGCCTGGCAGCTTCACGAACAGGTAAGCCATGCCGATGACGATAAGCAGATAAAGCAGCAGATAACGACCGGTGCCGCGCAGAATATTGCTGACGCTGTCGGTGTAGTGGTGCGTGCTCTTATCAAACATGCGGTTAAACCAGCCGAAAAAGCCCTTTTTACCTTCGCCGTGATCGCCTTTGGCCACTGGTTTCAGCAGCGTGGCGCACAGCGCCGGGGTCAGAATCAGCGCCACCAGCACGGAGAGCGCCATCGCCGAGACGATAGTAATGGAGAACTGACGGTAAATGGCTCCGGTGGAGCCGCCAAAGAAGGCCATCGGGATAAATACCGCTGACAGCACCAGCGCGATCCCCACCAGCGCCCCCTGGATCTGGCCCATGGACTTGCGCGTCGCTTCTTTCGGCGGCAGCCCCTCGTCGGTCATCACACGTTCGACGTTCTCCACCACTACGATGGCGTCATCCACCAGCAGGCCGATGGCCAGCACCATCCCGAACATGGTCAGTGTGTTTATTGAGTATCCGAAGGCCGCCAGCACCGCAAAGGTGCCTAACAGGACGACCGGTACGGCGATGGTCGGGATCAGCGTCGCCCGAAAGTTCTGCAGGAACAGATACATAACGATAAACACAAGGACGATCGCTTCGACCAGCGTTTTTACCACCTCCTGAATGGAGATTTTTACAAACGGCGTGGTGTCATAGGGATAGACGATCTGCAGGCCTGACGGAAAGAAAGGCTCCATCTTCGCCAGCTCGGCGCGGATAGCCTTCGCGGTATCCAGCGCGTTCGCGCCGGTGGCCAGCTTGATCCCCAGACCCGACGCCGGTTTGCCGTTAAACTTCGCAACCACGTCGTAGCTTTCGCCTCCCAGCTCGATCTTCGACACGTCGCGAAGACGAACCTGGGAGCCATCCTGGTTAACCTTCAGCAATATCTTGCCGAACTCGTCGGTGGAGGTCAGGCGCGTCTGCGCGATGATCGAGGCGTTGAGCTGCTGGCCTTTCACCGGTGGGGTGCCGCCCAGCTGGCCCGCCGCCACCTGGGCGTTCTGTGCTTTAATTGCGGCGATCACGTCAACCGGCGTTAATTTATAGTTATTCAGCGCCGTCGGGTCCATCCAGATGCGCATGGCGTACTGGGAACCGAACAGCTGCACGTCACCTACGCCCGGGGTGCGGCTGATGGCGTCCTTCATATTGGCGGCGACGTAGTCGGAGATATCCTCCTGGGTCATGGTGCCGTCGGTGTTAATGACCCCGACCACCATCAGGAAGCTGCTGGACGACTTGCCTACGCTCACGCCCTGCTGCTGAACCTCCTGCGGCAGCAGCGGCATCGCCAGCTGCAGTTTGTTCTGCACCTGAACCTGGGCGATATCCGCATCGGTGCCGGACTCAAAGGTCAGCGTAATCTGCACGGTCCCGGTCGAGTCGCTGTTGGAGGACATATACATCAGGTTATCGATACCGTTCATATTCTGTTCGATAACCTGGGTAACACTGTCCTGCACGGTCTGGGCATCCGCGCCCGGGTAGGATGCGGAGATCGTTACCGCCGGCGGCGCAATGGTGGGATATTGCGCGATCGGCAGTTTGAGGATCGCAAGCCCCCCCGCCAGCATGATGATGATGGCGAGCACCCAGGCGAAGATCGGGCGATCGATAAAGAAATTAGACATGTCTTAACGGCTCCTGTTCAGGTTAAGACCTGGGTTGCTCAGGCTGTTTACCTTCGGCGGCCTGCTGGTTACTCTCCGCGGACGCTTCCTGCACCTTCACCTGCGCGCCAGGACGCACTTTTTGCAGACCGGTGACGATAACGCGATCGCCGGGCTTCAGCCCGTCGGTAACCAGCCACTTATCGCCGATAGCCTTCGCGGCGACGATTTGGCGGGACTCTACTTTGTTGTCAGCGCCCACGACCAGCGCGGTCGCCTCGCCGCGCGGCGAACGGGTGACGCCCTGCTGTGGCACCAGCAGGGCGTTAGGGTTCATCCCCTCTTCCAGGCGCGCGCGGACGAACATGCCCGGCAGCAGAGTGCGCTGCGGGTTGGGGAAAATCGCGCGCAGGGTGATGGAGCCGGTGGTCTGGTCGACGGTGACGTCAGAGAATTCCAGGGTTCCCGTCTGGGGAAATTGAATGCCGTCGCTGGTGATAAGTTCAACTTTCGCTTTGCCGTTTTCCTGCTTTAGCGTGCCGTTGGCCAGCTCCTGCTTCAGGCGCAGGAAGTCATTGCTCGACTGGGTGACATCCACGTAGATAGGGTCGAGCTGCTGTACGGTGGCCAGCGCGGTAGCCTGGCCGTTTTGCACCAGCGCCCCTTCGGTGACGGACGACTTGCCGATGCGGCCGCTGATAGGTGAGGTGACCTTGGTGTAGGCGAGGTTAATGCGCGCGGTTTCCACCGCGGCTTTGGCGGCGACGACGGCGGCGTTCGCCTGTTGGGCGTCGGCCAGCGCCTGGTCATATTCCTGTTTGCTGATGTAGCGGGTGCCCAGCAGCTTCTGATAACGGCTGACGGTCACCTGGGCGAGGCTTGCCGCCGCCTGGGCTTTAGCCAGATCGCCTTTAGCGCTGGCGTAGCTGGCCTGATAGGTTGCAGGATCAATCTGATAGAGAGACACCCCCGCTTCGACGTCGCTGCCCTCGGTGAAATTACGCTTCAGGATAATGCCGCTGACCTGAGGGCGAACTTCCGCAATGCGAAAAGCGCTGGTGCGGCCCGGAAGCTCAGTTGTTATCTGCAGAGGTTCGGTTTTTAGCGTTACAACCCCAACTTCGGGCATCTGCTGGCCCCCATGCTGGGCCTGTTTGTCGTCACATCCTGTTAGCGCTAAGCTGCCTGAGAGCATCAGAACGATCGCCAGAGGCGTAAACCCTCTGTTTTTGTTCATATGTAAACCTCGAGTGTCCGATTTCAAATTGATCAATGGTCAAAAGTCCACAAACCCATTGCTGCGTTTATATTATCGTCGTGCTATGGTACATACATTCACAAATGTATGTAAATCTGACGCCTGTAAATTCACCGACATATGGCACGAAAAACCAAACAACAAGCGCTTGCAACACGTCAACATATTCTTGATGTGGCTCTGCATTTGTTCTCGCAACAGGGCGTTTCCGCAACCTCGCTCACGGAGATTGCAAAGGCGGCTGGCGTTACCCGCGGCGCAATCTATTGGCATTTCAAAAATAAATCGGATTTATTTACTGAAATATGGGAGCTGTCAGAGTCCAGTATTGGTGAGCTGGAAATTGAGTATCAGGCAAAATTCCCTGACGATCCACTCTCAGTGCTAAGAGAAATCTTAGTTCATCTGCTTGAAGCTACCGTAACCGAAGAACGTCGCCGCCTGCTGATGGAAATTATATTCCACAAATGCGAATTTGTCGGCGAAATGGCCGTCGTGCAGCAGGCGCAGAGCAGGCTCTGTCTGGAGAGCTACGACCGCATTGAGCAGATATTAGCGCACTGCATCCAGGCAAAGATGCTGCCCGCAGATCTGCTCACCCGCCGCGCGGCGGTCATTATGCGCGGCTTTATCTCGGGCATTATGGAAAACTGGCTGTTTGCACCGCAGTCCTTCGACCTGCATAAAGAGGCCCGCAGCTATGTCGCTATTCTGCTGGAAACCTATCAACATTGTCCAACGCTTCGCGCCCCTAAGGTCTGAAACTGTACCCCAGGAATTCTCCGGGACTGTTTCGTTGTCTCTATTTTGTCTGTGGTTGCCGTGATATTCTGGAGGAATGACTAGTTTCGGTCATTTTTCTGGTGTAGAAACCTCCATTATTATGACAACGTCGCCATTTTATCGCCGTTTCCGGCCGTCGCTTTTGATCCTCTTCCTCTTTTTTCTGCTGACGCTGTGCGGCCAGGCGACGGTTTTTGCCCGTATGCAGGGCAGCGGCGATCTGCCGTCGAAGGCGGATGTGCAAAGTCAGCTGGATATCCTGGATAAGCAAAAGGCGCTGGCCGCCAGCGATAAGCCGGTGCGCCAGGATCTGCTTGAAACCCTCGCCACGCTGGAAAACATCGATCGGGTAAAAGAAGAGACCGCCCAGCTGAGGCAAAAGGTGGCCCAGGCTCCCGATAAGATGCGCCAGGCGACGGAGGCGCTGGCCGCCCTCAGCGATGTGGATAATGACGACGAGACGCGAAAAACGCTGCGCCAGCTGTCGCTACGCCAGCTGGAGCTGCGCGTGGCGCAGGTGCTGGACGAACTGCAGAATGCGCAGAACGATCTCGCGACCTACAACAGCCAGCTGGTGTCGCTGCAGACCCAGCCGGAGCGGGTGCAGAATGCGATGTTCGCCGCTTCGCAGCAGATGCAGCAGATCCGTAACCGACTCGACGGTGCCAGCGCGGACGAGAGCGCGTTACGCCCCAGCCAGCAGGTGCTGTTGCAGGCGCAGCAGGCGTTGCTGAACGCGCAGATTGACCAGCAGCGCAAAAGCCTTGAAGGCAATACGGTGCTGCAGGATACCCTGCAAAAGCAGCGTGACTACGTGACTGCTAACAGCAATCGCCTGGAGCATCAGCTGCAGCTTCTGCAGGAGGCGGTAAACAATAAGCGACTGACGCTGACTGAAAAAACGGCGCAGGAGGCAATGACGCCGGATGAAACGGCGCGGATTCAGGAAAACCCGCTGGTAAAGCAGGAGCTTGAGGTTAATCAGCAGCTGAGCCAGCGTCTGATTACGGCCACCGAAAACGGTAATATGCTGATGCAGCAGAACATTAAGATCAAAAACTGGCTCGACCGCGCCCTGCAGTCAGAACGCAATATTAAAGAACAGATCGCCGTGCTGAAAGGCAGCCTGCTGCTGTCGCGTATCCTCTACCAGCAGCAGCAGACCCTGCCTTCGGCGGGCGAACTTGCCGATATGACCAACCGAATTGCCGACCTGCGCCTGGAGCAGTTTGAAATTAATCAGCAGCGCGATGCGCTGTTTCAGAACGACGCCTTCGTCGCCCGGCTGGAAGAGGGGCACGCCGACGAGGTCAACGCTGACGTTCACGACGCGCTGCTGCAGGTGGTGGATATGCGTCGCGAGCTGCTGGATCAACTGAACAAACAGCTGGGCAATCAGCTGATGATGGCGATTAACCTGCAGATCAACCAGCAGCAGCTGGTGAGCGTCTCAAAAAACCTCAAAGAGATCCTGACCCAGCAAATTTTCTGGGTGAACAGCAATCGGCCGATGGACTGGGACTGGATCAAGGCTTTTCCCGACACGCTGAAGGAGCAGTTTGCGGCAATGAACATCACTGTCAACTGGCAAAAGGCCTGGCCGGCACTATTTATTGCTTTTCTGGCGGGCCTGCCGCTGCTGCTTATCGGGGGGCTGATCCACTGGCGGCTGGCGTGGCTAAGGGCGTACCAGCAAAAGCTGGCTGCCGCCGTCGGCTCGCTGCGTAACGACAGCCAGCTCAACACCCCGAAGGCGATTCTGATCGATCTGATCCGCGCGCTGCCGGTGTGCCTGACGATCCTCGCCATCGGCCTGATTCTGCTTACTCTGCAGCTTAATATCAGCGATCTGCTGTGGGCCTTCAGCAAGAAACTGGCGATCTTCTGGCTGGTTTTCGGCCTGTGCTGGAAAGTGCTGGAAAAAGAGGGGGTGGCCATTCGCCACTTTGGTATGCCGGCGCAGCTGACCGGCCACTGGCGTCGGCAGATCGTGCGCATCAGCCTCGCCCTGCTGCCGCTGCACTTCTGGTCGGTGGTCGCCGGGCTCTCCCCGCTGCATCTGATGGATGACGTACTGGGCCAGTCGATGATTTTTCTCAATCTGCTGCTGATCGCCGGTCTGATGTGGCCCATGTGCCGCGACAGCTGGCGCGATAAGGAGTCCCACGGCCTGCGGCTGCTGACGGTGACCGTCCTGTCGATTGTCCCCCTTGCCCTGATGGCCCTCACCGCCACCGGCTACTTCTATACCACGCTGCGGCTGTCGGGGCGCTGGATCGAAACCGTCTATCTGGTCATCGTCTGGAACCTGCTCTACCAGACGGTGCTGCGCGGCCTGAGCGTGGCGGCCCGGCGCATCGCCTGGCGTCGGGCGCTCGCCCGCCGCCAGAACATGGTGAAGGAGGGGGCGGAAGGGGCGGAGCCGCAGGAGGAGCCGGGCATCGCGCTGGAGCAGGTTAACCAGCAGACCCTGCGCATCACGATGCTGCTGATGGTTGCCCTGTTCGGCCTGGTGTTCTGGGCTATCTGGTCCGATCTTATCACCGTGTTCAGCTATCTCGACAGCATTACGCTCTGGCACTATAACGGCAGCGAAGCCGGCTCGCCGGTGGTGAAAAACGTGACCCTCGGCCGCCTGCTGTTTGCCATTATTATCCCCATCGTCAGCTGGGCGCTGATCCGCAATCTGCCGGGGCTGCTGGAGGTGCTGATCCTGTCGCGGCTGAAAATGCGTCAGGGGGCCTCTTACGCGATTACCACCATTCTTAACTACATTATTATCGCCGTGGGGGCGATGGCGGTGTTCGGCGCGCTCGGCGTCTCATGGGATAAGCTGCAGTGGCTGGCGGCGGCGCTGTCGGTCGGTCTTGGGTTCGGCCTGCAGGAGATCTTCGGCAACTTTGTCTCTGGTCTGATCATACTTTTCGAACGCCCGGTGCGCATTGGCGATACGGTCACCATTGGTGCCTTCTCCGGCACGGTCAGCAAGATCCGCATCCGGGCCACCACCATCACCGACTTCGACCGCAAGGAGGTGATCATCCCGAATAAAGCGTTCGTTACCGAGCGTCTGATTAACTGGTCGCTGTCGGACACCACCACCCGGCTGGTGATCCGCCTCGGCGTGGCCTACGGCTCAGATCTGGATAAGGTGAAGCAGGTGCTGCTGCAGGCGGCGATGACCCATCCAAAAGTCATGCATGACCCGCAGCCGGCGGTCTTTTTCACCACCTTCGGGGCCAGCACGCTGGATCACGAGCTGCGCCTGTACGTGCGCGAGCTGCGCGATCGCAGCCATACGGTGGATGAGCTGAACCGGACCATCGATCGCCTGTGCCGGGAAAACGGGATTGATATTGCCTTCAACCAGCTGGAAGTGCATCTGCATAATAAGCAGGGCGATGAGGTAACCGAGGTGAAGCGCGAGATGAAGGGCGACGATCCGGCACCCGCCGCCGATTAAGGCCCCGGCGCGACGGAGCGTAAACCCGCTGGCCCGATCCGGCCCCGCCGGACAGGAAGCGCTTACTTCGTTTCGCGCCCGTAGCCCTGGCGGCCTGCCGACGAAGGCGGCCGGCGTTCATAATCGCGGCGGACGATTTCCAGCGCTTTCAGCACCGTATCGGGTGCCACCTCGTGCTCCTCTAACAGCATAATCAGATCGACGGCCAGCTTGACCTCATCGGGGGCGGTTTCAAGGGACATATCTGCTCCTGGATTAACGGGTTAAGCGCGCCAGCACGCCTTCAATTTTTGCCAGCGCCCGGCGACAGCGCGTCAGCCGGCCCTCCCAGGCCACGACTTCGTTGCGCAGCGCCTGTCGACGGTCGGCGTCTGGCTCCTGGTCGAGGCGGACCTGGCGCTCCTCAAGCATTGCCGTCAGCCGACGCTCATACTCCTGATGCTGCAGGCGACGGCGCTGCCAGCGGGCCAGCCCCGGCGCGGCGCTGTCCCAGACTCTCAGCTGCCAGCTGTCGGCCTCCCGGGCGATAGCCTCCAGCTGAGAGGCGAGCTGCCCGGCCAGCCAGGCAGCCTGCGGCAGCTGCTGGCGCTCCACCGCCAGGCGCAGCGCGGCGAGATGCTCTTCGGCCTCTGCAAGACACGCCTGCAGCCGGGTGCTGCGGGTGCGAAAAAGTTGACGATCGAAGCGGGCGCTCAGGGTCGCGTGCTGCGCTATCGGCGCGCAGCGCCGGCGCAGGTCGGCGAGCCGATCTTCCAGCTTTTGCAGCAGCAGGGCTGTTTTCACTTTGACACTCCAATGAAAATGAGAACCGTTATGCTAAAGTAGCCACTCTGTGTTCTCACTGTATATATTATGCAACGTATTATTTTAATCATCATCGGCTGGCTGGCGATAGCCTTAGGTACGCTGGGCGTGGTTCTGCCCGTACTGCCGACAACGCCGTTTATTCTGCTGGCGGCCTGGTGCTTCGCCCGTTCCTCGCCGCGTTTTCATCGCTGGCTGCTCTATCGTTCGTGGTTCGGCGGCTACCTGCGCCACTGGCAGAAGCACCGCGCGATGCCGCCGGGAGCAAAGCCGCGCGCCATCGCTATCATGCTGGTGACGTTCGCCCTTTCGCTGTGGCTGGTGCAGCTGGCGTGGGTGCGGATTCTGCTGTTGGTTATTCTGGCCTGTCTGCTGCTTTTTTTGTGGCGGATACCGGTGATTGATAAAGCGCAACAAAAGAACTGAAGCCTGCTCATCGCTGTTGCAATTGTGGCCCGCAGCCAGTAAATTCGTCCGTTTTCGGGCGCAGGCGGCGAAAGGCAGAGCTATCAGAGCCTTGACTCCGCACGGGTGCGCCGTGAGCAATAGTTATCAGCAGGCATATATCCATGACCGCGACTGCACAGCAGCTTGAATTTCTTAAAAATAGTATCCGCAGCGTACAGGATTACCCGAAGCCGGGCATTCTTTTCCGCGATGTGACCAGCCTGATGGAAGATCCGCAAGCCTACGCCCTTAGCATTGAGCTGCTGGTCGGGCACTATAAAAATGCCGGGATCGCCAGGGTCGTTGGTACCGAGGCGCGCGGCTTCCTGTTCGGTGCGCCGGTGGCCCTCGGACTGGGCGTAGGGTTCGTTCCGGTGCGTAAGCCGGGAAAACTGCCGCGTGAAACCATTGCCGAGAGCTACGCCCTGGAATATGGCACCGACCGCCTGGAAATGCACGTCGACGCCATCAGGCCCGGCGACAAGGTGCTGGTGGTGGACGATCTGCTGGCAACCGGCGGCACCATTGAAGCCACCGTAAAGCTGATCCGCCGGCTGGGTGGTGAAGTCAGCGATGCCGCATTTATGATTAATCTCTTCGATCTGGGCGGCGAGCAGCGCCTTGCAAAACAGGGTGTTACCTGTTTCAGCCTGGTGGATTTTCCCGGTCATTGATCCAGAGCATCGCCGCCCGGCTTTAAGCCGAAGAGACAGCCTCGCCGTATCAGCGAGGTTGTGTTAGCATTCCCCCCTATGAATCCACCTTCCAGCGTTTCAGAGCCCGTCCATGAGTTATCAAGTCCTGGCCCGAAAGTGGCGACCACAAACCTTTGCTGACGTTGTCGGCCAGGAACATGTGCTGACCGCACTGGCAAACGGCTTGTCGCTAGGGCGAATTCACCACGCTTACCTTTTCTCCGGCACCCGCGGGGTCGGCAAAACCTCCATCGCCCGTCTGCTGGCGAAGGGGCTGAACTGTGAATCCGGCATTACCGCGACGCCGTGTGGCGTATGCGATAACTGCCGGGAGATCGAACAGGGCCGCTTTGTCGATCTGATTGAGATCGACGCCGCCTCGCGTACCAAAGTTGAAGACACCCGCGATCTGCTGGACAACGTCCAGTACGCTCCGGCGCGCGGCCGCTTCAAAGTGTACCTGATCGATGAAGTACACATGCTGTCGCGGCACAGCTTTAACGCGCTGCTTAAAACGCTTGAGGAGCCGCCCGCGCACGTGAAGTTCCTGCTGGCGACCACCGATCCGCAGAAGCTGCCGGTGACGATACTCTCGCGCTGCCTGCAGTTCCATCTTAAGGCGCTGGACGTTGAGCAGATCCGCCATCAGCTTGAACATATTCTCGACGCCGAGCACATCGCTCACGAGCCGCGCGCGCTGCAGCTGCTCTCCCGCGCCGCCGACGGCAGCCTGCGCGATGCGCTGAGCCTGGCCGATCAGGCCATCGCCAGCGGCGACGGCCAGGTCACCACCGGGGCGGTAAGCGCGATGCTCGGCACGCTGGACGACGATCAGGCGCTGTCGCTGGTTGAAGCGGTTGTTGCTGCCGACGGCGAGCGGATGATGTCGCTGGTGAACGAGGCCGCCGCCCGCGGCGTCGAATGGGAGGCGCTGCTGGTTGAAATGCTTGGCCTGCTGCACCGTATCGCCCTGGTTCAGCTGTCGCCGGCGGCACTTGGCAACGATATGGCGATCGTTGAGGTCCGGATGCGCGAGCTGGCCCGCACCGTGCCGCCGACCGACGTGCAGCTCTATTACCAGACGCTATTAATTGGCCGTAAAGAGCTACCTTATGCGCCGGACAGGCGGATGGGGGTCGAAATGACGCTGCTGCGCGCGCTGGCGTTCCACCCGCGTGAGCCGCTGCCGGAGCCGGAAGCGCCGCGTCGGTCGCTGGCCCCGGTCGCTCCCGCGGCGGCGGCGGTGCCGCCTCAGACGCCTGTCGCGCCTCCCCCTCAGCAGGCACCTCAGGTGCCGCTGCCGGACGCCACCAGCCAGGTGCTGGCGGCGCGCAGCCAGCTGCAGCGCGCGCAGGGAGCGAACAAAACAAAAAAGAGTGAACCGGCGGCCGCTTCGCGCGCGCGGCCGGTGAACAACGCTGCTCTGGAGAGGCTGGCCTCGGTGTCGGAGCGCGTGCAGTCGCGCCCCGCCTCGTCGGCGCGGGAGAAGGCCCCGGCGAAGCCGGAGGCCTATCGCTGGAAATCGACCACGCCGGTGGTGCAGAGCAAAGAGGCGGTGGCCACGCCGAAGGCGCTGAAGAAAGCGCTGGAGCACGAAAAAACGCCGGAACTGGCGGCAAAGCTGGCGGCGGAAGCCATTGAGCGCGATCCGTGGGCGGCGCAGGTCAGCCAGCTTTCGCTGCCGAAGCTGGTGGAGCAGGTGGCGCTGAACGCCTGGAAAGAGGAGAACGGCGGCGCGGTCTGTCTGCATCTGCGTTCGAGCCAGCGCCACCTCAACTCCGACGGCGCGCGGCAGCGGCTTGCTGAAGCGCTGAGCGCGTTAGCCGGTTCAGCGGTTGAACTGACCATCGTTGAAGATGATAATCCGGCGGTTATGACGCCGCTGGAGTGGCGTCAGGCCATTTACGAAGAGAAACTCGCGCAGGCGCGCGAAGCGATAATTGCGGATAATAACGTTCAGACCCTGCGTCGTTTCTTTGACGCTGAGCTGGATGAAGAGAGTATTCGCCCCCTTTGATCGTAAGCTCCGCTTACGATCGTTATTTTTAACGTGACTTAAGAGAGAAGCCTATGTTTGGTAAAGGCGGTCTGGGCAACCTGATGAAGCAGGCCCAACAGATGCAGGAAAAAATGCAGCAGATGCAGGAAGAAATCGCCAAACTGGAAGTGACCGGCGAATCCGGCGCGGGTCTGGTGAAGGTGACCATCAACGGGGCGCACAACTGCCGCCGGGTGGAGATCGATCCCTCCCTGCTGGAGGACGACAAAGAGATGCTGGAAGATCTGGTTGCTGCCGCGTTTAACGACGCCGCGCGCCGTATCGAAGAAACCCAGAAAGAGAAGATGGCCTCCGTCTCCTCCGGTATGCAGCTGCCGCCGGGCTTTAAGATGCCGTTCTGATCGTCGTCGACGCTCATCCGTTACGGTTGCCGCGATGATGGCCCGGCGATGGGCCGCGCGGCAAATAATGCTGCCTTGCCTGCGAACGGTTAAACAGGCTACATTTAGCGGCCCGTGCCGCCCGGATTATCGGGCGGCTAAATCTACGACGACGGAATGATTTAATGCAAACCAGCCCGCTGTTAACTCAGCTTATGGAAGCGCTGCGCTGTCTGCCGGGCGTCGGCCCGAAGTCGGCCCAGCGCATGGCGTTTACTTTGCTGCAGCGCGATCGCAGCGGCGGGATGCGCCTGGCGCAGGCGCTGACGCGCGCCATGTCGGAAATTGGCCACTGCGCCGACTGCCGCACCTTCACCGAGCAGGAGGTCTGCAACATCTGCGCGAATCCGCGCCGCCGGGAAAACGGGCAGATCTGCGTGGTGGAGAGCCCGGCGGACATCTACGCCATTGAGCAGACCGGGCAGTTCTCCGGGCGCTACTTCGTGCTGATGGGGCACCTTTCGCCGCTTGACGGCATCGGGCCGGATGATATCGGTCTCGATCGGCTGGAGCAGCGGCTGGGATCCGAGTCGCTGAGCGAGGTTATCCTGGCCACCAACCCGACGGTTGAGGGGGAAGCCACGGCCAATTACATCGCTGAGCTTTGCGGCCAGTACGGCGTCGAGGCCAGCCGGATCGCCCACGGCGTGCCGGTCGGCGGCGAGCTGGAGATGGTTGACGGCACCACGCTGTCGCACTCGCTGGCCGGTCGCCATAAGATTAAATTCTGAACAAACGGAGGCAACGTCCGCGGCCTCCGCTTGAAATTTTTCCCGCCCGGCCCCATCTCCCCCTCAACCTGGTTTTACCATTCAGAATGGCATTGTTGAGGGTGATCTCTATGAAAGGACAAGAAACACGTGGTTTTCAGTCGGAAGTCAAGCAGCTTCTGCATCTGATGATCCATTCTCTGTACTCCAATAAAGAAATTTTTCTGCGTGAGCTTATCTCTAACGCCTCGGATGCGGCGGACAAGCTGCGCTTTCGCGCCCTGTCAAACCCCGATCTGTATGAGGGCGACGGCGAGCTGCGCGTCCGCGTCTCTTTCGATAAAGATAAGCGCACGTTGACCATCGCCGACAACGGCGTCGGGATGAACCGCGATGAAGTCATCGATCATCTGGGAACCATTGCCAAATCCGGCACCAAATCCTTCCTGGAGTCCATGGGCTCCGACCAGGCGAAGGACAGCCAGCTGATTGGTCAGTTCGGGGTCGGCTTCTACTCTGCGTTTATCGTTGCCGATAAGGTGACCGTGCGCACCCGCGCGGCGGGCGATAAGCCGGAAAACGGCGTGTTCTGGGAGTCGGCGGGGGAAGGCGAGTACACCGTCGCGGATATCAGCAAGGCCGATCGCGGTACTGAAATCACCCTGCACCTGCGCGAAGGGGAAGATGAATTCCTCGACGACTGGCGCGTGCGCTCCATCATCAGCAAATATTCCGACCATATCGCCCTGCCGGTAGAGATTGAAAAGCAGGAGGAGAAAGAGGGCGAGACCGAGGTCTCCTGGGAGAAAATCAACAAGGCCCAGGCGCTGTGGACCCGCAGCAAGTCGGATATCAAAGACGACGAATATAACGAATTTTATAAGCATATCGCCCACGACTTCACCGATCCGCTGACCTGGAGCCACAACCGCGTGGAAGGCAAGCAGGAGTACACCAGCCTGCTGTACATTCCGTCGCAGGCACCCTGGGATATGTGGAACCGCGATCATAAGCACGGCCTGAAGCTGTACGTGCAGCGCGTCTTTATCATGGATGACGCCGAGCAGTTTATGCCGAACTATCTGCGTTTCGTGCGCGGCCTGATCGACTCCAACGACCTGCCGCTGAACGTCTCCCGTGAAATTCTGCAGGACAGCAGCGTGACCCGCAACCTGCGCAGCGCCCTGACTAAACGTGTTCTGCAGATGCTGGAAAAGCTGGCGAAAGACGACGCGGAAAAATATCAGACCTTCTGGCAGCAGTTCGGCCTGGTGCTGAAAGAAGGCCCGGCGGAAGATCACGCCAACCGGGAAACCATTGCGAAGCTGATGCGCTTTGCCTCCACCCATAGCGACACTTCCGCCCAGACCGTATCGCTGGAAGAGTACGTTTCCCGCATGAAGGAAGGGCAGGAGAAGATCTACTACATTACCGCAGACAGCTACGCGGCGGCGAAAAGCAGCCCGCACCTGGAGCTGCTGCGTAAGAAGGGCATCGAAGTGCTGCTGCTCTCCGACCGCATCGATGAGTGGATGATGAACTACCTGACCGACTTTGACGGTAAGGCGTTCCAGTCCGTCGCCAAAGCGGATGAGTCCATCGAGAAGCTGGCGGACGACGTGGACGAATCGGCCAAAGAGGCAGAGAAGGCTCTGGAGCCGTTCGTGGAGCGGGTGAAGAGCCTGCTGGGCGAGCGCGTGAAGGAGGTGCGTCTGACCCATCGTCTGACCGATACCCCGGCGATTGTCACCACCGACGCCGATGAAATGGGCACCCAGATGGCTAAGCTGTTCGCTGCCGCCGGGCAGGCGGTTCCGGAAGTGAAGTATATTTTTGAGCTTAACCCGGAGCACGCGCTGGTAAAACGCACCGCGGACACCCAGGACGAGGCGCAGTTTAAAGAGTGGGTCGAGCTGCTGCTGGATCAGGCGCTGCTTGCCGAGCGCGGCACCCTGGAGGACCCGAACCAGTTTATCCGCCGTATGAACCAGCTGCTGGTCTCCTGAGTTTTACCCTCACCCTGACCCTCTCCCTGAAAGGGAGAGGGGACTGCTCCGGCTCGACTTTTCTCCCTCACCCTGCGGGGGAGGAGTCAGGTTCAGCACCGGCTTTCTCCCTTTCCCTGTGGGAGAGGGCCGGGTGAGGACATCAAACCGCACCTTCCGCATAATATCTCACCATTAACCGTTTCAGCCGGGGCACCTTCCTTGAGACAAGGGCGTGATGGTGGTATCGTTTAGCGCTTTTTTTAAAATATCGACAACCTTTAAGGGGATTTTCGTAATGCGTATCATTCTGCTTGGCGCTCCGGGCGCGGGTAAAGGCACTCAGGCTCAGTTCATCATGGAGAAGTATGGTATTGTGCAAATCTCCACCGGCGATATGCTGCGTGCCGCCGTGAAGTCCGGCTCCGAGCTGGGCAAACAGGCGAAAGATATCATGGACGCCGGCAAGCTGGTTACCGATGAGCTGGTGATCGCGCTGGTCAAAGAGCGTATCGCCCAGCCGGACTGCCGCAACGGCTTCCTGCTGGACGGCTTCCCGCGCACTATCCCACAGGCCGACGCCATGAAAGAGGCGGGCATTGCGGTGGATTATGTCCTCGAATTCGACGTTCCGGACGAGCTGATCGTTGACCGCATCGTTGGTCGTCGCGTCCACGCCGCCTCCGGCCGCGTGTATCACATCAAATTCAATCCGCCGAAGGTAGAAGGTAAGGACGATGTGACCGGCGAAGAGCTGACCACCCGTAAAGACGACCAGGAAGAGACCGTCCGCAAGCGCCTGGTGGAGTACCATCAGCTGACTGCGCCGCTGATTGGCTACTATCAGAAAGAAGCCGCAGCGGGCAACACGCAGTACGTCAAAGTTGACGGCACCCGCCCCGTGGCTGACGTTCGCGCCGAGCTGGAAAAAATCCTCGGTTAATGAGGTTTATCATCAGGTCCGGCGTTTTGCCGGCCCGAAACAGGCTGCGTCGCCCGGCGCAGCCTGGCTGAATCTCGCGCAGCAGTACGTTCTTCGTTATCAATTTTCCACTACAATTATCAGCTACTTGAATGGATAGAGGCGTTAATGCGTCAGACGAAAACCGGCATCCTGCTGGCAAACCTTGGCACCCCCGATGCTCCCACTCCCGCAGCGGTAAAACGCTATCTCCGGCAGTTCCTTAGCGATAAGCGGGTGGTCGATGTTTCCTCGCTGCTGTGGTGGCCGCTGCTGCGCGGGGTGATTCTGCCGCTGCGCGCACCCAGGGTGGCGAAGCTGTATCAGGCCATCTGGATGGAGGAGGGCTCGCCGCTGATGGTGTACAGCCGCCGCCAGCAGCAGGCGCTGGCGGCGCGGCTGCCTGAGGTGCCGGTGGCGCTGGGCATGAGCTACGGCTCCCCCTCGCTGGAAAGCGCCGTGGATCAACTGCTGGCCTGCAACGTTGATCATATTGTGGTGCTGCCGCTCTATCCGCAATACTCCTGCTCGACGGCCGCCGCCGTCTGGGACGAGCTGGCGCGCATTTTCGCCGCTCGCCGCCGTCTTCCCGGCCTGACTTTTATTCGTGACTATGCGGATGACGATGGCTATATCGCCGCCCTTGTCGACCGCGTGCGCGAGTCGTTTGCGCGACACGGCGAGCCGGATCTGCTGCTGCTCTCCTATCACGGCATCCCCCAGCGCTACGCTGACGAAGGGGACGATTATCCGCAGCGCTGCCGTGATACCACCCGCGAGCTGGTCTCGGCGCTGGGTATTGCCCCGGAGAAGGTGATGATGTCCTTCCAGTCGCGCTTTGGCCGCGAGCCGTGGCTGACGCCTTACACCGACGAAACCCTGAAGATGCTGGGCGAAAAGGGGGTCGGCCATATTCAGGTAATGTGTCCGGGCTTTGCCGCCGACTGCCTGGAGACGCTGGAGGAGATTGCGGTGCAAAACCGGGATCTCTTCCTGGCGGCGGGGGGCAAAAAATATGAGTATATTCCCGCCCTCAACGCCGGGCCGGCGCATATAGAGATGATGCTGAAGCTTGTCGGGCCTCACCTTCGGCGCTGACAGCTCTCTTCTTTTCCCCGGTCCTGTGTCGTAAGGCCGGGCCGGCGAAGACGCAAACTGAAAAGCGCGCCTCGTCGCGCGGGCCGCGCTACCGCCGCGCCAGGCCGGCGAACTCCAGCAGGTATCGCTTTAGCTGGCGACCACTTCGCCTGCCGGGGGCGTTTCCAGCAGCTCCAGCATGGTGCGGGCGATTTCGCGCTCGCCCATTACCACCTGATTGGCCCCGCGTTCGGTAATGTAGTCCACTTCATCGTCATAGTGAGCGCGGGCGATAATTTCAATATCAGGGCATCTCTCGCGAGCGGAGGCGACGATCTCTCCCGCCTCGTAGCCGTTAGGAATGGTCAGCAGCAGCCAGCGGGCGCAGTCGAGGTGCGCCAGGTTCATAATCTCTTCGTTGGCAGCGTTGCCCAGCACCGCGCGGATCCCCCGCTCGCGCAGCTCGTCCACCCGGCTACGGGAGGTTTCGATCACCACCAGCGGAATGCCCGCCTGAATCAGCCTGTCACCAAGCAGGCTGCCAACGCGGCCAAAGCCGACCAGCAGGGCGTGATTACAGATATCCACCGGGATCTGCTTCTCTTCTTCAATAGCCTCTTCCAGCGTCTGCTCCTCAAGCGTTTCGGTCTTCGCAAGGTATTTTTCCAGTAGCGCAAACAGCACCGGGTTGAGCATAATTGACAGAATCGCCCCCGCCAGCACCAGATTTTGCCCGGCCTGGGGCAGCAGATCCAGCGCCATGCCCAGGCCGGCGAGGATAAAGGCAAACTCGCCGATCTGCGCCAGGCTGGCGGCGATGGTCAGCGCGGTGCGCGGCGAGTGGCCGAACAGACGCACCAGAAAGAAGGCCGCAACCGACTTACCGAAGAGAATAATGACCAGCGTACCCAGCACCGCCAGCGGCTGCTGGATCAGCACCAGTGGATCGAATAGCATACCGACGGAGACAAAGAACAGCACCGCAAAGGCGTCGCGCAGCGGCAGGGTGTCGTGCGCCGCGCGGTGGCTCAGCTCCGACTCGTTCAGCACCATTCCGGCGAAGAAAGCGCCGAGGGCAAAAGAGACATCAAACAGCTCAACCGCCCCGAAGGCAATGCCCAGCGCCAGCGCCAGCACCGACAGGGTGAACAGCTCCCGGGAGCCGGTAGCGGCGCTGCGGGCCATGATCCACGGCACCAGACGCCTGCCCACCAGCATCATAATGGCGATAAAGGCCACCACCTTGCCGATGGTGATGCTCATGTCCACCGCCAGCGTGGCGAGGCCGACGTTGCCCTTTTCCACCATGCCGGCTACCGCAGGCAGCAGCACCAGCGTCAGCACCATCACCAGATCTTCGACAATCAGCCAGCCGATGGCGATCTGCCCGCGCTGGCTGTCAAGCAGCTGTCGCTCCTCAAGGGCGCGCAGCAGCACCACGGTACTGGCGGTGGAGAGACACAGGCCAAACACGATGCCGGTCATCAACGACCAGCCGATGGCGGCGGAGAGCGCCATGCCCAGCAGGGTGGCCACGGCTATCTGTGCGATGGCACCGGGAATGGCGATGGCCTTTACCGCCATCAAATCCTTAAGTGAAAAATGCAGCCCGACGCCAAACATCAACAGAATGACCCCCAGCTCCGCCAGCTCGGGGGCGAGCCGGGTATCGGCAACGAAGCCGGGAGTAAATGGCCCGGCAAGCACGCCCGCTAACAGATAGCCCACCAGAGGCGAAATACGCAGCTTGTTGGCAAGCATGCCGAGAATAAAAGCGAGCACAAGGCCGCCAACAATGGTGGTAATAAGCGGGGTGGCGTGATGCATTCCGTCTCCTTTGGTCGGTGGGTCCAAAATTAAGGTAATAGTTTATGACAATTTTTATGGCCGCGTTTAAGAATTATGCTTGAAATTTGTAGAAATACGCTATTCGCCACAAAAAAAACAGTAATTGGCAAAGGAGTGGTCAAACGTCGGGCAAACGCTTATAGAAACAGGCGGTGAGCGCGGCCAAAGTGTAACTTTGACCGCGAAGAACTCAGGCTTTATGCCGGTTATCAGGCAGGAATACGGTCAGTATGCCGAGAAGGGGCAGGAAGGCGCATATTTTATAGACTAAATCGATGCTGCTATGGTCGGCGATCAGCCCTAAGACCGCTGCACCAAGGCCACCCATGCCGAAAGCAAAGCCGAAAAACAGGCCGGAAACCATACCGATACGTCCCGGCAGCAGCTCCTGGGCGTACACCAGAATGGCGGAAAAGGCCGATGCGAGGATAAAACCAATGATCACCGTTAAAATCCCGGTCCAGTAGAGGGTGGCATAGGGTAAAACAAGGGTAAAGGGCGCGACGCCGAGGATAGAGCCCCAAATAACATATTTTCTGCCAATCTTATCGCCAACAGGCCCGCCGATTACGGTGCCCGCGGCCACGGCAAACAGGAACGCGAACAGATGAAGCTGGGCATTTTGCACCGATAAACCAAATTTTTGCATCAAATAAAAGGTGTAATAACTGCTGATGCTCGCCATATAGAAGTATTTTGAAAAAATCAGCATCAGCAGCACGCTGACCGCCAGTACCACCTTACGGCGCGGCAGAGGGTTGACCGTGGCTGCCTTTGGCTTCCCTTTGCCGATCCGCTGCTGGGCGGCGTACCAGCGGCTGACCTGCGCCAGCACGACGATGGCCAGCAGCGCAGCGAGCACGAACCACGCCACGTTGCCCTTGCCGTAGGGGGCAATCATCACCGCCGCCAGCAGCGGCCCAAGGGAGCTGCCGAAGTTGCCGCCCACCTGGAAGATGGACTGGGCCAGGCCGTGGCGGCCGCCGGAGGCCATGCGCGCCACCCGGGAAGACTCCGGGTGGAACACCGACGAGCCGGTGCCGACCAGCGCCGCCGCCAGCAGCACGCCGCTGAAGCTATCCGCCAGCGCCAGCAGCACCAGGCCGCTCAGGGTAAAGCACATGCCGATCGGCAGCGACCAGGGCATCGGATACTTATCGGTCCAGTAGCCGACCACCGGCTGCAGCAGCGATGAGGCCAGTTGGAAGGTGAGGGTGATCATGCCAATCTGCATGAAGGTCAGCGAAAACTCCGACTGCAGCAGCGGGTAAATCGCCAGGATCAGCGACTGGAGCATATCGTTTAATAAGTGTGAAAGGCTGATAGCGCCTAAAATACCAAACGAGGTGCGTGCTTTTTGCGACGGCGCAGCGGGGCCGGAGAGCGGTTGAGCGTTCTGATTCGTTGCCATAGAGTTATGCCGGTGAAAGTGCCTGGAGGCGGGTGCTTTTATTGTCGCCCTACGATACCCGCGGGTGCAGTTTGAGGGAAGTCGCAAATCTGAAAATAAGTTTGTCTATTATTTCGCACAGCGGTAATTTCAGCGTTTGAAATGGAGCCAGGGAGAGAAGCATGACACTGTTGATACGGGGCGCGGCGCTGGCGTTAATGGCCGCGTTCGCGCTGGCGAGCCAGCCGGCCAGGGCTTACGAAAAAGACAAAACCTATAAACTCACCATTCTGCACACCAACGATCATCACGGTCATTTCTGGCGCAGCGAATACGGCGAATATGGTCTGGCGGCGCAAAAAACGCTGGTGGAGGCCGTTCGCCAGCAGGTTGCCGCCGAAGGGGGAAGCGTGCTGCTGCTTTCCGGCGGTGACGTGAACACCGGCGTTCCGGAGTCCGACCTGCAGGATGCGGAGCCTGATTTTCGCGGTATGAATCTGATTGGCTATGATGCGATGGCCGTTGGCAATCATGAGTTCGACAACCCGCTCAGCGTCCTGCGCCAGCAGGAAAAATGGGCCAAATTTCCCTTTCTTTCCGCCAATATCTACCAGAAAAGCAGCGGCGAACGCCTGTTTAAACCCTGGGCCATTTTTAAGCGTCAGGGGCTGAAGATCGCGGTGATCGGCCTGACCACCGACGATACGGCGAAAATTGGCAATCCCGAGTATTTCACCGACATTGAGTTTCGCCCTCCCGCCGGTGAGGCGAAGCTGGTGATTCAGGAGCTGCAGGGGAACGAGAAGCCGGACCTCATCATTGCCGCGACCCATATGGGGCACTATGACGACGGCAGGCATGGTTCCAACGCGCCGGGTGACGTGGAGCTGGCGCGCAGCCTGCCCGCCGGCGCGCTGGCGATGATTGTGGGCGGTCACTCACAGGACCCGGTGTGCATGACCGGGGACAATAAAAAGCAGGTTGACTACGTGCCGGGAACCCCCTGCGCGCCGGATAAACAGAACGGTATCTGGATCGTGCAGGCCCACGAGTGGGGCAAATACGTCGGCCGCGCGGACGTTGAGTTCCGCAACGGTGAAATGAAGCTGGTGAATTACCGCCTGATCCCGGTAAACCTGAAGCGTAAAATGACCTGGGAGGACGGGAAAAGTGAGCGGGTGCTCTATACCCCGGAAATTGCGCAAGATCCGCAGCTGCTTTCGCTGCTGACGCCGTTCCACAATAAAGGCAAGGCGCAGCTGGAGGTGAAAATCGGCGCGGTCGACCAGCGCCTCGAAGGCGATCGCAGCCGGGTGCGCTTTGAACAGACCAATCTGGGGCAGCTGATTCTGGCGGCGCAGATAGCGCGCACCGGCGCTGACTTTGCGGTGATGAGCGGCGGCGGTATCCGCGACGCCATTGAGGCTGGCGATATCTCCTATAAAAGCGTGCTTAAGGTTCAGCCGTTCGGCAACGTGGTGGTGTACGCCGATATGAGCGGCCAGGCGGTGGTGGATTACCTGACCGCCGTAGCGCAGATGAAGCCTGGCTCCGGGGCATACCCGCAGTTTGCCAACGTCAGCTTTGTGGCCAGCAACGGCAGGCTGAGCGAGCTGAAAATCAAGGGCGAACCCATCGAAGCGAATAAAACCTACCGAATGGCGACGCTGAACTTTAACGCCGTCGGCGGCGACGGCTATCCGCGTCTTGACGATAAGCCGGGGTACGTCAATACCGGCTTTATTGATGCCGAAGTGCTGAAAGAGTATATCCAGCAGCATTCGCCGCTGGAGGCGAGCGCTTACGAACCTGGAAACGCGGTCAGCTGGCGCTAGCCGGGGCCGTTTGCCGCCGGGCGGTCGCCAACACCCACAGCGATGCCGCCCGGCGTCCAGGGCCGAACGCGGTGGGTAAAGCGCTTAGTCACGGCGGGCGATATCGGCGAACCTGGCCTGCAGAATGCGGGCCAGGTCGTCCGCCGCCAGCTCAATATCCAGCCCGCGCCTGCCGCCGGAAACATAAATGCTGGCGAAGGTGCGGGCCGGCGCGTCAATGAGCGTCGGCAGACGCTTCTTCTGCCCCAGCGGGCTGATGCCGCCCACCAGATAACCGGTGGTACGCTGGGCGACCTGCGGATCGGCCATATCCACCTTCTTGGCCCCCAGCGCCCTGGCCACTTTTTTCAGATCCAGCTGGCTGGCCACCGGGGTGACGGCCACCGCCAGCTGCTTCATATCGCCGTTTACGGCGACCAGCAGCGTTTTATAGACCCGATCCGCATCCAGGCCCAGCTTGCGCACCACCTCGTCGCCAAAGTTGGTTTCTGCGGGATCGTGCTCATAAGCGTGGAGCTGAAAGGCGATATGGTTTTTTTCAAGTAGCTTAACGGCAGGCGTCATAAAAAGCGCTCCTGGCTCAGATAAAATAGCGGTACTCTCAGGCTGCGGCCGCGCGGGTCGTCACTCAGTGGGATAAGCCCTGCGCTCAGCGCCCGCAGCCTGAACGGATTGGGGAGATAAAGTATATGCCCGTCGCTATTGATTCAATAGTCTTATCCGGCGCAGGGGTATTGGCAGAAGGATAAGTTTGAGCGACAATCGATCTGCCCGTCGCGTAAAGCGGCGGCATAATAATAATGATGAAATTCCTCTTTGACGGGCCAATAGCGATATTGGCCATTTTTTTAGCGCATCAGGGCCGCTAAATTCCCCTCCCCGTAAAGGTGCAGCGCCCCCACAGCCACCACATAGCGCCCGGCCGGCATAGCGTTCAGCCGGTCTCGCCAGGCCAGGTTGCGCTGGCGCATCAGCACGTCATACAGCGGCTGGCTGAAGGTGTTCGGCAGGGAGGTAAAGGTCTCCGGCGGCGGCGTCTGCAGCCACCAGCTCATCATCTGCTGCAGCAGGCGCGCGTTGGTGTGCCAGTGCGTCAGCGTATCGTCCAGTAGCGCCAGCCCGTTGTCCGGCAGACGGCACAGTAGTTCAATCTGGCTGGCGGCCCCCTCCAGCTCAATAACCGGCTTTTGCGCCTGCTTTGCCGCCTGCAGCAGCTGATAGTCAATGCCGTACTCCGGGCGCAGCCCCAGCCGCTGCGCCTGGGCCGCCTGCAGCGCCATCGCAATTTGCCACAGCGGCTGCGTTGAGAACTGAGCGGGGGAAATGTCCAGCTCCCGGGCGACCTTCCGCAGGCTATGCAGTAGCGCTTCGCTGATGCGGGTTTCCAGGTCGGCGAAGGTGGGCAGGTTGGCGAAGGGCGTATCGTCGCCGGAAACGTCGGCTTCAACGATCAGCGCATCGGCGCGCCTGAGCTTTTGCAACAGCCGGGGGGGAAGGGGGGCCATGTCGCGGCTGCCCATATGAATACTGCCGATGAGATGAAAGTGGCGATGACCCGGCAACACGACGTCAACGGCAGGCCAGGCGTAGCGGTTACCGCGCAGCGCAGCCAGACATTTTTTTACCGGGTACAACAGATCCATACGGCCTCCCTTGTGGAGCACCATGCTAGCGCGTAGGCCGGAAAGGCGCAATTCCCCCGCCTTATTCCCCTCCGGGGCCGCGTCCCGGTTTTCCTGCGCAGGGGCGGCGGCTTACTCCTTCGGCCTAAAGCGCAGCAGCCGGTTGGCGTTGCTCACGACGGTAATCGAGGAGAGCGCCATCGCCGCGCCGGCGACCACCGGGTTCAGCAGCGTCCCGGTAAAGGGCCACAGGATCCCGGCCGCCACGGGAATGCCGATGCTGTTATAGATAAAGGCACCGAGCAGGTTCTGCTTCATATTGCGCAGCGTGGCCCGGGAGAGGGCGAGCGCATCTGCGACCCCCGTCAGGCTGTGGCGCATCAGGGTAATGGCCGCCGTTTCGATCGCCACGTCGCTACCGCCGCCCATGGCGATGCCCACGTCCGCCTGGGCCAGCGCCGGGGCGTCATTGATGCCGTCGCCGATCATCGCCACCTGCCGTCCCTGACTCTGCAGACGCTTAATCGCATCGGCCTTGCCGTCCGGCAGCACGCCCGCAATCACCTCATCAATACCCGCCTCCCTGGCGATGGCGCTGGCGGTGGTCGGATTATCGCCGGTCAGCATCACCAGCCGATAGCCGGCGCGGTGCAGGCGCTTCAGCGCCGCCGCGCTGTCGTCGCGCAGCGGGTCGCGCACCGTCAGCAGCGCCGCCGCTTTGCCGTCGATGGCCAGCAGTACCGGCGTAGCGCCCTGGGAGGCCCGGGCGGCCATCTCCTCCGCCATCTCTGCGGTATCAACCTGCCGCTCATTTAACAGGGTCTGGTTGCCCAGCAGCAGCGTATGGCCTTCCGCTTCGCCGCTGACCCCCAGGCCGCGCAGGGTGCGAAAGCCGCTGACCTGCGGCAGGCTGACGTCCCCGGCCCGGTCAAGAATGGCGCGGGCCAGCGGATGGCTGGAACCCTGCTCAAGGGCTGCGGCAAGGCGCAGCGCCTGGGCCTCGACGGTGTCGCCGAAGGTTTTAATCGCCACGACCTGCGGGCGGCCTTCCGTCAGCGTACCTGTTTTATCAAAGACGAGGGTGTCAAGGGTGCTGGCGCGCTGCAGGGCGTCGGCGTCGCGCACCAGCACGCCGAACTCGGCGGCGCGACCGACGCCGGAGATGATCGACATCGGCGTCGCCAGCCCCAGGGCGCACGGACAGGCGATAATCAGCACCGTGGTGGCGATCACCAGGGTATAGACGATCTGCGGTGCCGGGCCGAAGAAGTACCAGACGGCGGCGCTGAAGATGGCGATCCCCACCACCGCCGGCACAAACACGGCGGAGATTTTATCAGCCAGCTGGCCGATCTCCGGCTTGCTGCTCTGGGCCTGACGCACCATGCGAATAATGCGTGCCAGCGTGGTATGGCTGCCCGTGCGGCTGGCGCGGAACAGCACGCTGCCGTCCTGTACGAGGGTGCCGGCGTGGACGCCGTCGCCCGCCCCTTTTTGCAAAGGGATCGGTTCACCGGTAAGCATCGCTTCATCCAGCCACGCCTCACCTTCGGTGATTTCGCCGTCCACCGGCACGCGATCGCCGGTGGTCAGGCGCAGCAGCATTCCCGGCTGCACCTGGGCCAGCGGTACGCTTTTCTCCACGCCGTCGGTGACGACGCGCGCCGTGGGGGGCGTCAGGTCGAGAAGTTTCTCCAGCGCCTTAGAGGAGCGCTGGCGGGCGCGCGCTTCCAGTATATGGCCGAGATTAATCAGGCCGATAATCATCGCGCTGGCCTCATAGTAGAGATGACGCGCCTCCATCGGGAACCACTGGGGCCACAGGTTGACGCTCATTGAGTAGAGCCAGGCCACGCCGGTGCCGAGCGCCACCAGCGTGTCCATCGTCGCGGTGCCGTTGCGCAGGCTTTTCCATGCGCTGCGGTAGAAGTGGCCGCCCGCAAAGATCATTACGGCGAGGGTGGCCACGCCGATGGCCAGCCACAGGCTGCGGTTGTTGGCGGTAACCATCATGTTATCGCCGATCATCCCCCAGACCATCACCGGCACGCCCAGCAAAAGGGCGACGATCGCCTGCCAGCGGAAGCGCTTCAGGGTGGCGGCGGCGGTCTCCTGCTGGCGCGCGCTGCGCTTGACGTCATCTTCGATCGCCTCCGCGCCGTAGCCCGCCTTTTCCACCGCCTGCACTAAATCTGCGGCGGACGCGCTGCCCATCACCAGCGCAGTGCGTTCCGCTAGGTTTACCCGTGCCTGGGTGACGCCCGGGACGCTTTGCAGCGCCTTTTGTACCCGGGAGACACAGCTGGCGCAGCTCATACCGCTTAACAGCAGCTGTTGGCTTTCGTCGTCGGTCGTGGCTGCCGGAAGCTCGTGAGGGACCGCTGTCAGCGCTTCCGACGGGATTGTTGACTCCGCCAGCGGTTTAGCCTTTGGGTGGCTTAACGTTGCGCCATAGCCGGCCTGACGGATAGTTTCAATCAGTTGCTCCGCGCTGGCGGTGCCGGTGACCTGGGCTTCGGTCACGGTGACCTCCGCCTGCTCTACGTCGGGGCGCTGTTCAAGGCTCTCCTTGACTCGTTTCACACAGTGGCCGCAGGACAAACCGTCCAGGGCCAGGCTGATGGTTTGGGACATAACGCTCTCCTTAATTGCGAGGTTAACGAACACAGCCTGAAGGTTAAACCTTCCCGCAGGGGAAAGGTCAAGCCGTCGGGGCGCTGTCGGTCAGATAAGTGTAACACCCGCCCGTCGCCGGTTCCGGCGTACCGGGCATACGCGCGGCGCTTTGATGGCATTAAACGTTCGCCGCCCGCGAATCCCCTTCGTCGGATAAAATTACCGCCGGTCTATTCATCTGCTGCCCCGGGAGTGGCCGCCTCTCGCCCCGGGTGAACGGTTTTCCCCCCTCTGCTGAGGGGGGGGCGCTATATGTAGCTATGGATGTAACCTTCGATGAGCGCCAGCAGCCGGTCATTATCGATACTTTGCAAAATGCGTACCTTTGCGCCGCGCGGCTCAGGAATGCCTACCTCGAGGCGCAGCCCCTCGCGCCCGTAGCGGCAGGTCATGCCGCGGGTAAGGCCGTCAAGCGAGACGTCAACATAGTCTTCAACAACGGTCGTCAGCGAGGGATCGAGCAGCCAGGCGATGGTAAGCGCATCGTGGATCCAGCACCCGGGCAGGCCGCGGGTTTGCATCGAGTAGGCGATCCACGGGCGAAGGGTTTGCTCCAGATAGCGGCTGAGATCGTTTTCCACCGCCGACAGGCGATCCAGATCGGTATGGCGCAGCTGCGTCCGGGTGGTGACGTCCATCGGCACCAGGGTGATGGGCGCGCCGCTGGTTAAGACGGCGTGGGCCGCCTCGGGATCGAGACCGAAGTTGGTGTCTTTTATATAGCCAGGTACGTGAAACGTCCCGCCCATGATCACGATTTCGTTCACCGCCCGGACGAGCTCCGGATAGAGCTGCAGGGCGATGGCCACGTTGGTGAGCGGGCCGGTCGCCACCAGGGTGATCGCGCCGGGATTGTCGCAGATAAGCTCGCCGATGGCCTGAGGGGCCAGCGGTTTTCCCGCCGGGCGGGGAGGCGGAGCGGGCGTCCGCGCCCACAGCTCCCGTAGCCCGCAGCGGTCAACGCTGCGATCGAGCCTGTCGCGCCAGGGTTCGGGCGCTTCTCTGAGGGCGCGCGCCGCCCCCTGGCGAACGGGAACGGCAGCGCCCAGCCGCTGGATCAGATCGCTGGCGACGGCGTAACCTGTTTCGACCGGCGTATTGCCGGCGACGATTGAGATCAGCTCCAGCGAGAGCTGCGGCGCGGCAATAGCCAGCGCCAGCGCAAGGCCGTCGTCAATATTGGCACCGGGTACGCCGTTTCCTGGATCGCAGTCAATAATGATGCGCATTGGCTCACTCTTCGTCTTGTTCGGATTGAACTTCATGCCCCTGGCAGCCACACGATTCTCCCACTCGTAGATAAAATTCAAATTCAATGCGGCGGACCACGCCGTTCCAGTTCTTCAGCATATCGATTGCCGCGCGGGCCATTTTATCGACGGGCTGACGGACCGCCGTTATGGAGGGGACGCTGTAGATCGACTCCTGGGTGGCGTTAAAGCAGACCAGCGCGATATCCTGCGGCACGCGCAGCCCGCGCTCCGCCAGCGCCCGCAAACAGCCGAACGCCTGCTGCTCGTTGGTGGCAAACAGGGCGCGCGGCAGACGCCCTTGCAGCATACGCCGCGTCGCTTCATATCCCCCCGCGCGGGTATAGTTGGTGGAAAAAATCCACTCCGGATTGATGGTCAGCGACGCCTCCTCCAGCGCTTGCCGCCAGCCGCGGATCCGATCCTGCGTATTCAGCATTTCACGCGGGCCGCAGATAATGGCGATATCGCGATAGCCGTGATCGACCAGATGCTTTGTCGCCTGCCAGGCGGCCAGCTGCTCATCCACCTGAATCACGCTGACGTTCAGGCCTGGATCGATACGATCCAGCATGACGCAGGGCGTACCGCTCTCCTCGATAAGCGCGATATAGGGGTGCCGGTCAACGCTGGTGTAAATCAGCCCGTCAACCTGGCGGTGCAGCATATTGTTAATAAGCTCGCGCTCCCGCCCGCTGCTGTCGCTGGCGTCGCCCAGCAGTAGCACTTTGCCGTCGGCGAAGGCCTCCCGCTGCAGGGCGTGCGCCATAGAGGCAATAAACGGATTAGAGATATCCGGCGCGATCAGGCCATAGGTTTGCGTACTGCCGGAAGCCAGCGCGCGCGCGATGCCGTTGGGCCGATAGCCGGTTTTCTTAATGGCCTGCAGCACCCGCTGCCGGGTCTTCTCGGCCACGGGGCGCGGGCCGTTGTTGATAACATAGCTCACAACGGCAACCGACGTTCCCGCCTCTCTTGCAACGTCGGAGCGCGTTACGCGCGGTATAGGTGAGTGGGTCACAGGGCGCACCTTGTTAATTGTCTTTTCAGGCACAGCATAAGGTGTTATGACCCAAAAATCTCCGCTAAACGGCCCCGATCGGGATCGGCTGCTTTAAATTGCATCTTCCGGCAGGTTGAGATCCCGCCCGCGCGTCTCCGGAGCGAAGAACGTGGCGATCAAACCGACGCCGGCCATCAGTGAGAAATAGGCGGCGACAGGCCACCAGTGTCCGGAAAACGACAGCAGCGCGGTGGCCACCATTGGTGCCGTACCGCCGGACAGAATCGACCCCAGCTCTTTGGCAAACGCCATTTTGGTGTAGCGGTTGGTCACGCCGAACAGCTCCACGCCCCAGGCGGCCTGTACGCCGAAAATTCCCAGCGAAGCCAGCCCCATACCGGTAACGATGGTTGGAATGACGATCCACGGCTCGCGCGAGTCCAGCAGCATAAAGGCCGGAAAGGCGTAGAGGATCAGCAGCAGGCAGAACACGCGGTAGGTGATCCGCCTGCCGAACCGGTCGGAGAGCCAGCCCGCCAGGGGAATAATGGCGAATCCCAGGATAGAGGCAATCAGTACCGCAGCGGTCGGCACCGACTTGTCGATCGTCAGCACCTTCGCGACATAGCCAATAATAAATCCCTGCGCCAGATAGGAAGGCCCGTTCTCGCCGATGCGCAGGCCCACCATCGTCCAGAACGCTCTGGTGCGTCGCCAGAAGCTGCGGGTATCGCGGCGCTGCAGCTCCTGTCCCTGGCGCAGGGCGGCCTCGCGTTCAGCCTGCAGCAGCGCTTTCTGACGTTCAAAGACCGGCGTTTCACGCATATGGCGGCGAATAAACAGCGCGACGGCGGCGATAAGCACGCTGCACAGAAAAGGAATACGCCACCCCCAGCTGAGGAGGGTTTCTCTGTCCATCTGCAGGACCAGCAGCCAGATCAGAGAGGCGAGCAGCGTTCCGCTGTTGGAGCCGAGCGCGATGATGGAAGAGACCAGCCCGCGGCGCTTTACCGGCGCATATTCGCCGAGCATCACGGTGCCGCCCGACAGCTCCGCTCCGGCCCCCAGCCCCTGGGAAAAGCGCAGAAGCACCAGGCACGTCGGTGCCCATACGCCAATCTGGGCATAGCCGGGAATAACGCCAATCAGCATGGTGGACAGCCCCATCAGCCCGATAGTGATCACCATCACCAGCTTACGTCCATGGCGATCGCCTATCCAGCCGAACAGCAGCGCGCCGATTGGTCGGGCAATAAAGCCAACGGACCAGGCGGCGAAGCTGGAGAGCAGAGCCATCACGGGCGTGGCCTCCGGGAAAAAGACATCGCCGAAGATAATGCCGGCGGCAAGGCCATAGAGGGCGAAATCGGCGTATTCCATGGTGGTGCCCAGCCAGCAGGAAAAAGCTGCCCGCCTGAATTCACGTCGTCCTTCGGGGGTGGAGAGGCGCTCCTGGGCGGCCTGCTGGTCTTCGGCTTGAGGAGCAGAGGATAATTGCGTGTTCATAAAGTATTCCTTGAGGTTAACTGTCGACATAAGCCACAGGTTGCTACTCTTCGCGTTCTACTTGTTGATCCCGGCCTGCATCAGGCGGTACGTGGGGCTTTTCCCCGGCCCCGCGCCCACGGCTTTTCAAAACGTGCCGCGCTTTGTCCTGCTGCCCGAATGACTTAAGGAGTAGATAAGATTTTTACTGCGTTTAATAAATCTACTCGCGTAGATTGACCAGCGGAAAGTGTCGGAATTGTGAAAGCGATCGCTTATCGCGAAGGGCGAGAGGGAGCGGAGCGCCATCCGGGAGGCCCTTCAGGGGTTAGCGATCGATGACGATCAGCGGCGCGTCGCCCGCCGGATCGTTGAGCACCGTAATGTCCGCCGCATAGAGCGCCTTCAGCGCGGGCTGGTTCAGCACCTGCTGCGGACTGCCGCTGTCGACGACCCGGCCCTTCTCCAGCAGCACCACGCGATCGGCGTAGCGGGCGGCGAGGTTCAGATCGTGCAGCACGCAGCAGACGCTAAACTGCCGCTCGCGCACCAGCTGGCGCAGCAGGCGGAAAAGGTGCTGCTGGTGGTGAATATCCAGCGCGGAGGTGGGTTCGTCCAGAAACAGCCAGCGGGGCGAGGGTTCCGGCTGCCACAGCTGCAGCAGCAGCCGCGCCAGTTGCACCCGCTGCTGCTCGCCGCCGGAGAGCTGGCGGTAGTCGCGGGAGGCCAGATCGCAGCAGTCGCACAGCGCCATAATGTGCGCTGTCTCATCGCGTGACGAGTGGGTGCGGTGAGGATGACGGCCCATGCGGATCACCTCTTCCACGCTGAACGGAAAGGCCATATGGCTGTTCTGGCGCATCACGGCGCGCACCTTCGCCAGTCCGGCGATGGGCCACTCCGCCAGCGGCTTACCGAACAGGGTACAGCGACCGCTTTGCGGCCTCAGATAGCCCGTCAGCAGGCGCAGCAGGGTCGATTTCCCGGCACCGTTGGGGCCGAGAATGGCGACGATTTCGCCGCCGGGCAGCGTCAGCGAAACGTCGTCCGTCAGGCGACGCCCCCGCAGGCCGTAGACCAGGTTTTCTGCGACGATCATGACACTCTCCTGTTGCGTAAAATCAGCCACAAAAACCAGGGGCCGCCAATCAGGCTGGTCAGCAGGCCGACGGGCATTTCCGCCGGCTGCACCAGGGTGCGGGCCAGGGTATCGGCCAGCAGCAGCAGGGAGGCCCCGGCCAGGGTCGAGCAGGGAAGAAGCCAGCGGTGATCGGCGCCGATCGTCATGCGGATCAGGTGCGGGATCACCAGACCGACAAAACCGATAATGCCGCTGACCGACACGGCCGCCCCCACCAACAGCGAGCTGAGCAGCAGCAGCAGCTGGCGCTGACGCTTTACGTTCACGCCCAGGTAGTGCGCCTCTTCATCGCCAAGCTGCAGCAGGTTCAGCGTCCCGGAAAGGGTGGCGGTCGCGATAATCGTCGGCAGGATAAACGAGCCGGCAACCAGCAGCGTCGGCCACTGGGCCTGGCCAAGATTGCCCATCATCCACAGGGTGAGCTGGCGCAGCTGCTGGTCGTCGCCGACGTAGCTCAGGATGCCGATGGCCGCCCCGCACAGCGCGTTGATGGCGATCCCGGCCAGCAGTAGCTGCATCATGCCGCCGTGTCTGTGACGCTGGCTAATCAGAAAAATAACGCTGCATACCACCATGCTGCCCGCGACGGCGAAAATCATCTGTTCATACAGCGCCAGAACGACGGGGAAGGAGAAGGGGATGACGATGGCCACTCCAACCATCAGCGCGGAGCCGCTGCTGATGCCAAGAAGGCCCGGATCGGCCATCGGATTGCGGAACAGCCCCTGCATGATAACGCCCGCCGCGGCCAGCGCGCCGCCGACCAGCACCGCCAGCAGCACCCTCGGCAGGCGGATATTCAGCCAGATAGCGCGGTATTCCTCCTCAAAAAGGGCCTGGAGGCTGATATGTAGCGCCCCCTGAGAGGCAGCAAACAGCGCCAGCGCGATCAGCAGCAGGGCGAGGCCCGTCAATACGCCGGCGGAAGAGAGTGAATCCTTGAACACGCAAAGCTCCATGAGGTCTTTGCGGCGCGGATAGCCCGCGCCGCGGGAGGGGTTACGTCGGCTTTAGCTCTGGCTCTACCAGGCTCCAGATCCGCTGGTGTAGCGCGGGCGCGCAGGCCAGCTCGCGAATGTGCGCGGCAACGTCCGCGCGCCTCACAAAGCCGTGGCACTCCCGATCCGGAAATCGCCGCGCCCTGCCGGTGGCTTCACCGTTGAGCAGCCCGCCGGGACGAAGAATGGCATAATCCAGCCGGCTGGTCTGCAGCCAGCTTTCCGCCAGCGTCTTTTCCCGCACGGCCTGGCCAAAGGCGGCCCTGGCGCGGGCGGATAAAAATTGCCAGCTGTCGCCGCAGCCCAGCGAGGTCACCAGGATCATTTTGCTGATGCCCGCCTTTTCGGCCTCGTCGATGACGGTGCGGTGCGCCAGATAGTCCTGCGCGCCGCCCATGGAGGAGATAACGAGCGCCTGCTGGCCCGCGGCGCGGCAGGCGGCGGCCACCACGTCGGCGTCGCAGGCGTCGCCGTTAAAGACCTGTACGCCCTTTTTTTGCAGCGCCGCGGCGGCCTGCGGATTGCGCACCACGGCGAAGGCCGGGCGGCGATCCGCCAGCGCCAGATCAAGCGTCAGCGCGCCTACGCCGCCGCCGCCCGCGCCGAAGAGTAGCCAGGGCGTCATTGGGCGGCTTCCTTCAGGGAGGCGGCCAGAGCGCGGAAGGCTTCCAGCTGGTCGCCCGACAGCTGGCGATGCTCATCACGGCCAAGGAAGATTTTAAACATCGCGCCGCCGGCCGCGTTAAAGAAGAGGATTGACGCGGTGTCCATCGCCATAAATTTGCGCTCCACCAGCGCGATATGCGTGCAGTTTTCCGCCCTGATGTGGCCGGTCATGCCTTTTTTACCGCGCAGGTTGAAGTAGCCGTGGCGGTGGAATCCGGAGGGCAGCTCGCCGCTGAACTCCAGGATCACGTCCGCGGTGTGCACCAGGGTGGTGACGTTGCCCCATTCGCAGACGGCATCCCAGACGGCGTCAAAGCGATCGCCGGCGACCAGCGTCGGGGCGGGCAGATTTTTTACCACCTCAAGCAGGGTGGTGTTGTACTGCTGTGCAATGGCTTCCAGCGTGCCGTCCGGCCCGGTTTTTAAAAAATCCTGCAAAGAGACATGGCTCATAAATTACTCCTGTTAAGGTGTTTCTATCGCATTGCGCGGCGTATTGAGTTCCTGAATCAGCGCGTCAAGAGAGTGTAAAATGTTGCTCGCCCAGAAGCGTCCTTCGTTGGTCAGACGCAGGCAGGTCGAGGCGTCGCGGGTCAGACCCGCCCGGTGCCACTGGCTGAGCAGGGGGGCGAGCCGCGCCGCGTGCGGGGTCAGCTCATCCAGCGGGACGCGGGCCGTTTCTACGCCCGCCTGCAGCGTGTGCCGCCACTGGAAGCCGCGTTCGGCGGTGCGCATCATCATCATCAGCGGCTTTTTACCGGCGGCGATCGTCTCGTGCCACGCCGGGAGGCGGCGCTCAACCATCCACGAGTAGCCGTTGACCGAGCCGCCCGCGCCGGAGCCGAACGCCAGGCAGTCCGCCCCCTGCTTAATCAGCAGGTTATACAGGTTGCGCTCGCGGGTGGTGCGCGCCCAGTGGCTGTTGCTGATACAGCGCCAGCCGGCGCTGTCCATAAAATCACAGCCCTGAAGATAGAGGTCGCGCCGCGCCGCCGGAGAGGGGACGGCGGTGCGGCCGTTTTCCACCGCCTTGCCCAGCGCGGTGTTGGGGAGCAGATTGAGGGCGTAAAGATCGACCCCGTCGAGGCCGATGTCCCGGGCTATCGCCAGATCTTCTCCCCACCGCTTTTCATCCTGGCCGGGCAGGCCGAACAGCAGGTCGCAGACCACGGCGGCGCGGTCCCGCTTAACCAGCCCTCTCATAAAGGCGGCGGCGGCAGGGCCGTCGGCGGTGCGCGCCATCTTCTTGCGGATGGCGCTGTTAAACGACTGAATGCCGATGGAGAAGCGATTAGCACCGGCGTCGAGGCAGGCGTCGATCCGGTTGTCGTCAAAACTGAGCACCCGGCCTTCGATGGTGATTTCGCAGTCCGGCGTCAGCGGCAGCTTTTCACGCAGGGTAGTAATGATTCGCGCCAGGTCCCTGGCCGACAGCGCCGACGGCGTGCCGCCGCCGAAGTAAACCGCGTGGATGGGAGCCGACTGATGCAGAACGCTGTCGGCCTCCATCTCGATCTCGCGGATCAGCGCGTCGGTGTAGCGGGCGCAGCTCTCCGCGTCAAAGCGGTTCTGATAAAAGCCGCAGAAGGTGCAGTGGGTGGCGCAAAACGGAATATGCAGATAGACCAGCCTTTTGCGCGGAGGAGCCGCCCGGCCGATAAGCGCCAGCCAGGTTGGCGACAGCTGCTCTTTTGCCAGCGGGATCGCGCCGCGCCACGGCATGGTCGCCCGGCGATCTTTAAAGGGCTGGTTTCCCTCCAGGGCGAAATGTGGGGTGAGATCCAGGGGATTGACTGTTTTCATAAGGTCTGTATCACATCCATCTATTGGGGCCAGAACTGCTGGTGCAGGATTTCCACCGCATCGGTGACGCGCGGACCCATTCCCAGGATCTGCGCCTGGTCGATAGTGATAATGCGCTGATTTTTCCAGGCGGCGGTATGGGCGATCCCGGCAATGGCGCGCAGGCGGTTGAGATCGCCGTCCACCATTTGTGACGTTACGATAATCACCTGCGGGTTGGCCGCGATCAGCGATTCGGCGCTGTAGCTGCTGTACTGGGCGTGGGTTGCCACGTTGCGCGCGCCCGCGAGGGTCATGATGGCGTCGGCGACGCTGCCTTTACCGGCCACCTGCGGGGCGCTGCCGCCGGCGGAAAGAATAAACAGCGCCGTCACCGGCGCGCCTTTCGCCGCCACGCTGCGCTGGACGCGCGCCAGGCGCTGGCGGATACGCTCCGTCAGCGCCTCGCCCTGGGCAGGGATCTGCAGGAGCTGCGCCAGGGTGTGAATGTTGGCGTACAGCCGATCGACCGTGGCGGGAACGCGCGGCAGGGTTACCACCTTGACCTTTTGCCCGCGCAGCTGATCCAGAACGATCGGCGGTCCGGCGTCCTGCCAGGTGATTACGCTGTCCGGGCGCAGGGATAAAATGCCCTCGCTGTTCAGCTGCTTCCAGTAGCCGATGTGCGCAAGCGCGGCGGTTTCCGGCGGCCAGGAGGTGGTTTGATCCACCCCGACCACGCGATCGCCCGCGCCCATCGCGTAGATAATCTCGGTGAGGGAGCCGCCCGCCACCACCAGTCGGGAGGCGGCCTGCGCGCCAAAGGCGCAGGCGAGGGTCAGTAAACCCGCAATCAGTTTTTTCATTTTCAGAAGTTCCATGCAAAGCCAACCGCCGCGTTAAGGCCCGCCGCAGGAATCGATTCGTGCGCGGTCTGGTAACGCTTGTTGGTCAGGTTATTGAGGGCCAGGTTGACCTGATACTGATCCTGCGGGCCAAATTCGGCGTTAAAGGCGAGGTTAAGGGTTGCCCAGCCCGCATAGTTCGTCTCTTTACTGCCGGTTCTGTCTTTGGCGCGGGAGGCGGCGCGAACAAAGAGGTCCGAGGTGACGTTGGCGGCGTTCAGCAGCAGGGTGTGCTTCAGGCCCGCTCGTCCCGTCAGCGCCGGTTCGCCGGTATCCCAGGTCTTAAGGGTATCGCCTTCGTACTGACGGCGAATCAGATTGCCGCTCAGATAAGGGGAAACGGCCCAGCCGTTGTACTCTGCCGACAGCTCCATACCCCAGCTCCTGGCGCGATTGATGTTGTCGTAGTAGTAATAACCGCCGCGGGAGGAGGCGCTGTTGCCGTTGCAGACCGGCTGTCCCGAGCAGGCCAGGCTGGCGATATAGTCTTTGGCTTCCGAGTAGTACACCGCCCCGTCGACCAGCCACAGGTTGCCTTTATAGCGTGCTCCCAGCTCATAGTTATTGGAGCGCTCCGCCTTCAGGCCGCTATTGCCCCAGGTGACGCTGCCCCCGGCGGAGGTTTGCATAAACAGCTGCGCCAGCGTCGGGAAGACGTAGCCCTGGGCATACGCCGCGCGCAGTTCAAGGTTGTCAAAGCCGGAGTAGCGCAGGCTGGAGGAGGTGACCAGCGCATCGTCATGGGCTGACCGGCCGCCCGCCGACTGCCATCCCGCGCTGCTCTGGCTGTCGCTGCGGTCGAGCTTAGAGGAGAGCCAGTACTGGCGGGCACCAAGGGTCCAGGTCCAGCTATCGGCGAAGCGCCACTCGTTTTGCGCGAACAGCGAGACGTTGCTCTGCCCGGCCCCGGTATGCGAAAGGGTAGTGGTTTGCCTGTCGAAGAGGCCGCTCGCCGCCGTTTGTCGGCTCTGGGTGCGGGTGGCCTGCTTCACCTTGTCGTGCTGATACTGGGTGCCGATAATCAGCGCGTTGTTCGCCGGCAGCGAGAAATTGCTCTGCAGGGTGACGCCCTGGGTGTACTGCTTATCGTTGGTTCTGGTCTGACTGCTGACGGTCAGCGCCTGGATCAGCGGCCCTGGGATCGGCTGGGTGGTTTTCACCTGATTCTCAAACTTACGCTCGATGGTCTGCTCCCAGGCGTCGAGATGGATCGCTTTCAGAGAGTCGCCGCCGGCGTCGAAGTCGTAGAACAGGCCGATCTTCTCCCGCTCCAGCTTCGGGATCTTAACGCTGAATTCGTCGAAATCCTGACTATCCTTTGGGCTGAGCCAGGTCCGGGTGACGGTATTGTAGCGATCGAGCGACAGGCCGAACTTATGGCGATCGAGGTGATAGCCAAGCCACAGGCCCTGGCCATCGTTGCGGAAGTTTGTGTCCGGCAGCCTGCCGTCCGGCGTGTCGCGGTTGCCCTGATCGGCGTAGCTGCCGTTAATCCGGTAGTCAAAGTTGCCAATGCTGCCCCAGGCGGCGGCCGACTCTTCCCATCCGGCGGTGGCGGAGTTATAGACGGCCTTGACGCTGCCCGCGAGCGGCTTATCGCCCCCTTTTTTGGTAATAAAGTTGACCACGCCGCCGATGGCCTGCGAGCCATAGAGCACCGACCAGGGACCTTTGACCACTTCGATGCGCTCCAGCGCGGACTCGTTAATCAGCAGGCCCGCGCCGTAGTTTTGCCCGGCGCGATGATAGCTGACCACCTGGCCGTCGATCAGGATCAGCACCCGCGACGAGGCCTCACCGCGGATGCGAATCTGCTTGCGGCCCGCCAGCGCGTTATCGGTGACCTCAACGCCGGGAATATCCTGCAGGTCGTCGGCAATGGAGACGCTGGTGGAGTTCTGCAGCGTCTGGCGATCGATAACCTGGATGGTCGCCGGGCTTTCCCAGAGGCTGCTTTCTGAGCGGTTAGCGGTAACAATCAGCGTATGATTATCTGACGTATCGTGCCGGGCGTGGGGATCGGCTGCCGAAGCCGCGCCTGCTACGCATAGCGCCAGGGTTGAGAGAAGCAAAGCGTGTTGACCCGTTCGTGACACCATGCGAGAGTCCTGTTGAGAATGATCATTATTATCATTCGTGTTTATATGAAATTGACGGCGTCCGTTCAATGTGAAAGGTGCAGTAACGATGCAACTTTTTGATTTGCGTCAAACCGTCTCGCTTTAAAAAGCCAATAGTGTGAAGGCGATCGCCTGTAACAACAGTCATTACAAGGAATTAGGCTGTGTCCCTTAACCGTTCGCGAGCGTCGCTGGCGGTCATTCAGGTCCGGGGTAAGGCGCGAGCCGTAATGTCTGGTTATTCCAGATGCACGGCGAGCAACACAGCAGCGGACCTGAATGGCCCTAGCCCCGCGGGACGCGAACCACAAGTGCGTACTCTGCGTTGTCGGGCTTGAACAGAGTTCACTCTGTCCTGCGCCCTCCGCCTTGATTACGCGCTTCTGGCTCAGCGTCGACGCCACGCCCGGTTAAGGGACACAGCCTGGTCCTGGCGGATCGCGGGCATACGGTAAGATGAGAAGGAAAGCGCGTTATTACAGGTTATTCCCTGAAGCCACCGCCCGGTGTCGTGGCGAAACAAGCAGCAGGAGGAGCAGTGAACATTAGCGAAGTGGCGAAAAAAACGGGCCTGACCAGCAAGGCGATTCGATTCTACGAAGAGAAAGGGCTGGTAACGCCGCCGCTGCGCGGCGAGAACGGCTATCGTCAATACGGCCAGCGGCACCTGAATGAGCTGACGCTGCTGCGCCAGGCGCGCCAGGTCGGGTTTACTCTGGAGGAGTGCGGCGAGCTGGTGAAACTGCTCAACGATCCCGATCGCCGGAGCGCGGTTGTGAAAATGCGCACCCTGGAGAAGGTGGCGGAAATTGAGCGTCATATCGGCGAGCTGCAGGCGATGCGCGCCCGGCTGCTGGCGCTGGCGGAGTCCTGCCCGGGGGACGACGGCGCAGAATGCCCGATTATCAATAACCTTTCCGGCTGCGGCTGCCGCAAGCGGGCAGATGACTAACGGCGCGGGTTGAGCAGAAACACCACCGTACCGCGATACCAGGGCGATCGCCGTAGCTGCGCTTCGGCCTGCGGGTCGCGGCGGCCGTTCTGCACCAGCCCCAGCTTAAACGGAACCCGCAGCCTGGCGAGGGCGGGCAGATACTTCTGGTAATCGGCTACCGTGCGTCGCCCCTGGTAGCTCTGCACCACCAGCTCATCAACCGGCAGCGCGTTCAGCGTGGCGACATCCCCGGTTTTCGCCCAGTCCAGCAGTCCCGTCACTCCGAGCGCATACTCCGGCGGCAGATGCTGGCGCAGCTGGCGTAAAAAGTCGGCATAATCCGCCAGCCGGTAGGTGGCGGCATCAAAATCGACCTGCAGCCCCACCACCTTATTTCCCGCCGCCTGCCAGCGCCGCAGCAGCTGGACGATTTGCGGCGCAACCGACTCCGGTACGTTGAGGGTGGCGAAACGTACGGTCAGCCAGATGGCGGGAAAGGAGAGGCGGCCCACCGGCAGGCCGAGACGCTGAAACCTGACGCTCCCCGCCCGGGCCAGCACCTCGCCCTGGTGCAGATAGACTATCTGCGCGTTTTGCAGCTCGTCTCCGGCCCGGACGCCGGACCACAGCCAGAAGGCCGGGTGTTCGCGGGTGATGACGACCTCCGCCGCCCGCGCCTGTCCGGCCAGCAGGGCAACTACCAGTAGTATTTGAGCTGCTGCGCCCACTGGCTCCCCGGATACTGTGTTTTTAACTGCGTGTACCAGCCCTTGCGCATGAGCTTATCTACCGCTTCGCCGCCGCACTCGTTATATCCGCCCGGCGCGTAGCACATGACGGCCCGGTACAGCGCGTAGCTTTTATCCTCAGGCTCCGCCTTTGGCGACGTAATGATGTGCTGATAGTAACTCTGCCTGTCGAACTGCCCGTAGGATGGCGGGCGCGGGCTGGTGGCCTCCAGCGCGTCGTTGCCCGCGCCGTCCGCCCACAGGTCGATATTCGCCCGGGTGGTGCGGAAAAACTCGCCGAGGCAGTTGAGGGCGTGCGCGTCGTCGGCGTTTTTGCTGAGCGCCAACACCGTCTCATCGAGGCTACGACAGAAGTATCCCGCTTCGGCCGCGTCGCCGCGCCAGTCGAAGACCTCCAGGCTCACGTCGGCAAAGGCCTCGTCGGAGAGCGGCGCGGTCACGGCGGCGGCGAGCTTTCTGTCGGTCGACCAGTCGCTGAAGCGGCCCTCGAGAAGATCGTGGATCAGCAGCGTATGCAGGGCGATGGTGCGCTCCTCATCGTTGGGGCCCCGGCGGGCCTGCTGGCGCAGCAGCGCCGGCGAGGCCGCCTTCTTGAGCGCCCGGGAGCGAAAGCGCAGGTTGGTTATCGCGCTGTCCGGGGCGAAAATCGCCGCCACGTCACCGCTGGAGAGCAGCGTGGCCGTCAGTTTGGCCTGGATATACTGCCGCTGCTCGTCGTCCTGGCTAAGCTTCAGCAGCCGCTGCCAGAAATCGCGCGCGGCGGGCCACTGCTCCTGGGCCATCAGCGCCTCACCGTAGAGCACCTGCTCGCTGAAGGCGAGAATATCGCGCGCGGGCAGGGTTTGCGCCGGCGTGACGGCCTTCAGAACGGCGGCCGGGTTGTTGGTCGCCATCCACAGGTTCAGCTGCAGATTGTGCCACAGCGGCAGCCTGCCGCTCTTCTCAAAAACCGCCCTGCTGGCGTCGAGCTGCGCCTGGGTCAGCGTGGGCTGCGAGCCGCCGTTCAGGCGAAGCGCGCGCAGCAGCTCCACGTAGCTGACCAGCGGCGCGTTGGCAAAGGTCGACCGCGGCGGATCGTTGAAAAACTGCATACCGAAGACGTTGTCATATTCGATGATTCGTTCCCGCAGCGTCCGGGCGTCCGCGGCCTGTGAAAGCGCCTGCTCATACAGCGTCGCCAGCTGCGGCCACGCCTGCTGATACCAGCTGATGCGGCGCAGCATACCGCGCGCGGAGTCGGCATAGCGCCCCTCCGGCCAGCGCTGCAGATAGCGCTGCGCCTCCTCCTGCGCCTGCCTGGCCGCCTCCTGGCTTACCCTGTTGAGATCGAACTCGCCGTACCGGCCGACGCTGTGCTGGCTGCTTCGGTTCAGCGCCGTGCGCATCAGCATGTACTGCGCGGTTTCCGTCAGCCACGGCTGGCGGCTCTCCAGCAGCAGGGTAAAGTCCTGCGAGGCGGCGTCATAGTCGCCGTTATAAAAGTGGACGATACCGGAAAGATAGGTGCTGAACAGAAGCGCGGTGGAGCCGGTCGGAAAGGCCGAAAGGCTCTCCTGGAGCCGATCCGCAGGCGTGCCATAGAACAGCGCCAGGCGCGCCCTGGCCAGAGTCTGCCGCTGCGGCGCAGAGAGGGTTTCGTCAGCCTGCAGGGCGGCAATGTAGGCGCTGACGGCCCGGGGCGTATTGGAGACAAAGCGGTTTTCCTGCGAATAGTCAGCCGGCCCCAGGTAGTCGCCGTTCTCAGCGGAGGGGGCCAACTGCATCGGATCGATGTTCAGCGCCGCCAGCTGCGCGCTGAGGGGAACGTCCTGAGGCCCGGCCTCTTCAGGAGCGGTCGACGGGCGGCCGTTGAGCCACTCAGGATGCCAGGCGAAATAGAAATCCCGGGAGCGGGTGATATCGGCGGGCATCGCCTGCACGGGAAGGGCGAAGGCCCTGGCCTCGCTCAGCAGGCGCAGCAGGTTATCGCGGGAATCATTGTCGGGCGTCAGCGCCGGCACGCCCTTCAGCAGACAGAACTCGTCGCTCCAGCTGCAGTCCGGTTCGTCAAAAGAGGCGAGGGCCTGCGGCGCGGCGGTCAGCAGGACGCACAGGGTGAAAGCGAGAGGGGTCTTCCTGACGATCATAACTTTTCCTGTCTGGTTGTTAGGTGTCTACGGGGCGGATAAACAGCGTTATGCCCTCAACGGCGATGACTTCGATCCGGGTGCCGGCGGGCAGATCTTCGCCAGCGCTTACCGGCCACGCGCTGTCGCCGACGCGCAGGCGACCGCGACCGTTGACCAGCGCCGCTTCCAGCACAAAGCGGCGGCCGACCAGCTGCTGTCCGCGCTGGTTAAGCTGGCCGGCGGCGGGCCTTTGTCGGCCGACGCGCCGGGCCAGCCACTTCCACCACAGCCAGGCGGCGAGCAGGGTGGTGACGGCGAATATCACCCCCTGCCACTCCCAGCCAACCGGCAGCAGCCAGGCGACGATACCGGTGACCACCGCCGCCACGCCGCTCCACAGCAGATAGCCGTTGCCGCCCAGCATTTCGGCGGCCAGCAGCAGGCCGCCGAGGCTGAGCCACAGGAGGTGCGGATGCTGGAGGAGCGTCGCAATCATGATTTCGTGCGCTCGCTGGCGCTGTCCTTAACCAGCTCGGCGATCCCGGCGATGGAGCCCATCAGGCTGCTGGCGTCCAGCGGCATCATCACCACCTTGCTGTTGTTTGCCGAGCCGATCTGCTGCAGGGCTTCGGTATATTTTTGCGCCACGAAGTAGTTCACCGCCTGGATATCCCCGGAGGCGATGGCCTCAGAGACCATCCTGGTGGCGCGGGCTTCCGCCTCGGCCGATCGCTCCCGGGCCTCGGCCTGCAGGAACGCCGACTGGCGCTCGCCTTCCGCTTTCAGGATCTGCGACTGCTTCTCCCCCTCGGCCTTGAGGATCTCCGCCTGGCGCACCCCTTCCGCCTCCAGGATATAGGCGCGCTTGGTGCGTTCCGCCTTCATCTGGGCGTTCATTGAGGAGATCAGCTCCGCCGGCGGGCGCACGTCGCGGATTTCAATACGGGTGACCTTGATGCCCCACGGGTTGGTCGCCTCATCGACAATGTGCAGCAGGCGGGTATTAATGCTGTCGCGCTGGGAGAGCATTTCGTCAAGCTCCATCGAGCCGAGCACGGTGCGGATGTTGGTCATGGTGAGGTTGATGATCGCCAGCTCCAGGTTGCTGACCTCATACGCCGCGCGCGGGGCGTCAATCACCTGGATAAAGCACACCGCGTCGATGGTGACGTTGGCGTTATCCTTGGAGATCACCTCCTGGGAAGGGATATCCAGCACCTGCTCCATCATATTGATTTTTCGGCCGATGCGGTCCATAAACGGCACCACCAGGCTTAGCCCCGGCTGCAGCGTTTTGGTATAGCGGCCGAAGCGCTCTACGGTCCACTGATATCCCTGCGGAACAATTTTGACGCCGGAGGCGACGACGGCCAGCGCGACAAAAATAAGAATCGGGATAAAGATCAACATGAAACTACCTCCTTTGCGGATTTCCCTGATGAAGAGACACGGCCTGGGCTTATTGTGCGCCAGTATATCGACAAAGGGCGATAAATTCGCCCGGAATCAACGGCATCAGTCGGGAAAAGTTGCGAGGCGGGCAGGTAAAAGAGGCGCTGTCGCCGCCGGGCGCTTCCGGCGGCGACAGGTTTATCCGGCCAGGCAAGGCCGGGGGACGAATCAGTACAGCAGCGCGTACAGCTGGCGGCGGTACTTCGATGCCAGCGCGTCGCCGGTGCCCAGCGCGGCGAGGATCTCCTGGAAGGTCTTGCGCGCCTGCCCGTCGGCGGCGGCGAGATCCGTTTTCAGATGGCTGAACAGCAGCGCCAGCGACTCCTCATTGCGCCCCACCTGGTGCAGCTGCAGCGCCAGCTGGGTTGCCAGCCCGGCGTCCTGCGGATTGTCCGCCACCTGCTGCTGAAGCTGCTGGATCTCCGGCGTATCCGCCGCCTGTTTCAGCAGATCGATCTGCGCCACCAGCCCCTGATAGCGGGTATCCTGATCCTGCAGGGGAATAGTCTGCAGCACCGCTTCCGCCTCTTCGGTGCGGTTCAGGGCGATCTGGGTCTCCGCCAGCAGCAGGCCGATTTCGCCGTTCTGGCCGGAGAGCTGCCAGGCCTCCTTCAGCAGCGGCAGGGCTTCCAGGTAGTTACCCTCCTGCATCAGCTGCATCGCCTGCTGCGCCTTCAGCTCCTCTTCGCGCGGCAGCACCTTGTCGAGCAGGGCGCGGATCGCCTCTTCCGGCTGCGGCCCCTGGAAGCCGTCTACCGGCTGGCCGTTCTGGAACAGGTAGACCGTTGGGATCGCGCGCAGGCCAAACTGCGCGGCAATCATCTGTTCGGCGTCGCAGTCGAGCTTCGCCAGAATAAACTGCCCGTTGTACTGCGCGGCGAGGCTCTCCAGCACCGGCGTCAACTGCTGGCAGTGCTGGCTGCGCTCGGACCAGAAGTAGAACAGCACCGGCGTGGTCATGGACTGTTCAAGGGTCTGCTGCAGGTTCGATTCGTTAATAGTAATAATATTCTGTACGGACATGGCGTCGCTCTCTGTTTATCTGTGTGTTTTTACATGGGGGCTGGCGCGCGGGCTTCAACTCAGCCCTGCAAAATTTTATCCATCAGGCGGCCCGGCAGCAGACGCCTGAGCAGAATAACAGCCCAGGTGACCAGCGTAACCGGGTAGCGCAGCCTCGGCCTGTCGCTGGTAAAGGCGTGGCGGACTTTGGCAACCACCGCCTCCGGCCCCAGGGTGAAGCGAGCGGCAATGCCGGGGTTTTCCACCGGCCTGTCGCTCTGGGTCTGGTTAACGTTTTGGGTAAAGCGGGTGCGTATGGGGCCTGGCTCAATCAGGCTGACTCTGATGCCGCTGTGGCGCAGCTCCATGCGCAGCGCGTCGGACCAGGCTTCCAGCGCGTGTTTGCTGGCGGCATAAGCGCCGCGGCCGGGGGTGGCGATAAGCCCCATCACCGAGGAGGTCATCACGATGCGCCCTTCCCCGTGGGGCAGCATGGCGGGCAGCAGGCGCAGCGTAAGCTGGTGGGTGCCGAAAAAGTTGCTGGAGAACTGCTGCTCCATCTGCCGGCGGCTGACGGCGGTCAGCGGGCCGTAAACCCCGTAGCCGGCATTGTTAAAGATCCCGTATAAACGGTTACCGGTCAGGGCTATTACCTCATCGGCGGCGCGATCCACGCTTTCCGGCGAGTCGAGATCGAGCTGCACGCCGGTAAACCCCTGGTCGTTCATGCGGACCACATCCTCCGGCTTACGACACCCGGCAATGATTTGAAAACCCTGGCGTTTAAGGTCAATTGCGCTCTCCAGCCCGATGCCGCTGGAACATCCTGTTATCAAGACTGCTTTTTGCATAACTTTACCTGTGAGCCTTCCCGCTGCTTTATGAACCATGATTTACTAAGGGAGTGAGTTGCTTGACCATCCATTCGGCGATAAACGGCTGGGCATCACGGTTAGGGTGTATGCCGTCATCCTGCATCCACTGCGTTTTCAGGTAGATCTCTTCCATAAAAAAGGGCAGCAGGGGAATATTCAGTTCTCCGGCAAGCTTTGGATAGATGGCGCTAAAGGCTTCATTATAACGACGACCGTAGTTAGGCGGCAGGCGAATTTGCATCAGCAGCGGTTCGGCGTTGGCCTTTCTGACGACGTTAACGATTTCGCGCAGGGTCTGCCCGGTTTGCTGCGGCTGGAAGCCGCGCAGGCCGTCGTTGCCGCCCAGCGCCACCAGCACCCAGCGTGGCTGATGCTGCTTAAGCAGCGCGGGCAGGCGCTCCAGCCCCTGCTGCGAGGTGCTGCCGCTGATGCTGGCGTTAACAACGGACATCTTATTGTGCCATTTATCGTTGACCAGCGCGGGCCAGGCGTCGCCGGCGGGCATGTGGTAACCGGCGCTCAGGCTGTCCCCGAGGACCAATAGCGTGTCGGTGGCGGCGGCGCGGAAGGCGAACAGAAACAGGAAGGGCAAATGCCAGCGAAAAACATTATTGAAGTTCATCATCTCAAAAAATCCATCGGCCAGGGAGAGCAGGAACTCTCCATCCTTACCGGAGTTGAACTGGTTGTCAAACGGGCCGAAACCATTGCGCTGATTGGCGAATCGGGATCGGGAAAGTCCACGCTGCTGGCGATCCTCGCCGGGCTGGACGACGGCAGCGACGGTGAGGTCATGCTGGTGGGAGAGCCGCTGCATCGTATGGACGAAGAGGCGCGGGCGCGGCTACGCGCCCGGCACATCGGCTTTGTTTTTCAGTCTTTCATGCTGATTCCCACCCTCAACGCCCTGGAAAACGTCGAGCTGCCGGCGCTGCTGCGGGGGGAAAAAAGCGGGCAGAGCCGGGCGGGGGCCAGGGCGCTGCTGGAGCAGCTGGGGCTGGGCAAGCGCCTTACCCATCTGCCGGCGCAGCTTTCCGGCGGCGAGCAGCAGCGGGTGGCGCTGGCGCGGGCGTTTAATGGACGGCCAGAGGTGCTTTTCGCCGACGAGCCGACGGGCAACCTTGACCGGCGGACCGGCGATAAAATCGCCGACCTCCTGTTTTCGCTGAACCGCGAGCATGGCACCACCCTGATTCTGGTGACCCACGATCCGGCGCTGGCGGCGCGCTGCGACAGGCGTCTGCGGCTGGTGAACGGAAAGCTGCAGGAGGAGGTATGATTGCCCGCTGGTTCTGGCGCGAATGGCGCTCCCCCTCGCTGCTGATTGTCTGGCTGGCGCTGAGTCTGGCGGTGGCCTGCGTGGTGGCGCTGGGCAATATTAGCGATCGTATGGAAAAAGGGCTGAGCCAGCAGAGCCGTGAGTTTATGGCCGGCGATCGCACACTGCGCAGCTCCCGCGAGGTGCCGCAGGCGTGGATTGACGAAGCGCGCAGGCGCGGCCTCGCCGTCAGCGAACAGCTGACCTTTGTCACCATGGCCTTCGCCGCCGATACCCCACAGCTGGCAAGCGTCAAGGCGGTGGACGCCGCTTATCCCCTGTACGGGACGCTGGACACCTCTCCGCCGGGGCTGAAGCCGCAGCCCGGCGCGGTGCTGCTGGAGCCGCGGCTGATGGCGCTGCTTAATCTGAAAACCGGTGATACCCTCGACGTCGGCGACGCCACCCTGCGCATCGCGGGTGAAGTGGTTCAGGAGCCGGACGCCGGGTTTAATCCGTTCCAGACGGCACCGCGCATAATGATGAACGTGGCCGACGTGGCGAAAACCGGCGCGGTGCGGCCCGGCAGCCGCGTTATATGGCGCTATAAGTTAGGCGGCGCGGCGGCGCAGCTTGACGGCTATGAAAAGTGGCTGCTGCCGCAGCTCAGGACGGAGCACCGCTGGGAGGGGCTACAGCAGGATGAAAGCGCGCTGGGCAGATCCCTGGCGCGTTCCCGGCAGTTTCTGCTGCTTTCGGCGCTGTTGACCCTGCTGCTGTCGGCCTCCGCCGTGGCGGTAGCGATGAGCCACTACTGCCGCAGCCGCTACGACCCGATCGCGATTCTGAAAACCCTTGGCGCGGGCAGGGCGCAGCTGCGCAGGCTTATTGTCGGGCAGTGGCTGCTGGTGCTGGCACTCTCCATGTCGATCGGCGGTGCCCTCGGCCTGCTGTTTGAACATGCGCTGATGCTGCTGCTTAAGCCCGTACTGCCCGTGGCCCTGCCGTCCGCCAGCCTCTGGCCCTGGCTGTGGGCGCTGGGGACGGTGGGGGGGATCTCGCTGCTGGTGGGGCTGCGGCCTTATCGGCTGCTGCTGGCGACGCAGCCGCTGCGGGTGCTGCGTCGCGACGTGGTGGCCAGGGTCTGGCCGCTGAAGTTTTATCTTCCGGCCGTAACGCTGATTGTCGTGCTGATGTTGGCCGCGCTGATGGGCGGCAGCCCGCTGCTGTGGGCGGTGCTGGGCGGCGTGCTGGTGTTGGCGCTGCTGTGTGGCGCGCTGGGCTGGCTGCTGCTTAACGCCCTGCGCGGCGTCACCCGGGCTTCGCTGCCGATGCGGCTGGCCATCAGCCGGCTGCTGCGCCAGCCGTGGTCCACCCTGAGCCAGCTTGCCGCCTTCTCCCTCTCCTTTATGCTGCTGGCCCTGCTTTTGGTACTGCGCGGCGACCTGCTGGGGCGCTGGCAGGAGCAGCTGCCGCCGGAGAGTCCAAACTATTATCTGATAAACATCGCCCCGGACGAGGTCACGCCGCTGAAGACTTTTCTTACCCGGCATCGGGTTGAGCCGACGGCGTTTTGGCCCATCGTGCGGGCGCGCATAACGGCGGTGAACGGGAAGCCGACGAAGGGCGGTAAGGATGAGGCGCTGAACCGCGAGCTGAACCTGACCTGGCAGGACGCGCCGCAGCCTTATAACCCGCTGGCCGCCGGCAGCTGGCCGCCGAAGGCGGGGGAAGTGTCGATGGATAAGGGGCTGGCGGAGCGGCTGAACGTTCGGGTTGGCGACAGCGTGACCTTTACCGGCGATACGCGGGAGTTCACCTCGAAGGTCAGCAGCCTGCGCAACGTGGACTGGGAAAGCCTGCGGCCTAACTTCTTCTTTATTTTCCCCGGCGGCGCGCTGGACGGGCAGCCTCAGAGCTGGCTGACCAGCTTCCGCCTTGAGAAGGAGAGCGGCGTGCTGACCCAGCTCAACCGCCAGTTCCCGACCGTCAGCCTGCTCGATATTGGGGCGATCCTTAAACAGATAGGCCAGGTGCTGGCGCAGGTAAGCCGGGCGCTGGAGGTGATGGTGGTGCTGGTTACCGCCTGCGGCGTGCTGCTACTGCTGGCGCAGGTGCAGGTCGGTATGCGTCAGCGTCATCAGGAGAGGGTGGTCTGGCGCACCCTGGGCGCGGGCAGGCGGCTGCTGCGCGCCACCCTGTGGTATGAATTCGCTATCCTTGGGCTGGCGTCGGGGCTGGTGGCGGCCGTCGGGGCGGAGACCGCGCTGGCGCTGCTGCAAAAGAGGGTGTTTGACTTTCCCTGGCAGCCGGACTGGCGGCTGTGGGTCGCCCTGCCGGTCTGCGGTACGCTGCTGCTTACGCTTTGTGGCGGCTGGACCGGCTCGCGCCTGCTGAAGGGCGGGTCGCTGCATCGTTACTTCAACCAATAGTATTCTGTTTGTTCGTTAAGCGCCGGGAAAACCGGCGCTTCTCTTTTTAACCGCACAAAATAATAAAAAACCGATAACACGATGCGGTTAAAGCAAGATAATATTCTGCTGGTAACTATAAGCGGGTAATCTATCAAGGAAACCTAATGAATATAAAAAAAACAGCGCTGGCGGCATCGATCGGCGCAGCAGTGGCATTAGCGTCTTTCGCTTCCCAAGCGGAAATCACCGTTCTTAAACAAGATCCCCAGGCGGGCGATCCGCTCAGCCGCCTGAACTTCACCGTGGGCGGCAGTATCCGTCCGCAGTTTCAGAATATGACCGGCGACGACGGGGCCAACGGCTATAAGCGCAATGGCTTTGATGGCGGCACCCGTTTCCGCTTCGCCGCGGATTACTACCTGTTCGACGATATCAGCTGGATCAGCTACTACGAGCTGGGCGTGAACATTCCGGCACTGTTCAACTGGGATAATCATTACGCGGACGGCGCAAACGACACCACCCGTCGTATGCTTTACACCGGTCTGAAGAGTGATACCTGGGGTACGCTGACCTTCGGCCAGCAGAACAGCGTTTACTATGATGTGGTGGGCGCGAAAACCGACATCTGGGATTACGACATGATCGGCCAGGCACCGGGTAACGGTATCAACGGCGATTATGACGGCTCCTATCGCACCCGTAAATCTCTGAAATATAAGAAAACCGTTGGAGACGTCGATCTCTATGCTTCTTATCTGTTCAGCGATGACTACAATGCCAACAACGGCCTGAACTACAAGCGCAGGGGCGGCGGCTCGCTGGGTGCGGATTATCGCATCACTGACGATCTGACCTGGGGTACGGCGTGGAACTACACCCGTGCGGAAATGCGCGGCAACGGCAATAAAACCTACGATCAGAACATCGTCGGTACGGCGCTGAGCTGGAAACCGGACAACTGGACCTTCTCCGCGGGCGGCGGCTGGTATCAGAACTTTATGACCACCAAAAAAGTCTCTGCCACCGACTATTTCGCAGGCGATGCGTGGGGCCTGGAATACTTTGCCGGCTATACCTTCCCGATCGGCCAGTATGCGGTGAAATCCATTCAGCCGTACGTGATGGGTGACCGCATTGAGTATGTGAACGGCCGCGATTATCTGCGTACCGACAACGGCGTGGGCATTAGCTTCCAGCTGGATTACGGCTTCCGCGTGGATTACGAGCACGTATTCACCTCCAGCACCGACAATCTGGGCGATATGAACCTGGTGCGTCTGCGCTACGACTTCTAAGTCCTGACGGCGTCATCCCTTGTGGATGCGCGCCGCTAAACCGCCGCCGGATACCTCCTGGTTCCGGCGGCGGTGTATTTTTTCCTTCCGCCCACCGTTTTCCCCACGCCTGTTTCCGGGGCCTTTACCGCCGGGCCTTCAGCCAGTCGGCGACCGCCTGCCAGTCACCGCGAAAGACGATTTTCGCCGCCTTCTTTTCCAGCTGATAGCGATACATCGGATCGTAATATTCGTTCAGCAGCGGCGTCAGCCAGGCGAGATGCCCCCCGGTGGTGCCGCTGGCCCGCTGCGTCCGTAGCGCGACCTCCAGCAGCGCCCTCAGCTCCGCATAGCGCTGTAGCCCCAGACGACGGCGAATGGCGAACAGCCCATGATGCAGATATTCGCTGTACGCCTGCCAGCCCTGCTCCTCGCCGTAGGCTTGGGTAAAATCGCGGTGCATACGCACAAAATATTCGTCGTTCAGCCGCTCAAGGCGCAGAGCAAACGGATCTTCCACGACGGCGACCGGGGCCTGCGCCATCCGTTCGCGCAGGCACTCGGGCAGGTGGTTGGCGCCGATCGCCCGGCTTTCGTCCTCCAGCACCCACAGGCGCAGATCCTGTCGCGCGTCGGTTTTGAGCAGCTCCGCGGCGAGCTGGTTCTCAAAGCTGGCCTGGCTCAGCTGAGGCTCCACCGTGCGGCCAAAGGAGGAGCCGCGATGGCGCGCCAGCCCTTCCAGATCCACGCCGTTCGGCTGCCTGCGCACCAGCTGGGTTTTCCCGCTGCCGGTGCAGCCGCCGATGAGCACGATGGGTTTTTGCACCAGCGCTTCGGTGGCCTGAATCGCCGCCTGACGCAGCGCCTTATAGCCGCCACTGACCAGCGGAAAGGGCGTGCCCGCCTCCGCCAGCCACCGCTGAACGATATGCGAGCGCAGACCGCCGCGCGCGCAGCACAAATAGCCCTGCGGATGCGCCTGGCAGGCGCGTAGCCAGGCGTCGAGCCGCCGCTGGCGGATCTCACCGCTGACCAGCCGGTGACCCAGCGCCAGCGCGGCGTCGGAACCCTGACGCTTATAGCAGGTGCCGACGGCGGCGCGCTCGTCGTCGTTCATCAGGGGCAGGTTGATTGCGCCCGGCATCGCGCCCTGCTGAAATTCAACCGGGGCGCGCACGTCAATTAATGGAATACCGGCGGTAAGAATGGCGCGATAGTCCGTACCATCGTTCATGTGAAATCCTGAAAAAAAGAAACGGCAATGGGCGGGATTTTACGCGCTGAAGGCGGGGCCGGGGAAGGGATAAGATCCTTTCTCCGGCGTTTTCTCTTTTATTTAAACTGGCTTTGCGCCCAGAGGATGCCGCTGGCGTACTCCGGCGGCAATAGCGGGGAGAGTGCCTCCAGCGTGGCGTTGAGGCGGTCGGGGTCGGGGTCGGTCAGGTTCAGATGTCCCACCTTGCGGCCAGGACGCACCGCTTTGTCGTACCAGTGCAGATGCACCAGCGGCAGCTTCAGCCAGGCGTAGTTCAGCGCGCTGCCGATCAGGTTGACCATCACCGATGGGCCGTACACCACCGGCGCGGGCAGCGGCAGGCCGGTAATCGCCCGCAGATGCAGCTCAAACTGGCTGATGCTGGCACCGTTCTGAGTCCAGTGGCCGCTGTTGTGCACCCGCGGGGCCAGCTCGTTGATCAGCAGCCCCTGGGGCGTGATGAAGCACTCCATCGCCATCACGCCAACGTAGTTCAACGCCTGCATAATCGTCGAGAGCATGGCTTCCGCCTGGGCCTGCAGCGTCGCGCTGGCCTGCGGAAAGGCGACGCTGGCGCGCAGAATGCCATCCTGATGCAGATTGCGGGTCAGGGGATAGAACACCGTATCGCCGTCATGAGTACGAGCGCCGACCAGCGAGACTTCGCCGGAGAAGTGAATTCCCTGCTCAACGATGCACTCGCCGTAGCACGCTTCGGGAAGCTGGTCGACGTCGTCGGCGCGCAGACGCCACTGGCCGCGACCGTCATAGCCGCCTACCCGACGCTTGACGATCGCCAGCTCGCCCAGACGCTCAAAAACGCCCGGCCATTCGCTTTTCTCCGCCAGCAGTTGCCACGGCGCGGTGGCCAGGCCAAGCCGGTCGAACAGCTGCTTTTGGGTCAGGCGGTCGGCGATAATCGGAAAAACGTCGCGGTTGACGAACGACGGATGGCGCGCCAGTTCGTGGGTTAGCGCGGTTTCTGGCCAGCGCTCAATCTCGGCGGTGATCACGCTTTGCTGAAAGGGCACGGCGACGGGATCGGCGTCGAGGCCCACCGGCCAGACGGCGATGCCCAGCGGCTCGCCGGCCTGGCGCAGCATCCGGCCCAGCTGGCCGTTACCGAGTACGCAGACCTGTCTCATGCCGCACCTCGCGGGTCCGGGTGGTTCAACACCTCGTCCGTCTGCGCCCGACGCCAGTCGGCCAGGCGCTGGCGCAGCGCGTCGTCATGGATCGCCAGAATTTGCGCCGCCAGCAGCGCCGCGTTGGCCGCGCCCGCTTTGCCAATTGCCAGCGTGCCGACCGGAATACCGCGCGGCATCTGCACGATGGAGTACAGGCTGTCTACGCCGGCGAGCGCCGCGCTCTGCACCGGAACGCCCAGCACGGGCACCAGCGTTTTGGCTGCAATCATTCCCGGCAGATGCGCCGCGCCGCCCGCGCCGGCGATAATGACCTGATAGCCGTTTTCTGCAGCGCCTTCGGCAAAGCTGAACAGCCTATCGGGGGTTCGGTGGGCGGAAACCACTTCAACATGATGCGGGACGTTCAGCATCCCGAAAATTTCGGCGGCAAACTGCATGGTAGCCCAGTCGCTTTTGGACCCCATCACGATGGCGACACGCGCCGGATTATTGCGGGAAGACATGCGTCTGAAAACTCCTGTGGTGCACAACTCTCGGCTTTTGAGGGCACAGAGAATAGCACGGAAAAACGGCAAGGAAAACGGTTGCGCGGCAGGAGGCGCTGCTTTCGGCGGCCGTTAGCCGGGCGCTGCAGGGGGCGGCTAACAAAGCGCGGGCGCGTCGGGACTGCCGTTTGCGCTATGGGAGGCGGGTGGGTGAAAAAACGGGGTTAAAACGGGAAATGCACCAGCTCAACGCCGTCAGGCGTCACCCTGACCACGGAGCCTTCGCTATGCCAGGCTCCCAGCACCACCCGCCGGGCCGGCTGTCCGTTTGCCGTCAGCTCATGGACGGCGGGACGATGGGTATGGCCGTGGATCAGCCACTGCACCCGGTGACGCTCCATCTCAGCCGTTACGGTCTGCGGATTCACGTCCATCATCGCCAGCGATTTGCTGCCGTTGGCCGCTTTACTGCCGGCGCGCATTCTGGCGGCGATGCGGCGGCGAATAACCAGCGGCAGGGCGAGAAAGAGCCTCTGTAGCCAGGGCTGGTGCACTCTGGCGCGAAACGCCTGATAGCCCGCGTCGTCGGTGCAGAGGGTGTCGCCGTGCATGATGAGCACCCGGCGGCCGTCCAGTTCGAGCACTTTCTCCTGGGGGAGCAGCGTCATGCCGCTTTCACGGGCAAAGCGTTTGCCGAGCAGGAAATCGCGGTTGCCGTGGAGAAAGAAGCAGGGGACGCCGGAATCAACCACCGCTTTAATGGCGGCAGCCATTTCGCGGTGCAGCGGATTGGGATCGTCATCGCCGATCCAGGCTTCAAACAGATCGCCCAGGATATACAGCGCGTCGGCCCGACGCGCTTCACCCGCTAAAAAACGCAGAAAACCGGCGGTAATCGCCGGTTCTTCCGTTTGCAGATGCAGATCTGCGATAAACAGCGTGGTCACGATTACTCGCTGACGGTAACGTTTTCAACAATCACGTCTTCTTTGGGGACGTCCTGGTGCATGCCGCTGCGGCCGGTGGCCACGGCTTTGATTTTGTCGACGACGTCCATGCCTTCAACCACTTCAGCAAAGACGCAGTAGCCCCAGCCCTGCAGGCTTTCGCCGGAGAAGTTCAGGAAGTCGTTGTCGACGACGTTAATAAAAAACTGCGCGGTGGCGGAGTGGGGAGCCTGCGTGCGGGCCATCGCCAGGGTGCCGCGGGTGTTTTTCAGACCGTTGTTGGCTTCGTTTTTGATTGCTTCTTTGGTGGCTTTCTGCTTCATGCCCGGCTCGAAGCCGCCGCCCTGAATCATAAAGCCGTTAATCACACGGTGGAAAATGGTGTTGTTATAGAAACCTTCGCGGCAGTAGTCCAGGAAGTTTTTGACTGTTTCCGGCGCTTTGTCATCAAAGGTTTTGATTACGATATCGCCGTGATTAGTGTGGAAAGTAACCATTTTTGCATCCTGTTCCGATAGTGTGGTGCTTCGACCCAACGCTGGGTCACAATAAGGGTGTGTTATAGCATAACCGCCGCAGGCGATCACCCTGGAAAGTGTGCTGCTTCCTGGGCTGATTATGGGTATTATACGCTCTTCAATATTCTCACACGCCCACACGGAATCTTCTGATGTTAAAAATCTTTAATACACTGACGCGCCAAAAAGAGGAATTCAAACCCATTCATGCCGGGGAAGTCGGCATGTACGTGTGTGGTATCACCGTTTACGATCTCTGTCATATCGGCCATGGGCGTACCTTCGTGGCCTTTGACGTGGTAACGCGCTACCTGCGCTTCCTCGGCTATAAGCTGAAATATGTGCGCAACATTACCGATATTGACGATAAAATTATTAAGCGCGCCAGGGAAAACGGCGAAAGTTTCGTTGCCCTCGTCGATCGCATGATCGCCGAGATGCATAGCGATTTTGACGCGCTGAATATCCTGCGTCCGGACGTCGAGCCGCGCGCAACCCACCACATCGACGAAATCATTGACATTACCGCCCGGCTGATCGCCAAAGGCCATGCCTATATCGCGGACAACGGCGACGTAATGTTCGATGTCCCCACCGACCCGCACTATGGCCAGCTGTCGCGTCAGGATCTGGAGCAGCTGCAGGCCGGTGCCCGCGTCGACGTGGTCGAGGTGAAGCGTAACCCGATGGACTTCGTGCTGTGGAAAATGTCGAAAGAGGGCGAACCGAGCTGGCCGTCGCCCTGGGGGGCCGGGCGTCCGGGCTGGCATATTGAGTGTTCGGCCATGAACGGCAAGCAGCTGGGCCACCACTTCGATATCCACGGCGGCGGTTCGGATCTGATGTTCCCGCATCATGAAAACGAAATCGCCCAGTCCACCTGCGCCCACGACGGCAAGTATGTTAACTACTGGATGCACTCCGGCATGGTGATGGTGGATCGCGAAAAGATGTCCAAATCGCTGGGCAACTTTTTTACCGTGCGCGACGTGCTGAAGTTCTACGACGCGGAAACCATCCGCTACTTCCTGATGTCCGGCCACTATCGCAGCCAGCTCAACTACAGCGAAGAGAACCTGAAGCAGGCGCGCGCGGCGCTGGAGCGCCTTTACACCGCTCTGCGCGGCACCGACAGGGCGGCAGCTCCGGCAGGCGGCGAGGCCTTCGAAGCGCGCTTTATTGAGGCCATGGACGACGACTTCAACACGCCGGAAGCCTACTCCGTGCTGTTTGACATGGCGCGCGAGGTCAACCGCCTGAAAAGCGAAGACGGGGCCGCGGCAGACGCCATGGCGGCGCATCTGCGGAAAATTGCCGGGGTGCTGGGCCTGCTGGAGCAGGAGCCGGATGCGTTCCTGCAGAGCGGGGCGCAGGCCGATGGTGATGAGACGGCGGAAATTGAAGCGTTAATCCACGCGCGGCTGGAGGCCCGTAAGGCCAAAGACTGGGCGGCGGCGGACGTGGCCCGCGATCGGCTGAATGAAATGGGCATTGTGCTGGAAGATGGCCCGCAGGGAACCACCTGGCGACGTAAATAAGCGCCTTTGCGCCGGGCGGCGACCGCGGCCGCCGTCCGGCAGGGCTGGGGCCATTCAGATCCGCTGCCGCGTTACTCGCCGTGCATCTGGAATAACCAAATATTACGGCTCGCGCCTTGCCCCGGACCTGAATGACCGCCGGCGACGCTCACGAACGGTTAAGGGACACAGCCTAATGCTTTCTGTACCACCACAGCACCACCATCAGCGCCGCTCCCGGCAGCCATACCCATATTAGCTCTGATATAATCACCTGGTGCCCGTAGGGCGTGGCATAGCGCGACAGGGCGAACGGTGCGACCTTAATCACCTGCCACGGCGCGAAGAAGCGCTCGTCCGACCAGGGCCAGAGCCATCCCACGCCTTTTCCGCCGGTGGTCACCGAGTCCAGCAGGCTGTGCGACAGCAGCGAAACCGTCAGAAACAGCCAGCAGCGAACCCGCCCCGCCCGGAACCATCGTCGGCCGACGGCCACGCAGAGCAGCGGCACCGCAAAGGCGAACAGCAGCGAGTGAGTGAACCCGCGGTGGCCAAACGCATTGCCGTAGGCCACGCCAAACTTAAAGGCCAGCACGTCGGCGTCCGGCAGCATGGCGAGAACAAGCCCGGCAAACAGCAGGCGAGGGGGAATAGCTTTCAGACCGGCACCCAGCCCCAGGCAGAGGGGGACGGCGGCGTGCGTCACGATAGTTGGCATAGCGATCGCTCTGGTGAAAAAAACGCCATGCTATCAGGCTATGAGGGGAACGCGAAGAGGTTGAAAATCTGAAAAACCGGCGCGCGGGGCGCGCCGGAATGGCGATCAGGCGGTAACCGCGATCTGCCGGCCTGCAAAGCTGACGGTCTGCCCGGCCACAATCTTACAGCGCTTGCGGGTTTCCACCGCGCCGTCAACTTTTACTAACCCCTCGGCGATGACCGTTTTCGCCTGCGCGCCGCTTTCGCTCCAGCCCTCCAGCTTGAGTAAGTCGCACAGCTCTACGTGCGGGTGCCGGCCTAAAGAAAATGTTGCCATGTTATGCCTCTTGCGGATCGTGATATTCAACGCACGCCTGCAGCGTGTTTTCAATGAGCGTGGCGACCGTCATCGGGCCGACGCCGCCGGGCACCGGCGTAATATACGACGCCCGCGCGGCGGCCCCGGTGAAGTCCACGTCGCCAACCACCCTGCCATTCTCCAGACGGTTGATGCCGACATCAATCACAATAGCGCCTTCTTTGATCCACTCCCCCGGAATAAAGCCCGGTTTGCCAACGGCGACGACCAGCAGGTCGGCATTTTCCACGTGGCGACGTAAATCTTTAGTAAAACGATGGGTGACGGTGGTGGTGCAGCCCGCCAGCAGCAGCTCCATGCTCATCGGGCGGCCAACGATATTGGATGCGCCGATCACCACGGCGTTAAGGCCGTAGGTGTCAATGTGATAACGCTCCAGCAGGGTCACAATACCGCGCGGCGTGCAGGGGCGCAGGCACGGCGCGCGCTGGCACAGGCGGCCGACGTTATAAGGGTGGAAACCGTCCACGTCTTTATCCGGCGCGATGCGCTCCAGTATCTTAACGTTATCGATTCCCGCGGGCAGCGGCAGCTGCACCAGGATACCGTCAATGGCACTGTCCGCGTTGAGGGTATCAATAAGCTGAAGCAGTTCGGCTTCACCGGTGGTTTCCGGCAGATCGTACGCGCGGGAGACGAATCCTACCTCTTCACAGGCTTTGCGTTTGCTCGCAACATAAATCTGCGAGGCGGGGTTGCTGCCTACCAGCACAACCGCCAGCCCCGGTGCCCGAAGCCCGGCCGCCGCGCGTGCCTGAACTTTTTGCGCAACCTCAGCGCGCACCTGCTGCGCAATCGTTTTACCATCAATAATTTTTGCTGCCATCAGAGAGAGGATTCCATCTGTTACACAATGTTGAAGGGGAGGTAACTATTTTGTCAGAAGTCAGGCGGGTTGTCAGTCTTCGCCTGCGGAGGCGCGCGGGAAAGGGGCATGAAACGATACGGGGTGAGGGGAGATAACCCGACCTCTGGCGTGATGTGGAGGGGAGCGGGGCAGAGGGGGCCAGCGGCGAGCGTGGCTTCTGTCCGGCCCCGGCGTACGTTGGAAACGATACATATACGCGCGCCGCCTGCACGGCGGGCATAATGCTCATAACTCAGGCAGTTGAGCCAAAAGCCATTGACTCGCAAAGCGGTCAACGTATAATTTCGCCCTGTTTTACCTTCGCACGTCTCTTCTCCCGTGCGCCCTTAGCTCAGTTGGATAGAGCAACGGCCTTCTAAGCCGTGGGTCGCAGGTTCGAATCCTGCAGGGCGCACCATTTAAATCCACGGGTTAACCTTTTTCTCCTGCCTCTGATTTTTCTTTGCGGAACATATTTGGGACATCATTGGCAAAAATCGAGTCATTTTGCTTTGCGCGCCCGGTTATAAAAAGAGGCCACAGATCTGAAGCTCAGGTATGGCATGGTTACCGAATGGCAAAGTCAGCTGCGCAGAAGCGGGCCGGTGAGATTTGAATATAATAAACGCGGGTGAAATATTGGCGTCATTAATCCATCAGGACGTTTGTGCCGGATATAGCCTGCAGAGGCCGTGTGCCTTAACCAATGGCGCGAATATATAAAACATTCAGGCACCCTGTTTTCGCACTATGTCAGCGATCTTCCCGCGTTCCCGGCCTGGCCTTAGAAAATAAACCGCGGGAAGCGCTGTACCTGTATTTCGTTCTGCGGGCGGCGGCCGGAAATAACGCCCGGCAGTCCGGGCGTTATTTCCGCGTGGGCTAAAGCGACTGCAAAAACTGAATAATCGCCTGCCGGTCCGCCTTGCTGAGATTTTCAAAGCGCTCCCGGGCATCCTGCGCTTCGCCATCGTGCCACAGAATGGCCTCAAGCGGGTTGCGGGCCCGGCCATCGTGCAGCAGGGTAGTATGTTCGTTAATTTTTTCCAGCAGCCCCATTCCCCACAGAGGCGGCGTGCGCCACTGGCGTCCGCTGGCAATACCGTCAGGCCGCCCGTCAGCCAGCCCTTCGCCCATGTCATGGAGCAGAAGGTCGGTGTAAGGATGCACCGTCTGCCCGCTGAGGGCCGGAAATTCCGGAAAATTACCGGTTTTTAATTCCGACCGGTGACAGCTGGCGCAGCCCGTTTCTGTGAACAATTTTTCACCGTGCCGTACTTCTGGCGCATCCTGGTTACGCCGGGCGGGAACGGCCAGCGCGTAATGATACAGAACCATGCTGTCGAGGGTTTCGCGACTTAGCTCAGGATGGGTATCATTTTTCTGCATTACGCAGGCGGTCTGCGCCGGCGGGCAGTTAGGCTCCGGAAACAGCGGCGTTGTGATCCCCATATCCCCGGCCAGCGCGGCGGCAATCTGCTGGCGCACCGTTGGTTGATTCGCTTTCCAGCCGAATCGCCCCACAACGCTGCGCCTGCTGGTCACGTCCCAGACGCGATTTGCCGTACCGGTCACGCCGCGGTTCTCCCGCCTCTGTTCGTCGGCAATAGCCATAATGTCGCTTTCGGGCACCGCTTCCAGCAGGCCAAGGCCGTACATCGCGCTGGCAACCCGGGGTGAGGCCATCACCGCGTCGTCCAGTGGGCCACAGGCAAGGTTATGAAAAGTAATTTCAGGCCGACGAAGTTCAATTTTTTCTCCGTCCGGCAGCGTTTTGTACAGGCTAATCCACTGGATACGCGCTTCGCCCTCGCCGGGGACGCCGGGCACGCCAAATTCATTGAGCTGGTCGCCATAGACAGGCTCGTGTCGCGGCCCGCCGTGGCGATCCAGCCCGGGTACGAAAAGGCGGACCAGCATACTCCTCATCGGTTCGCCAAAGACCTCCGGCGGTTGCCCCCGCCCGTTATGGGGATGGCAGGAGATACAGGAAGGGCGGTTATAGGTCGGCCCCAGCCCTGCTACCGCAGGGTTTAAAGAGGGTGAGACAACCCAGGTCTGGCGGACGAAGCTGCGCCCGGCGCTCACCAGGGTTTGCTGATGTTTTTCCAGCTTGCTCCAGACAATCTCTTCATAGGCCGCGCGATCCTGGCGGAGAGTGGTAAAATCACCGCCGGCTCTGGCAGGGGCCGTTGCGGACCAGCTTTGCCCTACGCCGCCGATGCAGATCAGTAAACAGACAATTTTTTTCATGGTGTCACCGGGGGGGTATTGGATTCCAGCAGCCGATGGGCTTCGGCCATTCTCTGGTTTAATTCGTCAATCCACTGCGTCTCAATCTTGGTACGCGCTGTCGACGTTGATTTTTCTGCTTTATCGGTAAAGGCAAAGGTCTGACGTAATTGCCTGTTTTTCTGTTGAGTATCGCCGATCGGAGGGGCCTGCAGCAGCGCGCGCGCCCGCTGAATTTCTGGTTTTCCGCCCAGCCCCGCGCTTTCAGCGGCGTGCAGCGCCTTCCATAGCGCAACCTGGCGATCGTGGTAGCGAAGCAGCGCAATCTCGAACAGACCCGATATCAGGCCCTGCCGCTCCCGACCAGCGTTCGCGTTATAGCCAGAATACTCCTGGCGGAAAGGATTTACCGTAAGGCCGGAGGTTTCGTCATACAGCGCAGGCCGTACCGGAAGCCGGTGAATGTCCGGGTGGAGCAGCAGCTTTTGTCCCTCCCCGGAGAGCACAAAGTCGACAAACTGGCGGGCGGTCTGCGGATGCTGCGCGTTGGCAAATATTGCCACCTGCGCGGGGTTATAAATTGTGCGGGAGGGGTAAGAGAAGCGGATTTTTTCACTGCCTTCCGCTCCTGGTGCGATCGAGACGAAGAAGTCCATTGTCATTCGTGCGGCAATTTCGCCGGTTGACAGGGGATCTTTGCCGTCGGGAAAGGCACCGCTGTTAAAGCGGGCATTACCGGCAGTCTCTGCCAGAATCGCCCAGCCCTTTTCCCACCCGTAGCCCTGCAGGATGGCTTCATACAGCACCGGAGCAAAACCGACGCTACCGGGTATGGGCATTTGCACCTTGTCTGCATAAGCCACTGCCGCCAGGTCGGTCCACTCTTTGGGAAGAGGCAGCCCCAGCGCTTTTACGGCGTCAGGGTTGTAGGCGATGCCGTATCCAGCCAGCTCGAATGCGGCGTAATAGTCTTCAGGATCGGAAATGGCGACGCCGCCGACGTCCCGCGGTAGCGCCTTGTGGTCAATCTGCAGCCGGGCCAGGAGCTGTTTGCGGCGCAGTAATTCGAAGTTGCCCGGCGCAGGCGACCAGTAGACGTCAATGCCTTCGCCGCCGTTTTGCAGAAAATGATACCTGGCGTCTTCGCCGTGTCGCCATAAAATTTCCACCCGTTTTCCCGGGTGAGCGCGTTCAAAAGCCGCCTGGAAACGGGTAGAGACCTCTTCGGCGTAGCTGGTCAGTACAACCACGCGGTCATCGCGCGCACTTTGCGCTAACGCGGAGGGAGAGAGCATATCTGTTAATAACAGAGACAGGAAACAGGTAAGATATAATATTTTTATACTATAAATTCTCTTGGAATTATTACATTTCATTATGTTTTAACCGGGTTATTGATGAATAACTGATGCCTGCCGGTCCACTCTTTTAATATACCCGTCATACTTCAGGCTGCATGTGTGTTGGCTTCGGGTTACTCGTCTCATCCTTGAGACTCGCCCTGACGGGCCACCGCTGCGCGGCGTTCAAATCGGTTCCGGACGGCCCAGGCCATGCTTCCGGGGATGAATGAGAAACATCCTTGTCCCTCACCGAAGGCGACCTGCGGTCGGGAAAATTCGTTCCTGACGAATTTGTCGCTCGCTTGCCGCGTGATTCGGCCTGAGGGCCTCACCCCTTCGGGGCCAGCCCGGGGGCTGTTCAAAACGCGCTGCGTTTTGTCCTGCAACTCGAATTATTTAGGGTATAAATAGCGTAAGTTAAAACGTTACGGCGACTGGCACGGGAAGGTTCACGCTCGGGTAGCGTAATATATTGCTTTATATTTCGTAATCTGAATTTTTTAAAACAGTGACTGGACGCAAACTTTTTTATAAAAACTGAAGAGAATTACCCGGTGGGTCATTTGTGAAAGAAAACGTGTTTTTATTTCTTTACGCTGTATTACTAATATTCAAAGGGAGCGTTGCCAATATAAAATAATATCATTACTCTGCGATTGTTATATTGTTTTTTATATATCGAATTGTAATGGGATAAACACGTTAGCAATAAAGTAACAGCCAGTGGCGGAGTTTGTTGTCGATATGGAGAAGATAACGCCGGATGACGTAGCGCATAAGGGGGCCGTGAATCGCTGAAAACGCCGGCTTAAGGGGAGGGGAAGATCTGTTTCCCATACTTCAAAATTACACATTCATTAACCGGGGTGCAGCCGGACGATACTTTGTCTCATGCCTTTGTGAGTTTGTACCTGTATCACTGCCGATCGCCGCTAAAACGGCCGGCATTGATATAGGTTTAAAAGATTTGTCCGGATTCAAACCGGATAATCGTTAACGCGACCCGTAATATCAAAGCTGCCGGGCAGGCAGTGTTAGCCCACAGAAAAGCTGTAAATCCTGAATCGCGTCACGCGGCTCAGGTTCGGCTCAGTGAAGTGGGAATCTTCGACCTTTAGGGCAGGGAGCAGTCAAATGAATCAAAACGGCGACAGGCTGGCCGGTTTTGCCCCGGGCAATCTGAAGTTCAGCGTCACGCCCCGCGAGCTGTCTGACGTTACCGTGCGCCGACGCCCGCTACCGCGATACGGACCATCCGGCGGACGGGCGCTGCTATAACGCATAGCTTTCTAAGCGGGAGCGCCCTTTGGCTCACGTAACGCGCTGAAGTAATAAAAGTTCGCCGCATACTGACCACTAAAGAGCAGGCGTCGCTCTGGCTTGCGATTTTCTTAATTCCGCGGCTGGCCGGAATAACCATCGTGCCGTTCGTTATACTGCGGCCGGGTAGGGATACCCTCAACGGTAAAAATAGATCGGCGGGCGGACGTTACGGGAGCCAGTAATTACCGCTGGAGCCAGTAAAAACAAGCGCAGGGAGCTGCCGGGCGTAACGGTACGGTAAAAGGTGGGCCGGAGACAGCTAAGTAAAAAAGAAGGGGTGCCGGAGGTAGGCACCCGCGATCGAAGGCGATCAAAAAGTGGCTTGCATACAGCAATGTCGGAAATAAGGAACCTATTGCTGTGGCGATAATATACACCTGCGCTCTGGTTCGAGGCAGAAAAGTGGTGTCTTTTTCTGGACTTATACACCAAATTTATATCAGGCGCGCTGCACGCCGGGGGCGCTTTGGCCGCCTTTTTCGCGCCGTTTCCCGTTTTGCCTGGCCTGAGTTTTTGCGATAAATCCGCTTGTTGGTCTGAGATTAATAATCTACTCAATAAAAAATAATAATTTACATTTTGTCAAAAGATGCTGGCAATGTATTTTTTATTTTTGCTAAGCTCAGTTAATTGAATGGTTAATCACGTTTTTTTGTTGCGTAAATATGTAAACAAGCGAGGCCGTAAATAAATATATTATCTGCTCGCACCTTGACGAATATTATCCAGAGACTAGATTTACTATTCGAGTATACGCGATATGAATTTCATATCTTAATTGGTAAACACAACACAATGAGGCTTCATTATGGCAGAACATAGAGGCGGTTCCGGTAACTTCGCAGAAGACCGTGAAAAAGCATCTGAAGCAGGCCGTAAAGGCGGTCAGCACAGCGGTGGAAACTTTAAAAACGATCCGCAGCGCGCATCAGAAGCAGGTAAAAAAGGTGGTGAGAATAGCCACGGCGGCGGACGTAAGTCTGATAAATAACGCCCGCGTGGTGTAATTCTTACTTCTTGCTCGTTAAATAAGACAGCTGCGGACCTGGCGGTTCGCAGCTGTATTTTTGGCTTACATTAGAGACTATTGGATATATTCGGAATCTTTCTGCTTCCGGTACAGGTAAAAGTACGCCACTGCCCTCAGCGTTATCCCTGGCCCCGCCGTCGGTTAAATCTTATTTTACTGCCCCGATTGCGATATTACTTATTCAATTAAGCGTTATTTAATGGAAATTATCGTCAGGCAAATGAGCTAACACGCGATAAGACAGCTATTTTCGCGGCGAATGGATCGACTCGTCGTCATGGACAAGGGCTAACCTGCTGGTGGCCAGGCGCTCCGTCGGCGCAGGCCGTTCGCGGTGGAACGGCGGCCCGACAAGAAAGCAATAAGCCGGAGACCGCCCGGCTTATTGCCTGCGACGGCTACTCTTTATACAGGCTGGCGATTTCAGCGCCTGAACCAGAATTTGTTCCGGTTAGCATATCCCGGGAGCTGCTGTAGCCATGTTTACGATGTTCTTCTTCATCGCGCGGCAGTGAATTACCATAGAAGCGGCCATTTTTATGAATAGCCAGAGAGTCGCTTTTCACCTGGCCATTGACCATACCCTGCGCGTTAATACTTACCTCGCCGCCGATGCAGTTGCCGTTGAGCACACCGTCAACCGCAATGGCGAAAGCGATAATATCCCCTTCAACGTGGCCGCTTTTCAGTATATGTACCGTTTTCTCAGAGCGAATAATACCGTCAATGCGTCCGTTTACGTGAATATCGCTGGTAGAGTTCAGCTCACCCTTAATGATGCAGGTTTCGGGGATGACCGCGACGGAAGGTTCGTTTTGTGCCTGCACGACGGGCTTAACGCTAAGTTCGACGTCGTCACCCAAATTGGTCACCTGGCTCGGCTTCAACGAAGCGGCAATATCGGTGTTCCTCTCGGGTATTCTGTCGGCAAATGTGAGGTTTTGCTCTTTACGTTTAAACATAGATCTGATCCTGATTAACGATGACATGTAACGAACGGCATAAACCAGACCGCCGCTCAATATAATTGCAGCAATGAGCTTCCAGCGCGTTTTTACGATTGTATAGAAATATTGGTCACCCACCCCGAAATGAATGATGAGGTATATCCAAAGCCCCCAGATCAGCCAGAGAAGGTTATATTGCATAAGGCTTTACACTTGTCCTTCGATCTATACCCGTCATACTTCAAGCTGCATATACGTTGGCTGCGCTCACTCACCCCGGTCACATAGTTTGCTATGCTGCCGGGGACTCGCTCGCTTGCCGCCTTCCTGCACCTCGAATTATTTAGGATATATACCCGTCATACTTCAAGTTGCATGTGCGTTGGCTTTATTCGGCCCTGCGGCCTCACCCCTTCGGGGCCAGCCCGGGGGCTGTTCAAAACGCGCTGCGCTTTGTCCTGCAACTCGAATTATTTAAGGTATACTTCTCTTAAGCGGTAAACGGAGGAATTTACGATAACATTGGGCTAAAAGATTCACAATAAGAAATATGTTGTGCGAAACGTCCTGGTACAATAATTAGCGGCGTAAATTAATAAGATAATAATGGTGTCAGGCAAATCTGTTAACTACTAATAAACGAGGAATAATCTGTAATCTATAATTTTCTCACCAGGAATTCACCTTAATTATTACTTTGGCTAAATAAATAAAAGCCATCTGCCGCAGAGGAACTGCGGCGTCAGCCCGCATTTTTCCGATTTTTTAAAACAAAGCAGACCATTTTTTGTGTGCACGATCACTGTTTACTTTTATGAATGCCAAATAAAAAAATTCCACGGTATTTTTCCGGACTCTTTATGTTTTATCAGAATATTCACGGAACTTCGCGGCTAATTACCCTTTCAGGTGTCTGATAAGCGCCAGCAAATAGCCAACGACGGTAGTCCTTATCCGGTCCATTTTAAGAGTAATCCTGGACGCTATCGTATTCCGTGATGGCATTTCCTGGCCATTTTTTATTTTTCCCGCAGCGTCATTAACGTCCGCGTGGAGCAGGCGCGTTTCCCCGCGCCGGATCGGCTCAGGATGGCGAACAGGGGCGGGCGGGCAGCGACAGGGTAAAGCGGGTGACGCGGGCGTCAGAGCTGACCGACACGCTGCCCCGGTGAGCGGTGGCGATGGATTTGACGATGGCAAGCCCGATGCCGCTGCCTTCGCCTTTGCGCTGTCGGGACGGGTCCACGCGGTAGAAGCGATCGAACAGCCGCGGCAAGTGTTCGGCGGCGATGGCCGGACCGGGGTTTTCCACGCTGATATGCCGCAGCGTCTCCTCTTGCGCTACCCGGACGGTAATCGCCGCGCCCGGCGGCGTATAGCGCAGGGCGTTCGAGAGTAAATTGCTGATGGCCCTGCGCAGCATAATCGGATCGCCCTCCGCCCGACAGGGAGGCCCTTCAAGCCGCAGCGTCACCTTGCGCTCCTCGGCCAGCGCTTCGAAAAAGTCGAATACTTTGCCGATCTCGTCGATAAGGTCGAGCTGCTTTTTCTGCGGGATCAGCTGGTTGTTATCCGCCTGGGCGAGAAACAGCATATCGCTGACCATCACCGACATGCGGGCAAACTCCTCAAGGTTAGAGTAGAGCACCTCTTCTAACTCCTGGCGGGTGCGGGGCTGGCTGAGGGCGATCTCCGTCTGGGTGACCAGGTTGGTGATCGGCGTGCGGATCTCGTGGGCAATGTCGGCGGAAAAGTTAGACTGGCGGGTAAAGACGTCCTCAATACGCTCCAGCATATGGTTAAAGGAGATAACCAGCTGCTCCAGCTCGATGGGCACCGCCAGCGGGTCGAGACGTACGTCAAGATCTCTGGAGGTGAAATTGTGAATGCGGCGGCTGACCCGGCGCAGCGGTGCGTGGCCCTTATAAACGGCAAACAGAATAATAATCACGATCAGGATGCAGATGAGCGAAGCCGTCACGGTAAGCTTATTTTTCAGCCCGTTAATGTAGTGCAGGTGAAAATCGATCGACAGCGCCATGTAGAGAATATAGGCCGGTTTTTCGCCGGACGGATAGCTCACCGGCAGCCGCACCATCCGCCAGCTGCCGTGCGCGCCGCGTTCGGTCGTCGGCATTGCCGGATCGGAAAACAAATACACGTTGCCGCCGGGGAGGCTGTAGTCCGGGGTCGCGTGACTCAGCAGCAGGCGAATATCGGGCGCGCCGGGAGTGTGGAAAAGCGCCTTTCCGTCGGCGTCCTCCAGCGAGATAATCAGGTTCGAATAGCCGGAAACCACGTTTTTCAGGATCTCCACGCGGCGGGCTTCCGGCTCGTCGGATTGGGTCAGAACGCGCTCCAGGGATGCGCCAATGCCGGTGAGATCGTTAATGTCCTGTTGCGCGAAATGCACGTTCACGGACTGGATCATTATCCAGGCAAAGGCGAAAAAAGCGGCGATGGTGGCGAGGCTGATAAAAAAGGTCAGGCGGGTCGCCAGCGAAAAGGGGCGCGCCAGCGGCTTACTGCTCATCCGGTGCCTCAAGCATATAGCCGACGCCGCGGACGGTCTGAATCAGCTTCGGCGTATAGTCATTGTCGATTTTGCCGCGCAGCCTTTTAACGGCCACGTCGATGGCGTTGGTATCGCTGTCGAAATTCATGTCCCACACCTGGGATGCAATCAGCGAACGGGGCAGCGCCTCCCCCTGATGGCGCAGTAAAAACTCCAGCAGGGTGAACTCCTTGCTGGTCAGGGTGATGCGCGTTCCGCCACGGGTGACCCGGCGGCTGACCAGATCGACCATCAGATCCGCGACCTGAAACTGGCTTTCGACCATCACCGCCGCGCCGCGACGCAGCAGCGTTCTGACCCGCGCCAGCAGTTCGGCGAAGGCGAACGGCTTAACCAGGTAGTCGTCGGCCCCCAGCTCCAGCCCTTTTACCCGCTGCTCAATACTGCCCAGCGCGGTCAGCAGAAGGACAGGCATTGCCTTATTCGCCGCCCGCAGCATCCGGACGATATCCCAGCCGTTAACGTCCGGCAGCATGATGTCGAGGATCAGCAGATCGTAGTCGCCGGTAGTCGCCAGATGGTAGCCGTTCAGGCCGTTGGTCATCAGGTCCACCACGAAGCCCGCCTCGCTCAGCCCTTTACACAGATATTCGCCGGTCTTTTTTTCATCCTCGACAATCAAAATTTTCATCACGTCTCCTTCACACGCATCGGGGCGGCCGACCAATTGTAAAGTTGCCGGATCGGATAGCAATCGCTTATTGGCAAAATGACAGCTTTGTCATTTTTCCGTCACCGGTTAAACAGCGAGCCTCCGGTAAAGTTTGTCCTGGACATCCACATGTTACTCAGGGACATAGCTCAGTTTTTATGCGTACGTTCAGGTTTTTCATTCTCGGTGCGGCGTTTATTCTCTCCGGCTGCTCGCTGGCACCGGCCTGGCAGCAGCCGGCGCTGCCGATACCGCAGCGCTTCTCGCTCAGCCAGAACCGGCTGGTTGATGCGCCTGCTGCGGTTCAGGACGTCGGCTGGCGGCGCTTTTTTGTTGATGAGCAGGCCAGGGCGCTAATCGACGAGGCCCTGCGCAATAACCGCGATTTACGGATGGCGGCGCTGAAGGTACAGGAGGCGAGGGCGCAGTATCGGGTGACCGACGCCGACCGCTACCCGCAGCTTAATGCCCAGGGTAGCGGCGGCTGGAGCGGCAAGTTGAAAAGCGATGCCGACAGCGTCCGTGAATATAAGGCTGGCCTGGACCTGAGCGTGGACTTCGATCTCTTTGGTCGGCTGAAGAATATGAGTGAAGCCGGCCGGCAGCGCTATTTCGCCAGCGAAGAGGCGCGGCGGGCGGTGCATATCCTGCTGGTTGCGAACGTGGCGCGGAGCTATTTCAGCCAGCGGCTGGCGGCTGCGCAGCTAGAGCTTGCCCGGCAAACTCTGCGCAACGACCGGCAGTCCTACGCCTTTGTGGAGAAGCAGCTGCTGACCGGCAGCGCTAACGTGCTGGCGCTGGCGCAGGCGCGCGGCGTGATTGACAACGCCCGCAGCGAGGTGGCCCGGCGCGAGGGCGAGCTGGCGCAGGCTAACAACGCGCTACAGCTGCTGCTGGGCAGCTACGGAAAGTTACCCGACGATCGTCCCGCGGGGGAGGGCGATATCCGGAGCGTGACGCTTCCGCCGTCCCTCTCTTCGCATATTCTGCTGCAGCGCCCGGATATTATGGAGGCCGAACGCACGCTGATGGCGGCCAACGCCGATATCGGCGCGGCGCGGGCGGCCTTCTTTCCCTCTATTACTCTGACCAGCGGCCTCTCTGCCGCCGGCAGTGACCTTTCAAACCTGTTCAGCGCGGCGGGCGGGGCATGGAACTTTATCCCCCGGCTGACGCTGCCAATCTTTAACGGCGGCCGCAACCGGGCCAACCTTGAGCTGGCGGAGATTCGTCAGCGGCAGGCGGTGGTTGGCTATGAGCAAAAAATACAGAACGCCTTCCGGGAGGTTGCCGATGCGCTGGCTCTGCGCCAGAGCCTGGCCGACCGGACCCTCGACCAGCAGCGCTACCTGGCCTCGCTGCAGGTGACCCTTCAGCGGGCGCGCGCCCTCTATCGGCACGGTGCCGTCAGCTATATCGAGGTGCTTGACGCCCGGCGCGCGCTTTTCGCCACGCGGCAGGCGCTGCTCGATCTTAACTACGCCCGACAGGCTAACGAAATTACCCTTTTTACCGCCCTCGGCGGCGGCTGGGTGGAATAAACGATCTTTTATAACAGGAGAATCAACAATGCATACGGTAATTAAAGCGGCTGTTTTCAGCGTTTGCTCACTGGCGCTGTTTAATGCCCGGGCGAATGAAGCCCACGGCGAGGCGATGAGCGAGGCCGCGCAGGCGCAGGCCATTGCCGCCACCGGCGTAATCGAGGGCATTGACCGGGCAAGTAATAAGGTCACCATCGCCCACGATCCCATTCCCGCGCTGGGCTGGCCGGCGATGGTTATGCGCTTCACGCTGACGCCGCAAACGGCGGCGGGCGAGATTAAGCCGGGCGATAAGGTGGCGTTTCACTTTATTCAGCAGGGCGCGCTCTCGCTTCTGCAGGATATTCAGGTCAGCCGGTAAGTTTAACCTGAACAGAGCGTAACGGCGGGCATGATGAAGATGAAAAACAGAGCGCTGGTGACTGGCAGCCTGCTGGTGGGGGCCGCCATCGCCGCCGGCGTCTACGTCTGGTCGGGGGACGCGATCAACGCCGCCCCGCCAGCGCAGACGCAGGCGCGAAAGGTGCTGTTCTGGTACGACCCGATGTACCCCAATACGCGGTTCGATAAGCCGGGCAAATCACCGTTTATGGATATGGATCTGGTGGCGAAATATGCCGATGAAGCGCCGGAGGCCGCAGGCGCGCCGGGCGTACGCATTGATCCGACCCTGACGCAGAATCTGGGCGTCAGGGTCGAGGTCGTGCGCCGCGGGCCGCTGAGCTGGTCGCAAACCTTTCCCGCCAGCGTGGGCTATAACGAGTACCAGTACGCTATCGTGCAGGCGCGCGCCGCCGGGTTCGTTGAAAAGGTCTGGCCGCTGACCGTTGGCGACCGGGTTAAAAAGGGCGCGCCCCTTATCGATCTGACCATTCCTGACTGGGTGGAGCCGCAGGGGGAATATCTGCTGCTGCGCGAAAGCGGCGGCGATACGGCCCAACTGGAGGGGATTCTTGAGCGACTGCGGCTGGCGGGGATGCCGGAAGAGGCGATCCGCCGCCTGAAGTCGACCCGCAGGCTCCAGACCCGTTTTACCCTCAGAGCGCCCGTTGACGGGGCCATCACCGCCTTTGACCTGCGCGCCGGAATGAATATCGCCAAAGATAACGTGGTGGCCAAAATACAGGGCATGAATCCGATCTGGATCGGCGTCGCTGTCCCGGAGTCGGTGGCCTGGATGGTCGACAATCCATCACAGTTTACCCTTTCCGTTCCGGCGCGACCGGACGGGCGGTTTGCCGTCGCCAACTGGCGCGTTCTGCCCGGCGTCGATGCCGTTACCCGTACGGTACAGCTGCGCCTGGCGGTGGATAACGCCGACGAAGCGCTCAAGCCGGGAATGACGGCGTGGCTACGGGTGCAGGCGAACAGCGAGCCAATGCCGCTGATCCCGTCGTCGGCGCTGATCGATACCGGCCGCGAGCAGCGGGTTATTACCGTTGACGGCGAGGGGCGCTTCGTGCCGAAGCGGGTTTCCGTCTTCCGTGAGTCCGGCGGGATAACGGCGCTACGCGACGGGCTGAAGGAGGGGGAGAAAGTTGTCACTAACGGGCTGTTCCTGATCGATTCTGAAGCCAGCATCTCCGGCGCGCTGGAGCGGATGCGCGCGTCGACGGCCGGCCTGGCCGACGCGGCGGGCCACCCCCATAAAGGAGCAAGCCAATGATCGCATGGATTATTCGCCGCGCGGTGGCTAACCGTTTTCTGGTGACGCTGGGAATACTGTTTCTTAGCGTCTGGGGGACCTGGACCATTGTGCATACCCCGGTGGACGCGCTACCCGACCTCTCGGACGTGCAGGTGATTATTAAAGTCAGCTATCCGGGACAGGCACCGCAGATTGTGGAAAACCAGGTGACCTGGCCGCTGACCACCACCATGCTGTCGGTGCCGGGAGCGAAAACCGTGCGCGGCTTTTCGCAGTTCGGTAACGCTTATGTCTACGTTATTTTTGATGACGACACCGATCCCTGGTGGGCGCGATCCCGGGTGCTGGAGTACCTTAATCAGGTACAGGGCAAGCTGCCAGCCGGCGTCAGCGCGGAGATGGGGCCGGACGCCACCGGCGTTGGCTGGGTTTTTGAGTATGCGCTGGTGGATCGCAGCGGGAAACACGATCTGGCCCAGCTGCGTTCGCTGCAGGACTGGTTTTTAAAATATGAGCTGAAAACCCTTCCCGACGTGGCGGAGGTGGCCTCCGTCGGCGGCGTGGTGAAAGAGTATCAGGTGGTGGTTGATCCGCTGAAGCTCGCCCAGTACGGCATCAGCCTTGCCCAGGTGAGGACGGCGCTCAGCGCCGCAAACCAGGAGGCGGGCGGCTCCTCGGTGGAGCTGGCGGAGGCGGAATATATGATTCGCGCCAGCGGCTATCTGCAAAGTCTGAACGACTTTAATCATATCCTCCTGAAAACCACCGACGGCGGGGTGCCGGTTCTGCTGCGCGATGTGGCCCGCGTACAGATCGGGCCGGAGATGCGTCGCGGCATTGCCGAGCTGAACGGCGAAGGCGAAGTGGCGGGCGGCGTGGTGATCCTGCGCGCCGGCAAAAACGCGCGGGAGGTGATTTCCGCCGTCAGGAACCGGCTGGAGACGCTGAAAAGCAGCCTGCCGGAGGGCGTTGAAATAGTTACAACATACGACAGGAGCCGGTTAATCGACCGCGCCATCGATAACCTGAGCCACAAGCTGCTGGAGGAGTTTATCGTGGTGGCGCTGGTCTGCGCGCTGTTTCTGTGGCACGTCCGCTCTGCGCTGGTGGCTATCGTCTCCCTGCCTTTGGGGCTCTGCATTGCCTTTATTATGATGCGCTTCCAGGGGCTGAACGCCAATATTATGTCGCTTGGCGGGATCGCCATCGCCGTTGGCGCGATGGTGGATGCCGCTATCGTGATGATCGAAAACGCCCACCGGAGGCTGGAGGCGTGGGCGCACCAGCATCCGGGCGAGAAACTGGACAACGAAACGCGCTGGCAGATTATCGCCGACGCCTCGGTAGAGGTCGGCCCGGCGCTGTTCATCAGCCTGCTGATTATCACCCTCTCGTTTATCCCGATTTTTACCCTGGAGGGGCAGGAGGGGAGGCTGTTCGGCCCGCTGGCGTACACCAAAACCTGGGCCATGGGCGGGGCCGCGCTGCTGGCGATTGTGGCGATCCCCGTGCTGATGGGCTTCTGGATCCGTGGGCGCATCCCGGCGGAAAACAGTAACCCGCTCAACCGGCTGCTGATCCGCCTGTACCATCCGCTGCTGCTCAGGGTGCTGCGCTGGCCGAAGCTCACCCTGCTTACGGCCGCGCTGACGCTCCTGACGGCGATCTGGCCCTTAAACCGGATCGGCGGCGAGTTTTTACCGCAAATTAATGAAGGCGATCTGCTCTATATGCCCTCCACGCTGCCGGGGATCTCGGCGGCGGAGGCGGCAAGCGTGCTGCAAAAAACCGATAAGTTAATTATGACGGTGCCGGAGGTGGCGCGGGTATTTGGCAAAGTCGGCAGAGCGGAAACGGCGACGGACTCCGCGCCGCTGGAGATGGTGGAAACGACCGTTCAGCTGAAGCCGCAGAGCGAGTGGCGTCCGGGGATGACCATGGAGAAGCTTATCGACGAGCTGGATAAAACCGTGCGCCTGCCGGGGCTGGCGAATCTGTGGGTGCCGCCGATTCGCAACCGTATCGACATGCTTTCAACCGGCATAAAAAGCCCCATCGGCATTAAGGTGAGCGGCGGGTCGCTGGCGGATATCGACGCCGCCGCCGAACAGATCGCCGGGGTTGCCAGAACGGTGCCGGGCGTCGCCTCCGCGCTGGCCGAAAGGCTGGAGGGCGGCCGCTATCTTAACGTGGACGTCGATCGCGAAAAGGCCGCCCGCTACGGGATGAGCGTGGCCGACGTGCAGCTGTTCATTACCTCGGCGGTAGGGGGGGCGAAGGTCGGGGAGACGGTGGAGGGCATTGCGCGCTATCCCATCAGCCTGCGCTACCCGCAAAGCTGGCGCGACGGCCCGCAGGCCCTGCGCCAGCTGCCGATCCTGACGCCGATGGGGCAGCAGATCGCCCTTGGCGATGTGGCGGAGATTACGGTAGCCACAGGCCCGTCGATGCTGAAAACCGAAAACGGACGCCCCGGTGCCTGGATCTACATTGACGCCCGCGATCGCGATATGGTCTCGGTGGTGAACGATCTGAAAAAGGCCATCGCCGACCGGGTCCGGCTGAAGCCGGGAACCAGCGTCGCCTTTTCCGGCCAGTTTGAGCTGCTGGAGCGGGCCAGTCAGAAGCTGAAGCTGATGGTGCCGATGACCCTGCTGATCATCTTTGTCCTGCTTTATCTGGCCTTTCGTCGGGTAGGTGAAGCGCTGCTGATCGTCGCCAGCGTCCCCTTTGCGCTGGTGGGAGGGATCTGGTTTCTCTACGGAATGGGGTTTCATCTGTCGGTGGCCAGCGGCACCGGATTTATCGCGCTGGCGGGGGTGGCGGCGGAATTTGGCGTGGTCATGCTGATGTATCTGCGCCACGCCGTCGAAGCGGAGCCGGCGCTGGAAAACCCGCGCATCTTTACGCCGCAAAAGCTGGACGAGGCCCTGTACCACGGCGCGGTGCTGCGGGTGCGTCCCAAGGCGATGACCGTGGCGGTCATTATCGCCGGCCTGCTGCCCGTGCTGTGGGGAAGCGGTGCCGGATCGGAGGTTATGAGCCGCATCGCCGCGCCGATGATTGGCGGCATGATCACCGCGCCGCTGCTGTCGCTGTTCATCATTCCGGCCGCCTGTAAGCTGATGTGGCTGCGCCGGCATCGGCTGCAGGCCGATCGGTAAAGGGGATTTTGCCGGATGACCCAGGGCGTTATCCTGCATATGGCCGACGTCGTTAGCCCGTTTCCGCCGCCGCTGGCGGCAACTAAGGTGCGTCATCTGCACAATATTTTGCTGCCGCTATGCCGTTTGTCTCAGGCATTGTCTTTAAAATAACCGCTTTTTATTAGTGGTTATTTTGTCACGTCCGGAGAATGGTGGAGATTTGTGCTGCCGCTACTCCGTCCGCTTTCGTAATTGCTATTTTTCGTTAGCGCAGAACAAGTTAAATATTTTCTCGTTAATTTACGTTCATTGGCCGCGTTTTAACCCCTATTTCCTGCTATCTTACCCATCCGCTGGTGAATCTTTACCCCCCCTGTATTCATCTTTTTATTGATCATTTCCCCTTGAATTTGGGTTAAGTTTAATGAATTGATTCCGGGGGGCGTCCGTCAGTGGAATAAAAGCTAACGTTTTTACTTATCAATACTGTGTAAAAAATAGCTAAAAACTTACTTTAATGCGAAATATCTGATAATGAATCTATTATGGTAAACCGAAATCAGCGGGTGATTGTCTGTCTCAGCCTTTCTTAAATAAACAATAGTGAGCAATTTCTTAGGTGCGGAAATAAGGATCTTGTATGGGACTGGCAATGGAGAAAGACGATAAGTATGAAATTATAGCCATTCTTCGTGAAGCGATTTTCAGAAACTCCCGCCTGGAGCTGAAATATAACAATGAAAGCCATATTACCTGGGTGATTAAAGTCGATTATACCCATTTCACCATTTTTTGCCGCGAAGCCCGACCGCCGGAAAAACCCTTTTCTTTTATTCTGCACAGTGACGAAGGTGTTATCAGCTTCAGCGCCAGATATTATAAGATGCTGCCAGCTGAAAAGGGCATAGAGCTGGTTTTTTTTCTTCCGGATATTATTTTTACCGTTCAGCGGCGTCAGTATCAGCGTTTTTCAGTTTTATCAGATCATCGTTTTTACTGTTTTGGACGTTATAAAAATGGTGAAAATTATGCCCTGAGAATTAAAAATTTCTCACACGGCGGCTGCGCGCTGATTGCCAGAAGTCCAAATCCTCGTTTTCTCTATCGAAATGCGTTGATTAAAAGTGCGCGTCTGGATTTTGGTTCGCTCGGCGATCTTCCGCTCGATTTAAAAGTCGTGGCGGTGGTTCCGCTGGAAGAATTTGATGAAAATAAACAACTTTATTCTTGCTATCAAATCTCCTGCCAGTTTCTGTTCAAAAGTCAGCGCGAGGAGAGTGCAATTGATAAATTAATTATTCGCTTTCTGATAAGCAGAAAATCAGGTTTTTATAAAAGCAGGAAAGGCATATGTTGATGTATGGGCATAATAATTTTTTCGGTCGCGCAGTCTCCTGCTGGCTGAATAATGAAAATATTAACGTTACCCACGCGGATTATCAGGACACCATTAATCCTTCAGCAGACGATCTGCATCATACAATGCTTTTTAATATCATCGATGAGCGACGCCCCTCGGCTGAATTTGTGCGCCTGTTAAATAACAGTCGACATAATCTCTCCAGCCATATGGTGGTGATTATTGCGGACAGCGCGGTGGTGATGTTGTGTATTGAGCTACTGAGCGTGGAAAGAACGCTCCTGCTGAGCGAGAAATCATCGCTGAACGATTATCGACAGCTGACCGCGCTGGCGGCGGGTTTCTGGGATCCCCGGCTCTGGCGCTCGCAAAAAAAGCTGACCGAACGCGAGCAACAGATCCTCAGGCTGCTGGCGAGCGGCTATTCGGCCCAGCGCATATCCAGCCTGATGGGGCTGAGCTATAAGACCATCCAGACGCATAAGATGAAGATCATCACCAAGCTGGGCTTGCTGAATTCGGCGGAGCTGAACCAGACAATTGTCAGGTTTAACCCGCGGCTGGCTCGCCTCTCCTGACGCGAACGGTTCGGGCCTTGACCCTTACCGTTGGTGAGCGGTGCCGGAGGTCATCAGGCTCACGCCTGGCCGGTGGACAGCTCCTGCTCCACGCGCTGCAGCTGAATCTCCAGCGTGTCGCGGATCTCTTTCAGCGCGCGCTCCTGCTCGGTGAACCAGGCCTCTTTATCTGCCGCCGAACGGGCGAGACGCCAGGCGTTTTCCGCTTCCAGGGCGGCAATCTCCCGGCGCTGCGCGTCAATTTGCGCCCGCAACTGCTGAATTTTTTGCTGCAGCTGCTGCAGATTATTCAGCCTGTCGCTGGCCAGCTCCGGTGCCTGGCCGCTCTGCAGCCGGGCGAGCAGGGCGCGAATCGCGGGCAGATCGGCGTTCTGCCGGGCAAGGTTCAGCTGAACCATCATCTGATGCGCTTTCTCTTTCTGCTCGTCGGCCACCACGTCCGGATGGCAAAGGCGGCTGGCCTGCCGCCAGAGGCGTTTCAGCTCGTCGCGATCCGCCTGCGCAAGCCGGCTGTCGCTGTCATAACGGCGCTGCGCTTCCTGATGCTGCTCCTGATAGTGGTCATACTCCTGGGACGCTTCCTCCTGCGCCCGGCGGCTGGCACCATCATCCTGGCGGATAACGTCGGCCTCCAGCTCGCGGATTTCCGCCAGCAGGGAGGCGATCAGCTCCGTCTGCTGCTGAATACGCTGACGTAGCTCCGCCGCCTCACGGGAAGGGGCGCTCAGATTCATCCACCGCAGCTTAAGGGCTGCCAGCTGGTCGATAGCCTGGGAAATATACTGCCGGCAGGAGAGATAGTCTTTTTCGCGTCGTTTAAGCTCCGCCTCCCGCCTGCGTCTGGTGCTGACCGCCAGCCGCTTGCGCAGCTCCAGAATGCGGCTCATCAGCGAACCGAGGCGCAAATGATAGAGATCGTTAAAATCGTCGAGGATCTGCAGGCGGGCGTTGCGCTGGTCAATAAGCTCCCGCAGCTGCGCCTCAAGAGCCTTTAGCTCCAGCCTGCTGGCGGCAATGGCCGGGTCCTGCCAGGCTGAGACGGCGTGCTGGTTCTGTAGCCAGGCGGTAATTTCACGTACCGCATCGCCGAAGCGCCGCCCGGCAATGGCCTGTGCGATAGCAATAAGCGCGGGATCGTCGGCCTCACGCTGCAGGTGCACAAGCTGCTGATGGACGATCTCCTCGTCCTCAAGTTCGATGGCGCTTTTAACGATCTCTAGCCGTTTGATGATCTTATTCATGATAACCGCTGCCTGGCGTAACCCGTATCGATATGACGGCGCGTAGCGCGCCGTCACCCGACTGAAAAGACTAAGAAAAAGGAAAAATGCATTCTGTGGCGTCGGAGGCCTTTTCGTCTACACTATTTCGCACAAATCGGACGCCGACGCCCACTTTTTTACTTTTTTTACCGTGAAGACAAAAAATCAGGCCGTCGCGCGCCGGGTAAGGCGAAACGCCAGAGGACGGCGTCATTTCCGGCAGCTGCGCAAAACCTGTCGCGCCTGATGGCGTTTGCACGGGGGCAGGCCAACGGGAGCGGAGCCTCTGCGCAGATTGCGCCTTGCGGCGGCCGGGTTGAAATGTTAAAAGGTGCCCCTTTCAGAGAAACGACACAGAGGTAGGGCGTGAAAAAGACGTCAACTGCATCGGACACCGGCGTGTCAGATGCCGCGTCGAACGGGGAGCCGACGCTTCAGCGGGGGTTGCAGAACCGTCATATTCAATTAATTGCTCTGGGCGGGGCCATCGGCACCGGCCTGTTTCTGGGCATCGGGCCGGCCATTCAGATGGCGGGGCCGGCGGTGCTGCTGGGCTACGGCGTGGCCGGAATTATCGCCTTTTTAATTATGCGCCAGCTCGGCGAAATGGTGGTGGAAGAGCCGGTATCCGGCTCGTTTGCCCACTTTGCCTGGAAATACTGGGGGCCGTTTGCCGGCTTCCTCTCCGGCTGGAACTACTGGGTGATGTTCGTGCTGGTCGGCATGGCGGAGCTGACCGCCGCCGGGATCTATATGCAGTACTGGCTGCCCGACGTGCCCACCTGGGTCTGGGCGGCGGCCTTCTTTATTATCATTAACGCCGTCAACCTGGTGAACGTGCGCCTGTATGGCGAGACGGAGTTCTGGTTTGCGCTGATCAAGGTGCTGGCGATTATCGGCATGATCGGCTTTGGCCTCTGGCTGCTCTACTCCGGCCACGGCGGCGAGCGCGCCAGCCTGGATAACCTCTGGCGCTATAACGGCTTCTTTGCCACCGGCTGGAGCGGCCTGATCCTGTCGCTGGCGGTGATTATGTTCTCCTTCGGCGGGCTGGAGCTGATTGGCATTACGGCCGCCGAGGCGCGGGATCCGCATAAGAGTATTCCGAAGGCGGTAAACCAGGTGGTTTATCGCATTCTGCTGTTCTATATTGGCTCACTGGTGGTGCTGCTGGCGCTCTATCCGTGGGTGGAGGTGCAGTCCAACAGTAGCCCGTTCGTGATGATTTTCCATAACCTCGACAGCAACGTGGTGGCCTCGGCGCTTAACTTTGTCATTCTGGTGGCTTCGCTGTCGGTCTATAACAGTGGGGTCTACTCCAACAGCCGGATGCTGTTCGGTCTCTCCGTGCAGGGGAATGCGCCGAAGTTTCTTACCCGCGTCAGCCGCCGCGGCGTGCCGGTTAATTCGCTGCTGCTCTCCGGGGCGATCACCTCGCTGGTGGTGCTGATTAACTATCTGCTGCCGCAAAAGGCCTTTAGCCTGCTGATGGCGCTGGTGGTGGCGACGCTGCTGCTGAACTGGATCATGATCTGCCTGGCGCACCTGCGCTTTCGCGCGGCGATGCGGCGAAAAGGGCGGGAAACCCAGTTTAAAGCGCTGCTCTATCCGGCGGGAAACTACCTGTGCATTGGGTTTCTCGCCCTGATCCTGGTGCTGATGTGTACCATCGACGATATGCGCCTGTCGGCCTTCCTGCTGCCGGGGTGGATCCTCTTTCTGTACGCGGCGTTCAGGCTGATGCGCCGCCGTTCACGCTGAGGCGGTAATGCCGCTTCCCCGGCCGCGCGGCCGGGGATTTGTCTTCCTGCTTTGCCACCCGGCTTTTCAACGCTATGAAGATTGGCGCTGAAATGCCCCCGCCAGGGTGCGAATATCGCTGCCGGTCGGCGTCTGGTGAATGCGTAAGCCGAACTCTTCCACCACCGCAAAAATATGATCGAAAATATCCGCCTGGATGCTCTCATACTCCAGCCATACCACGGTGCTGGTGAAGGCGTAAATCTCGATGGGCAATCCGAAGTCGTCCGGAGCCAGCTGGCGCACCATCAGCGTCATATCTTTGCGAATGCGCGGGTGATTGCGCAGATATTCATTCAGATAGGCGCGGAAGGTGCCGATGTTGGTCATCTGCCGGTGGTTCAGCGCCGACGCCGGGGCGTCCAGCTGGCTGTTCCACAGCAAAATCTCCTGATGGCGCGTCTCCAGGTAGGGCTTCAACAGGTGCGCCTGGCGCAGGCGCTGCTGCTCTTCTTCATCGAGGAAATGGATGCTGGTGACGTCGATATTGATGCTGCGCTTAATGCGCCGTCCGCCGGAAGCCGACATGCCGCTCCAGTTTTTAAAGGAGTCTGACACCAGCGACCAGGTGGGAATGGTGGTGATGGTATTGTCCCAGTTGCGCACTTTAACGGTGGTTAACCCAATGTCGGTGACCGCGCCGTCGGCACCATATTTGGGCATCTCCAGCCAGTCGCCCAGCTTGAGCATATCGTTAGCTGAGAGCTGAATGCCGGCCACCAGTCCGAGGATCGGATCTTTAAATACCAGCATCAGCACCGCCGCCATCGCCCCCAGCCCGCTGATTAAAATCGCCGGGGACTGGCCGATCAGCAGCGAGATAATCAGAATGCCGACGAGGATGGCGCTGATAAGCTTAATGCCCTGGAAGATGCCCTTCAGGGGAAGCTGGGAAGCGGCGGGCAGCTTTTGCGACAGATTCAGAATCACGTCCAGCAGCGAGAAGAGCGACAGCAGGGCGTAGACCATGATCCACAGCTGGGCGCAGGTGGTCAGCACTCCCGCCGCTTCGCTGCCCTTATGCAGCCACAGCGCCGCCTGAATATTGACGATAATCCCCTGCAGGGTAAACGCCAGGCGGTGAAAGAGCTTGTTCTGGGTGATAATTTGCAGCCACAGATGGGCGCTGGCGTGCTTCTCAAGCGTTCGCAGCACTATCCGGTGCAAGATGATATGAATAATGATGGCGGTCAGAAAGATAATGCCGAAAATCATCACCAGTGAGGTGGTGTGATTCATGGTAATGCCGGTTAAATTCTCAACCCGGGAAATCAATTCCTGCATAACGTCTCCTTTAAAAAACAGCGGCCTATAATGACCGCTGCGTGGAAATTATGCAAATCAGGCGTGGGTTATCGTCCCGCCAGCGGGGCGATCAGACCTCCGTAAGGAGGGTTGCCTGCGGCAGGCGGGATTTCGGCAGGGCGGCGTTAAAATCTTCCGCGCTGTGGTGGCCGACCGGCACCACCACCAGGCTGGTGTAGCCCTGCTCTTTCAGACCGAATTCGGCATCCAGCGCCGCGGCGTTAAACCCCTCAATGGGCACGGCGTCCAGCCCCAGCGCCGCCACCCCCAGCAGGAAGTTGCCGACGTTCAGATAAACCTGCTTCGCCATCCACTGGTCGTCGTCATGCAGCTCTTTGCGGTGCATGTCGGCAAAGAAGGTGCGCCCCTTGTGGTTAGCGGCTTTGGCTTCCGCGTTGGCGAAGCGGCCGTCGGCCTCCTCTTGGTCAACTACCCGGTTCAGCCAGGCGTCGTCCATGGCCGTTTTGGCGCAGAATACCACCACGTGGGAGGCGTCGAGCATTTTACGCTCGTTGAAAGCGTAGGTTCCGGCGGCGGATTTCGCCACGCGCGCTTTGCCGGCCTCAGTGCTGGCGACGATAAAGTGCCACGGCTGGGAGTTGGTGCTCGAAGGGCTGTACTGCAGCAGGGTTTTTATTTTTTCCGCCTCTTCGGCGGTCAGCTTTTTCGCGGGATCGAAGGCCTTAGTGGAGTAACGTTTTAAGGCGACAGAAATGATATCCATAGTAGCTCCTGATGGAATTTAATGTCCTGCGGACGCGGTTATACCCGTCATACTTCAAGCTGCATGTGCGTTGGCTGCGCTTGCTCACCCCGGTCACATAGTTCGCTATGCTCTCGGGGATTCGCTCGCTTGCCGCGTGATTCGGCCTGAAGGCCTCACCCCTTCGGGGCCAACCCGGGGGCTGTTCAAAACGCGCTGCGTTTTGTCATGCAACTTGAATTATTTAGGGTATATATGCCTGCAGGTTACCGGGTTAACGATAAAATGATAAGGGTCAAAAATGCGCTATTCCCGCCTGCGCCGACGGCCCGTCAGGCGGGGCGCAGGCGCTTCCGGACGCGCACGGGCAGGCCGTTCACCACCCGATGCCATGAGTCGGTAATCAGGTCGCAGAGCAGCGGCTCGCTGATATCATCACCGGCGTAAACCGAGATCCAGTGCCGCTTGTTCATATGATAGCCGGGGGTGATGCTGGGGTAGATCTGCTGGTTAAGCAGCGCCGTTTGCGGGTCGGCTTTCAGGTTCACCAGCGGGCGTCCCTGGCGTTCGGTCAGCAGCATAAAGATCTTACCGTTGACCTTAAAGACGTCGTACTGCGGACCAAAGGGCCAGCAGTGTTCGGTAAAGGGCATTTCCAGCGCGAAACGCTTCGCGCAGGCGAGCAGAGATTGAGCGTCCAGTTTATTGCTCCTTATGGATGGTCAGGGCGCGCCACATGGCCTCAAAGCCCAGGCTGATAAAGTCATTAGCGCGATCGGGCTCCCTGGCGGCAAACTCCATGGTGGTTTCCGCCAGCGACAGAAACAGCGCATCGCCGAAGGCCCGGAACGACTCGGACATAAATACCGGCAGCACCGAGCGGTGGCAGAGATCCCGCAGCTCCGGAAACATATCGTCAGCCTTTTTCTCCGTCTCTTTGGTCACTTTTTCGCTTACCGCAAGCAGGCGAATAACGCGGTGGCCCGCCGTATGTTCAAGGCCCCAGGTAATATAGCTGCTCCAGAGATAGTGGGTCAGGCGTCGGTTGTCGGTAATCGTGCGATCCAGGCCTGCGATCGTCGACCGGCAAAGCTGCTGCTTCAGGTGCAGGTAAAGCTCGTTAATTAACTCATCCTTGGTGGCAAAATAGCGGAACAGCGTGCCTTCCGCTACGCCGGCGCGGCGGGCAATCGTGGCGGTTGATGCCGCAATTCCCGACTGCGCAAAGGCGATGGTTGCCGCTTCCAGCAGCGCCTGCTTTTTGTCTTCACTCTTCGGACGAGCCACTCATTTTACCCTTAACGCTATAAAAAGCGCATTGAAACACGACCCTGACGGCGTCGCAATGGGGGAGGTCAACGATTGAAATAGACCTTGACGCGAAAAATTCGCTTTCTATAATGAGTGCCTACTCACTCATAATCAAGCGCCCGACGTGCAGCATCTCAAAACGGCAGATTTTTTGGGGCAGGATATGAGGTGGCTCACAGTTTAGGGAGAGTACGATGCACACCGATCGCCTGACAGCGCTCCCGTTTGCCCTTAATGCCGGATTTGGCCGGTCGCCGCGCGGCGCGCAGCTCGCTCAGTTTGAACGTTCGGAGAACTATCGCGACGGGCAGTTTCACAATCAGCTGCCGACGCCGGGCTATACCGGCAGCCGGACCCGGCTGGCGGTATGGTGGGATTTTCTGTTCGTCCGGCGCGAGGAGACCCGTCCCGCCCAGCCGCTGCCGCGAATGGCCACCGATCTGGCGAGCCTGCCGCCGCAGCAGGAGATGTTGATATGGCTTGGCCACTCCTCCTGGTATCTGCAGCTGGCGGGGAAACGCATCCTGATCGATCCGGTTTTCAGCAGCTATACCGCGCCGTTTTCATTGCTTAAAAATGCCTTTGTCGGAACCTATCCGTGGAGCGGCCAGGCCATGCCGGAAATCGATCTGCTGATTATTTCCCACGATCACTACGACCATCTGGACTACGCCACCATCAGGGCGCTGATGCCAAAGGTCAGGCAGGTGATTACGCCGCTGGGCGTTGGTTCTCACCTGCGCTACTGGGGGATGCCGGACGATCGTATCGTTGAGCGCGACTGGTATCAGTCGGTGGACGCCGACGATTCGCTGCGGGTGCATCTGCTGCCCGCGCGCCACTATTCCGGGCGCGGGCTAAGGCGAAACCAGACCCTGTGGGCGAGCGTTATGCTGGAAACCCCCGAACGCAAAATTTACTACAGCGGCGACTCCGGCTACGGGCCTCACTTCAGGGAGATCGGCGAGCGCTTCGGCAGCGTCGATCTGGCCATTATGGAGAACGGGCAGTATGACCAGGAGTGGAAATACAGCCATATGATGCCGGAAGAGACCGCCCTCGCCGCCCAGGAGCTGCGGGCGAAGGTGGTGTTACCCAGCCACGCCGGGCGTTTCGTGCTGGCAAAGCACGCCTGGGACGACCCGTACCGGCGTCTGGCGTTGGCCTCCCGCAGCCGGCCCTACCGCTTACTCACCCCGATTCAGGGAGAGCCTGTGGTGCTGAACGACCCCGCCCCGCAGTTTACCGCGTGGTGGGAGACCACGAGTACTTTGGAGGAATAATATGATGTCCATTTCCGCTCAGGTGATTGATACCATCGTCGACTGGATTGACGAAAATCTGCATCAGCCTCTGCGCATCGAAGACATTGCGCGCCATGCGGGCTATTCAAGGTGGCATTTACAGCGCCTGTTTATGAAGTACAAGGGCGAAAGCCTCGGGCGCTATATCCGCGAGCGCAAGCTGCGGCTGGCGGCGCGGGATCTGCGTGAGTCAAACGAGAAGGTGTATGACATCTGCCTGCGCTACGGATTTGAATCGCAGCAGACCTTTACCCGGGTTTTTACCCGCACCTTTCACCAGCCGCCCGGCGCGTACCGGAAGGAAAACCACTGCCGGGCGCACTGATGGTCGCCCGGCGGCGTTAGCCTCTCCGGCTCAGCGGGGGCGGCTGTCCCTCTCCGCCAGCGAAAACCAGCGACGCCAGACAAAACGGATAACGGCGTATTCGATGGCCCCCAGCGCCAGGAACCACAGGCAGTAGAGCAGCGTATAGAGCTGGCTGAGATCCAGCAGATGAAAGGTTGCTACCAGCTTTTTAGCCAGCGGCAGGCCGAGGGTGGGAGCCGGCAGCAGCAGACAGGAAAGAAAGGCCATCAGCAGGACCCCGGCGGCGGTCAATAGCGTTTCAAGCGGATGTTTCATAGTTGGCTGTGTCCCTTAATCGTTCATGAGCGTCGCTGGAGGTCATTCAGGTCCGGAGCTGGCCCGGCAAGGCAACCCGTCAACCGGCTTTACCCCGCCCAGATCTCACACTGTTTTTTCACCAGCCCGATAAGCGAGCCGCCCCCGGCGATAAATTCACGCATCGCCTGGGCTTCGTTGAGGCCGTTCCTCACCTGCAGACGCAGCGTATCGATGGCGCTGGTGGCCCCCACCTTATCGGCCGACGGCGCGACGTTATCCAGCAGCCGCTGGATATCATCCGCCAGCCGGTGGCGATTGCCGGTGTGCACGTCGGTCAGCACGCCCTCCAGGCCATAGCGGCAGGCCTGGAAGCGGTTGAATTTGTACAGCAGATAGTCGCGCGGCTGATACCTGAAGGGGCGCTCCGTAAGCAGCCAGCGGGCGGTGGCCTGAATCAGCCCGGCGATGTTTACCGCGTGATCGAGGGTCAGCGGGGTATCCATGACCCGCACCTCAACGGTGCCGAAGTGGGGGCTGGGGCGAATATCCCAGTGCAAATCTTTAATGCTGTCGATGGTGTCGGTGCTGGCGAGGTGGCGAAACAGCCCCTCAAACTCCTGCCAGTCGCTGGCCCAGGGCATCGGGCCGTTGTCCGGAAACGAGGAGAAAATATTCAGCCGGGAGGAGGCGAAGCGCGTATCCGCCCCCTGCATATAGGGCGAGGCGGCGGAAAGGGCGATAAAGTGCGGAACGTAGCGCGACAGACCGTGCAGCAGCGTGATGGCCTCATCGCCGCTGGCGCAGCCAACGTGCACGTGCTGGCCGAAGACGGTGGCCTGCTGCACCAGATAACCAAAGTGCTCAAGGGTGCGCTGATAGCGAAGGTTATCGCTTACCTCCTGACGCTGCCACGTCTGGAACGGATGGGTGCCGCCGCCGCTGATTGCCAGGTGGCGTTCGGCTGCGGCCTCCAGGATCGCCTGCCGCATGGCGAAAAGCTGCGCCGCCGCCCGATCGATGCTGCGGCAAACCCCGGTGGCCATCTCCAGCATACTTTCGGTGATATCGTGCTTCACTTCGCCGGCGGTCAGCTGGCCCTGTACCGCGTCGATCAGCGCCGTTGACTCCTGGCTCAGGTCGTAGCCCGGCGGATTAACGACCTGCATCTCCAGCTCGATGCCGAGGGTAAAGCGTTCGGAAACATGAAAGTCGGGTAGCGACATGGCGGCCTCTGTGACGTTGGCTTTTGATCAGTATAGAAGGGCAGGCGCTATCGGGAACGGTGGAAATCGTCCGAATTCCCACTGTAACGCGCCGCCAGCACTACAGGCGAAACAGGAGCGTGACCAGAACGATCAAGGCTACCGCCGCGTGGAGTGGAAGTGCGGCGTCGCGCCGCTGGCTTGCGCCGGAGCATTTTGGCTCCGACGGGCGACAGCTTCCCGACTGGCGGCGCTGCGGACCACGGCGCGCCCGTAGCCGGAACGGGCGCGCCGCCCACGCGGGCTGCCGCTACCAGCAGATAAAACCGCCGTCGACCACCAGATCCACCCCGGTGCAGAACGAGGCGGCGTCGCTGGCGAGGAACAGCGCCGGACCGGCCATCTCCTCGACCCGCGCCATGCGCTGAATCGGCGTCTGGCTTTCGAACTCGCGGGTCTGGTGCACCATCTCCGGGCGGGTGTTCATCGGCGTGGCGGTGTAGCCGGGGCTGATGGAGTTAACGCGAATCCCCTTGCCGATCCACTCCATCGCCAGGCTTTTCGACAGATGGATCACGCCTGCCTTCGAGCTGTTATAGTGGGCCTGTTCGAGGCCGCGGTTAACGATAATCCCGGACATCGAGGCGATATTGATAATCGACCCGCCGCCGGACTCCAGCATCAGCTCCGCCTCCGCCTTACAGGAGTGCCACACCCCGGTCAGGTTAATGTCGATCACGCGCTGCCACTGCTCCGCCTCCATCTCCAGCGCCGGGTTGGCGTTGGCGATCCCGGCGGCGTTCACCGCAATATCCAGGCGGCCAAAGCGGCTTTTCGCCTGCGCGACGGCGTCCCGCAGATCGGTGAAATTGCGCACGTCCCCGACGCAGGCGCAGGCTTCGCCGTCGATAGCGGTAATATTATTGACGGTTTCCGCCAGCCCGCCGTCTTCGCGCAGGTCAAAACAGACCACCCTGGCCCCGGCGCTGGCCAGCGCGCAGGCGATGGTCTGGCCGATGCCGCTGCCCGCGCCGGTGACGAAGGCGACGCGGCCCTGCAGATTAAACAGTCGTTGAGAAAATTCTTTTTCGATCATAGCGATAGCTCTCTTTACAAATGCCCGGGCGGGCATTACGACATAATCAGGCCGCCGTCGATATTAATGGTCTGTCCGGTGAGATAGCGTGCGTCGTCGGAGGCGAGGAAGGCCACCAGCCCGGCGACGTCCTCCGGCTTTCCGGCGCGCTTCAGCGGAATGTTCTGCACCCACTCCGCCATCAGTTCGCCTTTGCCGTAGCGCTTCTCATCCGTGCTGAGCACTTCGCCCCACACCCGATCGTTGTAGTCCCACATTTCGCTTTCGATAATCCCCGGACAGAAGGCGTTAACGGTGATATTCGACGAGGCCAGCTCGTGGGCCAGGCTCTGGGTGATGCCGATCACGCCCATCTTGCTGGCCGCATAGTGTGGGGTGTAGATAAAGCCCTGGCGACCCTGGCCGGAGGAGGTGTTAATCAGGCAGCCGTGGTTCTGCTTAACCATATATCTGGCGGCTTCCCGGCAGCAAAGCCAGACGCCGGTGGTATTCACCGCCAGCACCTTTTCGAAGTCGGCCTTCGGCATACGGTCGAAGTAGTCAATGGTGATCACGCCCGCGTTCTGAATCGAGACGTCGATCGTGCCGAAGCGTGCGGCCGCCTGCTCGTACAGTGACTTCACCTGCGCTTCGTCGGTGACATCTACCTCCAGGGAGAGAATATCCGTCTGATAACGCTGGCGCAGCCGTTCGGCGGTTTGGTGGACGCGCCCGTCGTTGGAGGCCATCACCAGATTCGCGCCATCGCGGGCGAAGCGTTCGGCAATTCCGGCACCAATCCCGCGGCAGGCTCCGGTAATCACCACCGTTTTGTTGTGGAAATCTCGCTGCATTATTTTTTCTCCTTTAGAAGCCGGGCGGACAGCGCCCGGCGGAATGACAGGTTCAGCTGGATGCGCTATTCACCGCCGCCGTCAGTTTTTCCTCATGGCGGCGCATCAGGATTACTTTGTTCTGTAGCTTCTGCTGGAACTGATCCACCACCACCGCGGTGACGATGACCACCCCCTTGATGACCATCTGCCAGAAGTCGCTGACGCCCATCATCACCATGCCGTCGGCGAGGAAGACGATGACGAAGGCACCGATAATCGAGCCGGAGACCCGCCCGCGCCCGCCCGCCAGCGCGGTTCCGCCGAGCACGGTGGCACCGATGGCATCCATTTCAAACATATTGCCGGTCATCGGATGCGCGGTTTGCAGCTGGGAGGCGATGATCAGCCCGACGAACGCCGAGCAGAGGCCGGAGAAGGCGTAGACGAACACCTTGACCTTAACGATCGGCACGCCCGCCAGCCGCGCGGCGGATTCATTACCGCCGATGGCGTAGATATAGCGGCCCAGCGGCGTTTTGGTGGTCAGCCAGTAGCCGAGCAGCAGAAAGCCGACCATCAGCCAGATAGGCAGGTAGATGCCGAGCAGCGTGCCGGAGCCAAGGGTGGCGAAGCTGGTGTTGCCCAGCGCCTCCATGCCGTTCAGGTTGGGAAAGGTTCCGCCGTTGTTAAACAGGAGCGCCGAGCCTCTGGCAACGTACATCATGCCCAGGGTGCAGATAAAGGGGGCCACGCCGAAGCGGGTGATCACCGCGCCGTTGACCAGGCCCACCAGAATACCGAACAGGGTGACGCAGAGGATCACCTCAGGCACGTTAAAAAAGAGAATGTCGCCGTTCCACAGCGGCAGGCCGTTGGTCAGCAGCGCGCCGGCCACCATACCGCAGATCCCGGCGACGGCACCGACGGAGAGATCGATGCCGCCGGTGAGGATCACCAGCGTCATGCCGATGGCCAGCAGGCCGGTAATGGCCACGTGCTGGGTCATGATCAGCAGATTCGAGGTGGTCAGGAAGTTGGGTACCATCACGCTGAAGAATGCGATAACCAGCAGCAGAGCGATAAAGGTTCTGGCCTTCAGCAGGTACATAGAGATCATATATTTCTGGTTCATGATGGGTTCCAGCCTGGTTATTCTTGAGGTGTCGAAGCCGCGATCAGCTTCTCGCGGGTTACCGCATGGCGCGGCACGTCGGCGGTGATGCGGCCGTCGGCCATGACCAGAATGCGGTCCGCCAGCGCCATGACTTCATCCAGCTCCGACGAGGAGAACATGACCGCCAGCCCCTGCTGCGCCATTTTGCCGATCAGGTGATAGACATCGGACTTGGCACCGACGTCGATGCCGCGGGTCGGTTCATCAAGGAAGACCACCTGCGGCCGGGTCATCAGCGCCTTGCCCAGCACCACCTTCTGCTGATTGCCGCCGCTTAGCGAGGTAATGGGCAGCGCCGGATCGCTGACCTTAATCGCCAGCTCGTCAACCATCTGCGCCACGCTGGCCTGCTCCTGCTGCGGGTTCAGCCATTTCCAGGCGCGACGAAAGCCCTGCAGGCTGAAGTCGGAGAGCGTCATGTTGGACTGGATCGACATCATCTGCACCACCCCCTCGCCCTGGCGATCCTCCGGCACCAGCGCCAGCCCCTTTTTCAGCCGCGCCTGAAACGGTGCCCGGTCAATGCGCTCGCCGTTCAGGTGAACGCGGCCGCTCTGGCAGGGCATCAGGCCGACCAGCCCCTTGAACAGCTCGGTGCGTCCAGCACCCAGCAGGCCGTAGATACCGATCACTTCGCCTTTGCTCAGGCTGAAGGTCACCTCATTGAGCCGGTAGCCGCCGCTGGCGTGCAGGGCGGTCAGCCCCTCGACCGTCAGGATGGCCTCGCCCTTCGGGGCGGGCCGGTAGTCGAAGTGTTTTTTCTTGTCGCCGACCATCTGCTCAATGATCCACGGGATGCTGGCGTCCTGAACCGGGCGCTCGCTGATAAAACGGCCGTCGCGGAAGATGGTGATGTAGTCGCCGATCTCCATCAGCTCTTCCAGCCGATGGGAGATGTAAATAATGGTGACGCCGCGCCGCTTCAGCTGCTCAATCACCTTGAACAGCACCTTTACCTCCGACTGGCTGAGGGCCGAGGTTGGCTCGTCCATAATCAGCACGCGGGTATCTTTGGAGAGCGCGCGGGCGATCTCCACCAGCTGCTGGTGGCCGATGCCCAGCTCCTCCAGCGGCGTCAGGGGATCGACGTCCAGCTCCAGCCTCTCCAGCAGCGATTTCGCCAGCGAATATTGATATTTTTCGTTAATTCTGCCCTTCTGGAAAAATTCGTTAGCGATAAAAATATTATCCATAACGTTCATATTGGGGAATAAATTCAGCTCCTGAAAAATAATGCTGATCCCCAGCTTTTCCGCCTGATGGGTGGAATTAAGTGTCACCGGTGCGCCGTCGAGAAGAATTTTTCCGGAGGAGGGCGTTTCCACGCCGGCGAGCATTTTCATCATCGTTGATTTACCGGCACCATTTTCCCCAATAAGAACGTTAACCTTATTGCGATAAACCCGATAATTAACGTCATCAAGGGCTACCACGCCCGGATAAACACGCGACAGCGCGCGGGTTTCTATAATGACTTGCGATTCTTCGCCCCGGGGAGTGATATTCTCCTGCTGCTGCATCTTATTCTCCTTGCGGGCTTTCGATTCTGGCCGGCGTGATAGTCGGCGCGCTCCGGGGAATATCCCAGGCGGAAAAGACGCCGTCGATGCGGACTCTGTCTCCGGCCTTCAGCCGGGCCGCCTGAATCATCTTCACCGCCTGCTCGTTAATCGCCCGGCCATATTCGCCGAACAGCACCTGGTCGTTGAAATCGCCGTAGCTGGCCTCTTTATAGGCGTCGCGCAGCAGGGTGCCGCGCAGCGTCGGTCCGGTCTGGACAATAATTTTGTCGCCTCCGCGGTCCTCGACGGTCATTTTGCCGCTGCGCGAGGTGGTGTCGATGCTGTCGATTTTCCCTTCGACGGTGACGTAAAAAATGCAGGGGTTTTCATCCTGAGAGCGGTAACCCAGCGTCTGACAGGCGCTGTCGAAGTCGTTCGCCGCCTGCAGCGCGGAGAGTAATGCCGCGACCGGACGCGCCTGGCCCACGATCTGCGGGACGATTTTGCTTTGCCAGGTCCTGTCGATATCGACCATATGAGGATTCGGCGGGGATTTTAAATCAGCCAGCTCCTGCTGGGAGACGATGCGGCAGCCGCCCAGGGTCAACACCAACAGCGCCAGCCAGGCTTGTTTTAACATACTCTTCTCCTCTGCGCCCCCGGAGAGGCGCAACAGCCCGAGATCAGGATTTGATATTGAAATCCTGGACTTTATTTGCATTATCTTTGGTGATAAGGATGCCGCGGAACATGACGCGCTGTTTCGCCGGCTGAGTGCCGTTCTGCAGGTAGTTATCGAGATCGGTAACGCCCTGGGCGGCGATGGCCTGCGCCTGCAGCATCACGGTGGCCTGCAGCGCACCGGACTTCACCGCATCGCGTTCGTCGTTGCTGCCGTCAATGCCGACCACCACCACGTCGTTGCGGTTGGCGGCCTTCAGGGCGGCAATCGCGCCGAGGGCTACCGGCCCGTTGCCGCAGATGATCCCTTTCACGTCCGGGTGCGCCTGCAGGATGCTGTCCATGATCCGCTTTCCGTCAATCAGCGTGCCTTTGGCGTCCTGCTTCGCGACGCTGACCATATCCGGGAACTGGTCAATCACCTGATGGAAGGATTTGGAGCGGGTTACGCAGTTATTATCGGCGAGGTTACAGGTCAGCTCGGCGTATTTGCCTTTTTCTTCCATCTTTTCCACAAAGACGTTGGCGACTTCAGAACCGGCCTGGAAGTTATTATGGGTAATCTGCACCAGCGCGACGTTATCAACGGGGATCTCGCGGTTAATTAATACCACCGGAATACCGGCCTGTTTGGCTTTTTCAATGGCCGCGACGCTGGCCGTTGAATCGGCGTTATCCAGAATAATACCCTGGACTTTCTGGCCAATGGCGGTATCAATTAATTCATTCTGTTTTTTAACATCCTCGCTATGGGACAGAATCGTCGTTTTATAGCCTAACTCTTTTGCTTTCTCGCTGGCCCCTTTGGCTTCTGAAGCGTAATAAGGGTTGTCCAGCGAATTAACCATAATCATGATGGTGCCCTTTTCCGCCGCCTGGACGGAAAAGGAGAGCGCGGTGAGGGTCGCAGCGGTTAACAGCGTTAAACGTAATTTCATGACAATTTTCTCTCTGTGTTGTTATTGTCGGGTATGGTGAAACAACGTAAAGCCTGAACAGGGGAGTGCTACATTATTTTATGGGCCGGGGATCTCCTTTTTTCCAGGCGTTGAAGGTTGCTGTGCGTAAATTGCCTGACCCGTCAGGCACGCGCGTCCGGTTTCCATAATGTTCTGTTCACCGCCTCGCGCCACTCCTGCCATCTTTTCTGCAGGTGACGGTGGCGGGCCATATCGGGGCGGAATTCACTGTGCAGGGTCAGGCAGGCTTTGAGATCCGCCAGCGAGCCAGGGGTCAGCGCTTTACGCGCCAGCAGCCCCGCGCCGATGGCGGACAGCTCCGGCACGTCGCTGCGCATCACCGGGCAGCCCAGCAGGTCCGCCTGAAACTGCATCAGCCAGTCGTTTCTCGTCGGTCCGCCGTCGACCATCAGCGCCGACAGGTTGAAGTCGTTGTGCTGCTGCATGGTGACCACCACGTCGGCGATCTGGTAAGCGATAGACTCCAGGGCGGCGCGGATCAGGTGGGCGCGCTTTACCCCGCGGCTTAGTCCGCAAATCGTTCCGCGGGCGCTGTCGTCCCACCACGGCGCGCCCAGCCCGGTCAGGGCCGGAACAAAGTAAACGCCAAGCGTGGATTCCACGGAGGTGGGGAGGGAGTTCAGCTCGTGGGCCAGCTCCGCCTCCGACAGTTCGCTGAGGCCGGTGCTGTCCGCCATCCACGCCACCGCGTCGCCGGTGTGGGGAATATTGCCCTCCAGCCCGTAAACCAGGCGGTCGCCGTCGTGCCAGGCGATGGTGGTGGCCAGCGCGGCGATGTCGCTCCGGGCTGATTTCACCGGGGCCATCACCGACGATCCGGTGCCGTAGGTGGCCTTTACGCAGCCCAGTTCGCCCAGGGCGTGGCCGAACAGCGCGGCGTGGGAGTCACCGACCATCGCCATCACCGGGATGCCGTCCGGTATCGCCGCCAGCCCGCGGGTATGACCAAACGGGCCGCTGGAGGGTTTAATTTCCGGCAGCGCCGCCCGGGGAATATGGAACAGCGCCAGCATATCGTCGTCCCACTGCCCGCTGTGCAGATTCAGCAGCTGGGTGCGCGCGGCGTTTGAGTAGTCGCAGCAGAAGGCGTCGCCGCCGGTTAAGTTCCACAGCAGCCAGCTGTCGATGGTGCCGAGGCAAATTTCGCCCCGCGCGGCCTGCTGCGGTCCGTCTTCTACCGACTCCAGCAGCCAGCGCATTTTGGAGGCCGAGAACAGCGGGGCGATGGGCAGGCCGGTGGTGCGCTTGATCAACTGCTCTTTATTTTCGTGGCGCAGCGCGTCGCAGTACGCGGCGCTGCGGGTGCACTGCCAGGTAATGGCCGCGCTCAGCGGCCTGCCGCTCTGACGATACCAGCCGATAGCGGTTTCCCGCTGGTTGCTGATGGCCAGCGCCGCCACCTTTTCAGCGCCAACGTGCGCAATCGCCTGGGCTATCACCTCAAGAGAGGCGGCAATCAGCGCCTCTCCGGACTGTTCGACCCAGCCTTCGCGCGGCGTCTGTATCGCCAGGGGGCGGGAGAATTTCGCCACTACGCCGCCCTTATCGTCGAGAACCACCGCCTTGGCGTTGGTGGTGCCTTCGTCGAGGGCAATAATGAACGCTTTATTCGCTGCACGCATAGCCGATCTCCTGAGTCATATTACGTCCTGGCGGCGAAGGGGAAATGCTGCGCCCCCGGCGTCACGCGCGCTCCGGCAAGGTATGGGAGCGATGCGGCCTTAACACATCCCGCCTTTGAATATATATTCGATATTGATTATTTATTTAAACACCTTAGCCACAATCGGCCTGTTGGGCTACCTGAAAAATCATCAATTGTGCAGAAAATCACACTTGTTGGCAGGGAATGGCGCGGTGCCGATCCTGAAAATAAGCGGCGGTGAATCCTTTCAGTTATTTGATTTTAAAGCTTTTTTATTAAGGCCTTTACGAAAGTGAGATTTTTGCAAAGGCCGCAGGAGGAGAGGGGGGGTACTCGGTGACCAGCAGCCTGGCGGTGGGATAGTCGGTAATCAGCACGTCAACATAGCCGCCGTGCAGCGCGCCCCTGATTGCCGCGACCTTATCGGTGCCGCCGGCAAGCGCCACCACGTTCGGACAGCGTTTAACCTTTTCAAGAGCCATACCGATGACCGGATCTTCATCCTCTTGCAATACCGGCTGGCCCTGCCTGTCATAGTAGTGAAGGCAGATATCCCCCACCGCGCCGCGATCCGCCAGCACCTGAAGCATATCTTCGTGATAATAGTTGCCCGACGTTTTCAGCAACTGTGAGGGTTCGAGAATGCCAATTCCTACGATCGCAATGTCCACCTCGTCGAAGCGGGAGATGACGTCGGCGACGTCCTGACTGGCGACCAGCCGCTTTTTCTCTTCCACAGAGCCTTCAATGCTCTGGGAGGGGAGCAGCCAGGCCTCGCAGTTAAGATGCTGCGCCAGGGTCTGGGTAAGGATGGTCGCCTGCACGTTGCCGTTCGGCCCTACGCCGCCCAGCAGCTGAATTACGCCGCCCGCCTTCAGGTTCTGGCTGTGCACTTCATCGACCATCGCCCGGATGGTTGAGCTCCAGGAGGAGACGCCCACCAGATCTCTGGGGCGCAGGCGCGTCTCCAGATAGTGTGCGGCGGCCGAGCCGATGGCGCGCTTAATGCTGTGATCGCTGGCCTGCTCTTCGGTGTCGACCACAATGGCCTGCTTCAGGCCGTAGCGATCCTCAATGCCCTTTTCAAGATTAAGAAAGATATTTGAGGGCTGTACAACGCTGATTTTGACCACCCCCTCCTTCTGGCAGCGGGTGATGGCGCGGGAGATAAATGACTGAGAAAGCGAGAGAAGTTGAGCAATATCAGACTGCTTTCGCCCCTCAAGATAGTAAAGCGTTGCGATTTTAACCAACAGCCGTTGTTCATCCTGCTTAGCCATATCATTCACCGAAAATCATAACTGTACTGCCATTATCGTTAAGCTCTTCATCATACGCGAAAAAAGGGGAGCGTTAAGTGTGATAAAGCGCAAATTCTGTTCGATGCTCAGATTCCGCACTGGACAAAAGCGGAAAAGGGATCGCATAATTGAATAAAGAATCGCTAATGAATATATATTCAAAGCGGTTTTGAGTCAACTGTGCGGGTCCGGCATCACGGTGCCTGCGGCTAAGCGGACAGGATGCGCCTGAGCAGGAGGCAGCCGACAGCGGCTGGCCGTGCGAAGCCCTGGGATTTCTGGCTTTTTAATCCCTGACGGAATAAATATTCCATAGTGAAAATAAATTCAGAGGTGATCGATGAATCCCTATAACTACGATATTAAGGCCCTTGAGCGGAAAGCGCGGGCGGTCCGCCGCCACATTATCAGGCTTAACGCCGACAGCCCGGCGGGCGGCCACACCGGTGCGGATCTGTCGCAGGTGGAGCTGCTTACCGCGCTCTATTTTCGCATTCTGAACGTCGCCCCGGATCGCATCGCGGACGACGAGCGGGATATCTATATCCAGTCAAAGGGCCACGCGGTCGGCTGCTACTACTGCGTGCTGGCGGAGGCGGGTTTCTTCCCGACCGACTGGCTGGCAACCTATCAACATGCCAATTCGCACCTGCCGGGCCATCCGGTTCGCCAGAAAACGCCGGGCATTGAGCTGAATACCGGCGCGCTGGGGCACGGCCTGCCGGTGGCGGTTGGGCTGGCGCTGGCGGCGAAAAAAAGCGGCAGCGCCCGGCGCATCTTTTTAATCACCGGCGACGGCGAACTGGCCGAGGGCAGCAACTGGGAAGCGGCGCTGGCCGCCGCGCACTACGGGCTGGACAACATGGTTATTATCAATGACAAAAATAATCTCCAGCTGGCCGGGCCGACCCGGGAAATTATGAACACCGATCCGCTGGCCGATAAGTGGCGGGCCTTTGGTATGACGGTGACCGAGTGCCGGGGCAATGAGATGGCGTCGGTTGTGGCCGCGCTGGAGGGGCTGAAGCAGGAGGGGAAACCGAACGTGATTATCGCCAATACCACCAAAGGTGCCGGCATCTCCTTTATTCAGGGGCGGCCCGAGTGGCATCACCGGGTGCCGAAAGGCGATGAGATTGAACTGGCACTGGAGGAACTGAAAGATGAGTAATGCAGAACATCTCGCCAACGTGATGGTGCAGGCGTTTATCGACGCCGTTGAGCGCGGCGTCGACCTGGTGCCGGTGGTGGCAGATTCCACCTCAACGGCGAAAATTGCCCCCTTCGTTAAGCAGTTTCCGGACCGCCTGGTCAACGTCGGTATCGCCGAACAGAGTATGGTCGGAACCGCTGCCGGCCTGGCGCTGGGCGGCAAGGTCGCGGTGACCTGCAACGCAGCGCCGTTTCTGGTCTCCCGTGCCAACGAGCAGATCAAGGTGGACGTCTGCTATAACAATACCAACGTTAAGCTGTTTGGTCTTAACGCCGGGGCCAGCTACGGTCCGCTGGCGAGCACCCACCACGCTATTGACGACCTCGCCATCATGCGCGGCTTCGGCAATATTCAGATTTTCGCCCCCTCTTCGCCGCGCGAGTGCCGGCAGATTATCGACTATGCTCTCGGCTATCAGGGGCCGGTCTATATCCGCATGGACGGCAAGGCGCTGCCGGAGCTGCATGATGAAAGCTATCGCTTTACGCCGGGAGCGGTGGTGACCCTGCGGGAAGGCGGCGATCTGGCGCTGGTGGCCACCGGCTCGACGGTACATGAGATCGTTGACGCGGCGGCGATGCTGGCGGATTCCGGTATACAGGCGACGGTTATCAGCGTGCCGTCAATTCGCCCCTGCGACACCAGGGCGCTGCTGGCGGCGCTGAAGGGCTGCCGGGCGGCCATTAGCGTGGAAGAGCATAACGTGAACGGCGGTCTGGGTAGCCTGGTGGCCGAAACGCTGGCCGAGGCGGGAGAAGGCATTGTCCTGCGGCGTCTGGGGATCCCGGACGGCGAATACGCGGCGGCGGCCGACCGCGGCTGGCTGCGTCAGCACCACGGCCTTGACGCGAAGTCCATTGCCGCGCTGGCGCAAAGCCTGCTCTGAGCGCGGGTCCGGGCGGGGTTCTTCAACGGGACGCTGCCCCATCGGCTTCGCTGCTTACCGCAAGGGTAACCACCCTTCCGGTGCAGCGACGCCAGCTTACCTGATACGCAGCGGTATCGCTGCGCAGAACCAGCGCGTCACTGCGCATCGCCACCAGCTGAAAATCGGTAAAGCCCATTCCCTCCTGCTGGCGCAGCGGGGCGGCCTTAAAGGCGCTCTCTTTGGCGGAAAACGCCAGGGTCAGCGCCAGCGCGGTGGGCAGCCCGCTCTGTGCCAGCATCCGGCGCTCCGCCGCCGTAATAATGCTGCTCTCCAGCTCGCGGGCCTGCGCCGGGGTAAATATCGCTTCGATATCCACCCCGACGGGGCGCGCAGACACTACCGCCAGCGCGGTGGTCGCGCAATGGCTGATGCTGCCGAAAAGCCCCGCCGGCCACAGCGGCTGGCGGCGTTCGCCGACGGCGGGAACGGCCTTATGGCCAAACTCGCGCAGGGCGTGAACGGCGGCAATGCGCCCGGCTAAGTGTTCCGCTTTGCGCTTGCATCCGGCCGAAGCCAGCCGCGAAGCGTGAGGAAGCCACAGCAGGTCGCGATCCTCAACGCTGAGGGGATCGAAGTCGACGACGTGTAGCCGGCGGCCGGCGAAGAAGAGCGTTGAATGGATGGTCTGCATCATATTCCGGGAATCTCCTCTCCCCGCGGGGAGAGGAGTGCGGTTATCAGAAGTGGGTATTGACGCTCAGATACCACGTCCGGCCCGGCTCGTTATAGGTGCGCGCGCCCGCGCCCTGCATGTAGTCGCCCGTTTTGATATCGCTGGTGGTCTGGGCATTGCCCTCGCGCCACAGGCGCTTGTCAAAGAGGTTATCCACCCCGCCGGTCAGGCTGACGTTTTTCGTCATCTCCCAGGTCGCGCTCACGCCGACGATGCTGTAGGGGCTGATCGACTGCTTGTCCGTTCCCGTCACCGGTTTGCCCTGGTAATCATATTTCTTCGGCTCCTGCTTGCCGTACCAGGTAAAGGTGGACTGCAGCGACACGTCCTGATGCACCTGCCAGCTCAGGGTGGAGTTCAGCGTGTACTCCGGAATGATGGACAGCCGCTCGCCGGTCTCCTTGTTTTTGCTCTGCAGCATGTACGTGATGTTGTTGGTCCAGTTAACGGTTTCGCTGACCGGCACGTTCAGCGTCCCCTCCAGCCCCTCAACCACCGCTTTCGGCACGTTCTCCCACTGATAAATATCGGTCAGGGTAGTTTTATTGCCGTTGGTGATGGAGGTCCGGTCGTACGGCACCGTGCCCGCCTCAATCTTGTTGCGGTAGTCGTTGCGGAACCAGGTGACCCCGGCCAGCCAGCCGTCGCGCTTGAACTCAAGGCCAATCTCTTTGTTGACGCTGGTTTCCGCCTGCAGATCGTCATTGCCCAGCATATAGCAGCCGATGCCGGTGGCCGACCCGGTGGCGTAGCAGCCCTGGCCCTTGCTGTAGAGAATATAGTTCGGGTTGGTCTGGTACAGGCTCGGTGCCTTGTAGGCGCGGGCGATCCCCATCTTCAGGGTAAAGTCATCCCCCAGCCCCTGCGACAGGTTCAGCGACGGGCTCCAGTTGTTGCCCACGATGCTGTGGTGATCGAAGCGCAGGCCCGGCGTCAGCATGGTGCTGTCGGTCAGCTCGATATTGTTTTCGGCGAACAGCGAGAAAATCTCCGCTTTGGCGTAAGGGCTGCGGTTGGTGCTGCTGGCACCGGGAATATCGCCGCCCATAAAGGTCTGCGAGCTGGAGAGCATGTCCTTCATGCGCTGCTGGGTCCACTCGGTGCCGAGGGTCAGGTTCTGATTTACCCACAGATCCAGCGGAAGGCTTACCTCGCTGTGCAGGGTGACGTCGTTCAGATCGGCGTCAATGTACTTCTGAGCGGCCTTCGGATCGAAGATCCCTTCCGTACCGCCCGCCAGGCCTTCCGGGGTGCGGGAGTTGCGGGTGTGTTCATACTGCGCCCAGCTGGTGGTGGTGATGCCGTTGTCCCAGCCGCCGTTCCAGGTCAGGGAATAGTTCTGGCGATAGAGGCGGTTGGTCTCTTTGCCGTAGTTGTCTTTTACCCGCTGATTGGTATTGGTATTTTGCGTATCGCCGGCGTACAGATTGCCCTGGCGGCTGTAGCCCGCCTCCAGCTCCAGGGAGTGAAGCGGGGCGAAGTCCCAGCGCACCACGCCGTTAATATCTTTATTGATCACCCCCTCGCGACCGGCGGGAAGCGTGTCGGCGTAGGAGCCGGTGCGGTCTGAGCGGTGAGACTGGTTGATGGTACGCGCGTCGGCCTGGGTTTTATCGAGATTGCCGAACAGGCGGAAGCTGAAGTCGCCGCCCAGCGGGCCGTTCAGGCTGAAGTTGGTGCGTTTGGTCGCCCCTTCGGCCTTATGCTCCGGCGCGTTGAAATAAGTGCTCCAGGTGCCGTGCCACTCGCCGCTGCCTTTTTTGGTAATAATGTTGACCACGCCGCCGGCCGCGCCGTTGCCGTAACGTGCGGCGGCGGGGCCGCGCAGCACTTCGATGCGCTCGATCATCTCCGGCGGCACCCAGGCGGTATCACCTCGGGTGTCCCGTTCGCCGCGCCAGCCCAGGCGCACCGAGTTGCGGCTGGTTACCGGCTTACCGTCGATCAGGATGAGCGTGTTTTCCGGACCCATTCCGCGAATATCGATCTGGCGGTTGTTGCCGCGCTGGCCGCTGGTAGAGTTCCCGGTCAGGTTGACCCCCGGCATGGTGCGGATAATTTCCGCCACGTCGCGCGCCACCGGGTTTTTACGGATTTCGTCGGCGGTGATGGTGGAAACTCCCGGTGCCTGCAGGTTCTGCTGGGCGGCGGTGACCACGATGGTGTCTTCATGCGCGGCGGGGCTGCCGACGGGCTCTTCCGCCATAGCCGGCAGCGCGGCCCCGTAAATCCCCAGATTGACCAGTAAGGCCAGAGAATGAATCTTGTTGTTCATTGGATGTCCTGCTTTTCTTTTGCCGCTTGCGGCCGGACGCCTGGCCACAGGCCTCCGCCCCTGAATTGCCCGCACCGGTGAAACCCTTCATTGCTGAAAGGCACGCGGTAACAGGGCTAAATAAATGGTGAAATGGTGTTCGCGCTTCCCATAGCGCGACAATACGCTATTGCAAATGTAAATAGTTATCAATAATATTATCGATATTTTTCATGTTTCTATGAAAACTGTGAAATAAACATGGGGTTATGACGGTGACGGCGTTAACGACGGGAAGCGATTGCTGGTGGCAATCTAAAAGCGGGCCGGAATGGGTCCGGCAGGCGGACGGAACGTATCGGGTCACCTTCTGGTGGCGCGATCCCAAGGGCGATGAGCGCACCTCGCCGATCCGCCGGGTCTGGATCTATATCACCGGCGTAACCGATCACCATCAGAACGCGCTCCCCCAGAGCTTACGACGCATTGCCGGAACGGACGTCTGGTGCTGGAGCACGACGCTCAGCGCCGGCTGGCGCGGCAGCTATTGCTTTATTCCTTCTCCCCGGGCCGACGTTTTCGCGTCGGCGGCGGGCGAGGTTCCCGACAGGACGACGCTGCGTGAAGGCTGGCAACAGCTGCTGCCACAGGCGATTGCCGATCCGCTGAATCCGGCAAGCTGGCTGGGAGGGCGCGGCCACGCGGTCTCCGCGCTGGAGATGCCGGATGCGCCGCTGCAGCCGGGCTGGGACTGCCCCCAGCCGCCGCTCTCGTCTGCGAAACTTTTGCAGTGGCGCAGCGAGCGGCTGGGCAACACGCGGCGGGTGTGGCTTTTTACCACCGGCGAGGCGCAGGCCGGGGAGCGACCGCTGGCGATCCTCCTCGACGGCCAGTTCTGGGCGCAGAGTATGCCGATCTGGCCCGCGCTGACCGCGTTAACCCGCCAGGGGCGGCTGCCTGCCGCCGTTTATCTGCTGATTGACGCTATCGATAACCGCCGGCGCGCGCTTGAACTGCCCTGCAACGCCGACTTCTGGCTGGCCGTACAGCAGGAGCTGCTGCCGCAGGTAAAAGCGGTTGCGCCGTTCAGCGATTGCCCCGATCGGACGGTGGTCGCCGGCCAGAGCTTTGGCGGCCTGTCGGCGCTGTACGCCGCGCTGCGCTGGCCGATGCGCTTTGGCTGCGTGCTGAGCCAGTCCGGTTCGTACTGGTGGCCCCATCGCAGCGGCCAGCGGGACGGGCAGCTTATTGAGCAGCTTCGCGCGGGCGAACTCTCCGCATCCGGGCTGCGTATCGTGCTGGAGGCCGGCATCAGGGAGCCGACGATCCTGCAGGCGAATCAGGCGCTTTATCACCAATTACAGCATACGCAGCAGGTCGTTTTCTGGCGTCAGGTTGACGGCGGACATGATGCACTTTGCTGGCGCGGCGGCTTAACGCAGGGGCTGATCGATCTCTGGCAGCCTGTAGCTTAAGCCGACGCTTTTCCACGACAGGAGTGAAGTATGGAAATCAGTAATCCCTTCGATAATCCGCAGGGACATTTCTACATCTTGCGCAACCCACGGGGCCAGTTCAGCCTGTGGCCTCAGCCCTGCGCTCTGCCTGCGGGCTGGCAGGTGGTGTGTGAGCCGCAGCCACAGGAGGCGTGCCGGGAGTGGCTGGATGCCCGCTGGACCACCCTCAATCCCGCCAGTTTCACCGCTCCGCAGGAGGCGCAATGAGCCAGCGTTTACCCTTAGTGGCCGCCCAGCCGGGGATCTGGATGGCGGAAAAGCTCTCCTCTTTACCTTCCGCCTGGAGCGTGGCGCACTACGTGGCGCTGAACGGCCCCCTGGACGCGCCCCTGCTGGCCCGCGCCGTTGTCGCAGGTATGCGGCAGGCCGATACGCTGAAGATGCGCTTCGCTGAAGAGGAGGGCGAAGTCTGGCAGTGGGTGGATCCGCAGATGGCGTTTGCCGAACCGGAAATCTGCGATCTGCGCGCCACGGCTAATCCTCACGAGGCGGCGCTGGCGATGATGCAGGCCGATCTACGGCAAAATCTGCGGGTGGACGGCGGCAGACCACTGGTCTTTCACCAGCTGTTTCAGGTGGCGGATGACCGCTGGTACTGGTATCAGCGCTATCATCATCTGCTGGTGGACGGCTTCAGCTTTCCGGCGATTACCCGACAGATCGCGGCGATCTACGCCGCTTGGCAGCGCGGTGCCGACGCGCCGGCGTCGCCGTTTACGCCGTTCGCCGACGTGGTGGAGGAGTATCTGCGCTACCGGGAGAGCGAGGCCTGGCAGCGCGACGGGGAGTTCTGGGCCGGGCAGCGCCGCCAGCTGCCGCCCCCGGCGTCGCTCTCCGATGCGCCGCTGGACGGCAGGTCCGCTACCGCCGATGTTATCCGCATGAAGCTGAACGCCCCGGACGGCGCGTTTCGCCAGATGGCGGCGCGGATGCCCGGCGCGCAGCGGGCGGATCTGGCTCTGGCGCTGGTGGCGCTGTGGCTGGGACGGCTGTGCAGCCGGACGGAATACGCCGCCGGCTTTATTTTTATGCGCCGGATGGGATCGGCGGCGCTGACGGCCACCGGCCCGGTGCTGAACGTGCTGCCGCTCGGCGTGCGCATTGATGCGGCGGAAACCCTGCCGGAGCTGGCCGCCCGCCTTGCCGGGCAGCTGAAGAAAATGCGTCGCCATCAGCGCTATGACGCCGAACAGATCGTCCGCGACGGCGGGCGTGCCGGGGGGGAAGAACCGCTGTTTGGTCCGGTGCTGAACGTTAAGGTGTTCGACTACCGGCTGGATCTGCCCGGCATTCAGGCGCAAACCCATACTCTGGCGACGGGGCCGGTCAACGATCTGGAACTGGCGCTGTTTCCGGACGAAGAGGGCGGCCTGAGCATTGAGATCCTCGCCAATCCGCAGCGCTATAACGAAGCCACGCTGGCGCGGCACGCCGCACGCCTGACGGCGCTTATTCAACAGTTTGCCGCCAGCCCCGCGCTGCGCTGCGGCGACGCGGCGCTGCTGCTGCCGGCGGAGGCGGAGCGGCTGGCGCAGATTAACCGGACGACGCAAACCATCCCCAACGTTACGCTCAGCGCGCTGGTGGCCGCGCAGACGGACAAAACCCCGGATGCCCCGGCGCTGGCCGACGCCCGCTATCAGTTCAGCTATCGTGAGATGCGTGAACAGGTGCTGGCGCTGGCGAACCTGCTGCGCCAGCGCGGCGTCCGGCCTGGCGATAGCGTGGCGGTGGCCCTGCCGCGCTCCGTTTTTCTGACCCTGGCGCTGCACGGCATCGTCGAGGCCGGGGCGGCCTGGCTGCCCCTCGACACCGGCTACCCCGACGAGCGCCTGCGGATGATGCTGGAAGACGCGCGGCCAACGCTGCTGATTACCACGAAGGATCAGCAGGCGCGCTTTAGCGACATTCCCGGCCTGGCGCACCTTTGCTATAACGCGCCGCTGGCGGCGGCAGAAACCGGCCCGCTGGGGCTGTCGCAGCCGCACCACACCGCCTACATTATCTTTACCTCCGGCTCCACCGGCAGGCCCAAAGGGGTGATGGTTGGTCAGACCGCCATCGTCAACCGCCTGCTGTGGATGCAGGAGCACTACCGGCTCACCGCGCAGGACGTGGTGGCGCAAAAGACGCCCTGCAGCTTCGACGTTTCGGTATGGGAGTTCTTCTGGCCGTTTATCGCCGGGGCGCGGCTGGTGATGGCGGAGCCGGAGGCGCACCGCGATCCGCTGGCCATGCAGCGCTTCTTTGCCCGCTACGGGGTAACGACCACCCACTTCGTGCCGTCAATGCTGGCGGCCTTTGTCGCCTCGCTGACTGCGCAAACCGCCCGCGAAAGCTGCGCGTCCCTGCGGCACGTCTTCTGCAGCGGTGAAGCGCTGCCCGCCGAACTTTGCCGCGAATGGCAGCAGCTGACCCACGCGCCGTTGCATAATCTCTACGGACCTACGGAGGCGGCGGTAGACGTCAGCTGGTATCCGGCCTGGGGAGAGACGCTGGCGGAGGTCAGCGGCAGCAGCGTGCCGATTGGCTATCCGGTGTGGAATACCGGGCTGCGCATCCTTGACGCCATGATGCAGCCGGTGCCGCCCGGCGTCGCGGGCGATCTTTATCTTACCGGCATTCAGCTGGCGCAGGGCTACCTGGGCAGGCCGGATCTGACGGCGAGCCGTTTTATCGCCGATCCGTTTGCGCCGGGCGAGCGTATGTACCGCACCGGCGACGTGGCGCGCTGGCTGGAAAACGGCGCGGTGGAGTACCTTGGGCGCAGCGACGATCAGCTGAAGATCCGCGGGCAGCGCATAGAGCTGGGCGAGATCGACCGGGTGATGCAGTCCCTGCCCGACGTAGAGCAGGCGGTGGCCCACGCCTGCGTGTTTAATCAGGCGGCGGCGACGGGGGGCGACGCCCGACAGCTGGTGGGCTATCTGGTCTCCCGCTCCGGCCTGCCGCTGGATCTGCCCGCGCTGCAGGCGCAGCTGCGGCGGACGCTGCCGCCGCACATGGTGCCGGTGCTGCTGCTGCAGCTGGCGGCGCTGCCGCTGAGCGCCAACGGTAAGCTGGATCGCAAAGCGCTGCCGATGCCGGAGCTGACGCCGAGGACGCCGGGGCGCGCGCCGTCGCCGGGGGCGGAGAGCGCGGTCGCGCAGGCGTTTTCTGCGCTGCTGGGCTGCGAAGTTAACGACGCGGAGGCGGATTTCTTTGCCCTGGGCGGCCATTCCCTGCTGGCGATGAAGCTGGCCGCCCGGCTAAGTCGGGACTTTGCGCGCCAGGTGACGCCGGGGCAGGTGATGGTAGCCTCCACCGTCGCGCAGCTGGCGGCGCTGCTGGAAGGGGCCGACGACGAACGTACCCGCCGGCTGGGGTTCGAAACCCTGCTGCCGCTGCGTCAGGGAGGCGGACCGACGCTGTTCTGCTTCCATCCCGCCTCCGGCTTTGCCTGGCAGTTCAGCGTGCTGTCGCGCTATCTCAGCCCCCGGTGGTCGATTATGGGCATTCAGTCGCCGCGGCCTGACGGGCCAATGCAGAGGGCGGCGGATCTTGACGCGGTGTGCGAGCATCACCTGGCGACCCTGCTGGCGGCGCAGCCGCACGGGCCTTACTACCTGCTGGGGTATTCCCTGGGCGGCACGCTGGCGCAGGGCGTTGCGGCGCGCCTGCGGGCGCGCGGCGAGACGGTGGCGTTTCTCGGCCTGCTGGACACCTGGCCGCCGGAGACGCAGAACTGGCGGGAAAAAGAGGCCAACGGTCTCGATCCGGCAGTGCTGGCGGAGATTGCGCGGGAGCGCGAGGCGTTTCTGGCGGCCCAGCAGGGGCAGGGATCTGAGGCGCTGTTCAGCGCCATTGAGGGGAACTATGCCGACGCGGTGCGCCTGCTGGCCACCGCCCACAGCGTACCCTTCGACGGCCGGGCGACGCTGTTTGTCGCCAGGCGCACCCTGCCGGAAGGCGTCAGCCCGGAGCAGAGCTGGGCACCGTGGCTTGGCGGGCTGGATCTCTACGATATGGATTGTGCGCATGTTGATATTATTTCACCTGAAATATTAGCGCTTATTGGTCCCGTGATTAATGAGCGTCTGAATCGCTGAGGCGGAGTTTTTTATCGGGACCGGCATTCAACCCTTAATAATTCAGATTATTAAGGGTTTTTTAATTGATGTATTTCTCTTTATTTTAATGATAAACATATGAATGCTAAGTATTGCGAACATTCTGAATATTATGATTTAATTGTCCTTGTTTATTTATGAAGTTTACATCCAGATAAGTCTGAACTATCGTTAAATATTGAGCGTGGGACGCTATTCACCGGATGACGAACGCAGGTATCACGGTATGTCAGCACTTAATTTAAAGAAAAAAACGGAAATAACTTCCTTTCCACTGGCGGTGGGAAAAAATAACGAAATAGATCTGTTAAGCCTTGTCGAACTGCTGTGGCAGGTGAAGAAAAGAATTATTGCTACCGCTTTTGCCTGCGCCTGCGCGGGACTGCTGATCTCTTTTTTACTGCCGCCAAAATGGACCAGCGAGGCGGTGATTACGCCCGCGGAGCCGGTGCAATGGCAGACCCTGAACCGTACGCTTTCAGCGCTGCGGGTCCTCGATCTGGATATCTCTGTGAGCCGTGATGAGGTATTCAACTTATTCATCAAGAAATTTAATTCCGCTTCCCTGCTGGAGGGCTGGCTACGTTCGTCAGACTACGTTATGGAGCGGCTTAAAGGCGGCACGCTTAATGAAGCCGAGCTGCATCAGGCTATTGTCGCGCTCAGCGCAAAGATGAAAGCGGTGGACAGCAACGCCGGAAAGAAGAATGAAACGACGCTCTACTCTTCATGGACGCTGAGCTTCTCCGCGCCGGATAAAGAAGAGGCGCAGGCGGTGCTGGCAGGATATATACAGTTTATTTCTGCGCAGGTAGAGAAAGAGACGCTGGAAAATATTCGCCACGCGCTTGAAATTAAAACCCATACCGCAACGGAAAAGCTGGCGATGGAGCGGGTGAAATATAAAAACCAGCTTGCCGCCGATATTCGACGGCTCAATTATTCTCTCGATATCGCCAGCGCCGCCGGGATCCAAAAGCCGGTCTACAGCAATGGTCAGGCGGTTAAAGACGATCCCGATTTTTCGATTGCGCTGGGGGCGGACGGTATCAGACGTAAGCTGGAAATAGAGCAATCGGTCACCGACGTGGCGGAGATTCACGCAGGCCTGCGCAATCAGCAGTATCTCGTTGAGCGGCTCAGGGAGATGAGTATCGATAACGTTACCTTCGCGCCGTTTAAATATCAGAAGCATCCATCGCTACCGGTAAAAAAAGAGGGGCCGCGCAGGGCGCTGATTATTATGCTGGCGGCCGTACTGGGCGGGGTCGCGTCCTGCGGCGTTGAGCTGCTGCGCCACGCGATGCTGTCGCGCAGGCTGGAGGCGACGATGCCGCTGGAGGAGCGGCTGATCTGAGCCTACGATGGCGCGGAAGCAATGCCATCGGGCGAGCTATTGTCGCGTGCGCCCCAGCGGCACCACCAGCGGCGTACCGGCCACCGGATCGTCAATAATGGTGCAGCGCAGGCCGTAAATTTCCTCAATCAGCCCTGCGGTGACGATCTCCTTCGGCGCGCCCTCGGCGATAATTCTCCCCTCGCGCAGCGCAATCAGATGGGTGGCATAGCGGCAGGCCTGGTTCAGGTCGTGCAGCACCGCCGCGAGGGTATAGCCTTTTTCGCGGTTCAGCTCGCTCAACAGCTCCAGCAGATCGATCTGATGGCTGATATCCAGCCAGGTGGTCGGCTCGTCAAGCAGCATAATTGAGGTCTCCTGCGCCAGCACCATAGCGATCCACGCGCGCTGGCGCTGTCCGCCGGAGAGGGTGTCCACGCTCTGGGCCGCCAGATGCGCGATGCCCGTGGCGCGCATGGCGCTGGTAACGGCCTCCTCATCCTCCTTACGCCAGCGGGTAAACAGCGGCTGGTGCGGATAACGTCCGCGCGACACCAGCTCCTGGACGGTGATATCGCCGGGCGTGGTGGCGTTTTGCGCCAGCAGGCCGATGCGTCGCGCCACCTCTTTACTGGCGTAGCGCTGAATAGGTTCGCCATCCAGCCAGACGTGGCCGTGCGCGGGCGTCAGCAGGCGGCTCAGCGTGCGCAGCAGCGTCGACTTGCCGCAGCCGTTCGGCCCGATAATCGCCGTAAAGTGGCCGTCGGGAATGGAAACGTTCAGATCCTGGGCCACGGTAAATTTGCCATAGCCCAGCGTTAGCTGGTCGCCGCGCAGACGGGCTGATGATTCGGTCATTTTTTGCGGGACTCCTGAATTAACAACGCAATAAGGTAAATACCGCCGAGGCTTACGGTAACGACGCCAACCGGAAGCTGATAGGGCATAAACATTTGCCGGGCCCCCAGATCCGCCGCCAGCAGCAGCAGCGCGCCGCAGAGGGCGGACTGGGTCAGGCCCCAGCGCGCGGTGCCGCTGAGGCGACGCGCGATGTGCGGTGCCACCAGGGCGATAAACGAAATAGGGCCGGCGAGGGCGGTGGCGCAGGCGGTCAGCACAACCGCCACCAGCATCAGCAGCAGCCGTGAGCGCTCCACGCTGACTCCCAGCGCGCAGGCGCTGTCGTCGCCCATCTCCAGCAGGCGCATCCGGCGCACCAACAGCCCGGCACAGATCAGCATAACGAGAATCAGCGGCGCGGCGGGCCAGGTTTTCGCCCACGTCAGGCCGTTCAGGGAACCGGCGTTCCACAGGCCGGCGTTGAGGGCGGTTTCCAGGGAGGCTTTCAGCAGCAGCCAGGTATTAAAGGCCATCAGCATGGCGCGCATACCGATACCGATAATAATCAGGCGGAAGGTGTCGATGCCGTTACGCCAGGCCAGCGCCCAGACCGCCAGCGACGTTAAAATTCCCCCCAGCATTGCCGCCAGGGCGATTGCCGTCAGGTTCTGGCCAAAGAGCACCATTGCCACCAGCACGCCGCTCCAGGCACCGGTATTAAAGCCCATCACGTCCGGGCTGCCCAGCGGGTTGCGCATCAGCGACTGGAAGATCGCGCCGCTGACCCCGAGCGCCGCGCCGACCAGCAGGGCCATCAGCATCCGCGGCAGACGCCATTCGGTCACCACCAGGGCAACGCTGCGCGGTGCCGTGCCCAGCAGCGCCTCCATCACCTGCCGGGTTTCCAGCGGCAGGGCACCGCTGCGCAGGCTCCAGAATCCGGCGATCAGGCAGCCCGCCGTCAGCAGCAGACAGCTGAGCAGCAGGCGGCGGGAGAGGTGCCTCATGCGCCACCTCCGCGCGTTTTGCGCCGCACAAGGAAGATCAGCACCGGCGCGCCGATAAAGGCGCTGACCACCGACACGCGCAGCTCGCCGGGGACGATCAGGCGGCCGATAATATCGGCAAACAGCAGCAGCACGGGGGTCGCGAGCAGGGTGACCGGCAGCGACCAGCGGTGATCGGCACCCACCAGCCAGCGTGAAATGTGCGGCATCATGAGTCCGATAAAGGCGATAGGGCCGACCACCGAGGTGGCACCGCCGCAGAGTACGGCGATAGCCAACAGCCCGATAAGCTGCGTGCGCGCCACCCGGCTGCCCAGGGCGGTGGCGGTATCGCTGCCAAGGCTCAGGCTGTTTAGCGCCCGGCTGAGAAGCAGAGCGACAGCCCCGGCGCTTAGCACCGGCACAAGCACCGTTTTAAGATTTTGCAGGCTGCGGATATCCAGCGAACCGGCCTGCCAGAAGCGAAGCTGGTCATAGACGTCGGGATTCAGCAGCGCGATGCCGCTGGTCAGCCCCTCCAGCACCGCGGCCAGCGCAACGCCCGCGAGGGTCAGACGCACCGGGCTGAGCTGTCCGCCGCCCTGGCTGCCGGTAAAGGCGACGATCAGCGAGGCGAACAGCGCGCCGGAGAAGGCCAGCACCAGCTGCTCCTGGGGCGTGGAAAACCCGAACAGCGCCGCTCCGAGGACGATCGCGAAGCTGGCCCCGGCGTTCACGCCAAGAATGCCCGGATCGGCCAGCGGGTTGCGGGTCAGCGTCTGCATCAGCGCACCGGCAAGGCCGAGCGCGCCGCCCGCCAACAGCCCGGCCAGCGTGCGCGGCAGCCGGGCGTCGAGCACGATGGCGCAGTCGGCGCTTTGACAGCCGCCGCTGAGCGCTTCAAGAACGACGGCGGCGGGGAGAGGTTTAGCCCCAATAGACAGACTTAGCGCTGAGGCGAGAATAAGTAACAACAACAATCCGGGCACGGCGAAGGCGCGCGTCGCGGAAACAGAGCATGGCATAACTACTTCCCTGATAATGATACTAATTATCGTTATCGATCTTATTTGATTATGTTAGCATGTGCAGCTATCGAATGGTTATTGAAAAAATGGGTATCCACGTTGTCTTTCAGGATGTCATCGCCCTGCCGGCACCGTCAACGCTGAGCGCTCTGGCTGCGGCCAAAGGCGCTGTGGAACTGCCGCCTGGCTCCGCCATTACCGGGTCGGTCCGGCTAAAAAGGGTGAAGGCGCGGCGGCGGAGGCAACCTGAAGAATCTGGTTATTTTAAGGCATTGTAATGAATCGACAATCCTGGCTGCTCAATCTCAGCCTGTTGAGGACGCATCCGGCGTTTCGCGCCGTCTTCCTTGCCCGCTTTATCTCTATTATCTCACTTGGCCTGCTGGGGGTGGCGGTGCCGGTTCAGATCCAGTTGATGACCCACTCGACCTGGCAGGTGGGCCTGTCGGTCACGCTGACCGGCGGCGCGATGTTTATCGGCCTGATGGTCGGCGGGGTGCTGGCCGATCGCTATGAGCGTAAAAAAGTCATTCTGCTGGCGCGGGGCACCTGCGGCATCGGCTTTATCGGGCTGTGCCTGAATGCGCTGCTGCCGGAGCCGTCGCTGCTGGCGATCTATGTGCTTGGCATATGGGACGGCTTCTTCGCCTCGCTGGGGGTGACGGCGCTGCTGGCGGCGACGCCGGCGCTGGTCGGGCGCGAGAACCTGATGCAGGCCGGGGCCATCACCATGCTGACGGTGCGTCTTGGCTCAGTGATATCGCCGATGCTGGGCGGGGTGCTGCTGGCCAGCGGCGGGGTGGCCTGGAACTATGGGCTGGCGGCAGCCGGAACCTTTATTACTCTGCTGCCGCTGCTCAGCCTGCCGCCGCTGCCGCCGCCTCCTCAGCCGCGCGAGCACCCGCTGAAATCTCTGCTGGCCGCGTTTCGCTTTCTGCTTGCCAGCCCTGTTATCGGCGGTATCGCCCTGCTCGGCGGGCTGCTGACCATGGCGAGCGCGGTGCGGGTACTTTATCCGGCGCTGGCGATCGGCTGGCAGATGTCGGCGGCGCAGATTGGCCTGCTGTACGCGGCGATCCCGCTGGGGGCAGCGGCAGGTGCGCTGACCAGCGGACAGCTGGCGCACAGCCCGCGTCCGGGGCTGATTATGCTGCTGTCGACCGTCGGGGCTTTTCTGGCGATCGGGCTGTTTGCCCTGATGCCGGGATGGGCGCTCGGGGCGCTGTGCCTGGCGCTGTTCGGCTGGCTGAGCGCCGTCAGCTCGCTGCTGCAGTACACGCTGCTGCAGGCCCTGTCGCCGGAAAATATGCTGGGCAGGATTAACGGCCTGTGGACCGCCCAGAACGTGACCGGCGATGCCGTCGGCGCGGCGCTGCTTGGCGGCATGGGGGCAATAATGACGCCGGCGGCCTCGGCAAGCGCCAGCGGATTTGCGCTGACGGCGGTGGGGCTTTTGCTGCTGCTGCTGCTGGCGCAGTTGCGTCGGTTCAGGCAGACGCCGCCGGATGACGGCGACGTCTGATGGCCGGTCAGCGCGCCGCCGACCGAAGCGTGGTTAAAACAGGTTGGAGAGGCGATCGAGGATCCGCATCGCGCTGTAATAATCCAGACGGAAGGTTTCGGCCCCCAGCGGGTAAACGTGCTTGTTCTGTACCGCAGGCAGGTGCGCCAGCAGCGGATTGGCGTAAATGGCGGCGGCGTCTTTATCGTCGCCGGCGAACAGGAACAGGGACTTTCCGTTCAGCCCGGTCGCCAGGTTTTCGCCGCCAAGCTGGATAATGTCGTGGCGTTTGCCCTGACTCTGGCTGGTGTGCAGCCCTTCGGGCAGCGTGGCGAGGGTAAAGCCCACCTGCTCCAGCAGCTTGCCCTGGGCGGATTCCGGCGTCCACAGGTTGGCGCTGTGCGCGGCGGCGGTGTAAACCAGCGCGCTCACCGGCTGCGGCGGCAGCGTTATCTGCTGCTTAACGCCCGCCAGCCGCTCGTTGAATTCGGCGATCCGCGCGGCGGCCTGTTTCTCCTGGCCGGTTATTTTCCCCAGCTCGACCAACAGCGCCTGCCAGCTTTTATCGTCATAGTTGACGATAAGCGTTGGCGCAATCGTTGAGAGCTGGTCGTACAGCGCCAGCGCTGAATCTCCGCCGGTGGCGCTGATCAGGATCAGATCGGGCATCTGCGCGGCCACGGCTTCGGCGCTCGCTTCGCCGATGTAGAGGCGGCTGAGCTTACGCGCTTTGGCCACTTCGCCCCACTGGCGAAGAAAGCCCTGGTCGTCGGCGAAGCGGTTGTTGGGCGTGGTGGCACCGCTGGCAACCACCGGCGCGTCGATAGCCAGCAGCGAGCCGGTGAGGGTGACGCTGGTGGAGACAATGCGCCCGGGCCGCTGTTCAAGGGTGTGCACGCCGTGGGCGTCGGCGATCTGGCGCGGCCAGTCGGCGGCGTTAGCCGGAGCGGGGGCGAAAAGGGCGAATCCCAGCAGCAGGCAGGACAGACGGCAGAAGGTGGATAGAGTCACAAGGTGGTTCCCGTTATTAGTAAGGTGAATGCGTCTCATTTTTATTGTTAACGTGGTGGGATGCAAGCCCGGCGCGCACTATTGTGTCGTCGGAGGAGTTGACATGCTGGCTGATAACTTTTAGGTTAGCGCCAGAAATCATAAATGATAATCATTCTTAGAGCTTATCTCATTGGGCGCAGCGGGCGAAAACGGGTTAACGACCACCAGCGCGACGGATTTGCAGCGTACGGGGTACGTGTAGCATTTTCGCGACGCGCGCGGAACGGCACCAGATGCCGTCGGGTTTACCCTGCGGACCCGCCACGCCTGATGGGATGAACCTTATTATCCTGGAGGATCGTATGGACACCTCACTGGCTGCGGACGCGCAGCAGAGGGCGGCCGCTCTTGCTGCCGATCGCTTTTTCTTTATGTCGCCTTATCGCAGTTTTACGACGTCAGGATGCTTTGCCCGCTATGTCGAACCTGCGGTTAACGGCGACTCGCCGGACAGCCCCTTCCAGCAAAAGCTGTCGCGGCTGTTTGCTGACGCCAGGGCGCAGGGCATCAATAACCCGGTTGTGGTGGGCGCAATCCCCTTCGATACCCGTCAGCCCTCGGCGCTCTATATTCCCGAAAGCTGGCAAACCTTCTCCCGGACCGATAAGCAGCGCGCGGCGTGCGCTGCTTCTCCCGGCCAGACGCTGAACGTCACCGCGCGCCGCGCCATACCCGAACAGGCCGGGTTTGAGGCGATGGTGGCTCGCGCCGCCGCCCTGACGGCGACGCCGGAGGTGGATAAGGTGGTGCTGTCGCGGCTGATTGACATTACCGTCGACGCCGACATCAACAGCGGCGCGCTGCTGGAGCGGCTGGTGGCGCAAAATCCAATGAGCTACAACTTTCACGTGCCGCTGGCGGACGGCGGCGTGCTGCTCGGTGCCAGCCCGGAGCTGCTGCTGCGCAAAGAGGGCGAGCGCTTCAGCTCGCTGCCGCTGGCCGGTTCCGCCCGGCGTCAGCCGGACGAGCTGCTGGACAGAGAGGCGGGCAATCGTCTGCTGGCCTCGGAGAAAGATCGCCATGAGCATGAGCTGGTGACCCAGGCGATGGACGCGGTGCTGCGCGAGCGCTGCACCCGCCTGCAGTTTCCTTCGTCCCCGCAGCTGATTTCCACCCCGACCCTGTGGCACCTGGGCACGCCTTTCGCAGGCCAGGCCCGACCCGCAGAGAGCGCCCTGACCCTCGCCTGCCTGCTGCACCCGACCCCGGCCCTGAGCGGCTTCCCCCATCAGGCGGCGAAAAAACTGATCGCCGATCTGGAGCCGTTCGATCGCCAGCTGTTTGGCGGCATCGTCGGCTGGTGCGACGCCGAAGGCAACGGCGAATGGGTGGTGACGATCCGCTGTGCCAGGCTGCTTAAAAACCAGGTGCGCCTGTTCGCCGGGGCCGGGATTGTGCCGGCCTCTTCGCCGGTGGGGGAGTGGCGCGAGACGGGGGTGAAGCTCTCCACCATGTTGAACGTTTTTGGACTGCATTAAGGAGCAATAATGAGCATTCCATTCACCCGGTGGCCCGAAGCGTTCGCCCGCCGCTACCGTGAAAAAGGGTACTGGCAGGATCTGCCGCTGACCGATATTCTCACCCGTCACGCCGACAGCGACAGAACGGCGGTAATCGAAGGCGAGCGTCGCCTCAGCTACCGCCAGCTGAACCAGGCGGCGGATAACCTCGCCTGCCGCCTGCGCCAGCAGGGCATTAAGGCCGGTGAAACCGCGCTGGTGCAGCTGGGCAACGTACCGGAGCTGTATATCACCTTCTTCGCCCTGCTGAAGCTCGGCGTGGCACCGGTGCTGGCGCTGTTCAGCCATCAGCGCACCGAGCTGCACGCCTACGCCAGACAAATAGAGCCGGCGCTGCTGATTGCCGATCGCCGGCATCCGCTGTTCGCCGATGACGATTTCCTGAACGCCTTTGTGGTGGAGCACGCTACCGTTCGCGTGGTGCAGTTGCTCAACGACGACGGTGAACATAATCTGCAGACCTCTATCGGGCAGCCTGCACAGGCGTTTGTCGCCACCCCGTCGCCTGCCGATGAGGTGGCCTACTTTCAGCTCTCCGGCGGCACCACCGGCACGCCGAAGCTGATTCCGCGCACCCATAACGACTACTACTACAGCGTGCGCCGCAGCAATGAGATCTGTCACTTCACTGAACGAACCCGCTTCCTGTGCGCCATTCCGGCGGCGCATAACTACGCCATGAGCTCCCCCGGCTCGCTGGGAGTATTTCTCGCCGGAGGCGTCGTGGTGCTGGCGGCGGACCCGAGCGCCACGCTGTGCTTTCCGCTGATCGAGCAACATCAGATCAACGCGACGGCGCTGGTGCCGCCCGCGGTCAGCCTGTGGCTGCAGGCCATTCAGGAGGGGAGCGGCAATGCCCAGCTGGCCTCGCTGGAGCTGCTGCAGGTCGGCGGCGCGCGCCTATCCGCCACCCTTGCCGCCCGTATCCCGGCGGAAATTGGCTGCCAGCTGCAGCAGGTCTTCGGCATGGCAGAAGGGCTGGTGAACTACACCCGCCTGGACGATCCCCTGGAGCGCATCATCAATACCCAGGGACGCCCGATGTGTCCCGACGACGAGGTGTGGGTGGCGGATGCCGACGGCAACCCGTTGCCCCAGGGCGAAACGGGGCGGCTGATGACCCGCGGCCCTTACACCTTCCGCGGCTATTTCAAAAGCCCGGAACATAACGCCAGCGCCTTTGACGCCAACGGCTTTTACTGCTCCGGGGATCTGATCGCCATCGATAAAGATGGCTATATCACCGTGCAGGGGCGGGAAAAAGATCAGATCAACCGCGGGGGCGAGAAGATCGCCGCCGAAGAGATTGAAAACCTGCTGCTGCGCCACCCGGCGGTGATCCATGCGGCGCTGGTCAGCATTGACGACCCCCTGATGGGCGAAAAAAGCTGCGCCTGCCTGACGGTGAACGCACCGCTGCGTGCGGTGCAGGTACGCCGTTTCCTGCGGGAGCAGGGCGTGGCGGAATTTAAGTTACCGGACCGCGTGGAGTTCATTGATGCGCTGCCGCTGACGCCGGTCGGTAAAGTGGATAAAAAACAATTACGTCAGTGGCTGGCGTCCCGTACGCCGGACTGAAGGAGAACAGAGAATGGCAATTCCAAAACTACAGGCCTATGCGCTACCCGGCGAGAGCGATATTCCGGCGAATAAAGTGGGCTGGGCCTTTGAGCCGGAGCGCGCCGCGCTGCTGATCCACGACATGCAGGACTACTTCGTCAGCTTCTGGGGCGAAAATTGCCCGATGATGGAACAGGTTATCGCTAACATCGCCGCCCTGCGCCAGTTCTGCAAGGCGCACCATATTCCGGTGTTCTATACCGCCCAGCCGAAAGAGCAGAGCGACGCGGATCGCGCCCTGCTGAACGACATGTGGGGGCCGGGCCTGACGCGCTCGCCGGAGCAGCAGCAGGTGGTCGAGGCGCTGGCCCCGGACGACGATGACGTCGTGCTGGTGAAGTGGCGCTACAGCGCATTTCACCGCTCGCCGCTGGAGCAAATGCTGAAAGAGAGCGGGCGTGACCAGCTGATTATTACCGGGGTGTATGCCCATATCGGCTGTATGACCACCGCCACCGACGCCTTTATGCGCGACATCAAGCCCTTTATGGTGGCGGATGCGCTGGCCGACTTCAGCCGAGAAGAGCATCTGATGGCGCTGAAATACGTGGCGGGGCGTTCCGGTCGCGTGGTGCTGAGCCGGGAGCTGCTGCCCGCGCCGGTTCCTGCCAGCAGGGCGGACCTGCGCGCGGCGATCCTGCCGCTGCTCGACGAGTCCGAGGAGCCGCTGGATGATGAAAACCTGATCGACTACGGCCTGGACTCCGTGCGCATGATGGCGCTGGCGGCGCGCTGGCGGAAGGTGCACGGCGATATTGATTTCGTGATGCTGGCGAAAAATCCCACCATTGACGCCTGGTGGCAGCTGCTCTCCCGCGAGGTGCGGTAATGGCCAGAATGGATTTTGAGGGCAAAACCGTCTGGGTCACCGGCGCAGGCAAGGGCATTGGTTACGCCACCGCGCTGGCGTTTGCGGAGGCGGGGGCGCAGGTGACCGGCTTCGATCGTCAGTTTGCCCGGCAACACTACCCGTTCGCCACCGAGGTGATGGACGTGGCGGACGAGGCGCAGGTGGCGGCGACGTGCCGTCGCCTTCTGCAACAAACGGAGCGGCTGGACGTGCTGGTCAACGCCGCCGGGATCCTGCGCATGGGGGCCACCGATGCGCTGAGCGCGGAAGCGTGGCAGCAGACCTTCGCGGTCAACGTCGGCGGCGCTTTTAACCTGTTCCGGCAGACGATGGCACAGTTCCGCCGTCAGCAGGGCGGGGCGATCGTCACCGTCGCCTCCGACGCGGCCCATACGCCGCGGCTCGGTATGAGCGCCTACGGGGCGTCAAAGGCGGCGCTGAAAAGCCTGGCGCTCACCGTCGGTCTGGAGCTGTCGGGCAGCGGCGTGCGCTGTAACGTGGTATCGCCTGGTTCGACCGATACCGATATGCAGCGTGCGCTGTGGGTCAGTGACGATGCCGAACAGCAGCGCATCCGCGGCTTTGGCGAGCAGTTCAAGCTCGGCATTCCGCTGGGGAAAATCGCCCGTCCCCACGAGGTAGCCAATACCATTCTCTTCCTGGCCTCGGATCTGGCCAGCCATATCACGCTACAGGATATTGTGGTGGACGGCGGCTCGACCCTGGGAGCGTAGGCATGATCTGGAAGCGTCATTTAACCCTTGATGAACTGAACGCCACCAGCCGGGAGACGATGGTGGCGCACCTGGGAATTGTGTATACCCGGCTGGATGACGAGGGGCTGGAGGCGGAGATGCCCGTCGACGGCCGCACGCATCAGCCGTTTGGTCTGCTGCACGGCGGGGCGTCGGCGGCGCTGGCGGAGACGCTTGGCTCTATGGCGGGCTTTCTGATGACCGGCGACGGGCAGTGCGTGGTCGGCACCGAGCTGAACGCCACCCACCATCGCGCCGTGGCGCGGGGCAGGGTGCGCGGCGTTTGTCGGCCTCTGCATCTGGGGCGGCAGAGCCAGAGCTGGGAGATTGTCATCTATGACGAGCAGGCGCGTCGCTGCTGTACCTGTCGGCTGGGCACGGCGGTGCTGGGCTGAAGCCCCCACCGCCAGGAGGGGGACAGGACATTAAAGGCGCGACACCACCCGGCGCAGTAAGCGCACCCGCGGTTCAATTGAGGCGATATCCAGCCATTCGGCGGGGCTGTGGAAACCGGCTCCCACCGGGCCGAAGCCGTCAAGCGACGGAATTCCCAGCGCGGCGGTATGGTTGGCGTCGCTTCCGCCGCCGACCGCCTGCCAGGTAATCTCGACCCCCTCCTCCCTGCCCGCCTGTTCGACCAGCGCCATCAGGCGCTGCGTCTCATCATCGGGTGCCATTGCCGGCTTATGATGCACCTGGGTCAGCGTGGTGGTGACGCCGTCAAGGAAGCCGCGCTGGCACAGCGCCTGCAGCGCCTGATGGATGCGGGTATCTTCATCGTTCTGCCAGTAGCGGACGTCAAGCTCGGCCACCGCCGTATCGGGGACGACGTTGGCGGCGCTGCCGCCGTGAACAATGCCGATATTCAGCGTGGTTCCCCTGGCGCTGTCGGCGAGCGCGTTAACGGCGAGAATGCAGTTTGCCAGCGCCGTAATGGCCGAGCGGCCCTTTTCCGGCTCGTTTCCGGCGTGCGCGGCGCGCCCCGTAAAGGTGAGGAGATAGCCGGCCGTGCCTTTGCGGGCCTTCACCAGCGAGCCGTCGGCGCGCGCGGCTTCGCAGACCAGAACGCAGCGGGATTTTTTTGCCAGCTCGCCGATCCAGGCGTGGGAATAGACGCTGCCGGTCTCTTCGTCCGGGTTCATGGCAACGGCGATGGAGAGCCGTTCGCGATGTTCCGGTGCCAGGGTGCGCATTGCCCACAGGATATTGAGCAGCCCGCTTTTCATGTCCGCCACGCCCGGTCCGTAGAGCCGGGTTTCATCGCGGCTCATCGGCCGTTCCGCAACGGTGCCGGGGGGAAAGACGGTATCCAGATGGCCGACGAGCAGAACGTCGAATTGGGTCGCCCCCGGCCGGTTGGTGACAAAGAGACCGGGGCCGACCCGATCCCCTAAATCGACGGATTCCGTATGCCACCCCTCCTGCTGCCAGAGCCGGGTGACGATCCCGGCAACGGTGGCGACGCCTTCGACGGTGGTGGTGCCGCAGTCCACGTTGACCAGCGACTCCAGTTCGGCAATATATTTTTCAAGTTGCATAAATTATCCTTAAACTCAGAGCAGAATACGCATCAGAAGCATGGCTAAAAAAGCGTTGATAACGGAAATGGCGATCATCAGCGGGATCCGCCTGGCCTGGATGCCAATAACGCCGAGAACGCGCCCCAGATACTGCACCTGCGAGCCCATCAGGTAGATGGCCGGCGCGAGGATCGCAAGGTGTTCGCCGTTGATGATGCCTTTGTCGAACAGCCCCATTGCGACGCCGATGCCACCCCCCATCGACATCCAGCCGCCGATGAGCACCGCGGCGGCCTCGCCCGGCAGGCCAAACAGGCCCATCAGCGGGGCGAAAACCATCCCCATCCCCTTCAGTGCGCCGGTGATCTCCAGCGCTTTGATAATAATAAAGGCCATCACAACGTTGGGGAGGGTACTGCCGGTTGCAATAGTCCACCCCTTGCGGGCACCTTCGACGAAAACGTCAGTGATTACCGGCCTGGATTCAGGAGCGCTCATTGGGTTTCTCCTTTTTCTGCGGTGGGTGCGGCGGTTTTGTTGCCGAGGCTGAGGAAGAGGCGCAGCAGATTGGCACCCACGATTTTCATCACAAACATCACCACAATACAGGTGCCAATGGTGGTGGGCACGGCGGGCGTGCCGTCAACGGTCATCAGGGTGAAAATAATAGCGCCAGAAGAGAAAAAGTTAGTGAGCATCGCCCCGGCAGAGAACTGAAACATGGCGAACGTCTCTTTCTCTTTTTCGCTGATGGCTCCTTCGTCGGCGAGGCTGCGCGTTAACGAGGCACCAACGTCCGTACTTTGCAGGCTGCCGATCAGGGCGAGGCCGGTATGGCCCGGAAGGCCCAGCAGAGGGCGCAGCAGCGGCGTTAACATCTGGCGCGCGGCGCGCAGCGCGCCGTAATGTTCCAGCACGTTGATGGTTCCCAGGGCGAACATTACCGCCGGGATTAAGCCGAGGGCGAAGAGAAAGCCGTCCATCGCGCCGTTGCCGTTAACGCCGCGAAAGGCGCTGGTCTGGGTGGCGATCTTGTCCCCCTGCAGGCTGACGCCGCTGACGACTTTGCCGAAGGTGCCGTTAAGGGTGGTAAAGTCGAAGACGCCGTACCACTCATGGCCGCCGAGTAATCCTGAAAAAAAGACCGCCGCGAAAGCGAGCGCAAAGTACGCCCCTGGGCCGACTTTTTTCTCCTGAGGCACTGATTGGCCCATATCTATCTCCTTATATTTATGCATTTCAGTCTGAATGCAGCCAAAGTACGTTGAGCTGCGGGAGCGGGTGCCGCGCGTTTTGACGCGCGCCAGCGCTGCCCTTTGAAGAGGAGGCTGTCAGGCCAAATGATGCGGCAGGGAATAATTCGTTCGTCAGGAGCGTCCCTGCACGGCTAAAGGCCGCTTCGGAAACGGATTCCTGCACCAACAATGTACCTGAAGCCAGGGGAATAACGGTTCTATTCTGGCTAAGCGGCTATTAAAAAAGATGATTTATATCATTTTGTCATTAAAGGCGAACGCTGATACGTTAAAAGCGTAAAAGAGCAAATTTTACGCCTCCTGTTGCTTTTTAAGTGGGATAATACGTTGCTTTTCAGGGGCAATAAGCGTTTATCCACTCCGCTTCGCGGGTAAATCCGGCGGGGGCGGCAGAAAAAGGATGTTACGCATAAAAAGTGACGGGAGTGGGAACGCTGCGGCGCTTGCAAAAAAGCGGGGCGCGGCTGCCGGTTGCTCCGGAGGTGCTTTCCCTGACGGGCGTAAAGGGAGTGATGCGCTTTCTCCTCTGGGGGCACGCGCTATTGCCGCCCGTACGGCAGAAGGCGGAGCAGACGGGGAAATGCTGTCCGGTCACCCTTTTTTGAGACTGTTCGCCGGGCGGCGTTAAAAGTTACTTAACCGTCCAGGCTTTTGAGAACCGGCGGTTGGCAAACAGCTCCTGCAGGCCGTTAATCTGCTTCAGGCGCAGCACCTCGTCTTCGTCCATGCCCAGCTCCTGGCCGATTTTTTGATCCTCCCAGCCCAGCAGCGCCAGCTCGCGAACGATCTCCGACATGGCGCGGATCTGATGGCGACCCCTGGCGCGGTTGTGGCGAATGGTGGCCGCCATGCGGTCATGGCGGCTGCGCTCCAGGCAGGCCACCGGCAGATAGCCGTGCAGCCGCGACTTGAGCGCGGCTTTATCTTTGCCCAGCTCATGGCGGTGGAAGCCGTCGACAATTTCATACCGATCCTGGCTGGATTGCGCCACCACGATCGGCTGGGTGAAGCCGTCCGCCTCAATGGACTTCAGCAGTAGCTTTTTCTCCGGCGGGGCCACGTTGTTCGGGTTGTAGTCGTTGGGCGCGATCCGATCGTTTCTGATCCACAGCACGCAGTCTACCGGTTCGTCGCGGAACGGACTGACTTTATGGATGGCGATTCTGAGTTCGTTAATGGCTTTGATTCTCTCCTCTTCCGGCAGGGTGGAGAGATAGTGGGTCACTTCCTGCGTTAGTCGTTGCATAATATTCCCCATTCTTTACGTTTCGCCTGCATACGCTGACTGTAGCGTTGGTAATTTTTGGGTTTTGTGGGGCTAAAAGAGAGCGCCCTACACCAGTAGTCGTTATTCAGTAAGACCTTGCAGATACGTCGCCAGGAGGGGATATCTTTGGCACCGATATCGCCCGGCTGCGTCTGGGGGATCGTCTCCATGCCCCTCTTTTTATACCACTGCAGATAGACCGCAATTTTATTGCGGTAGTGCTCGGCGGTCTGCTCCGGCATACTGTCGAGCAGCAGCGAGGCGTACGCTTCCCAGCTAAGATGGTCGGGCTTGATAATTTTACGATGGCCGTAAAAAGGGTTGTTCTGCCCGGCATAAACGCCGCCGCTTCTGACGCCGCTGACCCGGGCGCACATGGCTGCCCATCTCTCCGGCTCAATGACGTGATACAGCCACAGTCCCTGCCGCTGCTCCGGGCCGAAGGGTTCGCATATGCGCATGTAGCGGGATGGCACCCCCGCCTGATACATCAGGTTGTACAGGGGATTGCAGGCAAGCTGGCTTTTAGCGAACCAGGTCCAGACGTCGGCGGTTTTCCAGTCGTAAATCGGATAGATATACCAGGCATGGCCGCCAGGCGTGGCCGTGGTCCAGGGTTTGTCATCGGCGAAACGCTGTTTTTGCTGGCTGGCGATGGCGATAAACCGGTTGTAGGACTCGTCGGCCCGGATCCCCACCATCACGGCGGCCGGGCGTTTTTCTGAAAACCAGTCGGCAAAGTCGCGGACAAACTGTTCGAAGGTCATGCCGGGATCGTAAAAGGGGAAATAGTCCGCCTGGGTAATTGCGTCGGGCGGCGGCTGACGTACCCAGTCGGTGCCGGGTTCCCAGCACTGCCATTCCGGCTGGAATTGCGAGAGTGAATTTTGCGTGGTTAACGGCAGGGCCACCCAATAAAAATGTTCTATGACGTCGCGATAATTGTCGCGCATCTTTTGAACATATCTGATAGTGCAGGAAAACTGCGCTTCCCAGTCTATAAATAATACGCTAAATTTTTTATTTAATTTGCGCGCCAGTTTTGCGGTGAGATGTAACATCAAACCCGAATCTTTGCCGCCGGAGAATGAGACGCAAACCCGAGGGAGATTTTCCAGCGTCCAGCTTATACGTTCCTGTGCCGCCTCAAGGACGTTCTGAGTAAGGGGGATTTTATAGACAGACATAGTAAGTTATCCCTGAACGTTAAATGTGTGGCAATGCAATTTCGCTTAATAAGATAAGCGGTTTGCGATGATTTGCAATATTTAATTGTATCAAAAATAAGTTTTGTGGTTTTGCACGACATTAGCCCCGGGAATAAGTGGTATGGGAAGAACCCCCCCTGATCGATAAAACTCTTATTAGGAATTTTTTTCGGAAATTGGCCGGGTGAAGCGGGATTCAGCGCGTAATGAACATATATTAATCGGCAAATAAAGCACCGTGGCGTATATGGAAAAATTTTTACGGGCTGAAAAAATCGTCGGGGGATAACATTTTATACCCTAAATAATTCGAGTTGCATGAAGGCGGCAACGCAGTGACAAAGTCGTCAGGAACGAATTTGAACAGCCGCAGGCTGCCTCTGGTGAGAGACAGGGATGTCTCTCATTAATCCCCGGGAGCTTACTGGAGTAAGTGACCGGGATGACAGCGTCGGCGGAAACGATTTTTAATGCCGCCGGGGGAGAGGCTGAAGACAGCGGATTATCCTGTCATCCCCTTAATATTGAGAATGTAGCTGAAATAACCGGCGAGAAGAAAATAATTATCAGCCGATGCTCCGGCGTGGCGGCTGAACCCGGCGTCGGGTTTATCAAAGAACGTTTTTCTGGCGCGGGCGAAGGCTCCGGTTCTGTTGGCGGCTGGTGTTAGCCTGTACGCGATGCTCCGGTGATGAAGCCGCATCGCCATCTTTATGCAGCCCGTCTGCGGCCGGCGGAGGGTGCCTGGCCCGGCGGGGATCCGCCTTACGGACATGCGGGACGCTTTACATTTGTCATATCACCGGGTTATTGGGGATATATATCCCGACGCCAGTTATCAGCTTTTTTCATCCCGTTGTCCGCCCGTCGCCTGAATTATTTCTGATAGCGAAACAGAGGACTTAACGCGAAAAAGAAGTTATCACGATAAAATGCGAAACCCGTGGCTACTACCCGCAATTAATTATTGACAGCACCGATTCGGGATTATATCCGTCATACTTCAGGCTGCATATGCGTTGGCTACGGGTTACTCGTCTCATCCATGAGACTCGCCCTGACGGGCCGCCGCCGCGCGGGGATTTTCAGCCGGAGCGGGTTATTCGCCGTTCATCATAATTTTCAGCTGCGCCTTGTCCGGGAGGCCCACCACCTGCTGCAGAACGCGATGCTTATTCATGTAATAGATCGCCGGCGTTACGTTAGCGCCCAGATCGTCCATGATTTTCAGGTTCTGGTTGAGTTTTCTTAGCTGTTCAGGTGCCGCGAGCGGCAGGGCCTTCAGCGGCGACTGCGGGTCCGCAGAGAGAAAGTCGCGCCAGGACTGCGCCGGGTCGCTGGAGGAGAGGATCGCCGCCGCTGCCGCCGGACTTTCCGGTTTGATGATACCAACCAGCAGCGTGCGGAGCTGTACTCTGCCGGATTCCACCCACGGGCGCGCCTGCTGCCAGAACTGTTTGCACCAGGGGCAGAAGGGATCGGCAAAGACGTAAAGTACGGTTGGGGCATCCTTGCTGCCGTCGACGATCCACGCCGCTTTCTCTAAGCGCTGCCACATTTCGCGTCCGGCCGGGGCATAAATCTCTTTTTCAATCATAATGTTGCTAAGGTTGTTCCCCTGCGCGTCATACATATAGCCGGAGATCGCCTGCCTGCCGTCCGGCGTCAGGTAGAGGGTCACGCCCATATCCTGATATTTGCCGAGATAGCCTTTCATTCCGCCCGGAGCATCAAAGGATTTAATAATGGTAATACCTTGTTTTTCCATGGCCTTAATGGGCGCGGGCAGATCTTCCGCCAGGGCAAACAGTGGGCACATTGCCAGTACGAACAGGCCTTTAAACATTATTTTCCTCTGCAGTTTCAGTGTGAAACACGGGCGATGGCCAAACCTATCGCAGCCATAGGCAGGACCTCCGGCCGGAGGATTGCCCTTTTATTTGTGGGGTGTTGTAATCTCCCCGCTGTTACCGCCCTGGTTAAGGCCTGTAGAGCGCAACGCTTAAGCCAGCTTTGCTGGCGCTGACGCTACCTGAGGGTAGTTCAGGTAATGAGGCCGCCTGCACGGGCGGCTTTTTTACGACCACTTCGCTATGCGTTCATCAGGTTGTTGCGTTGTTAGGTATCGCTGATTGATTTGATAATGTAAACGCATTAGCCGCGTAGGTGAAATTTCGTTAACTTACATTCAACGAAAACACGGAGGAAGTACAGATGTCCTTAATTAATACCAAAATTAAACCTTTTAAAAACCAGGCGTTCAAAAACGGTGAATTCATTGAAGTCACCGAGAAAGATACCGAAGGTCGCTGGAGCGTCTTCTTCTTCTATCCGGCCGACTTTACCTTCGTTTGCCCGACCGAACTGGGCGACGTTGCGGATCATTATGAAGAGCTGCAGAGGCTGGGCGTAGACGTTTACTCTGTTTCTACCGATACCCACTTTACCCATAAAGCATGGCACAGCAGCTCCGATACCATCGGCAAAATCAAGTACGCGATGATTGGCGACCCGACCGGCGCACTGACCCGCAACTTCGATAACATGCGTGAAGATGAAGGCCTGGCCGACCGCGCCACTTTCGTCGTTGACCCGCAGGGCATCATCCAGGCTATCGAGGTCACCGCTGAAGGCATCGGCCGCGACGCATCTGACCTGCTGCGCAAAATCAAAGCCGCACAGTACGTTGCCTCCCACCCGGGTGAAGTGTGCCCGGCTAAGTGGAAAGAGGGGGAAGCGACGCTGGCTCCCTCGCTGGACCTGGTCGGCAAAATCTAAAATTCACGGCACCTTTCACGCCAGAGCCGCGTTGGCGTCGCCTACGCACCCCGGTCACTTACTTATGTAAGCTCCCGGGGATTTACAGGCTTGCCGCCTTGCTCTGACGCGAAATGCTGGTGAATTTACGGTTTCCGGCACCTTTCACGCCTGAGCCGCGTTGGCGTCGCCTGCGCACCCCGGCCACTTACCTATGTAAGCTTTCGGGGATTTACAGGCTTGCCGCCTTGCTCTGACGCGAAATGCTGGTGAATTTACGGTTTCCGGCACCTTTCACGCCTGAGCCGCGTTGGCGTCGCCTGCGCACCCCGGCCACTTACCTATGTAAGCTTTCGGGGATTTACAGGCTTGCCGCCTTGCTCTGACGCGAAATGCTGGTGAATTTACAACGCTGGTCATGCAAAGAAATAAGGCCCAGGAATTTGGGCCTCTGATAAAGTAAAACAAGGCTGAAACCCTGATCCTTCGTTTTGCTTCTAAGCATTGCTATGAATTTATATTCATTAAAATGCATGAGTGACCAGTATTAAGTGAATTTACGGTTTCCGGCACCTTTCACGCCAGAGCCGCGTTGGCGTCGCCTGCTCGCCCCGGCCACTTACCTATGTAAGCTTTCGGGGATTTACAGACGCGCCGCCTTGTTCTGACGCGGAATAGCTGCCAATGAATTCTTAAACGGGTGCGCTGTGCCCGCTTTATTCCAACACCATGATGCAAGCGCATCCGGGCTGCCTGAACGAGGCCGCTTGCATGATGATGTTTTTTAAGCAGGAGATGATAATGCTCGACACCAACATGAAAACCCAGCTCAGGGCGTACCTTGAGAAACTGACCAAACCCGTTGAGCTGGTTGCCACGCTGGACGACGGCGCTAAATCGGCAGAGATCAAGGAACTGCTGGCAGAAATCGCTGAACTGTCACCGAAGGTGACCCTCAGAGAAGATAACAGCCTGTCGGTTCGTAAACCGTCATTCCTGATTACCACTCCCGGCTCAGACCAGGGGCCGCGCTTTGCCGGCTCCCCGCTGGGCCATGAATTCACCTCGCTGGTGCTGGCGCTGCTGTGGACCGGCGGGCATCCTGCAAAAGAGGCGCAGCCGCTGCTGGAACAGATCCGCGACATCGACGGCGACTTTGAATTCGAAACCTACTACTCGCTCTCCTGCCATAACTGCCCCGACGTGGTGCAGGCCCTGAACCTGATGGCGATACTCAACCCGCGCATTAAGCACACGGCGATTGACGGCGGAACCTATCAGAATGAAATCACCGAACGCAACGTGATGGGCGTCCCGGCGGTTTACGTTAACGGTAAAGAGTTTGGTCAGGGGCGCATGACGCTGAGTGAAATCGTCGCCAAAGTGGACACCGGCGCGGAGAAACGCACGGCGGCAGCCCTGAGCCAGCGCGAGGCTTATGACGTCCTGATCGTCGGCTCCGGCCCTGCCGGGGCGGCGGCGGCGGTCTATTCCGCCCGTAAAGGCATTCGCACCGGCCTGATGGGCGAGCGCTTCGGCGGTCAGGTGTTGGATACCGTGGATATCGAAAACTATATTTCGGTTCCTAAAACCGAAGGCCAGAAGCTGGCCGGCGCGCTGAAGGCCCACGTTGCCGAATACGACGTTGAGGTTATCGACAGCCAGAGCGCCAGCAGGCTGATTCCGGCGGCGGAAGAGGGTGGCCTGCACCAGATTGAGACCGCCTCCGGCGCGGTGCTGAAGGCCCGCAGCATTATTGTGGCCACCGGCGCGAAGTGGCGCAACATGAACGTCCCGGGCGAAGAACAGTATCGCACCAAAGGGGTGACCTACTGCCCGCACTGCGACGGCCCGCTGTTTAAAGGTAAGCGCGTGGCGGTTATCGGCGGCGGCAACTCCGGCGTTGAGGCGGCTATCGATCTCGCAGGGATCGTGGAGCACGTGACGCTGCTGGAGTTCGCGCCGGAAATGAAGGCTGACCAGGTGCTGCAGGATAAAGTACGCAGCCTGAAAAACGTCGATATTATTCTTAACGCCCAGACCACCGAAGTGAAGGGGGACGGGACGAAGGTGACGGGGCTGGAGTACCGCGACCGTATCAGCGGCGACGTGCACAGCGTCACGCTTGCCGGGATCTTTGTGCAGATCGGCCTGCTGCCGAACACCGGCTGGCTGGAAGGCGCGGTTGAGCGCAGCCGTATGGGCGAAATCATTATCGATGCCCGCTGCGAAACCAGCGTCCGGGGCGTATTCGCCGCCGGCGACTGCACCACCGTGCCCTATAAGCAAATTATCATCGCCACCGGCGAAGGGGCGAAGGCCTCCCTCAGCGCCTTTGACTATCTGATTCGCAGTAAAACCGCATAAAAAAAGCAAAGTAAGACAGACCTGCCTGACAAAGAGGCTACCCGACGGGTAGCCTCTTTTTTTTAGCATCGGTCGGCGGCGCGTTAGCGCACCACCAGCACCGGCAGCGTGGCGTGACGCACCACGCTGGAGGCGTTGGAACCGAGCAGATGGGTGGTAATGGACGGATTGCGCGAGCCAATGACCACGACGTCCGCGTTCAGCTCCTGGCCCAGCTCATTTACCGCGTCGCGTACGCTGCCAAAGCGCACGTGCTGCCTGATGCGGGAGGGATCGAGAGTAAAGCGGCCGGTCATCGTCTGCAGGCGGCTTTCCGCCTCGTGCTGCAGATGTTCCTCAAAGCGCCGGACGTCGGCGGCAAAACGGTGCAGGCTCAGGCTGGCCGACCCCGGCAGTACATGGAGAAGATGAATAACGCCCTCCTGCTGCGCCAGGAATTCAGCGTGGCGGATAGCTTTATCGCTCAGCTCCATTTCAAACACATCAACTGGCATAACGATCGTCTTGTACATCTCCGTTTCTCCATCAGTATCAATGCTAAATTCATTCAGCCACAAAATAATATTTCTTTCTGTCGCCTGCCCGGCATTTTTTTATCTCGTCATGTTTTACCGCCCGCCTGCGCCAGGATTAGTCTCAAAGCCGGTCGCGGCCGGAGCTTTCCCCCGCTGCTGACTACCCTTTAAAGACGAAGCTCTTTCTGAGCATTAGCCTGGGGAGGTTGTATGAGAGCACTGACGTACCACGGTCCGCACAATGTGAAGGTGGAGAACGTAGCCGATCCCATCATTGAACAGCCTGACGATATTATTCTGCGTATTACCGCCACCGCCATCTGCGGATCCGACCTGCACCTCTATCGCGGGAAGATGCCTCAGGTTAAGCACGGGGATATCTTTGGTCATGAGTTTATGGGGGAGGTGGTTGAGACCGGTCGGGAGGTGAAGAACATACGGCAGGGCGATCGGGTGGTGATCCCCTTTGTGATTGCCTGCGGCGACTGCTTTTTCTGCCGCCTGCAGCAGTATTCCGCCTGTGAAACGACCAATCCGGGGCACGGCGCGGCGCTAAATAAAAAGCAGATCCCCGCTCCGGCGGCGCTGTTCGGCTACAGCCATCTCTACGGCGGGGTTCCCGGCGGCCAGGCGGAGTATGTGCGGGTGCCGAAGGGCAACGTCGGGCCGTTTAAGGTGCCGCCGCTGCTGTCGGACGATAAGGCGCTCTTTCTCTCCGATATTTTGCCGACCGCCTGGCAGGCGGCAAAAAACGCGCAGATCCAGCGTGGCTCCAGCGTGGCGGTATTCGGTGCCGGGCCGGTGGGGCTGCTGACCATCGCCTGCGCCCGCCTGCTGGGCGCAGAGCAGATCTTCATCGTCGATCACCACGCCTATCGGCTGCGCTACGCCAGCGAACGCTATGGCGCGATCCCGATCAACTTTGATGAGGACAGCGATCCCGCCGAAACCATTATCGGGCAGACGGCGGGCCACCGCGGGGTGGATGCGGTTATCGACGCCGTGGGTTTTGAGGCGAAGGGCAGTACCACGGAAACGGTGCTGGCAACCCTGAAGCTGGAGGGCAGCAGCGGCAAGGCCCTGCGCCAGTGCATTGCGGCGGTTCGCCGCGGCGGCGTCGTTAGCGTGCCGGGAGTGTACGCCGGGTTTATCCACGGCTTCCTCTTCGGCGACGCCTTCGATAAAGGGCTGACCTTTAAGATGGGGCAGACCCACGTTCACGCCTGGCTGGGCGAGCTGCTGCCGCTGCTGGAGAAGGGGCTGCTGACGCCGGAGGAGATTGTGACCCACTACCTGCCCTTTGAGGAGGCGGCGCACGGCTATGAGATTTTTGAAAAACGGCAGGAGGCGTGTCGGAAGGTGATTCTGGTGCCCGGCGCGCGGGACCCCCAGGCGGCGCAGCAGTCGGCGCAGGGGCTGGTGAATGAGATGCCGGACGGGACCGTCTGACGAAGCGGCGTGCCGATAGAGAGGGAAAAGCGTGATTTACCCTCTCTGCGGTCGGCAGCATAAACGCAATTCTTGAGGTAATGGCCTTAAAGTCCTTCGCTCCCGGCGAAGAGGCCAGACGTTTGCCTGCGGTCGCGGAAGGGGCGGGGCCTTCCGCCGGTCGTGCGCCGCAGGCTAGCGCAGAAAGTCGCCCGCCGCCTCAGGCTGGTACTCCAGCTCCAGCACTTCAAGATCTGTGGAGACGCCGCCCGGCAGCTGCCAGTGGATGGCGTCGCCCACCCGCAGCCCCAGCAGCGCCGCGCCAACCGGTGCCATAACCGAAAGCTGCGCGCTGCTGTCGGTCATCGCCGCCGGATAGACCAGGGTACGCACGCGAACTTCGCCGTCGCTGAGGTTACGAAATTTTACCCGGCTGTTCATGGTCACCACGTCGTGCGGCATGGCCTGCGGGGCGCACATCTGGGCGCGATCCAGCTCGGCGTTAAGCGCTGCGGCAACGGGCGTGTCGGCCCAGGCGGGCTGCTCAAGCAGGCGGTCAATACGTTCCGCGTCAAGGTCGTTAATCATAATCGGTGGTCTGGACATGTTTACTCCATGTTGTTGGCAGGGCGCTGGCCGCAGGTTTTTGCAAAAGAAAACCCTCGCCGTCAGGCGGCGAGGGTTTAGCCGTTCCAATAGCGCTGAGGCCGGTGCTCCCGTTGAAGTGATTCAACTCACCTGTGAAGAATACACCGGCGGCGTGCCTTGTGTGAATTTTATGCGAAATCCGCAGGGCGACCTCATATTTGCATTATGCTTTTTAAGCGCTCGCTGCGGGCGCGTTAACCTATCCGGAGTGCTCATGAGCCAGTATGACAAACTGACCTTAAAAGATGGCAGCTATCTGTACTTTAAAGACTGGGGCAGCGGACAGCCCGTCGTTTTCAGCCACGGCTGGCCGCTGACGGCGGACGCCTTCGAAGATCAAATGCTGTTCCTCGCCTCGAACGGCTATCGCGTGATTGCTCATGACCGGCGCGGTCACGGCCGCTCGGCCCAGCCCTGGGAAGGGCACAATATGGATCAGTACGCCGACGATCTGGCCGAGCTGGTCGCCCATCTCAATCTGCAGGAGGCGGTGCACGTGGGCCACTCCACCGGCGGCGGCGAGGTGGCGCGCTATATTGGCCGCCACGGCGTCGGGCGCGTTGCCAAAGCGGTGCTGATTGGCGCGGTAACGCCCATTATGATACAAACCGACTTTAACCCCAACGGCGTGCCGAAAGCGGTCTTTGACAGCATTCGCGAAGGGGTGCTTAACGATCGCGCCGCCTTTTTCTACGAGCTGACCGCCGCTTTTTACGGGGCCAATCGCGACGGGGCGCAGGTATCGAAGGCGCTACGCGAAAGCTTTGTCGAGCAGGGGCTGCAGGGCTCCATCAAGGCGCTATACGACTGCGTGAAGGCGTTTTCGGAAACCGATCTGCGGGCGGATCTGCAAAAAATGACCATCCCGACGCTGGTGATCCATGGCGATGACGATCGGATCGTGCCCATCGAAACCTGCGGCAAAGCGGCGGCGGCGATCCTGCCCGACGCGCAGCTGCGGATCTACGAGGGTGGCTCCCACGGCATCTGCGCCACCCACAAGCGGCAGATCAATCAGGATCTGCTGGCCTTTATTCGCGCATAACGGGCGGCGGATTGCCCGGCGTCGCTCCTCCTTCAGCCGGAGGAGCAGAGCAATTCGCCGCGTTGTCACCCTGAACCCCAACAGAGAGTGCTATGTATTTTTATCAGCCATCCCAGGGACACGGCCTGCCGCACGATCCGCTGAACGCCATTATCGGGCCGCGCCCGATCGGCTGGATCGCTTCGCAGGACGCCGCGGGCCGCCACAACCTGGCTCCCTACAGCTTCTTTAACTGCTTCAACTACCGCCCGCCGATTATCGGCTTCGCCAGCAGCGGCTGGAAGGACAGCGTGCGAAATATCATCGAGACCGGCGAGTTCGTCTGGAACCTGACCACCCGCCGGCTGGCCAGCGCCATGAATGAAACCTCCGCCAGCCTGCCGCACGGCGTGGATGAGTTCCAGGCGGCCGGGCTGGAGAAAGCCGAAAGTCGCCTCGTCAGGCCGCCGCGGGTGGCGCAAAGCCCGGTCAGCTTTGAGTGCCGGCTTTCGCAAAGCCTGCAGCTTACCGCGGCCGACGGCGCGCCGATCGAAAGCTGGCTGGTGTTGGGGGAGGTGGTGGGGGTGCATATTGATGAATCGCTGCTGGAGGAGGGCGTCTACCAGACGGCGAAGGCGCAGCCGGTGCTGCGGGCGGGGGGGCCGTCAGCCTATTACGCCATCGACGAGACCCTGCGTTTCGATCTGGTGCGCCCGGACGCGCAGGCCGGGCGCTAAGTCGTTTTTCCCGACGCCGCTAATAGCCAACCGGGTCGATGAGAAAGCGTTTGCCGCAGTTGCCGGGGTGCGGCTGTGGGGCGAAAGAGTCGGCCGACAGCGGCGCGTTGATGGCCTCCGCCTTCAGCGAGATCTGTATCTCCGTCAGCCAGGCCGGGTTGCCGTGGCAGTTCAGCTTCACCGCCTTCACGCTCTCTTTTCCCCAGCGGCGGGCAAAGGCCGCGTCGAAGGCGCTGCGGCTGACGGTTTTGCCGTAGCTGTCGGCGAGAAACTGCCCCAGCTCGCTGGCCCTGATCTCACCGTTCAGGCGCACCATGGTCATGAAGTAAGCGTCCGGATCGAAGCCAAAGCAGGCACCGTGTTTGGCATATTCATAACGCTCAAGGCAGGAGGAGCCTCCGGCACCGGGCATCGCTTCCCTCAGCTTTGCCGCGCTTTCCAGCGATAGCCCGGTTTCCGGCGCTGCGCACTTGCGGCTGGCGCGCACCTCCGGCAGGTTGGGGAGCGGGCGGGTCGCGCAGCCGTAGCGCATCCAGCGCCGGGCGTCGACGCCGCGGGCGGCGACAGAGGCGGGCAGGCCCGGCCACAGGCCGTGAACGGTCAGGAAGCTTGTCTTGTCGTCGGCCTCTTTTTGCCGGCGGCACTCTTCGGGTTCATGCCGGTTGCGCTCATGCTGGCTCTGACAAAAACCGGTTTGCCAGGAGAGCGCCAGCACATAGCGGTCAAAATCGCCGTACCGCTGCGGCCGCAGTTCGTCGGCCATTGCCAGGGAGAGCGGCAGCAGCACGGCCGCCAGCAGCGCGCGGGTGCGCCATCTTGCTTTCATCAGTTTTCCGCTACGTCTGTAAAGGGAAGAAGGCCCACATTTAACCATAAAAAAGCCCGCCGGGCTTAGCGGGCGGGCGTTTTTCTTGTGCGCCGCTGCGTATATCGGCATCCGCCGGGAGTGAAAAGCGGATTACGCAATCCGGGCTAAAAACCAGGTGACGATCAGCAGATCGGCGCTGCCGCCGGGGCTGAGGTTACGCGCAATGCACTGTCGATCCAGGCGGCGAAGCGCCTCAAGATCGGCAGCGGTGCGAATACCGCCGTTCTCCAGCAGGGCGCGGGCCTGCTGCTGCAGCCAGCGCAGCCCCTGCGCGCCGCCGCGCGAGGCGACGTTGGTATCGCCGTTGAGCGCCATCAGCAGCAGCAGAGTGTCGAGCAGCGCCAGCTCAGGGTCGCGGCCTTCGGCCAGCAGGGCGCGATAGTGGGGCAGGGCGTGGCGGATCACCAGCGGGTAGCCCGCCTCAGCCTCGCCGCGCGCGCCGGTCAGCCCCAGCTGCTGATACAGCCGCTGGCCTGCGGTAAGCTGCGGGTTATTACGGCGCAGCTCGCGCTCGGTCAGGCCGCGGCAAAAGGCGGCGGCGGTGGCGCAGAGCGTTTCCGCGCCGATCGGCTGCTGCAGCTGGTGCAGGCGGCCGATGGCGGCGCAGAGCAGGCCAAGGGAAAAGATGCTTCCTTTATGGGTGTTGACGCCGGCGGTGGCGCGAAACATATCGGCTTCGCAGGCCATGCCCAGCGGGCGTAGCCCGTTCAGCACCGCCTCCGGCGGCAGCTTCGCGCAGCTTGCGCCATATTCGATAAAGCGCGGCAGCCAGGCCTGGATGGCCAGCGCGCTGCGGTGAAAGTCCGCCAGCGCCATGTCTTTATGGGCACCGCAGTTAAAACGATCGACCAGGCCCGGCTTGGGGGAGAGGTTGACCTCGGTCAGCATGGCGCGCCACGCCAGGTGGGCGTAGCCGTCGAACAGCGCCTTTGGCAGGGCATCGGCGTCAGCGGGGTAAGCGGGAATCGGCATCGTGCAGCAGCGCCTCCATTTGGTTGAGTAAATCGGGCAGCGCATGGGTGCGGCCCCGGCCGCATTCGGCGGCGCTCTGTTCGCACAGCAGGCAGCGGCGCGCGGGAAGCGCAAAATGACGGCGGGAGAGGATCCCGCCGTCGGGTGCGATGATGTCGATATCCCACAGCCTTCCCAGAGGATGGTCGCGCTCAAGTTCGATCGTCGCCTGCTTGAGGCTGTGGGCCGGTGCCTCAACGGCAAGCAGCCCCTCCGGCCCGCTTGCCGAAACCTGCGCAGAGTGCTCCCTGACGCGCCACGCCCGCTTTTCCGTCAGCTCCAGCAGGGCCTTTACGCCGTGATTAAAAATCCGGCGGGTCAGCTCACTGTCCTTAACCGGGCCAGGTGCCACCACGGTAAAGGAGACCAGCGGAACCGCGTGGCGCATAAGCCAGGCCTGCTGTCTCGCCTGCCGCTCATCCCGGCTGGTCAGCAGGTCCGGAATAGCAACCGCTCGGCGGGTGGCCTGTTCAGGAAGCAGGTGCATGATTTATTCCTTCACCTGATGCACCACGTCGATGACCGAGCCGTCGCGATAGCGCACGACGGCGACAACGCGATCGGTGAATTCTACCGGACGCGGCTGGCCGGTGAGCTGCTGCGCACGCTCGCGCAGCCACTCAATCGACACCACTTTCATTCCCGCCTCCTTCAGACGCTCCGCCAGCTCCGGACGCGCCGGGTTGACGGCGATGCCGTGGTCGGTGACCAGAATGTCGATGCTGGTGCCGGGCGTGACGCAGGTCAGGACGTTATCTACCAGCGTCGGGATACGCCCGCGCACCAGCGGAGCGACGATGATCGACAGACCCGCCGCCACCGCCGTATCGCAGTGGCCGCCGGAGGCTCCGCGCAGGACGCCGTCAGAACCGGTCAGCACGTTGACGTTAAAGTGCTTATCCACCTCCAGGGCGCTTAACACCACGACGTCAAGACGATCGACCGAAGCCCCCTTAGAACCCCAGTTGGCGTACTGGTTGGCGCTGATCTCAATGTGGTTCGGGTTACGGGCCAGTGATTCAGCGGCGCTGCGGTCAAAGCTCTGTACGTCCAGCAGCTTACGGATCAGCCCTTTTTCATGCAGATCGACGATGGTGGCGGTGATGCCGCCCAGCGCAAAGTCGGCGCGCACGTCGCGGCTGCGCATTTTGTCTTCGAGGAAGCGGGTGACGGCCAGCGAGGCACCGCCGGTGCCGGTCTGCAGCGAGAAGCCCTCTTTGAAATAGCCGGAGTTAACGATGACTTCTGCCGCGCTGCGGGCGATCAGCAGTTCGCGCGGGTTGGTGGTCATCCGGGTAGCGTCGGCACCGATCTTGTCGGCATCGCCGACCCGTTCGATCTGCACGATCAGATCCACCCGATCCTGAGTAATGCTGGCCGGATTATGCGGGTAGGGCAGCAGCTGTTCGGTAAGCATAACCACCCGGCGGGCGCTGTCGGCGTCGACGCGGGCGTAGCCCAGCGAACCACAGCAGGCCTTGCCGGTGTAGCCATTGGCGTTGCCGAAGCGGTCGCAGGCGGGAACCCCGAGGAAAGCAACGTCGATGTTCAGTTCGCCGCTCTGCACCAGGTGTACCCGGCCGCCGTGGGAGTGGATCTGTACCGGCTCCTCCAGCAGGCCGCGGGAGATCTCTTCCGCCAGCGGGCCGCGCAGGCCGGAGGTGTAAATCCGGCTGACCACCCCGTTACGGATGTGGCCGACCAGCGGCGCATGGCAGTCGCTCAGAGAGCTGGAGGCCAGGGTCAGATTTTTAAAGCCCATCCTGGCGATGGCGTCCATGACCAGGTTAAGGGTCAGATCGCCGCCGCGAAACGCATGGTGGAAGGAGATGGTCATGCCGTCCCGCAGGCCGGAGCGGCGGATTGCCTCTTCCAGGCCAGCGCACAGCTTTCCGTCACGCGGCTTTTGCGCCTGCAGGTTCTGCTTGGTGACGGGTTGCCAGGCGGTAAGCGTACCGTCGGCGCGATGGCTCCATGCCGCCGCCCGATCCAGATGTTGGGACTGTTCGTTTTTCTGCGTCATTTTTATGCCTTATTCTTCACGAATGCCGGAAAGTTCTGCGCGGGAGAGCACCAGTCGGGCGCGTTCAATCACCGGGCTGTCAACCATTTTGCCGTTCAGGGAGACGACGCCGAGGCCCTCGCGGGCGGCGGCTTCGGCGGCTTCAACCACCAGACGGGCGTGGTCGACCTCTTTTTGCGTCGGCGCGTAGAGGTTATGCAGCAGATCGATCTGGCGCGGGTTGATCAGCGATTTGCCGTCAAAGCCGAGCTGTTTGATATGGGCCGCCTCCTTCAGGAAGCCGGCCTCGTTGTTGGCATCGGTATAGACGGTATCGAAGGCCTGAATGCCCGCCGAGCGCGCCGCCTGCAGAATGGAGCAGCGGGCGAACAGCAGCTCGGTGCCCTCCGGCGAACGCTCAGTACGCAGGTTGCGCACGTAGTCTTCGGCACCCAGCGCGATGCCGATTAAGCGTTCGGAGGCGTGGGCGATCTCCACCGCGCGGGTAATGCCCAGCGCGGATTCGATGGCGGCCAGCAGGCCGGTGCTGCCCGGCTCCCGGCCGCAGGCTTTCTCAATGCGCAGGATTTCCTTTTCAATATCAATGACGTCCTGCGCGGTGTCGGTCTTTGGCAGGCGTACAATGTTAACGCCGCCGCGCACGACCGCTTCCAGATCGTTAATCCCCCATTCGGAGTCGAGGGCGTTAACGCGCACAATGGTTTCCACGTCCTGATACAGCGGATGCTGCAGGGCGTGATAGACCAGGCGGCGGGCGGTGTCTTTCTCACGCAGGGCCACCGAGTCTTCAAGGTCGAACATCAGCGCGTCCGCCGGATAGATAAATGCGTTGCTGACCATCGCGGCGTTGGCACCCGGCACGAACAGCATGCTGCGGCGGGTGCGGGATTTACGTTGTTGCAGAGCGGCGGAAATCATTGGCGATCCTCCCAGGGCAGAGCCGGAATCCCGGCGGCGCGCGCCAGCAGCGCTTCCAGCCGCGCGCGTAAAATGCAGTCCAGCGCGCCTTTATCATCGACGTTGAGCTGAACGCCGCGCACGTCATAGCGGGCGAGCACCTCCAGAATGGTGGCGCGAATCGCATCGCCAAACTGCTTCTCGACGCTGCTGTTGATCTGCAGGTCGATATCCTGCGTGTCGAGCGGGGCGATGCGTATCATTACGTCGCCTGACTCAAGGGTGCCTGCAACGGCTGCCTGTTTTAGTTTCATTTTTCACCTGTTACTAATGCGGGGGATTTTTGTCGGGCCGTCGCGGCCGCCGGGCTACGTTCAGTCATCGTCTGCAGATAGTGCAGCGTGGCTTCGGGAACCAGCGGCGCGATAGCCGGGAGATCTTTTTTAACCAGCAGCTTGCGCACCAGGGAGGCGGAGATCGGTGTCTCCTGAAAGCGCAGCCGCTCAATTTCCACCAGCTCAATCGGCGGGGCGGGGAGCTCGGGAGTCTCCAGCCAGAAGCGCATATCGCGGTTGTACTGGGAGGTAACGGTGCAAAAAGGCTCTGTACCGACGAAGCGATGCGTTACGCCCAGCGCGGGGGCCAGGTACTGGCGAAATATCTTCAGGTCGATTTCGGTATAGCAATGGTTAATGACGCTCTGCTCTTTAATGAAATAGCAGGGGAAGGTGGCGCGGGAGATGATGTACTCAGAGCCGCGGTGGACGGTGAGACGTGGGATATCTTTTGTCCCCTGCCGCACCAGGTCAAGGCGGTCGTCGTAGGGAAAGCGCGAGGTATCTTCTTTGACCAGGAACAGATGCAGCCAGTCGCAGCGCGCCGCCGCCTGCTGGACCAGATAGCGGTGGCCGTTGGTGAACGGGTTGGCGTTCATCACGATGCAGCCGATTTTTTCCCCGTCCTGGCGCAGTTTGCTCAGCGATTCGGCATAGCGCTTCAGGCGCGTGGCGCTGTTTTCCATCAACACCATAATCCCCGGCACGCTGGTGAGCGTGGAGAAGCCGCACTGCTTAAACAGCGCCTCATATTCCGTTTTGGTGTAGATGAAGAGGTGCGTGCACAGACGCTCGTAGGCAAGGTTGATAAGCTCCGTCGCCAGCGTCAGCGCCAGGCCCTCACCGCGCACCGACTCGCTGATGGCCACGCATTTAATAATATTGCCGGCGATCCCGCCGCAGGCGATGAGACGATCGTCGCGGCTGACGGTAATAAAGACTTCGACGGTGGTATCAACGCTCAGATCGTTTTCCTTCAGAAATTGCGTGATGGCGGCCATCTTTCTATTTTCTGAACGTTTGACTCGTGCAAATACGTTATTACCAAACATGATTATAAGAGTCCTGATGAATTTTTTGTTGCCGGTATTTTGTAATTGTTGTATTGAGTTGCAAATTCATAACTTTTTCTTTTCATTTCCCTGGCATTATAGTTCCGTGCACGCCGAATCCTTTTTTGACGCTGTATCACTATCGTAAGGAGTATTTCGTCGGCGATTTTTGATTTGTTTCACAAAGGCTTATATGAATTTAATAACTTTTATGGTTTTTAGTTTTTTAATTATTTTAAGTACGTTTAAGGCCGTGGATTTAAGTTGTTTAATTGATTTAATGTGGGGAATCTGTAACGATCGGCGCAGGTGTCTCGCGGTAAATAAAAACATTTTTATTACAAATAAGCGCCTGGTCTGTTGGTATAGCCAGCCCGGAGGCGAACGGCGTACGGAAAGCACGGCGTATATAGCGCGCGAGGATCGATTCATTACGTGCCTCTCTCACATGGGGGCGTTTTCGGAGGCGGGCACAGCCGGGGCCGGCAATGGCAGCTGAAATAGCCAAATGGACCAGGTTCTAAACAAAATTGCTGAAAGGCGATCGGGAATAGCGATGTGGAAGCAAAAAGATAAAAAGCCGTTGCCTTTTTTTCGTCAGCTCGCCTTCCCGCTGCGCATTTTTCTGCTGATCCTCGCCTTTTCCGTCCTGACCATAGCCGCCCTGGCGCAATATTTTTCCGCCAGCTTTGAGGACTATTTAACCAGCCATGTCAAGGTCATGGCGATGAACCAGGCGAAAATCATTGCCGCCAATGACGGCATTATCGCCGCCGTTAAGGCCCGGGACACTTCGCGGCTGGCGGCCATCGCCAGAAAGCTGCAGAGCGACACCGACTTTGACTATGTGGTGATCGGTGACCGCCACTCCATCCGCCTTTATCACCCCAATCCGGCCCTGATTGGCCATCCGATGCAGTTCAACAGGCCCGGCGCGCTGGAAAAAGGCGAAAGCTACTTTATTACCGGTGAAAGCTCTATCGGGATGGCGATGCGTGCCAAAACGCCAATATTCGATAGCCAGGGTGAAGTAATCGGTGTGGTGTCGATAGGCTACCTGGTCAGTAAAATTGACAGCTGGCGGCTGGATTTTATTCTGCCGATGGCGGGGGGATTTGTGCTGCTGCTGCTGGTGCTGATGCTGCTGTCGTGGGTGTTCGCCGCCCATATCCGCCATCAGATGATGGGGATGGAGCCGCGGCAAATCGCCCGGGTGGTGCGCCTGCAGGAGGCGCTGTTCAGTTCGGTCTGTGAAGGGCTGATTGCGGTCGATCCGGACGGGGAGATCACGGCGATCAACCGCAGCGCGCGCAAAATGCTCGGGTTGTCCTCTCCCGGCCGCCAGTGGCTGGGAAAACCGATCGCAGAGGTAGTGAAACCGGCCGATTTCTTTACCCGGCAGATCGCCGAAAAGCGCCAGGACGTGGTGGCTAATTTCAACGGCCTGAGCGTGATCGCTAACCGCGAGGCCATTCGCGCCGGCGAGGATCTGCTGGGGGCCATCGTCAGCTTTCGCAGTAAGGACGAAATTTCTACCCTTAACGCCCAGCTTAGCCAGATCAGACAGTATGTAGAGAGCCTCAGGACGCTGCGCCATGAGCATTTAAACTGGATGTCAACCCTCAACGGCCTGCTGCAGATGAAAGAGTACGATCGGGTGCTGGCGATGGTGCAGGGAGAGTCCAGGGCGCAGCAGCAGCTTATCGACGAGCTGCGCGACGTGTTTGCCGATCGTCAGGTCGCCGGGCTGCTGTTCGGCAAGGCTCAGCGGGCAAAAGAGCTTGGCCTGAAAATGACCATCGTCCCCGGCAGCCGGCTGCGGCAGCTGCCTGAGGGGCTGGACAGCACCGAGTTTGCCGCCATCGTTGGCAATCTGCTGGATAACGCCTTTGAAGCCAGCCTTGGGGTGGAGCAGGGGAATAAAACCGTGGAGCTGTTTCTCAGCGATGAGGGGAAGGAGGTGATAATTGAAGTGGCCGACCAGGGATGCGGCGTGCCCACGGCGCTGCGGGAAAAGATTTTTGAGCAGGGGGTAAGCACCCGAACCGATGAGCCGGGCGAGCACGGCATCGGCCTGTACCTGATAGCTAGTTATGTGGGGCGCTGCGGCGGGACGATAACGCTGGAAGATAACGAACCCTGCGGCACCCTTTTCTCTCTGTTTATTCCGAAAGTGAAAAAGAACAATGACGGAACCGTTGACGCTGTTGATCGTTGAGGATGAAACGCTGCTTGCGGAGATGCACGCGGAGTATATTCGCCGGATGCCCGGCTTTAGCCAGATCTGGCTGGCGGGGGATCTGGCGCAGGCCAGAACGATGATTGAACGTTTTAAGCCGGGGCTTATCCTGTTGGATAACTATCTGCCGGACGGCAAGGGCCTTACTCTGCTGCATGAGCTGACCCAGGCGCGCTACCCCGGCGGGGTGGTGTTTACCACCGCCGCCAGCGATATGGAAACGGTCTCTGAAGCCGTACGCTGCGGTGCCTTCGACTACCTGATCAAGCCCGTTGCCTATGAACGCCTCGGCCAGACGCTGATGCGCTATCAGCAGCGTCGGCGGATGCTGGTGGGGAAAGAGAGCGCCAGCCAGCGGCAGATTGATGAGATGTTCAACGCCTACGCCCGGGGTGAGCCGAAAACCGAGCTGCCGACCGGCATCGATCCCCTGACCCTGAACGCGGTTCAGAAGCTTTTCACCGATCCGCAGGTGCAGCACACGGCGGAAACGGTGGCCAGGGCGCTAACCATCAGCCGCACCACCGCCAGGCGCTATCTGGAGTATTGCGCCAGCCATCATCTGATCGTGGCGCAGATTATTCACGGGAAGGTGGGAAGGCCGCAGCGGATTTACCACGGCTGAGAGGGGGCCGGAGCGGGCGCGCGTCCCGTCCGGCGTCTGTTCCGCCCGCGCCTGGCTATGGGCGCGGCGTTTTGTCTTACCTTAGCCGGCGATGGCAGCGGTGCCGGGCAGCATAACTTCGGTTGCAACAATCACAATCAGTAGCCCGATCAGCACCGGTACGGAGGTGCGCTTCACCACCTCGAACGGTGAAATCTTCGCCATCCCCGCCACCGCGACCACCACGCCGGAGACCGGTGAAATAGTGCGCCCGAGGTTCGACGCCTGCAGCATCGGAATAGAGAGGTAGGCCGGGTTAATGCCTGCAGAGTGCGCCAGTTTGGGGATCATCTCCACGAACGCATAGAACGGCGCATTCCCGGAGCCGGTGGTCATGGCCGCCAGCATGGTGAGGATCACCAGCACCAGCATCAGAATGATGCTGGCCGAGCCAAAAGAGGTGGCGATAGAAATCAGGCTCTGAATAAAGCCAATGGTACTCAGGCCCTGGGCAAACACCCCGGCCGCCACCAGCAGCATAACCACCCCGGCGAAGGCGTCCGCCATGCCGCGATAAGCCACTTCCAGACCGGCAAAGACCTTTTGAGTGTTAAAGCCGCGAATAAACTCCAGCACGGCCGCCAGCAGCATACAGATTACCAGAATCGTAATGATGTGCAGCTGCGGACCCCATTTGCCGTCAAAAATCAGTACCCCGATAATCGGCGTGAACGGCAGGATGGCGTAAAACGCCGGGGCGGTGGTGGTGATTTCGCTCACGTCGAGCATTTCATGGCTAATATGCTCTTTTTTATCGAGATAGCGCTGCCAGAAAAAGTGCGCTATTGCCATGCCGATAATGGCGGCGATAGAGATGGGCAGCGTGGTTTTAAAGGCGAAGTCGATCAGCGGCATCTCCGCCGCTTTAGCCGCCAGCACCACGTCTCCTGAGGTAGGAGAGAGAATAATAGCCGCCGGCGAGGCGCAGATCGCTGCCGCCGCGCCGCGGCTGATTCCGACGTTGACCATCACCGGGAACAGGGTTGCCATCAGCAGCACGCCGAGGCCGGTCGCCGAGGAGACCGCCAGCGACATCAGGCAGGCAACAAAATAGGCGGCGATCATCAACAGGTAAGGTGAGTTAATGTAGCGCAGCGGTTTGGAGGCCAGCTTAACAACCATGTCGTTGGCACCGGTATGCGTCATATAGGCGGCAAAGCCGCACAGCATCATGATCATCATGCCGAGATCGCCGCCGCGGCTCATCAGCAGAATCTTAATATATTCCACAATATCCGTGGCGGTATAGCCGGTACTGCTTTCGCTGGCCGGCAGCACCTGGTGGCCCATTAACGCGCTGATAATCAGCAGCACAAGACCACCGACAAACAGTACGCCGGTTGCGGAATATCCTTTAATGATGTAGCGCGCTACACCGATAATAACCACTACCCCAATAAGGAGTTCAAGAAAAGTTAACATTGTTTCCTCTGTCGTATCGACGCCCAGACCGGTAAATGAAAAATAACGCAAAAACAGAAAAAGAGAATGTGCCGAATAAAACGCCGGCGCTCGCTGACGAAAATCAATAAAAGGCCCGATTGAATCAGGCTGCGGTTGTTTTTTAACCACCCGGTGGCAACGTATTCGCCGGGGAAGTGCTAATCAGGTGTTGGATTTGTTTTTTATTTGATAATTTTATGAAAGTAAATGTCACGATGAATGAGTGGCGAATTGCTTAAAAAAAAGAAAAATTAACTTATTGATTTTTATTGTTTTTTATTGTTGTGTGGCAAAAATTGTTAGCAACCTCATTCTTGTTAAAGTTTGATTAATATTTGTGCGGTTAGACTGGCGTTTTTAATTATCTAAGAGCTCATGTTGTCGTGAAGGGTATAAAAAAATACGTTTTTATTTTGCTCGCAGTTATTATCCAGTCAGTAACAGGCTCACGAGCTTTAGCTGAAGGGACAGGCTGGATGAGGACGTTTACGAATAACGTTGCTGAAACCTGGAGACAGCCGGAGCGCGTTGATTTATATATCCCGGCTATTACCTGGCACGCGCGCTTTGCTTACGATAAGGTGAAAACGGATCGCTATAATGAACGCCCCTGGGGCGGCGGATTTGGCCAGTCGCGCCGGGATGAAAAAGGAAACTGGCATGGTCTGTATATGATGGTTTTTAAGGACTCGTTTAATCAATGGGAGCCTATTGGCGGCTATGGCTGGGAGAGCATCTGGCGTCCGTTGCGCAATGAGCATTTTCACCTGGGGCTGGGGTTTACCGCCGCTGTTACCGCCCGGGATAACTGGCGCTACATCCCGGTTCCGGTACTGCTGCCGCTGGCGTCCGTGGGCTATGGTCCGGCAACTTTTCAGATGACCTGGATCCCCGGCACATATAATAACGGCAATGTTTATTTCGCCTGGCTGCGTTTCCAGTTCTGATAGATGAAATTCACATATTCTTATAATGAAAAATCATTAAAATCAACAAGTAAAACAAATTCTCTAAAAAATAACGCGATATTTATCACTTTTTAGGAAAGTTAGACTGGACAAAACCTGGCGCAATTGGTGTACTGATACCCGACACAGCATTTGTGTCTATTTTTCATGTAAAGGTAATTTTGATGTCTAAGATTAAAGGTAACGTTAAGTGGTTTAATGAATCCAAAGGATTCGGTTTCATTACTCCGGAAGATGGCAGCAAAGATGTCTTTGTACACTTTTCTGCGATCCAGACTAATGGATTCAAAACTCTGGCTGAAGGTCAGCGCGTAGAGTTTGAAATCACTAACGGTGCCAAAGGCCCTTCTGCTGCAAACGTAACTGCTCTGTAAGTTAACGTCAGCAGGATTTCAAAACCCGCCAGACGGCGGGTTTTTTATTTGTCTTTAATTTGTCGCCGCGGCGGAAACCAGCCAGAACGCCAGGGCGGTCATTGCCAGTGAACCTGCCAGATTCAGCAGAACGTTCAGTAGCGCCCAGCCTAATCGCCCCTCCTGCAGTAAAAAAAATGCCTCAGCGGAAAAAGTAGAGAACGTGGTTAACCCACCGCAAAAGCCGGTGGTGATGACGACTCTCCACAGGGGATCGATCTGGGGCATACGGCTGAACCAGGCCAGCCCCAGGCCAATGATAAAGGCTCCGGCAAGGTTAGCGGTCAGCGTGCCGACGGGAATCGCCTGATGCAGCGGGTTAAGGCGCATACTTATCAGCCATCTCGCGACGCTGCCCGTCCCGCCGCCGATAAAAACGGCTAAAAGAAGTTGTAACACAGCATAATCCTGGTATTTGATGGGGACATGCGCAGAGTGTAACGCTGAATAATCATCGTTGGCGAGCTGAACCAGATGAGGGGGGAAAAGCCATGTACGTCGCTGTCGGATAATTTGCCGTAGGTCCCGAATGGGTAAAAAATGCGCAGCGCTGCGTATCTCTGATGGCGCAGGCGGCCGGGAGAGGGGCCTCGCTGCTGGCGCGCGACGACGATGATCCCGACCTGTCGGTGAAATCGGCGCAGCTTACGGAGGGGCCATTTATGGCGCGGCTGCTGCAAGAGAGCGCCACAAACGGCATGACCACGGTGCTGACGATCCACGTCCCCTCCACGCCGGGGCGGGGCGCTGGGCGGCGGCAATATTATCGCCCGCTACAGCCTATGCTGCACCTGTATGACGCCTTTTCGGCGTTGGCTAACCGACGCTTTGCGCCACCGCAATTATTATGATGTTTTTTTACGCTAAGCTTGATTCACCTTGTTACAGATTGCTATTGTGTCCGCGCGTCGAATGTCCGTTAATATTCTCAGGTTAATCCGGCGCATTATGCAGCCTGTTTTATGTTAAGAAGGTATCTATGGGTGAAATTAGTATTACCAAACTGCTGGTGATTGCCGCACTGGTTGTTCTGCTGTTTGGTACCAAAAAATTGCGTACGCTGGGTGGAGACCTGGGGTCAGCGATTAAGGGTTTCAAAAAAGCGATGAACGAAGATGACGCGGGTGCCAGGAAAGAGGCCGACAGCGACGTTCAGGTTGAGAAACTCTCTCATAAAGAGTAACCATTTGGTCGGATGCTCGTCTGAATGACTCTGAGTGAGAAAAAACCCGCGATTAAGCGGGTTTTTTTATGGGGAAAGTGTAAGTAATCATTACGCGGTTACTTGACCTCCATTCCTTTCGCCTGCAGGTCAGCGTGATAGGAAGAGCGGACGAACGGACCGCAGGCGGCGTGGGTAAAGCCCATAGCCAGGGCTTCGGCCTTCATTTCCGCAAATTCATCAGGGCTGACGTAGCGCTGCACCGGCAGGTGATGGCGGCTCGGCTGCAGATACTGCCCCAGCGTCAGCATGGTCACGCCGTGGCGGCGCAGGTCGCGCATGACCTCAATAATTTCCGCATTGGTTTCCCCCAGGCCAACCATCAGGCCGGACTTGGTCGGGATCTCCGGATGCGCCTCTTTAAATCGTTCCAGCAGCTTCAGCGACCAGTTATAGTCGGCTCCAGGACGCACCTGGCGATAAATACGCGGTACGTTTTCGAGGTTATGGTTAAAGACGTCCGGCGGCGTGACGGTGAGGATGTCCAGCGCGCGATCCATCCTGCCGCGGAAGTCAGGCACCAGCGTCTCAATTTTAATGGCCGGGCTTTTTTCGCGGATCGCACTGATGCAGTCGGCAAAATGCTGTGCGCCGCCGTCGCGCAGATCGTCGCGATCCACCGAGGTGATCACCACGTAGCGCAGCGCCATATCGGCGATGGTTTGCGCCAGCTTCACCGGCTCGTTAGCGTCCGGGGCGATCGGTCGGCCGTGAGCGACATCGCAGAACGGGCAGCGGCGGGTACAGATAGCGCCGAGGATCATAAAGGTGGCGGTGCCATGGTTAAAGCATTCGGCAAGGTTTGGACAGGAGGCTTCTTCGCAGACAGAGTGCAGACCGTTCTTGCGCATCGCGGCCTTGATACCCTGGATACGGGTGGAGTCCGCCGGCAGCTTTATTTTCATCCATTCCGGCTTGCGCAGCAGGGCTTCACGCTCTGTTGCCACGTTTTTAACCGGGATAAGGGCCATCTTATCGGCATCACGGTATTTTACACCGCGTTCCATCACAATGGGTTTACTCATAGCGTGCATGTTCCAGTTGTGAATAACGTAAGGAGAGCGTTTAATTCAAGTAAATGTTGTATTTATCAACTATTTTTGAATTTTCTACAGGCAGTATAACATTGAAATGGCCCATAAAGCAGCCTGAGGGGGCGGCAAAATGTAAAATAGTTGTTGTTTTGTGCCATTTCGCCAACAGGTTACGCTCTTTACGGCAACATCTATTTTCAAAACGCCTGACGGATAATATCTATCACGTTACTGAGCACCGGGTCGCGGAGACTCAGCTTGTTGTAGTGGAGAGAGAACTCAACCTGCTCGCTGTTTAGCGAAGGACAGGGAAGCCGCTTGAGCGGCCAGCAGGCGCTGAATAACTCAAAAAAGCGTGTCGGCATAATGCCCAACAAATCGCTGTTGGCAATCAGTGACGCAATGGTAAAAATATTATAGCTGCTGAAGCTAATCTGTCGTTCCGGGAAGAGTTCCTGAATACGCTGGTGCAGTGAACTAAAGTTCTGTCCTTCTACCATCAGCAGGGTGTGGTCAACGCGGCTTAGCTTTTCATCAGTGACCGGCGCGTTGAGCGAAGGATGATGCTGGCGGCAGACTAACTCAATCCGATCGCTGAACAACAGGTGGTTCTGTATGGTCCGGCTGCTGTAGTGCTGATTATCAATAATCAGATCCGTCTGGAACTGACTGAGCTGAGCCTCTGCGTCAATCACCGGGATGTTGCGCAGCAGCAGCTGGGGACTGTGCGTTCTGATAGCCTCATAAATAGTCGGGATCACCAGCGCGCCGATGGATGGGGAGGTGCCAATCGTGATCGTCCGCTGTTTGTCATAGCTGCCGGTCAGGTCGAGCGCCCCGAGAATGGATTCCAGCCCCTGGCTGACATACTCATGCAGATGCGTGGCGTAGGTGGTTGGAGTCACCCCCTGTCCTTTACGGATAAACAGCGGGTCGGGAAATATTGACCGTAGTTTTTGAATCGACTGGCTAATAGCGGAAGGAGTGAGGTTGAGTATTTTTGCCGCGTTTACAATGCCCTTATGTACATATACCGCTTCAAAAATAGTCAAAAGGTTAAGATCGATATTGCGGAGGGTGCGGAATATTTGTGGTTTATCGGCGAGATGAAGATCGGTAATAGCGGTATCAGATTGGTTATTATCACTCACGTAAGCGCTCCGGGATATATATATCGTTAATAATAATTGAGAACATATTTGCTGTGTGTATTGTTATTCTCAATTATTGCCTGCTGCGCGTAAAAAATTAACCTCTTTAATAAGTCAAAGCATTCTGCCATCGGGATAGTGCCCACGATAAAATACCCCGGACGGTCGCAGTCCTTGTCCGGGTAAAACTGTTAGCAGTATGAGTTAAGGTAGAACGAAAATATAGAAAGCGGAACCAGATGTAAAGCATTCAAAAGATATATGCTATATGACCCGTAGATCTAGCCGGGTCAAGTTTCTGCCTTATTTAAGCGCTGATGTATTCATAAGGTGGATTATTTAGTTGTGCTAACATGTTAATTAATAGCCGGGGAGCAACGCTTTCCGTGGTGGCGTCATCTTTCCACTGCGCCACTTTAGCCATCTCCATGCCGGCATAGCCGCAGGGGTTAATGCGCAGAAAAGGTGCAAGATCCATATTTACATTCAGCGCCAGGCCGTGGAATGAGCAGCCGCGGCGAATGCGCAGCCCCAGTGAACATATTTTTTTTTCTCCCACGTAGACTCCAGGCGCGTCGGCGCGCGGATGAGCCTCGATATCAAGCTCCGCCAGCGTGTTCACCACCGTCTGTTCCAGCAAAGTAACCAGTTGCCTTACTCCAAGCCTGCGTCGCTTAAGGTTCAGTAAGACATACATCACCTGCTGACCCGGACCGTGATAGGTGACCTGCCCCCCGCGATCGCTCTGTATTACCGGGATATCACCGGGCATCAGGATGTGCTCTGCTTTGCCCGCCTGTCCCTGGGTGAAGACGGGGTGGTGTTCCACCAGCCAGATCTCATCCGGGGTGTGGTCATCGCGGGTATCGGTGAAGTCGTGCATTGCCCGGGATACGGGCTGATAGGGCTGCAGGCCGAGCTGGCGAACCAGAATTTTATCCTGAGACAAAACGGCATCTCCGTAGAGAGTGAATAAACGAAGAAAAAGTATATCACAGCCGGAGGGGGAGGGAGGGCCGACCGGTAACGCCGGGCGGCCGTTCAGGGGCGTTGTCGCGTTGCTCGCTGCGCATCTGGAATAATCAGACCTACGGTTCGCACCATGTCCCGGATCTGAGCGACCGCCAGCGACGCTCACGAACGATTAAGGGAGCCGGCCTACAGAACCATGCGGACGATTTCGATATTGCCAAGCTCTTCGTACAGCGTTTCAACCTGCTCAATATGGGTCGCGTTGATGGTGATAGAGACCGAGTGGTAGTTGCCTTTGCTGCTTGGCTTCACCGTCGGAGAGTAGTCGCCAGGCGCATGGCGCTGTACCACTTCAACCACCCGATCAACCAGCTCGGGCATCGCCTGCCCCATTACCTTGTAAGTAAAAGGAGTAGGGAATTCAAGCAGTTCGTTAAGTTTGGTTTTCATGTCAGCTCCGGCGTTACGTCAAAAAACAATAACTCCCACAGCGGGTGGGAGTTATCAGGATACACAGTATATGGGGTTGGAAACCGCGCTTTCAAGCGCGCGTTTTTTAACCAAACCAGCGGTGGAACATTAGCTTAATGTAATCAATCATTTTGCCAAAGAAGTTGCCTTCCGGGATCTCCTGCAGCACCACCAGCGGGTGTCGATCGATAACCTTGCCATCCAGCTGGAATTCAATGGTGCCGACCTGCTGATTTTTCTGCAGCGGCGCGTGCAGCTCGGTGGTGGTGAGAGCATAGCTGGCCTTCAGATCCTTCATCCGCCCGCGGGGAATCGTCAGATAAACGTCTTTATCGACACCCAGCGAGGCGCGATCGGTATCGCCAAACCAGGCGGGTTCAGAGGCAAACTCTTTACCTGCCTTCAGCGGATTGACGGTCTCAAAGAAGCGGAAACCCCAGGTCAACAGCTTTTTGCTTTCGGTTTCCCGGCCCTTGAAGGTGCGACCCCCCATTACCGCAGAGATCAGGCGCATCTGCCCTTCAGTGGCGGAGGCCACCAGGTTATAGCCCGCCTTGCTGGTGTGGCCGGTCTTGATGCCGTCAACGTTCAGGCTATTGTCCCACAGCAGGCCATTGCGGTTCAGCTGACGGATGCCGTTAAAGGTGAACTCTTTTTCTTTATAGATAGCGTATTCGTTGGGCACATCGCGGATCAGCGCCTGGCCGATGAGCGCCATATCGCGCGCGGAGCTGTACTGGCCGTCTGCGTCAAGGCCGTGAACGGTCTGGAAGTGGGTGTTCTTCAGCCCCAGCGCGTTCACGTAGCGGTTCATCAGGCCAACAAACGCATCCTGGCTACCGGCGGCGTAGTCGGCCATGGCGACGCAGGCGTCGTTACCGGACTGCAGATTGATGCCGCGAATAAGCTGCGAAACGGGAACCTGCATTCCGGGCTTGAGGAACATCAGCGAGGAGCCTTTGAACACCGGGTTGCCGGTGGCCCAGGCGTCGTTGCCGATAGTGACCAGATCGCTCTCTTTAAACTTGCCCGCCTTCATCGCCTGGCCGATGACGTAGCTGGTCATCATTTTAGTCAGGCTGGCCGGGTCGCGGCGGGCGTCAGCGTTCTGTTCTGCCAGCACTTTACCGGAGTTATAGTCGATTAGAATCCAGGATTCCGCATCGATTTGCGGTGCACCTGGGATCATGGTCTTGATATTCAGGTCATCGGCATGCGCGCCAGAGGCTAAGGCGGCGCAAAGCGACGCGGCGAGCGCCATGCGCTGCATGAAACGAGCGGAGAAAGTGATCTTCATAGTCTGTACTACGACATCCGTGATGGAATTAAAAAGTGCTTTACTATAGCAAATGCATAATCTGCAAGCATCTGACTTTCCGCATGACTTTGTTAATATCATTTACGGAAACTGACAAACCTGCAGGTTATACCGCGTTCGGCGGGCGCGCCATTTTTGTATCCGGCTTCCGGCCGCGCTTTTTAAAGCCGGTCCGGGGCCGGTAAAACGTTGTCCGCGCCGTCGAAGGGTGGCTTGTTACTGAGCGCCGGTAATAAACGACGGCAGCTGTGCATCATCCTGCAGACGCTGCTGCAGCGCGGCGGCTTCGCTTCGTCCGCTGAACGGCCCGAGCTGGATGCGCCAGACGGCACCGTTCTGCACCACACGGCCCGGCACGCCGAACCGCTGGCTCAGCTGCTGCTGGTACTGTCGGGCGCGTTCGCTGTCGCTGACCGCCCCGACCTGTACCATAAAGCGGCCATCGGCAGGCGCTACGGTGGCGCTCACCGGCTGTTCCGCCGGTGCGGATGTCGCCGGCTGCGGCGGCGTGGGTTCGCTGCCTTCCAGCACGCCCGGCGCTAAGGTCGTCGGCGCGCCGAGAAAACCGCCGCCGTTGACCGGTGCCCCGGGGGCGTCACCGCCGCTCAGCGTGGCGTTATTAATGGCCATGACCTCGCCGCCCTGGGGCTGAACCGGAGCGGCAGGCGAGAAAGCTCCCTCTGTACCGCCGCTCAGATCCGGACGCGGGGGCAGGGCGTAGGTCTGTTTAGCCACCGTGGTGCAGGCCATCCCCGGCCCGGAGAGGGAACCGTCCTGGGCGACGATAATGGGATCGATGCGTACTTTTGTATTGTTGGAGGTATTCAGCCGGTCGGCCGCCGCGCGGGAGAGCGAAATCACCCGACCGTTGCCGTACGGGCCGCGATCGTTAATGCGCACCACGATCATCCGGCCGTTGGCCAGGTTGGTGATGCGCGCATAGCTGGGAATGGGCAGGGTTGGATGCGCCGCGGTCAGCTGCATCGGATCGAACGGCTCGCCGGAAGCGGTCAGGTTGCTGCCCGGCTCGGCGTCATAAATCGCCGCCAGCCCGGACTGGCTAAAGCGGGAAGGGTCCTGCACGATCGAGAAGCGTTGACCGTCGCGCTGATAATCCTGATTCACCGTCGGACTGAGCGGTTCAAAGCGGGGTTCCGCGCCGCTAATTTCAACGACCGGACCGCTGCATACCGTCGGCTGCGGCGCGATGACAGCCTGCTGCTGTCCGCTATCGTTCGTACATGCGGCGAGCAGCATAATTCCTGCCGCGACGCAGACTCCAGGCAACTGCTTACGCATTGCGCACTCCTTATACGCTTTTCGACAACATTTTTCGGTGGGTATGGATCGACATTACTATGCCAAATCCGGCCATCAGCACGATCAGCGCGGAGCCTCCGTAGCTGACCAGCGGCAGCGGGACGCCCACCACGGGCAGAATACCGCTTACCATACCAATATTTACGAAGACATAAACGAATAATATTAGCATTAGCCCGCCGGCCATAACCCTGCCGAAGGTGGTTTGCGCCCGGGCGGCGATCCACAGGCCGCGCATAATCAGCAGAATGTACAGCGCCAGCAGGATCAGTATTCCCACCAGGCCCAGCTCCTCCGCCAGCACCGCGAAGATAAAGTCGGTATGGCGTTCGGGCAGAAACTCCAGCTGCGACTGGGTGCCGTGCAGCCAGCCCTTGCCGCGCAGGCCGCCGGAGCCGATGGCGATTTTAGACTGAATAATATGGTAGCCCGCCCCGAGCGGATCGCTCTCCGGATCGAGCAGCATCATGACGCGCTGCCGCTGGTAGTCGTGCATCAGAAAGAACCACAGGATCGGAATAAAGGCCGCCAGCAGCAGGACGGCGATGCCGATCAGACGCCAGCTCAGGCCGGAGAGGAACAGCACGAACAGGCCGGAGAGCGCCACCAGGATTGAGGTGCCGAGGTCCGGCTGCGCCGCCACCAGCAGCGTCGGCATAAAGATCAGCACCAGCGCGATAGCGGTGTTTTTTAGCGACGGCGGGCAGACGTCGCGGTTAATAAAGCGCGCCACCATCAGCGGGACGGCGATTTTGGCGATTTCCGAAGGCTGAAAGCGTACGATGCCGAGATCCAGCCAGCGCTGAGCGCCCTTAGAGATGGCACCGAAGGCGTCGACGGCCACCAGCAGGATGATACAGATTATATAGAGCCAGGGGGCCCAGCCTTCGTACACCCGCGGCGGGATCTGCGCCATGATCGCCATTACCACCAGTCCCATGGCGATCTGACCGATTTTACGCTCCGTCATGCCGATATCCTGGCCGCTGGCGCTCCAGATCACCAGCGCGCTATAGGCCAGCAGCACCAGCAGGATCAGCAGCATGGTGGGGTCGATATGAATTTTGTCCCAGAACGTTTTTTTGTTCGGATTATCCGTCATGGCTATTGGTCCTCCGCTGCGGCTACCGCCGGATTTTCAGCAGGCAGCGTGGTGTTGTTATCGCCCAGCATGATGTGATCGAGGATCTGGCGCATCAGGGTGCCGACCGCCGGTCCGGCACCGCCGTTTTCGAGGATCATGGCCACCGCAACCTGGGGGTTGTTATAGGGGGCGAAGGCCGTCATCAGCTTGTGATCGCGCAGCCTTTCGGCAATTTTATGCGCGTTATAGGTTTCGTTGGCCTTCAGGCCGAAGACCTGGGCCGTCCCGGATTTGGCGGCGATTTTATAAGGGGCGCTGGCGAAATATTTATGCGCCGTACCGTTGCCGCGGTTGGCCACGCCGTACATACCGTCCTTTGCCAGCTCCCAGAAGCCTGAGTGGACGTCGCCCACCGGCGGCTCGTGCGGCTGCACCCACGGCACCTTCCTGCCGTTCTCGGCGGTGCTCATCAGTAGATGCGGCACCTTCACCACCCCGTCGTTAATCAGGATCATCAGCGCCTTGTTCATCTGAATCGGCGTGGCGGTCCAGTAGCCCTGGCCGATGCCTACCGGAATGGTGTCGCCCTGATACCAGGGTTTTTTAAAGCGCTTCTGCTTCCACTCGCGGGTGGGCATATTGCCGGAGCGCTCCTCCGCGAGGTCGATGCCGGTATAGTGGCCGTAGCCGAACTTGCCCATCCATTCGGAGAGGCGATCGATGCCCATATCATAGGCGACCTGATAGAAAAAGGTGTCCGCCGACTCTTCCAGCGATTTGGTGACGTTGAGATGCCCGTGGCCCCATTTTTTCCAGTCGCGGTAACGTTTTTCCGAGCCGGGCAGTTGCCACCAGCCGGGATCGAAGAGGCTGGTGTTGCGGGTGATCACCCCGGCGCTGAGCGCCGAAACCGCCACGTAGGGTTTCACCGTCGAGGCGGGGGGATAGACGCCCTGCGTGGCGCGGTTGACCAGCGGGGTATTGAGATCGTTGAGCAGGGCGGAGTAGTCCTTACTGGAGATGCCGTTGACGAACAGGTTTGGATCGTAGCTCGGCATGGAGACCAGCGCCAGCACGCCCCCGGTGCGCGGGTCGGTTACCACCACGGCGGCGCGGCTGCCCGCCAGCAGGGTTTCAATATATTGCTGAAGCTTGAGATCCAGCGTCAGCCAGATATCGTGCCCGGCCTGGGGCGGCACTTCCTTAAGCTGGCGGATCACCCGGCCGCGGTTGTTGACCTCCACCTCTTCGTAGCCGGTCTGGCCGTGCAGCACCTCTTCGTAATAGCGCTCAATGCCCAGTTTGCCGATGTCGTGAGTCGCGGCATAGTTGGCCAGCTTGCCCTCTCTGTCGAGGCGCTCCACGTCCTTATCGTTAATCTTCGACACGTAGCCAATAACGTGGGTCAGGGCGGAGCCGTAGGGGTAGTAGCGGCGCTTGTAGCCTTTAACCTCGACCCCCGGAAAGCGGTACTGGTTAACGGCAAAGCGCGCGACCTGCACTTCGGTCAGGTTGGTTTTTACCGGAATGGAGACGAAGCGGTGCGAGCGCGAGCGCTCTTTTTTGAAGGCGGCGATGTCGTCGTCGGTCAGATCCACCACGCCGCGCAGGGCTTCCAGGGTCTGCTGCACGTTATCGACCTTCTCCGGCATCATCTCGATCTGGTAGATGGTGCGGTTCAACGCCAGCGGAATACCGTTGCGGTCATAGATGATCCCGCGGCTGGGGGGGATCGGAACCAGCTTGATCCGGTTTTCGTTTGAGCGGGTCTGGTAGTCGTTATAGCGGATGATTTGCAGATTATACAGATTGGCGATCAGCACGCCGGTGAGTAGCAAAATACCCAAAAAGGCGATCAGCGCCCGGCGCACGAACAGCGCGGACTCAGCCGTATAGTCGCGAAAAGAATTCTGTATTTTCATCCGCTGCGTAATCTATTCAAGGCTCAACCTTCACTCACGGTGATAAGGATGGTTAGTGGTAATGCTCCACGCCCGGTACAGGCTCTCCGCCACCAGCACCCGCACCAGCGGGTGTGGCAGCGTCAGCGCAGAGAGGGACCAGCTCTGCTCCGCTGCCGCTTTGCAGGCGGGAGCAAGCCCTTCCGGCCCGCCAATCAGCAGGCTGACGTCACGGCCGTCCTGCTTCCAGCGCTCCAGCTCGTTCGCCAGCTGCGGTGTATCCCACGGCTTGCCGGGGATATCGAGGGTGACGATACGGTTTTTGCCCGCAGCCGCCAGCATCAGCTCGCCCTCTTTCTCAAGGATCCGCTTAATGTCGGCATTTTTGCCGCGTTTGCCCGCCGGAATTTCAATAAGCTCAAAGGGTAGATCTTTGGGAAAGCACCGCAGATATTCGCTAAATCCGCTCTGCACCCAGTCGGGCATTTTGGTGCCAACGGCGACAAGCTGAAGCTTCACGCATTAACTCCAGAGTTTTTCCAGCTCATACAGGCGGCGACTCTCTTCCTGCATGACGTGGACGATCACGTCGCCGAGGTCAACGACGATCCAGTCGGCGACGCTCTCGCCCTCAACGCCCAGCGGTAACATACCCGCCGCACGGGACTCCTGAACGACGTGGTCGGCGATTGACATAACGTGACGGCTGGAGGTGCCGGTGCAGATGATCATGCAGTCGGTGATGCTGGATTTACCCTGAACGTCTAAGGCGATAATGTCCTGACCTTTAAGGTCGTCAATTTTGTCGATAACAAAATCCTGGAGTGCTTTACCCTGCAAGTGTCCCCCTGGGCGCATGAAAAAATGGAAACGGTTCGCCAGTATACCTGAACCTGTGGCGATATCGGATCCGAATCGCCGAATCGGCTGGCGAGTGCGGGCTATCGTTCTCTCTCGCATAATGGCTCGTCTCGCCATGCTGAAAAAAACGTCCGCGAAGCGTCGGCGAAAAAAAGCCCGGCTGCGGAGAATAACAGCCTGTCAGGGGGTGTCAATGTCCGAAACGCCTCTGCGGAAAAAAAACAGATTTTATTCGTCCGGCTGCCAGACCGCGCGGCTGTTCAGCACTTTCAGGGTGGCGAAGCCTTCGCAAAAATCCAGCGCGCTCCAGCATCCCTGCTCCACGCGAAAGCGCCACATTGCCTCCGCGGGCATACCCAGCAGCCGGGCGATGAGCAGGCTCAGTACCCCCTGATGGCTGACCACCAGCAGGTTCTCCTCCTGCCGCCCGGCGAGCTGCCCGATAAAGCGCTCGACGCGCCGGGCAAAGGCGCTGAAGCCCTCCCCGTTGGTTGGGGCGGCGTTCTGCCAGTCGGCGCACCAGGCGGCATAGTTTTCCGCATCCTCCAGGCGGAGATCGCGGTGGTGGCGCATCTCCCAGTCGCCAAAAAACATCTCATTCAGCTCCGGCAGGATCTGCCGGGGCACCTCGCGCGCCTGCAGCACAAGGCGCGCGGTATGGCGGGCGCGCTCCAGCTCGCTGCAGAGCAGGCGATCGAACGGCGCGTTGCGCAGTAGCCCGTGCAGAGCCTGCGCCTGGGCGATGCCTTTCGCCGTCAGCGGCGTCGGGGCGTGGCCGCTGTACAGCCCGGCAACGTTGGCTTCAGTTTCCCCGTGGCGAACTAACCAGAGTCGCATTTTTCCCCCGGAAGCGGACGCGCAAAACATGACGTTTGTCCTGTTTGCCGGCCCTTTTTTCTTTAAAATAGCCGCTTTTACCCGGAGCGGCACGATGTCTTTATTTAAAAGCGCCCACGGCGGCAATACGCGGGAGGCCGCGGCGCTGGCAGGTGTTACGCCTGAACAACTGCTGGATTTTAGCGCGAATATTAATCCTCTGGGGATGCCCGATGCGCTGAAATGTGCCATCGTCAACAGTTTGTCGCACGCCGAGCGCTATCCCGACGTTGACTACCTGCGCCTGCACCAGGCGCTGGCCGCGCATCACGGGATACCGGCGGAGTGGATTCTGGCCGCCAACGGCGAGACGGAGGCCATTTTTACCCTCGCCTGCGGGCTGAAGCCGCGGCGGGCGATGATCGTCACCCCCGGCTTCGCGGAGTATCGCCGGGCGCTGCGCTGGGGCGAATGTGAAATCGAAGCCTTTCCGCTGCGGGAGGCGGATGGCTGGCAGCTTACCGATGCCATTCTGCCGGCGCTGACGCCGGCGCTGGACTGCCTGTTCCTCTGTACCCCGAATAACCCGACGGGGCTGCTGCCGGAGCGGGAACTGCTGCTGGCCATCGCCCGGCGCTGCGGGGCGCTGGGGATCGCGCTGATTGTTGATGAAGCGTTTCTCGACTTTATTCCTGACGAGCCGGGGTTGATCCCGATGCTGCAGGCGTATCCCCACGTCTGGGTGCTGCGCTCGCTGACCAAGTTCTACGCGATACCTGGGCTGCGGCTGGGCTACCTGGTGAACAGCGATCCCCGGGCGGTGGCCGCCATAAAGGCCCGGCAGATGCCCTGGTCGATTAACGCCTTTGCGGCGCTGGCCGGCGAAATGATTCTGGAGGAGCGGGATTATCAGCAGGCGACCTGGCGCTGGCTGGCGGAAGAGGGCGCGCGCTTTTATCAACGGCTGAGCGGGCTGGCCGGGCTGACGGTTTATCCAGGGCGGGCCAACTATCTTCTGCTGCGCTGCGAAAAGAGGGGGCAGGAACTCCAGCAGGCCCTGCTGGCACAGCGCATTCTCATCCGCAGCTGCGCTAACTATCCGGGGCTGGACGCCCGCTACTACCGGGTGGCGATACGAAGCCGGGCGGAAAACGAACGCCTGCTGGCGGCGCTGGGCGCGGCGCTCAGCGGTACAGCCCCTGCTGATTGATATAATCGAGCACCGCGTCCGGCAGCAGGTCGTCGCACGGTTCGCCGTTTTCCAGTCGTTCGCGGATCAGGCTGGCGGAGATAGCGAACCACGGGGTTTCGGCCAGATAGATTTTGCCCGCCGGCAGATGGTGCAGTGCCTCCGGCGTGTGGGTCAGGTGGCGCTCCAGCCACCGCTGGTGCCGAGCTTGCGCCATCTTCAGCGGATAGCCCGGACGGCGGCAGACGATCAGGTGCGTGTTGTCGAGAATGGTCTCGTAGTCGTGCCAGTCGGGAAAGGTGAGCAGGGAGTCCTGGCCGATGATAAACGCCAGCGGCGCGTCCGGCCCCTGCTCCTCGCGCCATGCCTTCAGCGTACTGGCGGTGTAGGAGGGGGCGTCGCGTCGCAGCTCGCGTTCATCGAGGGTGAACAGCGGCCTGTCGGCGATGGCCAGCTCAAGCATCGCCTTCCGCTGGGCGCTGCTGGCCTCCGGCTGCGGGCGGTGGGGGGGGACGTTGTTAGGCATAATGATGACCTTTGCCAGGCCAATCAGATTCGCCAGCGCTTCAACGGGTTTCAGATGGCCGTAATGTACCGGATCGAAGGTGCCGCCAAACAGCGCCTGCAGCGTTTTTACCTCAGCCATCGATAAAGACATCCGCCAGCGCTTTATGACACAGCAGAAGGGATAGCCCCTCCAGCTCGGCCCATACCGACTGACCATAATCCTGTTTAAGCGTAATTTCCGTTCGCGTCAGCAGGTGGACGGCCTGGCGAAGCTGCGTCAGATCGAGCCGGTTCAGCGCCTCGCCGGTCAGCGCCCGACGATTTTGCCAGACCCGATGGCGGTCAAACAGCGTGCGCAGCGGCGTATGGACCGACTGCCGCTTCAGGTTCACCAGCAGCAGCAGCTCGCGCTGCAGCGTGCGCAGCAGGATAGGCGGCTCGCAGCCCTCAAGGCGCAGCTGCTGCAGAATATGCAGCGCGCGTTTGCTTTTGCCCGCCAGCAGCGCGTCCACCCAGTGAAAGGGGGAAAAGTGCGCCGCGTCGTTAACCGCCTGCTCCACCCTGGGCAGGGTCAGCTTGCCGTCGGGCCAGAGCAGCGACAGCCGCTCCAGCGCCTGGGCCAGGGCTAACAGATTGCCCTCATAGCAGTAGCACAGCAGCTGGCTGGCGGCGTCGTCCAGCTGCAGGTTGTTCTGTTTCGCCCGGGCGGCAAGCCAGCGCGGCAGCTGCGCCTGCTCCGGCGTCTGGCAGCTGACCTGCACGCTCCGGCTGGCCAGCGAGGTAAACCACCCGGCGTTCTCCTGCGCCTTGCTGAGCCGGTTGCCGCGCACGATCAGCAGCAGATCGTCATGCAGCAGGCCGGTCAGAACGCCGAGTTGTTCATTCAGCGCCGCGTTGGGGCCGTTCTCCGGCAGCAGCAGCAGCAGGGTCTGGCGGCTGGCGAACAGGCTCATCGCCTGGCACAGTGAGAAGAGCGCGTGCCAGTCGGTGCCGGCGTCGAGGGCGAAGGTGTGATGCTCTGTGAAGCCCTGTTCCACCGCGGCCTGGCGAATGGCCTCCTGGCTCTCCTGCAGCAGGAGCGGATCGTTGCCGAGCAGCAGATACGCCGCGCGCAGCCCTTCGGTGAGCTGCGCGCGGAGCTGTTCAGGGTACAGCCGAATCATCACTCTTCCAGCGTGGTGGAGACGCGCGCGGGCGAAGTCGTCGGCGTTGCGCTCTTCGCGACAGGCTCTTGCGCTGGGGCCTCTTCCGCGGCGGAGTGCGCCTCGGCGACGCGAACGCTGGGCAGCCTGCGGATCAGCTGCTCGGCGGCCTTGTCGTACATCTCCTGGATAATCAGGCTCTGCTCGTTGTCCTTCGCCAGCGCCACCTGCGGGTTATCGAAGAATGAGCGGTACACCTTGGCGTTGATAGGATAGATATCACGGCCGGGGATCAGCACGGAGGCGCTGACGTACATCACCATCTGATACTCCGCCGTCTGACCGTCCTGGAAGACGGAGGCCGTATCCTGACCGATGCTGACGCTCCCCAGCCGCAGCGACGGTACGTCCTGGCGCAGGGTGTCTTTGTCGAGCAGCTCGATGTTGTTCAGACGCAGCTGATTACGCACCGCGCGACTGAGCGGACCGTTCGGATCGCCGGAGTCGAGGATCATCGTTTTCATGGTGGTCGGAACCTGGGTGGTGCTTCGCAGGTGCCAGCCACACCCGGCGGTGGTTAACACCGCCAGGGATAACAGTAAAGTTGCCAGATATCGCACGCTTCCTCCTGCGCTTAGCCAACGACCAGATTGAGGAGTTTGCCCGGCACGTAAATCACTTTACGGACGGTAACGCCATTAAGATATTTTGCCACCAGGTGCTCCTGAGCGGCGCGTTCGCGCACCTGTTGTTCGGTGGCGTTCACCGGAACGGTGATTTTGCCGCGCACTTTGCCGTTCACCTGCACCACCACCAGCGTGCTGTTTTCCACCATAGCGGCTTCGTCGGCAACCGGCCACGGCGCGTTGTCGATGTCGCCTTCGCCCTTCAGCTCCTGCCACAGGGCAAAGCTGGCGTGGGGGGTGAACGGGTTAAGCATACGCACGACCGCCAGCAGCGCTTCACGCATCAGCGCGCGATCCTGCTCGCTCTCCTGCGGCGCTTTCGCCAGCTTGTTCATCAGCTCCATAATCGCCGCAATCGCGGTATTGAAGGTCTGGCGGCGGCCGATATCGTCGGTGACTTTGGCGATAGTCTTGTGCACGTCGCGGCGCAGCGCCTGCTGATCGTCATTTAAGGCGTCAACGTTCAGCGCAACCGCGTCGCCCAGGGAAACGTGCTCGTAAACCAGCTTCCAGACGCGCTTCAGGAAGCGGTTGGCCCCCTCCACGCCGGACTCCTGCCACTCAAGGGTCATATCCGCCGGGGAGGCGAACATCATAAACAGGCGCACGGTGTCCGCGCCGTAGCGCTCGACCATCTCCTGCGGGTCGATGCCGTTGTTTTTCGACTTCGACATTTTGCTCATGCCGGTGTAAACCAGCTCGTGCCCCGCGGCGTCCTTCGCTTTGACGATGCGCCCCTTCTCGTCGCGCTCAACGATGGCCTCTTTCGGCGAAACCCAGTTACGCTCGCCGTTGCTGCCGACGTAGTAGAAAGCGTCCGCCAGCACCATCCCCTGGCACAGCAGTTGCTTCGCCGGCTCATCGGAGGTGACCATGCCCGCATCGCGCATCAGCTTGTGGAAGAAGCGGAAGTAGAGCAGGTGCATGATGGCGTGTTCGATACCGCCGATGTAAATATCCACCGGCAGCCAGTAGTTGGCGGCGTCAGAATCGAGCATCCCCTTGTCGTACTGCGGGCAGGTGTAGCGCGCGTAGTACCAGGAGGACTCCATAAAGGTGTCGAAGGTGTCGGTTTCGCGCAGCGCCGGCTGGCCGTTGACGGTGGTCTTCGCCCACTCGGGGTCGGCCTTAATTGGGCTGGTGATGCCGTCCATTACCACGTCTTCCGGCAGGATCACCGGCAGCTGGTCTTCCGGCGTCGGCAGCACGGTGCCATCTTCCAGGGTGACCATCGGGATCGGCGCGCCCCAGTAGCGCTGGCGGGAAACGCCCCAGTCGCGCAGGCGGTAGTTGACCTTCCGCTTGCCGACGCCCAGCGAGGCCAGCTTATCGGCGATGGCGTTGAAGCCCTCTTCAAAGCTCAGGCCGCTGAATTCGCCGGAGTTAAACAGGGTGCCTTTCTCGGTCAGCGCCTGGGTGGAGAGATCGGGTTCAGAACCGTCCGCTGCCAGGATAACGGGCTTGATGTTCAGACCATACTTGCTGGCGAACTCGTAGTCGCGCTGGTCGTGTCCCGGAACGGCCATCACCGCGCCGGTGCCGTACTCCATCAGCACGAAGTTTGCCGCCCAGATGGGGATCGCTTCGCCGGTCAGCGGGTGGATGGCCTTAAAGCCGGTGTCGACGCCTTTTTTCTCCATGGTCGCCATCTCGGCTTCGGCCACCTTAGTGTTGCGGCACTCGTCGATAAAGGCCGCCAGCTCAGGGTTCGACGCCGCCGCTTTCGCACTCAGCGGGTGGCCGGCGGCCACCGCCAGGTAAGTGCAGCCCATAAAGGTGTCCGGGCGGGTGGTGTAGACGGTCAGGGTGTCGTCGTTATCCTTGACGTCAAAGGTGATGTCCACCCCTTCAGAGCGGCCGATCCAGTTGCGCTGCATCGTCTTCACGGTGTCAGGCCAGTGGTCCAGCTTGTCCAGATCGTTCAGCAGCTCGTCGGCGTAGGCGGTAATTTTGATAAACCACTGGGGGATCGCTTTACGCTCGACTTTGGTATCGCAGCGCCAGCAGCAGCCGTCGATGACCTGCTCGTTCGCCAGCACGGTCTGGTCGTTCGGGCACCAGTTCACCGCCGAGGTTTTCTTATAGACCAGCCCTTTTTTGTACAGCTCGGTGAAGAACTTTTGCTCCCAGCGGTAGTATTCCGGGGTGCAGGTCGCCAGCTCGCGGCTCCAGTCATAGCCGAAGCCCAGCATTTTGAGCTGGTTTTTCATGTAGGCGATGTTGTCGTACGTCCAGGGAGCCGGCGCGGTGTTGTTTTTCACCGCCGCGCCTTCCGCGGGCAGGCCGAACGCATCCCAGCCGATGGGCTGCAGAACGTTTTTGCCGAGCATACGCTGGTAGCGCGCAATAACATCGCCAATAGTGTAGTTACGCACGTGGCCCATGTGTAGTCGACCGGAAGGATAGGGAAGCATAGACAGGCAGTAATACTTCTCTTTACTCTCGTCTTCGGTTACTTCGAACGTGCGCTTCTCATCCCAGTGACGCTGTACTTTGGATTCTATCTCTTCCGGGCGGTATTGCTCTTGCATGGCAGCCAGTGGTCCTGTTTTCAATACGGCTACAAACGTAGCTTCGGGGTGGTGTTTCAGATCCGCATAGCATAGCCCAAACGCCCGCTTCAAAACAGCCTTTCGCGCATTCTGCGGTGAATTCCCGCGCCGGGCGTTCCGGCCGGAAATCCTCTGATTGCACCAGGCGCGGCGGAAATAACGTCTATCATTATAGTGGGTTAACGAGCCGGGAGAGGTGGCGATGAATAAGGTTGCGCAATATTACCGTGAGCTGGTGGCGTCTTTAAGCGAGCGGCTACGCAATGGCGAACGCGATATCGACGCGCTGGTGGCGCAGGCGCGCCAGCGGGTAATACAGGCGGGAGAGCTTACGCGAACCGAAGTGGACGAGCTGACGCGCGCCGTCAGGCGCGATCTGGAAGAGTTCGCCATGAGCTATGAGGAGAGCCGGGAAGAGGAAAACGACAGCGTGTTTATGCGGGTGATTAAAGAGAGCCTGTGGCAGGAGCTGGCGGACATCACCGACAAAACGCAGCTTGAGTGGCGAGAGGTGTTCCAGGATCTGAACCATCACGGAGTCTATCAGAGCGGCGAGGTGGTCGGGCTGGGGAACCTGGTGTGCGAAAAGTGCCATTATCACCTGGCGGTCTACACGCCGGACGTGCTGCCGCTGTGCCCGAAGTGCGGGCATGACCATTTCCAGCGTCGGCCGTTCGAGCCATAGTCGCCGCCTGTCGCCAGGGTTTGCGGCGCGCGATCGGACGCGCGCCGCGAGCGTTAGTGCAGGATCTTCGCGAGGAAGTCTTTCGCCCGACCGGACTGCGGGTTGGCGAAGAATGACTCCTTCGGTGAGTCTTCGATGATTTTGCCCTCATCCATAAAGATCACCCGGTTAGCCACTTTGCGGGCAAAGCCCATTTCGTGGGTCACCACCATCATGGTCATCCCCTCGTTGGCCAGCTCCACCATCACGTCCAGCACTTCGTTGATCATCTCGGGATCGAGGGCCGAGGTGGGTTCGTCAAACAGCATGGCGATGGGGTCCATACAGAGGGCGCGGGCGATGGCCACGCGCTGCTGCTGGCCGCCGGAGAGCTGTGCCGGAAACTTGTCGGCGTGGGCGGAGAGGCCCACGCGCTCCAGCAGCTTCAGCGCCTTGTCGCGGGCGGCGGCCTTGTCGCGTTTCAGTACCTTGACCTGGGCGAGGGTCAGGTTCTCCACAATCGACAGATGTGGAAACAGCTCAAAGTGCTGAAATACCATCCCGACCCGGGAGCGAAGTTTTGCCAGGTCGGTTTTTTTGTCGTTAACGACGATGCCGTCGACGGCGATCTCGCCCTGCTGCACCGGCTCCAGCCCGTTGATGGTCTTAATCAGCGTCGATTTACCGGAGCCGGAGGGGCCGCAGACCACCACCACTTCGCCTTTCTGCACGGTGGTGGAGCAGTCGGTCAGCACCTGAAAGTGGCCATACCATTTTGCAACATTTTTCAGGGTAATCATTATACGGTCCTTTTCTTTAACCAGCTGACCAGCAGCGATGCGCTCAGGCTGAAGACAAAATAGACGGCACCGGCGAACAGGATCATTTCAACCTGAGTGCCGTCGCGCTCGCCGATGGTGGTGGCGGTGCGGAAGAAGTCCGCCAGGCTAAGCACATAGACCAGCGAGGTGTCCTGGAACAGCACGATGCCCTGGGTGAGCAGCAGCGGCACCATCGCCCGGAACGCCTGCGGCAGGATAATTAGCCGCATCGACTGCCAGTGGGTCATCCCCAGCGCCAGGGCGGCGCTGGACTGCCCGCGGGAGATGCTCTGGATGCCGGCGCGGATAATCTCCGAATAGTAGGCCGCTTCAAACATCGCAAAGGCGACCATCGCCGAGATCAGCCGGATATCGGTTTTTGGCGACACGCCCAGCACGTTTTGCAGGAAGCCCGGCACGATCAGATAGAACCACAGCAGCACCATCACCAGCGGAATGGCGCGGAACACGTTGACGTAAGCTTTGGCAAACCAGGCGATGGGGGCAAAGCGGGAGAGGCGCATTACCGCAAGGATTGTGCCCCAGACGATGCCGACCACCACCGCCGTGGCGGTGATCTTCAGCGTGATGGTCAGCCCGGCCAGCAGATATGGCAGAGAGGGCGGGATAGAGCTCCAGTCGAAGTCGTACATCAGCGGCCTCCCATCGTGCCGGGCAGGCGGATCTTGCGTTCCACCAGGCTCATCACCAGCATGATAACGACGTTAATCAGCACATAGGCGAGGGTAATGGCGGTAAAGGACTCCCAGGCGTGAGCCGAGTAGTCCAGCAGCTTGCCCGCCTGGCCGGCCATATCGACCAGGCCGATGGTGGAGGCGATGGCCGAGTTTTTCACCAGATTCATCATCTCCGAGGTCATCGGCGGGACGATAACCCGGTAAGCGTTCGGCAGCAGGACGTAGCGGTAGGCCTGCGGCAGGGTCAGGCCCATCGCCAGCGCGGCGTTCTTCTGCCCCCGGGGCAGCGACTGGATGGCGGTTCGAACCTGCTCGCAGACGCGCGCGGCGGTAAACAGCCCCAGGCAAAGTATCGAGGAGAGAAAGAACTGCACGTTCGGGTCCAGCTCCGCCTTAAACCACATGCCGAGATTTTCCGGCAGCAGCTCCGGCACCACCAGATACCAGGCGAAGAACTGTACGATCAGCGGCACGTTGCGGAACAGCTCCACGTACAGCGTGCCGATGCCGGAAAGCGCGCGGCCGGGCACGGTGCGCAGGATGCCAAACAGAGAGCCGATTAGAAAAGCGATGAGCCAGGCGCAGAGGGATAAGGCAATGGTGACCTGAAAGCCGCTCCACAGCCAGCCGAGATAGGTGGTGTTGCCAAAGGGGGCCTGTTGTAAAAAGATCCCCCAGTTCCAGTCTATTGACATACATCTACTCCGAAAAAAAAGGGTAGCAGCGCTACCCCCAAAGATTGTTGCTCAGCCTGTTGCGCTTTTCAGGCCCGGCGGGGAACGACCGCCCGGCTTATAGTCTGTCCGTGCTGAACGACAATCGGGAGGGCAAGGTCAACCTGCCCTGTATTATTGTGTCAGGTAGTGCTCCTCAGCCGCTGATGCGCAGCCGGAAACGCGAACCTTTGGGGCGATCACTCCGTCGGGCTAAAGGCTTTATCATTCGGCGCTTTGAACAGGGCCTGCATCTCGTCGGAGAGCGCAAAGTTCAGGTTCAGGTTTTTCGGCGGAATAGGATTTTTGAACCACTTATCAAACCACTTTGCCGCTTCGCCGGAGGTTTGTACCTGGGCGATGGTGTCGTCCATCAGCTTTTTGAACTCAGGATCGTTCTTACGCAGCATACAGCCGTAGGCCTCTTCGGACTGCGGCTTGCCGACGATCTCCCAGCTTTCCGGCTTCTTCGCCTTGGCGCGCTCGCCGGCCAGCAGGGCGTCATCCATCATAAAGGCGACGGCGCGGCCGCTTTCCAGCGTGCGGAAGGAGTCACCGTGATCCTTGGCGCTGATGATGCGCATATTCATTTTTTGTTTTTCATTCAGCTTGTGCAGCAGAATTTCCGAGGTGGTGCCGGAGGTGACGACCACCGCCTTGTCTTTCAGATCGGCGAAGTCCTTAACGCCGCCCTCTTTTTTCGTCAGCAGGCGGGTGCCGACGATGAAAATGGTGTTGGAGAAGGCGGCCTGCTTCTGGCGCTCAAGGTTGTTGGTGGTGGAGCCGCACTCAAAGTCGAAGGTGCCGTTCTGCAGCAGCGGAATGCGGTTCTGGGAGGTAATCGGCATCAGCTTGACCTGCAGATCGGGCTTATTGAGCCTCTTCTTGACGGCCTCAACGATGGCGTTGGAGAAGTCCTGAGAATAGCCCACCACTTTTTGCTGGTTATCGTAGTAGGAAAATGGCACGGAGGATTCCCGATGGCCAACGACGATAACGCCGTTTTTGGCGATTTTCTCCAGGGTGCCGCCCGCGGCGGGTGCGGCGTCTTGCGCATGGGCCAGAGCGGTGGTCATTCCCACGATCAGCATTGCCGTGGCTGGTTTACATAATTGCATATCCAACTCCTTTTATCGTCTGCGCCATCGAAGCCTCAATATCCGTTGTAAGGAAGGATTATCTGCGGCTATCGGTCCACAGTTTCTGGTGTGTTTGTTAACATTGAGTGTGGCTTAATGTAAATATTTTGCTGCAATATTGTTTGTTTTTTGCGAAGTGCGCCGCACCGTTTTAAAGCAATCTGCCGCTGTTGCACCGTTTTAGTGCTGTCGGCGATCGCATTTGGTGCGCCCGGACGGCTCTGGCGGTCATCGCACGGTTTGCCATATAAAACAAAGCAATGGACGTGCCAGTTTGCATTGAAGGAGAAGGGAGCGGGCCGGACGGCGGGGGAGGAAAATGCCGTCCGGTATCTGAGGTTACAGGGAGGCGTCCCGACGGCGTCGCTGACGCAGGCTTGCAAGTACCGCGATAAAGCCGAACAGCGCGGTGAGGGCCCACAGCGGCCAGCCGCCGAGGCGGGCGTACGGCGTCAGCCCGGCGGTGGGCGTAACGCTGGCGGTCAGCACGTCGCGGGTGAACTGTGGCAGCATCGCCTGGATCTCGCCCTGCGGGCCAATTACCGCCGTAATGCCGTTGTTGGTGCTGCGCAGCAGCGGCCGCGCCAGCTCCAGCGAACGCATTCTCGCCATCTGGAAGTGCTGCCACGGCCCGATGGATTTACCAAACCAGGCGTCGTTGGAGAGAGTCAGCAGGTAGTCGGTATCCGGACGGAAGTTATCCCGCACCTGTTCACCGAGAATAATTTCGTAGCAGATGGCCGCCGTCAGCTTAAGGCCCTGGGCGCGCAGCTGCGGCTGCACGTACGGCCCACGGCTGAACGAGGACATCGGCAGATCGAAGAATGGCGCGAGCGGGCGCAGGATTGACCCCAGCGGGACAAATTCGCCAAACGGCACCAGATGGTTTTTATTGTAGCGGTTGCTGGAGTCGTAGCGGTACGGACTGGTTTTGCCCAGGGTAATGATGGTATTCCAGGTATCGTAGCGATTCTGCGCATTCAGGCGCGCATCGACGATGCCGGTGATCAGGGTGCTGCCTTGCTTTTGTAGCAGATCGTCCATCATGCCGAGGAAGCGCTGCTGGTTGGCTTCCAGATCCGGAATCGCCGACTCCGGCCAGATAATCAGCTGCGACTGGCCCATAAGCGGCCGGGTGGCGTTGAGGTAGATTTTCAGCGTGTTAATCAGCTGGCCTTCGTCCCACTTCAGCGACTGCGGAATATTGCCCTGCACCATTGACACCCGGGTGGTTTTCTCCGGCAGCGGCGTATACCACTGAACAACGCGCAGCGGGAAGGGCAGGGCCAGCAGCAGCGCCGCCGCCAGCAGCGGACGCCAGCTGCGGGTCGCCAGCGCCAGGGCCAGCAGGCCGCTGCTCATCATCAGCAGGAAGGTGATCGCCTGCACCCCCATCACCGGTGCCAGCCCTTTCAGCGGGCCGTCGATCTGGCTGTAACCAAACTGCAGCCACGGGAAGCCGGTCAGTACCCAGCCGCGCAGGAACTCGGTGATTTGCCAGACCACCGGCGCGGCGACGGCCACCCGCAGCCAGCTGGTTTTTGGCCACAGGCGCGCAAGGAGACCGGCGAACAGGCCGGTATAGAGCGAAAGATAAGCGGCGAGCAGCGCCACCAGCAGCACGTTTACCGGGCCTGGCATACCGCCGAACTGCGCGATGCTGACGTAGACCCAGTTGACGCCGGTGCCGAACAGCCCCAGCCCCCAGACGTAGCCGATGGCGGCGGACTGCCGCGGACGGCGATTGAAGGTCAACCCCTGCAGGCCCGCCAGCGAAATAATCGCCGCAGGCCAGAAGTCGTAGGGGGAGAAGGCCAGCGTGCCGCAGGCACCGAATAATAACGCCAGCAGCAGGCGAATGCACTGGCGTTCAGGTAAAGGGGCAAATGCCATTTAGTTTTTCATCCAGTCGGTGTTATTCGTTCAGCGTGGGCTGTGGGGAGTCGTCCGGAATTCTGACGTGAACCTGAATAATGCGGCGGCTGTCGGCCATCGCCACCTTAAACTGGTAGCCGTCGATGTCGATGGTTTCACCGCGGGCCGGCAGGTGGCCAAACGCCTGCATCACCAGCCCGCCGATGGTGTCCACCTCTTCATCGCTGAAGCCAGTGCCGAAGGCCTCGTTGAAGTCCTCAATCGGAGCCAGCGCCCGGACGGTCCAGGTGTGGCGGCTGAGCTGGCGGAAGTCGATGTCATCCTCTTCGTCGTACTCATCTTCGATTTCGCCGACGATAAGCTCCAGGATATCCTCGATAGTCACCAGCCCGGAAACGCCGCCGAACTCGTCGATAACAATTGCCATGTGGTAACGCTGGGAGCGGAACTCCTTGAGCATACGGTCAACGCGCTTGCTCTCCGGAACCACGACGGCCGGTCGTAACACTTTTTCCATGCTGAAGGCTTCGGCGTCGCTGCGCATAAACGGCAGCAGATCCTTGGCCATCAGAATCCCTTCAATGTGATCCTTATCTTCGCTAATCACCGGAAAGCGCGAGTGGGCGGACTCAATGATGACGTCGAGGCACTCGTCCAGGGACTGATTGCGTTTCAGGGTAATCATCTGGGAGCGGGGGATCATGATGTCGCGAACGCGCTGGTCGGCGATGTCCATCACCCCTTCAAGCATATCGCGCGTATCTTCATCGATAAGCTCGTTCTGCCCGGAATCACGGATCAGCGCCAGCAGTTCCTCACGGTTTTTCGGCTCCCCGTGGAAAAGCTGGCTCAGTAACAGGGAGAAAAATCCCTTCTTGTTGCCTGGTGTGTCACTACTGTGTGAATTGTCGTCGCTCATGGCGTCGTGTGGGTTCTCATGTTAGTTAAACGGTGCCGGCGCGCGAAAACTCAGCGCCCGACATTACGGCAGCCGCAGGGCGGAAAGCCCGGCAGCTTACTCCTTCTCGGCAATGTACGGGTCCTCGTAGCCCAGGGCAAGCATAATCTCGGTTTCGAGGGACTCCATCTCTTCCGCTTCATCATCTTCAATATGGTCGTAGCCCAGCAGATGCAGGCTGCCGTGCACCACCATATGCGCCCAGTGGGCCTCCGGCGGCTTGCCCTGCTCGTGGGCCTCCCGCTCCACCACCTGGCGGCAGATGACCAGATCGCCCAGCAGCGGCATCTCCTCTATGCCCGGCGGCGCTTCGAACGGGAAGGAGAGCACGTTGGTGGACTTGTCTTTCCCGCGCCAGGTGAGGTTAAGCTCGTGGCTTTCGGCCTCGTCCACCAGGCGGATCGTCACCTCCGCCTCCGCCTGAAACGGCAGGATGGCCGCATCCAGCCACGCCTGGAGCTGGCTCTCCGCCGGCAGGCCGCTGCTGTCTTCACAGGCCAGCTGTAAATCGAGAATCACCTGACTCATTTCTGCTCCTGCTCCTGGGCTTCGCGCTTGCGTTCCGCCGCCAGTGCCGCCTTCCGTTTCTGCTCCGCCTCTTCCCACGCCTCATAGGCGTTAACGATGCGGGCAACCACCGGGTGGCGCACTACGTCCTCGCTGTGGAAGAAGTTAAAGCTGATTTCATCCACCTCCGACAGCACCTCAATGGCGTGGCGCAGGCCGGATTTGGTGCTGCGCGGCAGGTCGATCTGGGTGACGTCGCCGGTGATCACCGCCTTCGAGTTAAAGCCGATGCGCGTCAGGAACATTTTCATCTGCTCGATGGTGGTGTTCTGGCTCTCGTCGAGAATAATAAAGGCGTCGTTCAGCGTCCGGCCGCGCATATAGGCCAGCGGCGCAACCTCAATCACGTTGCGCTCAATCAGCTTTTCCACTTTCTCGAAGCCGAGCATTTCAAACAGGGCGTCGTACAGCGGGCGCAGATAAGGGTCCACCTTCTGGCTCAGATCGCCCGGCAGAAAGCCGAGCTTTTCGCCCGCCTCGACCGCCGGACGGGTCAGCAGAATGCGGCGAATCTCCTGGCGCTCAAGGGCGTCGACCGCCGCGGCCACCGCCAGATAGGTCTTCCCGGTGCCCGCCGGGCCGATCCCGAAGGTGATATCGTGATCGAGAATATTGGCGATGTACTGCGCCTGGTTCGGCGTGCGCGGCTTAATCACCCCGCGCTTAGTTTTGATATTCACCGCCTTGCCGTATTCCGGCACGCTCTCCGCGCTCTGCTCAAGCACGCGCGCTTCCTTAATCGCGAGGTGGATCTGCTCCGGTTCGATATCCTGGGTCTGGCCGCGCAGGGGGGCGGTATCCACATACAGACTGCGCAGAATATCCGCCGCGGCGGTGACGCAAAGCGGGCGGCCGGTCAGCTTAAAGTGATTGTCACGGCGGCCGATCTCGATGCCGAGACGGCGCTCCAGCTGCTTGATGTTGTCATCAAACGGGCCGCAAAGGCTCAGCAGACGGGCGTTGTCGGCGGGTTCGAGGGTGATTTCACGAGTATCTATGTTCAAACTGTTCCTCTGTATGCATAGGTTGCCGGAAGCGAACGTTCGCCGGCTGCCAGGGAAATTATTCACGCCATGGGATAAAGGCGCAAGCATTGCAAAGATGATGGGGACGAAGAGGGGAATTACAAGGCCCGCCCCTTTTCCTTCGGGGATGAAGGGGCGGCGGCAGAGCGTAAAGCGCCCGCCCTGGTCTCGCCGCAGGGGGAGGGCGCTGTCGGGTCAGGGCTGCCAGAAACCGACGCCCAGATCGTTCTCTTTACGGGTGCGGGCGATGACCGACTCCGGCGTCTCCGCCACCCGCAGGCCCATCTCCTCTTCCGTGCGCACGACCCTGCCGCGCAGGGAGTTGGGATAGACGTCGACGATCTCCACATCGACAAATTTACCGATCATTGACGGTTCGCCCTCGAAGTTCACCACGCGGTTGTTCTCGGTGCGCCCCGACAGCTCCATGATGTTCTTACGCGAAGTTCCTTCCACCAGAATACGCTGCACGGTGCCGAGCATCCGGCGACTCCAGGCCATCGCCTGCTGGTTGATCCGCTGCTGAAGAAGCTGCAGGCGCTGCTTTTTCTCCTCTTCCGGCACGTCGTCAACCATATCGGCCGCCGGGGTGCCCGGACGCGCGGAGAAAATAAAGCTATAGCTCATATCGAAGTTGACGTCGGCAATCAGCTTCATGGTCTGCTCAAAGTCCTGGTCGGTTTCGCCGGGGAAGCCAACGATAAAGTCGGAGCTTATCTGAATGTCCGGGCGCGCCGCGCGTAGCCTGCGGATAATCGACTTATACTCCAGCGCCGTATGGGTGCGGCCCATCAGGTTAAGCACCCGGTCCGAGCCGCTCTGTACCGGCAGGTGCAGGAAGCTCACCAGCTCCGGCGTATCGCGATACACCTCGATAATCTCGTCGGTGAACTCGATGGGATGGCTGGTGGTGAAGCGAATGCGGTCAATGCCGTCAATGGCTGCCACCAGGCGCAGCAGATCGGCGAAAGAGCCGGTGGTGCCGTCGTAGTTCTCACCGCGCCAGGCGTTAACGTTCTGGCCGAGCAGGTTCACTTCGCGTACGCCCTGGGCGGCGAGCTGGGCGATTTCAAACAGGATGTCGTCAGACGGCCGGCTGACCTCCTCGCCGCGGGTGTAGGGCACCACGCAGTAGGTGCAGTACTTGTTGCAGCCTTCCATGATGGAGACGAAGGCGGTGGGGCCTTCCGCGCGTGGCTCCGGCAGACGGTCGAATTTTTCGATCTCCGGGAAGCTGATGTCCACCACCGGGCTGCGGTTGCCGCGTACGGAGTTGATCATCTCCGGCAGGCGGTGCAGCGTCTGCGGGCCAAAGATAATGTCGACATAGTGGGCGCGTTGGCGAATATGATCGCCTTCCTGCGAGGCCACGCAGCCGCCGACGCCGATAATCAGGTCAGGGTTCTTCTCTTTTAACAGCCGCCAGCGTCCCAGCTGATGGAAGACTTTCTCCTGCGCTTTCTCGCGAATAGAGCAGGTATTCAGCAGTAGCACGTCCGCTTCTTCCGCCACGTCGGTCAACTGATAGCCGTGGGTGGCATCCAGCAGATCGGCCATCTTCGATGAATCGTACTCGTTCATCTGACAGCCCCAGGTTTTAATATGGAGTTTTTTGGTCATCGACTTGCTCTTGCGAAATAGTGGCCGGGAATGCAGGGCGCATAGTGTAATGCTTTGCCGCCCTGGTGACCAGCGTGACGCATCACGCTGCGACAGCGCGCGGAAATCCTGTAAACTGAGATGATACACCTGACAGGATGAGTGGCCATGACACAGCAATCAACGGAAGTCGCCATTGTTGGCGGCGGAATGGTCGGCGGCGCGCTGGCGCTGGGGCTGGCGCAGCGCGGTTTTACGGTAACCGTTATCGACAGGAGCGAACCGGGGCCGTTTACCCCCGACGCGCCGCCTGACGTGCGGATTTCGGCGGTCAGCGCGGCCTCCGTGGCGCTGCTGCAGGGGCTGGGCGTCTGGGGAGCGGTGCAGGGGATGCGCTGCCATCCGTACCGGCGGCTGGAGACCTGGGAGTGGGAGAGCGCCCGCGTGGCCTTCGACGCCGCCGAGCTAACGCTGCCGCAGCTTGGCTATATGGTGGAGAACACCGTCCTGCAGCAGGCAATCTGGCAGGCGCTGGCGGCGCATCCTGCGGTGACGCTGCGCGTTCCCGCGTCGCTGGCCGCCCTGCATCGTCACTCCGACGGCTACGCGCTGGCGCTGGATAACGGCGAACGGATCGCGGCGCGGCTGGTTATCGGAGCCGACGGGGCCAATTCCCAGGTGCGGCAGATGGCCGGGATCGGCATTCATGCCTGGCACTATGCCCAGTCCTGTATGTTAATCACCGTGCGCTGCGAGGCATCGCCGGGCGACGCCACGTGGCAGCAGTTTACCCCCGCCGGGCCGCGGGCGTTCCTGCCGCTGTTTGACGACTGGGCGTCGCTGGTCTGGTACGATGCGCCGGCGCGGATTCGCCAGCTGCAGGGGATGAATATGGCGCAGCTGCAAAAGGAAATCAGCCAATGCTTTCCGGCGCGGCTGGGCGCGGTAACGCCGGTGGCCGCGGGCGCTTTTCCGCTCACCCGTCGCCATGCCCTGCAGTACGTGCAGCCGGGGCTGGCGCTGGTGGGCGATGCCGCGCATACCATCCATCCGCTGGCGGGGCAGGGGGTGAACCTGGGCTACCGGGACGTCGATGCGCTGCTTGAGGTGCTGGCGAATGCCCGCGCGCACGACGAGGCGTGGGCCAGCCGGTCGGTGCTGATGCGATATCAAACGCGGCGCATGATGGATAACTTCATGATGCAAAGCGGAATGGATCTCTTCTACGCCGGGTTCAGCAACTCTCTTCCGCCGCTGCGTCTGATGCGCAATCTCGGGCTGATGGCGGCGGCGCGGGCGGGCGTGCTGAAGCGCCGGGCGCTGAAGTATGCGCTGGGGCTGTAGCGTCCGGCTATACCAGCCGCGAAAACAGTGTTTCCCTGCGGGTGCCTTTGGTTATCACTCCCTGATACCAGACGCTTCCGCTGTCGGTCGTCAGGGTTTCGCTCTGCCACTTCCCGGTCACGATAAGCGACGCGGTGAAGGCGCTTCTCCCCAGCGCACAGAGCAGAAATAGCAGTACCAACAGCGCAAGCGCTATCGAAAGCGGCTCTTTTTCCAGCGCAAAGCACTCGTAAATATGAATGGCGATACAGGTCAGCTGCAGGCTTATTTTGCCGGCGAAGCCGCGAATGAAAAACTGCTGAATGCGGTCCGTAGAATAAAAGCAGGGGTTTTTAAGCATCGCCCGCTGCTCCGGAGCCGGTAAACCATAAACATAGGTCATCCACCAGACATTTTCGCTGAGCGTCAGCGCGGTGCCCGTTTCATTCAGCCGGTGCAGATGCATAGAGAGGCCGATGGGAAGGACCAGGACGAGCAGGATGAAATAGACCACCGGCGCTGAGAGACCAAAAAAGGTGAGGCCAATGGCGCTGAGAAAAAAGAGCAATGTGGACAGGTGGCTAAAAAAGAGCGGCAAAATCTGATAGTTCATCGCAAAATCCTTTTGTTATGAAGCGGATAATGTAACATCAGATTGAGAGAGGATACAGCGCGGGGCCCTCTGGCGGCGCGGATAAGCAAAAAGCTCGCCGAAGCGAGCTTTTTAATTGGCTGGGGTACGAGGATTCGAACCTCGGAATGCCGGAATCAGAATCCGGTGCCTTACCGCTTGGCGATACCCCAATTGTCTTATGTTGGTTAATCTGTGCCAGAATCAGCCCGGTGGCTTACAGCCTGGCGATACCCAACTATCCTCAGCGTGCGCTGCCGAACGCTTTTAAAAGTGGCTGGGGTACGAGGATTCGAACCTCGGAATGCCGGAATCAGAATCCGGTGCCTTACCGCTTGGCGATACCCCAATTAATTCTCTGTTGGTATGCTGTGCCAGAATCAGCCCGGTGGCTTACAGCCTGGCGATACCCCAATTAATTCTCTGTTGGTATGCTGTGCCAGAAATCTGGCGATACCCTGATTAATTGCTTTCCAACCTGCCGTAATCAAACGGCACGCTATCAATATGGTGGCTACGACGGGATTCGAACCTGTGACCCCATCATTATGAGTGATGTGCTCTAACCAACTGAGCTACGTAGCCTTTTTTCTTCGGTGGCTGGGGTACCTGGATTCGAACCAGGGAATGCCGGTATCAAAAACCGGTGCCTTACCGCTTGGCGATACCCCAATGACCGTCGCGGCAGCCCGCAAACCCGAAGATTATGGCTGGGGTACCTGGATTCGAACCAGGGAATGCCGGTATCAAAAACCGGTGCCTTACCGCTTGGCGATACCCCAATGACCGTCGCGGCAGCCCGCAAACCCGAAGATTATGGCTGGGGTACCTGGATTCGAACCAGGGAATGCCGGTATCAAAAACCGGTGCCTTACCGCTTGGCGATACCCCAACAACACTGTTCTTATTGCAACGCATACGGGTGAATGGTGCGGGAGGCGAGACTTGAACTCGCACACCTTGCGGCGCCAGAACCTAAATCTGGTGCGTCTACCAATTTCGCCACTCCCGCAAAAAAGATGGTGGCTACGACGGGATTCGAACCTGTGACCCCATCATTATGAGTGATGTGCTCTAACCAACTGAGCTACGTAGCCCTCTTTTTTCGCGCGTTACCTTATCGGCGTTGCGGGGCGCATTATGCGTATTGAACCCTGAAGCGTCAACCTCTTTTTCATCGAAAAACGCCGGAATACGACCGTTTGCTCAGGTTGCGAACAGCGTGGCGCAATTATCGGCAATTATCGATTATTGATCGCTTTCGGCGGGGAATTTCGCTCAAAAAAGTGCCCGGCAGGGCACTTTTTACGGCGCATTACCGATAGGCGGATTGATGTACGCCGACCGCGCGTCCGGAAGGATCGTTCATGGTTTTAAACGCCTCGTCCCACTCAATGGCTTTAGCGGAAGAGCAGGCGACGGACGGGCCGCCCGGCACGCACTCGGCGGCGTCCGATACCGGGAACAGCGACTCAAAAATCTCCCGGTACAGATAGGCCTCTTTCGATCCGGGCGTGTTATATGGGAAGCGGAACGCCGCCGTGGCCAGCTGCTGGTCGGAAATTTGCTCTGCCGCCACCGCTTTCAGGGTGTCAATCCAGCTGTAGCCGACGCCGTCGGAGAACTGCTCTTTCTGACGCCAGGCGACGCTTGCCGGCAGATAAGACTCAAAACATTCGCGCAGTATATGCTTTTCCATTTTGCCGTTACCGCACAGCTTATCCTGTGGGTTGATGCGCATCGCCACATCAAGGAACGCTTTGTCGAGGAACGGCACCCGGGCTTCCACTCCCCAGGCGGACACCGCTTTATTGGCGCGCGCGCAGTCGAACATGTGCAGCGCCTGCAGCTTGCGCACGGTCTCGTCATGTAGCTCTCTGGCGTTGGGGGCCTTATGAAAGTAGAGATAGCCGCCAAACACCTCGTCGGAGCCCTCTCCCGACAGCACCATTTTAATGCCCATCGCCTTGATTTTACGTGACATCAGGTACATCGGCGTGGAGGCGCGGATGGTGGTCACGTCATAAGTTTCGATGTGCCAGATAACGTCGCGAATCGCATCCAGCCCCTCCTGTACGGTGAAGTGGATCTCGTGGTGCACGGTGCCCAGATGGTCGGCCACCTCCCTGGCGGCCTGCAGATCCGGCGAGCCTTCAAGGCCAACGGCAAAGGAGTGCAGCTGCGGCCACCAGGCCTCTGAGCGATCCTGATCCTCCACCCGGCGGGCGGCGAACTTCCTGGCGATAGCGGAAATGATCGACGAGTCCAGGCCGCCGGAGAGCAGCACGCCGTAAGGCACGTCGGACATCAGGTGGCTCTTCACGGCATCTTCCAGCGCCTGACGCAGTTCCGCTTTATCCGTTACGTTCTCTTTTACCGCATCATAGTCGAACCAGTCGCGCTGATAGTAGCGGCGGATTTCGCCCTCCTTGCTCCACAGGTAGCTGCCCGCCGGAAACTCTTTAATCGTGCGGCAGACCGGCGTCAGCGCCTTCATTTCCGAGGCGACGTAGAAGTTACCATGCTCGTCATAGCCCATGTAGAGCGGAATGATGCCGAGGTGGTCGCGGCCGATCAGGTAAGCATCCTGCTCGCTGTCGTAGAGCGCAAAGGCGAACATGCCCTGCAGCTCGTCGAGAAATGCCGGCCCTTTTTCCTGATAGAGGGCGAGAATCGCCTCGCAGTCGGAGCCGGTCTGGAAGCGGAAGCGATCGCCATACTCGTCGCGCAGCGCCCGGTGGTTATAGATCTCGCCGTTGACGGCCAGCACGTGGGTTCTTTTTTCGTTATACAGCGGCTGGGCACCTGCGTTGATGTCGACGATCGACAGGCGCTCATGGGCCAGAATTGCCCTGTCGCAGGCGAAAATGCCGGACCAGTCCGGGCCGCGATGGCGCATCAGGCGCGACAGCTCCAGCGCTTTTTTACGCAGTTCGCCCGCGTCCGTTTTGATATCAAATACGCCAAAAATAGAGCACATAGCCTTCTCCGTTAACCCGTTGCGTGTTTATCTGCCTTAGAAAATGACGTAAAGCCACAGAGGAGGCAAGCGGTTTGCCGGTTCATAAGGAAAAAACGCAATGAACATTGCGGCATGTTGAAAAACACCAGGTAAAATGGCTGGTAAATTAGCGATTATTTAATTAATTGGCCGATTTATTAAATGAAGAATTGGGCGGGTTATCGTGAAATCCGCCCTGACGCAGAGCGTTATGGGTTCTGCTTTGGGGCATCCGGCAGCGCTTTCGCTAAATCACGTCGATTTCGGCAACCGAAGGGTATATCCAGCTGGGGCGGAACGGCATGCTGTCGATATCGTCAATGGTGGAGACGCCGGAGAGCACCAGAATCGTCTCCAGACCCGCCTGGAAACCGGCCAGAATATCGGTGCGCAGATTGTCACCGACGATCACCGTCTCTTCCGAATGCGCCTGCATTTTATTGAGCGCGGCGCGTACGATCCACGGGCTGGGCTTGCCAACGTAAAACGGTCTGCGGCCGGTGATTTTTTCGATGCCTGCGCAGAGCGCGCCGCAGGCGGGGGAGAAGCCGGGGCCGTGGGTATCAGGATTGGTGGCGATAAAGCGTGCGCCGTTGGCAACAAAGTAGGCGGACTTATGCATCATGTCCCAGTTCCAGGAGCGGGTCTCACCGACGATCACGAAGTCGGGATTAACGTCGGTAATGGTAAAGCCAGCGTTATACAGCTCATGAATCAGCGCGCCTTCCCCCACCACGTAGGCTTTTTTCCCCTCCTGGCGACGCAGGAAGTCGGCGGTGGCCATTGCCGAGGTATAAAATACGCTGTCCGGTACGTTGATGCCGGCGGTGGCAAAGCGGTTGGCCAGATCCTGGCCGGTCTGCGAGGGATAATTGGTCAGTAAAACCAGCGGCAGGCCTTTTTCAAGGAGCCCCGTCAGGAACTCCGCCGCGCCGGGGACGGCAACGTTGTCGTGCATCAGTACGCCGTCGATGTCGCAAATTACATTTTTGATGGTCATGAAGGCCCCAGGAAAAGCAACAGTGATCCGCTACTATACCCTAAATCATTCGAGTTGTATGAAGGCGGCAACGCAGTGACAAATTCGTCAGGAACGAATTTGAACAGCCGCAGGCTGCCTCTGGTTACTCGTCTCATTCATGAGGCTCGCCCCGGTCACAGAGTTCGCTATGCTCCCGGAAGGAATGAGGGATAGCCTTGTCCCTCGCCGAAGGCCACCTGCGGTCGGGCGCATTATTCCGGACGCCGCCGCCTTGAAGGAAAGCAGATCGTCAGTTTTCCAGTAAATGCTGCAGCAGAATGCCGTTGAGCATTGCGCGCTTCACCAGCGCAAAGGCACCAATGGCGGAACGGTGGTTCAGCGTCGAGCGCACCACCGGCAGGCTTTTGCGAAACGCTTTCAGCGCCTGAGTGTTGATGCAGCTCTCAATGGCCGGCAGCAGCACCTTATCCGCTTCGGTTATCTCGCCGGCAATTACGATCTTTTGCGGATTGAACAGGTTGATGGCGATGGCGATGGTTTTACCCAGCTGGCGGCCAACGTGCTCGATCACTTCAGAGGCTAGACCGTCGCCTTTGTTCGCCGCCCGACAGATGCTTTTTATGCTGCAGTCGTCCGCTGTCACCCGGCTCTGGTAGCCCTGTTTCAGCAGATTTTGCACCCGCAGCTCAATGGCGGCGTTGGCGGCGATAGTCTCAAGGCAGCCGAAGTTACCGCAGTGACAGCGTTCGCCCAGCGGCTCTACCTGAATATGGCCGATTTCGCCGACGTTGCCGTTGCGGCCAATGAAAATACGCCCGTTAGAGATGATTCCGGCACCGGTTCCCCGGTGCACGCGCACCAGAATGGAGTCTTCGCAGTCCTGGCTTGCGCCGAAGTAGTGCTCCGCCAGGGCCAGGCTACGAATATCGTGGCCGACGAAGCAGGTGACGTTAAAGCGTTTTTCCAGCGCCCCGACCAGACTCCAGTTTTCCACCGGGATATGCGGCATATAGCGGATCACGCCGCTTTCCGGATCGACCAGACCCGGCAGGATCACCGAAATGGCGATCAGCTCGCGCAGCCTGCGCTGGCTGGCTTTAATAAACGCATCGATGGCGTTCAACAGGGCGTGTTCCAGCGTCTCCTGGGTGCGTTCAGGCAGCGGGTAGTGCTCTTCCGCCAGCACTTTGCTGCTCAGATCGAACAGGGTAATGGTGGCGTCGTGGCGGCCCAGCCGGACGCCGATGGCGTGAAAGCCGCGGGTTTCGGTGACGATAGAGATGGCGCGGCGGCCGCCGGTGGAGGCCTGCTGATCCACCTCTTTAATCAGGCCGCGCTCAATAAGCTGGCGCGTGATTTTGGTAACGCTGGCGGGAGCAAGCTGGCTTTGCTCGGCTATCTGAATTCGCGAGATGGGGCCGTGTCGATCGATCAGGCGGTAAACGGCCGCGCCGTTAAGCTGTTTTACGAGATCAACATTGCCGATTTGAGCTTGTCCGCCAGGTGTCATACTTTTTCTTACTCGGTAACGACCTCGTCACCATTAACGATGGTCTTGATAATGTTAAAGTCACGGGTGAATGCGGTCAGGTTAGCCACTTTTCCGGCGGCGATGCTGCCGAGCCGCTGTTCAACGCCAATCGCCCTGGCTGGATAGAGCGCCGCCATACGCAGGGCTTCATCAAGCGCAATGCCGCAGTGTTCCACCAGATTACGCACGCCTTCAATCATGGTTAATGAGGAGCCGCTTAGCGTACCGTTTTCATCCACGCAAAGTCCATTGCGGTAGTATATTGTTTTACCAGCAAAAATGAACTGTTCAATATCGGCACCCGCCGGAGCGGTGGCGTCGGTCACCAGGCACAGCCTGTCGCCTTTCAGGCGTTTCGCGATGCGAACGTTGGCGTAATCAACGTGCAGACCGTCGGCAATGATGCCGCAGTAGATCCCGGCGTCGTCGAGAACCGCTCCGGCCAGGCCCGGTTCGCGTCCGGTGATGTACGGCATGGCGTTATACAGGTGCGTTGCGAAGGTGATGCCCGCGCGGAAACCGGCCCTCGCCTCTTTCAGCGTGGCGTTAGAGTGCCCGGCGGAGACCACGATGCCCGCAGCGGACAGCTGGGCTATTACCCCGGCGGGCACTTTCTCCGGTGCCAGGGTGATGGTGCTGATGGCGTCGGCATTATTGCACAGAAATTCAACCAGCGCAGCGTCAGGCTCCCGCACGAAGTCCGGGTTATGGGTGCCTTTTTTCACCAGATTTAGCCACGGCCCTTCCAGATGAAGCCCCAGCGCCTGGTTAGGATGCTTTGCCAGGTATTGGCGCATCACGCGAACGCCCTGTTTCATCAGATCGTCGCTGGTGGTGATCAGCGTGGGTAAAAAGCTGGTGCAGCCCGATTTTTCGTTGGCGGCCTGCATAATCTCCAGCGTTTCAAGGCAGACCGCCTCTGCGGTATCGTTGAACTGTACGCCGCCGCAGCCGTTGAGCTGTACGTCAATGAAACCGGGGGAGATAACAGCTCCGTCCAGCGGGCGCTGCTCGATGCCGGGCGGCAGATCCGCCTGCGGACAGATGCGGTCAATCAGGCCATTGGCGATAATAATCGCATGGTCATCAAGAATTTCGTGACCGGTGAAGATCCGGCCCTGGGTTAAAGCATACATTCCGACCCCCGATTTCAGCATAGATTGCCCCGCCGCCTGTCGGCAGGACGGGTATAACATTACAGACCTTTAATATTTTCCGCTTCTAACTCGTTAAAATATTTCAGTGTTTTGACTTTCAGCTCCATAGTGGACGGCTCGTCGCATACCACTATCGCCTTCGGATGCAGCTGCAGGCAGCTGATGGTCCACATATGGTTGACGTTGCCTTCCACCGCCGCCTGCAGCGCCTGCGCCTTTTGATGGCCCAGCACCAGAATCATCACCTCTTCGGCGTCAAGCAGCGTGCCCACGCCCACGGTCAGCGCATATTTTGGCACCTGGTCCACATCGCCGCCGAAGAAGCGGGAGTTGGCCACGCGAGTGTCATGGGTCAGCGTTTTAATGCGCGTGCGCGAGGCCAGGGAGGAGGCCGGCTCATTAAAGGCGATATGCCCGTCGTTGCCGACGCCGCCCATAAACAGATGGATTTTACCGTAAGAACGGATTTTTTCTTCATATTGACGGCACTCGGCGTCAACGTCCGGCGCATTGCCGTTGAGCAGGTTAATGTTCTCTGCCGGAATATCGATATGGTTGAAGAAGTTGCGGTGCATAAAGCTGTGATAGCTTTCCGGATGCTCTTCCGGCAGGCCGACATACTCATCCATATTAAAGGTGACGACGTGCTTAAAGCTGACCTGGCCCGCTTTATGCATTGCCACTAACGCCTGATAGGTGGACAGCGGTGTGCCGCCGGTCGGCAGACCCAGCACAAACGGGCGATCCGCCGTGGGGTTAAAAGCGTTAATACGCTTAACGATGTGACGTGCGGCCCATTTGCCAACCTGTTCGGCGGAAGCCAGCGGGATCAGTCTCATTCTTCACCTCAGAATTAAATGTAAACGTTGACGGATTGCGCGACGTGACCCGGATAAGCATAACCTGCTTAAGGCAGCCGGGCGTCAGTGTGTAGTGATTTTTTGAATCATAAAATAAGTTTTCGCGGTTAGCCAGTAAAAACGACTGGCTCTGGCGATATTTGGTGATTAAAATCACAAATAAGACGCTTTTAATTTGCGGTACAAATTAATTTTTAACACACTCTGCGGGTGATGATCTAACAACTCGATGACAAAGTTTTACCATTCATAAATTGTTGCATATAAAAAGTGGCTTAATACCGGCCATATCGGGGTTTCGGAGGGGGAATAAGATGAATATTTTAGGTTTTTTCCAGCGGCTGGGTAGGGCGTTACAGCTCCCTATTGCCGTGCTGCCGGTGGCGGCGCTACTGCTGCGATTCGGTCTGCCGGATCTGCTGAACGTGCCCTTTATCGCCCAGGCGGGCGGGGCAATTTTCGAAAACCTGGCGCTGATTTTCGCCATCGGCGTAGCGTCCAGCTGGTCCAGGGATAGCGCCGGGGCGGCAGCGCTGGCCGGGGCGGTCGGCTACTTCGTGCTGACCAAAGCCATGGTCACCATTAATCCGGAAATTAACATGGGCGTGCTGGCCGGCATTATTACCGGCCTGGTCGGCGGCGCGGTCTATAACCGCTGGTCCGGCATTAAACTGCCCGACTTCCTGAGCTTTTTCGGCGGTAAGCGCTTTGTGCCTATCGCCACCGGCTTTTTCTGCCTGGTGCTGGCGGCGATCTTTGGCTACGTCTGGCCGCCGGTGCAGCATGCCATCCATGCAGGGGGCGAGTGGATCGTCTCCGCGGGTGCGCTGGGTTCGGGTATCTTTGGTTTTATTAACCGTCTGCTGATCCCGACCGGCCTGCACCAGGTGCTGAACACCATCGCCTGGTTCCAGATCGGTGAATACACCAACGCGGCCGGGGCGATTTTCCACGGCGATATCAACCGCTTCTATGCGGGGGACGGCAGCGCGGGAATGTTTATGTCCGGTTTCTTCCCGATCATGATGTTCGGTCTGCCGGGCGCGGCGCTGGCAATGTATCTGGCCGCGCCGAAGGCGCGCCGTCCGATGGTTGGCGGGATGCTGCTGTCGGTGGCGATTACCGCCTTCCTGACCGGCGTTACCGAGCCGCTGGAATTCCTGTTCATGTTCCTGGCTCCGCTGCTGTACCTTCTGCACGCGGTGCTTACCGGCATCAGCCTGTTTATTGCCACCCTGCTGGATATTCACGCGGGCTTCTCTTTCTCTGCGGGTGCCATCGACTACGTGCTGATGTACAACCTGCCGGCGGCCAGCAACAACGTCTGGATACTGCTGGTGATGGGGCTGATCTTCTTCGTTATTTACTTTGTGCTGTTCAGCGCGGTGATTCGCCTGTTTAACCTGAAAACGCCGGGCCGCGAAGATAAAGACGGCAGTGTGGTGCTGGAAGAGGCCAACAGCAATACTGAGGAAGGAATGCTCCAGCTGGCGACCAGCTACATTGCCGCCATCGGCGGGAGTGACAACCTGAAGGCCATCGATGCGTGCATTACCCGCCTGCGCCTGTCGGTAGGCGACTCTGCCCGCGTCAGCGACGCGATGTGTAAACGCCTGGGGGCCTCTGGCGTGGTGAAGCTGAACAAGCAGACCATTCAGGTGATTGTTGGCGCGAAGGCCGAATCGATTAGCGATGCGATGAAGAAAGTGGTGGCGCGCGGTCCGGTTGCCGCAGCGTCGGCTGATGCAGTGTCCGCAGCCGCAGCGCCGGTGGCGAAGCCGAAAGCAGCCTCTGCGGCGGCCACCGTTGTCGAACTGGTTGCCCCGGTGAGCGGCGAAGTTGTGGCGCTGGACCAGGTGCCGGATGAAGCGTTCGCCAGCAAGGCGGTAGGCGACGGTGTGGCGCTGAAGCCGACCGGTAAAACGGTGGTTGCGCCGGCGGCGGGTACCATCGTTAAAATCTTCAACACCAACCATGCGTTCTGCCTCGAAACAGAAAAAGGCGCGGAGATCGTGGTGCATATGGGGATCGACACCGTGGCCCTGAACGGCCAGGGCTTTACGCGGCTGGTAGACGAAGGGGTGGAAGTGACGGCGGGCCAGCCGATCCTGGAGATGGATCTGGAGTACCTGAACGCCCACGCGCGCTCCATGATAAGCCCGGTGGTGTGCAGCAACATCGACGACTTCAGCGGTCTGGCGATCAAGGCGCAGGGGCAGGTGGTTGCCGGTCAGACCCCGCTGTACGAGATTAAGAGTAAATAAGCTTTTTGACGGCAAACAGAGCGGAGCGGCGGGGGAAACCTCGCCGCTTTTTTTCTGTCGGCGTCCCGCATTCTCGCTGCCCGACGTTTTTTGCGTAACTAAAGGTTGTCAGCCCGTCCGGCTTATAAGATCATACGCCGTTATACGTTGTTTACGCTTTGAGGAATCCACGATGAGTGAGGCTGAAGCCCGCCCGACTAACTTTATTCGTCAGATCATCGATGAAGATCTGGCCAACGGCAAGCATACCGCGATCCACACCCGTTTTCCGCCGGAGCCGAACGGCTATCTGCACATCGGCCACGCGAAGTCTATCTGTCTGAACTTTGGCATTGCGCAGGATTATCAGGGGCAGTGCAATCTGCGTTTTGACGACACCAACCCGGCAAAAGAAGATATTGAGTACGTTGAGTCGATCAAAAATGACGTGCAGTGGCTGGGCTTTCACTGGGCCGGCGACGTTCGCTACTCTTCGGATTACTTCGATCGGCTGCACGCCTACGCCATTGAGCTGATTAACAAAGGCCTCGCCTACGTCGATGAGCTGACGCCTGAGCAGATCCGCGAATACCGCGGCACGCTGACCCAGGCGGGCAAAAACAGCCCGTTCCGCGATCGCAGCGTGGAAGAGAACCTGGCGCTGTTCGAAAAGATGCGCAGCGGCGGCTTCGCCGAAGGCAGCGCCTGCCTGCGGGCAAAGATCGACATGGCCTCACCCTTTATCGTCATGCGCGATCCGGTACTCTACCGTATTAAGTTTGCCGAGCATCATCAGACCGGCAATAAGTGGTGCATCTATCCGATGTACGACTTCACCCACTGCATCAGCGACGCGCTGGAGGGGATCACCCACTCCCTGTGCACCCTTGAGTTCCAGGACAACCGTCGCCTGTACGACTGGGTGCTGGATAACATCACCATTCCGGCGCACCCGAGGCAGTATGAGTTTTCGCGCCTGAACCTGGAATATACCGTGATGTCCAAGCGCAAGCTGAACCAGCTGGTCACCGACGGGCACGTGGAGGGCTGGGACGATCCGCGGATGCCGACCATTTCCGGCCTGCGTCGTCGCGGCTACACCGCTTCGGCGATCCGCGAGTTCTGCAGGCGCATCGGGGTGACCAAACAGGATAACACTATCGAGATGGCCTCGCTGGAGTCCTGCATCCGCGAAGATCTGAACGAGAACGCGCCGCGCGCGATGGCGGTAATCGATCCGGTTAAGCTGGTTATCGAGAACTATCCGCAGGGCGAAAGCGAAATGGTCACCATGCCGAACCATCCGAACAAACCGGAAATGGGCAGCCGCGAGGTGCCGTTCAGCGCTGAAATCTGGATCGATCGCGCAGACTTCCGCGAAGAGGCCAACAAGCAGTACAAGCGCCTGGTGCTGGGGAAAGAGGTGCGCCTGCGCAACGCCTACGTGATCAAGGCAGAGCGCGTAGAGAAAGACGCGGCCGGCAATATCGTCACTATTTTCTGCAGCTACGATGCGGATACCCTGAGTAAAGATCCGGCGGACGGCCGCAAGGTGAAGGGGGTGATCCACTGGGTCAGCGCCTCTCACGCGCTGCCGGTTGAGATTCGCCTCTACGACCGCCTGTTCAGCGTGCCGAATCCCGGTGCGGAAGCGGATTTCCTGTCGGTCATCAACCCGGAATCGCTGGTGATTAAGCAGGGCTATGGCGAGCCTTCGCTGAAGAGTGCGGAAGCGGGCAGGGCGTATCAGTTCGAGCGTGAAGGCTACTTCTGTCTCGACGGCCGTTACGCCACGGCGGATAAGCTGGTATTTAACCGCACCGTCGGCCTGCGCGATACCTGGGCGAAAATCGGCCAGTAGGTCACGCAGTACCGGCAGGCCGCTCCGCGCCTGCCGGGGCTTTTTGTCCGTCCTGACGCTGTGCCGGTTGCGAAAAGGGCCGACGGCGGCCGCGGTGGTTCCAAAAGCGCTCATCAGACCGGGAGCGCGGCGGGTGGCCTGGCTGGAGTGACAAACGCCGGGCATAAAAAAGCCAGCCGCAGGGCTGGCAGTTCGCACGGCATAACGCTATTTGGCGTCGTGGACGCGCTCGTCTTCGCGGCAGTTGCCTTCCGCACAGTGGCCGTAAAGATAGAGGCTGTGGTTGGTTAACCGAATGCCGTGCTTTGCCGCGATTTCACGCTGGCGCGCTTCGATAGAGTCGTCGCTGAATTCAATCACCTTGCCGCAGTCGAGGCAGATAAGATGATCGTGATGATGCTGCTGGGTCAGTTCGAAAACGGACTTGCCGCCTTCAAAATTGTGTCGGGTGACGATACCGGCGTCGTCAAACTGGTTCAGAACGCGGTATACGGTTGCCAGGCCAATCTCTTCGCCCATGTCGATCAGACGTTTGTAGAGGTCTTCCGCACTGACGTGATGATTATCCGGTCCCTGAAGCACTTCCAGAATTTTTAAACGAGGAAGCGTTACTTTCAGGCCAGCCTTCTTTAATGCGGTATTGTTGTCAGTCATGCGGGATCTGTCCTGTTACTATACGATTCACTTCAAACGGCGAAGTGACAGAAATTGCACTCGAGATAATGCGTATCATTATAGGGCTGCCGCGTCTAAATGAAAACCGCAAGCCTTGAGCAAATGTTAATAAAAATGTGGTATCGCTAACAACCCGGCGAGCCACCTACTATATCCTGCCTATTGTACAGGTATGAGCAGAAAAGTAACAAATTTGTAGCAATTGTTTTAATAGGACTTGTCTATTGATGCGGCGCAGCCTTAGCGCTGCGCCGCGGAAAATCAGGCGCTGATGATTTCGTCGAGGTGCAGTTCTGCGGAAATCTGTTTTACCCATTTCTCGACACGTTCAGCGGTCAGCTCCGGCTGGCGATCTTCGTCAATGGCCAGGCCGACAAAGTGGTCGTCGTCCGCCAGGCCTTTGGAGGCTTCGAAGTGGTAGCCCGCCGTCGGCCAGTGGCCCACGAGGGTTGCGCCGCGCGGCTCGAGGATGTCGCGAAGGGTGCCCAGCGCGTCGCAGAAGTACTCCGCATAATCTTCCTGATCGCCGCAGCCGAACAGCGCCACCAGCTTGCCGTTGAAGTCCAGCTCTTCCAGCGTCGGGAAGAAGTCGTCCCAGTCGCACTGCGCTTCGCCGTAATACCAGGTCGGAATGCCCAGCAGCAGAATGTCATACCCTTCGAGGTCTTCTTTGCTGCTTTTTGCAATGTCATGCACGTCGGCAACGTCTTTACCAAGCTGCTTCTGAATCATCTTCGCGATATTCTCGGTATTGCCGGTGTCGCTGCCGAAAAAAATGCCGATTATTGCCATGAGTAAATTAACCTCTTGAAACTTATTGAAATGGTGGTGGCGAATTGCCCACGGATAAGGGCAATCATAGCAGAACAGGCAGGTATGCGGAAACAGCAAACGTGCAGGATTGCACTTCGTGACACATTAAAAGGGCTGGGGGCGGAAATTCACTCCAGCCCCTGGCCGCGCAGGGTCGCCAGCTGGTTCATTAGCATCTCTTCGATAAGCTCGCTGCGGCTTATATCACGCGACTCCGCCAGCTCATTCAGCGCGTCGACGGCCCCGGCGTTGAGCTTCAGCTCGACGCGCTTAAGCCCACGAACCTTGTCGCGCTTCAGCTGGTTGCGCTTGTTGATGCGCAGCTGCTCGTCACGCGAAAGCGGATTGGTTTTGGGTCGTCCCGGGCGACGTTCGTGCGCGAACAGATCTAATGTCGTACGGTCCGTTTGTTCTTTGGCCATGATTTTGGGTGACTTCGGGGAAACGGTCAGCCGGGCGTCCGCCCGGATGGATAGCGCGCCATCATACATCAGCGCATCAGGGACGCCAACGTTCCCGCGCGTAATCACGTGCGGACGGCGGGTTTTTAAGCAGTTGGCCCGGGGGAACGGCCTACCCGGCCAGATAGCGACGAATGGCGCGCAGCACCGCTTCGGGCTTTTCGGCGTGAACCCAGTGCCCGGCACCGGCGACCACGTGGGCGCGCGCCTGGGGAAACTGAGCCAGCAGCGCGCTGCGGTGCGCCTCCGTCAGGTAAGGGGAGTTGCCGCCGGGAATGAACAGCGCCGGACGATCCCAGGCCGGAATGGTCTCCCAGCCGACGATGTGCGGATACTGCTGCCACAGCACCGGTACGTTAAAGCGCCACTGGCCGTCGACGAAGGATTTCAGCAGGAACTGAATCACCCCTTCCTCCTGCAGATGCTGGCGCATTATCGCCGCCGCCTGCTGGCGCGTGGGGACCAGGGATTCGCTGACCGCGTTAACGGCGGCAAAGATTTCATCGTGGCGACGCAGCTGATAGTCAACCGGTGCGATGTCGATAGCTACCAGCCGGTCGATACGCTCCGGGGCCAGGGCGGTCAGCGCCATCACCGCCTTACCGCCCATTGAGTGGCCGATAAAGGTCGCTTTTTCGATCCCCTGAGCGTCGAGGGTATCGCGCAGATCCGCAGCCATTGCCGGGTAATTCATTTGCGGATCGCGAGGGGAGAGGCCGTGGTTGCGCATGTCAACCTGGATCACGTCGCGATCGCTCACCAGATCGCGCGCCAGCACGCCGAGGTTGTCCAGGCTACCGAACAGGCCGTGAACCAGTACGACAGGAGAATTATTGTGCGGGGTTTGCGCAGATTGCGCCCGGATGTTCAATTTCATGGCAAAGTTCTTTTTTTCGCTCAGTCGGGTTAGGGTATTATGTTGACCATTCTGCCAGAGGGCTGCAACAACGACGGTTTACGTCGGGTTTGTCGATCGGCCCGACGCCACGCTATCCGCCGTTGGGATTTGCTCCTATAATCCTGACTAATAATTTCAGCTAAGACACCGCACTGGATTACGATGAAAACGATTGAAGTTGATGATGAACTCTATAGCTATATCGCCAGCCATACCAGGCATATCGGTGAGAGCGCATCCGACATTTTACGGCGCATGTTAAAATTTTCCGCCGTATCACAGCCCGCCGCAGCGACGGTAAAAACGGCCCGTGCCGCGCAGCCTGTCACCCCCGCAGAGGCACCGGCAACCTCCATCAAAGACAGAGTACGCGCCGTGCGCGAGCTGCTGCTCTCCGACGAATACGCGGAGCAGAAGCGGGCGGTTAACCGCTTTATGCTGGTGTTGTCTACACTGTGGTCACTGGATCGGCAGGGTTTTGCCGACGCGACGGAGTCCCTGCACGGGCGTACGCGCGTCTACTTCGCCGCCGACGAGCAAACGCTGCTGAAAAACGGCAGCCAGACCAAGCCAAAGCGCGTGCCGGGCACGCCGTACTGGGTGATTACCAACACCAACACCGGCCGTAAATGCAGCATGATCGAGCACATCATGCAGTCAATGCAATTCCCGGCGGAATTGATTGAAAAGGTTTGCGGAACAATTTAATCCTTGCATTAAAAGGACCAGGCAATGGCAATCCACGATCGTGCAGGTCAACCTGCGCAACAAAGCGATTTGATTAACGTCGCCCGGCTGACGGCGCAGTACTATGCGCTGAAGCCCGAAGCCGGAAACGCAGAGCACGCGGTGAAGTTCGGCACCTCCGGCCACCGCGGCAGCGCAGGCCGCCACAGTTTCAACGAGCCGCACATTCTGGCTATCGCCCAGGCCATCGCCGAAGAGCGCGCGAAGAACGGTGTGTCCGGCCCCTGCTACGTGGGCAAAGATACCCACGCGCTGTCCGAACCGGCGTTTATCTCCGTGCTGGAAGTGCTGGCGGCCAACGGCGTTGACGTTATTATTCAGGAAAAGAATGGATTTACGCCGACCCCCGCCGTATCGAACGCCATCCTGGTCCATAACCAAAAAGGCGGCCCCCGGGCGGACGGCATTGTTATTACGCCATCCCATAACCCGCCGGAAGACGGCGGCATCAAGTACAACCCGCCGAACGGCGGCCCGGCGGATACCAACGTCACCAAAGTTGTTGAAAACCGCGCCAACGAACTGCTGGCCGCCGGCCTGGAAGGGGTGAAGCGTCTCTCCCTGGACGCGGCGATGGCCTCCGGTCACGTTAAAGAGCAGGATCTGGTGCAGCCGTTCATTGAAGGGCTGGCGGACATTGTCGATATGGCCGCCATCCAGAAAGCGGGGCTGACCCTGGGCGTCGATCCGCTGGGCGGCTCCGGTATCGAATACTGGAAGCGCATTGCGGAGCATTACAGGCTCAACCTGACCCTCGTTAACGATCAGGTGGATCAGACCTTCCGCTTTATGCATCTGGATAAAGACGGCGCGATCCGCATGGACTGCTCCTCCGAGTGCGCGATGGCGGGTCTGCTGCAGCTGCGCGATAAGTTCGATCTGGCCTTTGCCAACGACCCGGACTATGACCGTCACGGCATCGTCACCCCGGCCGGATTAATGAACCCGAACCACTATCTGGCAGTGGCCATCAACTACCTGTTCCGGCATCGTCCGCAGTGGGGCAAGGATGTTGCCGTGGGTAAAACCCTGGTCTCTTCGGCGATGATCGACCGCGTGGTGAACGACCTGGACCGCAGGCTGGTGGAAGTGCCGGTGGGCTTTAAGTGGTTCGTTGACGGCCTGTTCGACGGCAGCTTCGGCTTTGGCGGCGAAGAGAGCGCCGGGGCGTCGTTCCTGCGCTTCGACGGTACGCCGTGGTCTACCGACAAAGACGGCATTATTATGTGCCTGCTGGCGGCAGAAATTACCGCCGTCACCGGGAAAAACCCGCAGCAGCACTACGATGAGCTGGCGGCACGCTTCGGTGCGCCGAGCTACAACCGCCTGCAGGCTCCCGCCACTTCGGCCCAGAAAGCGGCGCTGTCTAAGCTGTCGCCGGACATGGTCAGCGCCAGCACCCTGGCGGGTGACCCGATCGTCGCGCGCCTGACCGCCGCGCCGGGCAACGGTGCCGCCATCGGCGGCCTGAAGGTGATGACCGACAACGGCTGGTTCGCCGCGCGCCCGTCGGGCACCGAAGATGCCTATAAGATCTACTGCGAAAGCTTCCTCGGCGAAGCGCACCGCCTGCAGATCGAAAAAGAGGCGGTGGAGATCGTCAGCGACGTGCTGAAAAACGCCTGAACAGGGTGAATGTAAAAAGGAGCCGAAAGGCTCCTTTTTTGTCCGCTGCGGAAAACCGCCGGCTGCGGCTCGCTGCGCGGCCGCTTTACCCGGCGGCGTGGCGACGGCAGGTTAGCGTTTCGCAGTTGACGCGGACCACGCAGACCGCCTTCATCATATCGTCGCGGTAACTGAACGTTTTATCCGGCACCGCCTGGCGCATAATCCTGTCCATACCGGCCGCTATTTCATGGCGATCCTGCACTATCGTCGCCCGTCCGCCGGCGATAATGCTGGCGTAGGCGCAGCTATAGTCGCAGGCGTCCGCGGCCGGAAGCAGTCGGTAGCCGCCGTCTATCTCCACGCTGACCGCCGGGTTCCTGCGCAGCAGTCGCATCTTTTTACCGCTGCGCGCGCCGTGGAACCAGATCGTCCAGCGGCCATCCTGGTAGTCGTAGCCGAAGTTGACCGGCACGATATAGGGCCATGGATCGTCGTTAAGCGCTATCCGGCAAATCTGCTGGTTTTTGATAATGGCGAGAATGTCGTCAGGTGAGGTGACCATTCGTTCTGGATGACTCATTGCGTTATCTTCGTATCAGGAGGGAAAACGGACTGCAGGGGCCTGCAGTCCGTGGAGGGAGAATTAACTGTGCTTATTCTTCAGCTCAAAGCGCGGTGACACCAGGCCATACAGCGTCCAGCCGAGGAAGGTCACGATGGAGCCGTACAGCATCGCCTCTTCACCGGAGGAGTACAGGGCGTAGAAGCTGTAGATGGCACCGATAAAGGCCACGATATTTGCCGCTTTGGCTTTGGATGACGGCACATTCGCCATTTTCTGAATAATGACCAGCGCGGCCATCGACAGAATGTAGGGAATGATGTTGGTCACCACCGCCAGGTTGACCAGCACGTTAAACTGGCTGTTCAGCGACGGGCTGATGGTCATCAGCGACAGGAGCGTCTGGATGATCACAATCGTCAGCATCCCCTGCACCGGCGCGTCCACTTTGCTGACGCGGGAGAAAATCTTCGGAAAATAGCCTTCGTCAGCCGAAGATTTAAACACCTGGGCAATAGTGAACTGCCAGCCCAGCAGCGAACCGCAGCAGGACATCACCATCAGCGCCATGATCACTTTACCGACGGCCGGGGTGAACATGTGGGCGAAGGCCAGGCCGAACGGTGCCGTGGAGTTCGCCAGATCCATGTTCGGCACGATCCCGGCGATAACGTTGGTGGAGATGATATAGATCACCGCCGCCCCCAGCGTACCGCCCAGTACGGCGATCGGTACGTTGCGTTCCGGATTTTCCACCACTTCCGCATTGGCGCAGGCAGATTCCATACCGAGGAAGGCCCACAGCGTCATGGCGATGGAGGAGCCGACCGCGCTAAAGAACGGCACGTGATGCGGGTTCCAGGAGGCGGCGTACAGGGACGGGCTGAACCAGAACCAGCCGATGATGCACAGGCCCACCACCGGGATAATCACCCCCCAGACGGTGACGCTGCTGAGCTGGCCGGTGATCCGCGCGCCGCCGAAGTTGGCGACGGTGCAGATCCACAGCACGCAGATGGTGGCTATACCAATCTGTACCGGCGACAGGGCCGCGCCGAACAGCTCGGTGCCGTAGCCGACCGCAGAGATGGCGATGGCGATGTTAGCGATCAGCAGCGACACGCCGTAGGTATAGTTGGCCATAAAGTTGCCGGATTTGCCGAAGGCATATTCGGCGTAGCCGCCCATGCCGCCGGGTTTACGGCTGAACATGCCGCATTTGGCGAATGCCCAGGCCAGCGCCATCGAGCCGACGGCGGTCACCAGCCAGGAGATAATCGAGATGGTCCCGACCTCCGCCAGCTTGGTGGGCAACATGATGATGCCGGAGCCCATCATGTTAACCATCGTCAGGATGGTGAGCTGAACAACGCCCATCTTATTGGCTTTGGCTTTGCTCATAAGTTTTCCCCTTTTAATAAGGCGCGCTCTTCTTTGTGCTGCTTAATCACGTAGCACCAGACCTCTTTGCGACCGTCCCGCTCTTCGATGTAGACCCCCTGCAGTTCAGGCGCAAAGCCCGGCAGCAGGTTGATCCCCTCCTCCAGCGCGCTGAAGTAGCGCAGAACCGCACCGCCCCAGACTTCGCCCGGAACCACGCACAGCACTCCCGGAGGATACGGCAGGGCACCTTCCGCCGCGATACGGCCTTCGGCATCCGGCAGACGCACCAGATCGACTTCTCCACGCAGGTAGGCGTAGTTGGCCTCCTGCGGGTTCATGCTAACGCGCGGGAAGTGGGCTTTACGGAACATCTCTTTCTGCAGCTGCTTAACGTTATGACGGGCGTACAGATCGTGCATCTCCTGGCACAGCTGGCGCAGGGTGTAGCCGGCATAGCGCGCTTCGTGCTGTTTGTAGATTGAGGGCAGAACCTCGGCCAGCGGCGCATCGGACTCCAGCAGTTTTTCAAAGCGTACCAGCAGCGCTACCAGCTGCTGCAGCTTGGCCATATCTTCCGCCGGGGTCAGCAGGAACAGGATCGAGTTCAGGTCGCATTTCTCCGGCACCACGCCGTTTTCGCGCAGGAAGTTGGCGAGGATGGTGGCCGGAACGCCAAAGGCTTCATATTCGCCGCTGCCCGCGTTGATGCCGGGGGTGGTCAGCAGCAGTTTGCACGGATCGACGAAATACTGATGCTCGGCGTAGCCGTCAAAGGCGTGCCAGCGTTCGCCCGGAACGAAGTGGAAGAAGCGCAGGTTGTTGGCGATCTCCTCTGTCGGGTAAGACTGCCACGGTTTGCCGTCCACGGTTGCCGGGACGAACGGCCGGATGTGGCGGCAGTTATCGAGGATCAGCTTACGCGCGTCGATACCGTTGGCCACGCACGCCATCCACATGTTGCGGCCGCTGACGCCTTCATGCATTTTGGCGTTCACGTCGAGGGCGGCGAACAGCGGGTAGAACGGGCTGGTGGAGGCGTGCATCATAAAGGCGTTGTTCATGCGCTTATGCGGCACATAGCGGGACTGGCCTTTAATATGGCTGTCCTTTTTGTGGATCTGCGAGGTTTGGGAGAAACCGGCCTGCTGTTTGTGCACCGACTGGGTCACCAGAATGCCCGGATCGTTTTCGTTCAGCTCCAGCAGCAGCGGCGAGCAGTCGGCCATCATCGGGATAAACTGTTCGTAGCCGACCCACGCGGAGTCAAACAGGATGTAGTCGCACAGGTGACCGATTTTATCCACCACCTGACGGGCGTTATAGATGGTGCCGTCGTAGGTGCCTAACTGAATAACCGCCAGCCGGAACGGACGCGCGTCCTTAGCGCGCTGGGGGGCTGCTTCGGCGATCAGTTCGCGCAGATAGCTCTCTTCAAAGCAGTGGGCGTCGATACCGCCGATAAAGCCGTAGGGGTTGCGGGCGGTTTCCAGATAGATTGGCGTAGCGCCAGCCTGTAACAGCGCGCCGTGGTGGTTCGATTTATGGTTGTTGCGGTCAAACAGCACCAGGTCGCCGGGGGTGAGCAGGGCGTTGAGCACCACTTTGTTAGAGGAGGAGGTACCGTTCAGCACGAAGTAGGTTTTGTCGGCGTTAAACACTTTCGCCGCGTGCTGTTGAGCGTTGCACGGCGCGCCTTCGTGGATCAGCAGGTCGCCCATCGCCACGTCGGCGTTGCACAGGTCGGAGCGGAACAGCGTTTCGCCAAAATATTCCACGAACTGGTTGCCCGCAGGATGACGGCGGAAGAATTCACCGCCCTGGTGCCCGGGGCAGTCAAAGGCGCTGTTGCCCTGTTTCACATAGTCGACCAGCGCGCTGAAGAACGGCGGGCGCAGCTGAGTTTCGTAATGGCTGGCGGCAGTCTCCAGCTGGCGGCCGTAGAACCCGGTGCGGGCTTCATTATGCTCAAACACACCGGAAATGCGCGGCAGCCAGGCGGCGGGGACGCGCTCTGCGCTTTCCGTGGCGATAAATACCGGAATACCGTAGCCGGTTGCGTTAATTTCGTCGAGTTTGCCTTTTTCAATATCTTCAACGGATAACACCGCAGCGGCAACGTCAATGAAATTGGTTTCATCAATATTAACGATGCTGCGCTGGCTGGAAAAACAATCCGGGCAGGAACGACTTACGGCAATTTTTAATTCAGACATATTCAACTCTTTATTTTCACAAATAGCAGGTCAACAATTTCCCGAATGGAAATTGATAGCGCCGGAAAAAAGCAAAGTAATGCCGCTGATAAATAAATCAGTAAATTACTTTTTCTGGATGCAATAAACCCACGCCCGTCCGGTCACGGGGATCGCCGATATTATTCAGGTTGCCTGTGACCAGCTGTCTCTGTTTCCCTGGCCGCAGATAAAACAATGGGCTGGGATTCAGGCTATAGCAGGCTTTCTGCAGCATGAATGTATCAGGATTTATAGGGTTTTTGCGCTTGAGCACCGTGCTACAGGCAGGCTGCGATACAGAGAGGCCTGTGTACTGGAGTGCCCTGAGTTGAAGGTTTAGCGGGCGTTGAAGAAGTGAAAGTCGAAGCTGTTGCGGTGAGAGAACATCATGATATGGGTTGTCCGCCGAATATGGGGCATGGTACGGCTGTTATTTTCCATTGTGGTCACCTTTACTGTAGAAGTTAAGGGGGAGTTCTTTTACCCGGAAAAGTATCACACCTCCTGGAGAAGGTCAATAAAAGTCGCGCATCGGCAAAATGATTTATTATTGTGCAGAGAACTCGCGATATAACATGTTGTATTGTTTCCCCGCTGTTAAAAGAGTGTGCTTTTAATATCGGCGAAATTTAACCTGGGATCCATGCATTAATAGTTGATGATTCCGGATAATATAAAAATATCTCTCCGCCACATTGCAGCCTACAGGTATCCTGACTCTATGATGTCCCGGCTTCTCCATAAGCCTGCCGCCAGCGGGCAAAACGCAAATTGGCGTCCGGGGAGCATCGCCAGCATATCGGCGTCGCCCAGGTACGCTCCGCTGGCCGCCGTCAGGAGAATGGCAGGCGGTCGGGATCTGCACGACGCCGGATAGTGGCCCGGCCTTCATGTTAGTTTTGTTGTGATGGGGTAAAGCGCAGGTTGTTCTCTGGCCTGTTTTCCCGGACGACCGCGGCAGGATGGCGGAAGCTATAAAGAAGTTGCCTTTTGTTTAACTAATAGTTAGTAATAAATTAACTTTTTTGTAACTTAATTACGTGATGAATGTAAATTTGGCTCCGATAACTATAAATAAGTGGTCGGATGAGTAGTAAAATTACGAACAAAGCGCTACTCTTTTCGGCAGATAACCAGCTTCAATTTACCGGTGCACTTCACCGAACAGATAAGGGGAGAAAGGTATGGAACTTTACAAAGACTATCCGCTGCACGTGGTTCTGCTGCGCCGTACTTTTGCCGTGCTGGCTGGCGTACTGGCGCTGCCGGTGATGCTGTTCTGGAAGGATCGCGCGCGTTTTTATAGCTATCTGCACCGGGTCTGGAGCAAGACCAGCGATAAGCCGGTGTGGATGGAGCAGGCTGAAAAGGCCACCTGCGACTTCTATTAGGCTGTATTCTTTAATCATCCGGGCATGTCGGGTAAGCCTCCCGGACAAGACGCGGGCCACCCCGGTTAAGAAAAATAGTCTGAGCCAGAAAACCGCCAATAATCCATTGGCGGTTTTTTTTATCTGTAGATCCTGCCGGCTCCATCGTTTTTGCACCTGAATCTCCAGCTCAGAGGTTCTGTAAAGAGAAGCGCGTGTTAAAGACGCTGATTGAACGAGAATGCACGCAGCGGGAAAGCGGCTTTACGCTGGCCGGGTGAACAAACGCGCCGTAACGTTTCAGGTTGTTACGGGGAGCAGCCTTCGTTCTACTGTCCGGGCGTCAATCCTTCAAAAAATAGCGGGTGCCTGTCAGGGCATGACCGCCACAAAGGAAAAGCCCCCGACGGCCTGGGGGCGGTGTAGAGTTCAGATCAGTGGCGCTCTTTGCTGTTTGCATAGCGTCGCGGCGCTATGTTTCCTTCACCGGGCACCCGAATTGACTTGAGATAGAGTGACAGAACGGAAAGCGATTTGCGTGTGTTGGGCATCCCCATTTTTTTCATCAGATTGTATTTGTGGCTACTGATGGTTTTGTAGTTCCTGTTCTTGATGCGTGAGATCTCGGAAACGGTAAACCCGTCGGAGAGCATCATCAGGATCTGCGACTCCAGTCCGGTTAGCTGCGGCTTTAGCGACAGCTTATTTTCGTTATGATCGTGGAGGAGGACATCTACAATAACAGGATGCAGTTCTTTTAAAGAAATATTTCGCCGCAGATAAACGCAACTTATATTAAATACTGATTGTGAAATGCTCCTCAGCATCGTATCGCATAAAATAAGTAAATTCTTACAGTTATTTTTCTTCATGCGGTTTTTAAGGTAAATTACATCGTCGTAAGTAATATCATTCTCATCTATTGCCGCAATAGTAAGAAAATCATTACTCCCCTCCTCTATATCGCTGAAACGTTTGTAAAAGACAATTTTACTGTAAAACAAGTAATCAAGTAGCGATGCTATGCCCAGTGATGTGTATTGGCAGGTTCCGACAATAATTATCCTGTTGGTATTCTTTGTTCCCATGGTTACCCCATCCATAGTAGTCGTTTATCTCGGCAGGATGAGGTTATAATGATTTTTAAGAATTTCTCTACAGTGAAAGTCAAATTTTCGAACGAAAAAGAGAATTTTCCTGATAAAGACCAGGAAAATTCCGAATGAGAAAAACATCTAACTCATTGATATTACTGGTTTGATGAAGCGTGGCTACAGGTAAACTAAATGCTTTCTTAATTAACCTACCCTATGTGTTATTTGGGGAATTATTCGATTATTCTTATTACCGGCCTGGGTCAGGCCATTTCTATTCGTGGGGAATAAACTTTTATAAAAGGGGTGAGGCTATATGCGAAAAATGGAAATTATAAATGCCGCAGGGAAAAACATGGAAGTGGCTGCTGGACAAAAACATATAAAGATCTCTCAAGTGGGGACGACAGTGAAAGTCGCACTGTCGAAGAAGATGATTAGCGGTGCACAGAAGGATAAGGACAATCTTATCCTTCTGCAAAAAGATGGCACTAAATTTATCGTGGAGGATTTTTTTAAAACGGAAGGTGGTGTAAAGAACAAGCTGATTCTTGAAGAGGGCGGAAAAGCCTGGGAAGCCAATTACAATGCTGAACATTTTGCCGGACTCTCCTTTGTGCCGGTAAAGGCTGCCGACGAGCGCCCCGCGCCTGAAGCCGAGGGCGAGGTCAGCACCGCCGTATGGCTGGTGCCGCTGGTCGCCGTCGCCGCGGCCGGACTCGGCGTTGCCGTTTATAACCATAACAATAGCGACTCCCACAGCAGCAAGCACAGTGGAGACAGCAAAGAAAAGCAGGCGCTGGACCAGGCGCAAAACGCTACGGTCGCCAAAGAGAGCGAGCTGGCGCAGGCGCAGGACGCTCTGTCTGAAGCGATGAAAGCGATGCAGGATGACCCGACCGCCGCGACCATCGGTGCGGTCGAGGAGGCCACTGCGACGCTTAAGAAAGCGCAGGAGGCTCTTAATGACGCCAACGCCAGGCTGAAGAGCGCCGTTGACGCCGCGAAGGTGTTGGGCATCGATACCGCCGCAGCGGAAAAAACCTATGCCCAGGCCGCAGCGGACAGCGCTAATGCTGACGCTCTGCTGGTGCAGGCGGGCGAGCTGGCGAATACCGCCGTCATTTTAACCGCAGAGGGTGCCAACGCGGCCGAAGCGCAGGTGGCAAAGGCGCTGGAGAGTACCAGCACGGCCGTGGATATTGCCAATAAGCAGCCTGCGGCTGACGCCATTGACGACGCAAAGGCGAAGCTGGCCGCGTCCGGCCAGAGCCTGCAGGCCCTGGCGGCGCAAATCGATCTGCTGACCCAGCAGATCGCCTTCGCGCAGCAGGAGGGGATCAACGTTACCCAGGCCTCTGCCCGTCTGAAGGCGCTGCAGGAGCAGTATGCTAAAGACAGCGCCCTGAACGACGCGCTGGCCGATTCCATCGCTCAGGCCGAGCAGAGCGTGCTGGATCTGGAAACGGCCTACAAGGCCGTGGAAGACGCAGAGGCCGCGTTGAAGGTAGCGATAGAGCAGAAGGCGCAGGCGGAAGACGCTCTGACGGCGGCGCTGGCGCTGAAAGCGGAGGTGCTGAAGGACAACCGGACCGATCGCATTGAGGAAGTGAACAAGGCGATTGAGGAGGCGAACCTGACGCTGATCGGCGCGCGTCAGGCGATGGAGGCGGCCAACGCCGCGGTGGCAAAGGCCAACGCCGACGTGGATAACATTAATCCTGCGGTTGACGCCGCGCTTAAGCCGCAGAAGGTCACGCCGATCGATGTGGATGCTGTGCAGCCTATCGATAAAGGCGTACAGCTGGCTGAACAAGCGACCATTGGCGAAGCTATTGGCACCTTTGTCAACGGCATAGGCGACTCCGCTGCCAAAGTGTGGGACGAAGTCATCAATTCAAAGCCGCTTGAGTTTTTACACTCCGCCGCGAGTGGAATTATATCGGGCATCGACTCCGTTCTGAACGTTCTGGGTACATTCGTCAGCGGTGGGGCCAGCGCCATTGTATCGGTGGTCAGCGCGCTCGGTTTCTTTATTACCGAGCCGTTTGCGTGGGCTGCGAAAGAGGTGGGGGTCATCTGGAACAAAATTACAGAGATACCGGGCGGCGCGGTTAACGTACTCTTTGAAGCCGCTGACGCCATATTCTCCGGCATCGGTAAGGGGATCTCCGACGCCCTGCAGGGGATGACCCTGCTTGACTATATAAACCCGACGAAGTGGGTGGGCATTGTGGCGGATGTCGTTGGCGGCGTTATTAGTAATGTTGCTTCCAATGTCTGGAAGGTGATTTCAGATATTCCGGGGAAAATCCTGGATTACTTTGTGGACGGGTTTACCCAGATAGGCGGCGTCTGGGATGATGCGTGGGCGCTTAAGGGCCAGGTATTCCAGGATACAATTAACGACGTATTTAAAACGCTGTACGAATCTTTTATCAAGAATCCGCTGGAAAAAATTGTCGCACCGATAATGGATACCATCAAGGGTCTGATGAGCAATCCTTTTGAGTCGCTGGAGAAGCTGGGCTCGGATATCCTCGACGTCATTAACAGCGGCATTGACGTCATTAAAAGCGCTCTCGCTCTGCCCGGTAAATGGTTCACAGGTTTCGTTGATTTAATCAAAACCGTTCTGGAATCTTTCGCGGACGGTAAGGTGACCAACGGCGACGGCAGCGAGCTTCAGGAGATGCTGCAGACATTGCTCAACAAGCAAACGTCTGACGGCTCGACGGAGGTGAAAGCGCTGCTGAAATCTCACGACGCAAGCGGCGAGATTAACTTAAGCAAGCTGGTGCCTGAAACAGCGGAGAGTAAGGGTGCTCCGCTGGCGGATCATCAGCCAGCCTCTTCAGTCACAAATTATCATTCACCTTCAGCAGCCGACGAGATGTACTCGTCGCTTCCGGTTGCTGCGTAATATCAGGAAACGCGCGCTCTTACAGAGCGCGCGAACACCTCTTTTACCCAGTAAGTTTCGTTCTGAACCGATCATGAGAATTAGCCTTCATGAACAGACGCTATTTGCCGCTGGCCACGCTGCTGCTGGCCGCGATTGCCGCGACGCAGGCTTCGGAAAGTCATGGCGCAGAGCTGATATGGCCCGTCACCTTTGACGAGCCAGGCCCAGAGCCAGAAGCCGCGCCGCCCGCCGTCCAACCGGCGACGCCCGCAGCGCCTGCGCCGCGCGTCGCCTCCGGGACGAAGAGCCAGCGTCGCGAAAGCCCGTCGGCTTTTCTGAACCGTAAACGCGCCGACTCTCTGCCCGCCGTGGCCGGGGCGACAAAGCCCGACAAACCTCCGCGCCCCGCCGGGAAGAGCGGCGCGCTCTTTGCGGTCGATGGCGGTAATACCGCTACCCCGATCGCCGCTAAACAGGAAACGCCGCGCCTTCAGGCCGCACCCGCGGTTCGCGACCCCGGCAGGTCGTCGCGCGGCGCGGCCGTCTCCCTGGGCGACGCGGTCAGGCTGGCGATGAAGTGGCACCCCACCATCAAACGCGCGGAGCGCGAGTATGCGCAAAGCAAGGCGTCGATCGAGGAGGCGAAGGCCGGCTGGTATCCCACCCTGAGCGCGAGGGTCAAATCGGGCATCGAGCAGGACAGCTACCGGCGGGACAATGAGAAATCCAACACCCTGTCGCTTAACGCCAGCCAGATGATTTATGACTTTGGCAAAACCAGCAGCAAGGTTGAACTGGCCGATGCCACCACCCACCGCTCGGGCTTTTCGCTGGATAAAAGCATTAACGATATTGCTTATGAGGCCGCCAGCGCCTTTCTCCAGGCGATTCGCTATCAGCAGATGGTGGAAGTCGCCCGTGGGCAGGTGCAGGGGATTAGCGCCATCAACGCGCTGGCGCAAAGGCGCGCGAAGCTGGGCGCGAGCGCGGAGTCTGATTATTCGCAGTCAAAGGTAAGGCTGGCCGCCGCCGAGGCGCAGCTGCATGAATATGAAGCGCAGGCCTGGCGCTGGAACTCAGCGCTCGACAGCCTCGTCAACCGGCCGCTTTCCGGCGCTCTGCAGCGGGAGTTTCCCCAGGGAATGGACGCCGCCTGCCAGCGCGTGGATATCCATCATCTGACCTCGCCGGCCATCGCCCTGGCGGAGGCGCAAATAAAGATGGCGAAAGAGCAGGTGAAGGCGTTCAGGGCGGAGTACTACCCGACCATCTCCGTCAACCCGACCTGGGAGTATGAGCTGGAAAACCGCAGCGACAGCCGCGGCAACCGGGCCAGTAAGGGTGAGTGGGGCATTTTTCTTAACGTCAGCGCGCCGCTGTATGAGGGCGGGGCGCGCCTGTCGCGTACTCAGCAGGCGGAGCGGGCGTTACAGGCGTCCCAGTTCAATCTGGACGCGGAAAAAACGGAGGCCCGACGCAAGATCGTTGAGGCCAGCAGCCAGATCGCCAGCCTGCACGAAAGCCTCAGCGCCCGCCGGGTGCGTGAAAAAGAGTCGATCCGCACCCGCGATCTCTACCGGCTGCAGTATCTGGAACTGGGCAACCGTTCTTTCTCCGATCTGCTCAGCGCGGAGTCAGAAATTCACCAGACCAGAATGGAAATTCTGAATGGTCAGTTTACCGTCGCAACGCTGTCCCTCGACTGTCTTTACACCTCGGGAAACCTGGTGAGCTATTTTACTGAATAAGGAATGCCTCCGTATGGATTTCGACAACGCCGCCGTCGCGCCCGATTACCAGCAGGATCGGCCGGTGGACTACTTCTACTATGAGCTATGGAAAGAGGCGGTAGTACAAATCGCCCACCACTACCGGCTGGATATTTCTGAACAAAACATTCTTATCGCCGCCCGCTGGTGCAATGAGAGCGAAAAAGATGACGTGCTGAGAGCGATGGCGAAACAGGCCGGGCTGATGATGAAGATCACGCCGATCGGTCAGTTCACCTTCAGCAGCTGGCTGCTGCCGGTCATTGTTGAAATGCGCGACGGCCGCTTTGCGCTGATTAAAAATATTGAAAACGATCGGGATGTGATCTGCGCCTATGCCGATGAGCAGGGGCTGCTGACTACCTTAAGCTACGACGAGCTGCAGCAGAACGCGCTGCGCGTTATCCTGCTGCGTCCGCTGAAAAACGTCGCCGATCCCCGGGTCGATGACTATATTCGCCCGGTTGAGAGGCACTGGGCCTGGCAGATTATCTTCCAGGATATGCGCCCCTACTATTACGTGATTCTCGGCTCGCTGTTTATCAACCTTCTTGGCCTGGCGGGCATTACCTATTCCATGCAAACCTACGACAGGATCATTCCCGCCCAGTCCTGGCCGACGCTGTGGGTGCTCTTTTCCGGTGTGGTGCTGGCCTTTATCTTCGATCTGACGCTGCGCCTGATGCGCTACAGCGTGATTGATATCGTGGGCAAGCGCGCCGATCTGCGGATGGCCGACCGGGTGTTTGGCCGCGTGCTGCGCATTCACTCGGCGCACCGGCCCCAGTCCACCGGCACTTTTATTTCGCAAATCCGCGAGCTGGACCAGGTGCGGGAGATGATCACCTCCTCCACCGTCGTCGCGATGGCGGATCTGCCGTTTTTCTTTCTGTTTTTGCTGGTGATTTATCTGCTGGGCGGAATGCTGTTTCTGGTTCCGCTGGCCGGGATGATCCTGATGGTGCTGCCGGGCTTTTTGTGTCAGAAAAAGCTGGCGCTACTGGCCCGCAGCGCCATGCGGGAGTCGAACCTGCGCAGCGCCATGCTGGTGGAGAGCATCCAGGGGCTGGACGACATCAAGTCCCTGCAGGCGGAGTACCGCTTTCAGCAGCAGTGGCTGAACTATAGCGCCACAACCGCCAGCAGTAGCCTCGATCTGAAGCATCTTACCCATAAGCTCACCTCGTGGTCCTATCTGATCCAGAACGCCGTGTTCGTCTGCGTGGTGGCGGCGGGAACGCCGCTGGCGATGAGCGGCGAGCTTTCCACCGGGGCGCTGGTGGCCTCCTCGATCTTAAGCTCGCGGATGATGGCACCCGTCGCCCAGATTGCCAATATTCTGACCCGCTGGCAGCAGACGAAGGTGGCTATTGCCGGGCTGGACAGCATTATGGCGCTGCCGACCGATGAGTTAAGCAGCGGCAGGCGGGTACATAAGCCCTTTCTGCACGGCGGCTTCGTGCTCACCGATGCCGATTTTCGCCACCATGCCTCCAGCCGGCAGAGCGTCCTGCATATTGATTCGCTGACCATTCGCCCCGGTGAAAGGATCGCCCTGCTGGGGCGCAACGGCTCGGGGAAATCGTCGCTGCTCAACGCCCTGGCTGGCAATATGCTCTGCACTAACGGCTCGATTGTGCTGGACAACATTCGTCTGAACAACATCGATCCGGCGGATCTGCACCGCGATATCGGCCTGCTGACCCAGCGCTCGCGCCTGTTCCACGGCTCGATCCGCGAAAATTTAACCCTCGGAATGCCGCTGGCCAGCGACGGCGAGCTGGTAGCCGCGCTGGAGAAAACCGGGGCCCTCTCCTTTATCAATCAGCTGCCCGACGGCCTTGACCACCTTATCGCGGAGGGGGGAATCGGTCTCTCCGGCGGCCAGCAGCAGGCGCTGTTGCTTAGCCGCCTGATCCTGCGCGACCCGTCGATCGTTCTGCTCGATGAGCCCACCGCGGCGATGGATGAAGAGACAGAGGCCGAGTTTATTCGCCGCATGAAGCCATGGCTGGCCGGAAGAACGGTACTGATTGCCACCCATCGCAAAAAGGTTCTGGAACTGACCGAAAGAACGATCGTGCTGTCGCAGGGGAGAATCGTCATTGACGCCCCGCGGGAACAGCTGATCGACTCGCTTTAGCAGAAGGCGTACTGAATGGAAAAGGCAAAAAAATTAACTCTGCGCCAGCTATGGCGAACGGCGGGCAACGCGCTGGACTTTACCCGCCGCATTATCCTGCAGCATAAAAGCGATCCGTCGGATACGATCCTTGACGGCGGGCTGACCTTTGGCGGCCCCGGCGAGCTGACCCTGAGCGGCGCGAAGCGCATCATGCTGTGCATTCTCGGCTTTCTGCTGCTGTTTGCGCTTTGGGCCTCGCTGTTCAGCATCGACGAGGTCACCAAGGGCAACGGCAGAGTGATCCCCAGCTCCCGTGAACAGCTGATCCAGTCGCTGGACGGCGGCGTCCTGCAGCAGCTCAACGTCAGAGAAGGACAGATCGTGCTGGCGGGAGAGGTGCTGGCGCAGCTGGACAGCGTGCGCACCACCTCCAGCCTGGAGGAGCATGAGGCGAAATACCGCGCCCTGCTGGCGCAGCAGGCGCGGCTCAGCGCCGAAGGCAACGGCCAGGCGCTGGCGTTTTCACCCGAGCTGGACGGATACCCGGAGCTGATCGCGGCGGAAACCCGGCTCTACACCTCGCGCAAAAGCCAGTTTGAGGATTCTATCAAAAATATCAACGACGCCCGCAGGCTGATTGATAACGAGCTGTCCATCAACTCGCGGCTGGCCAGGGAGGGGGCGTCCAGCACCGTGGACGTGATCCGCCTGAAGCGCCAGCTGGTGGAGCTGAACATGAAGGAAGAGGAGCTGCGCGGCAACTACCGTCTGCGCTCGCGGGAGGAGCTGGCGAAAGTCACCGCCGAAATCGCCTCGCTGAAGCACGCCCTGCGCGGCCGCTCCGATATGGTGGCGAAATCGACGCTGCGCTCGTCGGTGCGCGGCATCGTAAAGGATATACAGAACCATACCGTCGGCGGCGTCATCCCGCCAAACGGCGTGCTGATGCATATCGTGCCCCTTGACGACACCCTGCTGATAGAGGCGCAGATCCAGCCCCGCGATATCGCCTTTATTCATCCGGGGCAGAAGGCGAAGGTGAAAATTACCGCCTATGACTATGCGATTTACGGCGGGCTGGACGGCAGGGTGGTCACCATCTCGCCGGATACCATCAAAGATGAGCGCAAGCCGGATCTGGTCTATTACCGGGTGCTGATCAGAACCAGCAGCGATCATCTGCTGACCAAAAACCAGCACAAGCTGTTTATTTCTCCGGGGATGGTGGCCTCCGTGGATATTGTCACCGGCAATAAAACGGTCGCCAGCTACCTGATTAAACCCTTCAACAAAATCAACGAAGCCCTGCGGGAAAGATAATCGCCCCGCAATGACGATATTAAGGACAAAAAAATGAGCAAAGCATTAAAAGAGATCGCCATCGGTGAAAAAGCGCTGACCGTCGTGCAGCTGGACCCGTGGCAGCGGCTGGCGTTTGTTGCCGATCTGCAGAAGGACTTTCTGGCACCGCTGCTGAAAAACGCCGAGTCCAGCGACCTGAACGCGCTTTTCACCCGCGACGGCAACGGCGGAGTTGATGTTCTGGCGCTGATCTCGGCCTTTACCAGCGCGATTGACGGCCAGCGGCTGGAAAAATGGACCCGCCGCATCCTGACGGACGGAATGGTGATCTACACCCGCCCCGACGGTCAGCGGGCAAAGCTTAGCTTCGGCGAGCTGAATAAATTTTTCAGCCACCCTGCGCATATCGTTCTGCTGTTAAAAGAGGCTATCGTCTGGAATCTGGCGGACCTTAACGAGCTGGTTGGCACCCTGGTGCCTAAAAAGGCGGCATCGGTCGCTGAGGCCAGCTAAGGCTGTGTCTCTGAACCGTTCGTGAGCGTCGACGCCACGCCCGGTTAAAGGACACAGCCTAAGGAGCTTTTGCGCGCGACGGCTACACTTATCACAAAAGAGATAAGGAGTAGCCATGAGCGAAAAAATTCCCGTAGGCATCAGCGCCTGCCTGACCGGAGAAGCGGTACGCTTTGACGGCGGCCATAAGCGGCTGGCTTTTGCCGTTGAAACGCTGTCGCCGTGGGTGACATTTACCCCGGTCTGTCCGGAGATGGCCATCGGCCTGCCGGTGCCGCGCCCGGCGCTGCGGCTGGTGAAAGCCGACGACGGAGCTATCGTCCTGCGCTACAGCGACGGGCGGGCAGGCGATCTTACCGGGGCGATGAACGACTTCAGCGCGCGCCGGGTCGCCGGCCTTGAGCATCTGTGCGGCTATATCGTCTGCGCCAAATCCCCCAGCTGCGGCATGGAGCGGGTGCGGATCTATGAGTCCGGGAGTAACAACAACCGCAAGGCCGGGCGCGGCCTCTACACCCGGCGGCTAATGGAGACCTTCCCCTGGCTGCCGGTGGAGGAGGACGGGCGGCTGCACGATCCGCAGATCCGCGAAAACTTTGTTGAGCGGATCTACGCCCTGCACGAGCTGAACGGCGTCCGCCAGCGCGGGCTGTCGCGCGGCGCGCTGCTCGACTATCACAGCCGCTACAAGCTGCTGCTGCTGGCCCACTCCCAGCCGGCCTACCGCGAGCTGGGACGCTTTGTGGCGGCGGTCCACGAATGGGACAGCCTGGAGGCGTTTTTTATCGACTATCGCCAGCGGCTGATGGACCTGCTCTCCCACCACGCCACCCGGCGGAACCACACCAACGTGCTGATGCACGTGCAGGGCTATTTCCGCGACCGGCTCAATGCCCGCCAGCGCCAGGAGCTGACGACCCTCATCGACGGCTACCGGCGGGCGACCCAGCCGCTGCTGGCACCGATAACGCTTCTCAAACACTATATGGCGGAATACCCGGACGCCTGGCTCTCCGGGCAGCGCTATTTCGATCCCTGGCCCGAAGCCCTGAGTCTGCGCTACGGTAGCTAAATCTTTTTTATCCAGGAGCATTATGACCACCCATCTGGTCTGGTTTCGCCGCGACTTACGTCTGCACGATAATCTTGCCCTCGCCGCCGCCTGCCGCAGCGAGGGCGCACGGGTGCTGGCGCTGTTTATCGCCACGCCGGCGCAGTGGGCGGCCCATGAGATGGCCCCGCGGCAGGCGGCGCTGATCGCCGCCCGGCTGAACGCGCTGCAGGCCGGGCTGGCGGAGAAGGGTATTCCGCTGCTGTTTTATGAGGTGCCGGACTTTGCCGCCAGCGTGGAGACGCTGGGTCGTGTCTGCCGGGAGCAGGCGGTCAGCCGCCTGTTTTATAACTATGAATATGAGCTGAATGAGCGACGGCGGGACGCGGCGGTAGAGCGCACCCTCGGCGAGGTGGTGTGCGAAGGCTTTGACGACGGCACGATCCTGCCGCCGGGCGCGGTGCTGACCGGCAGCGGCAAGATGTATAAAGTGTTCACCCCGTTTAAAAACGCCTGGCTGAGGCGTCTGCAGGAGGAGATGCCCGACTGCGTGGCGGCCCCCGCTGTGCGCAGGGGCGGAGCGCTGACCTCCGCGCTGACGCCCGTCGTCCTTCGCTATCCGCAGCAGGATTTTGACGAAGCGCTGTTCCCGACCCAGGAGGCCGGGGCAATAGCCCGGCTGCGGCAGTTCTGTCAGCGCGGGGCGCAAGAGTATGCGCAGCGCCGCGATCTTCCGGCGGAGGAGGGCACCAGCCGCCTCTCCGCCAGCCTGGCCATCGGCACTCTGTCGCCGCGCCAGTGCCTGCACCGACTGCTGGCGGAGCAGCCTGCGGCGCTGGAGGGCGGGGCGGGAAGCGTCTGGCTGAACGAGCTTATCTGGCGGGAATTTTATCGGCATCTGATCGTCTGGTATCCGGCGCTGTGTCGGCATCAGCCGTTTCTTTCCTGGACCGACGGCGTCGGCTGGCGGGACAATCCGCAGCATCTGCGGGCGTGGCAGGAGGGCAACACCGGCTATCCCATTGTCGACGCCGCTATGCGCCAGATGAACGCCACCGGGTGGATGCATAACCGCCTGCGCATGATTACCGCCAGCTTTCTGGTTAAAGATCTGCTGATCGACTGGCGGCAGGGAGAGCGCTACTTTATGTCGCAGCTGATTGACGGCGACTTCGCCGCTAACAACGGCGGCTGGCAGTGGGCTGCCTCAACCGGCACCGACGCCGCGCCCTATTTCCGTATTTTTAACCCAACCACCCAGGGCGAAAAATTCGACCGCGACGGGCAGTTTATTCGCCGCTGGCTTCCGGAGCTGCGCGAAGTGCCGGGAAAGGCGATTCACCAGCCGTGGCGCTGGGCGAGCCGGGCCGGCGTCACCCTCGACTACCCGCCGCCGATCGTCGATCACCCGCAGGCCCGGGCGGCAACCCTGGCGGCCTGGGAGGCGGCGCGCAAAGGCCGGGGCTAGCGGAAGCTCTCAGGATGCCGGAGCCAGAGGGTGCCTGCGGTAGCGGAGCGCCTGATACAGCCAAATCAGCAGCGCCAGCGCCACGCAGCCCAGCGCCCCCCATGCGATCTCGCTAAACACTCCGATATAAGCGTTAATGGAATAACCGATGGCCCCGGCGGCGTCGAAAGCGCTCTGGGAGGTCTGGTCGGCGATTACGCCCGCCAGATAGTTGGCGATCGCCCCGGAGAGCAGCATATAAATGCCGGTTAATACGCCGGTAACGCCCGGGATCTCAATGCGCGTAATTTGCGACATGGCCACCGGATCGATAAACAGCTCGGCAAAGCCCATCACCGCCAGGCCTGCGATCATCAGCGGCATTGAGGAGTGGCCGTAGGCGGCGGACCAGCGGGCGCTCAGGGTCAGGATGCAGAAGCCGGCGCTCATCAGGCCGAGGCCGAGGGCGAATTTTCCCCAGATACGCACGCTGCGGTTGCCCCCGGCGCGCCCTTTGACCAGCCAGGCCAGCACCACGCCGCACAGCATGACGGCAAAGGCGTTAACCGACTGGAACATGGCGGTCGGCACCGAATAGCCGAACATATCGCGGTTGACGAAGCGGTCGATATAGAGGCTGATGGAGCTGCCGCCCTGCTGGGCAAAGGCCCAGAACAGCAGGCTGAAGGCCGTCAGCGTGACGATAAGCCCCAGCGCTTTGCGCTGTTGCGGGGTCTGGGCCTGACGAAAAATTTTTACCAGCACCGCCAGGCCAATCGCCGTGGCGACGATAAGCGCATAGACGGCCCACTCCTGCCAGAAAAGTACGGTGACCAGCAGCGGTGCCGCCACCAGCAGCACCAGCAGCCAGCCCCAGTTGGGCAGCGCAGCGGTTCTGGCGCGCAGCGCCGCCCGGTTCACGCCGGCGGTGTGGGCGAAGTGTCGCTTGCCGCACAGGAAGATAATCAGCCCGGCCACCATGCCGATGGCCGCCAGCGCAAAGCCCATCGCCCAGCTGTACTCCTCCTGCACATAGCCGCAGGCGATGGGGGCGACGATGGAGCCAATATTGCCCGCCGCGTACAGCAGCGAGAAGCCGCCGTCGCGGCGCGGATCGTCCGGCTGATACAGCTCCCCCAGCAGGCAGCTGATGTTGGATTTGAACAGGCCGTAGCCGCAGACGATAATCGCCAGCGACAGATAGAGAAAGGTCGGCGCGATCTCGCTGGCCCCCAGCACCAGGTGGCCGAGGGCCATCAGAAACGCCCCCAGCATGACCGCCATGCGGTTGCCAAGCAGCTTATCCGCGAGGAAGCCGCCGAGGATCGGCGTGACGTACACCAGCGAGCAGTAGGCGCTGAACAGCCCATAGGCGTGGGCGTCATCGTAGTGGAGCCGGTTGGTGAGATAGAGGATCAGCAGGGCGCGCATGCCGTAAAAGCTGAAATATTCCCAAATCTGAAGCGCGACGACGTAATAGATGGCGCGCGGCTGAGAGGCTTGCTTATTCATGGTTTTTCCGGGGTAGCCGTCTCGCGCCCGGCGGGGATGTCCGCCGGGCGTGGAGTGCCTTAAGGTTAAAATCTTGATGCAGATCGAATTATCTATGCAATATGCTTTCTGTTTGCATAAATATACATGAAATGTCCCATGAGTGACCCACTCATTCACCTTCTGAAAGGTTGCGATTGTTTCTTAATGTGTCGAAGAATTAACGGATGACGAACCGGCAGGGTGACGCTATGTTAGGCAGTGTTCCCTGGTTAAGGGGAGGCGGCGCGAGCGCGCACCGTTAAGGAACGCAGCCTGACTAACGCGCAGATTTCTTAATTAAGGGGAGGCGATGATGAAAAACACCGAGCTGGAAAAACTGATCGATGACAAACTGAACGGCGCGGCGATAAGTGACTATGCGCCGAACGGCCTGCAGGTTGAGGGCAAAGAGACGGTGCGCAAAATCGTCACCGGCGTGACCGCAAGCCAGGCGCTGCTGGATGAAGCGGTGCGCCTGCAGGCGGATGCGGTCATCGTTCATCATGGCTATTTCTGGAAGGGGGAGTCGCCGGTGATTCGCGGTATGAAGCGCCGTCGTCTGAAGACCCTGTTGACCCACGATATTAATCTCTACGGCTGGCATCTGCCGCTGGACGCCCACCCTGAGCTGGGCAATAACGCCCGGCTGGCGGCGCTGCTTGGCATCACCGTAATGGGCGAAATTGAACCGCTGGTGCCGTGGGGCGAGCTGCTGATGCCGGTTCCTGGCTCGGAGCTGGCCTCGTGGATCGAGGCACGCCTTGGCCGCAAGCCGCTGTGGTGCGGTGATACCGGGCCGGAGATCGTTCGCCGCGTGGCCTGGTGTACCGGCGGCGGCCAGAGCTTTATCGACAGCGCGGCGCGCTTCGGCGTTGACGCCTTTATTAGCGGCGAACTCTCCGAGCAGACCATCCATTCGGCCCGGGAGCAGGGGCTACATTTTTATGCCGCCGGACATCACGCCACCGAGCGCGGCGGCATCCGCGCCCTCAGCGAGTGGCTGAATGAAACCACCGATCTGGACGTGACCTTTATCGATATTCCCAATCCCGCATAACTTATTAGCCAAAGGGGGAGATGTGCAGCGAGCGCGTTGTTATCTGTTAGGTGAAACGGCGGTGGTACTGGAGCTGGAGCCGCCCGTCACGCTGGCGAGCCAGAAACGTATCTGGGGGCTGGCCCGGCGTCTGGTCGATATGCCGGATGTGGTTGAGGCCATTCCAGGGATGAACAATATTACGGTGATTCTGCGCGAGCCGCAGACCCTGGCGCTGGATGCGCTTGAGCGCCTGCAGCGCTGGTGGGAGGAGAGCGAGGCGCTGGAGCCGGACTCCCGGTCGATCGACATTCCGGTTATTTATGGCAACGAGGCGGGGCCGGATCTGGCGGAAGTGGCCCGGCACAGCGGCCTGAGCGAAAGACAGGCGGTGGAGCTGCATTCGTCGGTGGATTACGTGGTCTGGTTTTTAGGCTTTCAGCCCGGCTTTCCCTATCTCGGCAGCCTGCCGGAGCGGCTGCACACCCCAAGACGCGCGGAGCCGCGGCTGCAGGTCCCCGCCGGCTCCGTTGGCATCGGCGGATCGCAAACCGGCGTCTATCCGCTGGCAACGCCGGGAGGCTGGCAGCTGATCGGCCGTACGACGCTCCGGCTGTTCGATCCCCGGCGGGACGAGCCGGTTCTGCTGCGCCCGGGAGACAGCGTGCGCTTTGTGCCGCAGAAGGAGGGGGTATGCTGACGATTTTACGTGCGGGGATCTGCACCACCGTCCAGGACGGCGGCCGCCACGGCCTGCGCCAGTCGGGGATCGGCCGCTGCGGCGCGCTGGACCAACCGGCGCTGAATATCGCTAACCTGCTGGTGGGTAATGACGCCAACGCTCCGGCGCTGGAGATCACCCTCGGACAGCTGAGCGTGGAGTTCGCGGCCGACGGCTGGTTTGCCCTGACCGGCGCAGACTGCGAAGCGCAGCTCGACGACCGCGCGGTGTGGACCGGCTGGCGGCTGCCGGTGCGGGCAGGCCAGCGGCTGACCCTGCAGCGGCCGCTGCGCGGTATGCGCAGCTATCTGGCGGTGGCGGGCGGCATTGAGGTGCCGTCGATACTGGGGTCGTACAGCACCGATCTGAAGGTTGGCATCGGCGGGCTGGACGGGCGGCCGCTGAAGGAGGGCGACCGGCTGACTACGGGCCGGCCTGCCCGGCAGTTTACCGGCGCGCAGGGGGTCAGGCAGCTGCTGTGGGGTAACCATATTCGCGCTCTGCCGGGGCCGGAGTACCACGAGTTCGACCCGGTTTCGCAGGAGGCGTTCTGGCGTTCGCCCTGGCATCTCAGCCCCCAGAGCAACCGGATGGGCTACCGCCTGCAGGGACAGCCGCTGGTTCGGGTTACCGGACGCGAGATGCTGTCGCACGGGCTGCTTCCCGGCGTGGTGCAGGTGCCGCATAACGGCCAGCCCATCGTGCTGATGAACGACGCCCAGACCACCGGCGGCTATCCGCGCATCGCCTGCATCATCGAGGCGGATATGTACCACCTGGCGCAGATCCCCCTCGGACAGCCGATTCACTTTGTGCTGTGCTCGCTGGACGAGGCGCTTCAGGCGCGTCGCGAGCGGCAGCGCTATCTGGAACAGCTCATATGGCGACTCAACAATGAACATTGACCTTAATGCCGACCTGGGAGAGGGCTGCGCCAGCGATAGCGAACTGCTGCGGCTGGTCTCCTCTGCCAATATCGCCTGCGGATTTCACGCGGGGGATGCGCAAACCATGCGGGCCTGCGTGCGCGAGGCGCTGAAAAACGGGGTGGCGATTGGCGCACATCCCGGCTTTGCGGACCGGGAAAATTTTGGCCGCGTCGCCATGACGCTGCCTCCGGCGACCATCTACGCCCAGACCCTGTATCAGCTGGGCGCGCTGGCGGCTATCGCCGGCGCGGAGGGGGGCAGAATGCGGCACGTTAAGCCTCATGGGATGCTTTATAACCAGGCGGCGCGGGAGCCGGAGCTTGCCGACGCCATCGCGCAGGCGGTGCGCGCCTGCGATCCGGCGCTGGTGCTGGTGGGGCTGGCGGGCAGCGAGCTGATTCGGGCGGGCGAACGCCACGGCCTGGCGACCCGCCAGGAGGTCTTTGCCGATCGCGGCTACCGGGCCGACGGCAGCCTGGTGCCGCGCACCCAGCCGGGGGCGCTGATCGCCGAAGAGGAGCGGGCGCTGGCCCAGACCCTGGAGATGGTGCAGACGGGAAAAGTAAAAAGCATCACCGGCGAATGGGCACCGGTGGTGGCGCAGACGGTCTGCATTCACGGCGACGGCGAGCACGCACTCGCTTTCGCCCGCCGCCTGCGCGCCGCCTTTAACGCGCACGGCATTACCGTTACGGCATAATTCCGCACTCAGCCTCCGCAGAGAGGCCGCGGTGACACTCCCCCCAAACGGCCCGACAGCCTTCGCGAAGGAGCGGCCACGTTCCTCACGGCTCTTCGGCCGCCTGCCTCACTAAGCGGCCGGGAGCGAAAAAGGCCAGCGCGCGGTATGACGGGGATATACCCTAAATAATTCGAGTTGCATGACAAAACGCAGCGCGTTTTGAACAGCCCCCGGGCTGGCCCCGAAGGGGTGAGGCCCTCAGGCCGAATCACGCGGCAAGCGAGCAACAAATTCGTCAGGAACGAATTTGCCCGACCGCAGGTCGCCTGCGGTGAGGGACAGGGATGTCCCTCATTCATCCTCGGGAGTATAGCGAACTATGTGACCGGGGTGAGCGACAAATCTGCCTGGAGCAGATTTGAACGCTGCGCAGCGGCGGCCCGTCAGGGCGAGTCTCATGGATGAGACGAGTAACCAGAAGCCAACGCACATGCAGCTTGAAGTATGACGGGGATAAACAACACAACGGAACACAACAACGAACAGGAGTGAACTTATGGGAGAGGTCGTATCTCTCTGGCCGCTGACGGGTATCGCCGTCATCGTGGTCGGATTTCTATTACGCTTTAATCCGGTGCTGGTGGTGATTGTCGCCGGGATCGTCACGGGGCTGGCGGCGCAGATGCCCATCGCCACGATCCTCGAAAAGCTGGGCGAAGGATTTCTTAATACCCGCAATCTGCCGTTTATTCTGCTGATCCCGCTGGCGGTGATTGGCCTGCTGGAACGTCACGGCCTGAAGGAGCGCGCCCAGGCGTGGATAGCGAAAATTCACAGCGCCACCGCCGGCCGCCTGCTGGTGGTCTATCTTTTTGCGCGCGAGATGACGGCGGCGCTGGGGCTGACCAGCCTCGGCGGCCACCCGCAGATGGTGCGTCCGCTGCTGGCACCGATGGCGGAAGGCGCGGCGGAAAAACATCATGGCCCGCTGCCCGGCGCGGTGCGCTACCGGCTGCGGGCTATGTCGGCCGCCACCGACAACGTGGGGCTGTTTTTTGGCGAGGATATCTTTGTCGCCTTCGGCGCGATCATTTTTATGCATAACTTTATGCTGGAGTCGGGGGGTATTCAGACCGAGCCGCTGCATATCGCCCTGTGGGGGATCCCGACGGCCGCCTGCGCCTTTTTGATCCACGGCGCGCGGCTGTGGCGGCTGGATCGCTATCTGCAGCGCGAGCTGGCGAAAACGCCCGCCGCCGCGGTGAAAGGAGAGACGCTATGAATTTTCAGCAAAGCTATCTCTACTGGCTGGCGGGCGTCATATTACTGATTGTGGCGGTAATGTCCTGGCGGGATAGGGCCAACCCGCGACGCCTGACCACCGGCCTGTTCTGGGGCATCTATGGCCTGTTGTTTCTGCTCGGCGACTGGGCCTGTTCGCTTGTGGGCGACAGGCGGACGATGAATATCGCCGTCGGCGCGGCGGTGGTCCTGTTGGCGCTGATCGCCGGTTTCGGCGGCGTGAGGCTGGGCAGCTACCATCAGCGCACTCGCGAGCAGCGGGAGGAGAGCGCCCTTCGGCTGGGCAACCGGCTGTTTTATCCGGCGCTGGCGATCCCGGTGGTTACCGTGATCGGCGTGCTGCTGTTTAACCATCTTCCGGGCCTGCAGAGCGCGCTGTTCGGACCGGGCAATCACGCCACCCTGGTCACCCTGTTTTCGATGACCGCCGGGACGCTGATTGGCCTTGGGATGGCGGTTAACATCACCCGTGAGCGGGTGCATCAGCCCATTCAGGAGGCGCGCCGGCTGCTGGACGCCATCGGCTGGGCCTTTATTCTGCCGCAGATCCTCGCCACCCTCGGGCTGCTGTTTACCGCGGCGGGCGTCGGCAGCGGCATCGCCTGGCTTACCCAGACGTACCTCGCCGTCGACAGCCGCTTTATCGCGGTGGTGGTGTACGTGGTCGGCATGGCGCTGTTGACGATGGTGATGGGCAACGCTTTTGCCGCCTTCCCGATCGTGACGGCGGGCATCGGTATACCGATTCTGGTGCTGCAGCACGGCGGCAACCCGGCGGTGATGGCGGCGGTCGGCATGTTTTCCGGCTACTGCGGTACGCTGATGACGCCGATGGCGGCGAACTACAACATTGTTCCCGCCGCGCTGCTGGAGCTGCCGGATAAAAATGCGGTTATCAAAGCGCAGGCTCCCACCGGCGCGCTGCTGCTGCTGGTTAATATCTTCCTGATGTACTTCCTGATGTTCGCGTAGCCCCGGGGTTTTACGGGCGGTTAACCCCTCGTGGGAAGTGGTCTGCCGTGCCGGGAGAGGCTATTATTGGCTCTCTCCGGCGGTGATACGCGCGGGGTGATTCTCTTGGGCCATTGACGCCTGTCGCCGACCAACCTCAGCGTACCGCTGTCGGCGCAGTTTATGAATGAAGGATACAAAGATGCCTGAAGGTCCTGAAATCCGCCGCGCGGCGGATAACCTGGAGGCGGCGATCGTAGGTAAACCGTTGACCGACGTCTGGTTTGCCTTTGCGCAGTTAAAGGTCTACGAATCTCAGCTGACTGGCCAGAGCGTCAGCCGCATAGAGACCAGGGGGAAAGCGTTGCTGACCCACTTCTCCGGCGGGCTGACCCTCTACAGCCACAATCAGCTCTACGGCGTATGGCGGGTCATTGACACCGGCGAACCCCCGCAGACCACGCGGGTGCTGCGCGTCAGGCTGCAGGCCGCCGATAAAACCATCCTGCTGTACAGCGCCTCCGATATTGAAATATTGACCCCTGAGCAGCTGGCCGTCCATCCGTTTCTGCTGCGGGTGGGGCCGGACGTGCTCGATCCGCAGCTGACGGCGGAGGCGGTGAAAGCGCGGCTACTGTCACCGCGCTTTCGCAACCGGCAGTTTTCCGGGCTGCTGCTCGATCAGGCGTTTCTCGCCGGGCTGGGCAACTATCTGCGGGTGGAGATCCTCTGGCAGGTGGGGCTGAACGGGGCGCACAAGGCGAAGGATCTCAGCGCGCCGCAGCTGGAGGCGCTCTCCCACGCGCTGCTGGATCTGCCGCGCCTCTCTTATAGTACCCGTGGTCAGGTGGATGAAAACAAGCACCACGGGGCGCTGTTTCGCTTCAGGGTATTTCATCGCGACGGCGAAGCCTGCGAGCGCTGCGGCGGGGTCATTGAGAAGACCACGCTCTCCTCGCGGCCCTTTTACTGGTGTCCGGGCTGTCAGGGCTGATTTGGCCCGCTGGCGCTCAGCCGACCGCCCGGGGTTTACTTTTCGCCGCGCGGGTGGAAAGAAAGCGGGCGATCGCCGGGCCGGTCAGCAGAATGCTGAACAGGCGCAGGGTCTGCATTGCCATAATCAGCGCCATATCGCCCCTGCTGTCGGCGGCGATCGCCGCCACGGTGTCCAGCCCGCCGGGGCTGGTGGCGAGCCAGGCGCTCATAAAATCGATCTGCATATAGCGGGCGAGGCCCCAGGCCATCGCCGCACAGACGGCCATCAGGAAGAGAATCGACAGCAGGATCTGCGGTAGCGGGCGGAGCGCCACAAAAAGAACCTGTCGATCGAATCCCAGCCCGATACGCCAGCCGATGGCAATATAAGCTATCGCCAGCAGCCACTCCGGTATCTCAATCACCATAATGCCGCCCGCGTGCAGCAGCGCGCCCGCCAGCATGGGGGCCAGCATCGCACCGGAGGGAATGCGCAGCAGGCGTCCGGCGATACCGGCGACCGCGGCCAGCAGCAGGGTGTCGAGCAGGTTAAGGCTGAGCGGTGGAAACCAGACGATTGGCTGGCTGACCGCTTCGCCGCCGCCGGGGAGCAGCCGGGCCACCAGCGCCGCCGCCGCCGCGACGCACAGCACCCGCAGATACTGCATAAAGGCCACCAGGCGAATGTCGGCACCGTAATCCTGCGCCATGGCCACCATCGCCGCCGCGCCGCCGGGCGAGGAGCCCCACGCGCCGGTGCTGCCGGGCAGCGCGCTGTAGCGCACCAGCAGCCAGCCGGCCGCCGCGCCGGAGAGCAGCGTTACCAGCAGAACGGCGAGTACCACCGGCCAGTTGACCGCCAGGGTGGTGACTATCGAACCGGTCAGGTGTTGGGCTATCATGCAGCCGAGTATGGCCTGGGCGGCGAGGAACGCCTGGCGGGGAAGGACGAGCTTTATCCCCTTCAGGCTGAACAGGATCCCGGCGAGCATCGGGCCGAGCAGCAGCGCCGCCGGGAGATGAAGCTGGAGAAAGAGCAGGGAAAGCAGAACGGATGCCAGAAACAGTAGCCCCCACCGTAAAACGACCATCCTTAGCTCCCTGCGTAATCGTGACGAAAACGCAGTAAAACACAGAGAAAGGCGGAGGATGTTAACGAAGGTCAAAAAAAGCGCAGGGTAAGCTGCCGGAGGGACGCGCCATCCGGCAGCAGAGATTACCGCTTGATATTTGATGTAAAGTCGCGCTGCGCGTAGCCGGTATACAGCTGGCGCGGACGGGCGATCTTCATCCCTTCGCTGTGCATTTCGTTCCAGTGGGCGATCCAGCCTACGGTGCGCGCCATAGCAAAGATCACCGTGAACATGGAGGAGGGAATGCCCATCGCTTTCAGAATGATGCCGGAGTAGAAGTCGACGTTCGGATAGAGTTTCTTCTCGATAAAGTAGGGGTCGTTCAGGGCGATATGCTCCAGCTCCAGGGCCACTTCCAGCAGATCGTCTTTGCTGCCCAGCTCCTTCAGCACCTCATGGCAGGTTTCGCGCATGACGGTGGCGCGCGGATCATAGTTTTTGTACACGCGGTGGCCAAAGCCCATCAGGCGGAAAGAGTCATTTTTGTCCTTCGCGCGGCGGACAAATTCCGGGATGTGCTTAACGGAGCTGATCTCCACCAGCATCTTGAGGGCCGCCTCGTTAGCACCGCCGTGCGCCGGTCCCCACAGGGAGGCGATCCCCGCCGCGATACAGGCGAACGGGTTCGCCCCGGAGGAGCCGGCGGTACGCACGGTGGAGGTCGAGGCGTTCTGCTCGTGGTCTGCGTGCAGGATCAGAATGCGATCCATCGCCCGCTCCAGCACAGGGTTCACCTCATACTCTTCGCACGGGGTGGAGAACATCATATTGAGGAAGTTACCGGCATAGGAGAGATCGTTGCGCGGGTAGACGAACGGCTGGCCGATGGAGTATTTGTAGCACATCGCCGCCATGGTTGGCATTTTGGAGAGCAGGCGGAAGGCGGCGATTTCACGGTGGCGCGGGTTGTTGACGTCCAGCGAATCGTGATAGAAGGCCGCCAGCGCGCCGGTGATCCCGCACATTACCGCCATCGGGTGCGAATCGCGGCGAAAAGCGTGGAACAGGCGGGTAATTTGCTCGTGGATCATGGTGTGGCGGGTGACCGTGGTTCTGAACTCGTCGTACTCTTCCCTGGTCGGTTTTTCGCCGTACAGCAGGATATAGCACACTTCCAGATAGCTGGATTCGGTCGCCAGTTGGTCAATCGGAAAGCCGCGATGCAGCAAAATACCTTCGTCGCCGTCAATAAAGGTGATTTTGGATTCGCAGGATGCGGTAGAGGTAAAACCGGGGTCAAAGGTAAACATCCCTTTTGAACCCAGACTGCGAATATCAATAACGTCCTGTCCGAGCGTGCCCTTTAGCACATCCAGTTCAATAGCCGCATCATCATTCAGGATGAGCTTTGCTTTTGTATCAGCCATTTACGGTCTCCTTAGCGCCTTGTTGCCTGAGACTGCCGGAAGTTAGATTTGCTTCCTGCACGCCGACCTTCACCCCGACACCGCGTCGGTTGTGCGCTGAAAAAACCGGGCGCAGAGAACCGCCTGCGTTTCCGGAAATATCATCGCCGCCGCGTTAATGCCGCATGAATGACGTTGTGTATGCACGATCGACCGTTATCCGTCTGTGTCTGGCTCCGCTCTGCAGAAGACAAAGAAAAGCAGGGTACAGAGCAATGGGCGCTGGCAGATAACCCCTTCCTGTTTCAGGCCGCGTGGACGCTGGTGTTATTCGATCTCTCGCCTCGTCCCCGGCGGGCAGGGTAAACGCGGTGTAAAACGGCTGGCGTTATCTCCTGCCACCTGAGCTGTTCAGGGGGTAAAACGGTCAACTATGTTCATTAAGCAACAAATCAACAACTTAGCAATCAGAATTTTTTAACCTGTCTAACACTAATAACTGTCATGGAGAGATGGGTCAAGACCTCGATACTGTTTACTTACCAGGCAACGGAGTGCCTGACGTCCCGATCTTTCGCCGAAGGCGGCCCACGGGTGGTTAAGTTTACCGCTGGCGCAGGGGAGTTCACCCGGCGCGAGGTTCGGCCCGATCGCTTCCTTTTTACACGCGGTTTACAGCGCGTGACGTCCTCTCCGATCCCATGGCATCCTGCATTGCCGCTGGCGTGCAGCGTAAACTTAACGCCCCGGATGGTTAAAGAGTGACCCCATAACTTTTATGTATTATATGCTCTGCCTGGCGTTGTTTGTAACGATTTTGTTGAATGATTGTCAAATTATATGATTAAAAATTAAGAAAATGTTCTTATCGTGATGTGGATCACTGTTCGGGATAAAACCAGACAAACTATATGTAGGTTAATTGTAATGATTTTGTGAACGTCCTATACTGCCGCCAGGCCTCCGGAAGACCCTGCAGTCCCGAGCCACCCAGCGTTGTAACCCGTCGTTTTAACATCTGGAAGCGGTGTTTTATATGACGTGCAGTTATAGAAAAGGACGCTGTCTGACCGCATGCAGACCGGAGGAAGGCGATCCCGTCGTCTTTCAGGCACAGCTGGCATCCTCCACTGGCCGGAAGTCCAAAGGGAATAATAAGAACAGCATGTGGGCGTTATTCATGATAAGAAATGTGAAAAAACAAAGACCTGTCAATCTGGATCTGCAAACGATCCGGTTCCCAATCACGGCGATAGCGTCCATTCTCCATCGCGTTTCCGGCGTCATTGTCTTTGTGGCGGTCGGCATTCTGCTGTGGCTGCTGGGCATGAGCCTCTCCTCTGCGGAAGGGTTCCGCCAGGCCTCCGCCGTGATGGGGAGCTTCTTCGTCAAATTTATTATGTGGGGCATCCTGACCGCGCTGGCGTACCACGCGGTGGGCGGCATTCGCCACATGCTGATGGATGTTGGCTATCTGGAAGAGACCTTTGACGCCGGTCGGCGCTCCGCCAGCATCGCTTTTATCATCACCGTCGTGCTTTCAATTCTCGCAGGAGTTCTCGTATGGTAAGCAACGCCTCCGCTCTGGGACGCAACGGCGTGCATGACTTTATCCTTGTTCGTGCTACCGCTATCGTTCTGACCTTATACATCCTCTACATGGTGGGCTTTTTCGCGATAAGCGGCGAGCTGACCTTCGAGGCCTGGAGCGGTTTCTTCTCCCTGGCCTTCACCAAAGTTTTCACGCTGCTGGCGCTGTTTTCCGTCCTGATCCACGCCTGGATTGGCATGTGGCAGGTGCTGACCGACTACGTTAAGCCGCTGGCCGTGCGCCTGATTCTGCAGCTGGCAATCGTGGTGGCGCTGGCGGTGTACGTTATTTATGGATTTGTTGTGGTGTGGGGTGCGTGATGAAACTGCCAGTCAGAGAATTTGATGCTGTTGTTATTGGTGCCGGCGGCGCGGGTATGCGCGCGGCGCTGCAAATTTCCCAGAGCGGTCAGACCTGCGCGCTGCTCTCCAAAGTGTTTCCGACCCGTTCGCACACCGTTTCAGCCCAGGGCGGCATTACCGTGGCGCTGGGCAATACCCATGAAGATAACTGGGAATGGCATATGTACGACACCGTAAAAGGGTCGGACTATATCGGTGACCAGGACGCGATTGAGTATATGTGTAAAACCGGCCCGGAGGCGATTCTGGAGCTGGAGCATATGGGGCTGCCTTTCTCTCGTCTCGACGACGGGCGTATCTATCAGCGTCCGTTCGGCGGCCAGTCGAAAAACTTCGGCGGCGAGCAGGCGGCGCGCACCGCGGCGGCGGCGGACCGCACCGGCCACGCCCTGCTGCACACCCTCTACCAACAGAACCTGAAAAATCACACCACTATCTTCTCCGAATGGTATGCCCTGGACCTGGTCAAAAATCAGGACGGGGCGGTGGTGGGATGCACCGCGCTGAGTATTGAATCCGGCGAAGTGGTCTACTTCAAAGCCCGCGCTACCGTGCTGGCGACCGGCGGCGCGGGGCGTATTTATCAGTCCACCACCAACGCCCATATCAACACCGGCGACGGCGTGGGTATGGCGATCCGCGCCGGCGTGCCGGTGCAGGATATGGAGATGTGGCAGTTTCACCCGACCGGCATCGCCGGGGCGGGCGTACTGGTTACCGAAGGCTGCCGTGGCGAAGGCGGCTATCTGCTGAACAAGCACGGCGAACGCTTTATGGAGCGCTACGCCCCGAACGCCAAAGACCTGGCGGGCCGTGACGTGGTGGCGCGCTCCATTATGATTGAAATCCGCGAAGGCCGCGGCTGCGACGGCCCGTGGGGGCCTCATGCGAAGCTGAAACTCGACCACCTGGGTAAAGAGGTGCTGGAATCGCGCCTGCCGGGCATTCTGGAGCTTTCCCGCACCTTCGCCCACGTTGATCCGGTGAAAGAGCCGATCCCGGTGATCCCCACCTGCCACTACATGATGGGCGGTATTCCGACGAAGGTGACAGGCCAGGCGCTGACGGTCAACGCCCAGGGCGAAGATGTGGTTATTCCGGGGCTGTTCGCGGTAGGGGAAATCGCCTGCGTATCGGTCCACGGGGCTAACCGCCTGGGCGGTAACTCGCTGCTCGATCTGGTGGTCTTTGGCCGGGCGGCGGGCCTGCATCTGCAGGAGTCGATTCAGGAGCAGGGCGCGCTGCGCGACGCCAGCGAATCGGATATCGACGGTTCTCTGGAACGTCTGAACCGCTGGAACAGCAACCGCGACGGCGAAGATCCGGTGGCTATCCGCAAAGCGCTGCAGGAGTGTATGCAGCATAACTTCTCGGTGTTCCGCGAAGGCGAGGCAATGGCGAAGGGGCTGGAGCAGCTAAAGGTTATCCGCGAGCGGCTAAAAAACGCCCGTCTGGACGATACCTCCAGCGAATTTAACACCCAGCGCGTTGAATGTCTGGAACTGGACAATCTGATGGAAACCGCCTTTGCGACGGCCGTTTCCGCCAACTTCCGTACCGAAAGCCGCGGGGCTCACAGCCGCTTCGACTATCCGGAGCGCGATGATGCGAACTGGCTGTGCCACTCCCTCTATCTGCCAGAGACGGAATCCATGACGCGACGTCAGGTGAATATGGAACCGAAGCTGCGTCCGGCATTCCCGCCGAAGATTCGTACCTACTAATGCGGAGACAGGAAACATGAGGCTTGAATTTTCAATTTATCGCTACAACCCGGATGTCGACACCGCTCCGCACATGCAGGATTACACCCTTGAGGCGGAGGAGGGGCGCGACATGATGCTGCTGGATGCCCTCCTGCAGCTGAAGGAAAAAGATCCCTCGCTCACTTTTCGCCGCTCCTGCCGCGAGGGCGTATGCGGCTCAGACGGTCTGAACATGAACGGTAAAAATGGGCTGGCATGCATCACGCCGATCTCCGCCCTGAACCGGTCAGGAAAGAAAATTGTGATACGTCCACTGCCCGGTCTGCCGGTGATCCGCGATTTGGTGGTAGACATGGGGCAATTCTATGCACAATATGAGAAGATTAAGCCTTACTTGTTGAATAATGGGCAGAATCCTCCGGCGCGCGAGCATTTACAGCTGCCGGAGCAGCGGGAGAAGCTTGACGGGCTGTATGAATGTATTTTATGCGCCTGTTGTTCCACCTCCTGCCCGTCGTTCTGGTGGAATCCGGACAAGTTTATCGGCCCGGCGGGTCTGCTGGCGGCGTATCGCTTCCTGATCGACAGCCGGGATACGGAAACCGACGCCCGCCTGGAGGGAATGAGCGATGCATTCAGCGTATTCCGCTGTCATAGCATCATGAACTGCGTCAGCGTTTGCCCCAAGGGGCTGAACCCGACGCGGGCTATCGGCCATATTAAGTCGATGCTGCTGCAGCGTAGCGCGTAAGTAACACGCCGGATGGCGCTGCGCTTATCCGACCTGTGAGACAGTAGGCCCGGTAAGCGTAGCGCCACCGGGCAAAAAACAGGAAACCTTTAAAAACCGCTACATTGCAGTACCCGTAATCGGGACGCTCAGAGCGAGACAGGGCGGCAACTGAGTACATCTCCGGAACAGAGATCGCTGTGTGACTGGAGTAAGCGAAAGCAGCCAACGAAGTCGTAGCCTGAACGCAGAAGATTAATGGCAGTTTTTAAAGGTTCCTTCGCGGGCCAACAAGAGCTCGCAGGTGAACCCCGGCACGCACATCTGATGTGATATGTGCGTAGTAGTATCCACGGCGAAGTAAGCATAACAAAGATGCTTAAGGGATCACGATGCAGAACAGCGCTTTGCAAGCCTGGCTGGACTCTTCTTACCTCTCTGGCGCAAACCAGAGCTGGATAGAACAGCTCTATGAAGACTTCTTAACCGATCCTGACTCGGTAGACGCTAACTGGCGTTCAACGTTCCAGCAGTTACCGGGCACCGGAGTCAAACCGGATCAACTCCACTCTCAAATGCGTGACTACTTTCGCCGTCTGGCGAAAGATGCCTCACGTTACTCCTCGACGATTTCCGATCCCGATACCAACGTGAAGCAGGTTAAAGTCCTGCAGCTGATCAATGCCTACCGTTTTCGCGGCCATCAGCATGCGGATCTCGATCCGCTTGGGCTGTGGCAGCAGGAGAACGTGGCGGATCTCGATCTGGCGTTTCACGATCTGAGCGAGGCGGATTTCCAGGAAAGCTTTAACGTCGGCTCTTTCGCCAGCGGTAAAGAGACGATGAAGTTAGGCGAGCTAATCGCCGCCCTTAAAGAGACCTACTGCGGGCCGATCGGTTCGGAGTATATGCACATCACCAGCACCGAAGAGAAACGCTGGATCCAGCAGCGTATCGAATCCGGTCGGGCGGCGTTCAGCAGCGAAGAGAAGAAGCGTTTCCTTAGCGAACTGACCGCCGCCGAAGGGCTGGAGCGCTATCTGGGAGCGAAGTTCCCCGGAGCCAAGCGCTTCTCGCTGGAGGGCGGCGATGCCCTGATCCCGATGCTGAAAGAGATGATCCGCCACGCGGGCAACAGCGGCACTCGCGAAGTGGTGCTGGGGATGGCGCACCGCGGCCGCCTGAACGTGCTGGTAAACGTGCTGGGTAAACGGCCGCAGGATCTGTTCGACGAATTTTCCGGTAAACATAAAGAGCATCTCGGCACCGGCGACGTGAAGTACCACATGGGCTTCTCATCGGATATCGAAACCGAAGGCGGCCTGGTCCACCTGGCGCTGGCGTTTAACCCGTCGCACCTGGAGATCGTCAGTCCGGTTGTCATCGGATCCGTGCGCGCCCGCCTGGACAGGCTGGACGAGCCGGGCAGCAATAAAGTGCTGCCGATCACTATTCACGGCGACGCGGCGGTTACCGGCCAGGGCGTGGTGCAGGAGACCCTGAACATGTCGAAGGCCAGGGGCTATGAAGTGGGCGGCACCGTGCGCGTCGTCATCAATAACCAGGTGGGCTTTACCACCTCCAACCCGCTGGACGCGCGCTCCACGCCGTACTGCACCGATATCGGCAAAATGGTGCAGGCCCCGATCTTCCACGTTAACGCGGACGATCCGGAGGCGGTGGCCTTCGTCACCCGCCTGGCGCTGGACTTCCGTAACACCTTCAAGCGCGACGTGTTTATCGATCTGGTGTGCTACCGCCGTCACGGCCACAACGAAGCCGACGAGCCGAGCGCCACCCAGCCGCTGATGTACCAGAAAATCAAAAAGCATCCGACCCCGCGTAAGCTGTACGCCGACCGGCTGGAGCAGGACGGGGTCGCCACCCTGGAGGACGCCACCGAGATGGTGAACCTCTATCGCGACGCGCTGGATTCCGGCGAGTGCGTGGTAAAAGAGTGGCGTCCGATGAATATGCACTCCTTTACCTGGTCACCCTACCTCAACCACGAGTGGGACGAGGCGTATCCGAACAGGGTGGAGATGAAGCGCCTGCAGGAGCTGGCCAAACGCATCAGTACGGTGCCGGAAGCCATTGAAATGCAATCGCGGGTCGCGAAGATCTATGGCGATCGCCAGGCTATGGCGGCGGGCGAGAAGCTCTTCGACTGGGGCGCGGCGGAAAACCTCGCCTATGCCACCCTGGTCGATGAGGGCATTCCCGTGCGTCTGTCCGGCGAAGACTCCGGCCGCGGCACCTTCTTCCATCGCCACGCGGTGATCCACAACCAGGTCAACGGTTCGACGTACACCCCGCTGCAGCACGTGCATAACGGGCAGGGCACTTTCCGGGTCTGGGACTCCGTGCTCTCTGAAGAGGCGGTGCTGGCCTTCGAATATGGCTACGCCACCGCAGAGCCGCGCACCCTGACCATCTGGGAAGCGCAGTTTGGCGACTTCGCCAACGGAGCCCAGGTGGTGATCGATCAATTCATCTCCTCTGGCGAGCAGAAATGGGGCCGGATGTGCGGCCTGGTGATGCTGCTGCCGCACGGCTATGAAGGGCAGGGGCCGGAGCACTCCTCCGCGCGCCTGGAGCGCTATCTGCAGCTCTGCGCCGAGCAGAATATGCAGGTTTGCGTGCCGTCGACCCCGGCGCAGGTTTATCACATGCTGCGTCGTCAGGCGCTGCGCGGGATGCGCCGTCCGCTGGTGGTGATGTCGCCGAAATCTCTGCTGCGTCATCCGCTGGCGGTCTCCAGCCTTGACGAGCTGGCTAACGGTGCCTTCCTGCCGGCCATCGGCGAGGTTGATGAACTGGACCCGCAGGCGGTGAAGCGCGTGGTGATGTGCTCGGGCAAAGTGTATTACGACCTGCTGGAGCAGCGCCGGAAGAACGATCAAAAAGATGTTGCCATCGTGCGCATCGAACAGCTTTACCCGTTCCCGCACCAGGCGATGCAGGAGGCGCTGAAGCCGTACGCCCACGTGCATGATTTTGTCTGGTGTCAGGAGGAGCCGCTCAATCAGGGAGCGTGGTACTGCAGCCAGCATAACTTCCGCGAAGTGATTCCGTCTGGGTCCGCCCTGCGTTACGCGGGCCGCCCGGCCTCCGCCTCTCCGGCGGTAGGTTATATGTCCGTTCACCAGAAGCAGCAGCAAGATCTGGTTAATGACGCGCTGAACGTCGATTAAATAAAGGATAAATAATGAGTAGCGTAGATATTCTTGTTCCTGACCTGCCTGAGTCCGTCGCCGACGCCACCGTGGCGACCTGGCACAAAAAACCGGGCGATGCGGTTGTTCGTGACGAAGTGCTGGTGGAAATCGAAACTGACAAGGTGATCCTGGAAGTTCCGGCCTCGGCGGACGGCGTTCTCGATGCGGTGCTGGAAGACGAGGGCACCACCGTCACCTCGCGACAGATCCTCGGCCGCCTGCGCGAAGGCAACAGCGCGGGCAAAGCCTCCAGCGCGAAGCCGGAAGAAAAGGACGCCACCCCGGCGCAGCGCCAGCAGGCCTCGCTGAGCGAGCAGAACAACGACGCCTTAAGCCCGGCCATCCGTCGTCTGCTGGCCGAACACGGCCTTGAGGCCGCCGCCATTAGCGGCACCGGCGTCGGCGGCCGCATCACCCGCGAAGACGTGGAAAAGCATCTGGCGAAAGCCCCGGCGCAGGCTGAGGCCAACGCTCCGGCGGCTGCGCCAGCGGCGCAGCCTCAGCCCGGCGCGCGCAGCGAGAAGCGCGTGCCGATGACCCGTCTGCGCAAGCGCGTGGCCGAGCGTCTGCTGGAGGCGAAAAACGCCACCGCCATGCTGACCACCTTCAACGAAGTCAACATGAAGCCGATTATGGATCTGCGCAAGCAGTACGGCGAAGCGTTTGAAAAGCGTCACGGCATCCGCCTGGGCTTTATGTCCTTCTACGTGAAGGCGGTGGTGGAAGCGCTGAAGCGCTATCCGGAGGTGAACGCCTCCATCGACGGCGACGACGTGGTTTACCACAACTATTTTGACGTCAGCATGGCGGTTTCCACGCCGCGCGGCCTGGTGACGCCGGTGCTGCGTGACGTAGACGCGCTGGGCATGGCCGACGTCGAGAAAAAAATCAAAGAGCTGGCGCTGAAGGGCCGCGACGGCAAGCTGACGGTGGACGATCTGACCGGCGGCAACTTCACCATCACCAACGGCGGCGTATTCGGCTCCCTGATGTCCACGCCGATCATTAACCCGCCCCAGAGCGCGATCCTCGGTATGCATGCCATTAAGGATCGTCCGATGGCGGTGGACGGCAAGGTGGAGATCCTGCCGATGATGTATCTGGCGCTCTCCTACGACCACCGGCTGATTGACGGCCGTGAATCCGTCGGCTTCCTGGTCACCATTAAAGAGCTGCTGGAAGATCCGACGCGCCTGCTGCTGGACGTGTAGTCAGCAAGAGCATCACCTGCCCCGCAGGCCGGAGAAGCGGAGCGCCGCCGGGCATATATACCGCGCGGCCTGCGGGTTTAAAGATAACGATTACCTGAAGGATGGACAGAACAGATGAACTTACATGAATATCAGGCAAAACAACTTTTTGCCCGCTACGGCTTATCAACGCCGGTGGGTTATGCCTGTACTACTCCGCGTCAGGCCGAAGAGGCGGCGTCGAAAATCGGTGCCGGTCCGTGGGTAGTGAAGTGTCAGGTTCACGCTGGCGGCCGCGGCAAAGCGGGCGGCGTGAAGGTGGTAAACAGCAAGGAAGAGATCCGCGCCTTTGCCGAGCACTGGCTGGGCAAGCGGCTGGTGACCTACCAGACGGACGCCAGCGGCCAGCCGGTGAATCAGATCCTGGTGGAAGCGGCAACCGATATCGCTAAAGAGCTCTATCTTGGCGCGGTGGTTGACCGCAGCTCCCGCCGCGTGGTGTTTATGGCCTCCACCGAAGGCGGCGTGGAAATTGAAAAAGTGGCGGAAGAAACCCCGCACCTGATCCACAAGGTGGCCCTCGATCCGCTGACCGGCCCGATGCCCTGGCAGGGGCGCGAGCTGGCCTTTAAGCTGGGTCTGGAAGGTAAACTGGTGCAGCAGTTCACCAAAACTTTTATGGGCCTGGCGACCATTTTCCTCGAGCGTGACCTGGCGCTTATTGAAATTAACCCGCTGGTGATCACCCGCCAGGGCGACCTGATCTGCCTCGACGGCAAGCTGGGCGCTGACGGCAACGCCCTGTTCCGCCAGGCGGATCTGCGCGAAATGCGCGACCAGTCGCAGGAAGACCCGCGCGAAGCCCAGGCGGCGCAGTGGGAGCTGAACTACGTGGCGCTGGACGGCAATATCGGCTGCATGGTTAACGGCGCGGGCCTGGCGATGGGGACCATGGATATCGTTAAGCTGCACGGCGGCGAGCCGGCCAACTTCCTCGACGTGGGCGGCGGCGCGACGAAAGAGCGTGTGACCGAAGCGTTTAAAATTATCCTCTCCGACGACAACGTGAAGGCCGTGCTGGTCAACATCTTCGGCGGCATCGTGCGCTGCGATCTGATTGCCGACGGCATCATCGGCGCGGTGGCAGAGGTGGGCGTTAACGTCCCGGTCGTCGTGCGTCTGGAAGGCAACAACGCCGGGCTGGGCGCGAAGAAACTGGCTGACAGCGGCCTGAATATTATTGCAGCGAAAAGTCTGACGGATGCAGCTCAGCAGGTTGTTGCCGCAGTGGAGGGGAAATAATGTCCGTTTTGATTGATAAGAATACCAAAGTTATCTGCCAGGGCTTTACCGGTAGCCAGGGCACCTTCCACTCCGAGCAGGCCATTGCCTACGGCACGCAGATGGTTGGCGGCGTCACGCCGGGCAAGGGCGGCACCACCCACCTTGGCCTGCCGGTATTCAATACCGTGCGCGAGGCGGTAGAGGCCACCGGCGCAACGGCATCCGTCATTTACGTGCCGGCACCGTTCTGCAAAGACTCCATTCTGGAAGCCATCGACGCGGGCATTAAGCTTATTATCACCATCACCGAAGGTATCCCTACCCTGGATATGCTGACCGTGAAGGTGAAGCTTGACGAGGCGGGCGTGCGCATGATCGGGCCGAACTGCCCCGGCGTGATCACCCCCGGCGAGTGCAAAATCGGTATCATGCCGGGCCACATTCACCAGCCGGGCAGGGTGGGCATCGTCTCCCGCTCCGGCACCCTGACCTATGAAGCGGTCAAGCAGACCACCGACTACGGCTTTGGCCAGTCCACCTGCGTTGGTATCGGCGGCGATCCGATCCCCGGCTCTAACTTTATCGACATCCTGAAGCTGTTCCAGGACGATCCGCAGACCGGGGCGATCGTGATGATCGGCGAGATCGGCGGCAGCGCCGAAGAAGAGGCGGCGGCGTATATTAAAGATCACGTCACCAAGCCGGTGGTGGGCTATATCGCCGGGGTTACCGCGCCGAAAGGGAAACGGATGGGCCACGCCGGGGCGATTATCGCCGGCGGCAAGGGAACGGCGGACGAGAAGTTCGCCGCCCTGGAAGCCGCAGGGGTGAAAACCGTGCGCAGCCTTGCCGATATCGGCGAAGCGCTGAAGGCCGTAATGAAGTGAGATATACCCTAAATAATTCGAGTTGCATGACAAAACGCGGCGCGTTTTGAACAGCCGTAGCGCTGGCCCCGAGGGGGGGAGGCCGCAGGCCGAATAAAGCCAACGCACATGCAGCCTGAAGTATGACGGGTATAAAAGTAAAACAGCCCCGCCCCCGCGTTTGTCGCGCAAAGGGCGCGGGGCTGCTCCGTTTTCGACATGGTTGGCCATCGGATGATGGCCTTTTTTATATGTGTCGGGCATGCCCGACGGCCAGGGGATAATATATCTCCTGTGCATGCTTCGGGATAGGGACAAGCAACTCGCCCAGATCGAGAAAGTAGCGGTCCAGCGTATTCAGCAGTACGGCAATTTCCGGCTCTTGCCCGCCCGGGGTATTGGCAACGCGCATGATATTGTCTCTGATAGCCTCTATCCCTCCGTTCCACTGGCGTAGCGCGTCTTCAATGCGCTGAAGCTGGCTGTAGTGTTCATACAGCTCCAGAGAGTTGGTGCTGGTTCTGCGGCCTTTTCTGTGCATATTTCCCCCAAATTCAGATTTTTGCGGCTCAGGTCTTTTATCCTGGTGATGTTTTTATAATAAGAAATGGTCTTCAACAGGTCTCCAGCTATGGTTTTTAGATTTATTAGTTTGCTTCGCAACGATTCCTCGTGCTTCTAACTTAAGTAGTGCGTATCTGGCCCGGTAAATATTTATATTGCAGTGTTCTGCTATATCTCGAGTGCTTATCCATGTCGGTGGTTGAGATGAGTTGATAACTCTATTTTTGTAAATTTCCTTAAGTGAGACAATAACCATTTTGTCATTAATGGACAATTTATCACGCAGTTCTGTTCCTGGCATATTCCTACCTCATGACGATTCAGATGAGCGAAGGTGATTATTTTTATCTTTTAAGTAACATTTTACACACTATTGTTAATCAGAGGTTATGGCTAAACGGGGGGGAATTTTATCGTAAAAAATATCAATTTACGATCTTTATACCTTATTGTATTCAAAAATTAGTGTTTTATACTGGATTCTTGGGGTGTAGCCAAGTAACTCGTCGTAAAAAAAGTAGCAGCCTTTTATGTGAGAAATTTAATATTGAATTTGATTTATGGTCGTTTTCAGGTTTGTCAGTTTTAGAAAAGATATGTAGTATTACCCCCGAGCTAATAACTGTTCGCGACTAGCATAAATTGATCTGGATAACGCTATTCAGGTTTTGCTGGCGTTTATTACTCCATGACTACCGCGTCAGGGATGAGTTTGGAAACGCTATCTGAAATATGAATTCCGAATGGCGGAGGGGGTGGGAAATACAGGTGAGCTGTTTTTCTATTTCCGTCAATGTACGGAAAGGGATGCGTTTGGTTTGTAAAAAACACTTAATTGGCAATGGGTAAATATAACCCTTATTAAAGGAAAAGAAATGAAACTGAATAAAATTATGCTGGCGGCATCTGTAGTGATGGGCCTTGCTTCTTTTGCGCATGCGGAAGATCCCGCTCCGGTGACGATTCCGCCCGATCAGGGGCATGGCATCGTGAATTTCCACGGTACGGTTATTGATGCGCCTTGCTCCGTCAATCCTGATTCCGACGGCCAGACCGTTGAGCTGGGGCAGATTTCAAACGTCCTTCTGGATAACGGCGGCAGCTCTGCGCCGAAGACTTTCCAGATTCAGCTGGAAAACTGCTCCCTGAGCGTGGCTAAAGGCGTGACCACTACCTTTACCGGCGCGGAAGGCCAAAAGGGCAAACTGGGTATCACCGGTGACGTAAAAGGCGCGGGTATTGTGCTGACCGATGGCACCGGCAAGGCCATTGAACTGGGTAAACCGACAGCGGCTCAACAGCTGGCGGCAGGCGAAAAGGCGGCGACGCTGGAATTTTCCGCCTATCTGCAGGGGGATGGAGCCGCCGTTAATCCGGGTGAATTCAATAGTATCGCCAACTTTATGCTGAGCTATCAGTAAGATGTACGCCCCGCGCACGACGGCGCGCGGGGGATCTGTGCGCCGGAGAACCGCCGTGATAAGTCGACTCCTTTTTTCTCTACCGCTCGTTCTGCTCGTACTTCTGTACAGTGAGGTTGGCCTGGCCGGCTCGCCGGATCGCGGTCACGGGCGCGTCAACGTGCAGGGAAGCGTTATCGAGACGCCCTGCGCTATTGATACGCAGAGTCGCGATCAGACGGTGGATATGGGAACAATTCCGGTCAGCACAATCGTCCGCGACGGCAAGGGTGCCTCTCGCGCGTTCAGCATTCGGCTGATTCACTGCCATCTTGCCCGCCTGAACGCCGCGCTACCCGACTGGCGTTATTTTCGCGTGATGTTCGATGGGCCTGATGACGGCGGCTGGTTCGGCCTCGGCGGCAGTGCGAGGGGCGTGGCGCTGCAGGTAGAGGACGCGCGCGGCAATCTCGCCCGGCCAGGCGAACCCCTGCCGCCCGGTGCGCTGAGCGGGGCGTCGCAGCAGTTGGACTATACGCTGCGTCTGGTCAGCAACGGCCAGCTGCCCCGTACCGGCAATTTTCGTACGGCGCTGCGTTTTCAGATTGATTACTACTGATTAACGTTGTCCGGCGATCCGCCGGGGCGTAGAGCCAGGACACATTATCTTTTCAGCTACTCCGGAATAAAGATTTATGGTGATGTCTACACTAGCGCCAGGCCGTACTCTGAAGCCGCACAAACTGGCCGTTCTGCTGTCTCTGGCGCTGCTGGGACTGCCGCTCTGCGCCGTGGCCGACGAGATCGAATTTAATACGGACATTCTGGATGTGCATGACAAAACCAATATCGATCTGAGTCGTTTTTCCCGGGCGGGCTATATCATGCCGGGGATATATGTGATGTCCCTGCGGGTCAATAATAAAGATGAAATTCCCGATCAGAATATTGAGTGGCTGGCACCGGAGAGCGATCCCAAAAGCAGTATTCCCTGCCTGACGCCGAGGCTGGTGGATATGCTGGGCCTGAAGGACGAGGTCCGTTCCGATCTGCGCTGGCTGCATGATGGGCGCTGCCTCGATCCGGACAGCCTGTCGGGGATCGGGGTGAGGGGCGATCTGGGAAGCAGCACGCTCTATCTGAATATCCCCCAGAGCGACCTCGTCTACCGGGCACCGAACTGGGATCCGCCGTCACAGTGGGATGAGGGAATTCCGGGCGTGCTGTTTGACTATTACGTTGACGCCCAGACCCGGCACGAACAGCGCGGGGGCGACAGCCAGTCGCTGAACGGCAACGGTACGGCCGGGATTAACGTTGGACCGTGGCGGCTGCGCGCCGACTGGCAGGCGAGCGTCCGCCGCGGTCAGGGAAGCCGCGAAAAGCGCTGGGACTGGAATCGATATTACGCCTGGCGCGCGTTGCCCGCCCTGGGGGCGAAGCTAACCCTCGGCGAAAGCGCCCTCTATTCCGATATTTTTGACAGCTTTCGTTTTAGCGGAATCAGCCTGCAGTCGGATGACCGTATGTTGCCGCCGAACCTGCGCGGCTATGCGCCGGAAATTACCGGGGTGGCGAAAACCAACGCCAAAGTGATTATCAGCCAGCAGGGGCGCGTGATCCAGGAAACCCAGGTGGCGGCCGGGCCGTTTCGTATTCAGGATCTGAATGACATGGTCAGCGGCACGCTGGACGTGCGGGTGGAGGAGCAGAACGGCACCGTGCAGCAGTTTACGGTCAATACCGCCTCCGTTCCGTATCTGACCCGACCGGGGCAAATACGCTATAAGCTGGCCAGCGGCCGGCCTTCCGACGCGCAGCACCATACCGACGGGCCCATGTTCGCCACCGGCGAGTTCTCCTGGGGGGTGAACAACGGCTGGTCGCTGTACGGCGGCGGCGTAGGGAGCGCTGAGTACGATGCGCTGGCCCTGGGGGTAGGGCGGGATCTGCTGATGTTCGGTGCCGTTTCGTTTGATATGACCAGCTCCCGGGCCAGCCTGCCCTATGAAAGCGATGGGCGGCGGGGTAACTCCTGGCGCTTGAGCTACTCCAAGCGCTTTGACTCCACCGGCAGCCAGGTGACGTTCGCCGGCTATCGCTTCTCGCAGCAGAACTTTATGAGCATGGGCGAATACCTCGACGCGCGGCGTTACGGCGAGCGGGAAGGCTCCAGTAAGGAGCTTTACACCATTACCTTTAATCAGCAGTTGGCCGACTGGGGAGCGGATGTCTATCTCAACTACAGCCACCAGACCTACTGGGATCGGCCGACAAACAACCGCTACACCCTGACGATGTCGCGCTATTTTGATATCGGCCATATTCGCAACATTAGCCTGTCGGCTACCGCCTACCGCAGCCGCTATTACCAGATGGATGATAAAGGGGTGTATCTGTCGGTTTCCCTGCCCTGGGGCGGTACGGGATCGCTAAGTTACAACGCCACGATTAATCAGGGAGGCAACACGCACCAGCTGAGCTATTACGATCGCGCGGGTGACCATGATTATTATCAGATAAGCAGCGGACTGTCGCACGGAGACAGCATGGCGTCCGGCTACTGGACCCACGAAGGGGACAGGGTGACGACCAACCTGAACGCCAGCTATCAGAGCGGCAGCTATTCGGCGCTGAGCCTGAGCCTGCAGGGGGGGGCAACCGCAACGGCGAAGGGGGCCGCGCTGCACCGCAGCGGCTCTCAGGGCGGGACGCGAATGCTGCTGGATACCGGAGATGTGCCGGATATTCCGGTGAAGGGGTTCGGCAGCAGCGTGCTCACCAACCGTTTTGGCAAGGCGGTGGTTTCCGACGTCAACAGCTATTACCGCAGTCGGATGAGCATTGACCTTGACGCGCTGCCCGACAATGCCGAAGCCAGCAGGACGGTGGTACAGGATACCCTGACCGAAGGTGCCATCGGCTACCGGAAGTTTGACGTGGTGTCCGGAGCCAGGGCGATGGCGACTATCCGCCTGCCTGAGGGCGGCACGCCGCCGTTCGGCGCTGGCGTTGAGAACGGGCAGGGGCAGAATACCGGCGTGGTGGGGGATGAGGGCAACGTCTATCTGAGCGGCATCCATCCGGGCGATACCATGCGGGTGACGTGGGGCGTCGACGGGCGCTGCATGATTACGCTGCCCGATAGCCTGCCGACGGATCTTACTCACGGGCTGCTGCTGCCGTGTACGCCGGTGTCGTCTGCGGCCCTCAAAAAAGATGTCAGAAACAAACTACAAGCACAGGTAAAAGAATGATGAACCACAAAATAATCCTGACGGCTGGCGCGGGTGCGCTGCTCTGTACGCTGAGTACGTCGGCCCTGGCGGCTATCGCGCTGGACCGGACCCGCGTCGTGGTGGAAGGTGGAGAAAAATCGGTCAGTCTGTCGGTGAGCAATGAGAACAAGCAGCTGCCGTATCTGGCCCAGGGCTGGATCGAGGATGAACAGGGCCGCAAGATTACCCACCCGATGACGGTTCTGCCGCCGGTGCAGCGCATTGAGCCGGGGGCCAGGAGCCAGGTACGCATTCAGACGCTACCGGATATCGGCACGCTACCGCAGGATCGCGAATCGCTGTACTACTTTAACCTGCGGGAAATTCCGCCACGCTCCACGAAACCAAATACGCTACAGCTGGCGCTGCAGACGCGGATTAAGCTCTTTTTCCGTCCGAAGGCGCTGATACCGGCAAAGTCAGACACCCCGTGGCAGGAGCGCGTGACGCTCACCCGCAGCGGCGAGCGCTGGCTGGTAAACAACCCGACGCCCTATTACGTCACGCTGGTGGATGGCAGCACGCGCCCCGGCGGCCAGCCGGTCAAAGGCTTTAAGCCGCTTATGCTGGCACCGCGGGAGCAGCATGCTGCGCTGAGCGTGAACGCCGCAGCGCTGGGAAACAGTCCGGTGCTCACCTATATCAACGACTACGGCGGCCGTCCGCAGCTGAAGTTTACCTGCTCTGGCAACGCCTGCACGGCTTCGCCGGTGCGCAGCCGCTGACCTGCCCGTGCCGTGGAGGTAAATAATGAACCACAAAATAGTGTGGCGTCTGGGCGGGTCGCTACTGGCACTGGTCGCCTGCGGAGCGCAGGCCGCGACGCCGTCGGAGGTGGACGGTGAAACGGGTGTGCTCCAGGTAGTCGGTAGCCTGACCGAGAGTCCGTGTCGGCTGGAAATGTCCTCGGCCTGGCAGATTGTCGATATGGGCAATATCCCGACGCGGCGGCTGCAGCATCCCGGCGAGCGGGGAAGGCCGGTTCCTCTGCGGCTGCGGCTGCGTGACTGCATCGCCGCCCCGGCGCATAACCGGGACGAACGCTCTGACAATCTGCTGTGGAGCGACGATGAGCCGGCCGTGTCGGTTCATTTCACCGCCGCCACCGATCCGGACAATCCGCATTTACTGGCGGTGCACGGCGTTTCCGGACTGGCGCTGCGCCTGAAGGACGCCGATGGCCGGGATGTCTCTCTCGATGAGAACGCCGCGCCGCTGCTGCTGAGTCCGGGGCAGGACACGCTCAGCTATACGTTGACGACGGAGCGAACCGCAGCGCCTCTGCGGGTCGGGCCGTGGCATACGCTGCTGAATGTCGATCTGGAGTATGACTGATGAACGCGCTGCCCGTGCGCGTCCTGGCGCTGCCCTTGCTCCTGCTGCTATTTTCCGGCGGCCCGGCGCAGGCCGGTACGATTGCAGCCACGCTGACGGTGAAGGTCACCGTTAACGCGCCGCCCTGTAACATTAATGACGGGAGAGCGATTACGGTGGATTTCGGCGATGAGGTGATGACCAGCAAAGTGGAGAGCGGGATTTACAGTCAGAACGTGGATTATATCCTCGACTGCGCCGGCGCTGCGGCGGATACCTTGAATATGACCATCGGCGGCGTCGGGGCCGGGTTTGATGCCACGGTGCTGCAGGCCAGTCAGCCGGATCTGGGGATCAGGCTGTCTGGCGACGGGAAGGTCATACCGCTGAACACGCCGCTGGCCATCCGCCGTAGCGCGCCGCCGGTGCTGCGGGCGCAGCTGGTGAAGGCACCGGGAGGCTCGCTGACGGCCGGAGCGTTTAGCGCTTCGGCCACGCTAACCGTAGCCTATCAGTAAGGAGATAAAACGATGAGGCGTTATTGCGGCGTCCTGGCGATCGCGACGGGCTGGGTTCTGTTCTGTCTGCGACCCGCTTTAGCCACTAATCTGACCACAGAGATGGCCTTTAAAGGAACTCTGATAGACCCGCCGCCCTGCGCGATTAACGGCGGGCAGCCGGTGGCGGTGGACTTTGGCCGCCGCGTTGGCGTCAACAGGGTAGATGGTCGCCGCTACATTCAGCCGGTGGAGTACCACCTGATCTGCTATCCCGACAGCCCCCGGAGCGGGTTGAATATTGTGATGACCACTACCGCTCCGGCGGCGTTTGACGCCTCGGCGGTGCAGAGCTCGGTCGACGGGCTGGCGATTCGCGTGCTGGTGGAGGGCGAACCGATTACTTTTGGTAAGCCGATTGCGGTGAGTGTGGATCACCCGCCGGTGATGCAGGCGGTGCCGGTGAAGGCGGCGGGAGTCGCCCTGGAAGAGGGATTGTTCAGCGCAACGGCCACCCTGCAGGTTATTTATCAGTGAGAGGGGAAATATGAGGCGACTGCACTGGCTGGGCGTGCTGGCGATGACGTTTACGCTGCCAGGGATGGCCGCTGAGGATAACGTAACCTTTGGCGGCACCCTGGTGGCGGATCCGTGTACGATCCCGCCGGGAGAAGAGACCATCGGGCTGGAGTTTGGCAGCGTGATAGACAAAGCGCTGTATGCCGACACGCGAACGAAGGGCGTGCCCTTTACGCTGCATCTGACGGAGTGCGATCCGTCGCTGGCGAACACCCTGAGCGTGACCTTCAGCGGCACGCCGGCGACCGGTCTGCCGGGGCTGCTGGCCCTCGATGCCGGCAGCACGGCAAAAGGCATTGCGATAGGGCTGGAGGCGATGGACGGCACGCCGCTGGCGCTGGAGAAGGCGGGGGCGGCGACGCAACTGGTCACCGGAGAGATGCAGCTACGGTGGCGGGCCTACGTGCAGGGCGAGCCGCAGGCGCTGGCGACCCGGGGGATCGTACCGGGGGAATTTTCGGCGACGGCCACCTTCCGGCTGGATTATGAATAGGGGCAGAGCGTCCGGCGTAAGACGACGGACGCCGTAGGGGACGAGGCTGGCTTAGCTTCGGTTTATCTGCTTTACCATCACTCACACCACGGGAGCCGTGATGAGAAAAACAGGCCTTTGGTTATTGATTATTACGTTCTTCGGCGTCGGTAATACGTTTGCCTCGGTTGGTGTACCGATAGCAACACCGCCCATAAGATGGGACCCGCAGGCGGGCGGCTACTATTTTTCGATAGGTTCGATGGGGGGGACTTCCCCGGCGCAAAAAGAGCTTATTCCGCAGGGCGTTACCCAGTTTTGTATGGCTCCGGTAAAAGAGGGAAAATTTATTCCTTATCACGGTTACTGGGGGCAGGATCTTGAGTGCCTTAGCGTGGGTGATAGTCAGACCTGGGCTGAACTTTATCAACGTTATATAACTTATTATAGCAGTGTCGGTTTTGTGAGAATCAGGGTTGCTGAGCCCAATACCACGCCCCCTCCGGCGGCCGAACTCTGTTTTGAACCCGTTGCGATACGTGATATTTCCGATAGATCTCCCTATATCGGTCCCGATACGATTTGCATGCATCCAAACCCGTCAAACGTCACCTGCAGCTTCCTGAACGACGGGGCGGAGTTCGATTTCGGCAGCGTGAATTCAGGAGAGGGACAGACGGTAAGTAAAGATATCGGCGTTAACTGTACCGGCGATGTAAAGACCGTAATGGAGCTTAGTGGAGGCAAAGGGGCGATCGCGGTATTCAATGCCAGCGGCGAATCCTTTGACGTTCCGGTAGCGTTTGACGATCGCGATCTTAGCCAAAGCCTACAACTTTCCATGCCTGCTGGCGATTCGCAGCACCACATTACGGCCCGGCTGCCGACCGGAACGCTACCGGCAGGGGATTTTTCCGGTACTGCCGTGCTGATTATTAATCCGCTGTAGCAATATCACTCTTCGGAGGTCTGAGTACGGGCCTCCTTTCTGGCCGTCCGTTCAACGCAGCGCTCAATTCCCCCGCCGAAGCCTGAACAATTCCGCGCTGGCGCTCGCGCATCCTTTAGAAAACACGTAACCCGCGCGTGGTCCCGGTGCAAACTGTCCGCGCCAATGACGCCCGGTGGACCAGACGCTATGTTAAATATAAAGTGAAAATAAGGTAAATCGAAAACCAGTCAATTTTGCTTATGTAAAATATTTTTTAAATATCACCCCTCGGATCTCTGACCAGGGACATCTATATGCACCAGGCCTGGCGACGACAGGACTTCACTTTCTGCCTGCATATACCCGTCATACTTCAGGGTGCATGTGCGTTGGCTTTATTCGGCCCGGGGGCCTCACCCCTTCGGGGCCAGCCTGCGGCCGTTCAAAACGCGCAGCGTTTTGTCCTGCAACTTGAATTATTTAGGGAATATATCTTTTTTGAAACTTTATCGTTAATTAATTTAAACAAAAAAGTAACAATAAGGTTACCGTTATTGCCGGAATGCCAGTGTTGTTAAGGTGCTGGCTTGATTTTGATATATATCAACGTTTATTTTCTGGAAAATTTTTTATAAAGGAGATAAATTGTTGGCGATCAAAGTAGTGGGATAAAGCTAAATTAGCTATTAATTGATCGGTATCGAAAAATACGATTACAACTCTGTAAAAACCTGTTTATTGTATGGGTATTACGGCGTAATATATTTGCAGCATCAATTTGGGTTTTTTATCAACACGTTTGCAACCTTTCATCATTGATGTTTCTTCGTCCGGGAGAACGCCGGCGATGAGAGCGGGCAAATACATTTCTATTGGGGCATGCGTGTAACCCTGTCCGCCGGGGTTCACTCTCGGAGTCTTCATGCGATGAGCAAGGAGTCATAATGTTAGATATAGTCGAACTGTCGCGCTTACAGTTTGCCTTGACCGCGATGTACCACTTCCTGTTTGTGCCGCTGACGCTCGGTATGGCGTTCCTGCTGGCCATTATGGAAACCATCTACGTTCTTTCCGGCAAACAAATTTATAAAGATATGACCAAATTCTGGGGCAAGTTGTTTGGCATCAACTTCGCGCTGGGTGTGGCAACCGGTCTGACCATGGAGTTCCAGTTCGGGACTAACTGGTCCTATTACTCCCACTACGTCGGCGATATCTTCGGAGCGCCGCTGGCGATCGAAGGTCTGATGGCCTTCTTCCTTGAATCCACCTTTGTGGGGCTTTTCTTCTTCGGCTGGGATCGTTTGAGCAAAGTTCAGCACATGGCGGTCACCTGGCTGGTGGCCTTCGGTTCCAACATGTCAGCATTGTGGATCCTCGTCGCCAACGGCTGGATGCAGAACCCCATCGCCTCGGATTTCAACTTCGAAACCATGCGTATGGAAATGGTCAGCTTCTCTGAGCTGGTGCTTAACCCGGTCGCTCAGGTGAAGTTCGTACACACCGTGGCCTCCGGCTATGTGACCGGTGCCATGTTCATCCTCGGCATCAGCGCTTACTACCTGCTGAAGGGGCGCGATGTCGCCTTTGCCAAACGCTCCTTTGCCGTCGCCGCCAGCTTCGGTATGGCCGCCGTGCTCTCGGTTATCGTGCTTGGTGATGAATCCGGCTACGAAATGGGCGACGTGCAGAAAACCAAGCTTGCCGCCATTGAGGCCGAGTGGGAAACCCAGCCGGCTCCAGCCTCCTTTACCCTGTTCGGGATCCCGGACCAGGAGGCGCGCGAGAATAAAATGGCGATTCAGATCCCCTATGCGCTGGGCATCATCGCCACACGCTCCGTGGATACGCCGGTCACCGGTCTGAAAGAGCTGATGACGCAGCACGAAGAGCGCATCCGTAACGGGATGAAGGCGTACGCGCTGCTCGAACAGCTGCGCACCGGTTCCGACGATCCGGCGCTACGCGAGCAGTTCGACAGCATGAAAAAAGATCTGGGCTATGGCCTGCTGCTGAAGCGCTATACGCCGAATATCACCGATGCGACCGAAGCGCAGATCCAGCAGGCGACGAAAGACTCCATCCCGCGCGTCGCGCCGCTCTATTTCGCGTTCCGCATCATGGTGGCGTGCGGCGTCCTGCTGCTGGCGATTATCGCGCTCTCCTTCTGGAGCGTGATCCGTAACCGCATCGGCGAGAAAAAATGGTTGCTGCGCGCCGCGCTGTACGGTATTCCCCTGCCGTGGATTGCCGTCGAGGCGGGCTGGTTCGTCGCCGAGTATGGGCGTCAGCCCTGGGCCATCGGCGAGGTGCTGCCTACCGCCGTGGCGAACTCAACGCTGACGGTCGGCGATCTGCTGTTCTCGATGATCCTGATCTGCGGCCTTTACACCCTGTTCCTGGTGGCGGAGCTGTTCCTGATGTTTAAGTTCGCCCGCCTTGGCCCCAGCAGCCTGAAAACCGGTCGCTATCACTTTGAGTCGCCCACCGCGGCCTCTCAGCCGGCACGCTAAGACAGGAGTCGTCAAATGATCGATTATGAAGTTTTACGTTTTATCTGGTGGCTGCTGGTTGGCATTCTGCTGATTGGCTTTGCGATCACCGATGGATTCGACATGGGGGTGGGGATGCTCACCCGCGTTCTCGGACGTAGTGACACCGAGCGTCGGATTATGATTAACAGCATCGCCCCCCACTGGGACGGTAACCAGGTGTGGCTGATCACCGCCGGCGGCGCGCTGTTCGCCGCCTGGCCGACGGTTTACGCCGCCGCGTTTTCCGGCTTCTATATGGCGATGATCCTCGTGCTGGCCTCGCTATTCTTCCGGCCGGTGGGCTTTGACTACCGCTCGAAGATCGAAGAGAGCCGCTGGCGCAATATGTGGGACTGGGGCATCTTCATTGGCAGCTTTGTGCCGCCGCTGGTGATCGGCGTGGCCTTCGGCAACCTGCTGCAGGGTGTTCCCTTCCATATTGACGGGGATCTGCGCCTCTACTATACCGGCAACTTCTTCCAGCTGCTGAACCCGTTCGGCCTGCTGGCGGGCGTGGTGAGCGTGGCGATGATTGTGACCCAGGGGGCAACATATCTGCAGATGCGTACCGTGGGCGAGCTGCAGCTGCGCGTTCGCGCAACCTCGCAGATTGCGGCGCTGGTGACGCTGGTCTGCTTCGCGCTGGCGGGCGTCTGGGTGGTGTACGGCATTGACGGTTACGTCGTGACCTCCGTATTGGACCATCGTGCCGCCTCTAATCCGCTGAATAAAGAGGTAGTCCGCGAGGCCGGGGCGTGGCTGACGAACTTCAACTGTACGCCGGTGCTGTGGCTGATCCCGGCGCTCGGCGTGGTGCTGCCGCTGCTGACGATGCTTACTTCGCGGATGGAAAAAGGGGCCCTGGCCTTCCTGTTCTCCTCGCTGACCCTGGCCTGCATTATTCTGACCGCCGGTATTGCGATGTTCCCGTTCGTGATGCCCTCCAGCACCATGATGAACGCCAGCCTGACCATGTGGGATGCCACCTCCACCCAGCGAACTCTGAATGTGATGACCTGGGTTGCCGCGGTGCTGGTGCCGATCATTCTGCTCTATACCGGCTGGTGTTACTGGAAGATGTTTGGCCGCATCACTAAAGAACATATTGAAAGCAATACTCACTCTCTGTACTAAGGAAGGAGCTAAATTATGTGGTATTTCGCCTGGATTCTGGGAACGCTTCTTGCCTGTGCATTCGGAATTATTACAGCGCTGGCGCTGGAGCATGTCGAAGCAGGTAAGGCCGGCCAGGAAGAGCACTGACGCAGAACGGTCGCCGTGATGCCGGGGGCATCTCGGCGACCCGCCGACCCCTTTCCCGGCGCTTGCTCAGGTAAGCGCCGGGTTTGTCTGCCTGGAGGTTGTAGAATGAACTCTCTTTATCAGATTATGGACAGGCGCTCGCTGAGGGCGCTCTCCCTGGTCATGGCGCTACTGTTAGCAGGTTGTATGTTTTGGGACCCGGCGCGCTTTGCCGCCCGCTCCAGCGGGCTGGAAATCTGGCACGGTTTGCTGCTGATGTGGGCGGTCTGTGCCGGGGTGATTCACGGCGTTGGATTTCGCCCGCATACGGCGCTCTGGCAGGGGATTTTTTCGCCGCTGCTGGCCGATATTGTGCTGTGCGTTGGCCTATTTTATTTCTTCTTTTGAATAGGAATTCTCCTTAAAAAGTCAGGGCCAGGGCAGGCTTATAAATTTTTACTCTCCCTTAACTTCCTCCCATTCCCAAGCTTCACTACCGCGCGTATAGTAGCAGCGATCAGAAGTACCTTTGTTGCCTTACCGGGATGTAAAGTGAATACAACGCGCTGTGTAATATCATCTATGCTGCCTTCTGGCGTTAAGGCCGGCTATGCTTCGTATTTGCGAAAGCCGAATGGCCGGATTAAATCAGTAAAGCCAACGAAGAGGCAGCATAAATGAGCGGGTATATATTTCGATGGCCGGTTCGTGTCTATTATGAAGACACCGACGCCGGCGGCGTGGTTTATCACGGTAGCTACGTTGCTTTTTATGAACGGGCGCGTACGGAGATGCTGCGTCATCATCACTTCAGCCAGCAGGCGCTGCTGGCGGAGCAGATCGGCTTTGTGGTGCGCAAAATGACCCTGGAATACTACGCGCCCGCACGGCTTGACGATATGCTCGAAGTTCAGACGGAAGTTACCTCAATGCGCGGCACCTCAATGGTGTTTACGCAGCGAATCGTCAACGCAGAGAATACGCTGCTCAACGAAGCGGAAGCGTTAGTTGTTTGCGTTGATCCACTCAAAATGAAGCCTCGTGCGCTTCCCAAGTCTATTGTCGCGGAGTTTAAGCAGTGACTGACATGAATATCCTTGATTTGTTCCTGAAGGCAAGCCTTCTGGTTAAACTTATCATGCTGATTTTGATTGGTTTTTCAATCGCATCTTGGGCCATTATTATCCAGCGAACCCGGATTCTTAACGCCGCGGCCCGGGAGGCCGAAGCGTTTGAAGACAAGTTCTGGTCCGGTATCGAACTTTCTCGTCTCTACCAGGAGAGCCAGGGGCGACGCGATAATCTCACCGGCTCGGAACAAATCTTCTACAGCGGGTTCAAAGAGTTTGCGCGTTTGCATCGCGCCAACAGCCACGCGCCGGAGGCGGTGGTTGAAGGGGCGTCCCGCGCCATGCGAATCTCAATGAACCGCGAGCTGGAAAATCTTGAAACGCATATTCCTTTTCTTGGCACCGTCGGATCTATCAGCCCCTATATCGGCCTGTTCGGCACCGTCTGGGGGATTATGCATGCTTTTATCGCCCTCGGGGCGGTAAAACAGGCGACGCTGCAGATGGTGGCACCGGGCATCGCGGAGGCGCTGATCGCGACGGCGATCGGCCTGTTTGCGGCGATACCGGCGGTAATGGCTTACAACCGACTAAATCAGCGGGTGAATAAGCTGGAGCTGAACTACGACAACTTTATGGAAGAGTTTACCGCGATTCTGCACCGCCAGGCGTTTACCGTTAGCGAGAGCGACAAGGGGTAAACCATGGCCAGATTGCGCGGGCGGAATCGTCGCGACCTTAAGTCTGAAATCAATATCGTCCCGCTGCTGGACGTACTGCTGGTGCTGCTGTTGATCTTTATGGCAACGGCACCCATTATCACCCAGAGCGTGGAGGTCGATCTGCCGGATGCGACCGAATCGCAGGCGGTCAGCAGTAATGACAACCCGCCGGTGATCGTTGAAGTTTCCGGCGTGGGGCAGTACAGCGTGGTAGTGGAGAAGGATCGCATGGAGCAGCTGCCGCCGGAACAGGTTGTTGCGGAAGCGAAAAGCCGTCTTCAGGCTAATCCGAAAACAGTCTTCTTAATCGGTGGTGCAAAAGATGTGCCTTACGATGAAATCATTAAAGCGCTGAACCTGTTACATAGCGCGGGTGTGAAGTCGGTCGGCCTGATGACGCAGCCGATTTAAACATCTGCTTAGCAGGTTACGAGTTTTTGGGAACCGAGAGTGTCAAAGGCAACCGAACAAAATAATAAACTCAGGCGGGCGATAATCATCTCTGCGGTATTGCATATCATACTGTTTGCGGTGCTGATCTGGAGTTCGTTCGATGAGCATATCGAAGCGTCAGGGGGGGGCGGAGGCTCCGCCATCGACGCCGTGATGGTGGATCCCGGCGCGGTCGTACAAAACTACAATCGCCAACAGCAGCAGCAGGCAAGCGCGAAGCGCGCGCAGGAGCAGCGTGAAAAACAGGCGCAGCAGCAGGCTGAAGAGCTGCGTGAAAAGCAGGCCGCCGAACAGGAGCGTCTGAAGCAACTGGAGAAAGAGCGTTTGCAGGCGCAGGAGGCGGCGCAAAAGGCGCAGGAGCAGCAACAGCGGGCTGAGGCCGAAGCGGCTAAAGCCGCCGCCGAGGCGCAGAAGAAAGCGGAAGCCGAAGCGGCCAAAGCCGCCGCCGAGGCGCAGAAGAAAGCGGAGGCCGAGGCGGCCAAAGCCGCCGCCGAGGCGAAGAAGAAAGCGGAGGCCGAGGCGGCCAAAGCCGCCGCCGAGGCGAAGAAGAAAGCGGAGGCCGAGGCGGCCAAAGCCGCCGCCGAGGCGAAGAAGAAAGCGGAGGCCGAGGCGGCCAAAGCCGCCGCCGAGGCGAAGAAGAAAGCGGAGGCCGAGGCGGCCAAAGCCGCCGCCGAGGCGAAGAAGAAAGCGGAGGCCGAGGCGGCCAAAGCCGCCGCCGAGGCGAAGAAGAAAGCGGAGGCCGAGGCGGCCAAAGCCGCCGCCGAGGCGAAGAAGAAAGCGGAGGCCGAGGCGGCCAAAGCCGCCGCCGAGGCGAAGAAGAAAGCGGAGGCCGAGGCGGCCAAAGCCGCCGCCGAGGCGAAGAAGAAAGCGGAGGCCGAGGCGGCCAAAGCCGCCGCCGAGGCGAAGAAGAAAGCGGAGGCCGAGGCGGCCAAAGCCGCCGCCGAGGCGAAGAAGAAAGCGGAGGCCGAGGCGGCCAAAGCCGCCGCCGAGGCGAAGAAGAAAGCGGAGGCCGAGGCGGCCAAAGCCGCCGCCGAGGCGAAGAAGAAAGCGGAGGCCGAGGCGGCCAAAGCCGCCGCCGAGGCGAAGAAGAAAGCGGCCGCTGATAAGGCAGCCGCTGAAAAAGCCGCAGCGGCGAAGAAGGCTGCCGCAGAGAAAGCCGCCGCATCGGACGTTGATGATCTCTTCGGCGATCTCAGCTCCGGTAAGAATGCACCGAAAACGGGGGTCGGAACGCAAGGGAACAATGCTTCGCCTGCCGGGAGTGGTAATACTAAAAACAGTGGCGCATCGGGCGCTGATATCAACTCTTATAAGGATCAGGTTCGGGCGGCTATCGTCAGTAAGCTTAACGATAAATCGCTCTATGCAGGGAAGATTTGTCGGCTGCATATCCAGCTGGCACCCGATGGACGGGTACTGGACGTTGAATCGAAAGGGGGAGATGCTGCGCTATGTCAGGCCGCGCTGGCGGCGGTTAAGCAGGCGAAGTTTCCAAAGCCACCAAGTCAGGCGGTGTATGAAGTGTTTAAGGACGCATCTCTGAACTTTACCCCTTAAATGACACTTTCCCTGCTACGGCGGGGATAGTCATCTACGATTGTCGCTGAGTTCTGGTCGTTTTATGTATATTGATTTGTTAATAATCTGCTAAATTATCGCGGGCTTATCGCCTGGATAAGGGAGAGACAATGAAGCAGGCATTACGAGTTACATTGGGTTTTTTGATGCTGTGGGCGACAGCGCTGCACGCGACGGTCAGTATTGATATTACTGACTGGAACGACTCGGCGCGCCCCATCGGCGTTGTGCCGTTCCAGTGGGCGGGGCCGGGTGCCGCGCCTGAAGATATCGGCGGTATCGTGAGCGCGGATCTGCGCAACAGCGGTAAATTTAACCCGCTGGACCGCGCTCGTCTGCCGCAGCAGCCGGGCACCGCTCAGGAGGTGCAGCCTGCCGTATGGTCAGCGCTGGGCATCGACGCCGTGGTGGTCGGGCAGGTAACGCCGAATCCGGACGGCTCTTACAGCGTGGCGTATCAGCTGGTTGATACCGGCGGCGCGCCGGGTACGGTACTGGCGAAGAATACCTATAAAGTGAACAAGCAGTGGCTGCGCTATGCGGGTCATACCGCCAGCGACGAAGTGTTTGAGAAGCTGACCGGCATTAAGGGCGCGTTCCGCACCCGCATCGCCTACGTGGTGCAGACTAACGGCGGCCAGTTCCCCTACGAGCTGCACGTTTCCGACTACGACGGCTACAACCCGTTCGTGGTGCATCGTTCCTCGCAGCCGCTGATGTCGCCGGCATGGTCCCCGGACGGCGCAAAGCTGGCCTATGTCACCTTTGAGAGCGGGCGTTCCGCGCTGGTGATCCAGACCCTGTCCAACGGCGCGGTGCGTCAGGTGGCCTCGTTCCCGCGTCATAACGGCGCGCCGGCGTTCTCCCCCGACGGCAGCAAGCTGGCGTTCGCCCTGTCTAAAACCGGCAGCCTGAACCTGTATGTGATGGATATCGCCTCCGGGCAAATTCGTCAGATAACCGACGGGCGCAGCAACAACACCGAACCAACCTGGTTCCCGGACAGCCAGAATCTGGCCTTTACCTCTGACCAGGCCGGTCGTCCACAGGTGTATAAAGTGAACGTTAACGGCGGCGCGGCGCAGCGTATTACCTGGGAGGGTTCGCAGAATCAGGATGCTGACATCAGCAGCGACGGTAAATTTATGGTAATGGTCAGCACCAACGGCGGTCAGCAGCACATTGCCAAACAAGATCTGGTAACGGGGGGCGTACAGGTTCTGTCGTCAACCTTCCTGGATGAAACGCCAAGTGTGGCACCCAACGGCACTATGGTTATCTACAGCTCTTCTCAGGGGATGGGATCCGTGCTGAATCTGGTTTCTACAGATGGGCGTTTCAAAGCGCGTCTTCCGGCAACCGATGGACAGGTTAAATCGCCTGCCTGGTCGCCGTATCTGTGATAATAATTAATTGATTAATATAGGAATCATTGAAATGCAACTGAACAAAGTGCTGAAAGGGCTGATGATCGCTCTGCCTGTTATGGCAATCGCAGCATGTTCTTCCAATAAGAACGCCAGCAATGACCAGAGCGGCGAAGGTATGATGGGTGCCGGTACGGGTATGGGCATGGATGCGAACGGCAACGGCAGCGGTAACATGTCCTCTGAAGAGCAGGCGCGTCTGCAGATGCAGCAGCTGCAGCAGAACAATATCGTGTACTTCGATCTGGATAAATACGATATCCGTTCCGACTTCGCGGCTATGCTGGATGCGCACGCCAACTTCCTGCGCAGCAACCCCTCTTACAAAGTGACCGTAGAAGGCCATGCGGACGAAAGGGGTACGCCGGAATACAACATCTCCCTGGGCGAGCGTCGTGCTAACGCCGTTAAGATGTACCTGCAGGGTAAAGGCGTATCCGCTGACCAGATTTCCATCGTTTCTTACGGTAAAGAAAAACCTGCGGTACTGGGTCATGACGAGTCGGCTTACGCCAAAAACCGTCGTGCCGTACTGGTCTACTAAGAGAATGGCATGAGCAGTAACTTCAGACATCATCTGTTGGGTCTGTCGTTACTGATTGGCATAGCGGCCCCCTGGGCCGCTTTTGCAGAGGCGCCAATCAGTAGTGTCGGCTCAGGCTCGGTCGAAGACCGCGTCACTCAACTTGAACGCATTTCTAATGCCCACAGTCAGCTTTTAACTCAGCTCCAGCAGCAGCTCACCGATAACCAGTCCGATATTGATTCCCTGCGCGGCCAGATTCAGGAAAATCAGTATCAGCTGAATCAGGTGATTGAGCGCCAGAAGCAGATCCTGCAGCAGATGGAGAGCCTGGGCAACGGCGGATCGACGGCGGTGCCGCCTGCGGACGCAAGCGGGGCGGCGACAGGCTCAACGTCAGCGCCGGCAGCGGGCGGGGCAACGAGCAGCGCGCCGGTGCAAAGCGGTGACGCCAACAGCGACTACAATGCGGCTATCGCACTGGTGCAGGACAAGTCCCGCCAGGACGACGCCCTGGTGGCCTTTCAGAATTTCATCAAGAAGTACCCTGATTCAACCTATCAGCCAAACGCCAACTACTGGCTCGGCCAGCTGAACTACAATAAGGGGAAAAAAGATGATGCGGCGTACTATTTCGCCTCGGTGGTGAAGAACTACCCGAAATCGCCGAAGGCCGCGGACGCGATGTTTAAAGTCGGCGTTATTATGCAGGACAAAGGCGATGTCGCGAAAGCGAAAGCAGTCTATCAGCAGGTTATCGCCAAATATCCCGGCACCGACGGTGCCAGGCAGGCGCAAAAACGCCTTGGCGCGCTGTAACGTTCAGCATGCGACCAGGAAACGTATTATTTCTGGTCGCGTCGTGTGATTCCTGGGCAGTTAAGCGATCTGCATCAAAATTTTTGTTGCGCTGAAATCTTAAATCAGTAATATATGCCGCCGTTGCCACGGGATATCGCGCTCCCCGAAAGCAGCATAAAAATGGGTCGTTAGCTCAGTTGGTAGAGCAGTTGACTTTTAATCAATTGGTCGCAGGTTCGAATCCTGCACGACCCACCATTTTTTCAGGCAGAAATGAGAACAGCGTGTAAAGGATAACGTTACATCCGTAGCGGCGCTCTATAGAGGCGTATCCGACCACTCTGCAGGTTCTGTTGGTTAAATTGGAAGCGGTTTTCCAGCGTAGTATCGGGTGATTAGCTCAGCTGGGAGAGCACCTCCCTGACAAGGAGGGGGTCGGCGGTTCGATCCCGTCATCACCCACCACCGGGTCGTTAGCTCAGTTGGTAGAGCAGTTGACTTTTAATCAATTGGTCGCAGGTTCGAATCCTGCACGACCCACCATGCTTCAGATAAAAGAGAGTTCAGGTGTGAAGAGAGCGAGGCAGGTTCAGCTCCGTTCTGTGTGACCCACCGTTGCCTGACCAGGCAAAGCAGTAAAATCCCGCAAGGGGTCGTTAGCTCAGTTGGTAGAGCAGTTGACTTTTAATCAATTGGTCGCAGGTTCGAATCCTGCACGACCCACCATTCTTCGGATAATGGCGACTTCAGGCGTGAGGCAAGCGAGAACGGTTCAGCTTCTGTGTAAACCAGCGTTACTGAACGGACAAAGCAGTAAATCCCATAAGGGGTCGTTAGCTCAGTTGGTAGAGCAGTTGACTTTTAATCAATTGGTCGCAGGTTCGAATCCTGCACGACCCACCAGTGTAAAAAGGCACCCTAAAGGTGCCTTTTTGCTATCTGCGATATTAATGATTCGACAAAATTGTCGGGAACAATTTTGCCCGGCGCGGCAGCGCTGGCCCGCAGGGCGAGTCTCAGGAGGAGACGAGGCAGCCTGCAGCAGGTTCGGGTCGAACGAAGTGAGACAACGGAGCCGCCTGCGGCGACGGCCCGCAGGGCGAGCACGAGCACCGACCTAAAAGGCGCTTGCGACGCCTTTGGCGCTCCATACCTTTCAACGATGACGTTTTCCGGTTTATTTCATCTGGCCCATTGCCCCTATAGACGCCTTTGCCGATCCATCCATCACGCCACTTCTGACAAACTAAACGGCAACATGCCCCGCCGCAGGTGGAGACAATATAAAAGCAAGCGTTTTTTTTTTATGGTATTTCCGCTTTGTTTAATATACAAAACAAAATTAATTTAACTTAGCCACAAAAATGCTTTAATATGTCTTTTCGTTAAATATGAAAAACATCCGGCGGGCCGCGCGGTCATTTATTTGCTTTCGTCAGGTTTTGCCACGCCTGTCGCCTGGCCAGACTACGGATACCTGTGCTGTGGTCAAAGCACGCGCCGAAGGGGACGTTGCTTCAGCGCTATCGCAGAGCTGAACGAGCATCCGAAGCGCTGTCAGGATATCGGCCAGGGAAGCGGGACTGCCAGCCATGGCCGCGCAGGTCGTTAGCGATGGATGGGCTACGGGAGGATGAGTCGACAGCACTTATCTTTAATCCCGCCCCGGCGGAAAAGGGCAAAAACCGTATGCCGGAATTTGCGGCTACACTACGTGCTTTAACAACCACTTCGCGTCACATTACGCTCTGGGGAGTCAAGATGGATTTTTTCAGTACGCAGAATATCCTGGTGCATATTCCGTTTGGGGCCGGTGGCTACGATCTGTCGTGGATCGAAGCCGTTGGTACGCTGGCCGGGCTGCTGTGTATCGGGCTGGCCAGCATGGAGAAAATCAGTAACTACTTTTTCGGCCTGGTCAACGTCACGCTGTTTGCGATTATCTTTTTTCAAATTCAGCTCTACGCCAGCCTGCTGCTGCAGCTCTTTTTCTTTGGCGCGAATATTTACGGTTGGTACGCCTGGTCGCGGCAGACCGACCGTAACGAGGCGGCGCTGAAAATTCGCTGGCTCCCTGCGTCGAAGGCGCTGGGATGGCTGGTGGTCTGCGTAGTGGTGATTGGTCTGATGACGGCGTTTATCGATCCGGTCTTCGCCATATTGACCCACGCGGCGGTGAGCATGATGCAGGCGATGGGGCTGGCGGTCTCGATGCCCGTGCTGGAACCGGACGCCTTCCCCTTCTGGGACTCGTGCATGATGGTGCTGTCGGTGGTGGCGATGATCCTGATGACCCGCAAATATGTGGAAAACTGGCTGCTGTGGGTAGCAATCAACGTTATCAGCGTGGTTATTTTTGCCCTGCAGGGCGTATACGCGATGTCGCTGGAGTATCTGATTCTCACCTTTATTGCCCTGAACGGTAGCCGGATGTGGATTAACAGCGCGCGTGAAAGAGGTTCCCGCGCGCTCTCCCGTCAGTGATGGTGATGATGAACATGGCCGGACGACGCCTGATTGAGGCGGCAGTCCGGCCCGCTGCAGCGCTGATACTCCATCTGAATGGTGGCGTGCGCAATCTGATAATGATGATTAAGAAAGTGCTGGATGCGCTCAAGCAGCGCGTCGTGATCGTGCGGTGGGATCACCTGTACGTGCAGGGTCATTAGCGGTTTTTCCCCCACCATCCAGACGTGTACATGGTGCACGTTGCGTACCTCAGGGATCGCCCGGTTCAGATGACGCGCCAGGGCGGCAACGTCCAGCGAGGCGGGCGCGCCCTCCAGCAGCTCGTTTACGCTCTCCTTCAGCAGCCGCCAGGCGCTGCGCAGCACCAGCAGCGAGACCAGAATGGAAAGAATCGGGTCTGCTACCGTCCAGCCTGTCCAGATAATAATCAGCGCCGCGATGATGGCACCGGCCGATCCCAGCAGGTCGCCGAAGACGTGAAGCATCGCGGCCCTGACGTTTAGATTTTTTTCATCGCTACCCCGGTGCAGAAGCCAGAAGGCCAGCAGATTGGCGAGCAGTCCGCAGACCGCAATCGTCATCATTAGCCCTCCGGCAACGGGGCGGGGGACACGGAAACGTTCAACCGCTTCCCAGACGATTAAACCGGTAATCAACACCAGCGCGATGGCGTTGACGAAAGCGGCCAGCGTGGTGAGACGGAGCCAGCCGAACGTATGTCTGAGGGTCGGTGGCCGCCGGGCAAAGCGTACCGCCAGCAGGGCAAACAGCAGGGCCGCCGCGTCGGTGAGCATATGTCCGGCGTCCGCCAGCAGCGCCAGTGAGCCGGAGATCAGGCCGCCGACTACCTCAAGCAGCATAAACCCGGCGGTGACGCAGAACGCTAACAGCAGCCGGCGGGCATTATTATCAATGGGAGTGGAATCGGTGTTGCTGGAGGGTGAATGTGCCATGAGCGTCAGTCCGTTGTGGTTAACCTCTTAACTGTATGACATCCTGCCGGTTAAATAAAAGGGAGGGCCATCGCCCTCCCGCCCGGATGATGCTTTTCGTTACTGGGTGGTGCCGTCGGTTTTAGTGCCGTTACCTGATTGTGTTTTCTTATTAACGTCGGGGCAGCGACCGTCCTTACACATCGTATTTTTATGTATCTCATCTTTACTCATAGCGTCATTATTGGTGGAGGTGCCGTCTGAATGGTGCAGATCGCCACCGGCGTTGATATCGTTGTTATCAACGTTGTTCGGCGCTATGTTCTGCCTGGCGTCTGGTGCTACCTGTCCGGCTTCCGCAGCGGCGTTTGCCTGTCCGTTATTCGTTTCAGCGCCGGTTTCGGCGGCCAGCGCGGCACCGCCGGCAAGGCTGAGGGTGGCGCTGAGGAATAGGGTTGCCAGTTTAGTCATTTTCATACGGTGCTCCTGTCATGTGAGAGTCGAACAACGTCTTTCCGCGGTGCATAAGCCAGCGAAGTCGCCGGGCGATGGTTGAAGATTCTGTGTGTTGTCTGTAAGTCAGCACGGAATCTTGAAAAAGAGAATAAACAGAGCGTTTACAGATAAAAATTGTAGGTCAGATCCTGTTTTTCGCGACCATCTGGCGTTTTTTTGCCGGTTTCCAGGATTAGTCTGGGGGAACTGTAAAATCACGTTTACACTTCCTGACTGAAGAGATAGATTGGAGGGATTGCATTCATTAATATAAATATGGCAACGCTGGAACAGAGATGAATTATCAGAACGACGATTTACGCATTAAAGAGATCAACGAGTTATTACCCCCTGTCGCCCTGCTGGAAAAATTTCCGGCCACCGAGAACGCGGCCAATACGGTGGCCCACGCCCGGAAGGCGATCCATAAAATTTTAAAAGGCAGTGACGATCGTCTGCTGGTGGTTATCGGGCCGTGTTCAATTCACGATCCGGCGGCGGCAAAAGAGTATGCCGCTCGCCTGCTGGCGCTGCGCGAAAGCCTGAAGGGCGAGCTGGAAATCGTTATGCGCGTCTATTTTGAAAAGCCGCGCACCACCGTGGGCTGGAAAGGGCTGATTAACGATCCGCATATGGACGGTAGCTTTCAGATTAATGACGGCCTGCGCATCGCCCGCAAGCTGCTGCTGGATATCAACGACAGCGGGCTACCGGCCGCGGGCGAGTTTCTGGATATGATCACCCCGCAGTATCTGGCCGATCTCATGAGCTGGGGGGCCATCGGCGCGCGCACTACCGAATCGCAGGTGCACCGCGAGCTGGCCTCCGGCCTCTCCTGTCCGGTCGGTTTTAAAAACGGAACGGACGGCACAATCAAGGTGGCCATTGATGCAATCAATGCCGCGGGTGCGCCGCACTGCTTTCTTTCTGTAACCAAGTGGGGGCATTCGGCCATCGTCAACACCAGCGGCAACGGCGACTGCCACATTATCCTGCGCGGCGGCAAAGAGCCGAACTACAGCGCGAAGCACGTCGCGGAGGTTAAAGCGGGGCTTGGGAAGGCAGGTCTGCCCGTGCAGGTGATGATCGATTTCAGCCACGCCAACTCCAGCAAACAGTTTAAAAGGCAGATGGACGTCTGCACCGACGTTTGTCGCCAGGTGGCGGGCGGCGAGAAGGCGATCATCGGCGTGATGGTAGAGAGTCATCTGGTGGAGGGTAACCAGAATCCGGACGGCGGCGAGCCGCTGGTTTATGGTAAGAGCATCACCGACGCCTGCATCGGCTGGGACGATACGGAGTCGCTGCTGCGCCAGCTCTCTGAGGCGGTGAAAGCCCGCCGCCAGTAGCGCCAGCGGTGTGAAACACAGCCGACGTTTATCGTCGGCTGAGACTGATGACAAACCCCAGGCCGAACTCGTTCGGCCATAATCACCACAAAAATAAACAGGGAAAATCAATTCATTGATTTTCGGCGGCTAACCACAAAGAGGGAAAAACCACGTTTTTTCCCTCTTCGTCAACAACCTGAGCCGGCGTTTATCGTCGGCTTTTTTACGCCCGTTTACCGCACCCTGTAATCCCGTGCGCTTTATTATGTGGTGGGGTAAAAAGTAAGTTAAGCAAGCTTGCGATCCAGGATATTGCAGGTGAGTGAATCTGAAAATGTAGCCAGGAATAGCGCAGGTTAACGCTGGAAGGCTGAGAATGTATCCGTTAAAAATCTTGCCAATAATCGCCTTGCCGGGGCAGTGGTGACGGGCATATTCCGCGAGAGGCTTACGGAGACGCCGGGTAATAGTGCCGTCTGCGCGCCTGCCCAATGGCAAATTAATAAAGGAAAATATCAAAACAGGGGGGGGCTGGCGTAATGGCCTGGATCTTAATGTGAATGAGATCTTGCTTATGCGCGTGGAATTTGCGCATTTAACATCTACTTAATCCGGGAAAAACAGGTTGATGCCTTTTAAGTAATTTGCGAGACTGCGAGTTATCCGCTGGTGGCAGGCTGTTCCAGAGCCCACACTCTGTACCGGGACCGGGCATTAGCTTCAACTTCTGTTAATTGCCGCTGCCGACGCCGGTTGGGCTTTACTCGTGAGTATTATTGATCTGACTATCGGGCGATAAGTTTTCAGATAATAACTGGCTTATACCCTAAATAATTCGAGTTGCAGGACAAAACGCAGCGTGTTTTGAACAGCCGCAGGCTGTCTCTCATTAATCCCCAGGAGCTTACTGGAGTAAGTGACCGGGGTGAGCGACAAATCTGCCTGGAGCAGATTTGAACGCCGCGCAGCGGCGGCCCGTCAGGGCGAGTCTCATGGATGAGACGAGTAACCCGAAGCCAACGCACATGCAACTTGAAGTATGACGGGTATATATCACTCTGCCCTATATTTATCAGACAATACCAGGGTGAATAAAATAAAACTTTCTGACGCTATCGGAAAGATTTAATCGCGCAGGTAACGGATGTATTAAAGGGTCTGGCGCAGCGATGTTTAACCGGGGCACAGGAGTGTGCCCCCTACAGATATGTAGCTCGTAAGGATTAGCTCGCTACGCTCACCTTAATAGGTCCGGACGGGCATTCAAAACGCTGCGTCTCTTGTCGGGCGCTGCCCGGCAGGTAAAAAAGCCCTCAATCTTTAGCAGGAAAAGTACGGCCATATTACACCCATTATGGCCGTCTGGCTTGTAATCTCGTCATGGAAAGGGAGTATGGACTTGAAATTACATAACAGGGTATCCCAGGGAACTGAAACGGATAAATTTAAGAAAGCCTTCCGCCGGCGCGGGTTGGCGCATGCGGGTTTACTGAGTCTGAGCGGGAGTATTTTCCTCCCCCAGGCGCAGGCGGCTGATATAGGTAGTCAAAGCGGTGCCAACATAGCGGTCAATGATAACGTGCGTATTGTTGCCGACAAGGGCGAAACTTCGGCCAGCCTTTATGGCGTACTGAATCCCTTTGGTGAAACAGGCACCATTGATCTTGGTAATAACGTTACCGTTATTGCTTCCGACCCGACCCTGTACGCGAAAGGGGTTGAGATTAAAGGCGCTGGTAGCGTTTTAACGGCAAACGGCCTGACTGTCGAAGCGTACGGTAAAAATGCAATTGGCCTGAATATATTCGGCCAAAATGCGTATGCCGATCTGGGGACAGGTAGCCGGATTAAGGTTGTAAGCACGGCTGGTTCGATGACGGCAGGGGTGGTGATCGATACCGCTTCGACGCTGGTGGCCGACAGGCTTTCTATTGAAACAATCGGCGACAGCGGCACAGGGTTAACTATTTCCGACTACGGCAGCAGCGCTGACCTGGGCAGCGGCAGCACCGTTAAAACAAATGGACGTGGCAGCCACGGCGTTTATGTCGACGGCCTGAACGGCACGGCAGCCAACGGCCCGGCACGCTTTATCGCCACTGCGCTGTCCATTGATACCCAGGGCGATGATGCCCTGGGTATCAATGTGCAAAATAACGCTATCGTCGATCTGGGCAGCGGCAGCCTGATTAAAACCAGCGGCGCGGATGCGCACGGTATCTGGAGTTTTGGTGAGGTTACGGCGCAAGCGCTGACGGTAAAAACCACTGGCAATAGCGCTAACGGCATTGAAGTACGCGAAGGCACCGCTGATATTGGCGCGGACAGCCACATTTCCGCAGCCCGGGGCGGCGGGCTGGTGGCTAACGGTCAGAACACTACTCTCAACTATTTCGGCACGGTGGATAAGCGGAATACGGTTTTCTCCGGCGGCTCCTACGGCGCTTCGGCACAGTTTACCGGCGCTACCGTTAATCTCAAAAACAGCGATATTACCGTCGATCGCAACGGTAGTCTGGCCCTGGGGCTGTGGGCGCTGGGCGGCGGGGTGATTACCGGCGAGGATCTGACCATCACCGGCGCGGCGGGAAGCCGGGGCGTTTACGCCGTGACCGGAAGCCGGATCGATCTGACGGGCGATCTGGCCATTAACATGGCCGATACGACGCAGATGGCCATCGGCACTCAGCATAACGACGGCTACGCGGCCAGCCGTATCAATGC
>NZ_WMJZ01000010.1 GCF_009711095.1 Intestinirhabdus alba
GCATTTTTAACGTGACACAGAATTCTGAACGCTCTCGATCTTCGATAACATCATTGGCTATGTTAGTGCACATTTCCTGGTATAATCATCTATCATCCTAACTTAATGGCTCGATCGGCCGATGCAATGGTCGAAGGGCGGTGTGCGATTATGATGCGAGTGATGTTCAGTTGCGCAATTGCGTTATTGATATGTGCTTCATTTTCCAGGTCTAAGTGGCTGGTTGCCTCATCCATAAATAATATGCTCGGTCTGCGATATAATGCACGAGCGATCAGAATCCGCTGTTTCTGCCCGCCGGATAGGCTGCCGCCTAATTCTCCGATTAACGTCTCATATCCCATAGGCATATTTTGAATATCGTTATGCATATTGCAGCGACGGGCACAGGCCTCTACACGTTTCAAATCCTGCTCAGAATCAAACCCTGAAATATTTTCAGCAATAGAGCCCGCCAGCAGCTTGTCATCCTGCAAAACACAAGCAATACACTGACGATAGTTATTAACGCCAATACTGCTGATATCCATACCATCGACCATAATAGACCCGCTATCCGGCGTCAGCAGTCCACACATTAATTTCATCAATGTGGTTTTGCCCACACCAGAAGGACCAATGATCGCCACACTCTCACCCGCTGCAATGTCGAGGTTCAAATCCGAAACGACAGGCTTCGTTAGCCGATCGTATTGGTAGCGAAGGTTTCTAATTTGAAGCGCTACGGCCTTGCCTTTAGTGAATAACTGTCGAGCAGGCATCTGCTGTTCTGGTGAGGATAATACTATGTCGGCTATCCTTTCATTGTGCAAACTTAACATCCGAAGTTGAAGCATCATATCGATCAGACTGCTGGCTCGCTCAGAAAACTGGCCTCGATAAGCGTTGAAAGCAACAAACATCCCCAGCGTCATTTCATTGTCGATAACCAATGCTGCTCCTAACCACAGAATGATAATCTGGTCGCAGGTCGCAATAAATGTACCGAAGCCACCAAACATCATATTTAGTTTGGTGAGCTTAATACCGGCGTTGATCGTTTCCACTGTCAGGTTTAGCCAGTATTGCGAGCGAATTGCGGATAATCCCAGCGCCTTCAGCGTACTGATGCTATATAATGACTCCATAAAGTGTGAGCCTGCGCGTGCCGCCTTTACCAGCTGTTCTTCCGACAGTTGCCGATAGTATTGGTAAGTTGATAACCTCAGAGTAATATATGCTGCCGTAAAACCGAGTACTACCCATACCAGCCATCCACCATAGAGCAGCATCATGATAAACACTCCGACAGACATAATGCCATCAATAATACTGCTGACTATGCTGGTAGTGAATGTCGTCCTGATGGTATCCAAAGATCCAAAACGGGATTGAATATCACCGAGTTTACGCTTTTCGAAGAACGAAAGTGGCAGCTTCATCAGATGCTCGAAAACTCCGGCTTTCCACTGTACGTCTATTAATGACCCCATAACAATTGATATCCACGCTCGCAACATAGATACGCAAGCACGGAATAAAATAAAAAACAATAGTCCTATACATATCAACGCAAGAAGATCATGATCGCCAGCCAGAATGACGTGATCCATGACCAGTTGCGTTCCGACCGGCAATAACAGATTAACGGCTTCAATAATTATTGAAAGGCAAAAAATCTTCAATAATGCGCTTTTAAGACCGCGTACATTGCTCATTAATTTACGGAAACGCAATCGACTTTGTTGCTTTATAGGTTGAAACTCATTGTCAGGTGTCAGCTCAAGCGCAACACCGGTGAAATGTCGCGACAATTCATGCAACTCCATCACCTTGCGTCCGAAGGCAGGATCGTGGATCACAGCCCGCCTCCGGCTTACGCTAACAAGAACAACGAAATGCTTCATATCCCAATGCAGGATACAGGGCATTTTTAACGCCCTGAGTTCATCGATATTCAATGACAGCGCGCGTGATTGCAGCTTCAACGCTCCGGCGATATCCATTAGTGCAGACAGTGTTGCACCCCGGGAGGAATAACCGTAGCGACTGCGTAGATTAAACAAATCAATTTGCAACCCGTGGTAATGGCATACCATTGCCAGACAGGCCAGTCCACATTCTGATGCTTCGGTCTGTAAAATTTGCGGTACCCTGCGGTTTAGCGTCAGGTTCAGTTTATTCTTCAATATTTCAAAATAGGTTTCAGTCATTTATCGGGCCCACCAGACTTTTTTTCATATCGTAGAAAGGCGAGAACATCCATTGATATAAAGGCCTTTTCTCCAAAAAGAAAGTTGACTGAGCACGCATACCGTTAGTTAGTTGCAACATTTTCCCCTGATAACTGAGCTGCGTTTTTTCCAATGCGACAATAACCTTATAATAAGATGCCATCTGCTCGACCGTTTGATTGACTGGAGAACTGCTGTAGGTGGACATTTCCTGAATGGATGCCGGGACGTAAGCAATACTTTCTATTTTGCCGGAAAATTGTCCGAATTTCTCATAAGGAAAGGCGTCATAACGAATGTTAATAGCATCGCCAACCGAAACATAAGGGAGACTGCTATTCGGTAGCCATAGTACTAACTGATAAATAGCGTTACTATATGGGATAATCTGTGCCAGATTATCTCCGCTGTTTATCATTTGGCCCAGAGTGACACTGAGGGATTCAATACGCCCATTGGCCGGGGCATTTATAATCAATGTTCCGCTGGCGTCTGCTTCTGACAGTTGCCGCTCTAAATCGCTACGCTGATATTGGTATTGAGAAATCTGATTATCAAAATCAGCCGCACGTGTAACAATATCACTTTCCAGATTAGTAATCTGCAGTGATTCCTGAATATGCTGGCTGTACAGATTCTGGAATAAGTTCTGTTGCTGATAAAATGAATAGGTTTGAGAACTGAGCTGATCTTTCGTTATTAGGCCACGCTGATGATATCCTTTATAGGAAGTCATATTGTTTCGGGCAAAAGCCATCCCTTCACGTGCATTATCAAGCAATTGTCTGGATTGCATGTGTGCTGTTTCATACTGTTTTTTTTGTGCATTCAGATTATGCAGCGTTATGCTTTTATTTTCCTGGAGTTTTTTTATGATATTATCAACATGTTGCAACTGATTCTCCAGCGCCGTCCGCGTATTAGCACTGACCTTACCAGTTTCAGTCACTCGGCTGACATCAAGCTGATAAAGCTGCTGACCTTTACGAACAATATCACCAACATTAACGAAACGTTCAGCTATGAAACCCTGTTGCGGTGAAACAATGTTTATTGAATGAGGAAATGTCGTTATTTCCCCATAGACATTGATGCGCCGAGTATAATTTCCAAACATAATAAAACAGAGAAAACCAAAAATAAACACCAATGACAAGGAAACATACAACCAGACTGGCATACCTGTGATCAATAGCGCACTACCAGCCCATTTTGCGCGTTGATACTCAGTGGCTTCTTTCCGAAATAAATTTTGCATAAAATCCGTTTTTAGATTGAAATTCAAACCTGTCTGAATCTGATAAATAGAGTAAGCAAATCCAGACTATTAATTTTACAAGTTAATTTAGAGAATTTGTTACTGAAATTTCTTCGGGATAACAGAGCGAAAGAAAAACATTCACCAACATTCGGTTAATGAAAAATAAGCAACACCAGAATAACCATAGTTTCATCTGTACCCCGAAAAGTATTATTGGTTCAGCTTATATTGAATCACCTTATTTAACCGATACAGTTGATAAAGTGCCGAGCAGCCCGAGCAAGGCCCGTTGAAGCCGGGCATTATTCAGAATGTTGTAATGGGTTTCTCTGCACCAGTTGAGCTGAACGTTACATGAGGATTGTGCTTTCCATCTTTGTGAAAGCTCAGGCTGTTTACTCCGACGCTCCTCGCTGAGCCACAGCGTCACTGGAATGTCGAGCCGGGGCAGAGGACCTGCATTCTCAATCAGTTCGAACGAGCTTTTCACTGCCCGACAAAAAGCTTCTGCATGCTCAGGAGTCATTTTTTCGCCAATAACTGATTGATTAAGGGCGTAGTAATCCCTGACTTCGTCAGTGAAACTGTTTTGGACATCTGTTCCTTTTTGTCGGCATAAATCGCGCGCAATGCCGAGTGAATCAAAAAGGTTCAGGTAGCACTGCGCAACACTGAACCGGCGTTTCTTCAGCGGCTCAGAAGAGGGCAGACCACTGTCGATGACGATGGCATGAGCAAAAGGCGATCCTTGCTCTGAGGCCAGCGCGGCCATATGAACGGCTAACTGCCCGCCTAATGACCAGCCTGCGATAACGGCAAGAGCACGTCCACTTCGCGGTATGGTCGACAGATGGGCTGCGGCCAGCTGTTGCAGGGTCAGTGTTTCGCAGGCCTCAGGCTCCGCCAGACCGGGGCTGGCGATCGTGATGACATTGGCCCGAAAGCCCAGCGCCCGGATTAAACCGGTATACTGGTGTACCTGACCGCCAGCGCCGTGGACCAGATACAGCGTAGCCAGAGTAGGGCAGTTCACCTTTCCTGACAGCATCGACAGCGCCAGTGGGTGATTTTGACGAAGGCGTTCAGCCAGCGACGTGAGCTGCTGATAGCCGAGAATTTCCGCCAGCGACAGGTCAACGTTCAGGGTTCGCTTAATTCTCCCCAGTAATATGATCCCTGAGAGTGAACTACCCCCATTATCAAAAAAACTGGCGTGCATGTTTATCTGTTCCGGCGAACAATTCAGCGTCTCCGCCAGCAGCGTTTGCAGGTGCAACACTTCGGGCGTGGCAGCAGCAGGGAGACGGGAACCAGCCTGATGATGTACCGTACCCGGGGATAACTGTGAACGATCCAGTTTACCGTTGTGTGAAAGCGGAATACGTTCGATGATGTGGTACCTGGCTGGCACCATATAAGCGGGTAAGAGGGCCATCAGATGTTCCTGTATCCGCTCTTGCGCGCGGGCGTCCAATTTTCCCACTGGCGTCAGCGTAATCCAGGCTTCCAGGTAGCGTTCGTTGCTGCCTGGGTCACCGTGGCATACAACGCAGGCCTCGGCAACCAGTTCGCTGCTATTGAGAGCGCATTCGATTTCACCCAGTTCAATGCGATAACCCTGTACTTTCACCTGCAGGTCTTCACGACCAAGAAATTCGATATAACCGCTGCGGTGCCAGCGACCGCGATCGCCTGTACGGTAGAGGCGTTCGCCAGACTCCGTACAGATTATAAAGCTCTTGTCAGTAGTTAGCCGATCGCGCCAGTATTCCCGGGCAACACCTGCGCCGCCGATAAAAATATCACCAGTTACGCCATAACCGCATGGCTCAAGATTTTCATTCAGTACCCACATACTCTGGTTGGGCAGGGCGACGCCGTAGGGGATGGCGTTTCTGTATTGTGCATCCCGCGCCAGAGGATAGTGGATTGACCAGATGGCGCCTTCAGTGGCACCGCCAAGGCTGGTAATGGCCGCATCAGGACACAGCCTGTGTGCCTGTGCGATTAGCCGCGGAGAAATGCGATCCCCGCTCAGCCAGATCTGCCGCAGCTCCGGCAGGGAAGCGATATTTTCCTGCTCGCAATATTGCATCAGCATTTGCAGAATCGCGGGGACTGAATTCCAGATGCTAATCCGCTGTTGCCGTATCTCGTTCAGCCATGAGGCAGGCTCTCTGGCCGTTTTCGTCGACAGACTGACCACAGTGGCACCGGCGAGCCAGCTGCCGAACAGATCATAAACAGACAGGTCGAAAGCCAAATCTGCGATGGCTAATACATTGTCCTGAGGTGAAACGTTAAACAGATGATTCATTGTTAGCAGGGTGTTGGTGACCGCACCGTGCTCAACAGCCACGCCTTTAGGCGTACCCGTCGTTCCCGACGTGTAAATAACATAGGCGAGGTCATCAGCCTTCCCCGGTGTGAAATGAAATTCATCGCGCAGGTGAGCCGTGGAAAAAATCGCTTCGAGAGTCTGACAGCGAAGCCCGGACGGGTAGCGGGAATGCTGAGAAGTTGCATCATTCAGGACACAGTCGCAGCCTGAAAGACGGATTATATCGGCGGCGCGTTTGTCCGGTAGACCTTCGGCCAGGGGCAAATAAGCGCGTCCGGCTAAAACGATGCCCAGTACGGCGATTGCCTGCTGAGCACCGCGCGGAAGATCGACGGCAATAAGTGCCTGTCGGGCTGTGTAAATTTTCAGCCACTGCGCAATAGCGCTGGCGTTCTGTAGAAGTTCATCGTAATGCCACACACGATTGCCTTCTGTCAGTGCCGGCAGGGCCGCATGGTTCTTACCCGCATGCCACAACCGCTGCGCTAAGTTCTGGTGAAGGAAGTGCGGCATCTCCGTTCCCACAGAAAGAGTGCGCAGTCGTGGGATATCGTCAGCAGGTGTCAGGGTGTAGCGGTCAACGGGCTGCCGGGGATCGTGTGCGATTTGTTGCAGCAGCAGTGTATAAGCCTGCGCCAGCGCCCTGATACGCTGAGGTGCGAATAAGCGGCTATTATATTGCCATTCAAACTGAATGCCTTCTGCGGTGGAGATGACTTCGAGTACCAGGTCAAACTTGGGCGGCGCATAACTTCTCGGCAGAGTGGCAACCTGAGCTGCTCCAAAAGTCAGTTCGTTACTTTTACGATGCTGGCAGACAAACATAATCTGGAAAATGGGATGGAATTTACCGCGGGCAGGCTTCAGTTGCTCAACCAGATAAGAGAACGGTAATCCCTGATGCCTGAACGAGCGGGAGAATTTATCCACACTCTTTTGCAATAACGTACAAAAACTGTCGTCAGCGGCGACATGGAACTGCCAGGCAACGGTGTTGACGAAACTACCGATAGCGGTATTTAACCCGGGCTCGCTTCTGTTGGCAACCGGACTGCCGATGACCACCCGTTCCGATTTCGACTCTCTGGCCATTAACAGCGCGAAGGCCGTGTGCAGCAGGGTAAACAACGAAGTACTGGCACGTCGGGATAGCTGTGTCAACGACTGCTGTAAATTATCCGCAAGGGATTCCCTGATGATATTCTGCATCCTATCCGCTGAGGTGATAGCAATATCATATTCCAGGGCATGTTTGGCCGGAGCATTGTAAAGCTCATCAAGCCAGTATTTGAGACTTTCTTCGACATTTCCGACGGTAATAAAAGGATCTTCAAGAAAACGGAAAAAAGCATGGTCGCTGTTGAAACGTAAAAGCTCCTCCCCGGAGTGGTAGCCATGGCTGAGTTCATCAATCAGCAGGTTAGCTGTCCAGCCGTCCACGACGCAATGATGAAAGGTCAAAAACAGACAGTGGTGTTGCGCGCTTTTCTTCAGGATAAGACAACGCAGCGGCAGTTCACTGCTGAGGTCGAACGGAACGCTGCACTGCGCCTGCAGGGCATCCTTCACTCTTTTTTGCTGTTCCTCGTCATCAGCAGCGCTAATGTCTTCCAGTCGCCCTTCGACAGAGAGTGCATCAGGAGTGGCGATGTCAGCGATGATCTCCACGCCGTCGAGCCGGTAGTGGCCGCGAAGCGCGGCATGTCGTCTGAGCAATTTTTCAAGAGCAGAAAGCAGACGTGCCGGGTCAAAGGGGCCGACGATCTCCCGGGCTATCGGGATATTATACATTGCGCTTTTTTGGGTGAAATTCTCATACAGCCACAGATATTGGCTTGCATAGCGACTGACGAGGTAACCCGGTTTATCCATTTGGGGCCGGGAGGATTTTGCGGGCGCACAGGTGGAAAGGAATGCGGTGATTTCCGAGTGTGCCGCACTGATTTCGGCGTCATCAACTCCCTCGATCTCCGGATGTCGGGATGATAGTCTGCCGAATCTGGCACCCTTTTTCGCCATATCTATAAGTTTGACCAGCCCCATCACGCTCATGAATTTAATCCTTTTTCTTTTATGCTGGAGACGGTGAATACGCGCCTGGTCTGACCGCTGGCGGAAACCTGATTGAGCCAGTCAGACAGATCGCAGAGTTGCATACCTGGGTTCTTTTGCTGTGCAGCGGCGAAAGCGGCATGGTTGTCGATACTCTCGCCATCTTCGATACCCATGCTTTTCAGTACGCAACGGCTCAACCGTTCATATGCGGTATCAAACCTGATGTGTGGAAAATATCCCAGCTGCACGCAGAGAGCGATCAATTCAGACATACCCTCATCAATACGCTGAAGATGGTGGCCAGCCTTACGTATCAGCCGTAGTCTTTCGTGTCGGTAATCGCGCAACAGATCCTGCGCCAGCCTGCCGCTGTTTACCGGGCTATACAGAAAAATCATTTGTTGAACCCGACCCGATAGCATGAACAGCAGGGATGGGAGTGAATTAAGCCAGGCCACATATTGTGACGGTACCTCCGGTACGCTGAATACGGCAGCGACCAGCGGCAGCCCGGCAGTCAGGCGAACCTCATCCTCTGACGTGAGAATACGAGCCTCACACCTGGTGGCGAGGCGGTCCAGCAAATACCTTTCGTCCGTTCCGTCAGGCTTCTGGATAAAGAGCGCAGGAGGAGCCTGGGTGCTTATAGCTGTGGACAGGCACTGGCCAATGGCACAGCGGATGTCCAGGTGGTATTGACTAAGCCCATAACGCGAATGTGCCAGCTTAACCAGATGCTGGTACAAGGCCGCAGGCTCCGGATTTTCAAAAATATCCCGCAGGTTCAAATCGAGCTGGCAGTAACCGTTAAGGGTATTAATGATTTTTATTGCCTGCAGTGACTCGCCACCGAGAGAGAAAAAGTCCCCCTCGTCGCAGCCCAGTATATTCATCCACGTGTCATGGACCAGTGCCATGAACGTTGCCGGACGCGGCTCATATTCTGGCACAGGCGTCCGGGTGTGCCTTTCAAGAGTTCGGTAATCGATCTTGCCGTTAGCCAGCTTTGTCAGCGGCATTTGGTGATGTATAAAATGTTGTGGAATGTGCGAATTGGGTAGCTTTCCGTATAGCGTGCGCCGGATTGATTCGTCCAGCGGCTGAGGGCCATGATAATGCGCGAAAAGCGTGACGCCCGCGTCACCACTTTTCGCCAGCACGGCAACTTCGACAATGCCCGGCAGTTTAGCGATGCAGGACTCTGTCTCGCTCATATTCACACGCTGGCCCGCAATTTTTGTTTCGCGCACTTTTCGCCCCAGAAACAGTAACTGCCGATCGTCAACCATGCAGGCTATATCACCGGTGCGGAATGCAGGCAATTGTTGACCGTTAACCTCAAGAGATACGAATTTTTCCGCGCTCAGCGCTGGTTGATTCAGGTATCCCATGCTGACGGTCGCCCCGGCAATCAGCAACTCACCAGGATTACCAACCGGGACGGGTTTGAGATTATCGCCAACAATCGCGGTAAGGACGCCCTTGAGTGGAGTACCAATCGTAACGGGGGCATCATCATTTTTGACTGCGGCTGCCGTCGCTACCACCGTTGCCTCAGTCGGACCATATGAGTTAATCAATCGTCTGCCGCCGGGATGGTGTAAAAACCAGTGCGCCCGGGTACGCTCCGAAAGGCTTTCCCCGCCGACAATTACAGTCGTGACTGTCGGCGGTAACTGTCGCTCAGCACCGAGCGCAAACAGTAATTCGTTAAAATAGGCGGTAGGAAGATCCAGCAAGCTGATGCGATACGTTTCGCAGAACTGAAGCAGCGCCGGAAACTCATGCGTCGTTATATCTGGCGCAATGTACAGGCTGGCGCCCGATGCGAGTGTAATGAAGATTTCCTCAATACTGGCATCAAAAAAAAGCGGGGCAAACTGTAATATGCGATCGGGCGGAGCGATACAGTAGCGGTTAATGGCGGCGGCGGTGAAAGCGTTCAGAGAATGCCTGCTGCACATAACACCTTTGGGAGTCCCGGTGGAGCCGGACGTAAACATGATATAGCCGATGCCGGCGGGCAGGTCAGTGCGGCTGTCGGGTCTTCGGCATCGGAAAAGGGTGAAATGCGGGTTACCGCCCGCCAGATTTTGCCAGTGGCTCATAGCGCTTAGCAGGTTCTGACGTTTAAATGTGCGTCCGGTGATTAATATGGCGTCGTTGAATTGTTCGAGCACACGCTGATATTCCGCTTCATCGGCTCCTGAATTCAGGTTGACGAATGGCTTATTCAGCTGCAGTGAAGCCAGCATGCAGATGATTGCCTCCGGGCCTTTAGGAAGATCAAGCAAAAGCACCGTATTCGGCGAGCATACCGGGGCAAGCTGGTCGGCGCATGCCACGACATGCTGCTGCAGATGTGCATAAGTTAAATGGCTGAGCGACGCCGAAGGGTGATCCGGTGTGCAAATGGCAAGACGGTGAGGTGCCTGGTTCACTGTGTGTTCAATGCAATGCAGGACATCGTCAACTTTGCAGTTGCTTTCTTTACCGCAGACAGAGAGAGCAAAGTGCTCCCTTAACTGTTGGAGTGAAATGTCTCCCTGCTCAGCATACAGCAGCCTGTACAGTTTCTGTACCGCCTGACCGTGCCGGGCCAGGCTCGCCCGATCGTAAAGCCCCGAGTCAGCATCAATTTCAAACCGAAGCATCTCATTGTCAATATCGGGGCGTATATTGAAAACCAGATCCTGGGCGCTCCCGGATCGCAGGTTGCGTACCAGGCTACGTTGCGGCGGTGAAAACGACGTCGCGGCTTCAAAGGGAATGATATTAACGACAATATTGAACAACGGCGAAAGGTTGAAGTGACTCCGCAGGCTTTTTATCTCTTCATAGCGGAAAACCTGATGCTTTTTAATCTTTTTGAGTTCAAGCTCAATTTCCCGCGCCAGCTGCCGTCCTGTGGTGGCTTCCCCGAGAGTGAGCGCCAGCGGAAGAACATTGGTTTTACATACCAGCGCATGCCGCTCGGGATATCCTGTGCGTGCCATCATCGGAATGCCGATGACCTGTGCTTTTTCTCCTGAGCATAAATACAGATACGCCATCACGGCCGCAACAAGCCCCGATACCCATGAGGGCCGATTCTCCTGTGGAGAAAAGAATCCGGCAGGGCACGTAAAAGATTCTGTATGACGGATAACCCGCCCCGATGGCATATTGTGGCGAGCCAGCGTTGCAGGGTCGGGCAGATGGGGAACGATGGCTTGCCAGAATTGTCTGTCCGCCAGATAATTCGCAGACTCCCGGTAATCCGACTCCGCCCTGAGCAGCGCTTCTGTCGTTGGAAACTGAGTCACGCCAGGCGGAAGCGGCGGCTGATTCTGGCAGGCCTCAGCGACCTGGTGAATAAACAGACAGGTGCCATAGCCATCAAGCAGCAGATGATGGCTGCAGAAGTACCACAGAACATGGTTTTCACCCAGAATGATTATTTTCTGCCTGAATAGCGGCGGTTTATCCAGAGAGAAGGAGCGCTCCGCATCTTTTTCCATCAACGTTGTGGCGGTGGTCAGCCCATCGTCATCCCATGAGAGATCCACCACGTCCAGCGCAGATTCACATGCTGAAGTGTATTGATAAGGGACCCCGTTATCCTCTGCAAAGCCTGCATGAAGCGTCGGGTTCTGGCTTATTACCCAATTAATGGCGCGTTTCAGGTGCGCGATTTCCAGTGGATGAGTTATTTCAACATATTCCGCGATATTGTAGGCGGATTTGTTTTCGCCGATTCTGCTGCCGTAATAAAAGCCAGTTTGCGAATCCAGTAGCTTATTTTTAATCATGGTTTCATCCCAGACTCACTGTATTGTCTTTTTTTCATTGTCATCAGTTTGCCGGATTTTTTGGCCCGCCAGACAATGCGGTCACTCCCGATAACCGGTGCGACGCCTTTCAGATAGTCCATACACAGTCTGGCACTGCCGGGGTGGCAGCAGAAATCCAGAATACACAGGGTTCCCCCTTCGTTCCATTCGGAGCTATGGGGGAGAAACAGGGGATCGTTAATCAGGCGAGCCAGCGTATCATCCCTGAACCAGGCCCAGGTTATATACCCTAAAGGATTCTCCTTATGATCGAATAAAATTTTGAACTGGTTATGATTAATCGCTTTCTGTGTCCAGAGCTGTAGCGTTTTAATATGATACAGGCTGTAATTATTGTTCATCAGCATACAACTCACGGCAAATCCCAGATTTTCATACTGGCTGAATTTGTTTTTGCCATGTCGGCTTTCTGTAATAAAGCTCACAGTAATATCCTTAGATTTATTATTGCAGTGTGTTTACAGCCTTACGTTTAAAGTGAGTCTGGTACGCGCACAGTCGTTCAGAAATATTATCCGGGTCACCATGCCAGTCCGCAATCTCCTGATGGATGGCGTCACGACTCATAAAGGCACGAGAAGACAGTCTCCTGGTGACAGTATCCTTCATTGCTTTTCGCCACTCGTTAGCCGTTTTGCCCTGTGACAGTGATTCCTGAAGGTAGTCAGCGCATAGTCGATGAAATGCCAGAGAAAACCGCTCCTCCGCCGACAAGACGTTCTTCGCTGGTGTGACATTCGCTGAATCATCGATCAACCTGTGTAGCAGGGAAATGGCGGGATGTGTATCTCCCCAACCCAGCCCCTGACGCTGCGAGAAGAAACCCGCAGCCAGATCGAAAAGATTTTGCAAACGGTTGCCCAGGGCAAACAGTTCGTCGGTGAGCTGCAGTGAGTGTAAAAATGCTTTGCCAAAGCCCGCCGTGCCAAGATTTTCCAGTAAGCAGGTTTTTCTGTATGCGGTACTGAAGGACATGCTGATGGCCTGTTGTGCGGCGGCGAGAAATTCTGGCCCGAACATATATTTGGCCAGGTAAAAACCAACATCCTGAACGCCCTGCAGCAGCAGAGGGGCATCTTCAATCATTTTATTGAACTGAATGTAGCTGCGTCCGGCATCCTGGCGCTCATCGGGAAAGGCGCTGCGTACGCCGTGAAAATCGAGCAAGCGACCTTCCAGATCGCAATTAGAAGGCGAGGTCATCATGACTAAATGCCGACTGCGGCACCAGGCAATCTGAGTCGCGAGGCGTTGCGCCAGTTCACAAAGTCCGTAAAGTGCACGTTCGTCCTGCGCAAGTGCCGTCCACTGTTCTTTTTCAAACCTTACGGGACGTGGCAACATCGAAGGTGCTTCCGCGATCTGTTTTTCAACCCGCGCGCAGTCGGTTTGCTGTGAGAGCATGGCGGCATGAGGCTGATAGTAGGGGGCACGACAAAAATGGGCAGGCCGTACCACCGGTTCACGCACCAGTAAGACCCGGCTGGAATGGGCCGTTGATGAAGCCAACGGTATGCTGCTAACGAGGGCATTTTCAGTCAGTAATATCGCCTTGTTCGGCACCGCGCCATACGGCAGCAGCTTAGCCATCACGCCACCCCAGATCGCTTCCAGCACCGCGCCAGTCAACGTCAGTTCACCGTCGACCTGTCTGGACCCCTGACCAACCAGCGCATTGGCACCGATGCCCTTAACTTGCCAGCGTCCATCGAAGCCGCAGCGGGCACCCCCACCGTTGCGTGAAATTGCGCCGCCGCCGTAACGCTCGGCGTAAAATATTTTCTCATTGGTTAAAAGCGGGACGCGGATATCAAAAACAGTATGCCGCTGCTTTTCTTCAATAAGATAACTTGTCGCCTGTTTTAGCTCTTCCCGTTGAGAGTCATCTAAATCATTACTCCAGAGCAGCCGGGTTGATACTTTTTTTGTGATGAAGGGAATCAGGCATTCGGTAAGTCTTGATAGATTATTCATTTTATTTTTTATCCGTACTGAATCATCCTGTATTACCGGGCTATTATGTATACGTGGCGATCGTAACACTGGCTACTGGCGATCTAATTCTTATACTTGCCGGATCGTAAACATAAAGGTATCCACCTACAAAAGATAAGCCTGTTGACTATAGTTCGCTTCAGGCTAATGCCTTGCGGTGGATACCGTATATTAGGGAATCAGACTAATTCGTAGAAGTGTCACTCCACCAACATGTCGCACCATATCCAGCAGCTCCTCCAATTGTACCCAATAAATCTCAGTATAAAGATTTGAGCACCTGAGAGAGATCGTTAACAGATGCAGCCTTTGTAGAAGGCTGCTTTTTTAATTCTAATGAGAATAGCATCAAAAGAAATGGTGGTAACGTTATACATAGAAGACTACAAAATTCAGGTGCAAGCTATATTTTCTTTGAAGACTGCAATCTATTGATTTTCAGTATAAGGATTCTTTCCCATATGATCAGCATGCCAGTAGAAAAAACTAACCACTCTTTATTTGGTGACTGATACATTACAATCATAAAAATCAAAGCCACTACCGTAGTTAATAAAATATTAGCATACATATTCGAAAAGAGAATAGACTTCACCTCTAAGCTGATTAGCCTATCTAGCATATGCGATCTCTCCATTTTTATCTATAGTTAGTTAATTTGTTGAATCATCATAATTACTACTATTATTGCTATAAATACAAGTTCCAATGGCACTAAGGCCAGCGGCTGCTGCTGCGATGGTACCTGCAGCGACAGAAACAACCATTCCTGTCACAGCAAGAGCACAGGCGGTATCAACACTTTCATACATGGATCCTGAAACAATCGCTACTTCACTATCATTTAAATTTCTCATTTTCATCTCCTTTTATATAGATCTATCGCATTCAATAAGAATAATAACCACTTTATGTGACTGAACGCTAACACCAGATATATCACCGCTGCCCGACTATCCGGTTTCGGTATGTCGCTGATGTAATACTGCTTTATCATCTTCACGAAGCACTGAAAGATTATCTATTACACTTAATCTACCGACAATCGCGACGTAGGGTAATACGAACCAGAACCAAAGTTCAGCGATGTCTGAAGTGTTGCTGAATTCATAATAATAACCCTTTACAGTGTCTTATATCCTAAAAAAATTATAAAAGTAGTATTTTGTCGCAGTAATAAAGTATAAACACGTATTTTCTTCATGTTTTTGTCTCAGCCTGGGAATAGAAAAAACATATCACTTATATTCCTTAAAAGAGAATGATTCGTGTTTACGATTTTGGTTGAAGTTGCCATACCCGCCACACATAGTCAAGGGGTATTCTTACACTGATACAAGCCTTAAGGTTTTAATAAAACCATGATATGGATTTTTTGCAGGTGAATATTCTGGTTTTTTTGCAACAAAAAGGAATATAAAACAATCTAAAATCCAAATAAAGAATAAAATTATAAAAACAAAAAATCTATAATCTCAGAGATGGATTTGCCCCTATATTCAGACGCCCTTTCTCTTTTACGGTTGCGATAACTTCCTGACTATGACCGATATTACAGTGTGCCGTGCGGGTAATATTCGCTGTAGTGACTGAACTCCTGCGCCAGATTTATCACCGTTAGCTGGCTGTCTGGTTTTGGCATGATGCTGATGTAATCCCGCTTTATCATCTTCACGAAGCTTTCAGCTATGCCGTTACTTTCCGGGCTTCGTACTGCTTTCGTGTATGGCTCAAGCCCCAATATTCGGGCGAATGTCCTTGATTCATGCGTCCTGTAGGCTGAACCGTTACCCGTCAACCAATCCGTTGACACAATTAATAATCAATCTGCCGTATGCATGTTGCCTTTCAGCTTGGCCACAGCATCGGTCTCCGGCATCTGGAACTGCACCCGGTGGCGGGCGGCAACATCGAGCGCAAAAACTTTCGTGTAAGCCTCTGTGGAACTGATAGATTTGTGGCCCATACCTTCAGTGGAATGCCGGCGTATAGCATGTGCATCGCGTAGCTGTGGCGGAACGTGTGCGGCGTCACCGGAATTTTTCCAGCATGTAAGTTTGAGTGCGATCCAGCAGCCTCTCTACATCTTCTGCCCGGCCTCGCCGCCACGTTCAGCGGTCAGGGAAGTTCGGGCGGCTGCCACTCTTCCACTTCGATCAGCACCAGCAGCGCGGCGTCGCCGCCGTACGCCTTTGGAGCCTGGTGAAAGGCCATGACGTGCGGGTGCTGTGCCAGCCATAGCGGCGTCTGCTGCTTCAGAATGTGCTTGCCGTGGCCGTGCATGACGCAGGCGCAAAAGAGATGCTCGCGGCGGCAGGCGGCAATCAGCGCGCCTAACTCCTGTTTGGCCTGCTGCTGGGTCAGCCCGTGCAGATCGAGAAACAGCTCCGGGGAGTAGTCGCCGCGGCGTAATTTTTTTAGCTCAAAATGGCTGACGTCGGCGCGCACGTACTTTACCGGCCCTTCGCTGTTCAGCAGCGGCTGAAACTCGTCGGAAAAATAGTGGCTGGCATCCGCCTGCTCCTGAAGCAGGCGCTTCTCCGGCACCACGGTGAGCTTTTTCCGCTGCGGCTGATGCACAATCGTATCCTGCTTCATTCGCCGGGTGCCGGTCATCAGCTGGCGAAACAGCGCCTGATCCTCCTCGCTAAGCGATGTTTTCTTTTTCATTTACATTTCTCATTATTCATTTTGCGTTAGTCTAACCGACGAAGAGCGGATACGATCGCGTAAAACGTAATTTTCATCCCTTGCCGCCGTCCGGATGCTGATTTATCACCATCTTCATGGCAAACTAGCCGCCGAATTTAACGCGAGCGCGCCCGGAGGAACAGAGGTGGACAAAATTTTCGTTGATGAAGCAGTAAGCGATCTGCATACCATTCAGGATATGCTGCGCTGGGCGGTAAGTCGTTTTAGCGCGGCGAATATCTGGTATGGTCACGGGACCGATAACCCGTGGGATGAAGCCGTCCAGCTGGTGCTGCCTTCTCTCTACCTGCCGCTGGATATTCCGCCAGAGATGCACAGCGCGCGTCTGACCTCCAGCGAACGCCACCGCATCGTTGAGCGGGTGATCCGCCGCGTTAATGAGCGCGTTCCGGTTGCCTATCTGACCAATAAAGCCTGGTTCTGCGGCCACGAGTTTTACGTCGATGAGCGGGTGCTGGTGCCGCGTTCGCCGATTGGCGAGCTGATCAACAACCGCTTCGCCGGGCTGGTTGGCAAACCGCCGCGCCACATCCTCGATATGTGCACCGGCAGCGGCTGTATCGCTATCGCCTGCGCCTGGGCCTTTCCGGAGGCGGAGGTGGACGCGGTGGACATCTCCGTTGACGCGCTGGCGGTCGCCGAGCACAACATTGAAGCGCACGGCCTGATCCACCAGGTGACGCCAATTCGCTCCGATCTGTTCCGCGAGCTGCCGAAGGTGCAGTATGACCTGATCGTCACCAATCCGCCGTACGTGGACGCAGAGGACATGTCCGATCTGCCCAACGAATATCGCCACGAGCCGGAGCTGGGTCTGGCGTCCGGCAGCGACGGCCTCACATTGACCCGCCGTATTCTCGGCTGCGCGCCGGATTACCTGGCGGAGAACGGCATTCTGATTTGTGAAGTCGGAAACAGCATGGTACACCTGATGGAGCAGTATCCTGACGTGCCGTTTACCTGGCTTGAATTTGATAACGGCGGCGACGGCGTCTTTATGCTGACCAAAGCGCAGCTGATTGCCGCTCGCGAACGCTTCGGCCTCTATACAGACCAGGCTTAGTGCCTTAATCGTTCACGGACAGAGCATTCAGGCCCGGAGCACGGCGTGTGCCGTCGTCGCAGGCTCGTCCCCCTGCGCCCTGATGACGCGCCTGGCTAAGGGATGCAGCTTAAAACGCACCACCACACCACAACGTAAAACCCTAACGGAGCGGTAATGGCAGGAAACACAACAGGACAACTCTTTCGTGTCACCACCTTCGGTGAGTCGCACGGACCGGCGCTCGGCTGTATTGTTGACGGCGTGCCGCCGGGCTTTCCTCTGAGCGAGGCCGACCTGCAGCACGATCTCGACAGGCGGCGTCCGGGCACCTCGCGCTACACGACCCAGCGCCGGGAGCCGGATCGGGTCAAGATCCTCTCCGGGGTCTTTGAAGGCGTTACCACCGGCACCAGCATTGGCCTGCTGATCGAGAACACCGATCAGCGCTCGCAGGACTACAGCGCCATCAAGGACCTTTTCCGTCCCGGCCACGCCGACTACACCCTGGAACAGAAGTATGGCCTGCGCGATTATCGCGGCGGCGGCCGCTCTTCCGCTCGTGAAACGGCAATGCGCGTGGCGGCCGGGGCGATTGCCAAAAAATATCTCGCCGATCGGTACGGCATCATGATTCAGGGCTGCCTGACCCAGATGGGGGATATCCCACTGGCGATTAAGGACTGGCAGCAGGTGGAGCAAAACCCGTTCTTTTGTCCGGACCCGGATAAAATCGCGGCGCTCGATGAGCTGATGCGCACCCTGAAGAAAGAGGGCGACTCCATCGGGGCGAAGGTAACCGTGGTGGCCAACGGCGTGCCGCCGGGCCTCGGCGAGCCGGTCTTCGATCGCCTGGATGCCGATATCGCCCACGCCCTGATGAGCATCAACGCGGTGAAGGGCGTGGAGATTGGCGACGGCTTCGACGTAGTGGCGCTGCGCGGCAGCCAGAATCGTGATGAAATTACCCGCGCCGGTTTTCAGAGCAACCACGCCGGGGGGATCCTCGGCGGTATCAGCAGCGGGCAGCAGATTATCGCGCATATGGCCCTGAAACCTACCTCCAGCATCACCGTGCCGGGCCGCACCATCAACCGCTCCGGTGAAGAGGTGGAGATGATCACTAAGGGACGACACGATCCGTGCGTCGGTATTCGCGCGGTGCCCATTGCCGAAGCGATGCTGGCGATGGTGCTGATGGACCACCTGCTGCGCCACCGGGCGCAGAACGCGGATGTGAAAACTGATATTCCACGCTGGTAAAAAATGAAAAAAATCGTAATTGCGCTGCTGGCCCTGCTTGCCTGCGGCACAGGCCAGGCGGCGACGCCGTGGCAGAAAATCACCCAGCCGGTGCCGGGCAGCCCCCGGTCGATCGGCAGTTTTTCCAACGGCTGCATCGTCGGTGCCGCCACGCTGCCCGTAGAGTCAGACAGCTATCAGGTGATGCGTACCGATCGGAACCGCTACTTTGGCCATCCGGACCTGGTGCGGTTTATCCAGCGCCTTAGCGCCAGGGTGAGCGATGAGGATCTGGGGACGCTGCTGGTCGGCGATATGGGAATGCCCGCAGGCGGCCGCTTCAACGGCGGCCACGCCAGCCATCAGACCGGGCTGGACGTCGATATTTTCCTGCAGCTGCCGAAAACGCGCTGGACCCCGGCGCAGCTGCTGCGCCCTCAGGCGCTGGACCTGGTCTCCCGGGACGGTAAACGTGTGACCTCCACCCTGTGGACGCCGGAGATCGCCAGCCTGATTAAGCTGGCGGCCCAGGATAATGAGGTTACGCGCATTTTTGTTAACCCGGCCATTAAGCAGCGGCTCTGCCTGGATGCCGGAACCGACCGCGACTGGCTGCGCAAGGTGCGGCCCTGGTTCCAGCATCGCGCGCATATGCACGTGCGGCTGCGCTGCCCGGACGACAGTCTGGAGTGTATCGATCAGCCCGCGCCGCCGCCGGGCGACGGCTGCGGCGCGGAGCTGCAGAGCTGGTTTGCCCCGGCAAAACCCGGAGCAACGCCGCCCGTGAAGAAGACGCCGCCGCCGCTGCCGCCTTCCTGCCAGGCGCTGCTGGATGAGCATGTACTCTGATGGACAGTTTTCTCGATCTGTTTATGGTCTCCCCGCTGCTGCTGGGCATCCTCTTTTTTGTGGCGCTGCTGGCCGGTTTTATTGACTCACTGGCCGGCGGCGGCGGGCTGTTGACCATTCCCGCCCTGATGGCCGCAGGCATGTCCCCGGCCCACGCGCTGGCCACCAATAAGCTGCAGGCCTGCGGGGGATCGATTTCCGCTTCCGTCTATTTTATCCGGCGTAAGGTAGTTAACCTCAGCGAGCAGAAGCTGAATATCGCGATGACTTTTATCGGCTCAATGAGCGGCGCGCTGCTGGTGCAGTATGTGCGGTCGGAAATGTTGCGTCAGATCCTGCCCATCCTGGTTATCTGCATCGGCCTGTACTTTCTGCTGATGCCAAAGCTGGGGGAAGAGGATCGTCAGCGCCGCCTCTACGGCCTGCCCTTTGCGCTGGTGGCGGGCGGCTGCGTCGGCTTCTACGACGGCTTTTTTGGCCCGGCGGCCGGTTCGTTCTACGCGCTGACGTTTGTGACCCTGTGCGGCTTCAATCTGGCGAAATCCACCGCTCACGCCAAGGTGCTGAACGCCACCTCAAATATCGGCGGCCTGCTGCTGTTTATGCTCGGCGGCAAGGTGGTCTGGGCCACCGGCCTGGTGATGCTGGTGGGCCAGTTCCTCGGGGCGCGCATAGGCTCACGGCTGGTGCTGAGTAAGGGACAGACGCTGATCCGACCGCTGATCGTCATCGTTTCGGCGGTGATGAGCGCTAAGTTACTTTATGATAACCATGGACAGGAGATCCTCCACTGGCTGGGGATGAGCTAATGAACGATACGCACCATTATGAACAGCTGATTACTATTTTTAACCGCTGCTTTGCCGATGAGTTTTCCACCCGTCTGGTCAAGGGGGACGACGAGCCGATCTATCTTCCCGCCGACAGCGAAGTGCCCTACCACCGGATCGTCTTTGCGCACGGCTACTACGCCAGCGCCCTGCACGAGATTTCCCACTGGTGTATCGCCGGGAAAGCGCGCCGCGAGCTGGTTGACTTTGGCTACTGGTACTGCCCGGACGGCCGCGACGCCCGGACCCAGAGCAAATTTGAAGATGTCGAAGTGAAGCCGCAGGCGCTGGACTGGCTGTTTTGCGTGGCGGCGGGCTATCCGTTTAACGTCAGCTGCGACAACCTCGACGGCGACTTTGAGCCGGATCGCGTGGCCTTCCAGCGTCGGGTACATGCGCAGGTCATGATCTATCTGGAAAAGGGCATTCCGGAGCGCCCGGCGCGCTTTATCCGCGCCCTGCAGGATTACTATCACACGCCTGAGCTGAGGGCGGAACAGTTTCCGTGGCCGGAAGCGCTCGTCTGAGCCGACGCCACGTTCTTATGAGGAAAAAAGATGATCGCAGAGTTTGAAACACGCATTCTGGCACTGATTGACGATATGGTAGAGCACGCAAGCGATGACGAGCTGTTTGCCAGCGGCTATTTGCGTGGGCACCTGACGTTAGCCGTGGCCGGGCTGGAAAGCGGGGACGACCACTCTGCGCAGGCGGTTTACGCCAGCGTTATCCACAGCCTGGAAAAAGCGATTGAGGCGGGCGAACTCTCTCCGCGCGATCGGGCGCTGGTCCGGGAAATGTGGGACGCTCTGTTCCAGAAGGCAAACCAGCCCTGACCGCAGGCCGGGCGCGCCGACGCCCGGCATCACTTCACCGCCTTTCCCTTGAGCAGCTTGCGCACCCACAGACGATTCGGATGCAGCGCCGCCAGCGTGTCGGCGTCCAGCGGGATGGGTTCGCCGCTCATCTGCGCGGCGAGGATCTCGGCGCACAGCGGCGCGGAGCACAGCCCGCGCGAGCCTAGCGCGCCCAGCATATAGAGATCGGGGTGGACCGGCGCGCCTGCCGCCTTCGCCGTCGAGTGGGCCAGATCGGCGTACTGCGCCAGCGTGGCCTCGTAGTCCGGCACGCCTCCCACCATTGGCAGATGGTCGCGGGTGGCGCAGCGAACGCCCACCCGCGCGTCATTGGCGCTGACGTCCACCTCCTGCGCCCAGACGGCGTCCGGGAAGCAGTCAATCAGACGCTGGCGGTTGCGCTGCTGATCCTCCTCGCTGAAGGCCATCTCGCGCACGCCGCGATGATAGCTCGCTCCGATACAGTGGCTGCGGGTGGCCGGATTCTGCGGCGTCAGGTAGCCGTCATAGCAGAGCACCTGACGAAGCTGCGAGAGGGCCTCGCCGCCGGGAATATGGCTCACCTGGCCGCCGACGGCGTATACCGGCAGCTGCGCCGTCTGCGCCAGCTGATTGAGGTTATGCCCGGTCGCCAGAACCACGCTGGCGGCGGGGGCGGTTTCGCCATCGCTAAAGCGCAGCTGCCACCGGTCCGGGTGCCTGTTGAGCTGCACCAGCCGTTTATTCCAGTGAATGACCAGGCCCTGCCGCTGCGCCAGGGCTAGCGCGGCGGCGGTCAGCTGCGCCGGGGAGAGCCAGCCGCCGGTCGGATACTGAATGCCGCCGCAGCCGGTGTCGACGCCCGCCGTGGCGGCGACGTCCCGGGCGGTGACCGCCCTGGCAAGCGCCTCCGGCAGCGCCAGCGATAACATCTGGTCAATTTTCTGCTGGCTCTTTTCGTCCCAGCCGAGCTGGGTGACGCCGCACCACCGGTGGTCAAACTCAACGGGCAGCGAATCATACAGGCGGCGGGCGAAGGTAAAGGCCGCCGGAAAAAAGGCCGCCAGCGCCGGATCGTGCGCGCTCAGCAGCGGGTACAGCGCCCCCTGACGGTTGCCGGAAGCGCCCTGGGCGGGCTGCCCGTCGGCGCAGTAGAGGGTAACCTGCCAGCCGCGGCGCAGCAGCGCCAGCGCCAGCAGGGCGCTGGCGATACCGCCGCCGATGAGCGCCGCTTCGCGCCGGCTGCTGCCGACGCGGGCGAACCAGGGGGCGGCGGAGGCGATGGGGGCGGCCGCCGACATCGTGCCGCAGAGCATCTCACGCTTGCGGCCAAAGCCTTTGTGCTTGCGCATCGTGAACCCCGCCTCCTGCAGTCCCCGGCGCACAAAGCCTGCGGAGGTGAAGGTTGCCAGCGTGCCGTCGGGGCGGGCCAGCCGGGCCATCGCGTTAAACAGGGATGGGGTCCACATATCGGGATTTTTTGCCGGGGCGAAGCCGTCGAGAAACCAGGCGTCGACCTGCCGGTTCAGGGAGTCGTCCAGTTTTTCGGTCAGCGCGTTGATATCGCCAAACCACAGGTCCAGCGTGACCCGCCCGTCGTCGAGCAGCAGCCGGTGGCAGCCGGCCAGGGGCTGCGGCCACCGGGCGTGCAGCTGCTCCGCCCAGGGAGCCAGCTCCGGCCAGCGCCGGTGCGCCTCACGCAGATCCGCCAGGGTCAGCGGAAATTTTTCAAAGCTGATGAAATGGAGCCGCCGCAGGGTTGCCCGCGGGGTCGCCTGATGAAAGCGGGCAAAGGCCTGCCAGAGCGTCAGAAAGTTCAGCCCGGTGCCGAAGCCGCTCTCTGCCACCACCAGCTGCGGCCGGGGATGTTCTGCAAAGCGTTCCACAAGACGGTTGCCGCCGAGAAAAACATAGCGGGTCTCTTCAAGTCCATTATCATTAGAAAAATAGACGTCATCAAAATCTCGGGAAACAGGTGTACCCTCAGCGTTAAATTCGAGGTTGGCGGGGTGTATCGCGTTATATTTCACGTAAGTTACTCGTCCGGCAGGCAGTGCACCGATCTTAATGCTGTGGCTCCCCGGGCGCAAATTTCCGCAGATTTTGGCTGATCGGACTTGTTCAGCGTACAAGTGTACGCTATTGTGCGACTCGAAACTTACTATAGTGCGACTTACAGAGGTATTGAATGAAACGTGCAGTGATTACTGGCCTGGGCATTGTTTCCAGCATCGGTAATAACCAGCAGGAAGTCCTGGCATCTCTGCGTGAAGGGCGTTCAGGGATCACTTTCTCTGAAGAGTTTAAAGATTCTGGTATGCGTAGCCACGTATGGGGGAATGTCAAACTGGATACCACCGGTCTGATCGACCGTAAAGTGGTCCGTTTCATGAACGATGCCTCTATCTATTCCTGGCTTGCCATGCAGCAGGCCGTTGAAGATTCCGGACTGAAAGATGAGCAATATCAGAATAATCCTCGCGTCGGCCTGATCGCCGGTTCCGGCGGGTCTTCTAAATATCAGGTTTTCGGTGCCGACGCGATGCGCAGCCCGCGCGGCCTGAAGGCGGTGGGTCCCTATGTGGTGACCAAGGCGATGGCGTCTGCGGTTTCCGCCTGCCTCGCCACGCCGTTTAAAATTCACGGGGTTAACTACTCCATCAGCTCCGCCTGCGCCACCTCCGCGCACTGCATCGGCAACGCGGTAGAGCAGATCCAGCTGGGCAAACAGGATATCGTGTTTGCCGGCGGCGGCGAAGAGCTTTGCTGGGAGATGGCGTGCGAGTTCGACGCCATGGGCGCGCTCTCCACCAAATACAACGACACGCCGGAGAAAGCTTCCCGCACCTATGACACCAAACGCGACGGCTTTGTTATCGCCGGCGGCGGCGGTATGGTCGTGGTGGAAGAGCTGGAGCACGCGCTGGCGCGCGGGGCGCATATCTATGCGGAAATCGTGGGCTATGGCGCGACCTCTGACGGGGCCGACATGGTTGCCCCATCCGGCGAAGGCGCGGTGCGCTGTATGCGGATGGCGATGCAGGACGTTGACACCCCAATCGACTACCTCAACTCTCACGGCACCTCCACGCCGGTTGGCGACGTGAAGGAGCTGGGGGCAATCCGCGAAGTGTTCGGCGATCGCAGCCCGGCCATTTCCGCGACCAAAGCGATGACCGGCCACTCTCTGGGGGCGGCGGGCGTACAGGAAGCCATCTATTCCCTGCTGATGCTGGAGCACGGCTTTATTGCCCCAAGCATCAACATCGAAGAGATGGACGAGCAGGCGGCGGGTCTGAACATCGTGACCGAAACCATCGAACGCGAGCTGCACACCGTGATGTCCAACAGCTTCGGCTTTGGCGGGACTAACGCCACGCTGGTTATGCGCAAGCTGAAAGCGTAAGCGGAATTTGCTTCAGGCCGCGCGCTGGCCGTGGAATGCCCCGACGCCTCCCGGAACCTGGGCATTTCGGGCGAGTCTCACGGATGAGACAAGCAACCAAAGCCAACGCTCAGCTAACATGCACGGATACTGACGAAGAACGGGTCCCCTGACGGCGGCCGGTTCTTTTGCCATTCAGGAAGAGTGAATAACAGGGATGTATAAATAATGGATAGCGTATCAAAACGTCTGACGCACAGCAGCTTCTGCGTCGCGGTGTTCGTCGGCTGGTTCTGCTGCCTGTTTCTGAGCGGGCTGCTGCCGGGCTTTGCCACCCTATATCAACTTGGGCTGGCGATGGCGTTTTTGCATATGGGCATTCTGCTGCCGTACGCGCTGTTTTGCTGGCGCAGCTACTCCCGGCGCTGGGCCTACCTGCCGCTGGGGCGCTTTTCTCTGCGCGACCTGCTGCTTCCCGCGCTGGCGCTGTTCGTATTGATGCTGATCCACGGACACTTTGCCCGGCCTGAAACCTGGATGAACGAACTGTTCAGAAAAAGCGTCGGGGTGAACGTGCTGACGATCCTCACGCTGTGCCTGGCGGCACCCATTGGTGAAGAGATTATTTTTCGCGGCTTTGTGCTGAACAGCAGCATCGGCTGGGGCGGGGGGGCAAAGAGCGTCGGTATTGTGACGACCTCGCTGCTGTTTGCGGTTGTTCATATGCAGTATCAGTCCGCAATAACGCTGGTTTTTCTGTTTGTTTTTTCAGCGATACTGTGTGTTGTCAGAATGCATACCCGCAGCCTTATCGCCCCTATCGCGCTGCATATGCTGAATAACGGCTGGGTCGTGCTGGCCCTGCTGAGCCAGTAAACGCGGCGGCCGGATAAATCCCATTGACACCCCGTTGCCCGCGCTGGCAAACTCCACCGCCGATATTATACCCAATCAGGTTAAGGCGGCCTGGGGCTGCCGGACGTGTCGCTCGTCCATCGCATCATTCGGCCTGACGGCCTCTCTCCCGCAGCGTTGCGGTTTTTCAAAACGTGAAGCCTGAGCGGGTAAGTCGCGCAGGCCTGACAATCTTCCCCGACCAACCGTAAGCGGCCATTATGCGTCGGGGCGCAGCGTAACGTTAGCAATCTGGAATAACGTATGACAGCAGTAACCCAAAAAAATGACGCGCCCGCCGCGAATGTTCAGCTATTTCGCATCGCCTTCGCCGTCTTCCTGACCTATATGACGGTCGGCCTGCCGCTGCCGGCGATCCCGCTGTTCGTCAGGCACGAGCTGGGCTATGGCAACACCATGGTCGGCATTGCGGTGGGCATTCAGTTTCTGGCGACGGTCTTAACGCGCGGCTATGCCGGACGGCTGGCGGATCAGTATGGTGCCAAACGCTCCGCGCTGCAGGGGATGTTTGCCTGCGCGCTGGCGGGAGCGGCGTGGCTGCTGGCGGCGCTGCTGCCGGTTTCCGTTCCGGTTAAGTTCGGCCTGCTGGTGGTCGGCCGGCTGATCCTCGGCTTTGGCGAGAGCCAGCTGCTGACCGGCACCCTGACGTGGGGAATGGGGCTGGTGGGGCCACGGCAATCCGGGAAGGTGATGTCGTGGAACGGTATGGCGATCTACGGCGCGCTGGCGGTCGGTGCCCCGCTCGGTCTGCTGATCCACAGCCGCTTCGGCTTCGCCGCGCTGGCGGGAACCACCGTGGCGCTGCCGCTGCTGGCGTGGGCGTTCAACGGCACGGTGCGCAAGGTTCCGGCCCATGCGGGCGAACGTCCGTCGCTGTGGAGCGTAGTAGGGCTTATCTGGAAGCCGGGGGTTGGGCTGGCGCTGCAGGGGGTCGGTTTTGCGACTATCGGCACCTTTGTCTCCCTCTATTTCGTCAGCCGGGGCTGGGCGATGGCGGGCTTTACCCTGACGGCGTTCGGTGGGGCATTTGTTCTGATGCGCGTGCTGTTTGGCTGGATGCCGGACCGCTTCGGCGGCGTGAAGGTGGCCGTCGCCTCGCTGCTGGTGGAAACGGCCGGGCTGCTGCTGCTGTGGCAGGCCCCTTCGGCGTGGATGGCGCTGCTGGGGGCGGCGCTGACCGGGGCAGGCTGCTCGCTGATCTTCCCGGCGCTGGGCGTTGAGGTGGTGAAGCGCGTTCCCTCCCAGGTGCGGGGAACCGCGCTGGGCGGCTACGCCGCGTTTCAGGATATCTCCTACGGCGTCACCGGCCCGCTGGCCGGGCTGCTGGCCACCTCCTGCGGCTATCCGTCGGTGTTCCTTGCCGGGGCCATCTCCGCCGCGGTGGGGATCGTGGTTACGCTGCTCGCCTTCCGCCGCCCTTAGACCAGCAGCCAGAAAAGCAGCAGGATGACGAACAGCGCGATAAACAGCAGGCCGGGCCGCCCGGTCGCCGGGCGCAGCAGATCGAGCACCGGCGCGAAGGGGCTGAAAATGGGCTGGACGTAGCGCGGATCGTTAAGTTCACGATCCCGCTCCCGCTCCACCCGGCGCAGCACGATCTGATTCAGCAGATCCTGCACCTGGGCTGCGGTCAGCACGCTTTGCGGCTGAACCTGCCAGGCCTGGCGGGCATACTCCGTTAACGAACGTTGCTCCTCCGGCTCCAGCGGCTGCTTCAGCGCGGCCTGCAGCGAGTGCAGGGTGGGGGCGCTCTGCTGGCTCAGGGTCTGTCGCGCCGTAAGCCAGGTCGTCAGATGGGGAAACTGCTTCGCCGGAATAAGATCGCCGCGCTTTACCCCGGACAGCTCCAGCATCGACTGCCAGATCTGCTTGCCGGATTCGCCGGTGGCGGCGGCCAGCCGGGTCACCATCTGGTTGAGCGTGCTATGTTCGGCCGGCAATAAGGGGCGGTCGGTGGCCGGGCGCTGCTGGGGCTGCGGGATCGACAGCTCGCCCTGGCGCAGCATAGTTAGCACGGTTTTCAGCTGCTCCGGCGTCAGCTGGCTCAGGGCCGTCTGGCCGAACTGCTGGCGAATAAAATCGCTGACCGCCTGGCGGTTGTTGCCCTGGTTCAACAGCCCGGTGAGCTGCGCCAGCACCTGCCGGGTGGCGTGATTCTGCGTCGCCGCCTCCAGGCGCTGGTTCAGGTTCTGTTCGGCGGCGGGAAAGTGGCGCGACAGCAGCGGGGAGCCGCTCTTGACGCCAAGATCGTGCTTGATTCCGGCCCACACCTCGGCCCCCTGCTGACGGGTCAGCGAGCAGAGCTGGGTGATAAGCTGTTCCAGCACGGTGCGCTGCCGGGTGGACAGCGGCAGTTCGCCGGCGGCAGGAGGCGCGTTCAGCCCTTCGCCGGGAGGACGTGCGGGAGGGCCGGAGAGGGGTTGCATCATCACGTATCCTTAAACCATAAATCCGGGCAAGTATGCCTGGCGGCCAGATTATGGCACACTTGTCCGGCTAACTCTCGTTCTTAAACAGGTACGACAGACGTGAAAATCCTCGTTGATGAAAATATGCCTTACGCCCGCGAATTGTTCAGCCGTCTGGGCGAGGTGAAGGCGGTTTCCGGCCGCCCGATCCCCGTCGCCGAACTGGACGATGCGGACGCCTTAATGGTGCGTTCGGTCACCAAAGTAAACGCCTCGCTGCTCGACGGCAAAGCGGTGAAGTTCGTGGGCACCGCCACCGCCGGCACCGACCATGTAGACGACGGCTGGCTCCGGCAGGCGGGGATCGGCTTCTCCGCAGCGCCGGGCTGTAACGCCATCGCGGTGGTGGAATATGTTCTTTCCGCGCTGCTGATGCTGGCCGAGCGCGACGGCTTTGCGCTAAGGGAGCGGACGGTGGGCATCGTCGGCGTCGGCAACGTTGGCGGCCGCTTGCAGGCGCGGCTGGAGGCGCTCGGCATCCGCACGCTGCTGTGCGATCCGCCGCGTGCCGCGCGCGGGGAGGAGGGCGATTTTCGTCCGCTGGAGGCGCTGGTCCGGGAGGCGGATATCCTTACCTTCCATACGCCGCTGTTCAAGGACGGCCCGTATAAAACCCTGCATCTGGCGGACGAGGCGCTGATCCGCCGCCTGAAGCCGGGCGCGATTTTAATCAACGCCAGCCGCGGCCCGGTGGTCGATAACCAGGCGCTGCTGGCGCGCCTGAACGCCGGCCAGGCGCTGAGCGTGGTGCTGGATGTCTGGGAGGGGGAGCCAGGCCTTGACGTTGCGCTGCTGGAGAGGGTTGATATCGGCACCCCGCACATCGCTGGCTATAGCCTCGAAGGCAAGGCGCGCGGTACGACGCAGGTTTTTGAGGCATACAGCGCCTTCCTCGGCCGTGAACAGCGCGTGGCGCTGGACACCCTGCTGCCCGCGCCCGAATTTGGCCGTATTACCCTGCACGGGCCGCTGGATCAGCCGACGCTGAAAAGGCTGGCGCATTTAGTGTATGATGTGCGCCGCGACGACGCGCCGCTGCGCAGGGTGGCCGCCGTTCCCGGCGAGTTCGACGCTCTGCGCAAAAACTACCCGGAGCGGCGCGAGTGGTCTTCACTGTACGTCATGTGCGATGACGCCGCCGCCGCCGCGCTGCTGCTTAAGCTTGGTTTCAACGCCGTTCATCATCCGGCGCGTTAACATTCTTTTTATCGCTCCCTGCCCGCGGCGGGGAGCCTGTGCTTTTCTGGAGTAAACCACCATGTCTGAAGGCTGGAATATTGCCGTCCTGGGTGCCACCGGTGCCGTAGGCGAAGCCCTGCTCGAAACGCTGGCTGAACGCCAGTTTCCGGTTGGGGAAATTTATGCGCTGGCGCGTAGCGAAAGCGCGGGCGAATATCTGCGCTTTGGTGGTAAGTCGCTGATCGTACAGGACGCCGCCGAATTTGACTGGACCCAGGCGCAGCTGGCCTTTTTTGTTGCCGGTGCCGGGGCGACGGCGGCCTGGGCCGATGAGGCGACCGGGGCAGGCTGCCTGGTCATTGACGCCAGCGGCCTGTTCGCCCTCGACCCGGACGTGCCGCTGGTGGTGCCGGAGGTCAACCCCTTCGTGCTGGCGGATTACCGCAACCGCAACCTGATCGCGGTGCCCGACAGCCTGACCAGCCAGCTGCTGGTGGCGCTGAAGCCGCTGGTCGAGCGCGGCGGCCTGTCGCGCATTACGGTTACCAGCCTTCTTTCGGCCTCCGCTCAGGGTAAAAAAGCGGTAGACGCGCTGGCCGGTCAGAGCGCGAAGCTGCTCAACGGCATCCCGATTGATGAAGCGGATTTCTTCGGCCGCCAGCTGGCGTTCAATATGCTGCCGCTGCTGCCGGATCGCGAAGGCAGCGTGCGCGAAGAGCGGCGTATTGTCGATGAAGTGCGTAAAATCATGCAGGATGAAGGGCTGGCGATCTCCGCAAGCGTTGTGCGTTCGCCGGTGTTCTACGGTCATGCGCAGATGGTCGCCTTTGAGGCGATGCGCCCGCTGGCGGCGGAAGAGGCGCGTGACGCCTTCGCCCTCGGCGAAGATATCGCACTTTCTGAAGAGAGTGAATTTCCGACTCAGGTGGGCGACGCCTCCGGCAACGCCCGTCTCTCCGTGGGCTGCGTGCGCAACGATTACGGCGTTCCGGAGCAGGTGCAGTTCTGGTCGGTGGCGGACAACGTTCGCTTCGGCGGCGCGCTGATGGCGGTGAAAATCGCCGAGAAGCTGGTGCAGGAGTATCTGTACTGATGTCTGAACAGCAGGAAGCGCCGCGCGTTAAAATTGCGCTGGGCGTAGAGTATGACGGCAGCCGCTATTACGGCTGGCAGCGCCAGAACGAAGTGCGCAGCGTGCAGGAGAAGCTGGAAAAGGCGCTCACGCAGGTTGCCAACGAGCCGGTTAACGTTTTCTGCGCCGGGCGAACCGACGCGGGGGTCCACGGTACGGGGCAGGTGGTGCATTTTGAAACCACCGCCCGGCGTAAGGACGCGGCCTGGACGCTGGGCGTCAATGCCAATTTACCCGCTGATATAGCGGTGCGCTGGGTCAAAACGGTGGCGGATGATTTTCACGCCAGGTTTAGCGCAACGGCGCGCCGTTATCGCTATATCATCTACAATCATCGACTGCGGCCGGCGGTGCTGAACGGGGGCGTGACCCATTACTACTCGCCGCTGGACGCGGAGCGTATGCATCGGGCGGCCCAGTGTCTGCTGGGCGAAAATGATTTTACCTCGTTCCGGGCGGTACAGTGCCAGTCGCGCACCCCCTGGCGCAACGTGATGCATATCAACGTGAGCCGTCACGGAGCCTATGTGGTGGTGGATATTAAAGCGAATGCTTTCGTGCATCATATGGTCAGGAATATTGTCGGTAGCCTGATGGAAGTGGGGGCCAACAACCGGCCGGAAAGCTGGATGGCGGAACTTCTGGCGGCGAAAGACAGACGGCTCGCGGCGGCCACGGCGAGGGCGGAGGGGCTGTATCTGGTGGCGGTGGACTACCCGGAGCGGTTCGGTCTTCCTGTAACGCCGCCAGGCCCGCTGTTTTTGGCAGATTAAGCGTATTCTGCGGGACCCGGTCGCCGGGCCCGCCCTGACCCATAAAAAGGTATAAGCAAAATGGACGTCATTTACTTCTTTATTGATTTTATCCTGCACATTGATGTGCATCTGCCGAAGCTGGTCGCAGAGTACGGCGTCTGGATTTACGCCATTCTGTTTCTGATCCTGTTCTGCGAAACCGGCCTGGTGGTGACGCCGTTCCTGCCGGGGGATTCGCTGTTGTTCGTCGCGGGCGCGCTGGCGACTAACGATCTCAACGTGCATCTTATGGTGCTGCTGATGCTGGTCGCCGCCATCCTTGGTGACGCGGTGAACTATACGATCGGCCGGCTGTTTGGCGAGAAGCTGTTCCGCAACCCGGAGTCGAAGATTTTCCGCCGCAGCTATCTTGATAAAACGCATCAGTTTTACGAGAAACACGGCGGTAAAACCATTATTCTCGCCCGCTTTGTGCCCATCGTCCGCACCTTCGCGCCGTTCGTGGCGGGCATGGGCAAGATGTCGTATCGCCAGTTTGCGGCCTATAACGTGATCGGAGCGCTGCTGTGGGTGCTGCTCTTTACCTACGCCGGCTACCTCTTTGGCAACATGCCGGTGGTACAGAATAACCTTAAGCTGCTGATTGTCGCGATCATCGTGGTTTCGGTGCTGCCGGGGGTCGTGGAGATTATTCGCCATAAACGCGCGGCGGCGCGGGCGAAAAAATAGCCGCAGACCGCGCGATTCGACCATTTTTTTATCCAAAGTTTCGGGCTGTTATGTTTTAATGTGCAACATTTATGGTCTGCGGCGGGCAAAAATGGCATTATGCGCCCCTTACTAAAAAGCTGACTAAGATTCAGACAGAAAGGTCATCAATGAGCTGGATTGAACGAATTAAGAGCAACATCACCCCCACCCGTAAGGCAAGCATTCCTGAAGGGGTGTGGACCAAATGTGACAGCTGCGGCCAGGTTCTGTACCGCGCCGAGCTGGAACGTAATCTTGAGGTCTGCCCGAAGTGCGATCATCACATGCGCATGTCGGCGCGCAATCGTCTGCACAGCCTGCTGGACGAAGGTTCTCTGGTAGAGCTGGGCAGCGAGCTGGAGCCGAAGGACGTGCTGAAGTTCCGCGACTCCAAAAAGTATAAGGACAGGCTGGCCTCGGCCCAAAAAGAGACCGGCGAGAAAGACGCGCTGGTGGTCATGAAGGGAACCCTGCACGGTATGCCGGTGGTGGCGGCGGCCTTTGAGTTCGCCTTTATGGGCGGCTCGATGGGATCGGTGGTCGGTGCCCGCTTTGTTCGCGCGGTAGAACAGGCGCTGGAGGACAACTGTCCGCTGATCTGCTTCTCCGCCTCCGGCGGCGCACGTATGCAGGAAGCGCTGATGTCGCTGATGCAGATGGCCAAAACCTCTGCGGCGCTGGCGAAAATGCAGGAGCGCGGTCTGCCCTATATTTCCGTGCTCACCGATCCGACCATGGGCGGCGTCTCCGCCAGCTTTGCGATGCTGGGCGATCTCAACATCGCCGAACCGAAGGCGCTGATCGGCTTTGCCGGGCCGCGCGTTATTGAACAAACCGTGCGGGAGAAACTGCCGCCGGGCTTCCAGCGCAGCGAGTTCCTGATTGAAAAAGGCGCGATCGATATGATCGTCCGCCGCCCGGAAATGCGCCTGAAGCTGGCAAGCATTCTGGCGAAGCTGATGAACCTGCCTGCGCCGAACCCGGACGCGCCGGGTGAAAGCGTGGTGGTGCCTCCTGAACCCGATCGGGAACCCGAGGCCTGATAATTTACTCTATGGATTTCGGGTTGCAGGTCGGCGGCAAGAGAGTTCATCCCGATGAGCTTGCACAGGCAAGTGATTCGGGTGAACGAGAGCAGCCAACAAGCCTGCAGCCTGAAAGACGACGAGTACAAAAGGGCAGGGCCAGCTGGCGCTGCCTTTTGCTTTTCATAACGTAACGAATTTACGGGCATCATGGATAACAAACGCACTCCTCAAGCCGCGTCGCCCCTGGCCTCGTGGCTTTCTTATCTGGAAAAGCTGCACGCTAAAACCATCGATCTCGGACTGGACCGCGTCAGCCGGGTGGCCGCACGCCTGGCGGTGCTGAAGCCGGCACCGTTCGTCTTTACCGTCGCCGGCACCAACGGCAAGGGCACCACCTGCCGAACCCTGGAAGCTATGCTTATGGCGGCGGGCTATCGGGTCGGCGTTTACAGCTCGCCGCATCTGGTACGCTACACCGAGCGCGTGCGCATCCAGGGCGCAGAGCTGGCGGAGTCGGCGCACACCGCCTCGTTTGCGGAAATCGAAGCGGCGCGCGGCGACACGTCGCTCACCTATTTTGAATATGGCACCCTGTCGGCGCTGTGGCTGTTTAAGCAGGCGAAGCTTGACGTGGTGATTCTGGAGGTCGGGCTGGGCGGCCGCCTGGACGCGACCAATCTCGTGGATACCAACGTCGCGGTTATCACCAGCATCGCCCTCGATCATACCGACTGGCTGGGGCCGGATCGGGAAAGTATCGGCCGGGAGAAGGCCGGGATCTTCCGCGCGGAAAAGCCGGCGGTGGTGGGGGAGCCGGAAATGCCCTCTACTATCGCCGACGTGGCGCAGGAGACCGGCGCGCTGCTGCTGCGCTGCGGGGTGGACTGGCGCTATGCGGCGTCGGCCGACGGCTGGTCGTTTACCGACGCCCGTGGAACGCTGGCCGATCTGCCGCTGCCGCAGGTGCCGCAGCCGAATGCCGCCACCGCGCTGGCCGCCCTGCGCGCCAGCGGGCTGGCGGTGGGCGAGCGGGCGATCCGTGAGGGCATCGCCCGGGCGGCCCTGCCCGGACGCTTCCAGATCGTCGGCACCTCGCCGCGGCGGATCCTTGACGTCGCCCACAATCCCCATGCCGCAGAGTATCTTACCGGCCGGCTGAAAAGGTTACCGAAAACCGGACGGGTGCTGGCGGTTGTCGGTATGCTGCATGATAAAGATATTGCCGGCACCCTGGCCTGGCTGAAAAGCGCGGTTGACGTCTGGTACTGCGCACCGCTGGAAGGGCCGAGGGGGGCGACGGCGGAGCAGCTGTTGGAACATCTGGACAATGGCAGTGTCTATGGCAGCGTAGCGCTGGCCTGGCGTGCCGCCATGGCGGACGCGAAGCCAGAAGATACCGTGCTGGCGTGTGGTTCATTTCACACCGTTGCGCAGGTCATGGCAGCGATAGAAACGGAGAGTGGCGGTGGCGAGTAAATTTCAGAATCGTTTAGTCGGCACGATTGTGCTGGTCGCGCTTGGGGTGATTGTGCTGCCGGGGCTGCTCGACGGGCAGAAAAAACATTATCAGGATGAGTTCGCCGCGATCCCGCTGGTGCCAAAGCCGGGGGATCGCGACGAGCCGGATATGATTCCTGACGCCACCCAGGCGCTGCCCACCCAGCCGCCGGAAGGGGCGGCGGAGGAGATCCGTGCGGGCGACGCGGCGGCTCCCTCCCTCGATCCGTCGCGGATGGCGACCAACAATAATATTACTCTGGAGCCGGTGCCCGCGCCCGCGGAGCGGCCTGAGCCGAAGCCGGTCGATAAGCCGAAGATAAAACCGCAGCCGCCGGTGCAAAAGCCGGCCGCCGGGGAGAAAACGGCACCGACGGGCAGGGCGTATGTGGTGCAGCTGGGCGCGTTGAAAAATGCCGATAAGGTCAATGAGATCGTGGGCAAACTTCGCGCGGCGGGCTTCCGGGTTTATACTGTGCCGACGACGCCGGTGCAGGGTAAAATTACCCGCATTCTCGTCGGGCCTGACGCCTCTAAAGAGAAGCTGAAGGGGGCGCTGGGCGAGCTTAAGCAGCTCTCCGGCCTGAGCGGCGTGGTGATGGGCTATACGCCGAACCAGTAAGCCAGCAAAGCCTGCCGCTCTGCGGCCTGAGCGGCAGAGCGATGGGGCAGCCGGCGTGCCCGGTGGGAGCGAAAGCGGGTTCTGAGGCGCGTCGGCTCGTGGGCAAAAAGCACGCTGGCAATGACGATTTTTTCAGCGCTGTTTTTATTTTTGCACGGGAAGGAAATCCCTACGCAAACGTTTTCTTTTTCTGTTAGAATGCGCCCCGAACAGGACGGCAGGGCGTAAAATCATGGAACACTTATGGTCTGGATTGATTACGCCATTATCGCGGTGATTGGTTTTTCCTGTCTGGTTAGCCTGATCCGCGGCTTTGTACGTGAAGCATTATCGCTGGTAACGTGGGGATGCGCTTTCTTTGTCGCCAGCCGCTACTACACTTACCTGTCTGTCTGGTTTTCGGGCTTTGAAGAGGAACTGGTTCGCAACGGAATCGCCATCGCGGTGCTGTTTATTGCCACGCTGATTGTCGGCGCGGTCGTCAACTACGTGATAGGCCAGCTGGTTGAGAAAACCGGCCTGTCGGGCACCGACCGGGTGCTGGGCATCTGCTTCGGCGCGCTGCGCGGGGTGTTGATTGTCGCCGCCATTCTGTTTTTTCTCGACACCTTTACCGGTCTGTCGAAAAGCGACGACTGGAGCCGGTCGCGGTTGATACCTGAATTCAGTTTCATCATCAGATGGTTTTTTGACTATCTGCAAAGCTCGTCAAGTTTCTTGCCCAGAGCGTAACCGCTCTGAGATGTGGCTTAACGAGGAAAAGACGTATGTGCGGTATTGTCGGTATCGCCGGTGTTATGCCGGTAAACCAGTCGATTTATGACGCCTTAACGGTACTTCAGCATCGTGGTCAGGATGCCGCTGGCATCATCACCATCGATGCCAACAACTGCTTCCGTTTACGCAAGGCGAACGGGCTGGTAAGCGATGTGTTTGAGGCGCGCCACATGCAGCGTTTGCAGGGCAATATGGGCATCGGCCACGTGCGTTATCCAACGGCCGGCAGCTCCAGCGCCTCCGAGGCTCAGCCTTTTTACGTCAACTCGCCCTATGGCATTACCCTTGCCCACAACGGCAATCTGACCAACGCCCACGAGCTGCGTAAAAAGCTGTTTGAAGAGAAGCGACGCCACATCAACACCACCTCCGATTCAGAGATTCTGCTGAATATCTTCGCCAGCGAGCTGGATAATTTCCGCCACTATCCGCTGGAAGCCGATAACGTCTTTTCCGCCATTGCCGCGACGAATCGCCAGATCCGCGGCGCGTACGCCTGCGTGGCGATGATCATCGGCCACGGCATGGTGGCCTTTCGCGATCCGCACGGCATCCGCCCGCTGGTGCTGGGCAAGCGCGACATCGGCGACGGCCGCACGGAGTATATGGTAGCCTCCGAAAGCGTGGCGCTCGACACCCTCGGCTTTGAGTTTCTGCGCGATGTGGCTCCCGGCGAGGCGGTCTATATTACCGAAAAAGGCCAGCTGTACAGCCGTCAGTGCGCGGAAAATCCGGTCAACAATCCCTGCCTGTTCGAATATGTCTATTTTGCGCGCCCGGACTCGTTTATCGACAAGATTTCCGTCTACAGCGCCAGGGTGAATATGGGCATGAAGCTGGGGGCAAAAATCGCCAGGGAGTGGGAAGATCTGGATATCGACGTGGTCATTCCGATCCCGGAAACCTCCTGCGATATCGCGCTTGAGATCGCCCGCATCCTCGGCAAACCGTATCGTCAGGGGTTCGTGAAGAACCGCTACGTCGGCCGCACCTTTATCATGCCGGGCCAGCAGCTGCGTCGTAAATCGGTGCGCCGCAAGCTGAACGCCAACCGCGCCGAATTTCGCGGCAAAAACGTGCTGCTGGTGGACGACTCCATCGTGCGGGGCACCACCTCGGAGCAGATTATCGAGATGGCGCGCGAAGCCGGGGCGAAGAAAGTGTATCTGGCCTCCGCCGCGCCGGAGATCCGCTTCCCGAACGTGTACGGCATCGACATGCCCAGCGCCAACGAGCTGATCGCCCACGGTCGTGAAGTGGATGAGATTCGTAAGATCATCGGTGCCGACGGGCTTATTTTCCAGGATCTGGAGGATCTGATCGACGCGGTGCGCGCTGAAAATCCGGATGTGCATCAGTTTGAGTGCTCAGTCTTTAACGGCGTTTACGTCACCCGCGATGTCGACCAGCAGTACCTTGACTTCCTCGATTCCCTGCGCAACGACGACGCCAAAGCGGTTCAGCGGCAGAATGAAGTGGAAAACCTGGAAATGCATAACGAAGGATAATCTCTCTGCGGCAGGGGCGTCCCGGCGGTGCCCCGCTTGCAACTTCCGGTAAAATCCTGCAAAGTCAGCCCGGTATCTGAACAGGGCGATAACATATGAAACGACTCATCGTAGGGATCAGCGGTGCCAGCGGCGCGATTTATGGCGTGCGTCTGCTGCAGGTGTTGCGCGCCGTCCCGGAGGTGGAGACCCATCTGGTAATGAGTCCGGCCGCCCGGCAGACGCTCGCTCTGGAGACCGACTTCTCCCTGCGCGAGGTGCAGGCCCTGGCCGACGTGGTTCACGACGCCCGGGATATCGCCGCCAGTATCTCCTCCGGCTCTTTTCAGACGGCGGGCATGGTGATCCTGCCCTGCTCGATCAAAACCCTCTCCGGGATTGTTCACAGCTATAGCGACGGGCTGCTTACCCGGGCGGCGGACGTGGTGCTGAAGGAGCGCCGTCCGCTGGTGCTCTGCGTGCGGGAGACGCCGCTGCATCTGGGCCATCTGCGGCTGATGACCCAGGCCGCCGAGCTTGGCGCGGCGATCGTGCCGCCGGTGCCGGCTTTTTATCACCGGCCGGTGACCCTGGACGATGTGATTAACCAAACGGTCAATCGGGTGCTGGACCAGGTGGCCATCCAGCTTCCGCAGGATCTCTTTGCCCGCTGGCAGGGCGCGTAGCGGCGGTCAGCGCAGCACGTCCGTCAGCGCCTCCTGCAGATCGTACCAGCGGAAGGCAAAGCCGGCGGCTTCCAGCCGCTTCGGCAAGGCCCGCTGCCCGCCCAGCACCAGCGCCGCTGATTCGCCCATCAGCAGGCGAACGGCGGTCTCCGGCACGCGCAGAAGGGCCGGGCGGTGCAGTACCCGCCCCAGCGTATGGGCGAACTGAGCGTTATGCGCCGGATAAGGCGAGACCATATTGAAGGGGCCGCGCAGATCGTTATCCAGCAGCCAAAGGATGCCGTTGACCATATCGTCGATGTGGATCCACGGCAGGTACTGTCGCCCGCTGCCCAGCGGGCCGCCCAGGCCGAGGCGAAACGGCGGCACCATTTTCGCCAGGATGCCGCCCTCCGCTGCCAGCACAACGCCGGTGCGCAGCAGGCAGACGCGGGTGCGGTCGCTCTGCGCCTCGCAGGCGATCTGCTCCCAGCGGGCGCACAGCCTGTGGGTGAACTCATCGTGCGGCGGCTCCTCCTCTGTCACCACCGCCTCGCCCAAATCGCCGTAGTAGCCGGTGGCGGAGCCGGAGATCAGCACCGCAGGTGGCGTATCGCTGGCGTTAATCAGATCCACCAGCCGCCGGGTAATCATCCAGCGGCTCTGGCACAGCCGCTCCTTTTGCTGCGCGGTCCAGCGCCGGTCGGCAACAGGCTCTCCCGCCAGGTTAATAACGGCGTCGATACCGTTGAGATGGGCGCGCTCGTGGAGCTCATGCCACAGCTCAACCCTGGCGTCGAGACGCCGCCGGGCCTGCTCCGGCCGCCGGGTTACCACCGTCACCTGATGGCCCAGCGTCAGCAGGCGCGGGATCAGCTGGCGTCCGATCAGGCCGGTCCCGCCGGTAATCAGTATGTTCATATCGCCTCCGGTCAGTGCGTTCAGCGCCGCCAGCTCAGGGTCATCGACACCGAATCGGCGTAGCGTAGCGCGTGAAGTTTATCGATCTCCACTTCAGCGCAGGTGACCCAGCGGTGTTCACGTGCGATGTCGAGTACATCCTGGGTTAATTTTTCCAGCAGGGAGAAGCGGTTGTTTTCCACGTGCTGAATAATACTTTTGCTAAGGGTTCGGTAGTTCAGCGCGTCGTTGATATCTTCACTGACGCGCGCCTTTTCCGCCGGATAGTGAATGGCAACGTTGATGACGATATCCTGGCGGTTAGCGATCTCTTCCTCGTTAATGCCGATAAAGGTGCGCAGGCGAAGGTTTTTTATTCGAATAATTGCATCAGGTTGTGGCATTGCAGATTTCTCCATCGTTGAACCTTCGCATCATACACCAGCAGAGGGCCTGTTAACCCCTGGCGCATTCCGGATGGAGCTGCGCCTGCAGCAGGGCGCGGGCGGTAGCCGGGCGCGTGCGGATGCGCTCAAACCAGTTGTTGACCGCCGGATAGGTGGCGAGATCAATACGCTGGCGCGGGTGGGCGTTGACCCAGGGCCAACAGGCGATATCGGCGATGCTGTAATGTTCGCCTCCCAGCCACGGCGCTTTCTCCAGCCGCCGGTTGAGCACGGTATACAGCCGCTGAGTTTCCACCTGATATCGCTCAATGGCGTAGGGGACGGCCTGCGGAGCGAAGTGGCTGAAATGGTGATTCTGCCCAAGCATCGGCCCAAGGCCGCCCACCTGCCAGAACAGCCACTGCAGGGTGGTATGACGCTCGCGCAGCTCGCCGCTGAGCAGCTTGCCGCTCTTTTCCGCCAGGTAGAGCAGAATTTCGCCAGATTCAAACAGGCTCAGAGGTTCGCCGCCGTCCGCCGGATCGCGATCGACGATCGCCGGGATCTTGTTGTTCGGTGAAATAGCCAAAAATTCGGGACGAAACTGGCTGCCCTTGCTGATATCCACTTTGATCAGCCGGTAGTCCAGTTCGGCCTCCTCCAGAAAAAGGGTGATCTTATGGCCGTTGGGCGTCGGGGCGTAGTACAAATCGATCATTGCAGCTCCTGGTCTTAAATTGTTAATCAGACACCACAAGTATAGAAAGCCTCTTGCGTGGCGTGCGCTTCGGCCGGGCATAAAATGACAGGGCAATCGCCTCAGCCACGCGGTTGGGGCAGGGCGGTGTACCGCCAACGCAATAGGCGATGGAATGACGTTTTATCGCACGGCTGGCGCAGCGTTCCGGCTGATAAAGGCGCGGCGATTGGCTATCATAGTGCGGTTTTTAGCAAGAGGAGCGCATGATGAAACTGATGTTTGCATCGGATATCCACGGGTCGCTGCCGGCCACCGAGCGCGTGCTGGAGCTGTTTTCCGCCAGCGGGGCGCGCTGGCTGATTGTTCTGGGCGATATTCTGAATCACGGCCCGCGCAATGCGCTGCCGGAAGGGTACGATCCGGCGCAGGTTGCCGGGCGGCTGAACGACGTGGCGGAGCGTATTATCGCCGTGCGGGGCAACTGCGACAGCGAGGTGGATCAGATGCTGCTCCGCTTTCCCATCGTCGCGCCGTGTCAGCAGATTTTACTGGAAAATCAACGGCTTTTTCTGACCCACGGCCATCTGTTTGGGCCGGACAATCCGCCGCCGCTTTGCGATGGCGACGTGCTGGTTTACGGTCATACTCATCTGCCGGTGGCGGAGAAACGCGGCGCGGTGTTCCATTTTAATCCGGGGTCGGTGAGTATTCCAAAAGGCGGCTTTGCGGCAAGTTACGGAATTCTGGCTGATAATATCCTGAGCGTCATCACACTAAACGATCGCCGCACCATTGCGCAGGTCGCGATTAACCCGTAATTTACTCCACAACCCTGAACGCGCCGTAAGAGCGCATGAATGAAGAAGGTTTTCTGATGGTGGAACAGCGTCGTTTGGCAAGTACGGAATGGGTGGATATTGTGAACGAGGACAATGAGGTCATTGCGCAGTCCAGCCGGGAACAGATGCGGGCGCAGCGCCTGCGTCATCGCGCGACCTATATCGTGGTGCATGATGGTATGGGCAAAATACTGGTGCAGCGCCGCACCGAAAGCAAAGATTTTATGCCCGGTATGCTGGATGCCACCGCAGGCGGCGTCGTGCAGGCCGATGAGCAGATGCTGGAGTCGGCCCGCCGGGAGGCGGAAGAGGAGCTGGGCATTGCCGGGGTGCCTTTTGCCGAACACGGGCAGTTCTATTTTGAAGATCCCCACTGCCGGGTGTGGGGCGGGCTGTTCAGCTGCGTGACCCACGGGCCGTTCGCCCTTCAGGAGGATGAGATCAGCGAGGTCTGCTGGCTGACGCCGGAGGAGATCACCGCCCGCTGCGACGAGTTCACCCCGGATTCGCTGAAGGCGCTGGCGCTGTGGATGACGCGCAACGCCAACAACGAAACGCTGAAAGAGAAGCAGGAAGAGACGGAGTAACTGTTTTAGGTCGCCCCCGGTCGGCGCATATGCTGGCCGCGATGCGGGCGGCCAGGACCTGTTGTTTCGTCCCCTCACGGCGGTAACGTTATGCTGGCGGAGCGCGCGGCGGCAGGGCGTTTATTGCCCCGGCGGCTATCAATAAACAGGGCGGCTAAGGGCCGCCTTCAGGTTGCTGATAAAGGGGAAAACTGCGGTTTCCCCTTTATGGTTTTCAGCCGCAAATTAAAGAATTGATTTTCAGCAGAGGGGATGAACGTCTCCACCCCACGTTTGTCTATCGTTTCAGGGCGACTGAGCGCCGCCCTGCGGTGTTGACGGTGGTCCGCCGTTAGTCGCGGGTGGTGGGGCGCTGATGGCTCAGCACCTGACGCGGCTGGGTGCGACGGCCAACCATCCCCATAACCCCGGCCAGCACGGCCTCGACGATCATCATAAAGAAGGCAAACCAGCTGGCCTTCGCCGTGGCGGCCGCGGCCTTGTCTGCGGCTTCACGGGCCTTCTGTTCCGCCTGCTGCTTCAGCTCGGCATATTTCTGGCGCGCCAGCTGATAGTTTCTCTCGGTCTGGGCAACAATCTGCTCCGCTTCCGCATCGCTTTTACCGGTGCGCGCCTTGATGATGTTCTTCAGCGCGTCGCGGTCGGCGGCCTGCAGAGTATCCTGATTACGGTCAATTAAGCCTTTCACCCAGTTGGCGATATCGGTATCCGCATTCTGCGGGTTGTTGGCGGTAGCCTGCGCCTGATTCTGGGCGCTGTCCACGGCGTTCTGCGCGTCGTTCTGCAGATTCTCCGGCTGCAGCTCAGGCTTGCCGGTCTGGCGCAGGGTCGTTTCCAGCTCGCTCTGCAGGCTGTCGAGATTAATGCCGTTCTCCTGCAGCTTATCCTGCGCCATGCGCGCGGCGTGCGGCGCGGCGGCAGAAACAGTGCTGCCGATCGCGCTCAGCCCGGCACCCATCACGTTCATTGCACCGCTGACGGTGTAGTTCACCAGGGTGACCGCCAGCCAGACGCTGAACAGCGTATTGACGCCAAACATCAGCAGGCCGTGCAGCGCGCCTTCACGCTGGGCGAGGCGTCCGCTGATCCAGGCACCGACGGCAATCGCGATCAGCATGCTGATGCCGGTCCAGATGGCGGCCCCGGTGCCGATGCCGTCCAGCGGATGCTGTTCCTGCAGCGGATCGATGGTGGATGCGCCGATGGCGGTGCCCAGCAGGGTGAGCAGCAGATGGATCACCACGGAGCTGATGACGCCCGCGAAAATCGCGCTCCAGGAGATACGTTTTAGCGGTACGCCGCCGGACGGCACTTCGTGTACCGTCTCTATCCAGCCCGCGTCGTGCCGGGTATGTAAGTGCTCATGATGCTCGTTCATACTCGTTTACTCCCTATTGTTAACGTTAAGGCGTTGCCATAGAGTCAGTTTTCAACGCTGAAATAAGCGTGTTACCTGCTACTAAGGCTAGTTAGGGAATGCTGTTTTGACCAAAAAGTTTGTGAAAAGACAGTGGAAAAGAGGAGGTTTGCCCGTCTCCGTGGTCAGATTGTCCAAAGGCAGGAGGGATTTTCGCTGGGGAAGAAGATTGAAAAACGCTTTCGCCAGCCAATAAAAAGGCGGCCCGCAGGCCGCCTGAGACTGATGACAAACTCCAGGCCGAACTCGTTCGGCCATAATCACCACAAAAATAAACAAGGAAAATCAATTCATTGATTTTCGGCTGCTAACCACAAAGAGGGGAAAACCACGTTTTTTCCCTCTTTGTCAGCAATCTGAGGCGGCCCGCAGGCCGCCAGGTTACAGAGGGAATGAATCAGCCCTGCTGCTCAGCCTGGGAAGACTGGATCGCGGTGAGGGCGATGGTGTAGACAATGTCGTCAACCAGCGCGCCGCGGGACAGGTCGTTCACCGGCTTGCGCATACCCTGCAGCATCGGCCCGATGGAGATCAGGTCGGCAGAGCGCTGAACCGCTTTGTAGGTGGTGTTACCGGTGTTCAGATCGGGGAAGATGAACACGGTAGCGCGACCGGCAACCGGCGAGTTCGGCGCTTTGGATTTCGCGACGTCAGCCATCACCGCAGCGTCATACTGCAGCGGGCCGTCGATCATCAGATCCGGACGTTTTTCCTGCGCGATGCGGGTGGCTTCGCGCACTTTCTCTACGTCGCTGCCCGCGCCGGAAGTGCCGGTGGAGTAGGAGAGCATCGCCACGCGCGGCTCGATGCCGAAGGCGATCGCCGACTCCGCAGACTGGATAGCGATTTCCGCCAGCTGTTCAGCGGTCGGGTCCGGGTTGATGGCGCAGTCGCCGTAGACGTAAACCTGCTCCGGCAGCAGCATAAAGAACACCGAGGAGACCAGCGAGCTGCCCGGCGCGGTTTTGATCAGCTGCAGCGGCGGACGGATGGTGTTGGCGGTGGTGTGAACCGCGCCGGAAACCAGGCCGTCGACTTCGTTCTGCTCCAGCATCAGGGTGCCGAGAACCACGTTGTCTTCCAGCTGTTCGCGGGCGACGGTTTCGGTCATGCCTTTGTTCTTACGCAGTTCGACCAGGCGCGCAACGTAGCTTTCGCGCACCACGTCCGGATCGACGATTTCGATACCGGCACCCAGCTCAACGCCCTGAGAAGCCGCGACGCGGTTGATCTCGTCCGGGTTGCCCAGCAGAACGCAGGTGGCGATACCGCGTTCGGCGCAGATGGCCGCCGCTTTGACGGTGCGCGGCTCGTCGCCTTCCGGCAGGACGACGCGCTTACCGGCTTTCCGCGCCAGCTCGGTGAGCTGATAGCGGAACGCCGGAGGCGACAGACGACGGCTGCGCCCGGAAGTCGCGGTCAGCGACTCGATCCAGTCGGCGTTAATGTAGCCCGCCACATACTCCTGAACTTTTTCGATGCGTTCATGATCGTCAACAGGTACTTCCAGATTGAAGCTCTGCAGGCTCAGGGAGGTCTGCCAGGTGTTGGTGTCGACCATAAATACCGGCAGGCCGGTAGCGAAAGCGCGCTCGCACAGTTTGGCGATGCGGGCATCCATTTCGTAGCCGCCGGTCAGCAGCAGGGCACCGATTTCCACGCCGTTCATCGCCGCCAGGCAGGCGGCCACCAGCACGTCAGGACGGTCTGCGGAGGTCACCAGCAGCGAGCCTGCGCGGAAGTGTTCCAGCATATGCGGAATGCTGCGCGCGCAGAAGGTAACGGACTTCACGCGGCGGGTGTTGATATCACCTTCGTTGATGATGGTGGCGTTCAGGTGACGCGCCATGTCGATGGCGCGGGTGGCGATCAGATCGAAGCTCCACGGCACCGCGCCCAGCACCGGCAGCGGGCTGGAATCCTGCAGCTTCGCCGGATCGATTTTGATTACCTTGGCTTTGGAGGAGTCGTCGAAAATCTCCGACAGATCCGGGCGGGTGCGGCCCTGCTCGTCAACCGGCGCGTTCAGCTTGTTGACGATAACGCCGGTGATGCTGCTGTTTTTCGCGCCGCCGAAGCTGCTGCGGGTCAGCTCGATCCGCTCTTTCAACTGCTCCTGAGTGTCGGTGCCCTGAGACATGACGAAGACGATTTCCGCGTTCAGGGTTTTGGCGATTTCGTAGTTCAGGGACTGGGCGAACTGATGCTTACGGGTCGGTACCAGGCCTTCAACCAGCACCACTTCTGCATCTTTGGTGTTGGCGTGGTAGTTGGCGATGATCTCTTCCATCAGCACATCTTTCTGATTGCTGGAGAGCAGAGATTCAACGCGGCTCATTTTCAGCGGTTCCGCCGCCGGCAGGCTGGAGTTGGCCCGCACGATAGCGGTAGTCTGGTCCGGCGCGTCGCCGCCGGCGCGGGGCTGGGCGATAGGTTTAAAGACGCTCAGACGAACGCCTTTGCGTTCCATTGCGCGGATCACGCCGAGGCTGACGCTGGTCAGGCCGACGCTGGTTCCGGTAGGGATGAGCATAATAATACGGGACACGGTTTATCCTCTTTCGTTGCCGCCGCTTTGGGCGGGAGACAAAACTGCATCACCAGCTTCCCGTGATACTTCAGGCTGCAAGTGCGTTAGCTTTTAGGCGAGCTGTCTCATCCATAAGCGTTGCCTCTGGGCCGTCGACGTTGGGCGTTTTCGGTTCCCGGCGGGCTTTCCCCCCTGCGGCGTACCCGTTGTACGCTTTCGGGGAAGGAGGCGAGGAACCTCCCTGTTCCTCAATCAAGGCAGCCTGCGGCCGCGCAAATTCGTTTTGCACGAATTTGCCGCTCGCCGCCGCGTGGTTCGCCTTATCCTTTCGGGATCGGCTTTTCAGCGTACCTTGCGCCTGGCCCTGCAGCTTGACCTATCCAGGGTTATCGCTGGTGGTGTGACATCAGGCGGTCAGACGGCTCGCATCCTGCGCGATAACCAGCTCTTCGTTGGTCGGGATGACCATCGCAGGGCGGGTGCCTTCTTTGTTGATGAAACCTGACTTGCCGAAGCGCGCGGCCAGGTTACGTTGGTGATCGACTTCAAAGCCCAGCACGCCCAGCTTGCCGAGAGACAGTTCTCGAACCATCGCCGCGTTTTCGCCGATGCCGCCGGTGAATACGATGCCGTCCAGACGGCCTTCCATCATGGCGGTATAGGAGCCGATGTACTTCGCCAGGCGGTGGCAGTAAACGTCCATCGCACGCTTCGCGTCAGCTTTGGTTTCGTAGTTATCTTCAACGTAGCGGCAGTCGCTGGTGACTTCGGTCAGGCCCTGCAGGCCGGACTCTTTGGTCAGCATTTTGTTGATCTGGTCAACGCTCATGCCTAAGTTGTCGTGCAGGAAGAAGATGATAGCCGGGTCGATATCGCCGGTACGGGTGCCCATCACCAGGCCTTCCAGCGGGGTCAGACCCATAGAGGTGTCAACGCACTTGCCGTTGCGGATAGCGGAAACGGAACCGCCGTTGCCCAGGTGGCAGGTGATGATGTTCAGCTCGTCAACCGGCTTGTTCAGCATCTTCGCGGCTTCCTGAGTCACATAGTAGTGGCTGGTGCCGTGGAAGCCGTAGCGACGCACGCCGTGCTCTTTGTACAGGCTGTAGGGCAGGGCGTACAGGTAAGACTCTTCCGGCATGGTCTGATGGAACGCGGTGTCGAAGACGGCTACGTTTTTGTCTTTCAGATGCGGGAAGGATTTCAGCGCTTCGGTAATGCCGATCAGGTGGGCCGGGTTGTGCAGCGGAGCAAACGGCGCGGCGTCTTTGATGCCCTGAATTACGGTTTCATCAATGACCACGGAGCGGGTATATTTCTCGCCGCCGTGAACGATGCGGTGGCCGATGGCGGTCAACTGTGCGGACAGCTCGGGTTTTTGCGCCAGAATGGTGTTAACGATAAAGTTCAGCGCTTCGCTGTGAGCGGCACCTGCACCTAAAGCCGCTTCCTGTTTGCCGCCGTCCATTTTCCATTTGATGCGCGCTTCAGGCAGATGGAAACACTCGGCTAAACCAGAAAGGAATTCTTCACCGTTGAGCGCATCGATGATCGCAAATTTCAGTGAGGAGCTACCGCAGTTCAGAACCAGTACTAACTTACTCGACATGGAAGTACCTATTATTGATACGTGGCTAAAAAAACGTCAGTGGGTCACAGAGCGTAGCGCATGACGACGCTGACGTTTATGATTAACATCATGCGCAGGCTTTTTTTTGGCATGATGGAAGAATTACCCTATGAGTCTATGCCATATTGCCTGTTTTTCAGCCTATGGCACGCTGTGCATGACGTTGACGACCCGATAATTTTGCACTAAAGACCTTTACAGGCGATACAGGATACCCGAAGGTGGGTAGCAAAGACAAAATGTTTTGAACGTTGTCCTCTCCAGTTGTTGTTTTGCACAATTTTTTGAAATTTTATATGTGAAGTTGAGGTAAGCCATGTCGACACCGGAAGATCGTTCCGTCACTTTTTTTGGTCTGTTTCGCCGGGGACAGCACTATTCCAGGACGTGGCCGCTGGAAAAACGCCTCGCTCCCGTCTTCGTTGAGAATCGCGCCATCCGCATGACCCGCTACGCGATCCGCTTTATGCCGCCGATCGCCGTCTTTACCCTCTGCTGGCAAATCGCGCTCGGCGGAGAGATCGGCCCGGCGGTCGCCACGGCCCTGTTTGCCCTCAGCCTGCCGATGCAGGGGCTGTGGTGGCTGGGAAAACGTTCCGTGACGCCGCTGCCGCCGTCGATCCTGAACTGGTACTATGAGGTGCGCGACAAGCTTCAGGAGTCCGGCCAGGCGCTGGCCCCGGTAGAGAGAAAGCCGGATTACCAGGCGCTGGCTGACACGCTTAAGCGCGCCTTCAAACAACTGGATAAAACTTTCCTTGATGATTTGTAATTGCCCCCGGATTACGCATATAAAAGAAGGCACACCGATGCCTTCTTTTTTTATGCCGAACCCGTGCCACAGGAGCCGAAAATGGAAATGACCCATGCGCAACGTCTTATTTTGTCAAACCAGTACAAAATGATGACCCTGCTCGATCCGGAAAACGCCGAACGCTATCGCCGCCTGCAGACCATTATTGAACGCGGCTACGGCCTGCAGATGCGCGAGCTGGATCGCGAGTTTGGCGAGCTGAAAGAGGAAACCTGCCGCACCATTATCGATATTATGGAGATGTATCACGCGCTGCACGTCTCCTGGAGCAACCTGAAGGAGGGGCAGACCATCGACGAACGCCGTGTGACCTTCCTGGGCTTCGACGCCGCCACCGAAGCGCGCTATCTGGGCTATGTGCGCTTTATGGTGAATGTGGAGGGGCGCTACGCCCATTTTGACGCAGGCACGCACGGCTTCAACGCCCAGACGCCGATGTGGGAAAAGTATCAGCGCATGCTCAGCGCCTGGCACGCCTGCCCGCGGCAATACCACCTGAGCGCCAATGAGATTAATCAGATCGTCAACGCCTGAGGGGGTCAGCGTGCGCTGTAACGGATTTTTGTTCGACCTGGACGGGACCCTGGTGGACTCCATTCCCGCGGTAGAGCGGGCCTGGTGTCGCTGGGCCGATCGCTTTGCGCTTTCCCACGATGAGGTGCTGGGATTTATTCATGGCAAGCAGGCGATCGCCGCGCTGCGCCACTTTCTGCCGGATCGCCCGGAGGAGGAGATAGCGGAGGAGTTCCGCCTGCTGGAGCAGACGGAGGCGGCGGATACGGACGGCATCACCGCGATGCCGGGGGCGCTGGCCCTGCTTGATGCCCTCAACGAGGCCGCGATTCCCTGGGCTATCGTCACCTCGGGAACCATGCCGGTGGCGCGGGCGCGCCATCAGGCGGCCGGTCTGCCTGTCCCGGAGGTTTTTGTCACCGCCGAGCAGGTTAAGCGCGGTAAGCCGGAGCCGGACCCCTGGCTGCTGGGTGCCCGGCTGTTGGGCCTCTCGCCCGACGGCTGCGTGGTGGTGGAGGATGCCCCGGCGGGCATCGTTTCCGGCCTCGCCGCCGGTTGTCGCGTTATTGCGGTGAACGTTCCGCTGAATGCGCCGCGTCTCAACGAGGTGGATCTGGCCCTGAGCAGCCTGGAGCAGATAACGGTCACGAAATGTCCAGACGGTGAAGTGATGGTCGTAAGAAATAACTGAACATGATTTAGCCCCGCATTGTCGGGGCCTGATTATGGCAAAATTTTGCTATTCCCCCGCTTCTGACAAGGAAAGGTTGTGTCCGGTGAATTGATTTGGGTTGTTTGCTTACTGGCGTTTGCCGTTGTCCTGTTTGCGACGGGCAAAGTGCGCATGGATGCGGTGGCTTTGCTGGTCATCGTCGCTTTTGTCATGAGCGGAACCCTGACCCTCTCCGAAGCCTTTTCCGGCTTCAGCGATCCTAACGTGGTGCTGATCGCCGCGCTGTTTATTATTGGCGACGGGCTGGTGCGCACCGGGGTGGCCACCAGTCTGGGAAGCTGGCTGGTGAAAATGGCCGGCAGCAGCGAAGCGAAGATGCTGACCCTGCTGATGCTGACGGTTGCCGGGCTGGGGGCGTTTATGAGCTCTACCGGCGTGGTGGCGATCTTTATCCCGGTGGTGCTGAGCGTCTCCCAGCGTATGCAGACCGCGCCGTCGCGGCTGATGATGCCGCTCAGCTTCGCCGGCCTGATCAGCGGCATGATGACCCTGGTGGCGACGCCGCCGAACCTGGTGGTTAACAGCGAGCTGCTGCGTGAAGGGCTGGAGGGCTTTAGCTTCTTCAGCGTGACGCCGATTGGTCTGGTGGTGCTGGCGCTCGGTATTCTCTACATGCTGCTGATGCGTTTTATGCTCAAGGGGGACGATCCGACGACCCAGCGCGAGGGCTGGAAGCGGCGAACCTTTCGCGATCTGATCAGAGAGTACCGCCTGACCGGGCGGGCGCGCCGCCTGGCCATTCGCCCCGGCTCGCCGCTCATCGGCCAGCGGCTGGACGATCTGCAGCTGCGTGAGCGCTACGGAGCCAACGTGATCGGCGTGGAGCGCTGGCGGCGCTTTCGGCGGGTTATCGTTAACGTTAACGGGGTATCGGAATTTCGTGCCCGCGACGTTCTGCTGATCGATATGTCCGCCGCCGAGGTCGATCTGCGGGAATTTTGCAGTGAACAGCTGCTGGAGCCGATGGTGCTGCGCGGTGAATATTTCTCCGACCAGGCGATGGACGTGGGCATGGCGGAGATATCCCCGATTCCTGAATCGGAGCTGATCGGCAAATCGGTGCGCGAGATTGGCTTTCGCACCCGCTATGGCCTGAACGTCGTTGGCCTGAAGCGCGACGGCGCGGCCATCGAAGGGGCACTCATCGATGAAGCGCTGCGGCTGGGGGATATTATCCTGGTGGTGGGTAACTGGAAGTCAATCTCCCTGCTGGTAAAAGAGGGGCGCGACTTTGTGGCGCTCAATCCGCCGGCGGAGATGAGCGAAGCCTCTCCTGCGCACAGCCAGGCACCGCACGCCATCTTCAGCCTGGTGCTGATGGTGGCGCTGATGCTGACCAACGAGGTGCCGAATCCGATTGCGGCCATCGTCGCCTGCCTGTTGATGGGAAAATTTCGCTGCATTGATGCCGAAAGCGCGTGGAAAGCCATTCACTGGCCGAGCATTATTCTGATTGTCGGCATGATGCCCTTCGCCCTGGCGCTACAAAAAACCGGCGGGGTGGACCTGGTGGTTAAAGGGCTGATGGACGTGGGCGGCGGCTACGGGCCGTACGTTATGCTGGGCTGCCTGTTTGTGCTGTGCGCGGTGATTGGCCTGTTTATCTCCAATACGGCGACGGCAGTATTGATGGCACCCATTGCGCTGGCGGCGGCGAAAACGATGGGAGTCTCACCCTATCCGTTTGCGATGGCCATTGCGATGGCCGCCTCGGCCGCCTTTATGACCCCGGTCTCCTCGCCGGTGAATACGCTGGTGCTCGGGCCGGGCAACTACCGCTTCAGCGACTTCATAAAGCTGGGCGTGCCGTTCACTCTTATCGTGATGGCGGTCTGCGTGGTGCTTATTCCGGTTCTGTTTCCGTTCTGATTTGCGCCGCTGGCTACAGCGGCGAGTCCTGGCTGATTTCATCCAGCGACAGCTGGAAGCTGGGAACGAACACGGCCATAAAGTAGTCCATCTCCTCGCTGCGCCGGGAGGCCAGCGTCTTTTCCAGACGCCCCCTGGCCAGCAGGAACTCGTTATTGCCCGCCGACAGCTCCTCCAGACATTTCAGATAGGCGCAGAGCGCATCGGCCTGCTTAACGATCAGCTGCTCTTCTTCGCTGTGCGCCTGCTCATCAATCAGCGAAGTAAAAATATCCTGTAGCTCCTCAGGCACCATCTCAATCAGCTGGCGGCGGGCTATCTTCTCAATGGCCTTATATTCCTGGGCAATCTGCGAATTGAAATACTTGACCGGGGTCGGCAGATCGCCGGTGAGCACCTCCGAGGCGTCGTGATACATCGCCAGCAGGGCGATACGCTCCGCGTTGAGGGTGCCGCCAAATTTGCGATTTTTGATAGCGGCCAGCGCGTGGGCAACCATCGCCACCTGCAGGCTGTGTTCAGAAACATTCTCTGTGCGCACGTTGCGCATTAAGGGCCAGCGGTTAATCAGTTTAAGACGGGAGAGATGGGCGAAAAAATGGCTCTGCTTCATAGTGACCTTTGGGGATGAACAAGCTGATAGGTATTGTGCGCAGAGAAGGCGGTTGGATGCAAATATAGCCGTCGCCCGAAGGCCGTGGATGCTCCGGCCAGACGACCGGAGCGTCGTTTTGCCCCAGGCTACGGCTGACGATAGCCCGACAGGAAACGGCCGAACTTGTTCAGCGACATTTCGATGTCGTCGATACGCGGCAGGGTGACGATGCGCACATGGTCCGGCTCCGGCCAGTTAAAGGCGGTGCCCTGCACCAGCAGCACTTTCTCCTGCAGCAGGAAGTCGAGCACCATTTTCTGGTCGTCGTGGATGTTAAACCGTCTGGCGTCAATTTTCGGGAACATGTACAGCGCGCCGCGCGGCTTCACGCAGGAGACGCCGGGAATATCATTTATTATCTCCCAGGCCCGGTTGCGCTGCTCATACAGGCGTCCGCCGGGCATGATAAATTCGCTGATGCTTTGATAGCCGCCGAGGGCGGTCTGAATCGCGTGCTGGGCCGGAACGTTGGCGCACAGGCGCATTGAGGCCAGCATCTCCAGCCCTTCAATGTAGCCTTTGGCATGTTTCTTTGGCCCGTTGAGCACCATCCAGCCCTGGCGGAACCCCGCCACGCGGTAGGTCTTGGACAGGCCGTTAAAGGTGACGGTCAGCAGATCCGGGGCCATAGCGGCGATAGAGTGATGTTCGGCATCGTCGTAAAGGATTTTGTCGTAGATCTCGTCGGCAAAAATGATGAGGTTATGCTGCCTGGCGATGTCGACAATCTCCATCAGCAGCGCCTTCGAGTAGACCGCCCCCGTGGGGTTGTTGGGGTTGATAATCACGATGCCGCGGGTGCGCGGGGTGATTTTAGCGCGGATGTCGTCGAGATCCGGGAACCAGTCCGATGATTCATCGCAAAGGTAGTGCACCGCGTTTCCGCTGGAGAGCGATACCGCCGCCGTCCACAGCGGATAGTCCGGGGCCGGAACCAGCATTTCGTCCCCGCTGTTCAGCAGCGCCTGCATCGCCTGGACAATCAGTTCGGAAACGCCGTTGCCGATGTAGATATCTTCCACGGTCACGTCGCGCATCCCTCGCGCCTGGTAGTGCTGCATAATCGCCTTGCGGGCGGAATAGAGGCCCTTCGAGTCGCAATATCCCTGCGCCGTCGGCAGGTTACGAATGACGTCCACCAGAATCTCATCGGGCGCTTCAAAACCGAAGGGGGCGGGGTTGCCAATGTTCAGCTTCAGAACCTTATTGCCTTCCTCTTCCAGGCGCTTTGCTTCTTTCAGAACCGGGCCGCGGATGTCATAACAGACGTTTTCTAATTTGCTGGATTTTTCAATGGGGGACATGAACTTTGACCTTTTTGCTGTTATCGCCACTCCCTGCCGTGGAAGTCAGCTCGGAACAATGTACTCTCCCCTTGGGGAGTTTTGAAGGGTGTGCAGAGGAAGATTTTGCCCGACAGTGTCGGGGGAGGGGGTAATTAAAAGGCTGTTTATCAATAAATAATTAGTTAATAATTCTGATTTATTCCTTATATTTAGTTTTTAAATCTAATTCATGGCGTCTTTAATGACTCTTTGTCTTGCAGTGATTTTGACGATTTTATCGCTTCTGCCGCCGTGGCTTTTAATAACCTGACGTTACTGGCGTGAGGGCGGCACAGAACCATAACCCTGTACAGCGCTGTAGCGACGGCAGTGTGAAGCGAATGTTAAGCAGGGCTAAGGCAGAATGTTAATGCTGATTAATTGTTATTTAATATTTTAATGACGCTTAACGACAGCATTAATAATATGTGCAGGAGGGCTGAATTTATCAGCGTTATGCATCAGATTATTCGCATTGACACTTATAAATAAGAATTTTTTGAGTTAAGATACCGGAGACGAAATGGCGTAAGATTCAACTTAAGTGCAATTAACCTGAACTGAATTCAAATGATAACAGTTTGTTATACATGGTGATTTCTTTGATTCTCTGCAGGAGTGATATTTATAGCGTTACCTCGTTTATCCCATAACCGTAAGTGAGACAGCGCCAGCCGTTTTAATTGCTGATGGTTTTCCTGACGATATATTCATAAGAAAAAAATCATGTATTAGCGCCGGGTTTCGTCAGACTGATGATATACATTTTTACTTTTGCCTGGTCCTCCATGGCACCCGTAAGGGAAGCGGATGACAAATGGATTTGCTTGTTTCTGTATGCACAGTAATGAACCGGCTCGGCATGAGCCGTCAGTAAGTGAAAAATTATGATAAATGCAAATCGTCCGATAATTAACCTCGACCTCGATCTGCTGAGAACATTTGTTGCCGTTGCCGATCTGAACACCTTTGCGGCGGCCGCGGCGGCAGTGTGTCGTACTCAGTCTGCGGTTAGCCAGCAAATGCAGCGCCTTGAGCAGCTCGTGGGAAAAGAACTGTTTGCTCGTCACGGGCGCAACAAACTGCTGACTGAGCACGGCATTCAGCTTCTGGGCTACGCCAGAAAAATTCTGCGTTTCAACGATGAGGCCTGCTCGTCGCTGATATTCAATAACCTTCAGGGCGTGCTAACCATCGGTGCTTCCGATGAATCTGCCGATACCATCCTGCCGGTGCTCCTTAACCGCATTAGCTCTGTATATCCGAAGCTGGCGCTGGACGTCAGGGTTAAGCGCAGCGCCTACGTGGTCGATATGCTGAAAACGCAGGAGGTGGATCTCATTATCACCACCAGCCGCCCCGGCCCGTTCGTTAGCCTGAACCTGCGCACTTCACCCACCCACTGGTACTGCTCCTCTGAATATGTCCTGCCGAAAGGCGAGCCGGTTCCGCTGGTGCTGCTGGACGAGCCAAGCCCGTTCCGCGAGGTGGCGCTGGCGGCGCTGAACGCCGCCAATATCCCCTGGCGGCTGGCCTACGTTGGCTCAACCCTGTCGGCCGTTCTCGCGGCGGTGAAGGCGGGGCTGGGCGTAACGGCGCGCCCCGTTGAGATGATGAGTCCGGATTTACGTGTGCCCGGTGTGTTGGAAGGACTACCGACGCTGCCGGATACCCAATATCTGCTGTGCCGCGATCCGGCGAGCACCAACGAGCTGGCGCAGGTCATCTTTCAGGCGATGGAGGCCTGGCATAATCCGTGGCAGTACAGCCTCGCTGCGCCGGAAGAGGGGAGCAGAGCGGCGATGACTGAAAGCATGGCGAGCCAGGCCTAAGGTCAATCTTTTAGCAGCGGCAGAGGGCACATTTTTTCTCTGTGGGTTAACCGCGATAATACAGAGAGGTGCCCGGTCGCCGTCCGCCGGCGCAACACTAAGGCCAGCTTATCCCCCCATCTCCGCTGGTGTTGAAAAACAGCCAGCAGCTTTATCTGCGCGCCGCTCCAGGGGCGGTGGCTTTGCGAAACATATCTCCCTCTGCGCTGGTGTTGAAAAACGGCCAGCAGCTTTATCTGCGCGCCGCTCCAGGGGCGGTGGCTTTGCGAAACATATCTCCCTCTGCGCTGGTGTTGAAAAACGGCCAGCAGCTTTATCTGCGCGCCGCTCCAGGGGCGGTGGCTTTGCGAAACATAGAAACATATCTTCCTCTGCGCTGGTGGTGAAAAACGGCCAGCGACTTTATCTGCGCGCCGCCGGTGGCGATCGCCCGTCTCAGGCGCGGCGACATTTGCAAAATGTTCTCCACCCGTCGGCGGTGCGGTTGACAAAGTGTGAACGCGAAACGGCGGCTTTCATGTTAAAAAAACGGGAGGAAATGTTGTTGTTTTATAGGGTGAATTAACAAAAGCGTGTCGCAGATCAAGAAAATAGTCTTATTCAGGGGGAGGAATCTTCACCAAATCCTGTCAAAATAGACACGTATGCTTCTTTTACTTCACAACGGACTCGATTCAACAACGTTTGTTTCGCACCGCAGGCTTCGGAGCGTGGTATTCAGAAACTAATATTGTTGATGTAGTGTAAATTAATGTGAGGGAACTTTTGTTAAAGTTGACAAAAGGTTATAGAAAGGGGTAAAAAAGCCTGGCAATTGGCCGTTCAAACTGGTTTCTGCAGTTAATTGTAAGGTTTTTTTTATTCCTCCCATGAATCGATGTGGCGCTCATCTGCCGGAAAGAGCAGAGAAGCTGACGCCGCTTTTGATGAGTAAGCAATGAGTATGTCAACAACCACTGAAGTCATCGCTCATCACTGGGCATTCGCTATCTTTCTTATTGTTGCCATTGGCCTGTGCTGCCTGATGCTGGTCGGCGGTTGGTTTTTAGGCGGTCGCGCCCGCGCAAGATCTAAAAACATCCCGTTTGAATCCGGTATTGACCCGGTCGGCACCGCCCGCTTACGCCTGTCTGCCAAGTTTTATCTGGTAGCCATGTTCTTCGTTATCTTCGACGTTGAAGCGCTGTATCTGTTCGCATGGTCATCCTCGGTTCGCGAAAGCGGATGGACGGGCTTTGTGGAAGCTGCAATTTTTATTTTTGTGTTACTGGCTGGTCTGGTTTATCTGGTGCGTATCGGCGCGCTGGACTGGACGCCCGCGCGTTCACGCCGCGAGCGTATGAACCCGGAAACGAACAGTATCGCTAATCGTCAACGCTAACCGCGAGGCAATAAGATGGATTATACGCTCACCCGCATAGATCCTAACGGTGAGAATGACCGTTACCCCCTGCAAAAACAGGAGATCGTAACTGATCCCCTGGAACAAGAAGTTAACAAAAGCGTGTATATGGGCAAGCTCGAACATGCGCTACATGACATGGTTAACTGGGGGCGTAAAAACTCGATCTGGCCGTACAACTTCGGTCTTTCATGCTGCTATGTGGAGATGGTGACCTCCTTTACCGCCGTTCACGACGTGGCGCGTTTCGGCGCAGAAGTGCTGCGCGCCTCTCCGCGTCAGGCCGATCTGATGGTGGTGGCCGGCACCTGCTTTACCAAGATGGCACCGGTGATCCAGCGTCTCTACGATCAGATGCTGGAGCCGAAGTGGGTCATCTCCATGGGCGCATGTGCCAACTCCGGCGGCATGTACGATATCTATTCGGTGGTGCAGGGCGTAGATAAGTTTATCCCGGTTGATGTCTATATCCCGGGCTGTCCGCCGCGCCCCGAAGCGTATATGCAGGCGTTAATGCTGCTGCAGGAGTCCATCGGCAAAGAGCGTCGTCCGCTCTCCTGGGTCGTAGGCGAGCAGGGCGTTTACCGCGCCAATATGCAGTCAGAGCGCGAGCGTAAGCGTGGCGAACGCATTGCGGTAACGAACCTGCGTACGCCTGACGAGATTTAATTTGCGCCTGTCGGCAGCGGCGTTTCACTTCGCTTATTATTAAATAGACACAATCATTCAGGTGGTGTCAGTGCGGTAGCTGAGCGAATTTTCCTGACGCCTGCCCCGTTCAGCGGCCGATGCGGAAGCCGCCTGATGGATAACGTGAAATAAATAGCGCGAAGCCCTGTCGACAGTCACCACGGACCATTTGCAATGGTGAATACTATGACCGACTTAACCGCGCAAGACGCCGTATGGCTTACCCGGGATCACCTTGACGACCCGGTTATTGGCGAACTGCGCAACCGTTTTGGGCCGGATGCCTTTACCGTCCAGGCGACCCGCACCGGGGTTCCCGTTGTCTGGGTAAAGCGCGAGCAGCTGCTTGAGGTGGGCGAGTTCCTGAAGAAACTGCCGAAGCCTTACGTCATGCTGTTTGACCTGCACGGCATGGATGAGCGTCTGCGCACCCACCGCGAAGGGCTGCCCGCCGCGGACTTCTCCGTTTTCTACCATCTGATCTCTATCGAGCGTAACCGCGATATCATGCTTAAGGTGGCGCTGAGCGAAAACGATCTGCGGGTGCCGACCTTTACCCGACTGTTCCCCAACGCCAACTGGTACGAGCGCGAAACCTGGGAGATGTTTGGCATTGATATCGAAGGCCATCCGCACTTGACGCGCATTATGATGCCGAAAACCTGGACCGGCCACCCGCTGCGTAAAGACTACCCGGCGCGTGCCACGGAGTTCGACCCGTTCGAGCTGACTAAAGCCCGGCAGGATCTGGAGATGGAGGCGCTGACCTTCAGGCCGGAAGAGTGGGGGATGAAGCGCGGCACCGACAACGAGGACTTTATGTTTCTCAACCTCGGCCCGAACCATCCGTCCGCTCACGGCGCGTTCCGTATCATTCTGCAGCTTGACGGCGAAGAGATCGTCGACTGCGTGCCGGATATCGGCTATCACCACCGCGGCGCGGAGAAGATGGGCGAGCGCCAGTCCTGGCACAGCTACATCCCGTACACCGACCGCATCGAATACCTCGGCGGCTGCGTCAACGAGATGCCCTACGTGCTGGCGGTGGAAAAGCTGGCGGGAATAACCGTGCCGGATCGCGTCAATGTGATCCGCGTGATGCTCTCGGAGCTGTTCCGCATCAACAGCCACCTGCTCTATATCTCCACCTTTATTCAGGACGTTGGCGCAATGACGCCGGTGTTCTTCGCCTTTACCGACCGGCAGAAAATCTACGACCTGGTGGAGGCCATCACCGGCTTCCGTATGCACCCGGCCTGGTTCCGCATCGGCGGCGTGGCGCACGATCTGCCGCGCGGCTGGGAGCGCCTGCTGCGCGAATTCCTCGACTGGATGCCGAAGCGTCTGGCCTCCTATGAGAAGGCCGCCCTGCGCAACACTATTCTGAAGGGGCGCTCTCAGGGCGTGGCCGCCTACGGGGCGAAGGAAGCGCTGGAGTGGGGCACCACCGGCGCGGGCCTGCGCGCCACCGGCATTGCCTTCGACGTGCGCAAATGGCGTCCCTATTCAGGCTATGAAAACTTCGACTTCGAAGTGCCGGTGGGCGGCGGCGTTTCCGACTGCTACACCCGCGTGATGCTGAAGGTGGAAGAGCTGCGCCAGAGCCTGCGCATCCTTGAGCAGTGCCTCAACAACATGCCCGAGGGGCCGTTCAAAGCGGATCACCCGCTGACCACGCCGCCGCCGAAAGAGCGCACGCTGCAGCATATCGAAACCCTGATCACCCACTTCCTGCAGGTTTCGTGGGGGCCGGTGATCCCGGCTAACGAATCCTTCCAGATGGTGGAGGCGACCAAGGGGATCAACAGCTACTACCTGACCAGCGACGGCAGCACCATGAGCTACCGCACCCGCGTGCGCACGCCGAGCTTTGCGCACCTGCAGCAGATCCCGTCGGCGATCCGCGGCAGCCTGGTGTCGGATCTGATCGTCTATCTGGGGAGTATCGACTTTGTTATGTCAGATGTGGACCGCTAATTATGCACGATAATCAACCATTACAAACCGAGGCTTTTGAGCTGAGTGCGGCAGAGCGTGAGGCCATTGAGCACGAGAAGCACCACTACGAAGACCCGCGTGCGGCGTCCATTGAAGCGCTGAAAATCGTTCAGAAGCAGCGTGGCTGGGTGCCGGACGGCGCGATCCACGCCATCGCCGGGGTGCTGGGCATTCCGGCCAGCGATGTCGAAGGCGTGGCCACCTTCTACAGCCAGATCTTCCGCCAGCCGGTGGGGCGTCACGTGATCCGCTACTGCGACAGCGTGGTGTGCCATATCAACGGCTACCAGGGGATTCAGGCCGCGCTGGAGCAGAAGCTCAATATCAAGCCGGGGCAGACCACCTTCGACGGCCGCTTTACGCTGCTGCCGACCTGCTGTCTGGGGAACTGCGATAAAGGGCCGAACATGATGATCGATGACGATACCCACGCGCATCTGACCCCGGAAGGGATTCCTGAACTGCTGGAGCGGTATAAATGAGAGACATTATCCGTACTCCCGAAACCCATCCTCTGACCTGGCGTTTGCGCGATGACCAACAGCCGGTATGGCTGGATGAATACCGCAGCAAGAACGGCTACGAGGGCGCGCGCCGGGCCTTAAGCGGCCTCTCCCCGGACGACATTGTCAGCCAGGTCAAAGACGCTGGCCTGAAAGGGCGCGGCGGGGCGGGCTTTTCCACCGGCCTGAAGTGGAGCCTGATGCCAAAAGACGAATCCATGAACATCCGTTACCTGCTGTGTAACGCCGATGAGATGGAGCCGGGCACCTACAAAGACCGCCTGCTGATGGAGCAACTGCCGCACCTGCTGGTGGAGGGGATGCTGATCTCCGCCTTCGCGCTGAAGGCATACCGCGGCTATATCTTCCTGCGCGGCGAATATATCGAGGCGGCGGCCAACCTGCGCCGCGCCATCGCCGAAGCGACCGAGGCCGGCCTGCTGGGTAAAAACATCCTTGGCTCCGGTTTTGACTTCGAGCTGTTCGTACACACCGGGGCAGGGCGCTATATCTGCGGCGAAGAGACGGCGCTGATCAACTCGCTGGAGGGCCGCCGCGCCAACCCGCGCTCCAAGCCGCCGTTCCCGGCCACTTCCGGGGCGTGGGGTAAGCCGACCTGCGTCAACAACGTTGAAACGCTGTGCAACGTTCCGGCGATCCTCGCCAACGGCGTGGCGTGGTATCAGAGTCTGTCGCAGAGTAAAGACGCGGGCACCAAGCTGATGGGCTTCTCCGGCCGGGTGAAAAATCCGGGGCTGTGGGAGCTGCCGTTCGGCATCACCGCGCGGGAGATCCTCGAAGAGTACGCCGGCGGTATGCGCGACGGCCTGAAGTTTAAGGCCTGGCAGCCGGGCGGCGCGGGGACCGACTTTCTCACCGAAGCGCATCTCGACCTGCCGATGGATTTTGAAAGCATCGGCAAGGCGGGCAGCCGTTTGGGCACCGCGCTGGCGATGGCGGTTGACCACGAGATCGGCATGGTGCCGCTGGTGCGCAACCTGGAGGAGTTCTTTGCCCGCGAATCCTGCGGCTGGTGTACGCCGTGCCGTGACGGTCTGCCGTGGAGCGTAAAAATTCTGCGCGCCCTGGAGCGCGGCGAAGGCCAGCCAGGGGACATCGAGACGCTTGAGCAGCTGTGTCGCTTCCTCGGGCCGGGTAAAACCTTCTGCGCGCACGCGCCGGGTGCGGTAGAGCCGCTGCAGAGCGCGATTAAGTACTTTCGCGAAGAATTTGAAGCGGGCATTAAGCAGCCGTTCAGCAATACCCACGCCATCAACGGCGTACAGCCGAACCTGCTTAAGGCGCGCTGGTAAAAACAGAATTTTGATTAACGCTCGGCCCTGGCTGAGCCAACTGGAAGCATGCTAATGGCTACGATTCATGTAGACGGCAAAGAATATGAGGTCAACGGCGCGGACAATCTGCTGCAGGCGTGTCTCTCCCTCGGCCTTGATATTCCCTATTTTTGCTGGCACCCGGCGCTGGGCAGCGTCGGTGCTTGCCGCCAGTGTGCGGTAAAGCAGTACCAGAACGCGGAAGACACGCGCGGCCGCCTGGTGATGTCCTGTATGACGCCAGCGGCCGACGGCACCTTTATCTCTATTGATGATGAAGAGGCAAAACAGTTCCGCGAAAGCGTCGTGGAGTGGCTGATGATCAACCACCCGCACGACTGTCCGGTCTGTGAAGAGGGGGGCAACTGTCACCTTCAGGATATGACCGTGATGACCGGCCACAGCTTTCGCCGCTACCGTTTCACCAAGCGCACCCACCGCAATCAGGATCTGGGGCCGTTCATCTCCCATGAAATGAACCGCTGCATCGCCTGCTATCGCTGCGTGCGCTATTACAAAGATTACGCGGATGGCGAGGATCTGGGGGTTTACGGGGCGCACGACAACGTCTACTTTGGCCGCCCGGAAGATGGCGTGCTGGAGAGCGAATTTTCCGGCAACCTGGTGGAAATCTGCCCGACCGGCGTGTTCACCGATAAAACTCACTCCGAGCGCTACAACCGTAAATGGGATATGCAGTTTGCCCCGAGCATCTGCCAGCAGTGCTCCGTCGGCTGCAACACCAGCCCCGGTGAGCGCTACGGCGAGCTGCGCCGCATCGAAAACCGCTACAACGGCAGCGTAAACCACTACTTTCTCTGCGATCGCGGCCGCTTTGGCTATGGCTACGTGAACCTGAAGGATCGTCCGCGTCAGCCGGTGCAGCGTCGCGGTGACGACCTGATTATCCTCAACGCCGGGCAGGCGATGGTGGGAGCGGCGGATATTCTGCGCCAGTCGAAGAAGGCGATCGGCATCGGCTCTCCGCGCGCCAGCGTTGAGAGCAACTTTGCGCTGCGCGAGCTGGTGGGTGAGGAAAACTTCTACACCGGTATCGCCCGCGGCGAGCAGGAGCGCCTGCAGCTGGCGCTGAAGGTGCTGCGCGAGGGGGGCATCCATACTCCGGCACTGCGCGACATTGAAACCTACGACGCGGTGCTGGTACTGGGCGAAGACATCACCCAGACCGGCGCGCGCGTGGCGCTGGCGGTTCGTCAGGCGGTGAAGGGCAAAGCCCGCGAAATGGCGGCGGCCCAGAAGGTCGCCGACTGGCAGATCGCCGCGATCCTTAACATCGGCCAGCGCGCCAAATATCCGCTGTTCGTCACCAACGTTGACAGCACCCGGCTGGACGACATCGCCGCCTGGACCTGGCGTGCTCCGGTTGAAGATCAGGCGCGCTTAGGCTTCGCCATTGCCCATGCGCTGGACGCCGCCGCGCCGGCGGTTGACGGCATCAGCCGCGAGCTGCAGGGCAAAATTGACGTCATTGCCCAGGCGCTGGCTGGGGCGAAAAAGCCGCTGATTATCTCCGGCACCAACGCCGGCAGTACGGAAGTGATTCAGGCCGCTGCCAACGTGGCGAAGGCGCTGAAGGGCCGCGGGGCGGACGTCGGCATCACCATGATCGCCCGTTCGGTTAACAGCATGGGGCTGGGCATGATGGGCGGCGGCTCCCTTGACGACGCGCTGCTCGAGCTGGAAACCGGTCGTGCGGACGCCGTGGTGGTGCTGGAAAACGATCTGCACCGTCACGCCTCCGCCGTCCGGGTTAACGCCGCGCTGGCGAAAGCGCCGCTGGTGATGGTGATCGACCATCAGCGCACGGCGATTGCAGAACACGCCCACCTGGTGCTGCCGGCGGCAAGCTTCGCCGAAAGCGACGGTACGGTAATCAACAACGAAGGCCGCGCCCAGCGCTTCTTCCAGGTTTACGATCCGGCGTACTACGACGAAAAGACCACCATGCTGGAGAGCTGGCGCTGGCTGCACGCGCTGCACAGTGCCGTGCGCAACCGCGAGGTGGACTGGACCCAGTTGGATCACGTTATCGACGCCGTGGCGGCCGCCATCCCGGCGCTGGCCGGAATCAAAGACGCCGCCCCGGATGCCAGCTTCCGCATTCGCGGGCAGAAGCTGGCGCGCGAGCCGCACCGCTACAGCGGCCGGACCGCCATGCGCGCCAATATCAGCGTGCATGAGCCGCGTCAGCCGCAGGATCGGGACACCATGTTCGCCTTCTCTATGGAGGGGAACAACCAGCCGTCGGCCCCGCGTTCACAGGTGCCGTTTGCCTGGGCTCCGGGCTGGAACTCTCCGCAGGCGTGGAACAAGTTCCAGGATGAGGTGGGCGGCCATCTGCGCCACGGCGATCCGGGCGTGCGCCTGATTGAAGCGACGGCGGGCGGGCTGGACTACTTCACCGCCGTTCCGGAGAGCTTCCGGGCGCAGGAGGGGCGCTGGCGTATCGCGCCGTACTATCATCTGTTCGGCAGCGACGAGCTGTCCCAGCGCGCTCCGGTATTTCAGAGTCGGATGCCACAGCCCTACCTGAAGCTCAACCCGGCGGACGCCGCGAAGCTGGGGGTCAATGCCGGTACGCGCCTCACCTTCAGCTACGGTGGCAATAGGGTCACGCTGCCGGTGGAAATCGCCGAAGGCTTAACGGCCGGGCAGGTCGGTCTGCCGATGGGGATGCCCGGCATCGCGCCGTTTCTTACGGGTGAACACCTTGAGGATCTGCAGGAGGCACAACAATGAACTGGATTACACCGGAGCTTATCGACATCCTGCTGACCGTGCTCAAGGCGGTGGTGATCCTGCTGGTGGTGGTGACCTGCGGGGCCTTCATGAGCTTTGGCGAACGTCGCCTGCTGGGGCTGTTCCAGAACCGTTACGGGCCTAACCGCGTCGGCTGGGGCGGCTCGCTCCAGCTGGTGGCGGATATGATCAAGATGTTCTTTAAAGAGGACTGGGTGCCGAAGTTTACCGACCGGGTCATCTTTACCCTGGCACCGATGATCGCTTTCACCTCGCTGCTGCTGGCCTTCGCCATCGTGCCGGTCAGCCCCGGCTGGGTGGTCGCCGACCTGAATATCGGGCTGCTGTTCTTCCTGATGATGGCCGGGCTGGCGGTGTATGCGGTGCTGTTCGCCGGCTGGTCGAGCAACAACAAATACTCGCTGCTGGGGGCGATGCGCGCCTCCGCGCAGACCCTGAGCTATGAGGTGTTCCTTGGTCTTTCGCTGATGGGGGTGGTGGCCCAGGCCGGTTCGTTCAATATGTCCGATATTGTTGAAAACCAGGCCAATATCTGGAACGTCATCCCGCAGTTCTTTGGTTTTGTCACCTTCGCCATCGCCGGGGTGGCGGTCTGCCACCGCCACCCGTTCGACCAGCCGGAGGCCGAACAGGAGCTGGCCGACGGCTATCACATTGAATATTCCGGCATGAAGTTCGGCCTGTTCTTCGTGGGCGAGTACATCGGTATCGTCACCATTTCCGCGCTGATGGTTACCCTGTTCTTCGGTGGCTGGCACGGCCCGTTTTTACCGCCGTTCATCTGGTTCGCGCTGAAAACCGCGTTCTTTATGATGATGTTTATTTTGATTCGCGCGTCGTTACCGCGTCCTCGCTATGACCAGGTCATGTCCTTTGGCTGGAAGATCTGTCTGCCGCTGACGCTGATCAATCTGCTGGTAACGGCGGCTGTCATTCTCTGGCAGGCGCAATAAGGGGCACAAGACCATGACCTTAAAAGAATTATTGGTGGGCTTTGGCACCCAGGTACGCAGTATCTGGATGGTTGGCCTGCACGCATTCGCCAAACGTGAAACGCAGATGTATCCGGAAGAGCCGGTTTATCTGCCGCCCCGCTATCGCGGACGGATCGTACTGACGCGCGATCCGGACGGCGAGGAGCGCTGCGTAGCCTGCAACCTCTGTGCGGTTGCCTGTCCGGTCAGCTGTATTTCGCTGCAGAAGGCGGAGACACAGGACGGCCGCTGGTATCCGGAGTTTTTCCGCATCAACTTCTCGCGCTGCATCTTCTGCGGTATGTGCGAAGAGGCCTGTCCGACGACGGCGATTCAGCTGACGCCCGACTTCGAGCTGGGCGAGTACAAGCGCCAGGATTTGGTTTACGAGAAAGAGGATCTGCTGATTTCCGGTCCGGGCAAGTACCCGGAATATAACTTCTACCGGATGGCAGGTATGGCAATCGACGGCAAAGATAAGGGCGAAGCAGAGAACGAAGCCCGTCCTGTCGACGTCAAGGGCCTGTTACCGTAAGGAGAGGGCAATGGAGTTCGCTTTTTATATCTGTGGCCTGGTCGCCATTCTCGCTACCCTGCGGGTGATCACCCATACCAATCCGGTGCACGCGCTGCTGTACCTGATTATTTCGCTGCTGGCGATATCCGGGGTGTTCTTCTCGCTGGGTGCTTACTTTGCCGGCGCGCTGGAAATTATCGTCTACGCGGGTGCCATTATGGTGCTGTTTGTCTTCGTGGTGATGATGCTCAACCTGGGCGGCCCGGAAATCGAGCGTGAGCGCCAGTGGCTGAAGCCGCAGGTGTGGATCGGCCCGGCGATTCTGTCGGCCATCATGCTGGCGGTTATCGTTTACGCCATTCTGGGCGTTAACGACCAGGGTATCGATGGTACGGCGATCGGCGCGAAGGCGGTGGGCATTACGCTGTTTGGCCCTTATGTACTGGCGGTGGAACTGGCTTCCATGCTGCTGCTGGCCGGTCTGGTGGTTGCCTTCCACATCGGTCGCGAGGAGCGGGCGGGCGAAGTGCTGAGCAATCGTGCTGAAGACCGCGCGAAAAGAAAAACGGAGGAGCACGCATGATCCCCTTACAACACGGACTGATCCTCGCGGCGATATTATTCGTGCTGGGTCTGACCGGGCTGATTATCCGCCGCAACCTGCTGTTTATGCTGATCGGTCTGGAAATTATGATTAACGCCTCCGCGCTGGCCTTCGTGGTCGCCGGCAGCTACTGGGGCCAGTCCGATGGCCAGGTGATGTACATTCTCGCCATCAGCCTTGCTGCTGCCGAGGCGAGCATCGGGCTGGCGCTGCTGCTGCAGCTGCACCGCCGTCGCCAGAACCTGAACATTGATTCAGTAAGTGAGATGCGTGGATGAACATGCTTGCCTTAACCATTATTTTGCCATTGATTGGCTATGTGCTGCTGGCCTTCTCCCGCGGGCGCTGGTCGGAAAATCTCTCCGCTGTCGTGGGCGTCGGCTCAATCGGCCTGGCGGCGCTGGTGACCGCCTTTGTCGGCGTGGACTTCTTCGCCAGCGGCCGGCAGGCCTTCAGCCTGCCCCTGTGGACGTGGATGTCGGTCGGCGACTTTAACATCGGCTTCAGCCTGGTGCTGGACGGCCTGTCGCTGACCATGCTGTCGGTGGTCACCGGCGTCGGCTTCCTGATCCACATGTTCGCCTCCTGGTACATGCGCGGCGAGGAGGGCTATTCGCGCTTCTTCGCGTATACCAACCTGTTTATCGCCAGCATGGTGGTTCTGGTGCTCTCCGACAACCTGCTGTTGATGTATCTCGGCTGGGAAGGGGTGGGCCTGTGCTCCTATTTGCTGATCGGCTTCTACTACAGCGATCCGAAGAACGGCGCTGCGGCCATCAAGGCGTTTGTGGTGACCCGCGTGGGCGATGTGTTTCTCGCCTTCGCCCTGTTCATTCTCTATAGCGAGCTGGGCACCCTGAACTTCCGCGAAATGGTAGAGCTGGCACCGGCGCACTTCCAGGCGGGCAATAATATGCTGACCTGGGCGACGCTGATGCTGCTGGGCGGGGCGGTGGGTAAATCCGCCCAGCTGCCGCTGCAGACCTGGCTGGCCGACGCGATGGCCGGTCCGACGCCGGTCTCCGCGCTGATCCACGCCGCCACGATGGTGACCGCCGGCGTCTACCTGATCGCCCGCACCCACGGCCTGTTCCTGATGACCCCGGAGATCCTCCATCTGGTGGGGGGTATCGGGGCGATCACCCTGGTGCTGGCGGGCTTCGCCGCGCTGGTGCAGACCGATATCAAGCGGGTGCTGGCCTATTCCACCATGAGCCAGATTGGCTATATGTTCCTGGCGCTCGGCGTGCAGGCGTGGGACGCGGCGATTTTCCATCTGATGACCCACGCTTTCTTTAAAGCCTTGCTGTTCCTCGCCTCCGGTTCGGTGATCCTGGCCTGCCACCACGAGCAGAACATCTTTAAGATGGGCGGACTGCGCAAATCCATTCCGCTGGTTTACCTCTGCTTCCTGGTCGGCGGCGCGGCGCTGTCGGCGCTGCCGCTCATCACCGCGGGCTTCTTCAGTAAGGATGAGATCCTCGCCGGGGCGATGGCCAATGGCCACGTTAACCTGGCGGCGGCGGGGCTGGTGGGGGCCTTTATGACCTCCCTGTACACCTTCCGGATGATCTTCATTGTTTTCCACGGTAAAGCGCAAATTCACGCCCACGCCGGGAAGGGGATTACCCATCACCTGCCGCTGATCGTGCTGATGGTGCTCTCCACCTTCGTCGGCGCGCTGATTGTGCCGCCGCTGCAGGGCGTGCTGCCGGAGAGCGCCGCGCTGGATCACGGCCGCCTGCTGACCCTGGAAATCACCTCCGGCGCGGTGGCGATTGCGGGCATCCTGATTGCTGCATGGCTGTGGCTGGGCAAACGTACGCTTGTCACGTCGATTGCCAATAGCGCGCCGGGCCGCCTGCTGGGTGCCTGGTGGTACAACGCCTGGGGCTTCGACTGGCTGTACGATAAGGTGTTTGTGAAGCCGTATCTTGGCATCGCATGGCTGCTTAAGCGCGATCCGCTGAATGCGCTGATGAATATACCCGGCTTCCTTTCCCGCTACGCAGGCCGCGGCCTGCTGTTCAGCGAGAACGGTTACCTGCGCTGGTATGTGGCGTCCATGAGCATCGGCGCGGTTATCGTGCTGGCGCTGCTGATGGTGTTGCGTTGAGTTTGTTGGCTGAGTGAATATGCCCGGCGGTATGTCGGGCCTGTGAACTAAGAATGAATTTTAGTAACTGTTCCTGAAGTACAGGCGTCATCGGCGAAGTCAGACCGGAAACCGCCAGCGCACAGCAACCGGAGCGTACTCAAGTACGTGAGGATTGCGAGCACTGCCGGGGTTCGGGCTGGCGAGCAAGATAGCCTGAGCAGGAGTAAATATAAGGGACATACTTAGCTATGTTATTACCCTGGTTGATACTAATCCCCTTTATCGGCGGCCTCCTGTGCTGGCAGACCGAACGCTTCGGCGTGAAGGTGCCGCGCTGGATCGCGCTGATTACCATGGGACTGACGTTCGCGCTCTCTCTACAGCTGTGGCTGCAGGGCGGTTATTCACTGACGCAATCCGCGGGGCTTCCGCAGTGGCGGTCTGAGTTCCTGCTGCCGTGGATCCCGCGCTTTGGCATCTCAATCCACCTGGCACTCGACGGGCTGTCGCTGCTGATGGTGGTACTGACCGGCCTGCTCGGCGTTCTGGCGGTTCTCTGCTCCTGGAAAGAGATCGAAAAATATCAGGGCTTCTTCCACCTCAACCTGATGTGGATCCTCGGCGGCGTAATCGGCGTGTTCCTGGCCATCGATATGTTCCTGTTCTTCTTCTTCTGGGAAATGATGCTGGTGCCGATGTACTTCCTGATAGCACTCTGGGGCCACAAGGCCTCGGACGGGAAAACGCGCATCGCGGCGGCCACCAGGTTCTTTATCTACACCCAGGCGAGCGGTCTGGTGATGCTGATCGCCATCCTGGCGCTGGTGTTCGTGCACTACAACGCCACCGGCGTCTGGACCTTCAGCTACGAAGCGCTGTTGAAGACGCCGATGTCCCACGGCATGGAATACCTGCTGATGCTGGGCTTCTTCATCGCTTTCGCGGTGAAAATGCCGGTGGTACCGCTGCACGGCTGGCTGCCGGACGCCCACTCCCAGGCACCGACCGCCGGCTCCGTCGACCTTGCGGGCATTCTGCTGAAAACCGCGGCCTACGGCCTGCTGCGTTTCTCCCTGCCGCTGTTTCCCAACGCCTCGGCGGAGTTTGCGCCCATCGCTATGTGGCTCGGGGTCATCGGTATCTTCTACGGCGCGTGGATGGCCTTCACCCAGTACGATATCAAGCGGCTGATCGCCTATACCTCCGTTTCGCATATGGGCTTTGTGCTGATCGCCATCTACACCGGCAGCCAGCTGGCGTACCAGGGGGCGGTGATCCAGATGATCGCCCACGGCCTCTCCGCGGCGGGCCTGTTTATTCTGTGCGGCCAGCTGTACGAACGTCTGCACACCCGCGATATGCGCATGATGGGCGGCCTGTGGGGCAAGATGAAATGGCTGCCCGCGCTGTCGATGTTCTTCGCGGTGGCGACGCTTGGTATGCCGGGCACCGGCAACTTCGTTGGCGAGTTTATGATCCTGTTCGGCAGCTACCAGGTGGTGCCGGTTATTACGGTGATCTCCACCTTCGGTCTGGTGTTCGCCTCCGTGTACTCGCTGGCGATGTTGAGCCGCGCTTACTTCGGTAAGGCAAAGAGCGAAATCGCCGCCCGGGAGCTGCCGGGGATGTCGCTGCGCGAGCTGTTTATCATCCTGTTGCTGGTTGTGCTTCTGGTACTGCTTGGCTTCTATCCGCAGCCGGTTCTGGATACCTCGCATTCTGCGATGAGCAACATCCAGCAGTGGTTTGTTAATTCCGTTACTACTACAAGGCCGTAAAGCGCTATGACTTTAACTCCACAACACCTGATTGCGCTGCTGCCGCTGCTGATCGTCGGTTTGACGGTGGTGGTCGTGATGCTTTCCATAGCCGCGCGGCGCAATCATTTCCTGAACGCCACGCTGTCGGTTATCGGGCTGAACGCCGCGCTGGTTTCGCTCTGGTTTGTCGGTCAGGCGGGCAGCATGGACGTCACCCCGCTGATGCGCGTTGACGGTTTCGCTATGCTCTATACCGGGCTGGTTCTGCTGGCAAGCCTGGCCACCTGTACCTTTGCTTACCCGTGGCTCGAAGGCTATGACGATAACAAGGAAGAGTTCTACCTGCTGGTGCTGATCGCTACCCTGGGCGGCATCCTGCTGGCGAACGCCAACCACCTGGCGGCGCTGTTCCTCGGCATAGAGCTTATCTCCCTGCCGCTGTTTGGCCTGGTGGGCTACGCTTTCCGGCAGAAGCGCTCCCTGGAAGCCAGCATTAAGTACACCATTCTTTCCGCCGCCGCCTCGTCGTTCCTGCTGTTCGGCATGGCGCTGGTGTACGCGCAGTCCGGTAACCTGTCATTCCTCGCGCTCGGCAAGAGCCTGGGCGACGGCATGTTGCACGAGCCGCTGCTGCTGGCGGGGCTGGGGCTGATGATCGTCGGCCTCGGCTTTAAGCTCTCGCTGGTGCCGTTCCACCTGTGGACGCCGGACGTCTACCAGGGGGCTCCGGCTCCGGTCTCCACCTTCCTGGCGACGGCGAGTAAAATCGCCATCTTTGGGGTGGTGATGCGTCTGTTCCTCTACGCGCCGGTGGGCGACAGCGAAGCGGTACGTGTGGTGCTGGGGGTGATTGCCTTCGCCTCCATCATCTTCGGTAACCTGATGGCGCTGAGCCAGACCAACATTAAGCGTCTGCTCGGCTACTCGTCTATTTCTCACCTCGGCTATCTGCTGGTGGCGCTGGTGGCGCTGCAGGCGGGCGAAATGTCGATGGAGACGGTCGGCGTCTATCTCTCAGGCTACCTGTTCAGCAGCCTCGGCGCGTTTGGCGTGGTCAGCCTGATGTCCAGCCCTTACAGTGGCCCGGACGCCGACTCGCTGTTCTCTTATCGCGGCCTGTTCTGGCACCGGCCGATCCTCGCGGCGGTAATGACGGTGATGATGCTTTCGCTGGCGGGTATTCCGATGACCCTGGGCTTTATCGGCAAGTTCTACGTGCTGGCGGTTGGCGTACAGGCGCAGCAGTGGTGGCTGGTTGCCGCCGTGGTGATCGGCTCGGCGATTGGTTTGTACTATTACCTGCGCATGGCCGTCAGCCTCTACCTGAGCGCGCCGCGGCAGCCCGGCCGCGATGCGCCGACCAACTGGCAGTACAGCGCGGGCGGCATCGTGGTGCTGATCTCCGCGCTGCTGGTACTGGTGCTGGGCATCTGGCCTCAGCCGCTGATTGACGTTGTACGGCTTGCGATGCCGATGATGTAAGCGAAGCGGGCGGGTGCCTGACCGCCCGGCAGCAATAAACCACAGAACGCCTGATGAATGTATCGGGCGTTTTAGTTTTTTCTGCGGATTTATCGTTCGTCCCGGCCAGCCTGTTCGCTCTACTCGCGGGAAAAGGCAGAGGGACAGCCTTACCTGGTCGAAGGCCGTGCAGACGCCTCCTTTTGCTGCGCTTTCGGTGAGGGCGTTATCGGTCATATTCATGTCAGGAATTTTTATGCTTAACCGACTGCTGCTTGTATTAATGGTGACCTTACTGCCCGGCTGTAAGGAACAGAGCCTGCTATTAGCGAAACAGGACGTCATCAATCTTACCGTTAACGAGGCGCATGGCGCAGGCGGGAAGAGGCGGGTAACGGTTAGCGGTCTTGCAGCCCATAGCGCGCTGGCCGTGGAGCGGATCGAGCAGGTTGAGCAGCCCGCTGGCTCCGTGGCGTTACGGGTCTATTTATCGCCCGCCGGGGCGGGACGTACGGGGCAGTTCAGCTATACGTTAACCGTACCCGACACCATAAAACAGATTACTTTTGGCCCCGCCCGGGACGTTATCTGGAGCCGGTCGGACCCATAATCACGGGGTGATTTTTCCGCACTTTGCGTCTATCGTCACGGCGAGCGGTTTTTGCCGGGCGATAAGGCGTATCGTCCCGGCGGCGGTAAAGGCTGAGCGGAGCGGTGCGCGGGTTGGCGAGACCCGCCGCGCGGTGGGCTATCCCGTGCCGCGCATGGCCGGTTGCGCTGGCCGCCGCCCGATCAGCTAATAAGCTGCCGGCTTACCAGCGGCCCGCTGATATTTTTCGCCGCGCGATCCATCACCTCCTGAATCACCGACGACAGCTCGTTGATCTCAAACTTCGCCACGTAGCCGTCCGCCTGCACCTTACGCACATGATCCTCGTTGGCGCTGCCGGAAAGCGAAGAGTGGATCACCACCGGCAGCTTTTTCAGCCGCTCGTCGCTCTTAATTTTTCGCGTCAGGGTGAATCCGTCCATCTCCGGCATTTCGAGATCGGTCAGCACCAGGGCAATTTTCTCGCTGATTGCTTTACCTTCGGCTTCCGCCTCCTGGGCCAGCAGCTGGATTTTCTGCCAGGCGTCTTTGCCGGTCATATGCATCTGGTGCGGGATGCCCATCGCGTCCAGCCCCTTTTCCAGCATCGCGCGGGCGACTTTAGAATCTTCAGCGACAATGGCTACCGCGCCGGGGGTAATGTTGAATTTATTAATCTGCAGGTTAGTGGTGCGCAGATCGTGGCTGGCGGGCACGATGTCATACAGGATCTGCTCAACGTCGAGCACCAGCGCCAGGCTGTTGGTCTCCTTGTTATCGTCCAGACAGGCAATGCTGGTGATATAGCGGCCGTTCACCGCCTTCTCGGCGGTGTGTACCTGCTTCCAGTCGAGACGCATAATATTTTCCACCGACTCCACGGCGAAGGCCTGCACGCTGCGGGCATATTCGGTGATGAGCAGGATATTCAGCCCGCTCTCCGGTTTACAGCCGGCCACCGCGGGCAGATCGATAACCGGGATCGTCTGGTCACGTATATTAACCACCCCCAGCAGCGGAGGTTTCATGCCGGCAGGACGGGTGAATTTCGGCATCGGCACGATTTCCCGTAGCTTAAATACGTTGATGCCAAACAGTTCGGATTTCTGTTCATGCAGTGAGGTGCCAAGCCGAAACAGCAGCAGCTCAAAGCGGTTAGACAGGGTCAGATTGGCCCTGTCGTCAATATCTTTCTGGAAGTTATCCATCCTTGTCCTCGTTGTAAAAGCCAGCCTTCTCTGGGGAGTTATCGGCACCCTGGACAAAAAGTGGAGCGCTAAACGCAGAAAACGGCGAAATCGTCGGCCAGTTCGCTTGACGGAAATATCTTCCGGCACTCATCCAGCAGGCGCTGGCAGCCCTGTTCATCGTAGCGGGAGCTAAGGTGGGTAATAATCAGCCTGCCGACGCCCGCCTCCCGCGCCAGCTGGGCCGCCTGGCGGGAGGTGCTGTGCCCGCGGCCGTTGGCTTTCTCCTCCATTGCGGCCTCCAGCGTCGCTTCATGTACCATTACGTCCACCCCCTGTGCCAGCGCCAGGGCCGCGGCGCAGGGCGCGGTGTCGCCAAACAGCGCCACCGACCTGCCCGGCGTGGCCGGAGCCAGAAAATCCGCGCCGTTAATTTGGCGGCCGTCGTCAAGGGTGACGGTTTTGCCAGCCTTAAGCTGCTGAAACAGCGGGCCGGGCGGCACGCCCGCCGCTTTTAACGCTTTGGCATTCAGAGCGCCGGGTTTATCGTGTTCAACGACGCGATAGCCGTAGCACTCCAGCGGATGCGCCAGCGGGTAAGCGGTGACCGTCCGCAGGCCGTCGTCGAGAATCTTTCCGGGGCCGATTTCGATAATCTCCAGCGGATAGTCGGTCCAGGAGCCGCTCAGACGCAGGGCGGTTTCGGTAAACTCCCGCAGCCCTTTCGGTCCGTACAGGGTCAGCGGCAGAGGGCTACCGGCCATCGAGCGGCTGCACAGCAGCCCCGGCAGGCCGAAAAGGTGGTCGCCGTGCAGATGGCTGATAAAGATACGCTCCAGCCTGCCCGGATTAAACGGCGTGGCCAGCATCTGCTGCTGCGTGCCTTCGCCGCAGTCGAACAGCCAGAGTCCGGCCCGGGTCGGGTGCTGTAAATTTAACAGCATCGCCGGCACATTGCGTGTGCGGGTCGGAACGCCCGCAGAGGTGCCTAAAAAGTATAATTGCATTATTTCTCTGCATTTTTGCCTGGTTAAGAGTTACAGCCTGGTATAAAACAAATTATCAACGGGAGCGCTCCATGATCAACTGGCAGGATCTTCACCACGCCGAACTGACCGTTGCGCAGCTTTATGCGCTGCTTCAGCTGCGCAGCGAGGTGTTTGTTGTTGAACAGAAATGTCCGTATCTGGATGTCGACGGCGAAGATTTAGTGGGAGAAAACCGCCACATTCTCGGCTGGCGTAACGGCGAGCTGGCGGCGTACGCCAGAATTTTACCGCGTGAGGATGACGGGCCGCTGGCGATCGGCCGGGTTATCGTCAGCCGGGCGCTGCGCGGAGAGGCGCTGGGTCAGCAGCTGATGCGACAAACCCTGGCGGTCTGTCAGCGGCGCTGGCCGGGCAGGGCGATCTACCTCAGCGCGCAGGCTCATCTGCAGGATTTCTACGCGCGCTTTGGCTTCAGGGCGGTCACCGACGTTTATGACGAAGACGGCATTCCGCACGTAGGGATGGCGCGGGAGGGGGAGCAGGCGTAAACCGCAGCCGTTGGCTATAGTTATGGGCGGGCTTATTAAATGGATGGAGAACGAGAATGTCATATCAATTTGGTGATTCGCGTATCGATGATGACCTGACGCTGCTGAGCGAAACGCTGGAAGAAGTGCTGCGCTCCTCGGGCGACCCTGCCGATCAGAAATATGTTGAGCTGAAGGCGCGGGCCGAACGGGCGCTGGATGACGTGAAAAAGCGCGTCAGCCAGGCCTCTGACAGCTACTACTATCGGGCCAGGCAGGCCGCTTACAAAGCCGACGACTACGTGCATGAGAAACCCTGGCAGGGAATTGGCGTAGGCGCGGCGGCCGGGCTGGTGCTTGGGCTGCTGCTGGCGCGGCGATAATTTCGCCATACGGACGGGATTGCGCCAACTCCCCGAAACGGGGTACTGCTTTTTTGGGCCAGTACCCCGTATAATACGCGGTTTTTAACCGGGAGAGGCCCGCGTGCATTCACTCACTACCGCGCTGGAAAGTCTGATACGTCTTGTATCGCAGGTGCAGCCGTCGGCACCCGGACTGCGCGTTTACGACGTGCCTTTTCCCCTGAACGACGCCTTTGACGCCCTGAGCTGGCAGGCCGCTCAGGGCGTTTATCCCCAGTTTTACTGGCAGCAGCGCAGCGGTGATGAAGAGGCCGCCGTGCTGGGTGCCGTCGCCGATTTCTCCTCTCTGCAGCAGGCGCAGCAGTTTCTCCGACAGTATGAGTCGCATCCGGATCTGCGCGTCTGGGGGCTGAACGCATTTGAGCCACAGCGAGGGGCGCTGTTTCTGCCGCGTCTGGAATGGCGGCGCAGCGCGGGAGCCGCCACGCTGCGTCTGCACCTGTGGAGCGCGGTGTCTCTGCGCGAGGATGCCGGACAGGCGCGGGCGTTTCTTGCCGCGCTTGTCGGGATGAAGCCGCTGCCCTCCCTGCGCCTGACGCCGATCGACGAACAACATCGGCCGGAGCGACCGGAGTGGGAGCGCCTGATCGGGCAGGCGACGCGGGCCATCGCTGACCAGGCGTTTGACAAGGTGGTGCTGGCGCGGGCGACCGACCTGCGGTTTTCGCGCCCGGTGAGCGCCGCGGCGCTGATGGCCGCCAGCCGTCGTCTGAATCTCAACTGCTATCACTTCTGCATGGCCTTTTCGCCGACGCGGGCCTTTTTAGGCTCCTCCCCGGAGCGGCTCTGGCGGCGGCGCGGCTGCGCGCTGCGCACCGAAGCGCTGGCGGGCACCGTCGCCAGTCATCCTGATGAACATCGGGCATGGCAACTGGGCGACTGGCTGATGAAGGATGATAAAAACCAGCGCGAGAATATGCTGGTGGTAGAGGATATCTGCCAGCGGCTGCAGCAGCATACCCGGGCGCTGGAGGTGCTGCCGCCCCAGGTGCTGAGGCTGCGCAAGGTGCAGCATCTGCGGCGCTGTATCTGGACGACGCTGCACCGGGCGGATGATGCCCTTTGTCTGCTACAGCTGCAGCCCACCGCCGCGGTGGCGGGGCTTCCCCGCGAGCAGGCGCGGCGATTTATTCAGCGCAATGAAGCCTTCGATCGCGAATGGTACGCCGGTTCGGCGGGCTATCTGTCGCAGCAGCAGAGCGAATTCTGCGTGTCGCTGCGCTCGGCGAAAGTGACCGACCGCGCGGTGCGGCTGTACGCCGGGGCGGGGATCGTACGCGGCTCGGACCCGGGACTGGAGTGGCAGGAAATTGAGAACAAGGCGGCAGGGCTGCGCACTTTGTTACAGATAGCCACCTGATGAGTTATACATTCCCGACTCATATCAATAATCCATTTTTTCTTAACTTTATACTTAGTCGCAATATTGATACCGGACAATCTCATGTCAGTAAGCGCATTTAACCGACGCTGGGCGGCGGTCATTCTGGAAGCTCTCACGCGGCACGGCGTCAGGCATATCTGTATTGCCCCCGGCTCCCGATCCACGCCCCTGACCCTGGCGGCGGCGGAAAACGCGACCTTTATTCACCATACCCACTTCGATGAGCGCGGGCTGGGTCACCTGGCGCTGGGGCTGGCGAAGGTCAGCAAACGGCCGGTAGCCGTGATCGTCACCTCCGGAACGGCGGTGGCGAACCTCTATCCGGCGCTGATCGAAGCGGGGCTGACCGGCGAAAAGCTGATTCTGCTGACCGCGGATCGCCCGCCGGAGCTTATCGACTGCGGTGCCAACCAGGCGATCCGCCAGCCGGGCATGTTCGCCTCGCATCCGGCGCAGACCCTCTCGCTGCCGCGCCCGACCAGGGATATCCCGGCGAGCTGGCTGGTTTCGACGATCGATAACGCGCTGGCCGCGCTGCACGGCGGCGCGGTGCATATTAACTGCCCGTTTGCCGAACCGCTGTACGGCGAACCTGACGACACGGGCCTCGCCTGGCAACAGCGCCTCGGCGACTGGTGGCAGGACCACAGGCCGTGGCTGAACGCGGCGCGACGGCTGGAGAGCGATCCTCAGCCCGACTGGCACTTCTGGCGACAGAAGCGCGGCGTGGTGGTGGCCGGCAGGATGAGCGCGGAAGAGGGAAAAAAGGCGGCGCGGTGGGCGCAGACCCTGGGCTGGCCGCTGATTGGCGACGTGCTGTCGCAAACCGGGCAGCCGCTGCCCTGCGCCGACCTCTGGCTGGGCAACACGAAGGCGGTCAGCGAGCTGGAGCAGGCGCAGATCGTGGTGCAGCTCGGCAGCAGCCTCACCGGGAAGCGTCTGCTCCAGTGGCAGGCAAGCTGCACGCCGGAGGAGTACTGGATTGTCGACGCCATCGACGGACGGCTGGACCCGGCGCACCACCGGGGGCGGCGGCTGGTGGCGGAGGTGGGCGACTGGCTGGAGAAGCATCCGGCGGAGAAGCGCCAGCCCTGGTGCACGGCCGTTCCGCGGCTGGCGCAGCAGGCATGGCAGGCCGTGACCGCCCGCCGCGACGCCTTCGGCGAGGCGCAGCTGGCGCACCGGATTAGCGACTATCTGCCGGAGCAGGGGCAGCTGTTCGTCGGCAACAGCCTGGTGGTGCGCCTGATTGATGCGCTGGCGCAGCTGCCGGCGGGCTATCCGGTTTACAGCAACCGCGGGGCCAGCGGCATCGACGGCCTGCTGTCGACGGCGGCGGGCGTGCAGCGCGCCGGTGCCCGGCCGACGCTGGCCATCGTTGGCGATCTGTCGGCGCTGTACGACCTTAACGCCCTGGCGCTGCTGCGCCAGGTCTCCGCCCCTTTTGTGCTGATCGTGGTTAACAACAACGGCGGACAGATTTTCTCGCTGCTGCCAACCCCCCGGAGCCAGCGCGAACAGTTCTATCTGATGCCCCAGAACGTGCGCTTCGCTCATGCCGCCGCCATGTTTAATCTGCCGTACCACTGCCCCCGGAGCTGGGCGGAGCTGGAGGCCGCGCTGGCGGACGCCTGGCGCGCTCCGGCGACGACGGTTATCGAGCTGGTGGTTAACGACGTCGATGGGGCGCATACGCTGCAGCAGCTGCTGGCGCAGGTGAGCCAGCTGTGATCCTGCACGCGCGGGCAAAACGCGGCCGGCCGGGGATGCCCTGGCTGGTGTTTTTGCACGGTTTTTCCGGCGACGCGCGGGAGTGGCAGGCGGTGGGCGAGCGCTTTTCCGACCATTCGCGGCTTTATATCGATCTGCCGGGGCACGGCGGCTCGGCGGAAATCGCCGTCGGCGGCTTTGACGAGGTCAGCGCGCTGCTGCGCGCCACCTTAATTAGTTACAACATACTCGACTACTGGTTGGTGGGCTACTCCCTCGGCGGTCGGGTGGCGATGATGGCGGCCTGTCAGGGCGCGCCGGCCTCCGGCCTGCGCGGGCTGGTGGTGGAGGGGGGCCATCCGGGCCTGACGAACGACGAAGAGCGCCTCCGGCGTCGTCTGTCCGATCTTCGCTGGGCCGATCGCTTTCGCCAGCAGCCGCTGTGCGAGGTTTTTAGCGACTGGTATCAGCAGCCGGTCTTCGCGTCGCTGACCGCCAGCCAGCGCCGGACGCTGGTGGCTCTGCGTAGCCGTAACAACGGCGACACCCTTGCCGCGATGCTCGAAGCCACCTCCCTTGGCGTCCAGCCGGATCTGCGCGCGCGGATTAACGGCGGGGCGTTTCCGTTTTATTATCTCTGTGGCGAACGCGACGGCAAATTTCGCGCCCTGGCGGCGGAGCTGGCAGCGGTAACCCACATCATTCATCACGCCGGACACAACGCGCACCGGGAAAATCCCGCGGGCGTGGCGGCCTGTCTGGCTCAGATTCTGCGTCACTGACTAAAGGACACCCTATGATTTACCCTGATGAAACCATGCTCTACGCCCCGGTTACGTGGCAGGATTGCTCCGAAGGCTACACGGATATTCGTTATGAAAAATCCACCGACGGCATTGCCAAAATCACCATTAATCGTCCGCAGGTGCGTAACGCCTTTCGTCCTCTGACCGTTAAAGAGATGATTCAGGCGCTGGCGGATGCCCGCTATGACGATAACGTCGGCGTGATTATCCTGACCGGCGAAGGTGACAAAGCGTTCTGCGCCGGCGGCGACCAGAAGGTGCGCGGCGACTACGGCGGCTACCAGGACGACTCCGGGGTGCATCACCTGAACGTGCTGGACTTCCAGCGCCAGATCCGCACCTGCCCGAAGCCGGTGGTGGCGATGGTGGCCGGCTATTCCATCGGCGGCGGCCACGTGCTGCACATGATGTGCGACCTGACCATCGCGGCGGAAAACGCCGTCTTTGGTCAGACCGGTCCGAAGGTCGGCTCTTTTGACGGCGGCTGGGGCGCTTCCTATATGGCGCGCATCGTCGGCCAGAAGAAAGCGCGTGAAATCTGGTTCCTCTGCCGTCAGTACGACGCGCAGCAGGCGCTGGATATGGGGCTGGTCAACACCGTGGTGCCGCTGGCGGATCTGGAAAAAGAGACCGTGCGCTGGTGCCGTGAAATGCTGCAGAACAGCCCGATGGCGCTGCGCTGCCTGAAGGCGGCGCTCAACGCCGATTGCGACGGTCAGGCGGGGCTGCAGGAGCTGGCGGGCAACGCCACCATGCTGTTCTACATGACGGAAGAGGGACAGGAAGGCCGCAACGCCTTTAACCAGAAGCGTCAGCCGGACTTCAGCAAATTCAAACGGAATCCCTGATGCGCGGCGCGCAGGTATACCGCTGGCAGATCCCCATGGACGCGGGGGTGGTTCTGCGCGACAGGCGGTTAAAAACCCGCGACGGGCTGTACCTTCACCTGCAGGAAAACGGACGCGAAGGGTGGGGGGAGATAGCGCCGCTGCCCGGCTTCAGCCAGGAGACGCTGGAAGAGGCTCAGGGCGCGCTGCTGGCCTGGCGCGACGGCTGGCTGCGGGGCGACGCTTCGCTGCCTGCGCTTCCCTCGGTGGCCTTTGGCGTCAGCTGTGCGCTGGCGGAGCTGGCCGGCGAACTACCGGAGGCGGCGGACTATCGCGCCGCGCCGCTGTGCACCGGCGATCCTGACGCGCTGGTGGTGCAGCTGGCCGGGATGGCGGGCGAAAAGGTGGCGAAGGTCAAGGTGGGTCTCTATGAGGCGGTGCGCGACGGCATGGTGGTCAACCTGCTGCTGGAGGCGATCCCCGATCTCCGCCTGCGCCTGGACGCCAACCGCGCCTGGACGCCGCTGAAGGCGCAGCAGTTTGCGAAGTATGTTAATCCGCTGCACCGGGAGCGCATCGCCTTTATTGAGGAGCCCTGTCGGACCCGCGAGGCGTCGCGCGCTTTCGCCCGCGAAACCGGCATCGCCATCGCCTGGGACGAAAGCCTGCGCGAGGCCGATTTTGCCTTTGCGGCGGAAGAGGGCGTGCGGGCGGTGGTCATCAAGCCGACCCTGACCGGCAGCCTGGAGCGGGTGCGCGAGCAGGTTGCGGCGGCCCACGGGCTGGGGCTGACCGCGGTGATCAGCTCCGCCATTGAGTCCAGCCTCGGCCTGACCCAGCTGGCGCGCCTTGCCGCCTGGCTGACGCCGGACACCGTTCCGGGGCTGGATACCCTGAGCCTGATGCAGAGGCAGCAGCTTCGCCGCTGGCCGGGCAGCCCGCTGCCGTGCGTCGGTAGTGACGCGCTGGAACCGCTGCGATGACCGAACGACAGACCTCCGACCAACCGCACTCCTTTAGCGACTGGCCGTGGCGTCACTGGCGGCAGGCGCGCGGCGACGCGCCGGCGGTGCGTTTTAACGATGAGGTATTAAGCTGGCGGGAGCTGTGCGCGCGGGTCGATCGGCTGGCGGGCGGTTTCGCCTGGCAGGGGGTGACCGAAGGCAGCGGCGTGATGCTGCGCGCCTGGAACAGCCCCTGGACGCTGCTGGCCTGGCTGGCGCTGCTGCAGTGCGGCGCGCGGGTTCTGCCCGTCAATCCGCAGCTTCCCCGTCCGCAGCTCGACGCGCTGCTGCCCGGCTTAACGCTGCGCTTTGCCCTGCAGCCGGAGGGGGAGAACCTCTGTCCCGATCTGCTGGCGCTGCGGATGCAGGAGGATCGGGCCGGGCACTGCGCGCCCTGGCAGCCCCGACGGCTGGCGTCGATGACGCTGACCTCCGGCTCGACCGGGCTGCCGAAGGCGGCGGTGCACAGCTGCCGGGCGCATCTTGCCAGCGCGGCGGGCGTGCTGTCGCTGATGCCTTTCGACAGGGGAGACGACTGGCTGCTGTCGCTGCCGCTGTTTCATGTTTCCGGGCAGGGGATTCTCTGGCGCTGGCTGTACGCGGGCGGACGCATTACCGTACGCGATAAGCAGCCGCTGGCGCAGATGCTGGCCGGCTGCACCCATGCTTCGCTGGTGCCCACTCAGCTGTGGCGTCTGCTGGCGGACCGCGCGCCGGTAACGCTAAAAGCGGTGCTGCTGGGGGGCGCGGCGATCCCGGTAGCCCTGACCGAGCGGGCGCGCGAGCGCGGCATTCGCTGCTGGTGCGGATATGGGCTGACCGAGTTTGCCTCCACGGTGTGCGCGAAAGAGGCGGATGGCCTGGCGGACGTCGGCTCGCCTCTGCCGGGGAGGGAGGTGCGCATCGTCAATGAGGAGGTGTGGTTGCGCGCCGCCAGCATGGCCGAGGGCTACTGGCGCGACGGCAGGCTGATGCCGCTGGCAAATGACGAGGGCTGGTTCGCAACCCGCGATCGGGGGGCGCTGCGCGACGGCAGGCTGACGATCGTCGGCAGGCTGGATAACCTGTTCTTCAGCGGCGGCGAAGGCATTCAGCCGGAAGAGGTGGAGCGCATTATTGCCACCCACCCGCAGGTGGCGCAGGCTTTTATCATACCGGTTGAGGATGACGAGTTTGGCCACCGCCCGGTGGCGGTGGTTGAGTATATCGCCGGAGATGAGGTCGATCTCAGCGGCTGGGTAAAAGACAAGCTGGCGCGTTTTCAGCAGCCCGTGCGCTGGCTGACGCTGCCCGAAGCGTTAAAAACCGGCGGCATTAAGTTATCCCGCCGGGCGCTGTCCGGGTGGGTACAGACGCAGCTGACGGCGTGAAAACGGCAATCGGCGGTCCCATGCACCGGATATTGCCGTTTTGTTTATTCAGCAATGTGTAGCGTAGGTGAAATTTTTCTCTTCGCGGGTGCGTTATGGAGTGGCTGGTTAAAAAAACGCTGTATCTTGAAAAGAGTACGCGGCAGTTTCTCGTGCTTTGGGACAGCGGTGGTTCGCTGAAAATGATTGCCGAAGTGCTCTCCGTCCGGCTGCTGCAGGTGGGCGATGTTCTCTCGCCGATGCCGGATGCCCTGTACTGCATCAACCGTGACCGCAGCTGGACGGTGAAAATGATCAGCGCCGGTTACTATTGCCGTACCGAGTGGGAGCGGCTGGCGGCCTGCGACGAATAGCCGCGTCGGCAGCCGCTATTCGCCATTAAAAAATAAAAACCGCGTTCGGATATATTATTTTTTTTGCATTCTAGCGCCGCAAGATTAAATTATCCTTAAGCTGCCTGGGTGATGGAAATATATAATTTTCAGGCACTTTTTTCTTTGCCTTCGCTCTCTTTTTCAGGCATTTTTGCTTGTGCTGAGTTTATTTTTTGTATAAATGCCCGTCCCCCCTGCTCAGTGAAACGGTTCCCGTGGAGAGATTAACGTGTTGCCATTTGCCCGAACTTCATTATCTGTTCGTAGAAAATCTGTCGCTATTTTTATTATGCTGGCGCTTGTCGCAGCGCTCTGTTCTGAGCTGGCCTGGAGCAGCAGCGGGCTGCCGCGTATCGACGTTAAAACCCTCGGTCTGCTGGCGAAGCAGCGCCCGGTAATCGTGTTGTTCCGCCACGCCGAGCGCTGTGACCGTTCAGATAACCCATGCTTGTCCGATAAAACCGGCATTACCCTTAGCGGAGCGCAGGCCGCCAGGGCGCTGGGTAAAACCTTCAGCGCCAATATAAAAGAGTACGATCTCTATTCCAGCAGCGCGGTGCGGACGATTCAGTCGGCCAGCTGGTTTTCCGGTGGCAAAAAGCTGACGGTAGATAAAAATATGCTGTCCTGCGGCCGGGATATTTATCGCGCCATGAATAATATCATTAGCCGCTCGCCGGATAAGAACGTGGTTATTTTTACCCATAATCACTGCCTCAGCCGAATTGCAGAAGATAAGCGCGGCGCAAACGTTGATCCGGACTATCTGGATGGACTAGTGATGCATGCGGATAAGGGCAGGCTGTTTCTCGACGGACGGCTGGCGGCCCGCTGACGGGCCGTTTTTACGCTCAGAGCAGCCCTTTCAGCCTCAGGTTTTTTGCGTAGCCTCACTGTGTTTATTTCCGCCCCGCTGCGCAGCGGCGGTCTCCTTAGGGTATATACCCGTCATACTTCAGGTTGCATGTGCGTTGGCTTTATTCGGCCCGGGGGCTGTTCAAAACGCGCTGCGTTTTGCCCTGCAACTCGAATTATTTAGGGTATAGTGTTTTGACGATAAAAGCAGGAGAACGCGATGTTAAACGTGGAGATGCTGTCCACCGGGGATGAAGTGTTGCACGGGCAAATCGTCGACACCAACGCCGCCTGGCTGGCCGATTTTTTCTTTCATCAGGGGCTGCCGCTGTCGCGCCGCAATACGGTAGGCGACAGCCTGGACGCGCTGGTGGCGATTCTGCGTGAGCGCAGCCAACATGCCGACGTGCTGATCGTCAACGGCGGGCTGGGGCCTACCGGCGACGATCTGAGCGCGCTGGCCGCCGCGACGGCGAAAGGCGAGCCGCTGGTGCTGCACGAGGCGTGGCTGGCCGGGATGGAGCGCTTCTTCCGCGAGCGCGGGCGGGTAATGGCGTCCAGCAACCGTAAGCAGGCGGAGCTGCCCGCCAGCGCGGAGCTTATTAATAATCCGGTGGGCACCGCCTGCGGCTTTGCGCTGCAGCTTAACCGCTGCCTGATGTTCTTTACCCCCGGCGTGCCGTCGGAATTTAAGGTGATGATTGAGCAGGAGATCCTGCCGCGCCTGCGCGAGCGCTTCTCCCTGCCGGAGCCACCGCTCTGCCTGCGCCTGACCACCTTTGGTCGCTCGGAAAGCGATCTGGCGCAAAGCCTCGATGCGCTGCCGCTGCCGGAAGAGGTGACCATGGGCTATCGCTCCTCAATGCCGATCGTTGAGCTGAAGCTGACCGGGCCGTCCGGGCAGCGCGCGGCAATGGAGAGCCTGTGGCAGGAGGTGAAGCGCGTTGCCGGGCAAAGCATCATTTTTGAAGGTACTGAAGGGCTGCCGGCGCAGCTTGTCCACGCGCTGCAGGAGAGGCAGTTCAGCCTGACCTTAAGCGAGCAGTTTACCGGCGGCCTGCTGGCGCTGCAGCTCTCCCGGGCCGGAATGGCGCTGCGTGATAGCGAGGTCGCGCCTTCCCGGGAGGAGACGCTGGATGAGACGGCGCGGCGGATCGACGGGCGTCGCCGCGCGCAGCGCGCGGATCTGGCGCTGGCGATCGCTGGCCTGGAAAACGAGCACCTTAACGTTGCCCTCGCCACGCCGGACGGCACCTTCGCCCTGCGCGTCCGCTTCAGCACGACGCGCTACAGCCTGCCGGTGCGCCAGGAGGTCTGTGCCATGATGGCCCTTAATATGCTGCGCCGCTGGCTTAACGGGCAGCCGGTTGCCAGCGACCACGGCTGGATCGAGGTGGTTGAGTCGTTAACGCTGTAATGGCGTCCGTGCGGTCAGCGAAAATGCAGCTTCGCTGGCCGCTATCCGGCGTCTGGCCCGCCGGTGCTAACCACGTTCCGGAGATAGCGCTTTACCATAGGTCGGATAAGGCGCTGCCGACATTCGCTCCGTTTGTCGCCGTGGTTGTCCAACCTGTTGTACTCTTCATAAAAAAATCCGTGCGCGCACTCACGTTTCCTGGCGTTATTCTTCCACTCCGCTGGACGAAAGGCGCGTTTTGATGCGCTTCACAAATTCCCCTTAGCGGACCGATCACACTGATTCCAGTATCTCAGACTGGAGTCCAGTATGTTGGAATCAAGCAAAGTCCCGGCGCTGACGCGCGCCATCGACATTCTTAATCTGATCGCGAAAATTGGTCCGTGCAGCGCGACGACGATTATTGAAACGCTGGGGATCCCCAAAAGCACGGCCTATCTGCTGCTCAATGAGCTGAAACGACAGCGCTTTATCAGCGTCGATCACCATGAGAACTTTTGTCTGTGGACGAAACTGGTGGAGCTGTCGGGCCACGCGCTCGGCAACATGGATTTGCGTGAGCTGGCGCGTCCCCGCCTGACGCAGCTGATGGATGAAACCGGGATGCTCTGCCATCTGGGGATCATCGATCGCGAAAGCGCTTACTACATCCTGAAAATTGAATCCTCGTCCACCGTCAGCGTCCGCTCCCACGAAGGCAAAAGTCTTTCGCTGTATCGCTCCGGCATCGGCAAATGTCTGCTGGCCTGGCAGCCTGCGCCCGCGCGCAAAGCCATTATCGGGCAACTGGTCTGGGAAAAGGCGACGCCGACCACGATTACCGATCCGCAACGGTTAAGCGATGAACTGGAGCGCATTCGCCAGCGCGGCTGGAGCTTTGACAACGGAGAGGATTACCCGGACGTGCGCTGCGTCGCGGCACCCGTTTTTAACGCCAACAGTGAACCTGCCGCCGCCATCTCGGTGGTCGGCACCCGATTACAAATCAACGATGAGAACCGTGATTACCTGGCCGGGAAGGCGATTGCCTGCGCGAAGGATATTTCACGTCTTCTGGGATGGAAAAGTCCCTTTGATTCACTCGCATCATAAATGGAGAACATCATGAACCTACCCAAAATTAAACAGGTTCGCGCCTGGTTTACCGGCGGTGCCACCGCAGAGAAAGGCGCTGGCGGCGGTGACTATCACGATCAGGGAGCCAACCACTGGATTGACGATCATATCGCGACGCCGATGAGTAAATACCGCGAATACGAGCAGTCGCGTCAGTCCTTCGGTATTAACGTGCTGGGCACGCTGATTGTGGAAGTGGAAGCCGATAACGGCCAGATCGGATTCGCCGTCTCCACGGCGGGGGAGATGGGCTGCTTTATTGTGGAAAAGCATCTCAGTCGTTTTATTGAAGGGAAATGCGTCAGCGACATCAAACTGATTCATGACCAGATGCTCGGCGCGACGATGTACTACTCCGGCTCCGGCGGCCTGGTGATGAACACCCTCTCCTGCGTCGATCTGGCGCTGTGGGATCTGTTCGGCAAAGTGGTCGGCCTGCCGGTTTACAAACTGCTGGGCGGCGCGGTGCGGGAGGAGATTCAGTTCTACGCCACCGGCGCGCGTCCGGACCTGGCGAAGGCGATGGGCTTTATCGGCGGGAAAATGCCAACCCACTGGGGGCCGCACGATGGCGACGCGGGTATCCGCAAAGACGCGGCGATGGTCGCCGGGATGCGCGAGAAGTGCGGCGCGGATTTCTGGCTGATGCTCGACTGCTGGATGAGCCAGGATGTGAACTATGCGACCAGGCTGGCTCACGCCTGCGCGCCGTACAATCTTAAATGGATTGAGGAGTGTCTGCCGCCGCAGCAGTACGAAGGCTACCGCGAACTGAAACGCAGCGCGCCGGCGGGCATGATGGTCACCAGCGGCGAGCATCACGGCACGCTGCAGTCATTCCGCACCCTGTCAGAGACCGGCATCGACATCATGCAGCCGGACGTCGGCTGGTGCGGCGGGTTAACCACCCTGGTGGAGATCGCGGCCATCGCCAAAGCGCGCGGACAGCTGGTGGTGCCGCACGGCTCCTCCGTCTATTCGCACCATGCGGTGATTACCTTCACCAATACGCCGTTCAGTGAATTCCTGATGACCAGTCCGGACTGCTCCACGATGCGCCCGCAGTTTGATCCGATCCTGCTTGACGAGCCGGTGCCGGTGAACGGACGTATTCATAAATCCGTGCTGGATAAACCGGGATTCGGCGTCGAGCTTAATCGCGACGGTAACCTGAAGCGCCCTTATAGCCACTAATGACCCGTGCGTTGCCCGATGCCGGCAACGCCCTCCCTGTTGAGGAATCTGCTATGAGCACCACTTTACTTGACGGCGTGGTGAAGAAAAACCGCGCGCGTTTAATTCCGTTCATGCTGGCGCTGTACGTGCTGGCGTTTCTTGACCGTTCGAACATCGGCTTCGCCAAAGAGACTTATCAGATTGACACCGGGCTGAGCAACGAAGCGTACGCGCTGGGGGCCGGGATTTTCTTCGTGGTTTACGCCTTTCTCGGCGTGCCCGCCAACCTGCTGATGCGCAGGCTGGGCGCGAGAACCTGGATCGGCACCACCACCCTGCTGTGGGGCTTACTCTCCGCGGCGATGGCGTGGGCGGATACAGAGGCGAAATTCCTGATCGTTCGCACCCTGCTGGGGGCGGCGGAAGCCGGGTTCTTCCCCGGCATGATCTACCTGACCTCGCAGTGGTTTCCCCAGCGTACCCGCGCCAGCATTATGGGGCTGTTCTACATGGGCGCGCCGCTGGCCCTGACGCTCGGTTCGCCGCTCTCCGGCGCGCTGCTGGAAATGCACGGCTTTCTGGGGCATCCGGGATGGTTCTGGATGTTCGTTATCGAAGGTTTACTGGCGGTGGGCGCAGGAATATTTACCTTCTTCTGGCTGGACGATACGCCGCAGCAGGCGCGTTTCCTTAACGCTGAAGAAAAAGCCGCGCTGCTCGGTCAACTGGCGAGCGAAGATGAGAAAAAAGTGACCTCAAAACTCACCGATGCGCTGCGTAACGGCCGCGTCTGGCAGCTGGCGATGATCTACCTGACGATTCAGGTGGCGGTGTATGGCCTGATCTTTTTCCTGCCGACTCAGGTGGCCGCGCTGCTGGGGACGAAGGTGGGCTTTACTGCTTCGGTGGTCACCGCCATCCCGTGGGTCGCCGCGCTGTTTGGCACCTGGCTTATTCCGCGCTATTCGGACCGGACCGGCGATCGCCGCAATGTCGCCGGGCTGACGCTGTTGGCGGCAGGTATCGGCATCGGCCTTTCCGGCCTGGTTTCTCCGATCCTGGCGCTTCTGGCGCTCTGCATCGCGGCGGTAGGCTTTATCGCGGTGCAGCCGGTGTTCTGGACCATGCCGACGCAGCTGCTTTCCGGCACCGCGCTGGCGGCGGGCATTGGCTTCGTTAACCTGTTCGGCGCGGTGGGCGGCTTTATCGCCCCGATCCTGCGGGTGAAGGCTGAAACCCTGTTCGCCAGCGACGCGGCGGGGCTGCTGACGCTGGCCGGGGTCGCCATCCTCGGCGCGCTAATTATTTTCACGCTGGGCGTGAACCGTACCGCGTCACAGCCGGGTGCAGCGCATCAATAATTTTATCCACGTTGTAAGGATCATTATGAACGCATTGTTAGCAAACCCCTTTAAGGAAGGATTGCGTAAAGGCGAGGTTCAGATAGGGCTGTGGCTAAGTTCGACGACCGCTTATATGGCGGAAATTGCCGCGACCTCGGGATACGACTGGCTGCTCATCGACGGCGAGCACGCGCCCAATACGGTACAGGATCTGTATCACCAGCTGCAGGCCATCGCGCCCTATGCCAGCCAGCCGGCGATCCGCCCCGTCGAGGGAACAAAGGCCCTGATTAAGCAGGTGCTGGATATCGGCGCGCAGACGCTGCTTATTCCGATGGTGGATAGCGCTGAGCAGGCGCGTCAGGTGGTGGCCGCCACCCGTTACCCGCCGCTGGGTGAGCGCGGCGTCGGGGCCAGCGTCGCGCGGGCCGCGCGCTGGGGGCGCATCGATAACTATATGGCGCAGGCGAACGAATCGCTCTGTCTGCTGGTGCAGGTCGAAAGCAAAACGGCGCTGGATAATCTTGATGCGATTCTCGATGTGGATGGCATTGACGGCGTGTTTATCGGGCCTGCGGATCTGTCGGCGTCGCTGGGCTATCCGGATAACGCCGGGCACCCTGAGGTGCAGCGGATTATTGAGCAGAGCATCCGGCGCATACGCGCCGCGGGTAAAGCGGCGGGCTTTCTGGCCGTCGACCCGGAAATGGCGCAAAAGTGTCTGCAATGGGGGGCCAGTTTCATCGCCGTGGGCGTTGATACCATGCTCTACACGGAGGCGCTGGACGCCCGGCTGGCGCGGTTTAAACCGGCTCCGGAGGTGAAGGTGAAAAGCAGCTATTAGGCGGCGGCCGTACACGACCCCGACGGCGTGCCGCCGGGGTCGTTGTGAATGTCGTCAGCCCAGGGCCCGGGCTAACAGGGTGATGGGATGTTCGCAGCGTTTGCTGGTGGACATCTCAATCTGCCATTTGCAGGTTTCACAGTCGGAGACCACCAGGTCCGCGCCGCTTTCCTCAATTTGCTTAAACAGCGGGGCACCGATGGCCTGGGAGGTGGGATAGTTCTCCTTCTTAAAGCCGTAGGTGCCGGCGATGCCGCAGCACTGCGAGTCCAGCACCGTCAGCTCAAGGCCGGGAATGCGCCGCAGCAGCTCCAGGGTATAGAGCGTCCAGCCCATTTTTTCCATATGGCACGGCGTATGGTAAACCACCTTCAGCGGCAGCGGCTTCAGCGGCAGCGTTTTCCCCTCGTCCAGCCTGCGCCACAGCCAGCGGGTGGCCAGCTCGATATGGTCGCGCAGATCCGCGTTATCGACGTCCAGCACCTCCGGATATTCGTCGCGCAGCGCAAAGGTACAGGTGGAGGAGGTGGCGATAACCGGAATGCCCTCACCGATGGCTTCGCGCAGGGACGCCACGTTGCTTATCGCCTGCTTTCGCGCTTTGTCGGTAAAGCCGTTGGCGATCAGCGGCACCCCACAGCACTTCTCCTTGCTCAGCAGCACGACGCCGGTGCCCGTCGCGTTGAACACCTTAATCAGATCCTTCCCGAGCTGCGGGTGGTTGTAGTTGACGAAGCAGCCGTGGAAAAAGGCCACCCGATCGGCATACTGCGCCTGCCGGGCGGCCTGGCTGCGATACCAGCGGCGGAAGGTGCCGAAGGAGTATTTCGGCAGCGTGCGGCGATGGTCGATTTTCAGGGCGTAGTCCAGCAGCTGGCGCACCGGCTTCAGGGCGGTGGCGGTATTGACCACCGGCGCGAAGGGCGTGGAGACGCTGCCCATCAGGTCGGTATGGCTTAAGATAAAGTTGCGCAGGGACGGGCGCGCGGTGTCATATTTCGCCCGCGCGCGCTGGATAATATCGCCAATTTTCACGTCCGACGGGCAGGCCACCTCGCAGCGCTTGCAGTTGATGCAGTACTTCAGCGCGTCGTCGTACAGCGCGCCGTCCTTCAGGCGCAGGCGCTCGCCGTCGGGGCCGGCCTGTTTTGGTCCCGGATAGCCAGGGTTGACGCGGCTGACCGGGCAGGCGGTGGTGCATACGGTGCATTTAATGCAGCTCTCAAAACGGGTATCGCTCATTGCTGATCTCCTGCGCGCCGGGCAATCTGGTGGGCGGCATACAGGGCGGTTACCGCGCTGACGCCGCCTCCGCATCCCTGGGAAATGGGGTCGAAGCCGCCGAGCACCGAGCCGATGGCAAACAGGTTGTCCACCGTTTTGCCGGCCAGCGACGGCCGCAGCGCCTTATCGGTCACCACGCCGAACTGCTGCCAGGGCTGCGGATCGAAAAAGTCCGGCCGATACCATTCGGCGCGGGTGGCGGTTTGCCGCACGTCCAGCCCGAGAATCGCTTCGCGGACGCCGTCGCGCCCGGCAGTCAGCCCGCTGCTGAAGAAGCTGCCGCTGGCGAGCACCGCGAAGCGCGGGCGCAGCGGGATATCGGCATGGTTGCGGGTATGGATTTCGCTTACCGCGCCGTCGCGGCAGGTGACCGCCGTTACCTCATCGCCCGGCATCCAGATGCCGCCCTGGCGCACGAAGCGGCGCTGCAGCTGGTTATGCAGGCGAATGCCCGGCACCGAAGGCGGCAGGGTGGGCAACAGCGCCAGCGGGCAGGGGAGCCGTTCGTTGAGCCAGCGCCACAGCGCGTCATCCGCCAGCCCGAAGCAGGCGGGCATCATCAGCATTTCGTAGCGCTGCGCTATGGGCAGCAGCGCCTCGTACAGCCGCGGCCACAGCGCTTCGTTGTCGAGGACGCGGGCGATGTTAACGGCGCGAAACTCGGTGGCGTTATCGCGCAGAACGTCCAGCTCCGGCAGTTCGATCTCCGCCGTTTCAACCTGCAGATTGCGCTGGCGCAGCGAGGCCGCCGCCAGATGGGCCTGAAAGTCGAGCAGGCCGCTGATGCCGACCACGCAAATTTGCCGGGCGCTGAGCGGCCAGACCGGCGTCTCCGGGGCGCTCAGCCAGGTGGTGCGCAGGGTGCCCAGCGGGGTAACGCGCTGATGCGCCTGGCGGACCTCTCCCCGCAGTCGGGTTCCGCATTCGCCCATCAGTACCCGGGCCTGTTCCGCCAGATCCAGCACGGTCTGCGCGCCGAGCAGCGCGTAGGGATGCTCCGGTGCCTGGGCGCTCAGGGCGTTCAGGCCGTCGGCAATATCCTCCACCGGCTGGCCGTCCGGCAGGACGCTGAGGAGATCCAGCGATCCGGAGGAGAAGTGCAGCGCGCTCTGTCCACGGGTGACAATCGCGCAGCGTAAGCCCTGTTTTTGCAGCTGCAGGCCGCACAGCAGGCCGGCGAATCCGCCGCCCATAATGACCGTATCAAATCTCATCGCCCGGCTCCTTCTCCAGACCGCAAAGCCCCTGATAAACCCAGCGCGTAAATTCGCTTTCGCGCAGCGCATCGCCCCAGGCGATGGGCTGTACGCCCTTCCAGCGCTCATTGAGAAAATCCGAAAGCTGGGTAAGGGACTGCGCCGGGGTGGTGATGTTAAAGCGCTGCAGCAGGCCGGCGGCGCGGCAGGCGCACAGCTCGCCCTGGCAGGTGCCCATGCCTACGCGGGTGCGGCGACGCAGGTCGAGCAGGCTGTGCACGTTCAGATTTTCAACCGCGTACTGCACCTCGCCCGCGGTGACCGCTTCGCACTCGCAGACCACGCTGCGGTGGTGGCGGCCTTCGCTCAGCCACGCGGGGGTGCGATCGCCGTGACGATACACCGCCGAGCCGCGCAGCGGCGCGGGCAGGGAGATAATGCGCTTTAAGGTGTTTTCGGTCGGCTCATGAGAGCCGGGCAGCGGTGCCTCGGCGGTCGTGCAGGGGCGGCTGTTGCCAAGCTTACGGCAGACCGCGTCGGTGGCCCACTCCGCCATCAGGCGGTAGGTCATCAGCTTGCCGCCGGTGATGGTAATAAATCCGTCGAGGCCGTCGCGTTCGGCGTGATCGAAAAGCACGATGCCGCGGCTGACGTTACGTCCGCTCGGATCGTTGTCGCTGGCCACCAGCGGGCGCACCCCGGAGTAGGCGCGCAGAATGCGGGTTTGCGCCATTACCGGGGCCAGCTTCTCGCCCTCGCGCAGCAGAATGTCGACCTCGTCGGCGGTCACCCGGTTGCTGTCGATGTCGCGGTAATCAATATGGGTTGAGGTGGTGCCGATCAGTGAAATGGTGTCGCCGGGCACCAGAATATCGGCGTCCGACGGCTTACGGCAGCGGTTAATCACGTGCTGGTTGATGCGGTGATCCACGATCAGCAGCGATCCCTTGGCCGGGAACATGCGGATGTTCAGATCGGCGTATTCGGCGATGCGCTGGCCCCAGATGCCGGCGGCGTTGACCACCACCGGCGCGTGCAGCGACAGGGTCTCCCCGGTGAGGTGGTTACGCAGGTGAACGCCGCAGACCGTCGCCCCTTCGCGGATAAGGCCAATAACCTCATGGGCGGTCAGTATCGTCGCCCCGTGCTCCCTGGCGTCCAGCATATTGGCGGCGGTCAGGCGGAAGGGATCGACGGTGCCATCCGGTACTTTAACCGCGCCGATCAGCTGCGGGTTGACCGCAGGTTCAATCAGGCGCGCCTGCTGCGGATCGATCGCCTCAGCGCGGATCCCCGCCGCTTCGCAGGCGCGGATAAAGGTGGCCTGAAAGCCAAGATCGTCTTCCGGCAGGGTAATAAAGAGTCCGTCCGTCGGCTCCACGCAGTGGCGGGCGATACGCTTCAGGATCTGGTTTTCGCTGATGCATTCGCGGGCGGACTCCGCGTCGGTAACGGCGTAGCGCGCCCCGCTGTGCAGCAGGCCGTGGTTGCGGCCGGTAGCGCCGGTGGCGATATCGTGGCGTTCGACCAGAATAGCGCGCAGCCCGCGCAGGGCGCAGTCGCGGGCTATCCCTGCGCCGGTGGCTCCGCCGCCAATGATAATCACGTCACCCGTTTGCGCGTCGCGAGATTTCATTGCTCATCCTCACAGTTCGTTTTTTATCATTTAGCCACACAAAAAGCGCGGTTTGTTTGATTTCGCGCATATTCGAGCATTTTTCGAAAATGAAACGTGATTCCATGCGTCTTTTTGAACATTTGTCATAGATCTGTAACACTCTGTGCTTTAATTCACATTCACATTATGTAACTTTACATAACATCGCGACCGCCCCGGAAGCAGCAGGGGTTGTACCGTACTTAATCACTACTAAAAAATGAGCCACGGAGGCTTTATATGTTGAGTATTTTTAAACCTGCGCCCCACAGGGCGCGTTTGCCCGCTGCGGAGATCGATCCGACCTACCGCCGGCTGCGCTGGCAAATTTTTCTGGGGATTTTCTTTGGCTATGCCGCGTACTATCTGGTGCGCAAGAACTTTGCCCTGGCGATGCCCTGGCTGGTGGAGCAGGGCTTTTCGCGCGGCGATCTGGGCTTTGCCCTGTCGGGCATCTCTATCGCCTACGGATTTTCGAAATTCATCATGGGGTCGATTTCCGACCGCTCGAATCCGCGCGTTTTTCTGCCCGCCGGCCTGATTCTGGCGGCGATGGTGATGCTGTTTATGGGCTTTGTGCCCTGGGCGACCTCAAGTATCACCGTCATGTTCGTGCTGCTCTTTCTCTGCGGCTGGTTCCAGGGGATGGGGTGGCCGCCGTGCGGCCGCACCATGGTGCACTGGTGGTCGCAGAAAGAGCGCGGCGGCGTGGTGTCGGTGTGGAACTGCGCCCATAACGTCGGCGGCGGTATTCCTCCGCTGCTGTTCCTGCTGGGCATGATGTGGTTTAACGACTGGAAGGCGGCGTTCTATATGCCGGCGCTGGGCGCGGTTCTGGTGGCCCTGTTCGCCTTCGCCATGATGCGCGATACGCCGCAGTCCTGCGGCCTGCCGCCCATCGAAGAGTACAAAAACGACTATCCGGACGATTACAACGAAAAGGCGGAAGAGGAGCTGACCGCGAAGCAGATCTTTATGCAGTACGTGCTGCCAAACAAGCTGCTGTGGTATATCGCTATCGCTAACGTCTTTGTCTATCTGCTGCGCTACGGCATTCTCGACTGGTCGCCGACCTATCTGAGAGAGGTGAAGCACTTCGCGCTGGATAAATCCTCCTGGGCCTATTTCCTCTACGAGTACGCCGGTATTCCTGGCACCCTGCTGTGCGGCTGGATGTCCGATAAGGTCTTCCGCGGCAACCGTGGCGCTACCGGCGTCTTCTTTATGACCCTGGTGACCATCGCCACCATCGTTTACTGGCTGAACCCGGCCGGCAACCCGACGGTGGATATGATCTGCATGATTGTCATCGGCTTCCTGATCTACGGTCCGGTTATGCTGATCGGCCTGCACGCCCTCGAGCTGGCACCGAAAAAGGCGGCGGGCACCGCGGCGGGCTTCACCGGCCTGTTCGGCTACCTCGGCGGCTCGGTGGCGGCCAGCGCCATCGTCGGCTATACCGTCGACTTCTTCGGCTGGGACGGCGGCTTTATGGTGATGATCGGCGGCAGTATCCTGGCGGTCCTTCTGCTGATCGTTGTGATGATCGGCGAAAATCGTCGTCATCATGAGCTGCAGATGAAACGCGGCGGGGAGTAAAACGATGAAAACCTCTCTGATAAACCTGAGCGCAGCGCTGATGCTGGCCGGTGCCGTCGTCAGCGGCAGCGTCTTCGCCGCTGAGAAGATTGTCATTGCCCACCGCGGTGCCAGCGGCTATCTGCCGGAGCATACGCTGCCGGCGAAGGCGATGGCCTACGCCCAGGGCGCGGACTATCTGGAGCAGGATCTGGTGCTGACCAGGGACGACCGGCTGATTGTCCTGCATGACCACTATCTCGACCGGGTCACCGACGTTGCGGAGCGTTTTCCTGACCGCGCGCGCAAGGATGGCCGGTATTACGCTATCGACTTCACCCTCGACGAGGTTAAATCGCTGAAGTTTACTGAAGGGTTCGATATCAAAAACGGTACGAAGGTGCAGACGTATCCTGGCCGCTTCCCGATGGGAAAGTCTGATTTTCGCATTCACACCTTCGAAGAAGAGATTGAGTTTGTGCAGGGGCTGAACCATGCCACCGGTAAGAACATCGGTATCTATCCGGAGATTAAGGCTCCGTGGTTCCACCATCAGGAAGGCAAGGATATCGCGGTAAAAACGCTGGAGGTGCTGAAAAAATATGGCTACACCGGTAAGCAGGATAAGGTTTTTCTGCAGTGCTTTGACGTCGCCGAGCTGAAGCGCATCAAAAACGTGCTGCAGCCGAAGATGGGCATGGATCTTAACCTGGTGCAGCTGATTGCCTATACCGACTGGAACGAAACGCAGCAGAAGCAGCCGGACGGCAGCTGGGTGAACTACAGCTACGACTGGATGTTCCAGCCCGGCGCGATGAAGCAGGTGGCGGAGTATGCCGACGGCATTGGCCCTGACTACCATATGCTGATTGCGGACTCTTCGAAGAAGGGGGCGATTAACCTGACCGGCATGATGCAGGACGCGCGGCAGAATAAGCTGCTGGTGCATCCCTTTACCGTGCGGGCGGACCAGCTTCCGGACTATGCGGCCGACGTGACGCAGCTGTATGACATTCTGTACAACCAGGCGGGCGTCGACGGGCTGTTCACCGACTTCCCCGATAAGGCGGTGCAGTTCCTCGAAAAACGCTGACGCCCCGTCAGCCAAAACCCCGGCCAGCCGTGCCGGGGTTTTTTTTGCCCGCCGCGCCATTTATCCCCGGACGCAGAAGTCCAGTTACGATCTTCAATTTCTTAAGAAAGACTTAACAAAAAGAACTATATTCATTTCGGCGTAGTGATTGTCAGTACAATAATGGATGAAATGAGATGACAGTATCAGCAAAACACGACGAATTTAGCCGCTGGTGGGCAACGGAAGGCGACTGGGTGGAAGAGCCTAACTATCGCCGTAAGGGTATGAGCGGGGTGCAGTGCGTGGAGCGCGACGGCAAAAGGCTCTACGTTAAGCGCATGACCCACCATCTGTTTTACTCGCTCCGCTACCCCTTTGGCCGCCCGACCATCGTGCGGGAGATCCGCGTCATTAAGGCGCTGGAGCGCGCCGGGGTGATCGTGCCAAAAATCGTCTACGGCAGGGCGACCAAAGTGGACGGTGAATGGCGGGCGCTGCTGGTTACCGAAGACATGGCCGGCTTTATCAGCATCGCCGACTGGTATCATCGCCATGCGGTAACGCCCTACCCGGATGAGGTGCGTGAGGCGATGCTCAGGGCGGTGGCCCTGGCGTTTAAAAAGATGCACCGCATAAAGCGCCAGCACGGCTGCTGTTACGTCCGGCATATTTACGTTAAAACCGAAGGCGAGGCGGAAGCCGGCTTTCTCGATCTTGAAAAGAGCCGCCGCCGCTTCAGCCGCAGCCGGGCGGCTGGCCATGATTTCGCCCAGCTGGAGAAGTATCTCGATCCGATCCCCCGGGCCGACTGGGAGAAGGTGAAGGCGTACTACCACGCCCTGCCGTAGCCGTGGGCGCTTTCCGACGCCGCCGGGCCGTTCGTCCAGCGCGCGGCGCGGCAGAGGGTGCTACATTTCGATTTCAATATCCCCTTTCGCCCGGCAGCAGCAGGGCAGGATTTCGCCCGGCTGAATGCAGGCTAAAGGCTCGGCGATCCAGTCCACCTGGCCCGCCAGCAGGCGGCAGCGGCAGGAGCCGCAGTAGCCCTCCCGACACTGGAACTCAACGTTAACGTTATGCGACTCCAGCGCCGCCAGCAGGGAGGGGTACTCCTCCCTGCACAGCAGCTGTGCGCCGGTGATGCGCAGCGTCACGCGGCCCATCAGAGCTGAAAGTTGCTCAGATCGTCGGTATCGACTTCCGAATCGATTTGTCCGACCAGGTAAGAGCTGACCTCCACCTCCTGCGGTGCCACCTGCACGTTGTCAGACACCAGCCAGGTATTGATCCACGGAATCGGATTGGAGCGCGTCTGGAACGGCAGATCGAGCCCCACCGCCTGCATGCGGATGTTGGTGATGTACTCGACATACTGGCAGAGAATGTCTTTATTGAGGCCGATCATCGAGCCGTCGCGGAACAGGTATTCCGCCCACTCTTTCTCCTGCTGCGCCGCCTGCACGAACAGGTCATAGCACTCCTTTTGACATTCGTTGGCGATCTCCGCCATTTCCGGATCGTCGCTGCCGGAGCGCAGCAGATTCAGCATATGCTGGGTGCCGGTCAGGTGCAGGGCTTCGTCCCGGGCGATAAGGCGGATAATTTTGGCGTTGCCCTCCATCAGCTCGCGCTCGGCGAAGGCGAAGGAGCAGGCGAAGCTGACGTAGAAGCGGATCGCCTCCAGCGCGTTAACGCTCATCAGGCACAGATAGAGCTTTTTCTTCAGCTCGCGCAGGCTTATGGTCACGGTTTTGCCGTTGACGGTGTGGCTGCCTTCGCCCAGCAGGTGCCAGTAGCTGGTCATCTCGATAAGCTCATCGTAATAGCGAGAGATGCCCTCCGCGCGCTTCTGGATCTGTGCGTTGGTGACGATATCGTCAAACACCACCGACGGATCGTTAACGATATTGCGGATGATGTGGGTGTAGGAGCGCGAGTGGATGGTTTCCGAAAAGGCCCAGGTTTCCACCCAGGTTTCCAGCTCCGGAATGGAGATCAGCGGCAGCAGGGCGACGTTCGGACTGCGCCCCTGAATGGAATCCAGCAGGGTCTGGTACTTCAGGTTGCTGATAAAAATGTGCTTTTCATGCTCCGGCAGCGCCTGGTAGTCGATGCGGTCGCGGGAGACGTCGACCTCCTCCGGACGCCAGAAGAAGGAGAGCTGTTTTTCGATCAGCTTTTCAAAGATGTCATATTTTTGCTGATCGTAGCGTGCAACGTTTACCGGCTGGCCGAAAAACATCGGCTCCAGCAGCTGGTCATTTTTCGTCTGTGAAAACGTAGTGTATGCCATTGAAGTGAATCCTTTATGGGATGAGCGCCGGATGGCGGCGCAAGCGCCTTATCCGGCCTACAAGCCGTGCAATTGCAGGCCGGGTAAGCGTCGTCGCGCCACCCGGCATCATTCATCAGATCTTACATGCGCCGCTTTCGCAGCCGTCGTCCTGAACAGACGGCACCATGTCGTCCTGGGCATCCTCCGCACCGTCGCGAGTGTTCTGATAGTACAGCGTCTTCACGCCAAACTTATAGGCGGTAAGCAGATCCTTCAGCAACTGCTGCATCGGCACCTTGCCCGACGGGAAGCGCGACGGATCGTAGTTGGTGTTGGCGGAGATCGACTGATCGATAAACTTCTGCATAATGCCCACCAGCTGCAGGTAGCCGTCGTTGCCCGGCATCTCCCACAGCAGCTCGTAGGCGGAGCCCAGGCGCTCGTAATCCGGCACCACCTGGCGCAGAATGCCGTCCTTCGACGCCTTAATGCTGACGTAGCCGCGCGGCGGCTCAATGCCGTTGGTGGCGTTGGAGATCTGCGAAGAGGTCTCGGACGGCATCAGGGCGGAGAGCGTGGAGTTGCGCAGGCCGTGGGTTCTGATGGACTCACGCAGCGTCTCCCAGTCGAGGTGCAGCGGCTCGCTGACGATGGCGTCCAGATCCTTTTTATAAGTGTCGATGGGCAGGATGCCTTTGGCGTATGTGGTTTCATTGAACCACGGGCAGGCACCTTGCTCTTTCGCCAGCTCGTTGGAGGCCTTCAGCAGGTAATACTGAATGGCTTCGAAGGTTTCATGGGTCAGGTTGTTGGCGCTGCCGTCGGAGTAGCGCTTGCCGTTCTTCGCCAGCCAGCAGGCGAAGTTGATCACCCCAATGCCCAGCGTACGCCGCCCCATCGCCCCGCGTCTGGCCGCCGGGATTGGGTAGTCCTGATAGTCGAGCAGGGCGTCCAGCGCGCGTACCGCCAGCACCGCCAGATCTTCCAGCTCCGCCAGGCCGCTGATGGCACCGAGGTTAAAGGCTGACAGGGTGCACAGGGCGATTTCACCGCTCTCGTCGTTGACGTCCATCAGCGGTTTGGTCGGCAGGGCGATCTCCAGGCACAGGTTGGACTGGCGCACCGGTGCCACCTGCGGATCGAACGGGCTGTGGGTGTTGCAGTGGTCAACGTTCTGAATATAGATACGGCCGGTGGAGGCGCGCTCCTGCATCATCAGGGAGAAGAGATCCACCGCTTTTACCCGCTGCTTACGGATGCTGTCGTCTTTTTCATACTTCGTGTAGAGGCGTTCGAACTCCTCCTGATCGGCGAAGAAGGCGTCGTACAGACCCGGCACGTCGGACGGGCTGAACAGGGTGATCTCTTCCCCCTTCAGCAGGCGGGTGTACATCAGCTTGTTAATTTGTACCCCGTAGTCCATATGGCGCACGCGGTTGCCTTCGACGCCGCGGTTGTTTTTCAACACCAGCAGGCTTTCGACTTCCAGATGCCACATCGGGTAGAAGAGGGTGGCCGCGCCGCCGCGAACCCCGCCCTGGGAGCAGGATTTAACCGCCGTCTGGAAGTGCTTATAGAACGGAATGCAGCCGGTATGGAACGCCTCGCCGCCGCGAATCGGGCTGCCCAGCGCGCGAATGCGCCCGGCGTTGATGCCGATACCGGCGCGCTGGGAGACATATTTCACGATGGCGCTGGAGGTGGCGTTGATGGAGTCGAGGCTGTCGCCGCACTCGATCAGCACGCAGGAGCTGAACTGGCGCGTCGGGGTACGCACGCCGGACATGATTGGCGTCGGCAGCGAAATTTTAAAGGTGGAAACCGCGTCGTAGAAGCGCTTCACGTAGTCAAGGCGCGTTTCGCGTGGATAGCCGGAGAAAAGGCAGGCGGCGACCAGCAGATAGAGGAACTGAGCGCTTTCGTAGATCTCGCCGGTAACGCGGTTCTGAACCAGATATTTGCCTTCCAGCTGCTTTACCGCCGCGTAAGAGAAGGTCATATCGCGGTCGTGAACGATAAACGAGTCCATCTGCTGGAACTCTTCTTCCGTGTAGTCTTCCAGCAGATGATTGTCGTACTTGCCCAGCGCCACCATTTTTACCACGTGGTCGTAGAGCGCCGGCGGCTCGAACTGGCCCCAGGCTTTTTTACGCAGATGGAAAATCGCCAGACGTGCGGCCAGGTACTGGTAATCCGGCGCGTCCCGGGAGATCAGGTCGGCGGCGGCTTTGATGATCGTTTCATGGATGTCGGACGTTTTGATACCGTCATAAAACTGAATGTGCGAGCGCAGTTCGACCTGAGAAATTGAGACATTGCTCAACCCCTCTGCCGCCCAGTCCAGAACGCGGTGGATTTTGTCGAGATTAATGCGTTCGGTGCTGCCATCACGCTTTGTCACCAGCAGACTCTGATTCATCTGTTTTTTACCTGTCCGTGAAAGAAAAAATATCCCCGGCACTATCCACAGCGCCGGTTGTGGCTAAACCTGTGGATAAACACTATATGTAGGGGGTTGGTGTTAATGAAAACGCTATATGGTGAGTATTCTAGTAGGGAATCTTTTCAGTACAAGAGTTGATTTTGAGGTTAAATTGAGGTTGCAAAAGGGTAAGAGTCGCCAGGTGCGCGTCCCGTAAGGGCTGGCGAGGTTGTCAAGAAATGACAAAAAAAATAGAAAATTTGATCGAACGCCGATTTCTTCGGCTAAGAAAAGAGCGAGCCCCGCGAAGAGGCTCGCTCTATGTCAAATTTCCTGGCGCTTTTTAGTCGATTCTGGCGCTGGTGTGCAACATGTAGTTAACATCGACGCCCGGCCCCAGCCTGAACGTGTTGCTGAGGGGATTATAGTGCAGCCCGATGATGTGCCGCTCCCGCAGCCCCGTCTGGTCAATCCAGCCCAGCAGCTCCGCGGGCTTGATAAACTTTTTCACGTCGTGAGTGCCTTTCGGCACCATGCGCAGGATATATTCCGCGCCGATCACCGCCATCAGCCAGGATTTGCCGTTGCGGTTCAGGGTAGAGAAAAAAACCTCGCCGCCGGGCTTCACCAGCCGGGCGCAGGCGTTAACCACCGACTGCGGGTCCGGCACGTGCTCCAGCATCTCCATGCAGGTGACCACATCGTACTGCCCGGGGTGCTTCGCCGCATGTTCTTCTACCGTCTCCTGCACGTACTCAACCTGAATGCCGCTCTCAAGGGCGTGGAGCCTCGCCACCTGCAGCGGCTCAAAACCCATATCAAGACCGGTCACCGCCGCGCCTTCACGCGCCATGCTCTCCGCCAGGATGCCCCCGCCGCAGCCGACGTCGAGCACCTTTTTGCCAAACAGCCCGCCGCAGCGCCCGGCGATGTACTCCAGCCGCAGAGGGTTGATGCGGTGCAGCGGCTTAAATTCGCCTTCTAAATCCCACCAGCGTGAGGCAACCGCTTCAAATTTAGCAATTTCCTGCTGGTCCACATTGTGCTTCATCGGCTCTGTTTCGCCATTCATCGGGGCATTCACTCCTTCCTGGGCAAGATAAATGAGTATATCAGGCAATCCTGGCGAAGAAAGTGAATATCCCCTCCTCCCCGGCGGGGCGTTTATCCCGCTGAATAACGTGCATAGGTTTACCTCAATCACGACGGCTGTGTTATAATTTCCGACCTTTGAATCCGGGATTACAGTAGAGGGATAGCGGTTAGATGAGCGACCTTGCGAGAGAAATTACACCGGTCAACATTGAGGAAGAGCTGAAAAGCTCCTATCTGGATTATGCGATGTCGGTCATTGTTGGCCGTGCGCTGCCGGATGTCCGAGATGGCCTGAAGCCGGTACACCGTCGCGTACTTTACGCCATGAACGTATTGGGCAATGACTGGAATAAAGCCTATAAAAAATCTGCCCGTGTCGTTGGTGACGTAATCGGTAAATACCATCCCCACGGCGATACCGCGGTATATGACACCATCGTGCGTATGGCGCAGCCGTTCTCGCTGCGCTACATGCTGGTGGATGGCCAGGGTAACTTTGGTTCTGTCGACGGCGACTCTGCCGCAGCGATGCGTTATACGGAAATCCGTATGTCGAAGATCGCCCATGAGCTGATGGCCGACCTGGAAAAAGAGACGGTAGACTTTGTTGATAACTATGACGGCACGGAGAAAATTCCTGACGTCATGCCAACCAAAATTCCCAACCTGCTGGTAAACGGCTCGTCCGGTATCGCGGTCGGTATGGCCACCAACATCCCGCCGCACAACCTGACGGAAGTGGTTAACGGCTGCCTGGCCTATATTGATGATGAAGAGATCAGCATTGAAGGGCTGATGGCGCATATTCCGGGGCCGGACTTTCCGACGGCGGCGATCATCAACGGCCGTCGCGGCATCGAGGAAGCCTATCGCACCGGCCGCGGCAAGGTCTATATTCGCGCCCGCGCCGAGGTAGAGGTTGACGACAAAACCGGTCGTGAAACCATCATCGTTCATGAAATTCCTTATCAGGTGAACAAAGCGCGCCTGATCGAAAAAATCGCCGAGCTGGTAAAAGAGAAGCGCGTTGAAGGGATCAGCGCGCTGCGCGATGAATCCGATAAAGACGGTATGCGCATTGTGATCGAAGTGAAGCGCGACGCGGTCGGAGAGGTGGTACTTAACAATCTCTACTCCCAGACCCAGCTGCAGGTCTCCTTCGGCATCAACATGGTTGCGCTGCACCACGGCCAGCCGAAGATCATGAACCTGAAGGATATTATTTCAGCGTTCGTTCGCCACCGTCGTGAGGTGGTGACCCGCCGTACTATCTTCGAACTGCGTAAAGCCCGCGATCGCGCGCACATCCTTGAGGCGCTGGCGATTGCGCTGGCCAACATCGATCCGATCATCGAGCTGATTCGCCGTGCGCCGACCCCGGCGGAAGCGAAAGCGGGGCTGGTAGCGCGTCCGTGGGCTCTGGGCAACGTCGCCGCCATGCTGGAGCGCGCCGGTGACGACGCCGCGCGTCCGGAGTGGCTGGAGCCGGAGTTCGGCGTCCGCGACGGCCAGTACTACCTGACCGAACAGCAGGCCCAGGCGATCCTCGATCTGCGTCTGCAGAAGCTGACCGGCCTGGAGCATGAAAAGCTGCTCGACGAATATAAAGAGCTGCTGGAGCAGATTGCCGAGCTGTTGCACATCCTCGGCAGCGCCGATCGCCTGATGGAGGTGATCCGCGAAGAGTTAGAGCTGGTCCGCGATCAGTTTGGCGACGCGCGTCGCACCGAGATCACCGCCAACAGCGCCGATATCAACATTGAAGATCTGATAAGCCAGGAAGACGTAGTGGTTACCCTGTCTCATCAGGGATATGTGAAGTATCAGCCGCTGACCGACTACGAGGCGCAGCGTCGCGGTGGTAAAGGTAAATCCGCCGCGCGTATTAAAGAAGAAGACTTTATTGACCGCCTGCTGGTGGCCAATACCCACGATACGATCCTCTGCTTCTCCAGCCGTGGCCGTCTCTACTGGATGAAGGTGTACCAGCTGCCGGAAGCCAGCCGCGGGGCGCGCGGTCGTCCGATCGTCAACCTGCTGCCGCTGGAGGCCAATGAGCGTATTACCGCCATCCTGCCGGTTCGCGAGTACGAAGAGGGGGTGAACGTCTTTATGGCGACCGCCAGCGGCACCGTTAAGAAAACGGCGCTGACCGAGTTCAGCCGCCCGCGCTCCGCCGGGATCATCGCCGTTAATCTGAACGAGGGCGACGAGCTGATCGGTGTGGACCTGACCGCCGGCAATGATGAAGTGATGCTGTTCTCCGCCGCCGGTAAAGTGGTGCGCTTTAAGGAGAATGCCGTCCGGGCGATGGGCCGTACCGCCACCGGCGTGCGCGGCATTAAGCTGGCGGACGAAGATAAAGTGGTTTCGCTGATCGTGCCGCGTGGCGAAGGCGCTATCCTCACCGTGACGCAAAACGGCTACGGTAAGCGTACCGCCGAAGGCGAGTATCCGACCAAGTCGCGCGGAACCCAGGGCGTTATCTCCATTAAGGTCACCGAGCGTAACGGCACCGTGGTGGGCGCGGTGCAGGTAGATGACTGCGACCAGATCATGATGATCACCGACGCCGGCACCCTGGTGCGCACCCGCGTTTCGGAGATCAGCGTGGTGGGCCGCAATACCCAGGGCGTGATCCTGATCCGGACGGCGGAAGAGGAGCACGTGGTCGGCCTGCAGCGCGTGGCGGAGCCGGTCGACGACGAGGAGCTGGACTCCATCGACGGCAGCGCTGCGGAAGGGGATGACGATATCGCCCCGGAAGCGGAGAGCGACGACGAAGCGGCGGATGACGACGCCGAGTAAAATAGCGTAATGCCAGGGGCCGGATAAAAACCGGCCCTTTTCTTTTATTACGCCAGTATCAGCCGGCTACTGGCTAAGTTATTCGCGCCGCCGGGGCTCCTGAACGAGCCTTTATGCCGCTGCTAAAGGTAAACGCGGCTTGAAGTATGCCGGGTATACCGCTACCTTAATCACACTCTATTGATTGACTGAGGCGGAGCTTCGCCCCTTTGAAATATCTGGCTTCCTTTCGCACCACCCTGAAGGTTTCGCGCTATCTTTTCAGGGCGCTGGCGCTGCTTATCTGGCTGCTTATTGCCCTGTTTTCGGTGTTTTACATCGTCAACGCCCTGCACCAGCGGGAGTCTGAGATCCGCCAGGAGTTTAACCTCAATTCCGACCAGGCCCAGCGCTACATCCAGCGTACCTCTGACGTCATGAAAGAGCTGAAGTACATCGCTGAAAACCGTCTGGCGGCGGATAACGGCGTGCTGTCGTCGCGGGCGCGCGACGATAAAATCGTGGTGCCCACCTTTGAGCCGCTGGTTGCCGATTCCGACTGTACCGCTATGGGCAACGCCTGGCGCGGTTCGCTGGAGTCGCTGGCGTGGTTTATGCGCTACTGGCGCGATAACTTTTCCGCCGCCTACGATCTTAACCGCGTTTTTTTAATCGGCAGCAACAGCCTCTGTATGGCCAACTTCGGCCTGCGCGACATGCCGGTCGAGCGCGACGAGGCGCAGCGGGCGCTGCATGAGCGTGTGATGAAGCACCGCAACACGCCGCAGGACGAGGCGGGAAATAACCTCTTCTGGATAGGCCAGGGCCCGCGCCCCGGCACCGGCTATTTTTATGCCCTGACGCCGGTCTATCTGGCGAATCGCCTGCAGGCTCAGCTGGGCGTTGAGCAGTCCGTGCGAATGGAAAATTTCTTTACGCCGGGCAGCCTGCCGATGGGCGTCACCCTCCTTGACGAGAACGGCCACGTGCTGATTTCGCTCACCGGCGCGGAGGGGAATATTAAAGTGGAGCCGCGCTGGATGCAGGAGCGTTCATGGTTTGGCTACACGGCGGGCTTTCGTGAGCTGGTGCTGAAGAAAAGCCTGCCGCCGTCGTCGCTGAGCGTCGTCTATTCCGTCCCCGTCGATCAGGTGCTGGAGCGCATTCGTATGCTGGTGCTCAACGCCATTCTGTTCAACGTGCTGGTGGGAATAGGGCTGTTTACCCTGGCGCGGCTCTATGAACGGCGGATTTTCATTCCGGCGGAGAGCGACGCCCTGCGGCTGGAGGAGCATGAGCAGTTTAACCGTAAAATCGTCGCCTCCGCGCCGGTGGGGATATGCATTCTGCGCACTCTCGACGGCGTCAATATCCTCAGCAACGAGCTGGCCCACACCTACCTCAATATGCTTAACCATGAGGACCGGCAGCGGCTGACGCAGATCGTCTGCGGCCAGCAGGTCAACTTTGTCGACGTGCTGACCAGCAACAACACCAATCTGCAGATCAGCTTCGTCCATTCGCGCTACCGCAATGAAAACGTGGCGATCTGCGTGCTGGTGGACGTCTCGGCGCGCGTCAAAATGGAGGAGTCGCTGCAGGAGATGGCTCAGGCGGCGGAGCAGGCCAGCCAGTCGAAGTCGATGTTCCTTGCCACAGTAAGCCACGAGCTGCGTACTCCGCTGTACGGCATCATCGGCAACCTCGATCTGCTGCAGACCAAGGCGCTGCCGGAAGGGGTGGATCGCCTGGTAACGGCGATGAACAACTCCTCCAGCCTGCTGCTAAAAATCATCAGCGATATTCTTGATTTCTCAAAAATTGAGTCCGAGCAGCTGAAAATTGAGCCGCGGGCGTTCTCGCCCCGCGAGGTGATGAGCCATATCACGGCCAACTATCTGCCGCTGGTGGTGCGTAAGCAGATCGGGCTGTACTGTTTTATCGAGCCGGAGGTGCCGGTCACCCTGAACGGCGATCCGATGCGCCTGCAGCAGGTGATCTCCAACCTGCTCAGTAACGCCATTAAGTTTACCGATATCGGCTGTATTGTTCTGCACGTCCAGTGTGACGAAAACTACCTCAGCATTCGGGTGCGCGACACCGGCGTGGGCATTCCCGCCAAAGAGGTGGTGCGCCTGTTCGATCCCTTCTTTCAGGTGGGCACCGGCGTCCAGCGCAACTTCCAGGGGACCGGGCTGGGGCTGGCGATATGCGAGAAGCTGATCAATATGATGGACGGCGATATCGCCGTGGATTCTGAGCCGGGCATGGGCAGCCAGTTCACGCTGCGCATTCCGCTGTACGGCGCTCAGTATCCGCAGAAAAAGGGCGTGGAGGGGCTGTCCCGGACGCGCTGCTGGCTGGCGGTGCGCAACGCCTCGCTGTGCCGCTTTGTTGAAAACAGCCTGGCGCTCAGCGGCGTTGAGGTTATCAGCTATGAGGGGCAGACCCCTGCCGCTGACGATCTGCTGATTACCGACGAGGCGCGGCTGGCGCAGCCGTGGCCGGGGCGCGCGGCGGTTATTTTCTGCCGTCGGCACATCGGTATTCCGCAGGAGAGAGCGCCGGGTGAATGGGTGCACAGCGTGGCGTCGCCCCACGAACTGCCCGCGCTGCTGGCGCATATTTACTGCATTGAGCTGGATAGCGAGGCGCTTCCGTCGGCGCTGCCCGTGGCGGATCGCATCGCCGACAGCAACGACGATATGATGATCCTGGTGGTGGACGATCACCCCATTAACCGCCGGCTGCTGGCCGATCAGCTGGGATCGCTGGGCTATCAGTGCAAAACGGCGAACGACGGCGTCGATGCGCTCAACGTACTGAGCAAAAACCATATCGATATCATTCTGAGCGATGTCAACATGCCCAATATGGATGGCTACCGCCTGACGCAGCGGATCCGCCAGCTTGGGCTGACCCTGCCGGTGGTTGGCGTGACGGCTAACGCCCTGGCGGAAGAGAAACAGCGCTGCCTGGAGTCAGGTATGGACAGCTGCCTCTCCAAGCCGGTGACGCTGGATGTCCTGAAACAGACGCTGGCGGTTTACGCGGAGCGGGTGAGAAAGGCGCGAGATTAACGCCGCCATCGCCTTATCGGGCCAGCGGAGCCGTTTGTTGACTCCGCTGGCCCGATAAGCAAACGCCACCGGACAATGGCGGGAAATACGGTCGGCTTTTCCGCCTCTCAGAGCCAGGCTCATCAGGCGGGTGACCTGCCGTTTTGCACCCGGGCGCAGCCCGCACAAAACGCATCGCGTTTGTGCGGCCCCCCCGGAGAGCGCTTCGCGAATCCCCCTCACGTATCGGGTGTACGCTCCGGGCGCTGTCCGCGTGACAATGACGCCAGGCGGTTAGTCTTTATCCGCCGGACTCAGGGTGACGGAAGAGAGGTAGTTCAGCAGCGCGATGTCGTTCTCGACGCCGAGCTTCATCATCGCCGATTTTTTCTGGCTGCTGATGGTTTTAATGCTGCGGTTCAGCTTCTTGGCAATCTCTGTCACCAGGAAACCTTCGGCGAACAGGCGCAGCACCTCGCTCTCCTTCGGCGAAAGGCGCTTGTCGCCGTAGCCGCCAGCGCTGATTTTCTCCAGCAGGCGGGAGACGCTCTCCGGGGTGAATTTTTTCCCCTTCTGCAGCGCGGCCAGCGCCTTCGGCAGATCCGTCGGCGCGCCCTGTTTCAGGACGATGCCTTCGATATCAAGGTCAAGCACCGCGCTGAGAATAGCCGGGTTATTGTTCATGGTCAGCACAATGATCGACAGGTTCGGGAAGTGGCGCTTGATATATTTAATCAAGGTAATTCCATCACCATATTTATCTCCCGGCATGGAGAGATCGGTAATCAGTACGTGTGCATCTGATTTAGCCAGGTTATTGATTAACGCTGTGGAGTCTTCAAATTCGCCGACTACATTCACCCACTCGATTTGTTCAAGTGATTTGCGAATACCGAACAGTACGATCGGATGGTCATCGGCAATAATTACGTTCATAGTGTTCATGTATTTAGGCTACCTTGCTACAGCAAGCTTTTGACGTAAGCGTCAATGTCGCTGATATATTTCTCTATACCTGGAGCATCTTTTTCATGAATCAGATGTTCCAGCGTTTCACATAACTGCTTGCCGGGTACCAGATTTAGCATGGCAAACACGCCCTTCAGGCGGTGAGCCGTTTGGGCCAGCGCAGCGAAATCGCTGGTTGCCGCCTCAGTATACAACCTCTTAACATCATCCGGTACTGTGTCTACAAACAGTGCATAATAGCCGCTGGCATGAAGTTCGGCATTTTCATTTCCACCGGGGGATAGATCAGATATCGCCTCCTGGGCCAGCTGCTCCTCAATAAGCGCCAGTATCGCCTGCTGCATTGCGTTACTCATATTAAAGTTAACGCACAGCTGACCTGGCCCTATTTTTCGTACCCCAGGCTCATCATCGCTTAAAAGCAGGCCAGAGGCAGTAAGATTAGACGGATTATCCGTTAAAAAAAGATCATATTCTTGATTTAAAAATCTTTCGTCCGGGGTAAGGCAGGTAGCTCCCCAGTGTTCCAGCTGTCGCCGCACGATATGACGAATCTCGCTGGAGGTGACGTCAACCATCACGCTGACATCATCCAGCAGCCGCTCTTCCGTTTCCCTGTGCTGGCCGTGCGGTGCCATTTTAACATGTACGGTATAGCGTGTGCCAAGCGTATCCCGCGCTTTAATACTCAGATGGCCGCCCAGCTTGCGCGCCAGCTGGTCGCACAGCCAGAAGGTCAGCGGGTTGGCTTTACCGTAGCGGTCGCCCTGGGTCTCGTTAATATAGGGGAAGTGCAGATTGTCGATCTCGCTCAGGGTCACCCCTTCGCCGGTATCAAGGATGCGAAAGGTCAGGCGATCCGGCGATGATTCATCCTGGTCGACCTCAAGGGTGATTTTGCCAATCTGCGTTGTGGTAACGGCATACTGGATCAGCAGTAGCAGGATTCGCCGCAGAGCGCTGCGATCGCCGTGGCGCTCGTCGTTGGCGCTCAGATGATTATTGATGAGCAACTGCAGGCCTTTGCGGCGGATGGTTGGCAGCACCTCCGGCACCACGTCATCAATCAGCGCCTGCACGGAGAAAAGATCGGTGTCGCTTTTCCAGGTGTCGTTTTCCAGCACGTTGGCCAGCTGGATTTCCTCAATAATGCGCACCAGCAGCTCGGCCTGGCTCACCAGCTTTTGCGCCTCCGGGCCGCTTAACGCCGCAGCGCTCGCCGCCAGCTCGTTCACCGGATCCCTGAGGGCGCTGCCGATGTTCTGCATAAAGAGGGCGCGGCCGTGCTGATTTTTTTCATACAGGCGCTGGGCCTGCTTCAGCTTCTTATTCACCAGCACTTCGCGGTCCTGATCGCGAATAATAAAGATTTGCGTGCGCGACGCCGTCTGGCTGCGGAACAGGCGGATCTCGTACAGCTCGTTATTGATGGTAGCCTGAATGACCCCCTGATGCTGCTCCGCCATGCTGGTGATATTTTGCAGATTCAGGTGCGGCAGCAGGTGATCGGCGATCTTATTGCTGATGATCGTGCGGTTGGCCTCCTGGTCGTGCACCAGCAGCCCCAGCGGCAGCAGGGAGACGATCTCCTCGTTGATGGCCCGCAGCACTCTCAGCTCGTTGGTGGCGGCGCTGCTGGTGGCCACTTCGGTTGAGCGGCCGGGCTGATGGCGAAAGGTGGAGTAGCCGAACAGGGCCAGCGCCAGCAGGCCGATATTCAGCAGCAGCGGCAGCAGAATGTTTTGCAGCGTATCGAGCAGCAGCGTGCCGAAGGGCACCTGCCAGATCAGCCGCATACCGGTGGTGTTCAGCGCCGATGATATTTCGATTTTCGAGTCATTAAAGCTAATGCTGACGCTGTCCGTGGTCTCTTTGTCATTGCTGCGCGCGGCGGCAGGCGCGGTTTCAGGCTCAAGGCGGAAGCTGTCCAGCGCCATTCCAGGCGGGATCAGATCGTTGATCGGCAGATCGAAAGCCACGACGGTGGCCAGATGTCCCGGCTGGTTAAAGGTGGTGCGCAGCGTGAAATAGTGACCGTTCTGCCACGCCAGGCGGCGCAGCGAAGAGAAGCTTTCGCGCTCGTCCAGCGCGTTGGCCTGCTGCAGCATTTCCGCCCGCCGCGAGTCGACGATGTTGCCGATAGCGGACTCTTTAAACCCGGAGGCGAGATCCTTTAGCGGCAGCGTGGAGACCAGAATCAGGCTGTTGTCCTGGCCGTTCAGATAATACATTGACCAGGGTACGGATTCTGCGCCCCACAGCGTATCAAGATAGGTTGAAATGCGCTGGGTCATCTCCAGGGTAGAGCCGTCGTGAGAGCCGAAAATAAGCGCTTCGGTTTTTCGCCTGGGCTTTTCCAGATAATAGACGTCCTGCTTCAGGCGCGTCTCCTGCAGGCCTTCGCCGTTGGAGGGGGTCGTGGTGGCGGCGATATTGTCATACATTTGCCAGGTGACGTAGCGCCAGGCATCCACGCGCTTGTGGATCGCATGGGTAATGTCGACGACCTGATAGCTTTTATCCTTCAGCCAGGCGTTGACCGCGCTTTGCACCATCACGCCCATAGTGACCAGCAACACGATGATGAGCAGCAAAAAGAAACGGGTAATGCTTCCCGGCAGGAGGGAAAATCGGGTGGACGCCGCTGTATCAGACTGACTCATTCGTGGTGATGACCTGTGAAAACAACGCAAAAGGTGAAAAGGCAGTATAAAGGGTACGGCGTGAATTTCCATACTCTCGCTGACGGGGAAAGGGTGCATTTTTCCGAAAAGAGAGCCGCCGCCGCTGAGCGGGCTAATGCAGGCATATTATTTGCCTTATGCGCCACCCGCGGCCGCGTAGCCCGAAAACGGCACGGCAGGGACGAGCAGGTTATTCGCTGTTCCGACACAAGGAAGTGCTAATAATTGATTATTGTGATTATTTTAATGTTTGGCTATTGCGCCAGAGAGCGGCGACAGGGGCCAAAAAAAAAACCGAATGTGCGGCATCCGGTTATCAAGGGGGAAATGACCATTCAGTAAGGAATGACGGTAACAAATAAAAATTAATGATGATAGCGACGATATTGTAAGGGGGAGTGGCGCTGTTGTTTTGGCATTCAGTGCGCTAAAAAAACGTTTTGCAGCTTATTGTTTTAATATATTATTTTCCCGTTTTACCCGAAAAGCCTCTCGTTAATCTCCGGGAACTTATTGTAGTCATTGACCGGGGACGCGGCGTTCAAATCTGCTCCCGACAGATTTGTCACTCACCCCGGTCACAGTGTTTGCTATGTTCCCGGGGATAAATGAGGGACATCCCTGTCCCTCACCGAAGGCGACCTTCGGTCGGGCAAATTCGTTCCTGACGGATTTGTTGCACGTTTGCCGCATGATTCGGCCTGAGGGCCTCACCCCTTCGGGGCCAGCCCGGGGGCTGTTCAAAACGCACTGCGTTTTGTCATGCAACTCGAATTATTTGGGGTATATATATATTTCGCAATACTTTTAAAAAGTGCCCTGTCACTTATATTCTGAAACACCTGAATTGCGCTATGAAACATCTTTAACCGTCTGGTATCACATTCACATTAGATTAATCCAGGGTTTTACGGAAAATGAAACGGCCGCCTGATTAATAAAGGAGTAATCAGGATGCAGTGGCATAAAAAGTAAATAAAGGCAAAAGCTAAGGGTTAATAACGTGAAAATTAATGCACTCTCTCTTCTGATTCCCGCGCTGCTGGCGCAGCAAATGCGGCTGAGATTTATAATAAAGACGAAAATAAATTAGATCTGTTTGGTAAAGTCGACGGCCTGCACTATTTCTCTGACGATAAAAGCGCCGATGGCGATCGAACCTACGTTCGCTTTGGCTTCAGGGGCGAAACCCAGGTCAGCGATCTTATCACCGGCTACGGCCAGTGGGAGTATCAGATCCAGGAGAACGACGCTGAATCCACCGACAACGCCTGGACCCGCGTGGCCTTTGCCGGGGTGAAGTTTGGCGATGCCGGCTCTTTTGACTACGGGCGCAACTACGGCGTGGTGTATGACGTCACCTGCAGTCAAGGGGTAAAGATCTGGAACGCGGCTATGGCGATGAAGATATCCTGAAATACGTGGACGTCGGCGCGACCTGGTACTTCAACAAAAATATGTCCACCTGGGTGGATTACAAAATCAACCCGCTGGACGACAACCGCTTCACCCGCGATGCGGGCATTAGCACTGACAATATCGTCGCGCCGGGGCTGGTTTACCCGTTCTGACGGGCGTTGGCCGCTGAGCGTCAAAGAGAGGATATTCCCCCTCTCTGTCAGCAAACTGAAAGGCCAGTCGGGCCTTTTTTAACGCACTTTTACGACGCACGGACGGTCGCTTTTGGTGTAGTCTGTGTCGCAAAATTTCTCAGGGGAGGGCGCGTTGCTCATCGCCCGCAGGAGGACAATCAGGTATGGAGATAAACGTTGCCCGGGCCGTCGTGCTGGCCGCCGCGCTTTTTTTCACCGGCTGCGAAGAGGCTCCGACACCCGCTGACGCCACGCCGCCCGTCGTCATGGTGCTGCAGGGCAAGACGATGGGCACCGTCTGGCGGGTCAGCGCCGTCGGCGTGGACCCGCGGCGCGGTGCGGCGTTAAAAGAGCGAATACAGGCGCAGTTGGACGCCGACGATCGGCTGCTGTCGACCTATAAAAACGACTCCGCGCTGATGCGTTTTAACCACTCCGGCAGCCTGTCGCCCTGGCCGGTCAGCGAAGCGATGGCGGATATCGTCACTACCGCCCTGCGCATTGGTGCCCGCACCGACGGCGCGATGGATATTACCGTCGGGCCGCTGGTAAACCTGTGGGGCTTTGGCCCGCAGCAGCAGCCGGTAAATACGCCCACCCCGGCGCAAATCGAGGCGGCAAAGGCCCGGAGCGGGCTGCAGCATCTGACGGTCATCAATCAGGCGCGACGCCAGTATCTGCAAAAGGATATTCCCGATCTGTACGTCGATCTCTCCACCGTTGGCGAAGGCTATGCGGCGGATCGCCTGGCGCGTCTGATGGAGCAGGAGGGCATCGTTCGCTATCTGGTTTCCGTCGGCGGCGCGCTGAGCGGCCGGGGCATGAACGGTGAGGAGCGACCCTGGCGGGTGGCGATTCAGAAGCCCACCGACCGGGAAAACGCGGTGCAGGCGATAGTCGATATTAACGGCCACGGCATCAGCACCTCCGGCAGCTACCGGAACTATTACGAGCTGGACGGCCGACGCCTCTCGCACATTATCGATCCGCAGACCGGCAGGCCCATCGAACACAATCTGGTTTCGGTAACGGTTATCGCGCCAACGGCGCTGGAGGCGGACGGCTGGGACACCGGCCTGATGGTGCTCGGCGCGGAAAAAGCCAAAGAGGTGGCGCGTCGGGAAGGGCTGGCGGTCTATCTGATCGTCAAAGAGGGCGAGGGCTTTAAAACCTGGATGTCGCCGCAGTTCCACAGTTTTCTTATCAGCAATAAAAATTAAACCGCAAGATTGCTGGTTTTCGCCCGCGGATTTGCGGGCACACTGGACCTGAGTAAGCGCTATGCTGAATAAAGGAGTCCATGATGAAAAACCTTATACCGATAAGCGACGATAAATGCTGGCAACTGGTGCAGGCGCGCGATCCGCGCGCCGATGGTCGCTTTGTCTATGCGGTGCGCACCACCGGCATCTTCTGCCGCCCCTCCTGTCGGGCGAAGCGCGCCCTGCGCCGTAACGTCGCCTTCTTTATCGACGCGGCGGCGGCGCTGACCGCCGGGTTTCGCCCCTGCAAACGCTGCCGGCCGGACGGCGAAGATGCCCGGCTGCCGCAGCGGGAGAAAATTGTCCGCGCCTGCCGTCTGCTGGAGCAGGATACTCCCGTCACCCTTGCTGAGTTAGCCCACCGGGTGGCGTTAAGCCCGTATCATCTGCACCGTCTGTTTAAGGCCGCCACCGGCATGACCCCGAAGGCATGGCAGCAGGCGTTTCGCGCCCGCCGCCTGCGCGAGTCGCTGCTGGCGGGCGGCAGCGTGACCCGGGCGATCCATCACGCTGGTTTTCCCGACGCCGGCAGCTATTATCGCCGGGCGGACAGGGCGCTCGGGATGACGGCAACGCAGTTTCGCCGCGGCGGCGAGCGGCTGGTGATAGAGTACGGGCTGGCGGAGTGCGCGCTGGGGCGCTGCCTGGTGGCGGAAAGCGAGCGCGGCATTTGCGCGATTTTGCTGGGCGATGATGACGCGGCGCTGATTGCGGAGCTGCGCGCCCTGTTTCCCGCCGCCGGGGTGCGGCAGGGTGGCGGCGGATTTATGCAGCGCCTTTATGAGGTTATCGCCAGCGTCAACGCCCGGGACAGGCCGCTAACGCTGCCGTTAGATATTCAGGGCACCGCCTTTCAGCAGCAGGTCTGGCAGGCGCTGCGCGCTGTGCCCTGCGGCGAGACCGTCTGCTACCGGCAGCTGGCGAGCGCGGCGGGCAGGCCGAAGGCGGCGCGTGCAGCGGCCAGCGCCTGCCGGGCCAACAGGCTGGCGATCGTCATTCCCTGTCACCGGGCGGTGCGCGGCGACGGCTCCCCGGCAGGCTATCGCTGGGGGGCGGAGCGCAAGGCGCGGCTGTTGAAACGTGAGGCGGAGGAGGAGTAATGCTCGATCTGTTTGCGGAAGCCGAACCCTGGCGGGAGCCGCTGGCCCCCGGCGCGGTGATTCTGCGTCGGCTGGCCCTTGAGAAAGCGCCGCAGCTGGCAGCGGATATTCAGGCCGTCGCCCGCCGCGCGCCGCTGCGCCAGATGGTAACCCCCGGCGGCTATACCATGTCGGTGGCGATGACCAACTGCGGCCCGCTGGGCTGGACCAGCGATCGCCGCGGCTACCGCTATTCTGCCGTCGATCCCCTTAGCGGAGAACCCTGGCCACCGTTTCCGGCCTCGTTCACCGCCCTTTGCCGCGAGGCGGCGTCGGCGGCGGGCTACGGCGATTTTCAGCCGGACGCCTGCCTGATTAACCGCTACGCGCCGGGGGCGAAGCTGTCGCTGCATCAGGATAAAGACGAGCCGGACCTGCGCGCCCCCATCGTCTCCGTATCGCTGGGACTGCCGGCCCTGTTTCAGTTCGGCGGCCTGCGGCGCAGCGATCCGCTGCGGCGTATGCTGCTGGAGCATGGCGATGTGGTGGTGTGGGGCGGCGATTCCCGGCTGTTCTATCACGGCATTCAGCCCCTGAAGCCCGGCATTCATCCTCTGACCGGCGACTGTCGCTACAACCTGACCTTCCGTCAGGCGGGTAAAAAAGAATAAAAATAAGAATTATTATTGATGTGCGCCGGCAGATGTTTAAACTGCGGGCTGTTTATATTTCTCCTGGATGTATTCATGGAACTTCTCTTTCTTGTCTGGCGGCAGTATCGCTGGCCATTTATCGGCGTGATGGCGCTCAGTCTCGCCAGCGCCGCGCTGGGTATCGGGCTGATTGCCTTTATTAACCAAAGGCTTATCGAAACGGTGGACGTCTCGCTGACGGTGCTGCCGGAATTCCTCGGCCTGCTGCTGCTGTTGATGGCGGTTACCCTCGGGTCGCAGCTGGCGCTAACCGTCCTGGGCCACCATTTCGTCTACCGCCTGCGCGGCGAGTTTATCAAGCGCATTCTGGATACCCGGGTCGAGCGCATCGAGCGGCTGGGCAGTGCCTCCCTGCTGGCCGGGCTGACCAGCGATATCCGCAATATCACCATCGCCTTTGTGCGCCTGCCGGAGCTGGTGCAGGGGATCGTTCTGGCCTTCGGCTCGGCGGCCTATCTGGCGATGCTGTCGACGAAGATGCTGCTGGTCACCGTCGTCTGGATGGCGATCACCATCTGGGGCGGATTTGTGCTGGTGGCGCGGGTCTATAAGCATATGGCGACCCTGCGTGAGACTGAGGATCGGCTGTACGCCGATTATCAGACGGTGCTGGAAGGGCGCAAAGAGCTGACCCTCAACCGCGAACGCGCGGAGTTCATCTTCCGCCAGCAGTATGAGCCGAACGCCAGCGCGTACCGTCACCATATCATTCGCGCCGACACCTTCCACCTCAGCGCCGTCAACTGGTCGAACATTATGATGCTTGGCGCTATCGGCCTGGTGTTCTGGATGGCGAACGGCCTGGGATGGGCCGATACCGCGGTGGCGGCAACCTATTCACTGACCCTGCTGTTTCTGCGCACGCCGCTGCTGTCGGCGGTCGGGGCGCTGCCGACCCTGCTCACCGCGCAGGTGGCGTTTAACAAGCTGAATAAATTCGAACTGGCCCCGTTCCGGGCGGCGTTCCCGCGCCCCCGCCCGCAGACCGGCTGGCAAACGCTGGAGCTGCGGGACGTGGTCTTCCACTATCAGGACAACGCTTTCTCGATAGGCCCGGTAAACCTGACCATCCATCGCGGCGAACTGCTGTTCTTAATCGGCGGCAACGGCAGCGGTAAATCCACCCTGGCGATGCTGTTGACCGGTCTGTATCAGCCACAGTCCGGGACGATCCTGCTCGACGGCAGGCCGGTTTCGGCCGACGGGCCGGAGGATTATCGCCAGCTTTTCTCGGCGGTCTTTACCGACGTCTGGCTGTTCGACAGGCTGCTGGGGCCGGGAGGCAAACCGGCCGATCCGCAGCGGGTGGAGAAATGGCTGGCGCATCTGAAGATGGCGCGTAAGCTGGAGCTGAGCGACGGGCGGATATGCAATCTGCAGCTGTCGAAAGGGCAGAAAAAGCGCGTGGCGCTGCTGCTGGCGCTGGCGGAAGATCGCGATATTATCTTGCTGGACGAGTGGGCCGCCGACCAGGATCCGCACTTCCGCCGTGAATTCTACCAGGTGTTGCTGCCGCTGATGCAGGAGATGGGGAAAACCATTTTCGCCATCAGCCATGACGATCACTACTTTATTCACGCCGACCGCCTGCTGGAAATGCGCAACGGGCAGCTGAGCGAGCTGATGGGCGAGGAGCGCGACGCCGCCTCGCGGGATGCGGTGGCGCGCACCGCCTGACCAACCGGTTGCCGCCCCGTCGGCGGGCGGTAACCTCACTCTCTTTGTTGTTTTTTCATCCGTTTGATCGCGCCGTTTATTGTTATTTACATAACCCCGAACCATGCTTAACGGCAACTCATTTCATGGACGCATATTAATGACCGTTAAAACAAAAAACAGCGCCAGGCTGCGTGATGAAGAGCGTGCGCGCCTTATCTGGCTGTTAACCACCGATAAGGCCATTATTTCCACGCTGTTGGGGAAGCTTACACTGGCTGAGCAATATGACGTCGGCACCTTAGCCGACGATATTGCTGAGGTAGGGGTGCTGGTGGCCCACCTGCCGCCGCCGGATCTGGCGGACACCCTCGAAGCGCTGCCGTCGGATGAGCGTCACGCCCTGTGGAGCCTGGTGGAGAGCGCCAGGCGCGGCAACGTGCTGCTTGAGGCCTCCGAAAACGTCTGGGACGACCTGATTGACGGCATGAGTGACCAGGAGCTGATCGACGCCCTGCAATATCTGGATATCGACGAGCAGATCTACCTGGTGCACCATCTGCCGCGCAACCTTACCGGGCAGCTGCTGGCAACGCTGCCGCCGGATGAGCGCGAGCGCGTACGGCAGGTGATGCGCTACGAAAAAAATCGCGTCGGCGCGCTAATGGAGTTTGGGGTTATCACCGTCCGCCCGGACGTTACCCTGCAGGCGGTACAGCGCTACCTGCGGCGGCTGGGCAAAATGCCCCACAACACCGATAAGCTGTTCGTTACCGGGCGGGATAAAACGCTGATGGGCGAGCTGACGCTGACCAGCATCCTGCTTAACGACGTACAGAGCAAGGTGAGCGAGGTGATGGACGACGATCCGCTAACCTTCTCGCCGGAGGATATTGCGGAAAACGCCGCGCGCACCTTTGAGCGCGACAACCTGGTCAGCGCGGCGGTGGTCGATGCCTCCGGCAAGCTGATGGGGCGCTTAACCGTTGACGATATCGTTGACGTGGTTTACGAAGAGACCGACAGCGACCTGCGGCGGATGGGGGGCCTGAGCGCCGAAGAGGACGTGTTCGCCCCGGTGGCGAAAGCGGTGAAAACCCGCTGGGCGTGGCTGGCCGTTAACCTGTGCACCGCGTTTATCGCCTCGCGGGTGATCGACGGCTTCGAGCATACCATCTCCCGGCTGGTGGCGCTGGCGTCGCTGATGCCCATCGTGGCGGGCATCGGCGGCAACACCGGCAATCAGACCATCACCATGATCGTGCGCGCCCTGGCGCTGCAGAAAATCCAGCCGGGCAACCTGTCGTTTCTTATCCTGCGTGAAATGGGCGTGGCGCTGGTGAACGGCCTGGTCTGGGGCGGCATCATGGGCGGCGTGACATGGTGGCTGTATGAGGACCGCGCGCTGGGCGGGGTGATGACCCTGGCGATGGTGCTGAACCTGCTGGTGGCGGCGCTGATGGGGGTGCTGATCCCGATGACGATGGTGAAGCTCGGCCGCGATCCGGCGGTCGGCTCAAGCGTGATGATCACCGCCATCACCGACACCGGCGGCTTCTTTATTTTTCTCGGTCTGGCGACGCTGTTTCTGCTGTAGCCGGACGCCTGCCTCTGACGAGGCGAGGAAGCAGCGCCATCGCGAGGACCCCGGCGGCTACGCCGATCGCCAGGTTGCCGGTGGAGACCGTCGCCGCCACGGTGACCAGCATTGTCAGCGTTTCGGCGATCGGCGTTCTGGTAAGCGAGGCGGGCTGCACGCTGCGCCAGCTGAAGGTCTTCACCGCCACTAACACCATAATGCCCGCCAGCACCGCCATCGGGATCTTCGCCATCACCTCGCTCAGGGCGGTCACCAACAGCAGCAGCACGCCGGCGGCGGCGAAGGTTGACACCCGGCTGCGGCCTTTGCCCATTTCAACGTTGACGATGGTCTGGCCGATCATCGCGCAGCCCGCGATCCCGCCGTAGAAGCCCGCCAGCATATTGGCGATCCCCAGACCCGCGCTCTCACGATTCTTGTTGGACGGGGTGGCCGTCAGATCGTCCACCAGCCTGGCGGTCAGCAGGGATTCCATCAGGCCGACAAAGGCAATGCTCAGGGCGCAGGGCCAGATAATCATCAGCGTCTGCAGCGTCAGCGGTGCCAGCAGCGGGGTCAGCCCCGGCAGACCGCCGCTCATGGAACCTTCGTCGCCGACCGTTGGCAGCGGCTGTCCGCTGGTGGCGGTAAAAAGGGTCAGCGCAACGACGGCGATCAGCGGTGCGGGGATGCTCTTAATCACTCGCGGCGTCCACTGGACGATGAACAGCGTCAGGGCGAACAGCCCCCAGATAAGCGGGCTTTTGTTCCAGAAGTGCGGCACCTGGGCGAAGAAGATCAGAATCCCCAGCGCGTTAACAAAGCCGGTCATTACCGCAGCGGGAATAAAGCGCATCAGCCGGGCCATGCCCAGCGCGCCGAACAGGATCTGAATGACGCCAGCCAGTATCACCGCCGGCAGAATGTACTGCACGCCGTGCTGATGCACCATCGGGCCGATAACCAGCGCGACGGAGCCTGCCGCCGCGGTAACCATTGCCGGACGGCCGCCGAGAAACGACATCGCCAGGCACAGCACCACCGAGGCGATCAGGCTGACCTTCGGGTCTACGCCGGCAATCACCGAAAAGGAGATCACTTCCGGGATCAGCGCCAGGGCGGTAATGACGCCGGCAAGCGTCTCGCGAGCCAGCAGGCGCGGCGCGCGAAGTACGTCGCCGACGGTATGTTCCGCCGCGCGGGCAGAGGGGGAGGTCTTAGGCATACAATCTCTCAGGTCAGGAGGGGCCTGATAACGGCCTGACGATGGCCGTTCGTGCGGTGAATAACAGAGCGCCGCATAGTACCTTTCCCCGGCGGGGGAGGCCAGTAATGTTTGCGGCGACGCGGGCGAAAATAACGCCCGGCGGTAGCGCGCGTAAGCGGATATTTAAAGGCGATCCGCGGTGCGGGTGGGATCGCCGGTCAGCTATGGCAGGTGAGGATTAGCGGACGACCGCGCTTTGCACATTCTCTTCCGCTTTCCAGATCCGGTACTTCACTTCTATGTTCTCCGGGACGTACACCACAATCGGCAGCCTGCTGTTGTAGCGCAGCATCTCTTTGTCGCCCAGCCAGGCGGTAACAAATTTCTGCGTTTTTTTGCCGTCCGGACAGGCCATCAGGGTGGAAACCGGGGAAGCGGCCTTCTCAAAAATGTAATAGTCGTAGCCCCAGCCTTCCAGGGTTTTGCTCTCCAGCTTTCCGCCGAGGCGGTGCCGGTTGCAATCCACCTCCATCGTCTGGCCAATCAGCAGTTCCACTTTGAGAGTAGACTCATCTTCCTGTGGGGTAAGCTGAATAACCTGGCGTTTCATCCCGCTTTCCGCCTTCGGCCAGGGGGCGATTTTCTCCAGCGGCCGGGCGTCAGCGGCCCAGGCTGAGGTGCTGGCAAACGCCGCAAACAGGACGGCAGGTAATATCATCTTCATTTTCACAGCGATTCCTTTTTATCTATTGCCGACATCTTTCACGCGGCATCGGCGTTGACACCTTATATGCGGCCTGAAACGGATGGGATATTGCACAACGTTGGCGACAGATTAACACGACGGCATATGAGATAAATCTGCTTTTACCGCGAGCGGACGGTGAGCGGCGGTCTGACAAGCGGTTTCGATATGTAAATATCAATATAACCCGTTGAAAATTTCAGATAAATACGCCTTTCCGGGCGGTTTATTACCGCGATTTTGATCCGGCTACCGCAATTACCCCAATCGGGGTATGCACCTCAGACACATCCTTTAATATCTTAGCGGCATAATAATGATTCAGGCTGACTTCCCTGTCTAAACAGAGGGTAAGCGCTTCTGCTGCCGGGAAAACGTCTGATAATTTTACGCTTGATTCAGCCGCGCACTCCCCCGTGAGCGCCGCTTATGGAAGGCAACGTGATGGTCGATCTCTCCCGTCGAAATATTCTGACAGGCAGCTGGCGTGCGGCCCGCGGCGAGATCCGTCCGCCCTGGACCCAGGAAGATAGCGCTTTTCTTTCCCGCTGCATCCGCTGCGACGCCTGTGTCCAGGCCTGCGAAAACGGCATTCTGCAGCGCGGCGCGGGCGGCTATCCGGCGGTAAATTTTCTGCGGGGGGAATGCAGCTTTTGTTATGCCTGCGCCAGCGCCTGTCCGGAAGCACTTTTTTCCCCGCGCCACGCCAGGGCCTGGGATCTGCGGTTTACCCTCGGGGAGGCATGTCTGGCGCAGCGCTCTATTGAGTGCCGCCGCTGTGAGGACAGCTGCGAGCCACAGGCCATTACCTTTCGCCCGACGTTGTCCGGCATCTATCAGCCCCGGCTCGTCGTTGAGGCATGTAGCGGATGCGGTGCATGCGTGGCGGATTGCCCGGTGTCAGCCATTACCGTGGAGTATAACCATGCACACTAACTGGCAGGTCTGCAGCCTGATTGTTCAGGCTAAAGGCGAAGTTTTACAGGATGTCAGCGCCCGGCTGAACGCCTTCCCCGGCTGTGAAGTCGCCGTTAGCGACAGGGAGAGCGGTCAGCTGATCGTCGTGGCGGAAGCAGAGCACAGCGAAACGCTGATGCAAACAATTGAGTCGGTACGCAACGTTGCGGGCGTGCTGGCGGTGTCGCTGGTTTATCACCAGCAGGATGAGCAAGGTGAGGAAACGCCATGAAACTCAGTCGTCGTAGCTTTATGAAAGCTAACGCCGTTGCGGCCGCTGCGGCGGCTGCCGGGCTAAGCGTGCCGGGCGTCGCCCGCGCCGTCGTGGGGCAGCAGGAAGCCATTAAGTGGGACAAAGCCCCGTGCCGCTTTTGCGGAACGGGGTGCGGCGTGCTGGTCGGCACCCAGCAGGGGCGCATCGTCGCCTGCCAGGGCGACCCGGATGCGCCGGTCAACCGCGGTCTTAACTGCATTAAGGGCTACTTCCTGCCCAAAATCATGTACGGAGAGGATCGTTTAACCCAGCCGCTGCTGCGTATGAAGGACGGCCAGTACAGCAAAGACGGCGAATTTACGCCGATTAGCTGGGAGAAGGCCTTTGACGTAATGGAAGAGAAGTTTAAAACGTCGCTTAAGGAGAAAGGGCCAGAAGCGATCGGCATGTTCGGCTCCGGCCAGTGGACTGTCTGGGAAGGCTACGCCGCGGCGAAGCTGTTTAAGGCCGGGTTCCGCTCGAACAATATCGACCCGAACGCGCGCCACTGCATGGCGTCGGCGGTGGTCGGCTTTATGCGCACCTTTGGCATGGATGAGCCGATGGGCTGCTACGACGATATCGAGCAGACCGACGCCTTCGTTCTCTGGGGCTCCAATATGGCGGAGATGCACCCGATCCTCTGGTCGCGTATCACCAACCGCCGCCTGTCGGATCCGAACGTCACCGTCAACGTACTCTCCACCTACCAGCACCGCAGCTTCGAGCTGGCGGACAACGGGATGGTCTTTACGCCGCAGACCGACCTGGTGATCCTGAACTATATCGCCAACTACATTATCCAGAACAACGCGGTTAACCAGGCGTTTATGGATAAGCACGTCAACCTGCGCAGAGGGGTAACGGATATCGGCTACGGCCTGCGTCCGACCCATCCGCTGGAGAAGGCGGCGAAGAATCCCGGCTCAGGGGACTCCGAGCCGATGAGCTTCGAAGAGTACAAGGCCTTCGTGGCGGAGTACACGCTGGAAAAAACCGCCGAAATGTCCGGCGTGCCGAAAGATCAGCTGGAGAAGCTGGCGCAGCTGTACGCCGATCCGAACAAGAAGGTGATCTCCTACTGGACGATGGGCTTCAACCAGCACAGCCGCGGCGTGTGGGCCAATAACATGGTCTACAACCTGCACCTGCTGACCGGCAAAATCTCCCGGCCTGGCTGCGGCCCGTTCTCCCTGACCGGCCAGCCCTCCGCCTGCGGCACCGCCCGCGAAGTGGGCACCTTCGCCCACCGCCTGCCGGCCGACATGGTGGTCACCAACGAGAAGCACCGCGATATCTGCGAGAAGCACTGGCAGATCCCGACCGGCACCATTCCGGCGAAGATCGGCCTGCACGCCGTGGCGCAGGATCGTGCCCTGAAGGACGGTAAGCTCAATGTTTACTGGACCATGTGTACCAATAACCTGCAGGCGGGGCCGAACATCAACGAGGAGCGACTGCCGGGCTGGCGCGATCCGCGTAACTTTATCATCGTCTCCGATCCCTATCCGACCATCAGCGCCCTGGCCGCCGACCTGATCCTGCCGACCGCCATGTGGGTGGAAAAAGAGGGGGCCTACGGCAACGCCGAGCGCCGCACCCAGTTCTGGCGTCAGCAGATTAAAGCGCCGGGCGAAGCCAAATCCGACCTGTGGCAGCTGGTGCAGTTCTCTCGCCGTTTCAAAACCGACGAGGTCTGGTCAGAAGAGCTGCTGGCGCAGAAGCCGGAGCTGCGCGGCAAAACCCTGTACGAAGTGCTGTTCGCCACGCCTGCGGTAACGAAATACCCGCTGAGCGAGCTGGCGGAAGATCAACTGAACGATGAATCCCGGGAGCTGGGCTTCTATCTGCAAAAAGGGCTGTTTGAAGAGTACGCCTGGTTCGGCCGCGGACACGGCCACGATCTGGCACCGTTCGACGATTACCACAAGGCGCGCGGCCTGCGCTGGCCGGTGGTCGATGGCAAAGAGACCCAGTGGCGCTATATCGAAGGCAGCGATCCTTACGTGAAGGCGGGGGAAGGCTACAAATTCTACGGCAAACCGGACGGCAAGGCGGTGATCTTCGCGCTGCCGTTCGAACCGGCGGCGGAATCGCCGGATAAAGAGTACGACCTGTGGCTCTCCACCGGCCGCGTGCTGGAGCACTGGCATACCGGCAGTATGACCCGCCGCGTGCCGGAGCTGCACCGCGCCTTCCCGGAAGCGGTGGTGTACGTTCATCCGCTGGATGCGAAAGCGCGCGGCCTGCGCCGCGGGGACAAGGTAAAAATCGTCTCCCGCCGCGGCGAGGTGATTTCGGTTGTCGAAACGCGCGGGCGTAACCGTCCGCCCCAGGGGCTGGTCTATATGCCGTTCTTCGACGCCGCGCAGCTGGTGAACAACCTGACGCTGGACGCGACAGACCCGCTCTCTAAAGAGGCGGATTTCAAGAAGTGCGCCGTTAAGCTGATGAAGGTGTAATGCAGCATGGCCCGCTCAGCAAAGCCGCAAAACGGCCGCCGCCGCTTTCTGCGCGACGTTGCGCGCACGGCGGGCGGGCTGGCCGCCGTTGGCGTGGTGCTGGGGCTGCAGCAGCAGACCGCCCGCGCCGCCGGCGTGCGGCTGCGTCCGCCGGGGGCGAAGCCTGAGGCCGCGTTTGCCAGCGCCTGCGTGCGCTGCGGCCAGTGCGTACAGGCCTGCCCCTACGACACGCTGAAGCTGGCGACGCTGGCCTCCGGCCTCAGCGCCGGTACGCCTTACTTTGTCGCCCGGGATATCCCCTGCGAGATGTGCGAGGAGATCCCCTGCGCCAGAGTGTGCCCCAGCGGGGCGCTGGATCGGGAGCTGGCCTCCATTGACGATGCGCGGATGGGGCTGGCGGTGCTGATGGATCAGGAAAACTGCCTTAACTTCCAGGGGCTGCGCTGCGACGTCTGCTATCGGGAATGTCCGAAGATTGACGACGCTATCACCCTTGAGCTGGAGCGTAATATGCGCACCGGCAAACACGCGCGGTTTTTACCCACCGTCCACAGCGACGCCTGCACCGGCTGCGGCAAGTGTGAAAAAGTGTGCGTACTGGAGCAGCCGGCAATAAAGGTGCTGCCGCTGTCGCTGGCGAAAGGGGAGCTGGGCCACCACTACCGCTTCGGCTGGCTGGAGGGCAAAGATGGCAAATCGTAAACGTGACGCCGGGCGTGAAGCGCTGGAGAAGAAGGGCTGGTGGCGCAGCCACCGCTGGCTTGTGCTTCGCCGCCTCAGCCAGCTGGCGGTGCTGGGGATGTTTCTCAGCGGCCCGTGGCTGGGGGTCTGGATCCTGCACGGCAACTACAGCAGCAGCCTGCTGCTGGACACCGTGCCGTTGACCGATCCGCTGATGACCCTGCAGAGCCTGGCGAGCGGCCATCTGCCCGCCGCCGTGGCGCTGACGGGGGCGGCGATCGTGGCGGCGGCGTACGCCCTGGCAGGCAAGCGGTTATTTTGCGGCTGGGTTTGTCCGCTGAATCCCGTCACCGACCTGGCGAGCTGGCTGCGCAGACGGTTTGACCTGAATCAGTCCGCCACGCTGCCGCGTCGTATACGGTACGTGCTGCTGGCGGTGGTGCTGGTGGGGTCGGCGCTGAGCGGAACCCTGCTGTGGGAGTGGATTAACCCTGTTTCCCTGCTCGGGCGTAGTCTGGTAATGGGGTTCGGCAGCGGCATCCTGCTGATTATCGCACTGTTTTTATTTGATTTACTGGTCGTTGAACACGGCTGGTGCGGGCATCTCTGTCCGATGGGAGCGCTGTACGGCGCGCTGGGAAGTAAAGGCGCGCTGACCGTAGCGGCGAACGCGCGACAGAAGTGTAACCGCTGTATGGATTGTTTTCATGTTTGCCCGGAACCGCATGTACTACGTGCGCCGGTGCTGGATGAGCAAAGCCCGGTGCAGGTCACCAGCCGCGACTGCATGGCCTGCGGCCGCTGCGTGGATGTCTGTTCTGAGGATGTATTTACAATAACAATACACAAAATCATTCGGGATGCATCGCGGCGGCAAGCGAGGAATTCCCCGGGAGCATAGTCACTATGCGACCAGGGGGCGGAGTGCAGCCTACAAAGAGGCAGCCTGAAGGATGAAGTGTACACACGATGGAGTTCGGGAGCGAAACAATGAAAAGCCATGACCTGAAAAAAGCGCTGCGTCAATGGACGGCCCTGCTGGCCCTGGCCGTGAGCGGCGCGGTGTGGGCAGCAGACGGATTAGATTTAAGCCAGTCGCCGGAGGTTTCCGGGACGCAGGAAGGAACGATTCGTATGCCGAAAGAACAGCAGCGTATGCCGCTGAACTACGTCAATCAGCCGCCGATGATCCCGCACAGCGTTGAGGGCTACCAGGTGACCACCAACACCAACCGCTGCCTGCAGTGCCACGGCGTGGAGAGCTATCGCACCACCGGTGCGCCGCGTATCAGCCCGACGCACTTTACGGACCGCGACGGCAAAGTTCAGGCGGAAGTCGCGCCGCGCCGCTATTTCTGCCTGCAGTGCCACGTGCCGCAGTCTGACGCCGCACCGATTGTTGGCAACAGCTTCACCCCCTCAAAGGGTTACGGGAAATAAGAGGTCGTCATGGAAAATGCTAACCGTAAACCCGGTGTGATTAAGCGCCTCTGGCAGTGGTGGCGTCGCCCCAGCCGCCTGGCGCTGGGAACGCTGCTGCTGATTGGCTTCGCCGGCGGTATTATTTTCTGGAGCGGTTTCAATACCGGAATGGAAAAGGCCAATAGCGAAACCTTCTGCATCAGCTGCCACGAGATGCGTAATACGGTTTACCAGGAGTATATGGAAACCGTACACTATAACAACCGCAGCGGCGTGCGCGCCACCTGCCCCGACTGCCACGTGCCCCATGAATTTGTGCCAAAAATGATTCGCAAGATCAAAGCCAGCAAAGAGTTGTATGGTAAGATCGTCGGGGTAATTGATACGCCGCAAAAATTTGAAGCGCATCGCCTGACGATGGCGCAAAACGAGTGGCGGCGAATGAAAGACAATAACTCTCAGGAGTGCCGTAACTGCCACAACTTTGAGTTTATGGATTCAGCCGCCCAGAAAGGCGTCGCGGCAAAAATGCACGATCGGGCGGTTAAAGAGGGGCAAACCTGTATCGACTGTCATAAAGGGATTGCCCATAAGCTCCCGGATATGCGCGACGTGAAACCAGGGTTTTAGCAGGAAATGAATGCGTGGGGATGCTTGAAGTTAAAGACCTCCTCTGCGAACGGGATGAGAGAACGCTGTTCAGCGGTCTCTCATTCCAGGTGAACGCAGGCGAGTGGGTACAAATCACCGGGAGCAACGGCGCGGGTAAAACCACTCTGCTGCGGTTGCTGAGCGGGCTGGCCCGCCCCGACGCGGGCGAGGTGCGCTGGCAGTCACAGCCGCTGCATCGCGCCCGCGACGGCTACCACCAAAACTTATTGTGGATTGGACATCAGCCGGGCATCAAAACCCGGCTGACGCCGTTGGAGAATCTGCGTTTTTTTCACCGCGACGGCGACGTCGCCCGCTGCCTTGAGGCGCTGGAGCACGCGGGGCTGGCGGGCTATGAGGATATTCCCGTCTGCCAGCTCTCGGCCGGGCAGCAGCGCCGGGTAGCCCTGGCGCGCCTGTGGTTGACCCACGCGACCCTGTGGATCCTCGACGAACCCTTTACCGCCATCGACGTGGTCGGCGTGGAGCATCTGACCCGCCGGATGGCGCAGCACACCGGGCAGGGCGGGATAGTGATCCTGACCACCCACCAGCCAATCAACGTGGCGGCAGATAAGATTCGGCGCATTGCGCTGACCGGCGAGAGGGTCGAGCAATGATGTGGCGAATTTTCCGGCTTGAGCTGCGCGTGGCCTTTCGCCACAGCGCGGAGATCGCCAACCCGCTGTGGTTTTTTCTGATCGTTATTACCCTGTTTCCCCTCAGCATCGGCCCCGAGCCGCAGCTGCTGGCGCGGATCGCCCCCGGCGTCATCTGGGTGGCGGCGCTGCTCTCCTCGCTGCTGGCGCTGGAGCGGCTGTTTCGCGACGATCTGCAGGACGGCAGCCTGGAGCAGCTGATGCTGCTGCCGCTGCCGCTGCCGGCGGTGGTGCTGGCGAAGGTAATGGCCCACTGGATGGTGACCGGCCTGCCGCTGCTGATCCTCTCTCCGCTGGTGGCGCTGCTGCTGGGGATGGACGTCTACGGCTGGAAAATCATGGCCCTGACCCTGCTGCTGGGAACCCCGACCCTGGGCTTTCTCGGCGCGCCGGGCGTGGGGCTGACGGTTGGGCTGAGGCGCGGCGGCGTGCTGCTGAGCGTGCTGGTGCTGCCGCTGACTATCCCGCTGTTGATCTTCGCCACTGCCGCAATGGACGCCGCCTCCATGCATCTGCCCGTTGACGGCTATCTGGCCATTCTGGGTGCGCTGCTGGTTGGTAGCGCCACCCTGAGTCCCTTTGCGACGGCGGCGGCGCTGCGTATCAGCCTGCAGTAGCCTGAGTTTTGATTGACAACAAAGGAAGAAATGCCCGCTGGCGTTACGCTTATCGGGCATGTGCTGTTAGTGGCCGGATAGCGTATTTTGCTGCCGTCCGGCGCAATGGAAGTTTCATTCTTTTTTTTGAGTCTGGTGACTGAAATATTATGTGGAAAACACTTCATCAACTGGCGATGCCTCCCCGGCTCTACCAGATCTGCGGCTGGTTCGTTCCGTGGCTGGCGATCGCCAGCGTGCTGGCGCTGGCGACGGGCTGGATCTGGGGATTTGGCTTTGCGCCTGCGGATTATCAACAGGGGCAAAGCTACCGCATTATTTATCTGCACGTGCCGGCGGCGATCTGGTCGATGGGTATCTATGCGTCGATGGCGATTGCGGCGTTTGTCGGCCTGGTCTGGCAGATGAAAATGGCTAACCTGGCGGTGGCGGCGATGGCCGTGCCGGGGGCGATCTTCACCTTTATCGCGCTGGTGACTGGCTCCGCCTGGGGGAAACCGATGTGGGGCACCTGGTGGGTGTGGGACGCCCGGCTGACCTCCGAGCTGGTGCTGTTGTTCCTGTACGTCGGCGCTATTGCCCTGTGGCACGCCTTTGACGACCGCCGTCTCGCCGGGCGCGCGGCGGGCATTCTGGTGCTGATAGGCGTCGTCAATCTGCCGATCATTCACTACTCGGTGGAGTGGTGGAATACCCTGCACCAGGGGTCAACCCGGATGCAGCAGAGTATCGATCCGGCCATGCGCTCACCGCTGCGCTGGGCGATTGTTGGCTATCTGCTGCTGTTTCTCACGCTGGCGCTGATGCGGATGCGTAACCTGATTCTGGTAATGGAAAAACGCCGCCCGTGGGTGAGCGAACTGATTTTAAAAAGAGGCCGCCAATGACCAGCGCTTTTGCTTCCTGGAGTGACTTTTTTGCAATGGGCGGCTACGCCTTCTACGTCTGGCTGGCGGTGGCCTTTACCGTTATTCCGCTGGCGGCACTGGTGCTACACACCGTGCTGCAGCATCGGGCGATCCTGCGCGGCGTGGTGCAGCAGCGGGCCAGGGAGACGCGGCTGCGTGCGGCGCAGCAGCGGGAGGCGGCATGAATATTCGTCGTAAAAACCGTTTAATGATCGCCCTCGCGGTGCTGGCGGGGCTGGCGCTGACCATCACGCTGGTGCTCTATGCCCTGCGCTCCAACATCGACCTGTTTTATACGCCGGGGGAGATCCTCTACGGCAAGCGGGAAACCCATGAGCTGCCGACGGTGGGCCAGCGCCTGCGCGTGGGCGGGATGGTCATGCCCGGCAGCGTCAGGCGCGATCCGGATTCGCTGAAGGTGAACTTCAGCATCTACGACGCCGAAGGCTCGGTGGATGTCACCTATGAGGGCATTCTGCCGGATCTGTTCCGCGAAGGGCAGGGCGTGGTGGTGCAGGGCGAGCTTGGCGAAAATAACCACGTGCAGGCCAAAGAGGTGCTGGCCAAGCACGATGAAAACTACACGCCGCCGGAGGTGGAAAAGGCCATGCAGGAAAACCACCGCCGTCCGATTGGCGACGATAAGGAAAAATCGCAATGATGCCTGAAATCGGCAACGCGCTGCTCTGCCTGGCGCTTGGCGTGGCGCTGCTGCTCTCCGTTTATCCGCTATGGGGCGTGGCGCGCGGCGATGCGCGCATGATGGCCTCGGCGCGGCATTTCGCCTGGCTGCTGTTTGTGCTGGTGGCGGGCGCTTTTTTCATTCTGATTCACGCCTTTGTGGTCAACGACTTCACCGTGACCTACGTCGCCAGTAACTCCAACACCCTGCTGCCGGTCTGGTATCGGGTGGCGGCCACCTGGGGGGCGCATGAAGGTTCTCTGCTGCTGTGGGTACTGCTGATGAGCGGCTGGACCTTCGCCGTGGCGGCGTTCAGCCGACAGATGCCGCTGGACATCGTCGCCCGGGTGCTGGCGGTTATGGGCATGGTCAGCGTGGGCTTTCTGCTGTTTATTCTGTTTACCTCTAATCCCTTTGCCCGCACGCTGCCGGACTTTCCCGTCGAAGGGCGGGACCTGAATCCGCTGCTGCAGGACCCGGGGCTTATCTTCCACCCGCCGCTGCTCTATATGGGCTACGTTGGTTTCTCGGTGGCCTTCGCCTTTGCGATTGCCGCGCTGTTGAGCGGGCGGCTGGACAGCACCTTCGCCCGCTTCTCCCGTCCCTGGACGCTGGCGGCGTGGATCTTCCTGACGCTGGGCATCGTTCTCGGCTCCGCCTGGGCCTACTACGAGCTGGGCTGGGGCGGCTGGTGGTTCTGGGACCCGGTGGAAAACGCTTCGTTTATGCCGTGGCTGGTCGGCACCGCGCTGATGCACTCGCTGGCGGTGACCGAACAGCGCGCCAGCTTTAAGGCGTGGACGCTGCTGCTCTCGATCTGCGCCTTTTCGCTCTGCCTGCTGGGCACCTTTCTCGTCCGCTCGGGCGTGCTGGTATCAGTGCACGCCTTCGCCTCGGACCCGTCCCGCGGGATGTTTATTCTCACCTTTATGGTGCTGGTAATCGGCGGTTCGCTGCTGCTGTTTGCCGCCCGGGGACACAAAGTTCGCTCGCGGGTCAACAACGCCCTCTGGTCGCGCGAGTCGCTGCTGCTGGGCAACAACGTGCTGCTGATCGCCGCCATGCTGGTGGTGCTGCTGGGTACGCTGCTGCCGCTGGTGCATAAGCAGCTGGGGCTGGGCAGTATTTCCATTGGCGAGCCGTTCTTCAACAGCATGTTTACCTGGCTGATGGCTCCCTTCGCGCTGCTGCTGGGCGTCGGCCCGCTGGTGCGCTGGGGCCGCGACAGGCCGCGCAAGCTGACGCGGCTGCTGGCTATCGCCGTGGTGACGACGCTGGTGCTGTCGGTGCTGCTGCCGTGGCTGTTTGAAGATAAAATCGTCGCCATGACGGTGGTCGGCCTGGCGATGGCCTGCTGGGTGTTCGTGCTGGCGGTGGCGGAGGTGGCCCAGCGCGTTGCCCGCGGGACGAAGATGACCTCCAGCTACTGGGGCATGGTCGCCGGCCACGTCGGGCTGGCGGTCACCGTCGTCGGTATCGCCTTCAGCCAGAACTACAGCGTGGAGCGCGACGTGCGCATGAAGGCGGGGGACAGCGTGGCGATCCATGATTATCGCTTCACCTTCCAGGAGGTGAAAGATATCACCGGGCCGAACTATCGCGGCGGGGTGGCGATTATCAACGTCACCCGTGACGGCAAGCCGGAGGCGGATCTGCACGCGGAGAAACGCTTCTACAACAGCACCAGCTCGATGATGACGGAAGCGGCAATTGACGGCGGGGTGACCCGCGATCTCTACGCCGCCCTCGGCGAGGAGCTGGATAACGGCTCCTGGGCCGTGCGGCTCTACTATAAGCCGTTTATTCGCTGGATATGGGCGGGCGGGCTGCTGATGGCGCTGGGGGGGCTGTGCTGCCTGCTCGATCCCCGCTACCGTCGGCGTAACCGTCCGCAAAACGCTGCGCCGGAGGTGGTATGAAGCGCAAAGTTCTGTTGTTACCGTTAATGATTTTTCTCGTCATCGCCGCGGCGCTGCTGTGGCAGCTGACGCGCAACGCCGACGGGGATGACCCCACCAGGCTGGAGTCGGCGCTGATTGGCAAGCCGGTGCCCGCGTTTCGTCTGGAATCGCTGGACAATCCCGGCCACTACTATCAGGCGGATAGCCTCACCCAGGGAAAACCGGTGCTGCTCAACGTCTGGGCGACCTGGTGCCCCACCTGCCGCGCCGAGCATCAGTATCTGAATCAGCTTTCGGCGCGGGGGATCCGCGTGGTGGGCCTGAACTATAAGGACGAGCGGCAAAAGGCGATCGTCTGGCTGAAGGAGCTGGGCAATCCCTATGCGCTGAGTCTGTTTGACGGTGACGGTATGCTGGGTCTGGATCTGGGGGTCTACGGCGCGCCGGAGACCTTCCTGATCGACGGCAAGGGCATCATCCGCTACCGCCACGCCGGGGATCTTAACGACCAGGTGTGGGAGAGCGAAATTAAACCGCTGTGGGATAAATACAGCAGGGAGGCCGCGCAATGAGGTTCTTACTGGGCGTGCTGATGCTGGTGATTTCCGCTTCGGCGCTGGCCACCATCGACGTGATGCCGTTCAAAGACGAGGCGCAGGAGCAGCAGTTTCGCCAGCTTACCGAGCAACTGCGCTGCCCGAAGTGCCAGAACAACAGCATCGCGGACTCTAACTCAATGATCGCCACCGACCTGCGGCAGAAGGTGTATGAGCTGATGCAGGAGGGGAAAAGCCGGCAGGAGATCATTGACTATATGGTGGCGCGCTACGGCAACTTCGTCACCTACGATCCGCCGCTGACGCCCCTGACCGTGCTGCTGTGGGTAATGCCGATCGCCGCGATTCTGGCCGGAGGCTGGGTGATTTTTGCCCGCTCGCGTCGCCGGGTGCGGCTGACGCCGGAGACCTTTGACGACGCTGACGACGACCTGCCCGCAGAGGGCAGCCGCGCCGGTTATGCGGTCTATATTCCGGGGGTTATCGTCGCGCTGGCGGTGGGTGTGGTCAGCTATTATCAGACCGGCGGCTACCCGCAGGTGAAGGCCTGGCATCAGGCCACGGCGCAGATGCCCGCGCTGCTGGAACAGGCGCTGGATCCGAAGGCGCAGCCGCTCAGCGAAGAGGAGATGTCGCGACTGGCGCTGGGTTTACGCACCCGGCTGCAGGAGGACGCCAGCAACGTTGAGGGCTGGATTATGCTGGGACGTGTCGGGATGGTGCTGGGCAACGTTGGCACGGCGACCGGGGCGTACGCTCACGCCTGGCAGCTGGACCCGCGGAACAGCGAGGCGGCGCTGGGCTATGCCGAAGCGCTGACCCGTTCTCCCGATCCGAATGATAATCGTCAGGGGGGCGAGCTGCTGCGTCAGCTGGTGAAAAGCGATCATGCCAACGTGCGCGTGCTCAGCATGTACGCCTTCAACGCCTATGAGCAGGAGCACTTCGCCGAGGCGGTTGCCGCCTGGCAGATGATGCTGAAGCTGCTGCCGGCTAACGATACCCGCCGGCCGGTGATTGAACGCAGCATTGCCCAGGCGATGCAGCAGCTCTCGCCGCAGTCGGAGTAAAGTACCGGCACCCGTCGGGCCTGTGCCGCACGCAGGCCCGATGTTATTTCCGCGCCGGCGTTTACTGCATACCGCGGGTTTGCAGGAACAGGATGGTTGCCGCCACGCGGGAGCGCACGTTCAGCTTGCGCAGCAGGTTACGGATATGCACCTTTACGGTCTGTTCAGAGATATTCAGCGCCGAGGCGATCTGTTTGTTGGACTGCCCCTGCGCCAGCTCGTGCAGTACGTCCAGCTCGCGCTCGGTCAGTACGCTGAACGGATCTTCCTCCGCGCCATACTGCTCGCGCTCCCGCAGATACTGGCTGACGCGCTCGCTGAACGCTTTACCGCCGTTTGCCCCCTGACGAATCGCTTCCAGCAAGACTTCCGGATCGCTGTCTTTTAACAGATAGCCGTCGGCCCCGGCGTCGATCAGCGCATAAATGTCGCTGGCGGTGTCGGAGACGGTCAGGATAATGATCTGCGCGGTAACGCCGTCCCGGCGCAGCGCGTTCAGCGTATCCAGCCCGCTCAGCCCCTTCATGTTCAGATCCAGCAGAATGACATCAACGTTCAGCCGGTTTGCCATATCGATTGCGCTGGCCCCGTCTCCCGCTTCGGCGATGACCTCAAAGTTGGGGTCCAGATCCAGTAACTGACGAATACCTCGCCGCATAAGTGGATGATCGTCCACGATAAGCACCTGAAAAGGCGTTGCTTCAGGCATAGTATGCTCCTGAGATTTTACCAGGCTGTGTCCCGAAACCGGGCGGGGCCATTCCGGCCCATTGCCGCGCTGTTCGCCGCGGATCTGGACTAACCCAGACCTTACGGCTCGCGCCTCAATATCCGCCAGCGACGCTTACGAACGGTTCAGTGACGCAGCCTGGAGTCATTATTGATTTCAGCGCGAAAGTTGTTCACATTTACGGCGCTGATAGTGAGAAAATTTTACCCCAAATCAGGTAGAGATAAGTAGTAAAAGCTGGGTGGAAAGCGCCTTCTGCCGCAGCAGCCGGCGCTGATAAACGCGAACCCGCGGCCGTTTAATCCGTCAGCGAGAGCTGCGTAATCTGGCCTTTGGGCGTGCTGGTGTAATACCAGTACTCATTATTGATCTGCGCCGCTTTCAGATTCGCGATCGGCACGGCGTTTTCCGCGGAGCCGATCGTAAAGCGCAGCGTACCGCTCAGCGGCCGGGTGCTGACGAGCATCAGATCCCCGTTGCCGTTATAGCGCGCAACGGTATGCGGGTCGATAACCTGGCGTTCGCCGGTGGCGAGCACAGAGTAGTCAAACGCAACCTTTTTCTTCGCGACCTCGCCAGCGCCAAAATACTCTGCGTAAATATGCGGATCGTGGAAGAAGCCGAAATGTCCGCCGCTGTTCTGCATCTTCAGGAAATAGAAATCGGGGATCGTAAAATTACGTTTCCCCTGGCTAAGCTGCGCGTTAACGACGGAAATCCTGACGTTATCCTGCTGGTACACGCGGATATAGGCGTTGTACATTAGCGTCCATGACCAGGCGAAGACCGCGCACAGCAGCAGGCACAGCGCGAAGAGGCCGGACATTACGGCGCGGGTTGCTATCGCCACCAGCTCCCGCAGAAGAAAGGAGATAGCCAGCAGAAAGAACAGGAACGTCGACATCATTACCCGGTCCGGATAAGAGGGCGAAGCGACCATGATTAAGGAGGTGCCAACGCCCACCAGCAGCATCAGCACGATAACGCCGAGATTGAATTTATTAAAGCGGTGTCCTTTCTTATATGCAGCGACGGCGACGACGGCTAACAGAGCCAGAACGACATACGCGATCCAGATAAGCGCCAGGTGATTAAAAAACCGCTCGCTGAGGTGAATCGTCAGCCTCTCAAAGATTGATCGGCTATACCAGGCGGCGTGTGAATTCTGCGCGCGGACAAAGTTACCCGGCGAGAAGACCAGGATGCTGGCACCCAGCAGCGTGGAGATAAAATAGAGACACTTATTGAGGAAGAGCTGCCTGTAGCGCCAGAAATCATAGACGATAGCCAGCAGGGCCAGGCCAACGACAAAGGGGGCGACGCTTTCGTTTGAGCACCCGGCCAGCAGCCCCAGTAGCAGCATAATCCCCTGCGTGCGCCGTTCATTTTGCGTCTGCAGCCGGTACAGGTTCCAGATCCACGCGGCGACAAACAGGTTTGTCCACAGATAGTTGGCGCTGCCGACCACCCAGAAAACCACCTGTCCGACGTTGGGGTTTGCCAGCCAGAAGGTCAGAAATACGATGGCGAAAATCAGGGCATCGTGTTTTTTCCATTTCAGCGTTCCGGTCGGCGTCTTGACGATAAAATAGCAGAACGCGATAGCCCCCAGCCCCGTCATCGTCGAAATAAAAAGTCGTGAGTTGCTGGCTAAAAGGAGGGCGCTGGTGTAATCGGCAACGAGGCGTCCGCTCCAGGTCATGTAGTGGTGCCAGTGCGCGTCAAACGACAGGCCGATTAACGCATAGCGGTAATCATCAGAATGAATGGGGGTATACCATTCGAGAATAAATACTGCAAAAAAGGCGATCGCAAGTACCGCTTTACTTAACATACCTTGCATTCACTATCCTTTATCTTCATCGTTCCGGCGGACCGGTAACCGCGCCGGCATTGCCGCATTATTGGTTCTGTAGGTTATGCGAAGGAGCAGCTTACCATTAATTTCTCTTTCCCACGGAAATCGAAATCATACCTTTTCCATGCCTGGGGGAAAATAGTGCTGAGTTGACCTCCTTCACGCCCTAAAGGATGTGGATCGGCCTTCACCTGAATTATTTCGGTGGGTTCCTGCTTCAACGGGCGGCCTGACTGCACCCTCCCTCCACAGGCCAGCACGCCGTGCCCCGCCGCTAAAATGTTACGAGCGCCGTTTACATCGCCGTTCGCTGTATATTCACGCGCCAGACACGCGAATTGACTTTGTGACAGGCGGTTTCGCAGGCTGCCTCTGATGAGCGGCAGGGATGTCTTTTATTACCGCAGGCCATTCAGGATGAAACCCCTGGGCCAAATAAAAGCAATGCAGATACGGCCTGTAGTAGGGGATATATGAAAGAAAATCCTTAAATAAGGTCCGGTATTGGATCTTTAATCCGTATCGTTGATTTAGGATGACGCTTTATTTTACCCTGCGTTTGTAAAGCAATGTGAATTATACCCGTCATACTTCAAGTTGCATGTGCGTTGGCTGCGCTCTCACCCCCCGGTCACATAGTTTGCTATGCTCCCGGGGATAAATGAGGGACATCCCTGTTCCTCACCGAAGGCGACCTGCGGTCGGGCAAATTCGTTCCTGACGAATTTGTCGCTCGTTTGCCGCGTGATTCGGCCTGAAGGCCTCACCCCTTCGGGGCCAGCCGGGGGCTGTTCAAAACGCGCTGCGTTTTGTCCTGCAACCCGAATTATTTAGGGTAAATTCACCAAAAATAACTTACAGGTAAAGGGTTACCATTGCCGATCCTTTGCAGAATAAAGNAATTCACCAAAAATAACTTACAGGTAAAGGGTTACCATTGCCGATCCTTTGCAGAATAAAGCGCCTGCGATCGGGGGCGTTCAGCAAAGACAACACGCTCTGCCAGGCCTGATGCGCTTTTGGCTCCTGAATAACAGGGAACGGCGACGGGCGGTAGCGTGTCAGGAACTGATAAAGAGAGAATCTCATGGAAAATCCAGCCATCCTGTTACCCCGACTTAACCCTTACCGCGCCCGCGCCGTGGAGGGCGTCGCCTGCCTGCTGCCGGCGCAATATTGACATCCTGCTGATCCCGCAGACAGTGCCACTTCTGAGCCGGCAACCGCTGACACGCCTGGCGGGGCAGACGAGGCTGCGGTAGCTGACGCCGGGCCGGGATGAAAAAGAGGGAAGGGGGATGGCGTCTGATAAAGGAGACAATAATGAGTGACATACCCCCCTTGATATTCAGCCACAGCCACCACCTTTTAACGGTGCGGGGCTGTGCCTCGCTTCTGGACGTGCTGAGCTTCGAAGGCTATGAAGCGCTGAGCGAGCCGTTTCGCTATGTGATTGAATTCACCAGCGCGGATAGAGCCATCACGGCGTCGCGGATGCTGATGCAGAAGGCGACCTTCACCCTCCAGGCACCGGTGGACCAGGGCTTCGGCGTTAAAATTCAGCGGCCGGTGCGCACGATTCAGGGGGTGGTGACGGCCTTTGAGCGCCTCTCCACCTCTAAAGACGAAACGCGCTACTCCCTGACCCTGCAGCCGCGCCTGGCGCTGCTCTCAAGAAGCCGCCAGAACCGGATTTACCGGGACATGTCGGTGCCGCAGATCGTGGAGCATATCCTCAGAACCCGCCATAACATGCGCGGGGAGGATTTTGTCTTTACCCTGGCGAATGAGTATCCGCGCAGGGAGCAGGTGATGCAGTACGGGGAGGACGACCTGCATTTTATCAGCCGGCTGCTGGGTGAAGTGGGTATCTGGTTTCGCTTCACCGCCGACACCCGGCTGCACATTGACGAGGTGGCGTTTTACGACGACCAGAGGCACTACGAGCAGGGGCTGGTGCTGCCGGCGGTGTCGCCGTCCGGCCAGCATGACGGCGGGGCGGAGTCGGTGTGGGGGATGGCGAGCCGCCATAACGTGGTGCCGCGGTCGGTGTTCACCCGTGACTACAACTACCGTAACGCGCCTGAAGATATGAGCCTGAGCGCCGGGGCCACCTCCGGCGACAGCACCACCTACGGCGAGGCGTACCACTGGGGGGATAACTACCTGACGCCGGGCGGCGTTGGGCGGCATAATCCGCAGCCGGAGAGCGGAGCGTTTTACGCCCGTCTGCGCCACGAGCGCTACCTGAATAACCAGACGCGGTTAAGCGGGAAGAGCAGCAGCGCGGCGCTGGCCCCAGGCCTGCAGCTGCAGGTCACGGGCGGCGAGGAGGTTACCGATATTTTCCGCCGGGGTGTGGTGATGACGAAAATTCACTGCAGCGCCCGGCGTGACCACAGCTATGAAGTGGCGTTTGAGGCCATACCCTGTTCGAAGCGTTACGGCTTCCGCCCGGAGCCGGGTGACAAACCGGTGATGGCGGGGACGCTGCCAGCGCGGGTGACCAGCACGAAGACCAACGATATCTACGGCCATATCGACCGTGAGGGTCGCTATAAGGTGAATCTGCTGTTCGATCGCGACCGCTGGGAGGCGGGGGAGGAGAGTCTGTGGGTGCGCCAGGCGCGCCCGTATGCCGGCGACACCTACGGCCTGCACCTGCCGCTGCTGGCGGGGACCGAGGTGGCGATAGCCTTTGAGCAGGGGGACCCGGATCGTCCGTACATTGCGGGCGTGCTGCATGACTCTGCGCATCCGGACCACGTCACCATTCAGAACTATAAGCGCAACGTGCTGCGCACGCCGGCGAACAATAAAATCCGTCTCGATGATACGCGCGGCAAGGAGCATATTAAGGTCAGCACAGAGTACGGTGGCAAAAGCCAGCTGAATCTGGGGCACCTAGTGGATGTGCAGAGGCAGCCGCGCGGCGAGGGTTTTGAGCTACGGAGCGATGCGTGGGGGGCGATACGGGCCGGAAAGGGGATATTTATCACGGCGGACGATCAGCCAAAGGCGCAGGCACAGCAGCTTGAAATGAAAGCGGCGCTGGAGACACTGCAGCAGGCGCAGGGGCTGGCGCAATCGCTGAGCGAGGCGGTGAAAACCGCTAAGGCGGAACTGGCTCAGGTGAAAGCGCAAAAAAGCCTGATGGAAACGTCGCTCAACGCGCTTCAGCAGGCAGCTTTGCTGCTGAGCGCGCCGGCAGGGATTGCCCAGGTCTCACCAGAGAGTATCCAGATCAGCACGGGTAATAATTTTATCCAGACCTCCGCAGAAAACAGTGACTTCAGCGTATTCAAAAAATTCACCGTGGCCGCCGGTGAAATAATCAGCCTGTTTGCCAAAACGCTGGGAATAAAAATTTTCGCCAACCGAGGAAAGGTGGAGATACAGGCGCAGGGGGATGCCATGGAACTGACCTCGCTGAAGGATATGAAGATCCAGAGTAAGGACGGTGAGGTTTACATTGCCTCGGATAAAAAAATTACGCTGGTATGCGATAAAACAGCGCTAATTATTGAAAGCTCCGGCGTGACGATAAAAACGACGGGGGATGTGAATGTTAAAAGCGCCACTCTTAATCGCCTGGGGCCGCAAAATTATCAATACGCGCCGCCGGAATTGCCGGATGAGGCAACCTGTGTAGAGGCGGCGAAATAATGGAAAACGCAATAACAAACGCCCCGTCTGTCACATTGACGGAAAGGCTGAATCACTATCCTGAAATGTATCGCTATTTGTTATTGGACCCGCTGAAAACAGTTGCCAGCGTTAATCCGCTACATCCGCAACAATTAAAGCAGTCTCCCGGAGAGAACGCCATTTATCCCGTTCTGCGTCGCGATCTTGCCTATTCACCTGAGCATTGTCCTTTGCTGGTCCTTCTGGCCTCGCCAGGTGAAGCGTGTACCTGTCCGTGGCTTGACGGCACGGAGGGGTATGCGCGCGGCGAGGCGTTGCAGGATAAGCGCTACCTTTGTGGCTGGCTGGTCAGCTCACAGAAGCCTGAACAACTTGCGGTTTCGCTGGCGGAGCAGTGCGACAGGATAAGTCAAACGTTTTTGCCGTTTTTTGAGCCGCTACGCTTTGAGCTACTACAGGCGATGAGTCCGGTAAATGGCCTGGCCGGGAGTATCTGGCCCGTCAGTCAATGGTGGTATATGACGGTGGCGGGTGAACTTGCCTGCCAGACGGGACAGGCGTCGGATGAGAAGTGGCGGCTGAACTGGGGTGCTGAATGGATACAACAAAATGTGCGTGCCGTCGGGCAAATTCTGCAAGCCTGGGGCGCTGTCAGCACCGTCCTGCCTTCCGATGCGGCGATGCAGGCGGCGATAATGTGGAAAAAAACAGCCGAAACAGGTTTGAAGGACCCCAGGGACCGCTATTTTTTAGCCACCTGCAGCCTGGGGACTGGCGTGGATATTGCGCAGCACCCGGCAGTCAACGACCTGATACAGCAGGTTATTGCCGAACCTTCCGTACCTTTATCCCGACGCCTGCAGGCCCTGCCGGAGACGATAAAGCAGGCGCTCATGAACGAAGCGTGTCACCCGACGGAACGAAACAAAGGAGTATGACGCCATGACGTTTGACGAACAAATTGCCCGGTATGCCGATGCCAGCGAACAGGCCGCCTCCACGCCGT
>NZ_WMJZ01000100.1 GCF_009711095.1 Intestinirhabdus alba
CCCGCGGGGAGACGGCCTGGACGGCGAGGCTGCTCCGCCAGGGGTTCCTCTATATCCGGGCGGAACGGGCGGCGAGATGGATAAATTATTATGTTACCGGCGACGGCTACTTCTACCCGCTGCCGGAGAGGGGCCACGTTCCCTTTGATATCGTTGACGGCAGCAGAAAGCCCTGCATTACGCAACCGGAAGAGCTGGCGACGGCGTCGCTGATTACGCTGCCGGTAAAACCCGCGGGAATGAAAAACGGCGTCTTCTGGTTCTGCTGGTCGGAAGTCGAATGGACGCCGGCCACCCGGAAAAAGCATGAGGACCCGGCATATCAGAGCCGGTATATGCAGCCTTTTGATATGGACGCATGGCTGGCCGCAGGCAAAGCGGACCAGGCGCTTGCGCTGACGGCGCTGAGTGAGACGGTGGCGGAGTACAGCAGTCAGGCGGAGTCCTGCGGGGTGAAGAGCTGGACGGCTGCGCCCTGGAAAAGGGTGAACTCGCAGGATGGCATGCATCTGCGGCAGGCGGCGGACCGGCTGTTGCCTGACAAGGGGGCGATACTCCTGCTGCAGGATCCGCCGGCCGTTTTGCAGGACCTCTCCGCGCTGATCAATGCNCCGCCGGCCGTTTTGCAGGACCTCTCCGCGCTGATCAATGCTGAGCTGCAGGAAAAGGTTTACCGGCGCAAGGCGTATCAGCGGGAGTTAGCCCTGGCGTCGGCCATTACGGGGCTTAAGGAGGCGATGATCCGCCAGTTCGAACGTGACTATATCGATAAAAGCGAAAGCCTGGAGCGGGTCGCTGTTTATGGACCCTACGGCTATTCAACCGGCGGCGAACTGCCGGATAATCCGTACAGCAAAATTGCCGATAAAAAAATGAAACCGGAGGTTGCCAGAAAATGGGCGGACTATGAGCAGTATTATGACCCGGCTAAGGTGGCAGAATTTCAGGATAAATTTAACGCCATTTTAACCCGGTATAATAATGACGTTCTGGTTCCGCGCACCGCCATGTATCTGGCGTGGCTGCAGAGCGCCACGCTGCGGGGCTATTTTGCGCACAATTTTGACGGCGAAGATTTGGCAAACGGCATCGATTACGTCCAGACCCTGAACGGCTGTATTGCCGGTATGCAGGACAAGGTGGAGGTGCTTGCTTATTTTGAAAAATCACTGCTGGCGACGCCGACGGAAGCGAATAATATTCTGGCCAGAGCGCTGGTGCTCAACCAGGATGCGCTGGCGAAAAAGTTAGAGGAGGCGGTAAAAGACGCCGTCGACTGGTTTACGCTCCCCTGGAATAACCTGGCCGACGCCTTTAAGGATGCCATCGAAAAAATGCGTGAAAACGCCGCCGGCGTGGTGGGGATCTATATCGGCCTGCTTGCCGGGGTACTGAGTAAAGTGGTGAACCGGGCCCTTGACTCGGACCGCGTATTTACCTGCCTGGTGGCGACGGGGGCGCTGACCCGAAAGGCATTTATTCCGCTGGAGCGAAAGGCGACCTATAAAGAATTTGTGAAAAACGTGGTGAAAAAGCTGGCGGCGGAGAGCGGTATAACGCGCGGCGCGGATATAGACAGGCTGCACCACTATGTCAGCAAGGAGCTGAGGCGGCTGAGGATTGACGGGCTGCCGCTGGATCGCGTGATGTGGAAAAAGTTTCTGGTGATGGTGGAGACAGAGGAGCTTCACCGGCTGGCGTCGCTGCCGGCAACAGAGCGGGAAAAGGCCATCAGTAAGCTGCTGCGGACGGTGAACGACGTTGAGGCGCAGCAGTTCAGCCGCTGGCAGGGGGCGGTCCGGCGCGGCGTGCGCCAGGTGGGGGATGCGATGCCGTTTACGCTGGGGGTG
>NZ_WMJZ01000101.1 GCF_009711095.1 Intestinirhabdus alba
CTGGCGGAGCAGCCTCGCCGTCCAGGCCGTCTCCCCGCGGGGGGGAACCGGTACGTTGATATTCTCAGGCAGCCGGGGCAGCAACTCGTCCTGAGCCATGACCGCCGGACGGACGGGCAGAACCGGCAGGCCGTAGCGCCGGCAAAATTTACAGCCTTCAGGTGAACTCATTTTCCTCTTCTCCTTTCATAATCCGCTGAGCTATCCCGCGTCATTTCATTCCAGCGCTTCTCATCCCACAGCCGCGTCTCATCAGCAAAACAGCCCGGCGAACTCCGGGCCTGTCGCAAAAATGCCGCCATCTTTGGCGCAGTCCAGAAGGCGTCGCGCAGCGTCAACCCCCGCAACGCGAACGCAGCCCGATCGTCATCCGTTGGCAGCTGAAGCTGTTCGGCCTGTTGCAGCAGCGTATCAATTTTGCGGCTTACCTGTTGACGCCGGCTCATATCGGAAAAACAGGGCAGTTTTTCTAATACCTGATTTATCAGCCCGCAGCGCTGAAGCTGTTCCAGCGGAAGCGCCCGGGGTGTGCCGGGTTGCCAGGAAAATTCAGCCGGCGGTGCCAGCGTCTGCCACCGCCCTTCCAGCCAGAAAGTCCAGCGGGTAATCTCCGGCACCGGCAGCGCCTGGGTGAGTTGATAGGGCGTCAGCATCCAGCAGAGATGGAACAGCACCCGCGGATCGTAATAGCGAAGAATATGTCCCTGAAGATTCCGATCGGTAAAGTACAGCGCCTTAATCAGCAGGTTACGCACTTCCGCGACGGGCTGCTCGCTGCGCAACAGCAGGCAGGATATCGGCGGCGTATGCTGCGAGGGTGTCAGTCTCTCCATCAGCGTCTGCCACCCCCTGGCGTCCATTTCTTTCAGCGGCAGCAGCCAGGGATAGAGATGCGCCTGCGGCTTCAGCATTGGGGAAACCAGCTCAAGAACCGGCCATGACGCATCAACATCAGGGTGGTGCATCCGATCGATAATGGCAAAGTCATGTTCGCCAGGCGAGAGTGGATTTTCCAGATAGCAGGTTGGCATTTTTCCTCCCTTAGCTCAGCGCTACCGTGGCACCGCCCTCGCTGGCGGCCTCTGAAGCCACATTCTCACAGGCCGTAAACCCAGGATACGTGGCGTTTAATACCGCAGGCGCGGCATAATCAAAATCGGCGCTCTTCACATAAAAATGCCCACCGGTGCCATTCTCAATTTTCGCCGGATCGAGAGTCAGGTATGAGCCGCCGCACTGCAGAGTGATTTTCTTGCTCGCTGAAATGATTATTTCGCCCTCGGTACTGGCAATGGAAAGATCCTTGTTGGCAATAATATCTATTGCATCGCTCTGGGCCTGAATCTCCACCTTTCCGGCTGCCGCTACCAGCTTCATCCCCACCTCATGCACAAAGGCAACAAACCCCCTCCTGGCGGCCATAACTATCCGCTGCAGGGCGCTGATTTCAGTATTTCCTCCCGCAGTCAGGAGCTGGTTATGGTTTGCGCTCAGCTGAATATGCTGAGGCGTAGATAAGGCAATTCCCCCCGGCGCTCCGGCGACAATAACGGGCTGTTGTAATTCATCGACGCTCTGCTGAAGAAAATGTTGCTGGGTGCGAGTGTCCAGCGGATCGATCCGTGCGGTCTGCAAAACCTCAGAGAGAGACTCGGCCAACGATAAAGCATCCGTCAACTGACGCTTAATTTCATCCATGCTCAACTGCTGCGCCCTCGCCTCCGGTTGCGCCTGAGAGGTTAACAGCAGACCTTTTCCTGCCCGTATCGCCCCCCACGCATCGCTGCGCAGCTCAAACCC
>NZ_WMJZ01000102.1 GCF_009711095.1 Intestinirhabdus alba
CCAGCTTCACTTCGTCAATACGGTTCTCGCTGTACGCTTACCCTGGTTTGCGCTTTCCGGGGCAAACCGACGTTTCAGCAGATTCGGCGAGGCCGGAGATGCCTCACGCACGCCCCGGTAAATATGCTTTCCGGGCTGTCGGCTTTCCAGACCACATTCCTGCATCAGCCTGCGGGCCAGCCAGCGTCCCACTCCATAACCTGAGCGACGCATCAGCAGGCTCAGGGTCCGGCTTCCGGCTGAACCCCGACTCTGTTGATGGAGCTCCCGCGCACGACTTCTCAGATGCAGCCGGGTTATATCGACCTGTGATTTCAGCGCGTAGTAAACGCTGCGCGTTATTTTCAGCAGGCGGCAGAGTTCCGCCACTGGCCATTTTGTTTTCAGCCGTGTGATTAACGCACAGATTTGACGGGGATTTCGCTCATCAACATGGCTGTAGATTCAATTGGTCAGCGCAACAGTTATGTGAAAACATGGGGTTGCGGAGGATCTTTGGATGAGACGGACATTTACAGCAAAGGAAAAAGCATCTGTTTTTGAACTGTGGAAGAACGGAACAGGCTTCAGTGAGATAGCTAATATCCTGGGTTCGAAACCAGGAACCATCTTCACTATGTTAAGGGATACTGGCGGTATAAAACCCAATGAGCGCAAGCGGGCTGTGGCTCACCTGACGCTGTCTGAGCGCGAGGAAATACGAGCCGGTTTGTCAGCCAAAATGAGCATTCGTGCGATAGCTACTGCACTAAATCGTAGTCCTTCGACGATCTCACGTGAAGTTCAGCGCAATCGAGGCAGGCGCTATTACAAAGCTGTGGATGCTAATAACCGGGCCAACAGGATGGCGAGAAGACCAAAACCGTGCTTACTGGATCAGAATTTACCGTTGCGAGAGCTTGTTCTGGAAAAGCTGGAGATGAAGTGGTCGCCAGAGCAAATATCAGGATGGTTAAGACGAACGAAGCCGCGTCAAAAAACACTGAGAATATCGTCAGAGACAATTTATAAAACGCTGTATTTTCGTAGTCGTGAAGCACTACACCACCTGAATGTACAGCATCTGCGCCGATCGCACAGCCTACGTCATGGCAGACGCCATACTCGTAAAGGTGAAAGAGGCACCATCAACATAGTAAACGGAACGCCAATCCACGAACGTTCGCGGCATATCGATAACAGACGCTCCCTGGGGCACTGGGAAGGTGATTTGGTGTCAGGTACAAAAAACTCGCATATCGCCACACTTGTAGACCGAAAATCACGCTATACGATCATCCTGAAACTCAGAGGAAAAGACGCTTTCTCGGTGAATCAGGCTCTTACAGAAAAATTCCTGAGCTTACCGCCTGAACTCCGGCAATCACTGACATGGGACAGAGGAATGGAGCTGGCCAGGCATCTGGAATTTACTGGCAGCACGGGAGTTAAAGTTTACTTCTGCGATCCTCAGAGTCCCTGGCAGCGAGGAACAAACGAGAACACTAATGGATTAATCCGACAGTACTTTCCCAAAAAAACCTGCCTTGCCCAATATACTCAACATGAGCTGGATAAAGTCGCAACTCAGCTAAACAACAGGCCAAGAAAGACACTGAAGTTCAAAACACCGAAAGAGATAATTGAAAGGAGTGTTGCGTTGACAGATTGAAGGGAGTGTTAGAAATTCTGTGTCATTCCAGTAATATACA
>NZ_WMJZ01000103.1 GCF_009711095.1 Intestinirhabdus alba
GAATACTATCTGCTGACTTCCGAACACGTCAGCGTCGCTGAATTTGCCGGCCAGGAGATCCTGAAGGTTGAACCCCAGGCGCTGACCCTGCTGGCGCAGCAGGCCTTCCACGACGCCTCCTTTATGCTCCGTCCCGCCCACCAGAAGCAGGTGGCCGCGATCCTTCACGACCCGGAGGCCAGCGAAAACGACAGGTACGTGGCGCTGCAGTTCTTAAGAAACTCCGCCATCGCCGCCAGGGGCGTGCTGCCGACCTGCCAGGACACCGGCACGGCGATTATCATGGGGAAAAAGGGCCAGCGCGTCTGGACCGGCGGCGGCGATGAGGCGGCGCTGGCGCGCGGCGTCTATAACACCTACATTGAGGACAACCTGCGCTACTCCCAGAACGCGCCGCTGGATATGTATAAAGAGGTCAACACCGGCAGCAACCTGCCGGCGCAGATCGATCTCTACAGCGTCGACGGCGACGAATACAAATTCCTCTGCGTCGCCAAGGGCGGCGGCTCCGCCAACAAAACGTATCTGTATCAGGAGACCAAAGCGCTGCTCACCCCCGACAGGCTGAAAAACTTCCTCGTCGAAAAGATGCGCACCCTCGGCACCGCCGCCTGCCCGCCGTACCACATCGCCTTTGTCATTGGCGGCACCTCGGCGGAGAGCACCCTGAAGACCGTCAAGCTCGCCAGCACCCATTATTACGACGCGCTGCCGACCGAAGGCAACGAGCACGGCCAGGCGTTTCGCGACGTGGCGCTGGAGAACGAACTGCTGGCGGAGGCCCAGAAGCTCGGCCTCGGCGCTCAGTTCGGCGGCAAATATTTCGCCCACGACGTGCGGGTCATCCGCCTGCCGCGCCACGGTGCCTCCTGCCCGGTGGGAATGGGCGTCTCCTGCTCGGCGGATCGCAACATTAAGGCCAAAATCAACCGCCACGGCATCTGGATCGAGAAGCTGGAGCACAATCCGGAGCAGTACATTCCCGAATCCCTGCGCCAGGCGGGAGAGGGCGAGGTGGTCAAGGTGGATCTTAACCGGCCGATGAAGGCGATCCTCGCCCAGCTGTCGCAGTACCCGGTCTCCACCCGGCTGTCGCTGAGTGGCACCATCATCGTCGGGCGCGATATCGCCCACGCGAAGCTGAAGGAGCGCATTGATTCCGGGGAAGGGCTGCCGCAGTACATCAAGGATCACCCGATTTACTACGCCGGGCCGGCGAAAACCCCGGAAGGCTACCCCTCCGGCTCGCTGGGGCCGACCACCGCCGGTCGGATGGACTCCTACGTCGACCTGCTGCAGTCCCAGGGCGGCAGCATGATCATGCTGGCGAAGGGCAACCGCAGCCAGCAGGTGACCGACGCCTGCCGCAGGCACGGGGGCTTCTACCTGGGCAGCATCGGCGGCCCGGCGGCGGTGCTGGCGCAGCAGAGTATCAGGAGCCTGGAGTGCGTGGCGTACCCGGAGCTGGGAATGGAGGCGATCTGGAAAATCGAGGTGGAA
>NZ_WMJZ01000104.1 GCF_009711095.1 Intestinirhabdus alba
ATCCCGGATGGCGGCTGCCGGCCGATGAGGCCCTGGTCAGCCAGGCCCGGACGCTGCTCATCCGCCTGACGGGAATGCGCAACAGCGAATCCACCCTCTACCAGAAGATGCTGGCGCAGGTGGCGAACCAGTATGCCGACATGCGTCTGGCGGACATGACCGGGGATACCGACGTCTCACGCCTGTTTACCACCGACGCGGTGATACCGGGAATGTTCACCCGCCAGGCCTGGGAGCAGGCCGTGCAGCCCGCCATTGAGAAGGTGGTGGCGGCGCGCCGGGATGAAATGGACTGGGTACTGAGCGACACCCGGCAGTCCGCCGCGCAGCCGGTGTCCGCGGAGGCCCTGCGGGCGCGCCTGACGGAGCGCTATTTTGCCGACTTCAGCGGCGTCTGGCTGGAGTTCCTCAACGGGCTGCGCTGGCAGAAGGCGGAGACCCTGTCAGAGGCGATTGACCAGCTCATCCTGGTGGCCGACGTGCGGCAGTCGCCGCTGGTGGCGCTGATGAACACCCTGAGCGTGCAGGGGCGCACCGGGCAGAGCGGCAACTCCCTCCCGGATTCGCTGGTGAAATCGGCGCAGGCGCTGTTTAACGGCGATGAGCGGCCGGCGATTGATCGGCGCGGCGGGCCGCTGGACGCCACCTTCGGCCCGGTGCTGGCGCTGATGGCCGGCCGCGACGGCGGGGGGCAGAGCGGGCTGAGTCTGCAGACGTGGCTGACCCGGGTGACTCAGGTGCGCCTGCGCCTGCAGCAGATCACCAACGCCACCGACCCGCAGGCGATGACCCGGCAGCTCGCGCAGACGGTGTTTCAGGGAAAGGCGATAGACCTGACAGAGATCCGGGACTACGGCAGCCTGATAGCGGCGGGGCTGGGGCAGGAGTGGAGCGGGTTCGGCCAGACGGTGTTCGTGCGCCCGATGGAGCAGGCGTGGCAGCAGGTGCTGACGCCGGCGGCGGAGAGCCTTAACGCCCGGTGGCGCAGCGCGGTGGTGGAGGAGTGGAACAGCGCCTTTGGCGGGCGCTACCCCTTCAGGAACGTGAGCAGCGACGTCTCCCTGCCGCTGCTGGCGAAGTACCTCAACGGCGACTCGGGGCGCATCACCCGGTTTTTACAGACCCGGCTGAACGGGGTGCTGCATAAGGAGGGGAGCCGGTGGACGGCGGACAGCATCAACGGGCAGGGGCTGACCTTCAACCCGGAGTTTATGAGGGCGATCAACACCCTGAGCCATATCGCCGACGTGGCCTTCGCCGACGGCGGGGCGGGACTGCATTTTGAGCTGCGACCGGGGACCGCGGCGGGGGTGATGCAGACGGATCTGATGATAGACGGCCAGAAGCTGAGCTACATGAACCAGATGCCGGTGTGGAAGCGGTTCCGCTGGCCGGCGGACACAGAGGCACCGGGGGCGTCCCTGAGCTGGATAAGCACGGAGGCCGGGAC
>NZ_WMJZ01000105.1 GCF_009711095.1 Intestinirhabdus alba
GTGCAGCGCTTCCGCCTTGGGCAGGAAGCGTCCGCTCCCGGTTCGCTAAAAGCAGTGGAGCCTCAGGCTAAGCCAGCCGCCGGGCCGGAGGAGAAGTGGGTCGCTTTCTGAACGGCTAAATGAGAAAGCCTGCCTGTTTTTAAGGCCGTTCGCTCCGCGGAAGTTTATCTACGGGAAAAGGTATCGTGAAGACAGGAGCAAAGGCCGCAGGCGTCTTTCAACGACGCCTGCTTGTAAAAGGCGTGGGCCAACGCCGGGTGGCGTCAGCGCCCAGGCTCCCTGAAATCCAGGGCGGAAGATGGCAAAAGGGAACGGCCAGCGGGAGTCGATGTGCGGCCATTAACGGCAGACAGGCCGCCCGAAGCGGCGGCTAACTCCCATAAAAAATCAAAAAATAGCGTATATATTTTTTCTTTCCTGCCGATAACAGCATAAGCCTTCTCATTGAATAGTTATAAAGTAGGGATTACTTATGCGATTTTTAAAGGACTACACCATCCGGGCTGTGCTGCTGACAATACTGGGTCTCTTTTGTGTTCTGTGGACGGGCGTGGGGTCATATAGCCTCAACGCCCTGGCAAAGATTGCGGGTGGTAACGATCTCGACCGTCACCTCGTTCGCCAGATGACGGTGCTCAGCCAGGGGAACGATCAATATTTTCGCTTTATTACCCATCTTAACAACGCGATGATTGAGAAGCTTGATGGGGGAACGCCCGACTTCACGTTGGCGCAGCAGGCGCTGACTAACATGGCTAATAAGCTGGAAGAGATGAAAAAACTCTCCCCCGGCTCGATGGATCCGGAGATCGTGGATGCCGTGCTGACCAACTGGCAGACGCTGCTCGACAGAGGGGTTACTCCTCATCTGCGCATAGCGCAGCAGGGGACGCTCAGCGAGTGGAAATCTCATGCTAAAAACGTTACCTCCCCGCTGAGTGCGGCCACCGGTGCCAGCATGGTGCGCTTTAACCGCGCGGCGGACGCGATGCTGGACAGCACCCGGGTGGCGGTGGACGAGCGGACGCTGATCGTACGCAACCTGATTATCGCCGCTGTGATTCTGGGGATTGTGATCCTGTTCCTGACCGACCGCTATCTGGTGGCGATAATGGTAAAACCGCTGGCGCGTATTCGTCAGCAGTTCCGTCAGATTGCGCAGGGCGATCTCAGCCAGCCCCTTGAGGATATCGGCCGCAACTGCGTCGGCCAGCTGGTGCCGCTGCTGCGTGCCATGCAGGAGAGCCTGCGGGAGGCGGTGGGCGCGATTCGCCAGGGCAGCGACAGCATCTGGCGCGGGGCAACGGAGATCTCCGGCGGCAATAACGATCTCTCCTCGCGTACGGAAGAGCAGGCGGCGGCGCTGGGGGAGACGGCCGCCAGCATGGAGCAACTGACCTCCACGGTGAAGCTGAACGCCGACCACGCGCGCCA
>NZ_WMJZ01000106.1 GCF_009711095.1 Intestinirhabdus alba
CAGATCAGCCGCCAGCTGGACGCGGTGATGCACCACCCGGAGTTCCAGAAGGTGGAGTCCCTGTGGCGCGGGCTGAAGCACCTGGTGGATCGCACCGACTACCGGCAGAACGTGCGCACGGAGATCCTCGACGTGGCGAAGGACGACCTGCGCCAGGACTTCGAGGACGTGCCGGAGCTGATCCAGAGCGGCCTGTACTGGCACACCTACACCAGCGAATACGACACCCCGGGGGGCGAGCCCATCGGGGCGGTGATCTCGGCCTATGAGTTTGACGCCAGCCCGCAGGACGTGGCGCTGCTGCGCAACATCTCGAAGGTCTCCGCGGCGGCGCACATGCCGTTTATCGGCTCGGTAGGCCCGCAGTTCTTCCTCAAGGAGTCGATGGAAGAGGTGGCGGCCATCAAAGATATCGGCAACTACTTTGACCGGGCGGAGTATATCAAGTGGAAGGCGTTCCGCGAGACCGACGACGCGCGCTACATCGGGCTGGTGATGCCGCGGGTGCTGGGGCGTCTGCCGTACGGGCCGGACACGGNATGCCGCGGGTGCTGGGGCGTCTGCCGTACGGGCCGGACACGGTGCCGGTGCGCAGCTTCAACTACACGGAAGAGGTGAAAGGCCCGGACCACGAGAAGTACCTGTGGACCAACGCCTCGTTCGCCTTCGCCGCCAACATGGTGCGCAGCTTTATTGACAACGGCTGGTGCGTGCAGATCCGCGGCCCGCAGGCGGGTGGCGCGGTGCAGGATCTGCCGATCCACCTGTACGACCTGGGGACCGGCAACCAGGTGAAAATCCCGTCAGAGGTGATGATCCCGGAAACGCGGGAGTTCGAGTTCGCCAACCTGGGCTTCATCCCGCTGTCGTACTACAAAAACCGGGACTATGCGTGCTTCTTCTCGGCGAACTCGGCCCAGAAGCCGGCCCTGTACGACACGGCGGACGCCACGGCGAACAGCCGGATCAACGCGCGGCTGCCGTACATCTTCCTGCTGTCGCGGATAGCGCACTACCTGAAGCTGCTGCAGCGAGAAAACATCGGCACCACCAAGGATCGGCGGCTGCTGGAGCTGGAGCTGAACACGTGGGTGCGCAGTCTGGTGACGGAGATGACCGATCCGGGAGACGAGCTGCAGGCGTCGCACCCGCTGCGGGACGCGAAGGTGGTGGTGGAAGACATCGAGGACAACCCGGGGTTCTTCCGGGTACAGCTGTACGCGGTGCCGCACTTCCAGGTGGAGGGGATGGACGTGAGTCTGTCGCTGGTCAGCCAGATGCCGAAGGCCAAAGCATAAGGCA
>NZ_WMJZ01000107.1 GCF_009711095.1 Intestinirhabdus alba
AAACCTTGGTTTAAGAGCAAGCGGGCAGTACACCGATAATTTGTTATTTACAGGCCCTGATGGTCTTAAGATTCAGGTGTTTCGCCGAACACTCGCTAATCAGACTACTGTCGGTGTAATAAATACTGTGCCAGTGACTTTCCCTGTCCCGTTCCCTGTAAATTGCTGGGGCGTTTTTTCTACCAAATCAACATGGGTACAGATAACTAACTCATGCGAGTGGGTAAGCAATACAGGTTTTACCGCTCAGGTCATGATGAATATTGCTGTAGATACAAACACCTCAGAAGCCATGTTTTTAGCTATAGGATATTAATATGAATCGTTTTGTATTCAGCCCATCAGAGTCCCGTTTTTATGCCATCGAGTGGCGGTCTGATTATGTTGATAATAATCGTTGGCCGCATGATGCCATTAACGTTAGTGACAGCATTTATTATGAGTTTTCCGGCACTCCACCTACAGGTAAGCAACTTATAACTTTAAATAACATGCCATCATGGGGTGATATTCCTCCGCCTACACGAGAAGAATTAATTGCCGCCGCTGATGTGGAGAAGCAAAAAAGAATAGATTCAGCCAATAATTACATGAACGGTAAACAGTGGCCTGGTAAGGCAGCGATTGGCAGACTAACGGGGGACGGGCTAACGCAATACAATCTGTGGCTGGATTATCTGGATGCGCTTGAGGCTGTAGATACTGCAAGCGCACCGGATATTATCTGGCCTGTTAATCCTGCTGACTAACCTCAATCAAGATTGGCTCGCCATCTTCATTTACGGCGAGCTTTTTACCTTTTTTAATCTCGGAAGTAGTAAAAAACCAGTTATCTTCTGGAAGTTCTATAGCCCCCTTCGTATCGTGAAACCCTGGAATTACTTCTGTCATAGTAACTGGATTAAACAGGCGCATAATAAACCCTCCATGAAAATGAACTTGCAGAGATACTGCCATCAAACATCTGGCAGCGTGCTTTAAAACCAGTATTTGTAATTGTTGAGTCAATTACCATCGAAGTATGTGTGCTGTTATAGTTACCCGGATCAGTAGCTATTAACTCGGCGATGCAAATATTTCTGCTTCGTTCAGGAAGGGCTATGGGATACGTAACCACAGCCAGCCCATCTAAATTTGTACTTCCCCCCATGCATTCTATTGCACCATCAGACCAAATGACCCAAGAGCCGCTGGCGTTTCGTCCACGGCTTTTAATGTATGGTGCTTTTGTCACATCTACCAAACCAAGGTTT
>NZ_WMJZ01000108.1 GCF_009711095.1 Intestinirhabdus alba
CCGCCGGCCGTTTTGCAGGACCTCTCCGCGCTGATCAATGCCGGGCTGCAGGAAAAGGTTTACCAGCGCAAGGCGTATCAGCGGGAGTTAGCCCTGGCGTCGGCCATTACGGGGCTTAAGGAGGCGATGATCCGCCAGTTCGAACGTGACTATATCGATAAAAGCGAAAGCCTGGAGCGGGTCGCTGTTTATGGACCCTACGGCTATTCAACCGGCGGCGAACTGCCGGATAATCCGTACAGCAAAATTGCCGATAAAAAAATGAAACCGGAGGTTGCCAGAAAATGGGCGGACTATGAGCAGTATTATGACCCGGCTAAGGTGGCAGAATTTCAGGATAAATTTAACGCCATTTTAACCCGGTATAATAATGACGTTCTGGTTCCGCGCACCGCCATGTATCTGGCGTGGCTGCAGAGCGCCACGCTGCGGGGCTATTTTGCGCACAATTTTGACGGCGAAGATTTGGCAAACGGCATCGATTACGTCCAGACCCTGAACGGCTGTATTGCCGGTATGCAGGACAAGGTGGAGGTGCTTGCTTATTTTGAAAAATCACTGCTGGCGACGCCGACGGAAGCGAATAATATTCTGGCCAGAGCGCTGGTGCTCAACCAGGATGCGCTGGCGAAAAAGTTAGAGGAGGCGGTAAAAGACGCCGTCGACTGGTTTACGCTCCCCTGGAATAACCTGGCCGACGCCTTTAAGGATGCCATCGAAAAAATGCGTGAAAACGCCGCCGGCGTGGTGGGGATCTATATCGGCCTGCTTGCCGGGGTACTGAGTAAAGTGGTGAACCGGGCCCTTGACTCGGACCGCGTATTTACCTGCCTGGTGGCGACGGGGGCGCTGACCCGAAAGGCATTTATTCCGCTGGAGCGAAAGGCGACCTATAAAGAATTTGTGAAAAACGTGGTGAAAAAGCTGGCGGCGGAGAGCGGTATAACGCGCGGCGCGGATATAGACAGGCTGCACCACTATGTCAGCAAGGAGCTGAGGCGGCTGAGGATTGACGGGCTGCCGCTGGATCGCGTGATGTGGAAAAAGTTTCTGGTGATGGTGGAGACAGAGGAGCTTCACCGGCTGGCGTCGCTGCCGGCAACAGAGCGGGAAAAGGCCATCAGTAAGCTGCTGCGGACGGTGAACGACGTTGAGGCGCAGCAGTTCAGCCGCTGGCAGGGGGCGGTCCGGCGCGGCGTGCGCCAGGTGGGGGATGCGATGCCGTTTACGCTGGGGGTG
>NZ_WMJZ01000109.1 GCF_009711095.1 Intestinirhabdus alba
TGGAGTGACCACGCTCCGGTAGACAGTTTCTGTCCTCACGGCGAGGCCTTTTCGAAGGCCTCCGGGCTGACGCCTCCAAGGTGGCTGTGGCGTCGGTTACGGTTGTAGAACACTTCAATGTAATCGAAAATATCCGCCCGGGCCATGTCCCGGGTTTTATATATCCGCTTCCTGATGCGCTCTTTTTTGAGTGAACTGAAGAACGATTCTGCCACTGCATTATCCCAGCAGTTGCCGCGACGGCTCATGCTCGGTACCAGATTATTGGCCCGGCAGAACCGCTGCCAGTCATCACTGCCATACTGACTGCCCTGATCGCTGTGCACAATGACGTTCTCTTCAGGTTTACGTCGCCAGACCGCCATCAGCAGCGCATCCAGTGCCAGTTCGCGTGACAGTGTCGGTTTCATCGACCAGCCCACCACATTACGGGCAAAAAGATCGATAACCACTGCCAGGTACAGCCAGCCCTGCCAGGTGCGGATGTAGGTGATGTCGGTGACCCACACCTGATTGGGCTTCACTACAGTAAATTCACGCCGCACGCGATTGGGCGCTATCAGTGACGGTCGTCCCCGGGTTCCGCGTGGCACTTTATAACCATGTATAGCCTGGATCCTGTTTTTCCTCATGATTTTGGCGACCCGGTTTCTGCTGCACACTTCGCCAATTTCGCGAAGATCGCCATGAACCCTGCGATAACCGTAAACTCCACCACTCAGCGTATAGGAGTCGCGGATGAGTTCCAGCAGTCGCTGGTTATCCTTTTCTCCGGCGGATACAGGGTTATGGAGCCAGACATAAAATCCGGCACGGGCAACCTTAAGGACCCGACACATCGTAACAATCGACCAGATTTCACGGTGATCGTTGATAAAGCGGTACTTCAGTCGGGCTCCCTTGCAAAGTACCGCGCTGCCTTTTTCAGAATATCCCGCTCTTCCTCAGTGCGTTTAAGCTGTGCTTTCAGCCTGAGAATTTCTGTTCTGGCATCAAGTAAATCCTGTGCCTGCTGCCCACTGTTGTCAGGCTTAACAGCCCGGAGCCATTTATAAAGGCTGTGCGCCGACACGCCGAGCCGTTCAGATACTTCAGCGATGGAATAGCCCCGCTCGGTGATCTGGCGGACAGCCTCTTCCTTAAATTCAGGGGTAAAACGTGGTGTGCCCATAGACTCCTCCTATGCTCAAACTATAGGGCAGAATTGTCTACGGGCTCGGGGGCACTCCA
>NZ_WMJZ01000011.1 GCF_009711095.1 Intestinirhabdus alba
CGGCCGCTGAAATGCTCCACGTCCAGGGCTGAAGCGCAGGACGGAATATCCAGCCGGTAGCGGTTCAGGCTGCCGCTGACTACGTTTTGCATAGCTTCCGTCAGGTTCATTGATACACTCCTTATATCGTCAGTCAGGCCAGGGCAGGCGATGAGGGTTCGGTAAGCGTCCGGGGCCGGTTTACCGTTTTTCAGGGACGCTACCGCCAGTCGCTGTAGACCAAAGCGCATCAGGTCAGGATCTGGATTAGCGGATCCTTTACTCAGCGACGCCGGACAACGCGGAAAATTTTTCCGCCCTCGTCATGGTTATATTTATCGGTACTATTATTTGCCGTTACTCAATAAATTTTTAATATCTGTTTTCGGGTAACACTGGTCGAAAAAATTCGGCGGTATTTATTGCGCCAGCCAGAAACAGCGATATATACCCGTCATACTTCAAGTTGCCTGTGCGTTGGCTTTATTCGGCCCAGGGGCCTCACCCTGAAGGGTCGCTTTATTTATGGAGACGAATACTAATTATTTTGCCTTCAACGGCTATCACCCGGCGTGCGGCCCGCCTCAGCGATAATAGAACATTACCTCCCTAAAGGGAAATGCACGGCTACACTAAAAAATAACAGCGCTCCGACCGTTGCTACAGGAAATAATCGGCGTCCGCCGGCTATATTCAGCGGATATAACTTATTCAGTCAGCAAAAAAAGCGTATCCGCCAGGTAAATAATCTTTCAGCCTCGTATAGCGTGCAGCAGCGGCAAATTACATTAACCAGTAAAATAAAGAGGGCAGGAAAATAATACGGCTTCCGCAACCCCTCGCCGTTTACGGCGGGGAGCAGCCACCTCGTTGCTAATTATGGCGACGATAACCACGGCGGACTTGTCCACTGGCAGACACACGGCACAAATTTTCTTATCCATCGCAACCTCTGAAGACAAAAAGCCGCTGACGGGCGACTTGTTATGGGGGCAGCCCGGTGCGCTGGCGTGAGCCGTTCGTAGAAGTTTAAAGCTGCCGAAGAATAGTTCCTGGCGGCTTATCAGGATAACGGCGTCGCGGCAGCCGGCCCTGTATACCGCCTGGGGCGGTTTATCAGAGCGAAGGGGCCAGCGTCAGGGAGCAGATGCATAAAAAAAGGCCCCTGTTGAAATGGTAGGGGCCTGGTACGAGCAAGCATCATATTGGGCGACATGATGCAACGGTAAAATCAGCTGGCCGGACGCCGCCTGATGATGGCCTTCATGGGGCCACCTCTGCGCCCTCTACCAGGTGGCGGGAATACTCATCCGCCCGCCCGTCGCCGGACATCGACAGCTCCGGATGCGGTAGCGCCTCGGTGAGTCGAGCCGCCTGGCCGCAGAGCGGTGCACTTCCTGCACGCCCGCCGCAAGCAGGCGCGGCAGATTCGCTGCGCGAACCCCGGAACCGGCCATAATGATTGGAGCCTCTCCCCGGGCAATTAGTTCCATAATTATTGTTATACCCGTCATACTTCAAGTTGCATGTGCGTTGGCTTTATTCGGCCCAAGGGCCTCACCCTGAAGGGCCGCCGCCAGCGGCGTTCAAATCGGCTAAGCCGATTTGTCCTCGCTCACCCCAGTCACTTACTCCAGTAAGCTCCCGGGGACTAATGAGAGACATCCCTGTCTCTCACCAGAGGCAGCCTGCGGCTGTTCAAATTCGTTCCTGACGAATTTGTCACTGCGTCGCCGCGTGATTCGGCCTGAAGGCCTCACCCCTTCGGGGCCAGCCCCGGGGCTGTTCAAAACGCGCTGCGTTTTGTCCTGCAACTCGAATTATTTAGGGTATAAGCCCTCTACGGCATCGGCTCTTTGCCCGGAGGTCAGCCCCCGCACGACGCCCGTTCGCTGGTCACGATGTCGGCAATCGACCACGGGTGAAACTTAACGGTGACCTTACCGTCGGTCACCGCGAGGGTCGGGTTCGCCAGGCGTTCCCCCACCCCCTTCGGCGAACGGGTTTTCACCGAGATCCCCGGCTGGCAAAGCCCCTCATCGGCAAGCAGGGCCAGCGCTCTGGCGTTGAGGGTCTCCGGCTCCCCCGGCAGGACAATCTCAATATGCTCCCAGCCCTCGTGCGGGTAGCGCTTCTCTCCCGGCCAGGGCAGCTCGACAATACTTATCCGCCAGTGGGCCACGCGGACCGGCTCATGCAGCCTGAACAGGCAGATGGGCCTGCCGTTAATGAGGTTTTCAGACAGCAGCGCCCCGCAGCGTTCAAGCCCGCGACGCCAGCGTTCGGCGGTCGCGTTCTGATGGCAGCGCAGGGAAATATGATCCGCCTCCAGCGGCGCGATATCGAGGGCCAGGCGTTCGGTAAGCGCCGTCAGCGCCTGGGTGAATCGCGGCAAATCCGCGGAAATATCGTGTAGTTCATCAATGGTTTGCCAGTTCGCCATAGTCAATGCTCTTATCGGTGGTCAGGCCCGCTAATTTACCGCGTCGCCGGGCGTCAACCAACCGCAATTCTCCGGGACGTCGCCCGGCGCGCGGTGCTGACGGCAACGGGCATTTGCAGTATACTCGCGGCCTAAATTCTTAAACTGGCGCGGTGAAGGTCAACCCGCAGCATAAACGTAAGGTATTCCGGTGAATATTCAGGCACTTCTCTCAGAAAAAGTCAGTCAGGCCATGATTGCGGCAGGCGCGCCTGCCGACTGCGAGCCGCAGGTTCGTCAGTCAGCAAAAGTTCAGTTCGGCAACTATCAGGCTAACGGCATGATGGCGGTAGCCAAAAAACTGGGCATGGCCCCGCGACAGCTGGCTGAGCAGGTGCTGACTCATCTGGATCTCAGCGGCATCGCCAGTAAAGTGGAGATCGCCGGTCCGGGCTTTATCAATATTTTTCTTGACCCGGCGTTTCTGGCCGAACAGGTGCAGCAGGCGCTGGCCTGCGAACGGCTGGGCGTGGCGAAGCCCGCGCCGCAGACCGTGGTGGTCGACTACTCCGCGCCGAACGTGGCGAAAGAGATGCACGTTGGCCATCTGCGCTCCACCATCATCGGCGACGCCGCGGTGCGTACGCTGGAGTTTCTTGGCCATCGCGTGATCCGCGCCAACCACGTCGGCGACTGGGGCACCCAGTTCGGCATGTTGATCGCCTGGCTGGAAAAACAGCAGCAGGAGAACGCCGGTGACATGGCGCTGGCGGATCTGGAAGGCTTCTACCGCGACGCCAAAAAGCACTATGACGAAGATGAAGTCTTCGCCGAACGCGCGCGTAACTACGTGGTGAAGCTGCAGGGCGGCGACCCCTACTTCCTTGAGATGTGGCGCAGGCTGGTGGACATCACCATGACCCAGAACCAGATCACCTACGATCGTCTGAACGTCACCCTCACCCGGGACGACGTAATGGGTGAAAGCCTGTATAACCCGATGCTGCCGGGGATTGTCGCCGACCTGAAGGCCAAAGGCCTGGCGGTGGAGAGCGACGGTGCCACCGTGGTATTCCTTGAGGAATTCCGCAATAAGGAGGGCGAGCCGATGGGGGTCATCGTGCAGAAGCGGGACGGCGGCTACCTGTACACCACCACCGATATCGCCTGCGCCCGCTACCGCTATGAAACCCTGCACGCGGATCGCGTGCTCTACTACATCGACTCCCGCCAGCACCAGCACCTGATGCAGGCGTGGACCATCGTGCGCAAGGCGGGCTACGTGCCGGACTCCGTACCGCTGGAGCACCACATGTTCGGCATGATGCTCGGCAAAGACGGTAAGCCGTTTAAGACACGCGCCGGCGGCACGGTGAAGCTGGCCGACCTGCTGGACGAAGCGCTGGAGCGCGCCCGCCGTCTGGTGGCGGAGAAGAACCCGGATATGCCCGCCGACGAGCTGGAAAAACTGGCCAACGCCGTGGGCATCGGCGCGGTGAAGTATGCGGATCTCTCCAAAAACCGCACCACCGACTATGTCTTCGACTGGGACAACATGCTGGCCTTTGAGGGCAACACCGCCCCCTATATGCAGTATGCCTACACCCGCGTGCTCTCCGTGTTCCGCAAGGCGCAGGTTGACGAAAGCGCCCTCGCCGCGGCGCAGGTGGTTATCCGCGACGAGCGCGAGGCGCAGCTGGCGGCCCGCCTGCTGCAGTTTGAAGAGACGCTCACCGTAGTCGCCCGCGAAGGCACCCCGCACGTGATGTGCGCCTGGCTGTACGATCTGGCGGGCCTCTTCTCCGGCTTTTATGAACACTGCCCGATCCTCAGCGCCGAAAGCGAAGAGGTGCGCAACAGCCGCCTGAAGCTGGCGCAGCTGACGGCGAAGACCCTGAAGCTGGGTCTCGACACGCTGGGTATTGAAACCGTAGAGCGCATGTAGCTCGCCGCGATAAGCAGCGAAGCCTGGGTCCGTACCCGGGCTTCAGATTGCTGACAAAGAGGGAAAAAACGTGGTTTTTCCCTCTTTGTGGTTAGCAGCCGAAAATCAATGAATTGATTTTCCTTGTTTATTTTTGTGGTGATTATGGCCGACCGAGTTCGGCCTGGGGTTTATCATCAGTCTCAGCCTGGGCCCGTACCCGGGCCTTTTTTGCTTTCGCCGGACGCCGCCGTCAGGGTCAGTAGTAGTTACGCAGGTACTCCGTCAGGCACAGAATCGCCATCGCCTGGCCGTACGGCATGGCGGTGAGCGGGATGTTGCGGTAGAAGTCGAGATTGTGGCCCATGCCGGTGCCAAACGAGGTCTGCAGCAGCTCCCCCTGGGGCGAAATATGCGCCACGATGCCCCGGACCGCCCTTTCCGCCACCGCCGCACAGGTCGGGCTGACGTAGCGCTTGCGCACCGCCTTCAGAATGCCGTAGGCGAACCCCGCCGTGGCGGACGCTTCGAGGTAAGAGTCGGGATCGTCGAGCAGCGTATGCCACAGCCCGCTCTCGTCCTGGCAGGCGGCCAGCGCGGCGACCTGCGCGTTCAGTACCTGCACCAGGTAGCGGCGCACCGCGCTCCCCTCCGGCAGATCCACCAGCTCCAGGAAATCCGGGATCGCGATGGTCAGCCAGCTGTTGCCGCGCGCCCAGCGGGCGTTGGCGAAGTTATGCCGCTCGTCGTCGCTCCAGCCGTGAAACCAGAGGCCGGTTTTCCGGTCCATCAGGTTCTGCACGTGCAGCAGAAACTGCCAGATCGCCTCCTCCACGTACTCCGGGCGGTTGAGCAGCTTACCGATTTTCGCCAGCGGCAGCACCGTCATCATCAGGGTGTCATCCCACATCTGCTGCCTGTTCTCTTCGGCCAGGGTAATGTGCTGCATACCGCCGCAGCGGGTGCGCGGCATCTCATACATCGCCCACTCCGCCCAGCTCTCCAGCCACGGCAGGTAGGCCGGATTGCGCGTCTCCTCATAGCGATACGCCAGGGTCAGAAACGGTGCCATCGTGTTGACGTTTTTGGTGGTAGCCCCCTCGGCGAAGCGATCGGCGAACCAGCCGTCGACGATCTCGCGCATCGTCACGTCGCCGGTCTGGCGGTAATACTGATACATTCCGTACAGGCCGACGCCGTGGGTCCACTCCCAGCCGGCCCAGCCTTTGGTGTCGATGACCCGACCGTCGTCCAGCCGCAGCAAAAACTGGCCGGTCTCATCACGAATAGCAACCAGACTGCCCGTTATCGTCTGGATCAGATCCTTTAACGCCTCCCGGGAAATAAAGCGCTCCGGCTGACGTAATAGCGGGCTATGTTTGACGGGCCAGACTTTCATAGTATTAACCTCTGTTCAGTGTCGAATTCAGCGCCGGAACGTGCTCAAGAGACGGCGCGGCGGGTTTGTTGCGGTTCAGATAGCCGATGTTGTTGTTACCCCAAAGCGATTCGTACGGCATACCGGTCAGCATCTCAACGGTGGCCCGGGCCTGCGGGGTGATGTCCGGCATCGCCCGATCCGACTCGCGCATTCTGGCGGTCTCTTCACACAGGGTGCGGTGGGTCTGTAGATTCAGCTTAAAGCGCAGGGAAATAAGGAAGCCGCAGGCCAGCACGATGAGCGTGCCGCAGCTCAGGATCAGCAGAATGGTGTGGCTGACCGCCTCAGGCTGCGTGCTCTGACCCGAGACAAAGCCGGAGGTCTGCATCACGATCCCCACCAGCATCACCGCGCCGGCCTGGGAAGCTTTGCGGGTCAGGGTCATGATCCCGGCGAAGATCCCCTCCCGGCGCTGTCCGGTGATCGCTTCATCCACGTCGGCGATATAGGTGTAGGTATTCCACGGCACATAGTTGATGCCCCCGCGTCCCAGCCCGGCCGCCGCAGAGACCAGCAGCAGCAGCGCATAAACATCGCTCAGCCCGGCGTACCACAGCAGCGCGTAAGAGAGCGAGCTGAGGCCAAACAGCACCACTACCATCCGGTACGACGGCGCTGGTCCAAAACGGATGCATAGCGGAATCATGGCGATGGCCGCGATAAACTGGAAGATGGCCATGGTGCCCAGCAGATTTGACGCCACGGAAGCCTCCTGCATCAAGACGAACACCACATACCAGGTAAAAACGGCGTTAAAGACGTCCTGAGCGATATAGCCGCCGAGGTACATGCCCAGGTGCTGGCGGAAGATACGGATGCGCAGGGTGGAGCTAAGCTCAACGGTAAGCCGACGCATACTCTGGCTAAAGCTCAGGCTTTTCTTCTGCTCCTCGGCGCGCAGCGCGGCCCCGGACCACGCCTCGCGCGGGCGCTCCCAGGTGAAACACCAGACGAAAACCAGCATCAGGGCGCACAGCACCGAAAACACCAGGCTGGCGTAAAAAAAGGAGATCGGGTTGTTCTTTCCGAAGGCGGTCAGCAGGATCCCCGGCAGGAACGAGGCGAGAATCGCCGACATCTGCGCCATAGAAATGCGCGCCCCGGAGAATTTCGTTTTCTGTTTGAAATCGTCGGTCATTTCCGGCACCAGCGTCTCGTACGGCACCAGGATCATGGTGTAGACCATATCAAACGCCAGATAGGTCAGCAGATAGTACCAGAAGCTCATGTCGCCGACCCACATCAGCGAGTAGCTGAAGACGCAGGGAATACCCAGCAGAATAAAGAACTTTCGCCGTCCGAAACGCCTGCCCAGCCGGGTGGAACCGAAGTTATCGGTCAGAAAGCCCATCAGCGGGCTGATCGCCGCATCCAGCACCCGGGCGGCGGCAAAAATAAAGGTTGCCTCGATCGGCGTCAGCCCACAGAAGGTGGTATAGAAATAGAGAAGCCATGCTGCGGTAAGCGCGGTGGTGCCCGCACCCAGAAAGTCGCCTGAACCATAGGCTAAATAGTTCACCAGGCCAATTTTTCGTGTTTTCATCGCCGTTCACCCTGCAAATGGTTGGGGAACTCCCGACCTGTTGGCATCGCCAAAGGGAGTGGTTATACCCGTCATACTTCAAGCTGCATGTACGTTGGCTACGCTCACTCACCCCGGTCACATAGTTCACTATGCTCCCGGGGATTCGCTCGCTTGCCGCCTTCATGCAACTCGAATTATTTAGGGTATACACGGCCACAGTAAGAGCTTACACAATGCGAAACCTTGCCATTTTTGCCACCTCTTTTTCCCGGCTGGCAAAAATGCAAAGGGTCCGGCAACGGGTGTCACTGATTTATAAAACAGTGTTTCTTGTTAATTAAAAGGAAGGGTCAAAAATTAGAAGGGCGGCGCTTTTCGCCGCCGCCCGGGCTGGCGGGAGGTCGGTTACCGGTAGTTGACAATCACCTCGTTGCGCTGCACCTTCAGCGCCGGAATCAGCCGACCGCCGCCCGGCACCTCCCAGATAAAGCGCAGCGGCTCGGCGGCGGGCACGTTGTTAAAGCCCATGGTGGTGCCGCTCTGGCCGTCCAGCTCCACGCAGCGGGCCAGGGAACAGAGGCGCGCCCGCAGGCCGGCGGGGGTCGGGCCGTTCAGCTCATAGCGCCAGGCCACCAGCGTCATCAGCCCGGAGACCGGCTGGCCGGGAGCCAGCGGCGAAGAGGAGATGGACTCGCCGCGGTGGTTAAGCGTAATGCCAATGCTGCTGGCCTGCCACGCCCCCTCCCCGGCCGCCATCGCCGCCAGCGGAATCAGCAACAGCCAAAGTAAATAACGCACTATTTATCTCCCACGATCGAGGTCATACGAATATGACAGTTATCGGAAAGCTCCATGTTCGACAGCACCACCAGCTGGGGCAAACTGCGGCGCAGGAAGCGTGAAAGCAGCGGGCGTAGGGCATGGTTGACCAGCAGCACCGGCGGCGCGCCGTGCATCTCCTGGCGCGACAGGGCCTCCTGGGTCTGGGCCAGCAGGCGATCCGCCAGCCCCGGCTCCAGCCCGCCGCCGCCCTGCAGCGCCTGCAGCAGCAGACGCTCCAGCGCCATATCAAGGCCGATGACCTGCACCTCGTCGCTGCCGGGGAACCACTGCTGGGTAATGGCCCGGCCCAGCGCCACGCGCACCACGGCGGTCAGCTCATGGGGATCGTTCTGCAGCGGCGCATGTTCGGCAAGGGTCTCAAGGATGGTGCGCATATCGCGAATCGGCACCTTCTCATCGAGCAGGTTTTGCAACACCTTATGCAGGGTGGTGAGCGTCACCACGCCCGGCACCAGATCCTCCGTCAGCTTCGGCATCTCCTGGGATACGCGATCCAGCAGCTGCTGCGCCTCCTGGCGGCCAAACAGCTCGGCGGCGAACCGGCCGATCAGATGGTTCAGGTGGGTGGCGACCACGGTGCTGGCCTCCACCACGGTGAACCCCTGGACCTGCGCCTGCTCTTTCAGCGCGCTCTCGATCCAGACGGCCTCAAGGCCAAAGGCGGGATCGGTAGTCCGCTCCCCCGGCAGCGTACCCGAGGCGGTGCCGGGATTGATCGCCAGCCAGCGCCCCGGCCAGGCGTCGCCGCTGCCGATCTCCACCCCTTTCATCAGGATGCGGTAGTGGGCGGGCTGCAGATCCATATTGTCGCGGATATGCACCACCGGCGGCAGAAAGCCCATCTCCTGGGCGAACTTTTTACGAATGCTGCGGATACGCCCCAGCAGTTCGCCGTCCTGTTGAAAATCCACCATCGGGATCAGGCGGTAGCCCACCTCCATTCCCAGCGAATCCTCCAGCTGAACGTCGTTCCAGGTCGCCTCCACCACCGGGCTGGTTTCCGGCACTTTTGCCGCCTGCGGTTCGGCGGGTGCCTTCTGTTCGCGCCCGCGCAGCCACCAGGCCAGCCCCAGCAGGGCGGCGGTAAACAGCAGAAACACCAGATTCGGCATCCCCGGCACCAGGCCCAGCAGGCCAAGCACCCCGGCGCTGAGCAGCATCACGCTCGGGTTGCTGAACAGCTGGCCGACCATCTGTTCACCGACGTCCTGATCGGTGCTGACGCGGGTAACGATAACCCCCGCCGCGGTGGAGATCACCAGCGCCGGGATCTGCGCCACCAGGCCGTCGCCGATGGTCAGCAGGGTGTAGCTTTCCGCCGCGCTTCCCATGCTCATACCGTGCTGCAGCACGCCCACCAGCAGGCCGCCCACCACGTTGATCACCATAATCAGGATCCCGGCGATGGCGTCGCCGCGCACAAACTTACTGGCACCGTCCATCGAGCCGTAGAAGTCCGCCTCCTGGGTCACCTCGGCGCGGCGTTTTTTGGCCTCGTCCTCGCCGATCAGCCCGGCGTTCAGGTCGGCGTCAATCGCCATCTGCTTGCCGGGCATTCCGTCGAGCACAAAGCGCGCCCCCACCTCGGCGATACGCCCGGCCCCCTTGGTAATGACCATAAAGTTGATGATGACGAGAATAATGAACACCACGATGCCGATGGCGAAGTTGCCGCCGACCAGGAAGTGGCCGAACGCCTCGACCACCTTGCCCGCCGCCGCGCCGCCGGTGTGGCCTTCCATCAGAATAATGCGCGTTGAGGCGACGTTAAGCGCCAGCCGCAGCAGAGTGGTAAACAGCAGGATGGTCGGAAAGGCGGCAAATTCCAGCGTGCGCTGGGTGAACATCGCCACCAGCAGCACCATCAGCGACAGCACGATATTGAAGGTAAACAGCAGGTCGAGGATAAAGGCCGGCAGCGGCAGCACCATCATCGACAGGATCAGCAGAATAAGGATCGGCCCGGCAAGGATCTGCCATTGCGTGGTTTTCAGGTTGCCGGGCAGGCGCAGCATCGTCACCAGATTAGCCATCAGTTTTCTTCTCGTTCATAAAATCCAGCGCCTCGGGCACCGGAAGATTTGCAGGTTTCGGGGGAGGCTGGCCGCCGGCGAGCCGCCAGCGTTTAAGCTGCCATACCCAGGCCAGCACCTCCGCCACGGCGGCGTACAGTTGGCCGGGGATCTGTTGTCCAATTTCAGCGTGCCGGTAGAGCGCGCGCGCCAGCGGCGGCGCTTCAAGGGTCGGCACCTTATGTCCGGCGGCGATTTCGCGAATGCGCAGCGCCACCCTGCCCGACCCTTTAGCCAGCACCTTCGGCGCGCTCATTTTGTTTTCGTCATACTGTAGCGCCACCGCGTAGTGGGTCGGGTTGGTGACGATAACGTCGGCTTTCGGCACGTCCGCCATCATCCGACGACTCGCCGCCGCGCGCTGCATCTGGCGAATGCGCCCCTTAACGTGCGGATCGCCTTCGCTCTGCTTGAACTCATCGCGGATGTCCTGACGCGACATGCGCAGCTTCTTTATATGGCTGAAAAGCTGAAAGAAGACGTCGAATCCCACCATCGGGAGCATCCCCATCACCACCAGCAGGGCGCACAGCCCGATCAGGTCAAGGGCGTTGCCCATGGCTTCCCTCGGCGGCTGCGCCATCAGGCGCATCATCTCCGGCCAGCGGCTCCAGAGATAAAAACCCACCACGCTGCCCACCAGCGTCGATTTGAGCACCGCCTTCAGCAGCTCCGCGCCGGTCTGGGCGGAGAACATCCGCTTGATGCCCGGCAGCGGGTTAAGCTTAGAGAATTTAGGCTGCAGCGATTTACCGCTGAACAGCAGCCCACCGAGCAGCGTCGGGGCGATCAGCGCCACCAGCACCACGCCGGTAATCAGCGGCAGCAGCGCCATCATCGCCCCTTTCAGCAGCAGGATTATCTGCCCAAGGATCAGATTCGGATCGTTGACCATCCGGTGATCAAAGCGCAGCCCGGCCGATAGCATCCCGGAGAGCCGTCGGGCCAGCGCATCGCCACCAAACCAGATGATGCATACCCCCACCAGCAGGATCAGCATGGAGGTCAGCTCTCTGGAGCGGGGGATCTGCCCCTCCTCACGCGCTTTTTCAAGTCGGTGGGGGGTGGGGGCTTCCGTTTTGTCGTCGCTCTCTTCAGACACGCAGCAGACTCCGGATACTCAGACGGAGAGAAATGATGCCAGAACGCCGCCCGGACAATGGGGCGAGTAAGCGCTAAAAAGGGCGGGGTTTATGGCGTTAAGGAGGCCGCCGGTGCGGATTTGGGCAACTTTTACCCGGCGGTTTACGCTGTATGGCCGTTCGGTCGGGAAACCGCCGCCTTTGGCAAGGCGGCGGCTGGTTCAGAATCCCAGGCTGTCCAGCAGGTCGTCCACCTGATCCTGGCTGGCGACCACGCCGGCCTTCGCGGTGTTCACCTGCGGGCCGTTAAGCAGGCTGTCGTTTTCGCGCTTCTGCCGCGCCCCCTGCTCCGGCATGTTCTCCAGCAGCACCATCAGCAGCTGACGCTCGATCTCCTGGATCACGTCCATCATCCGCTTAATGACCTGACCGGTCAGATCCTGGAAATCCTGCGCCATCATAATGTCGAGCAGCTGGGCGTTGGTGAAGCTGGTGTGCTCCGGCACCTCCCGAAGGAAGTTCCGCGTATCGGTCACCAGCTCGCGGGCGTCCGCCAGCTCGATGGGGTTTTCAAACCACTCGTCCCAGCGCCCGGAGAGCGCTTTGGCCCCTTTTTCCATTTCATCCTGGTGCGGCTGTGAAGCCTCCACGCTGTTCAGCGCCCGCTCCGCCGCCTGCGCCGTCATCTGCACCACGTAGTCCAGACGATCCCGCGCGTCCGGGATCGCCTCCGCCGCTTCGGCGATGGCCTGGTCCAGCCCCAGCTCGCGCAGGCTGTCCCGCAGCATTCGGGTCAGGCTGCCGATGCGCGCGATAATATCCCCGGCTGAATGTTCATCAGCGGGCTTGATGGATGGTTGCATCATCGTCATGCCCTCACATGCCTAATTTTTCAAAGATTTTACCCAGCTTCTCTTCCAGAATCGCCGCGGTGAACGGTTTGACGACGTAGCCGCTGGCCCCCGCCTGCGCCGCAGCGATAATGTTCTCTTTTTTCGCCTCCGCCGTTACCATCAGCACCGGCAGCGAGGCCATTGCGCCATCGGCGCGAATGGTTTTCAGCAGCTCCAGGCCATCCATATTCGGCATGTTCCAGTCGGAAATCACAAAGCCAAAGCCTCCGGCCTGCAGCTTGTTGAGCGCGTCAACGCCGTCTTCAGCCTCCTCAACGTTATTGAATCCCAGCTCCTTTAACAGATTGCGCACAATGCGACGCATGGTGGAAAAGTCATCCACGACCAAAAATTTAAGCTCTTTATCCGCCATTTAGTATTACTCCTGATTCAAATGCGTATTGCCTGTCCGGCACTGATTTTCGCCAGCATCTGCTGGCTTACCTGGCTGAGATCGACCACTTCGTTTACGCCACCCATATTGATGGCCTCACGCGGCATGCCGAACACCACACAACTTGCTTCATTTTGCGCAATACACCAGGCCCCCGCCTGATGCATGGCCAGCATCCCGGCCGCGCCGTCGTTGCCCATCCCCGTGAGGATCACCCCCACGGCGTTGCGCCCGGCATATTTCGCTACCGAATGAAACAGCACGTCGACCGACGGCCGGTGCCGGTTAACCGGCGGGCCGTCGTGGATCTTGATCTGATAGTTCGCCCCGCTGCGCGCCAGCTCCATATGCCTGTCGCCGGGGGCGATATAGGCATGGCCCGGCAATACCCGCTCCCCGTCCTCCGCCTCTTTTACGCTAATCTGGCAGAGCTTGTTGAGCCGCTCGGCAAAGGAGCGGGTAAAGCCGGGCGGCATATGCTGGGTAATGATCACCGCCGGGCTGGAGAGCGGCAGCGGCTGCAGCACGTGGCGAATCGCCTCGGTGCCGCCGGTGGAGGCCCCGATGGCAATCAGCTTTTCGGAGCTGAGCAGCGGCCCGGCCTTCAGCGTCGCCGGGACCGGGGTAGGCTTATGGGCGCTCACCCTGGCGCGCGACGCGGTGCGCACCTTCTCGGCGATGGTTTCGCTGTAGGCCAGCATCCCTTCGCGAATGCCCAGCTGCGGCTTGGTGACGAAATCGACCGCCCCCAGCTCCAGCGCCCGCAGGGTGACCTCCGAACCTTTCCCGGTCAGTGATGAGACCATTACCACCGACATCGGGCGCAGGCGCATCAGCTTCTCAAGAAAGTCCAGTCCGTCCATTCTGGGCATCTCAACGTCGAGCGTTAGCACGTCCGGGTTAAATTTTTTGATTAAATCCCGGGCGACCAACGGATCGGGCGCGGTCGCGACCATTTCCATATCGCTGTGGCTGTTAATTATCTCCGTCATGATCTGGCGCATCAGCGCCGAATCATCCACCGACAACACCCTGATTTTTCTCATGCTTTATCCTTACTTAGCGTATATACCGTCTGTCCGCGGAGGCTAAATTCGCGCACGAGGTTGCTAAAGTTCTCTGAATGGCCGGCAAACAAAATGCCATCAGGCCTGAGGAGAGGAACGAAACGACGCAGGATCTCCTGCTGTGTCGTCCTGTCGAAGTAGATCATGACGTTGCGGCAGAAAATAGCGTCGAACGGCCCCGGCACGTTGTACTGCTTATCCAGCAGATTCACGGAGGAGAACTCCACGTGGCTCGCCAGCTCCTGGCGCACCCGCACCAGCCCCTCGTGCGGGCCGGTGCCGCGCATGAAGTAGCGCTGTAGCTGTTGCTGCGACAACGTTTTCAGCTCATCAAGGCGGTAAATTCCGCTGCGGGCCTTCTCCAGCACTTCGGTATCGATATCGCTGGCGAAAACCTTCCAGCGGCCCGGTGCCAGGCCGAGCGTATCGGCAAGGGTAATGGCGATGCTGTAAGGCTCCTCCCCGGTTGAGGCGGCCGCGCTCCAGACGCGGTACTCGCCGCCGCGTCGCCGGGCGTGATCCGCCAGCACCGGAAAGTGGTGAGCCTCGCGAAAGAACGCGGTCAGGTTGGTGGTCAGGGCGTTGATAAACGCCTGCCATTCCGCGCTGTTCGGGTTGGCTTCCAGCATACCGAGGTAGCGGCCAAAGTCGTCCAGCTCCAGGGTGCGCAGGCGGCGAACCAGGCGGTTATACACCATGTCCCGCTTGTGGTCCGCCAGCACAAGCCCTGCACGCTGGTAGATGAGCTGACAAATTCGACGAAAATGCGCGTCGGACAGCGCAAGGCGCTGGGTCATCTGGATTAGTAATGACGTTTGCCCATCGGGCAGAGTTGATGTCATAGCGCTTTCTTTATTCCATTCAGGGTATAACCGACGCCGCCCCTTGCGGCGTCGACAGGTGTGTTATTCCAGTCCATTGTGTTTTAAACGCGCCATCAGAAGCTTTCCCAATCCTCCTCCCGCGCGGCGCTTTGCGGTGCCGGCTGCGGCTTTACCGTCCGCTGGCGTGAAGCCAGCGGCGCTGCCGATTGCGGCGCGGCTGCCTGCGGTGGTGAAACCAGGCGGAACGCCGATACCGCCATGGTCAGGCGGCTGGCCTGCTCCTCCAGCGCGGCGGCGGCGGCGGCCGACTCCTGCACCAGCGAAGCGTTCTGTTGAGTGACGCGATCCATCTCCGAAACCGCCAGCGCCACCTGGTCAATACCGCGGCTCTGCTCATCGGAGGCGGAGGCGATCTCGCCCATAATGTCGGTGACGCGGGTCACCGCGTTGACGATATCCGTCATCGTCTCCCCGGCGCTCTCCACCTGCGAGGAGCCGGTGTCGACGCGGGCGACGGAGTCTTCAATTAAGGTTTTGATCTCTTTTGCCGCCTGGGCGCTGCGGCTTGCCAGATTGCGCACCTCGCCAGCCACCACGGCGAACCCACGCCCCTGCTCTCCGGCGCGCGCCGCTTCAACCGCCGCGTTCAGCGCCAGGATATTGGTCTGGAAGGCGATGCCGTCGATGACGCTGGTGATGTCGGCGATTTTTTTGGAGCTGTCGGCAATTTCATGCATGGTTTTCACCACCCCGTCGACCACCTCGCCGCCGTGGCGGGCGGTATCGGAGGCGCTCTGCGCCAGCTGCGAGGCCTGCCGCGCGTTATCGGCGTTCTGCTTCACGGTGGCGGTCAGCTGTTCCATGCTGGCGGCGGTCTCTTCAAGAGCCGACGCCTGCTGCTCGGTGCGGGAGGAGAGATCGGTGTTGCCGGCGGCGATTTCGCTGGTGCCGGCGTAGATGGCGTCTGAGCCTTCCCGCACCTGGGTGACGGTTTCAATCAGCGAGCGCTGCATATGGGACACGCTGAACGCCAGCTCGCCAATTTCATTGCGTCCGGTAATGTTCAGCGAGTTGGTCAGGTTGCCGCCGGCAATCTCCCGGATATGCGCAATGACGCGCGACAGGGGGTTAAGCAGGGCTTTGCGTAGCCCAAACCAGACCACCAGCAGCACCGTCACCAGCACCACGACCAGCACGCCCAGCAGCCACTCGGCGAAATGGTAATCCTCCACGCTTTCGTCAAACGCCTGGCGATACAGTTTTTCGCTCATGTCGGCGTAGTGGTTTAAGGCTTCGCTGAGGGCATCCTGCATTTTCTGGGTTGGCTGGGCGAAAAAGGCGTCCATATTGCCTTTATCCAGGAACTGGATCAGCTCGGCCAGCGCCGCATGGTACAGCCGATATGTCTCCTTCACCCTGGCGTTGCCCTCCGCCATCTCCGGCTGTGGGGTGTGCGTATTAAAAATGGCGTAGTGGCGCGCCGCCTGATCCAGCGTCTTTTTCGCCTGGTTCAGCAGGTCGTCCTTCGCGCTGCTCTGCTTGTTGGTCGTATCCATCATCATCCGTGCCGATGAACGACTCAGGTTGACGCGCGTCTGCAGCATCATTTCCCACATTAATATCAGCTCGCTCTGCTGCTGACGTATTTCGCTGGCCGAAATAAAGATGTTCTGGTTTTTATGAAGCGAAGAGAATAACAGCCCGCCGGAAATCAGCTGCATCAGGGCAAAAGTTCCAAGCACTATCATCAGCAGAGTGACGACACGGATACGATTAAACATAGGGCACCTTTCTGAAAACGAATTATTCAGCTTATCGGCACGCGGAGGAAAAACTTTACATTTGAGAAAGGGAAAATTATTCAGAATGCGATATCGACCACCAGCGTGTCGCTATAGGTGCCGGCAGGCGGGGTGGTCTGACCCGCAAGGATCCTTGCGGTATAGTCGTAGCCGCGCTGCAGGCCGTCGCCGCTGACCGTCGACGAGGCGCTGCTGGCCCAGCGCTCCGTGCCGACGCTTCCCCAGCGGCTGGTGCCGCTGCCTTTGTAGATCTCATAGCTCAGCCGGGCGCTGCCGTTCGCCATATTTCTGACGCTGCCGCTGGCGTAGCTACCGTTGTTGATCCCCACGGTATAGGCGCTGCCTTTGGTGCAGGTGATGGTGACCGTCTGCGAGATTGCCGGAAAACTTTTTGCCAGCGGCGCGCTGCCGAAATTGACGTTCGGCGCGGCGAGAGTAATACAGTCGTTGGTGACCGTCAGGGTCAGCTGCAGGGTCGTCGCCAGCGTGCCGGTCTGGGGGGTGAGGCACACCCCCAGTCCCCCAATCTGGCAGACGTTGTAATAGAGGCTGAAGTTAAGCGTGACCTGATACGGCCCGGCGCTAACGTTCTGGCCGCTGACGGTGCGAAACCAGAGCGGCAGGGTAAACCGCGAGGAGCCAGGCAGCGCTAACAGCGCGCTGCCGCTCCAGGTATAGCTGCCGTTGACGGCAATTTCGCTGTTGTTCAGGCAGTTGGCCTGCCCGCATACCCGCACGGGAATGACGTCCGTCACCGCGGGATTGTCGGTTCGCTTCAGCGCCGCGCGTCCGCTGGCGGTGACCGTCGCGCCGGTCAGGGTGAGGGTAATGGTATCGTTGTTGAGCAGGCCAAGCACCACGTCACACTGCACCAGCAGGCTGGCGCTGGTAGCCTGTTCGCCGCCGCTGACCGAAAACGATGAAACGCTGCCGAAGGCCGCGCTGGCCGCTGACGTGCTGCAGGCGGCCCACGCGCCGGGCGTCAGCAGCAGCAGCGCCCACACCCACAGCACCCGGCGAACCATCAGCCGCCGCTCCGACAGGTGAAAGGTCCCAGGGTCTGCAGCCGGTGCTGCGGATTGGCGGGAAGCGTAAAGCTCGTCCGGCAGCGCCTGCCGTCCGGGGTAGTGGCCTGCAGCGGATTGACCTCAGCAAGCTCCTCCAGCCAGACAATGCCGTCATAGCCCACCACCGCAGGCGGATGCTGCGCCCGGCTCACCTGGCTGGCAACCGGCAGCGGCCTGCCGTTTTCATCATGCAGAATAACGCTGGCGACCCGCGCCTGGGTCATCGGGAAATCCACCAGGTAGCCGCTCTGCCGGCGCAGGGCTACCCGCCGTTCGCTCTCCTTCAGCCGGGTATCGGCGGGCAGATTAAGCGTATTAATGCTGTAGCTGGCCGGGTAGTAGGCCGACACGCCGCTGATGAGCAGATAGCCCTGGGCGTTGGTTTTGCCGACCGGCTGATTTTCATAGTTCACCGGCACGCCGGGGTGGCCGCCGGTGCTGACCACCGCGAAGGCGTCGTTAATTTTATTGGCGGTGAACAGCTGGCCGTCCATCAGCACCAGCGCGCCCATCGCCTCTCCCCACCAGGTCATGGCGTCGCTTTCGCCGTAGCCGCCGCCCTGCAGCTCCACGCTGCCGTTACGCCAGCCCAGAGTGCCCTGCTGATAGCTACGCGCCTGCGACTGGCGCGCCCACGCCAGATCCCAGCGAAAGCCGCCGTCGCTCGGCATCGCGTGGCTGTAGTTGATACGCTGAGTCTGCCCGGCATCGGGCGTGCGCTCGATGCTGACGGCCGCGCTATCGCGCTCCCCCAGCGGGATCTGCAGCGACATCGCCAGGGTCCAGTCGCCCTGCGCGTCGTCGCGGCTGGCGGCAAGATAGATACTGGAACCGCCCCACAGGCCGCGGCTCCAGGAGAGGTTCAGCAGCCCGGTTTTTTGCGCATCGAAGCTGCGGATATCAATCCACGCAGCGCCGATATTTCCCAGCGTCCCCATCGAAAAGGAGAGCGAGTAGCGATCGCTGCGCTGGCTCAGGGAGACCAGCGGCGGGTCCCGCTGGTCGACGGACGTTGTCTGGTCATAGAGCGCCAGGTTGCCGAACCCGCGCTCCCGGCGGCTGTGCTGGGTGGCGAGGCTGTAAGCCGTCGTACTGTACTGATAGCCCCAGTCGAGCTGGTGACCGCCCTCTCCCCGCATCCGGCTCTCCGTCCAGGCACCGTTGACCACGCCGAAGCGGCCAAGCTTCACCAGCGCCCCGCCCCCGCCCAGCGCCAGCGACGCCGCCCCTTCGCCGTGGGCTTCCAGAGTCAGAGCCTCCGTCACCCCGTGACGCCAGGTGGCGCTGCCGACCATCGGGCCGTAGTCGACGTTATCGATCCCGTAGTTGCGCCGCAGCGCGCCGAGCGTGACGGCACCGTCGCTGATGCCGGGCCTGAGCAGGCTGCTGGCGACGTAGAACGGCAGCGTGGTGCTCACCTGCCTGCCGAGCGCGTCACGGGTGACCAGCACCGCCTCTCCGGCACCGTTGATCCACGGCAGATTGGTCAGGGTAAAAGGGCCGGGCTGCAGGCTGGTCGACCCGGTGCGGTAGCCGTTAATAAACAGATCCACCGCCGTTGGCACCGCCGCTTCGCCGGAGAAGGTCGGCAGCGGCCAGGTGACCAGATCCGGGCGCAGTGAAAAATCCCGCCCCCAGGAGAGACCGCCAACCCGCACGCTGGTGCTCCAGCTCAGGGCGTCGCTGATAACATCCCCCACCTGCCAGCGGGTGGCGTCCTCTTCGTGCGTGGCGGTAAACACGGTGTCATAGCGGACGTAGCCCGCCTGCCGATCGTCATCGCCGCTCAGGCTGCGGCGAAAGTAGCCGTTGCTGGAAAGCGTGCCGGGATCGCTGAAAAATCGCAGCTCGTGCCAGAGCGAAGCCTGCACGTCGCCGTCGTCGTCCCGGCGGGTATAGAAATCGTAGTTGAGCAGCGCGCCGCTGCCGTGGCGGGCCCCCTCCGGCGGCGTCTCGTCGTTAAACGTCACCCTCCGTTCGGGCAGCCAGTCGCGCGGGGTGGAGAGCAAAAGACGCTGGCCGCTGCTGTCATAGTCGGCTTTAACCTGCGCCAGCTGCGAGACGTTGACCTCTCCCGCCGGGAGATGCTCCGCCGGAATGCCCGCGCGCTGCAGATCGCCGCTGGCGACATAGAACGCATTGTCGCGGCGGATGACCGGCACCACCAGCCCGGTGTCGTAGTGGTTGATGGTCAGCGTCAGGTGGAACACCGCCTGCTCGCCGATGACGCGGGCGTCGGGCGGCGGCGGCAGCGTATCGTCGCCGGGCATGGCGCGGCACAGGCTGGCGCAGGAGAGCAGCAGGCTCATCACGATGCCGCTCAGCGGGCGGGACCGGACAACCATTTGCCGTCCTGGGTATTAATTGCCGCGGTGATACCGTCAGGCTGCGTGACGCCGGCTGGCAGCGGCCAGCGGCGATAGCTTCCGGGCAGCACGTAGCCAAGCAGCCCTTCCGCCATCGAATGCTGCGCCCCGCCCTGCCGTAGCGACACATTGCTCAGGCGTACGTGCACTTTGCCCCCGTTGCGCACCTCCAGCTGCGGCACGCCCTCCGCCCGCACCACCCGCCAGCGCAGCTGCGACACGTCCGCCCTGGCGGGATGCTCCCCCGCCGGCCACGTCGGGATCCCCTCGCCATAGGCGAACAGCGGCAGAGAGTAGCGCATCTGCACCTTCAGCCCCATCTGCGGCGCGGCCCCGTCCTCCGGACGGGGAATTTCATCGACGACAATCCGCCAGGCCTGCTCCGTTCCGGCGGGAATGGCGCTCTGCTTAATAAGCCGGATAAGCTGTTTGCTGCCTTTTTCAATGCGTACAATCGGCGGGCTGGCCACCACCTCCTGCTGGTTCTGGTAGCGCTCGAAACCCTCCTCCTGCCGCCAGCGCACAATGCGCACCTGCATGGTGACCGCCTCGTTCCCCTGATTTTGCAGCCACAGCTCGCCGGCGCGGCTGTCGGCCGCCAGCCAGGGATCGATAGGCCACAGCAGAATGGTTGCCGCGCCGTGCGCTCCCTGGACAAACAGCGCCCCGCTCAGGGCCAATATCGCTCCCCACGTTGTTCTCTTACTCTTCATTGCCCTTCTCCCTTTGCTACCATGACAGGGTCACGGTAAGCCTGTCGGTATAATTTCCCGCCGGACTGAGGCCGGTCAGGGTGGCGACACCGAAGATCGGCAGCGCAATAGCGTTGCTATCGCCGATGCTCACCGACACCGGTTGGTTAATGCCGATCTCACTGTTCGCCGCCAGCGAGGCGGCGCTGTAGAGCCGATAGGGCACCCGCTCGCTGCCGCCGGTACGCTGCATATTGCGCTGGGTGGCGTAATAGCTCCCGCCGTCAATGCTCATGCTGAGCGCCACGCCGGGCGTACAGGCGAGCGACAGGGAGGCATTGGGCACAAAGCTGGCGCTGACCTGGCGGCTGTCAGCACCGCTGAAGCTGCCGAAATTGAGCGTCCCCAGCGCGCCGCCGCTGCCGGTGGTGACTAAACACCCCGGCGTGACGATGGCGCTCAGTTGAAACGACTGGCTGGTCACCGCCAGCGCCGGCAGCGCCATCAGCCCCAGCGCGCCTGAAAAAAGGCGTAGCCGCGCCCCACCTCCGCGCAGGAGGCCCGTCAAAAAGCGGCTCATTGGGGTTGACCGTCAGTAAATTACGCTGACGTTAATGGTGTCGGTGTAGGTGCCGGGAACCACGGTGACGCTGTTGCCTCCGCCCTGAATACGCCCGTACAGGGTGTAGTTGTCCACTCCCGACGTGGTGGACGCTTTTGGAATCGGCGTGTTGTTGGCGATGACGTTGCTGAATCCGCTGTCGCTGTAGAGGCTGTAGGCGACGCCCTGGGCAGGATTGGCCGCATTCACCAGGTAGCGCGGGGGCGTGCCGGTGGTGCCAACCACCTGCGTCGGCGCGGTGGTGTTGGCGTTGCCGACGATCTGCACCGTGTAACTCGCCGTGGTGCACTGGATAGCGAAGGTGTTGCCGCCGGTCGCGCCGGTCAGTTGGGTAGTCAGTTCAGAAAAAGTCGCGGGATGGGTGCCAAAATTCAGGGTACCGAAGTTAATGCCGTTCTGGCTGGGGGAGCCGTTAATCAGGCAGCCGTTGGTCAGCGTCAGCGTCACCCCGATGGTGCCATTGCTGGTCACCGCAGAGGCGAACGCGACCGGCAGCAGCGCCAGGCCAGCCGTTCCCAGCAGTTGATAAATTCTGTTCATGACTTCATCTCCAACAATCCCGCGTTCGGTAGACGCCAGCGCCAGCGGGTGCAAAGGGCGCAGACCGGATAAAACGAGCAGATAATCAGAAATTTAGTTTATAGACAGCAGATCAACCACCGCCGCGCTGCAAAATAGAGCCAATGCATTATTTACATAAAAACACTATTTACATCATTTAGTTAACATCTAGGAAGCGGAAATTTCTGTCGGGAAAACAAAGATATATCGCTTTTTTATGTGATAAAAATCACAAAGCAAAGCCCTGACAGGTAAAAAACCAGCGAATGGCCGATGCCGTTCGGCCAGGGGTGGCCGACGCAGACGGCGGAAAACGGAAAGCGGGGTACGGTAAATCAGCGGGGGATGGAACAGAGCACAGGGCTCAGAAGGTCCGGCCCGCGCGGGGCGGGCCGGAAGATAAGGTCAGGCAACGTGCGACGCGGCAATATCCAGCAGCGCCATTTCATCGCTGTTAAGCAGCTTTTCGATGTTGACCAGAATCAGCATCCGATCGCCCAGCGCGCCCAGGCCGGTCAGGTACTCGGTGGAGAGCGTCACGGCGAACTCCGGTGCCGGGCGGATCTGCTCGGCGGTCAGGGAGAGTACGTCCGACACGCCGTCGACCACGATCCCCACCACCCGCTGCCCAAGGTTAAGCACAATCACCACGGTGTTGTCGTTATACTCCACCTCCCCTTCGCAGAACTTCACCCGCAGATCGACAATCGGCACAATGACGCCGCGCAGGTTGGTAACTCCCTTGATAAAGTCCGGGGTGTTGGCGATACGCGTGACCTGATCGTAGCCGCGGATCTCCTGCACCTTCAGAATATCGATGCCGTACTCTTCGTCCCCCAGCGTAAATACCAGGAACTCCTGGCCTGACGGTTCGCCGGCCAGTTTGGTTACATTAGTCATACCGGTCATATTTTTCCTTCTTACTCATTCAGGCGGCGGTGATCGCCATACGTTGTTCGCGGTTTAGCCCCTGCAGCGCAGAGACATCGACGATCAGCGCGACGCTGCCGTCTCCCAGAATCGTGGCGGCGGAAATGCCTGGCACCTTGCGGTAGTTGCTCTCCAGGTTTTTAACCACCACCTGATGCTGGCCGATAAGCTGATCGACCAGCATCGCATAGCGGCGTCCGGCGCTCTGCAGGATCACGACAATGCCCTGGGTGGCCTCAGTTTTCGCGCCGTCCACGTCAAAGACTTTCCACAGCTCCACCAGCGGCAGGTATTCGCCGCGCACTTCCAGCATCCGCTCGCCCCCCGCCAGCGGATGCAGATCCTCTTCACGGGGCTGCAGTGATTCCATCACCGCGTTCAGCGGCAGGATAAAGACTTCGTCGGCCACCCGCACGGACATGCCGTCAAGGATCGCCAGGGTCAACGGCAGCAGGATCCGGATGGTGGTGCCGGCCCCCTGCTTCGACTGGATCTCAACGTGGCCGCCCATCTCCTGGATGTTACGCTTCACCACGTCCATGCCAACGCCGCGCCCGGAGACGTCGGTCACCTGCTCGGCGGTGGAGAAACCCGGCGCGAAGATCAGCATTCCGACCTCGTCGTCGGTCATATTTTCGTTAACCGCCATTCCCTGAGCGATGGCCTTGGCCAGGATACGCTCCCGGTTCAGCCCCGCGCCGTCGTCGGTCACTTCAATACAGATATTGCCTCCCTGGTGCTCGGCGGAGAGGATCAGGTTGCCAACGCTATTCTTGCCGGCCTCAAGGCGTTTTTCCGGCAGCTCAATGCCGTGATCGAGGCTGTTGCGCACCAGGTGCGTTAACGGATCGATAATGCGCTCAATCAGGCTCTTATCCAGCTCTGTCGAGCTGCCCACCAGCGTCAGTTCGACCTGTTTGCCGAGCTTGCCCGCCAGGTCGCGCACCAGCCGGGGGAAGCGGCTGAACACGTACTCCATTGGCATCATGCGGATCGACATCACCGACTCCTGCAGATCCCGGGCGTTACGCTGCAGTTGTCCCATGCTGGTAATGAGGTCGCCGTGGTTGACGGGGTCCAGCGCGCTGGAGCGCTGCGCCAGCATCGACTGGGTGATCACCAGCTCGCCGACCAGGTTGATCAGCTGATCGACCTTCTCCACCGCCACGCGGATGCTGGTGGATTCACTGCTGCGGGCCGGCTTTTCGCGATCGCCGCGCCCGCCGCGCGCCTCGCCGGGACGCCCTTTCGCCGCCGGCACAGCGGCCTGGGGCTGCGCCACCGGCATTGCCGCCGGTTCCGGTTCAGATCCAGATTCTGCTGCCAACTGGGGGGCCGGGGCATCGGCGGCTACCTTTTCAAAGGCGATTTGATCGGCCTCAATCACAAAGCAGAGTACGGCGATGATGTCCTCTTCCGCTACGCTGCCGTCGAGGGTCGCCGACAGCGAATCGGGGCCTTTGACCACCTCCGTCAGGGTCGCCAGGTTGCCCAGCTCCTCCTCCAGCAGGTCGACGTCGCTCGCCTTCAGGCGGGAGAGCACAATTCGCAGCCGCTCCGGTGCCGGTCGTTCGGCGGCGCTTTCGGCGCTCTCCGCCTCCGGCGTCTCCTCTTCCACGACGCTCAGCCTGACGCCGCTGGTTACCGCAGGGGCAGTTTCGCCTTTCGCCTCCAGGGCCAGCTGGCGCAGGGCGCTACAGATGTATTCGAAGGTTGCGGCATCCGGCTCTTCTGAGCTTTTATAGGCATCAAGCTGTTCCTGCATAATATCTTTCGTTTCCAAAAACAGGTTAATAATAGTGGTATTCAGCTGCATTTCGCCGCGTCGGGCCTCATCCAGCAGGTTCTCCATCAGGTGCGTGGTCTCCTGCAAGATGGTAAAACCGAAGGTCCCCGCGCCGCCCTTAATGGAATGGGCCGCGCGGAAGATGGCGTTCATCTGCTCGGCGTCCGGTGCCTCCGGCACCAGATCGAGCAGATGCTGCTCCATGTCAGCCAACAGCTCGTCAGCCTCATCAAAAAATGTCTGATAAAAATCGCTAATGTCCATGCTCACGCTATCACCTCGGATTGGCTGGTGGCGATGTGGGAACGCTTGCCTGCGAACTCTCCGCAGGCTGTTGTAATACACTTACCGGCTCATTCTGGCTTTCAGCGTTTTCATGCAATATCGCCTCTTCCGCCTGCCGGTTAAGCACCAGCAGACTGATACGGCGGTTTATCGCGTCGTCGGGGCCACGATCGCTTAAGCGCATCGTGGCGGCCATACCGACCACACGTAGCATTTTTCCATCGTCCAGCCCGCCGATCACCAGCTCGCGGCGCGAGGCGTTGGCGCGATCGGCGGACAGCTCCCAGTTGCTGTAGCCCCGCTCACCGTTGGCATAGGGATAATCGTCGGTATGACCGGAGAGGCTGATGCGGTTAGGGATGCCGTTCAGCACCGGCGCAATCGCGCGCAGAATATCGCGCATGTATGGCTCTACCTCCGCGCTGCCGATCTTAAACATTGGCCGGTTCTGGCTGTCGATAATCTGGATGCGCAGCCCTTCCCGAACGAGGTCGATTTTCAGATGCGGACGCAGGGCGCGCAGCTTTGGGTCGGACTCAATCAGCTGATCGAGATCGCCGCGCAGCTTACTCAGGCGGCTCTGTTCCAGGCGTCTTTTCAGCAGGTCGATATTGGGCTGCTTTTTGACCTCCCCCTCCTGCCTGGCGTGGTCGTCGCCGCCGCCGGGGATCGGGCTGTTATCGTGTGAAATACGGCTGCCGCCGGTGACCGCCGTCGCCAGCGGCGTGCGGAAATACTCGGCGATCTGAACCAGATCCTTTGGGCTGGAGATGGAGATCAGCCACATCACCAGGAAAAAGGCCATCATCGCCGTCATAAAGTCGGCATAGGCGATCTTCCAGGAACCGTGCGCACCGTCGCCGTGCCCTTTTGACTTACGCCGCTTAACCACGACGATAGGATGGTTCTGGTTCTTCATGCGTCCTCAGTCGTCGTCTGCTGGGCCGGATTTTTTACCGCGCGGACGTGTTCATCCAGCTCTGTGAACGAAGGGCGCTCGCTGGAGTAAAGGGTTTTACGTCCAAATTCAACGGCGATGGGCGGCGCGTAGCCATTGAGGCTGGAGAGCAGCGTGACCTTCACGCACTGCATCATTTTGGTGGTTTCCGCGCTTTTCTGGCGCAGTACGCTGGCGAGCGGTGAGATAAAACCGTAGGCCAGCAGAATGCCGAGGAAGGTGCCGACCATCGCGTGGGCGATCAGCGCCCCCAGCTCCGCCGCCGGCCTGTCGGCTGACGCCAGCGCGTGTACCACCCCCATCACCGCCGCGACGATGCCGAACGCCGGCAGCGAGTCCCCAACCGCAGCAAGACTGCTGGCCGGCACTTCCGCTTCATGCTCATGGGTTTCAATCTCTTCGTCCATCAGCGCTTCAATCTCGAAGGTGTTCATATTGCCGCTGATGATCAGACGCAGATAGTCGGTAATAAACTCCAGCATCATGGCGTCGGCCAGAATGCGCGGATAGCCGGAAAAAATCTCGCTCTCCTGCGGGTTTTCAATATCCCGCTCCAGCGAAAACATGCCCTGCTGGCGCGATTTAGCCATCAGACGATAGAGCAGCGCCAGCAGATCCATATAGATATCTTTGGTGTATTTCGACCGGCGAAACAGCATTGGCAGGGCCTTCAGCGTTCCTTTGATCGCCTTGCCGTTATTGCCGACGATAAACGCCCCAACGCCCGCGCCGCCGATAATAATCAGCTCAGAGGGTTGATAGAGTGCCCCAAGGTGGCCGCCGGTCATCATATAACCGCCGAGTACTGTACCAATAACGACCAGGTAACCTATTACGATAAGCACGACATCATCCTTCCACTGTTAATCATGGCCGGATAAACGGTCGGGGCGATAACGCGATAGCGGGATAAAAAAAAGCAGCGGTAATGGCTTACCGCTGCTGGAGGGACTCATCCACACCGTATCGGTTAAACAGCCTGTTCGATCTGTTCATCCAGCAGTTGTGGAATAATATCGGCAGCTTCCCGGGAAAGTTTACGCCTTTTTACGGCGCGGGACGGCGGCTGGCATAAACTGCAGGCAAAGCTCCCCACCGGCTGGTGGGCGTGGGTGATAAAGTTACCGCCGCAGCTGCTGCAGCCGGACAGCTGCAGCAGCCCGCTTTCCACAAATCGCACCAGCGTCCAGGCGCGGGTCAGCGCCAGCACCGGCCCTTCTGCCGCCTGAGGGCACTGTTCAAGATAGAGGCGATAGGCTTTAATCACCGCGTTCACGCCGCTGCACAGGCCGGTTTTCAGCAGAAACTGCCAGACGTTGCAGAACATGGAAGCATGAATATTCTGCTCCCAGGTCATAAACCAGTCGGTGGAAAAAGGCAGCATACCTTTCGGCGGAGGGCTGCCGCGCAGCTCTTTATACAGTCTGATGAGCCGGCCGCGGCTTAACTGCGTTTCACTTTCCAGCATTTGCAAACGGGCACCCAGAGTGATCAACTCCATTGCCAGCTGGATATCGTGTGCTTCCTGCACAATACTTTTCTCACTCATCGCTCAGGCCCTTTTTTTACGGGTAGCTTCTCCGCCGCGATTCACTTCGTTCAGCAGCCGCGTGGAAAGCATGATGCCGGTGTGAATTTGCTGTAAATCGTCGACCCGTGAATCCTGGGTCAGACGGGTAACTGTCTGATGGTTGTCAAAGCGAAAGTGGCAGACAAGCTGATTGGTTTCAGCCAGCTTTACCATCTGCGGCAGGGTCAACGCGCCTAAGGTGTTGGCCATCTCTTCATCAATACCGAGACGAAACATCGCGGACGCTTTGTCCTGTGCAATCAGACGCTGTGCAAGAAGTAAATACGACAAATTGATGTCATAAATGTGTTTCAGCAGTTCGGATGTGTGCATTATTCTCATCCAGAATAACCAACTTTATTTTTAATGCGGTAAACCGCACCCCGTGATGTTGCCGGAAAACCCGGAAAATTTAACTAAATGAAGCAGTTAGAATTAATCAAACCAAAGCGTGACGTCGCATCGCCTGACGTTGCCGGTAACGAAGTACATCCACCTTAATTCTTTCTTACAAATAACTAAGATTTTTCCTAATTCGACGCAACTCTACCCGTCAGTCTGGATACATACAATAAAACCGCGCTATAAAGGTGAAATATATGTGACATGAATCACAAAAACATATTAAATTATCCGTTCAAAACCATCAGGCCCACTGTTATTTTGCCTGTTTTTCAACCAGTCGCGCTATTTTTTTCCCCACTTCTACGGGAGAGAGCAGAATAGCAACAATTTATGTTGACTAAAATCTCCTCAAAGAAACCATTACCGCACTTTAATCTGTTTTTCAGACGCTATTTCATTGTTTTATTTAATAAACAATAATTTACATAACAATAGCAGGAATAAATACATCAGGATTATTAAACAGCACAGTTTAATTTATCTTGTGAATTTAATAGGTATTCATTTCCGCGTTGAATAAAAACTCTTTAATTCTTACAAATTCACATATGCCTGCTGCTGAAATAAGCGTTAAATCATTAACAAAATTAATTAATCCCCGGAGCTGACAACATCTTTTTCGTGGTACTGAACGTTGCACTTATAAGCAAAAAGGAGTAGTGCTGCATCAACGCATCAGATTGTTACCCTCAACCAGGAGCGAGATATGCGCTATACCCATCTTCTCGTCGCCGTGGCCGTGGCTCCTGAAAGCCAGCGGCTGCTGGAAAAGGCCATCACTATCGCCCGCCCCCTCAACGCCCGCATCAGCCTGATTACACTTGCCGCCGATCCGGAACTCTATAACCACTTCGCCGGGCCGATGCTGGAAAATATCCGCGAAGTGATGCATGAAGAGACACGGATCTTTCTCGATAAGCTCATTGAAAAGGCGGACTACCCTGTCGGGCAGACGTTCATTTGCTATGGGGAATTGAGCGAGCATGTTCTGAACGTGTGCCGCAAACACGATGTCGATCTGGTGGTTTGCGGCAATCACAACCACAGCTTCTTTTCGCGAGCCTCCTGCTCGGCGAAAAGCGTGGTCAGTTCAAGCCAGGCGGACGTGCTGCTGGTTGCGCTGGCGGGCGATTAGCCCGTATCAGGAGACCGCGTGGGTCTGCCGGAGGCCCTCTTCGCCGCGCGGGGGGATCTGTCTGAGATCGTCAATAAAGCGCTCCTGCCAGCGATGAATATCATTTTTAACGATAATATCCAGCATCTCCGCGTGGCGCGATATCCGCTCGGCAAGCGGCATGGTTAAGGCGCGATTGAGCGCGGCGGCCACCTCGTCGCGATCGTAAGGGTTCACGATCAGCGCGGAGGTAAGCTCGTTGGCCGCCCCGGCGAACTGCGACAGCACCAGCACGCCGGGGTTCGCCGGGTCCTGGGCCGCCACGTACTCTTTGGCAACCAGATTCATCCCGTCGCGCAGGGGCGTAACCAGCCCTACGTCAGAGTAACGGAAAATCTTCATCAGCAGCTTGCGGTCAAAATGCTGGTTCAGCCAGAAAAGCGGCGTCCAGCCCAGCTGGCCATACTTGCCGTTAATACGCCCCGCCTCCGTCTCAAGCTGATGCCGGATGTCCTGATAGGCCTGCACCTCCCCGCGGGAGGTCGGGGCGATCTGCGTGTAGCGAATTTTAGCGCGGTGCTCTGGATAATTTTCCAGCAGGGCCTCGTAGGCCTGGAAGCGTTCCGGTAGCCCTTTCGAGTAGTCCAGCCGCTCCACTGAAAAGATATTTTTAACGTTTTTCAGCTCGGCTTTCAGCTGCGCCAGCTTCGGCGGCAGCGGACCGGCCGCCTGGCGGGCAATCTCCTCCGGCTCGATGCCGATAGGATAAACGTCGGTGCGGAAGGTCTTGCCGCAGGCCGAATGCTGGCGATCGTTCTGGTCGGTCACCCCGGACTGGCTGGCGAGGCTTTCCAGAAAGGCCTGACGATCGTTTTCGGTCTGAAACCCCAGCAGATCGAAATCACACAGCTGCTCAAGCAGCGTCTCCGCCGGCGGCAGCGCGTTAAAAATTTCCGGCGTCGGGAAAGGAATATGCAGGAAGAAGCCGATACGGTTATTCACGCCGCGGCGGCGAAGCTCGCTGGCAAAAGGCAGCAGGTGATAATCATGCACCCAGATGATGTCATCCTCTTTCAGCAGCGGCAGAAGCTTGTCGGCTAACAGCGCGTTAACCCGCAGATATCCCTCCCAGGCAGGACGCTGGAATGCCACCAGATCGAGGCGATAGTGAAAGGCCGGCCATAAGACGGCGTTGGAGAACTGGTTGTAATACTCCTCATAATCCTGTTCGCTCAGGTTAAAGGACGCCCAGGTAATGTTGCCCCGGGTCACCTCCTGCAACGGTCGCTCCTCGTTTCCCAGTTCGCCACTCCAGCCGAACCACAGCCCGCCCGCCGCTTTCAGCGCGCCCAGCACGCCGACCGCCAGGCCACCGGCGCTGGCTTTATTATCCGGGGGGGCAATTCGATTAGATACTACGACTAAACGACCCATAGCCTTCACTCCTGTCATTCATTACTTTTTGTTTTTGTTGTGGATTTACTACGCACTCCAGCCAGTGCCAGACTTCCGGCACGCCAGCCAGCCGCCATTTCGCCTGGGTCTCTCCCTCCCCCACCCTGACGGAGAGGCCGCCGAGGCGGTTAACCACGCTGAAGCCATTTTCATCGGTTAAATCATCGCCAAAAAAGAGGGGGACCCGGCCAGCAAAGGGGGCTTCCTGCATAAAGGCGGCGATGGCTTCGCCTTTGCTGGCACCGGCGGGCTTGATCTCCACGACGCATTTCCCCTGCTGTAGCGCCAGCTGTGGCCAGCGTTGGGTTATGCGCCGGGCCAGCGCCTGCAGGATCGCCTCATGCTGCGGGGCCTGACGATAGTGCAGCGCAAAGGCCATGCCTTTTACCTCCAGCCGGATGCCATCCAGCCCCGCCATCCCGGCGTGCAGCCGCGCGCTAACCTCGCGCTTCAGCTCCGCAGGCAGTTGCACCACCTGCGTCCTGCCATTGATGTCGCGGCGCTCTGCACCATGCACGCCGGCAAGCGGGAAGCGAAACGGCTTCGCCAGCGCGTCAAGTTCGGCCATTGAGCGCCCTGAAATCAAGGCGAGCGCGCCGGCATTGTGCTCTGCCAGGCGATGAAGCAGTGAAAGGATCTTCTGAGGCACAACCACCTGGTCGGGCTGCGGCTGGATCGCGGCCAGGGTTCCGTCCAGATCGAAAAAATAAGCATAATTTGCGGATAAATCAGGGATTACGGTTAACGGTTCTGCCACCCGGTTATCCTCCTTATGGTTTTAACAGCAGCGCGCGGATCGCACTGTATAACGCATGTAAGTATAGCCAGTGTGACTACGCCCGCCATCCGCTGAGGAGGTCGCCAGCGCGCGCGGGCAGCGGCGGCCGGAGTGGCAGCGATAAAAATCGGCGGCCCGGATTCTGCGCCACGGGCGGCTATTTGCCTGCGCATCGCCGGCAAACCGCTGCCGCCAGCGGCCTTATCCGCCGCCCACCTGCCGCATGGGCGACGAAAAATTCAACAGAATCAGGATAATGACGGCGGGTAATCATCACCCTGCGGACCGCCATATATGGGACTTTTCCGATGCCCCACCCCGTCGGGGAAGCCCTCCCGCGCTGTCGTCATGGCGCACAAAGCGTTACCCTCCAGAGCCACGCCCAGGCGGCCTGAAGTATGACGGGTAGAGTCGGTTCCCCGTCCAGGTAATTAACGACGAGCCAGAATAATTTCCGGTGGTTGTTTGATCTGCAAAAAAAACGGCCAGATGCTGCACCTGCAGAAACAGTGAGAAAATAAAAGAAAAGTTTTTGGCAATTGCGGACGGATCAGAAGGTTAATGAGATTGGTGGCAAGGCTAACAGATAAAAAATATTCGCCAGTTTGTAAGAAACCATTAAAAAATAATAAATTATTATAAATCAGTCTATTAAAATCAAAATCTATTAAAGATGATGCGCCAAATGCGGCATTTACCCCTCTTCTCATACGATAAAAAACAAAATAAGCATTTTCTTAAAAATAAATTCATCGCGAATTTTAAGGCAGTTTATCTGAAAGCCAGCCGGTGAAAAGTGGCGGAACCTGAATAACCTGCTAAACCTTGCAGAGACATGGAAAATTTAATTCCAGCCCCTGAGTCAATGAGGCTGCATGACGCTGCGCAACCTATTCTGAAAAGCCGCCGGGCCGTCCCAGGGGATGAGGCCACCAGCCAGAAACAGACGGCAAGCGATAAACGGGTCAGCACCGACTCTGCATAGCTTCTGAGCACAGGCGCAGCCAACGGGCAGGCAGCTTTACAGTATGACGGGTATCTCCTCCCCTTTATGACGGATAGTTAAGGACACTATGATGGCCGACGTCGGTTTTGTTTATAAGCTTAATGCACAAATGAATCTCGAATTTCATGCGTCCAATCTGTATCTGCACCTGAGCGAATGGTGTTCCGAGCACAGCCTGAGCGGCACCGCCGTCCTGCTGCGCGCCCAGGCGCAAAGCAATGTGACCCAGATGATGCGCATGTTCAATTTTATGAAAAGCGTCGGGGCTAACCCGGTGGTAAAAGCCTTTGAAGTAAGCGGCGGGGAGCTAAACTCGCTGGAGGAGCTGTTCCAGAAGACGCTGGAAGATTTCCGCCAACGCGCCGATACGCTCTCCCGGCTGGCCGATGAGGCCAGCGCAATGAGCGATGCTGCAACCTTTAATTTTCTGCATAACCTCGAAGTCGAGCAGCAGCAGAACGGCCTGCTACTGCAAACGCTGCTGGAGGAAGTGCGCCGCGCAAAACGGGCGGGGCTTTGCCTGGCCCAGACCGACCAGCGCCTGCTGAGCATGGCGAGCCATCGTCCGCACTAACGTCCTGCGCTGCCCGCCCGCGGGTAGCGCCTTAGCCCCCAGCCCCTTTCCTCCCCTTCTTCGCGAGAGACGCAAAAAGAGTTTCCATTTTTGAAACAGAGGTCTATTTTTATGGCTCCTGCCCGCCCGCGCCGGTTCCCGGCCCCCTGGCGATAGCCTCGCCCTGTATAAGCCGGCGGCCGGTGTTACGCGCCCGGCGGCGAAAGCGGTGAGACAATGAGCGAGGCGGCTAACGTTCTGCGTCTCAGCAGCCCAGACGCGGGGGAAAATGTTGCCGGTGCTGGCGATGAAAAAACCGGCGGAGCCGATTTTTTATCAGAACATGGCTCCCGGCGGGACATCTTTAAAGGTTCTGCAGTAGCTTTCAAACATGCTTTTCAGGATCTTGCGCAGCTTCATATTAGGCTCCGTTAAACAATCAGGCAGGCGTCACTTTTTGTAGGCACATAATATGATCTGAATCACACAGATCAAGTATTTCGTGATACAGGTCACGTTTTATTTTCTCTACAATAGCTGCACTTTTTCGTCTCTGCTTTTTTAAATCAATAAGATACGCTTTTACAGTTTTCGCTGAAATTTTAAATTTTTTTTGATATGGCAAGTTAACTATGCGTGAAAAAATAGCCGTTAAGCCCCGACAGGGCGGACTTTCCCCCGCCGCGCTGCTGGTCGCCGGGGCGTTCTTTATGGAGTTTATCGACGGCACGGTGATTGCCACCGCGCTGCCGGAGATGGCCAGGAGCTTCGGCGTTGAGGCGGTCGATCTCAATATTGGCATCAGCGCCTATCTGATCACCCTGGCGGTGCTCATTCCGGCCAGCGGCTGGATTGCCGACCGCTTTGGCGCGCGCAGGATCTTCACCCTTGCGCTGGCGATATTTACCCTCGCCTCGGTGCTGTGCGGCCTTTCCGGCAATCTGATGACTTTCCTGGCGATGCGGATCCTGCAGGGGGTCGGCGGCGCGCTGATGGTGCCGGTCGGCCGCCTGGCGGTGCTACGCACCACGCCAAAACCGCAGCTTATTACCGCTATCGCCACCCTGACCTGGCCCGCGCTGGTGGCCCCCATTATCGGGCCGCCGCTCGGCGGCTTTATCACCAGCTACGCGAACTGGCGCTGGATCTTCTTTATCAATGTACCGCTGGGCCTGCTGGCCATGGCGCTGGCCCTGCGCATCATTCCCGATATTAAAGATAATACCCGCCGCCCCTTTGACCTGCCCGGCTTCCTGTCCACCTCGGTTGCGATGGTCAGCCTGGTCTACGCCATGGAGCTGATGGGCGCACAGCGGCCCCAGGGCTGGCTTATCGTCGGCCTGCTGGTGCCCGGTGCGCTCGCCCTTCTGTTCGCCCTGCGCCATTTTCAGCGCGCCAGCCATCCGATGATTCGCCTGGAAGCGATGCGGGTGCCGACCTTTCGCGTCACGATGTACGGTGGCTCGCTGTTTCGCGCCTCCATCAGCGCGGTGCCCTTTTTGCTGCCGCTGATGTTCCAGGTCGGCTTTGGCATGAACGCCTTTCAGGCCGGTTCGCTGGTGCTGGCGGTGTTCGTCGGCAATCTGACCATTAAGCCCGCCACCACGCCGCTGATCCGCTGGCTGGGCTTTAAAAAGCTGCTGTTGATTAACGGCGCGCTGAACGTGCTGACGCTGCTGGCCTGCGCGCTACTGACTCCCGGCACCCCGGTTTGGGCAATTCTGCTGGTACTCTACCTGGGCGGGGTGTTCCGCTCCATCCAGTTTACCGGCGTCAGTACGCTGGCCTTTGCCGACGTTCCTCCGGAGCAGATGAGCTACGCCAACACGCTGTTCAGCACCGCCACGCAGCTGGCGGTAGGGCTGGGGATTTCGCTGGGGGCCATCGGCATCCGCGTCGGGGCTGCGGTCAGCGACTGGCTGGATATCTCCGCCATTCCGGGCATCAGCTTTCGCCTCGCCTTCGTGGTTATCGCGCTGATCTGTCTGGTGGGAATGGTGGATACGCTGCGGCTGACGAAGAGCGCGGGCAGCGCGGTTTCGGCGAAGAAAACGTAACGGCCAATCCAGCGGCCGTTACTATCCCGGACTGTACAGCGGCTCAGGGATAAGACGAGTCACATGCAGCCTGAAGCGGGAGGGAGAGATCAGGCGAGGATTTCGCGCACGAAGGCTTCAATCTCTTTATCCTGGCAGTTATCAAAGAAGCACTGCTGGAAGCGCGGGCCGGAAACGGCGGTTTTCACCAGTTCAGGATCGATAGCGCGCAGGGTATCGAGATAGTTCTCTTTCACCACCGCCGCTTTCACCTGGTTCAGGATGCCCGCATTGCGCACCTGCGGCTCTTTACGCTCCGGCGGATAGCCCTCGCCGCTGCGGCCGGTGAACGCTTTTTCGAAAATAAAGCGTACGTTCAGCTCCGCGCCCCAGCCAAAGCCTTTGGCAAACGGTAAGGAGAGCGCGTTGCCGTTGTTGATCTGGGCAAACAGGAAGGCGTCGGCCGGATCGATACAGTAGCCGCACACCACGCCCGGATGGATGTTCAGGGACATCAGCGCCCCCTGGCCGGTGCCGCAGCCGGTAATGACAAAGTCAACCGCCCGGGCGTTCAGCAGAATGCTGGCCATAATGCCCAGATGAATATAGGTCAGATGATGGTCGTTCTCATCGCTCATCCCGACGTTAAACACCGGGAAGCCTTTCTCATCCGCAACCGCCCTGAGTTCCTTATGAACGATGGCGTTTTTGCCGGCCTGGCTGTTTTCCATCATCAGTGCAATTTTCATTCTCTTTTCTCCTGAATGCGCTGGGGGAGATCCCCGCCGTGAGTCATAACGTTCAGGCAACATTACTACGACATAAACATGATTTCAAATTTACTGAAAAATAGTTTTATAAATTTGAAAGAGCCTCACACTTTTGCCGCCGTTGGAATCGGTCGTCACAATTTATACCCTAAATAATTCGAGTTGCATGACAAAACGCAGCGCGTTTTGAACAGCCGTAGCGCTGGCCCCGAAGGGGTGAGGCCTCAGGCCGAATCACGCGGCAAGCGAGCGACAAATTCGTCAGGAACGAATTTGCCCGACCGCAGGTCACCTTCGGTGAGGGACAGGGATGTCCCTCATTCATCTCCGGGAGCATAGCAAACACTGTGACCGGGGTGAGTGACAAATCTGTCGGGAGCAGATTTGAACGCCGCGCAGCGGCGGCCCGTCAGGGCGAGTCTCATGGATGAGACGAGTAACCCGTAGCCAACGCACATGCAGATTGAAGTATGACGGGTATAGCCAGCTATTCGGGCCATTGATTCAGCCGGGACAGCGTTAGAATTGTCCGTCACCGATCATGCAGGGTGTTATTATGAAAATTCTTTTCTTTACGCTTTCTCTATGCTTCCTGTCCGGCTGTACCTTCACCAGAGAGGCGAGGGTCAGCGAAGTCAGCCCGGTCAGCGGCGTGGTTCGCCTGACCTATAACCAGCTGCCGCTGCAAAACGCACGAACCGATACCTGCGTTACCCATGCCACCGCCGCCCGCGAGTGCCGACGGCTGGGCTACGCCGATGCGCTGGCGTTTGGTCTGCCGGTCGCCACCTGCAGCCTGTATGCCGGGCCGCTGTGTCTGAATCATCAAATCACCCTCGCCTGGCAGTGTCGAAGCGCGAAAACGACGCCCTGTTAATTCCACCGTCCGGCCGGGTCTGCCTGACCGGTTTTAATTTCGCAAGCGGTAATACGTTTTATTCCCATTCGTATTGTTATCTTCTGTATTTATTATTTTACCTTTTGCAAATAATTAAATAACAAATTATAGTGACGCCACTTTACGAATAAATAATGTCTGCGGAGCCAACTATGCTTAAAATGGAAATGATTGATAAACTCAATGAGCAAATGAACCTGGAGCTATACTCATCCCTGCTTTATCAGCAGATGAGCGCGTGGTGCAGCTACCACAGCTTTGAGGGTGCCGCAGCCTTTTTGCGTCGCCACGCCCAGGAGGAGATGTCGCACATGCAGCGCCTGTTCGACTATCTGACCGACACCGGCAGCCTGCCACGTATTAATACCGTCGCCTCACCGTTTGCCGAATATAACTCTCTGGACGAGTTATTCCGCACCACCTATGAGCACGAGCAGCTGATTACCCAAAAAATTAACGAGCTGGCCCACGCCGCCATGACCAGCCAGGACTATCCAACCTTTAATTTCCTGCAGTGGTACGTTGCCGAACAGCATGAAGAAGAGAAGTTATTTAAATCCGTTATCGATAAATTAACCCTGGCGGGTAAAAGCGGTGAAGGGCTCTATTTTATCGATAAAGAGCTTGCCACTCTCGACGGCGAGAAGTAAGGCCGGAGGTTTCCCCGGCCTGCGGTCAGTACAGGCGCTGGGGCCGGGTGATACGTCAGAACGGTGAGGCCACGACTCACCGTTCTGATTGATGACAAAGAGGGAAAAACGTGGTTTTTCCCTCTTTGTGGTTAGCAGCCAAAAATCAATGAATTGATTTTCCTTGTTTATTTTTGTGGTGATTATGGCCGAACAAGTTCGGCCTGGGGTTTGTCATCAGTCTCAACGGTGAGGCCACGCCTCACCGTTTTTTATTAATGGCGGCAAATTTTACTTTCGTGGGTGGTGAAACCGTCTTCCCGGGGAATAAATTTACCCTTCGCCGCCAGCAGCGCCACCAGCTCCCCCGCCGTCAGCTCAGACGCCGAGCAGGTGTGAAAACGCGCCTGTTCACCAAACCGCGCAACGATCGCCGCTTCGAGGCTGGCGTGTGAATACTGCTCGCCGGATTCAATCATCATATTTAATACTTCGTGACCGTGAATGGAACTCATATCCCCTCCTGAAAATAAAGCCCGTAGCCTGACAGAGAACGCCGCGCCGCGCTTTGCGCTAACGCAGGTTTCCTGCCGGCCCTTTACCGTAAAGTTATATGTACAGTATTTGTAACGTGCATTTGACGTAAATAGCGGATTCCTTTACCCTGCGCCGCAGATATCTCTGATGTATAACGCCAGGACAGAGGAAAGCGTGAAAAACAGAACCCTGGGAAGTATTTTTATCGTTGCCGGAACCACTATCGGGGCGGGTATGCTGGCCATGCCGCTGGCGGCGGCCGGCATCGGCTTCGGCGTCACGCTGGCGTTACTGGTTGGGCTATGGCTGCTGATGTGTTATACCGCGCTGCTGCTGCTTGAGGTCTACCAGCACGTTCCGGCGGATACCGGCCTCGGCACCCTGGCGAAGCGCTACCTCGGGCGCTACGGTCAGTGGCTCACCGGGCTGAGTATGCTGTTTCTGATGTACGCCCTTACCGCCGCCTACATCAGCGGCGCGGGGGAGCTGATCGCCGCCAGCCTCAGCGACGGGTTCGGGGTCTCCGTCTCTCCGAAGGCGGGCGCACTGCTGTTCACCTTTGTGGCCGGCGGGGTGGTTTGCGTCGGCACCTCGCTGGTGGATCTCTGCAACCGCTTTCTCTTCAGCGCCAAAATTATCTTTCTGGTGCTGATGCTGGCCCTGCTGATGCCGCACGTGCACGCCGTCAATCTGCTCACCCTGCCGCTGCAGCAGGGGCTGGCGCTCTCCGCCATCCCGGTGATATTCACCTCGTTTGGTTTTCACGGCAGCGTACCGAGCATCATCAGCTATCTCCACGGCGACACGGGCAGGCTGCGCCGGGTCTTTATTATTGGCAGCGCTATCCCGCTGGTGGCCTATATCTTCTGGCAACTGGCGACGCTGGGCAGCATTCACTCCACCATTTTTAGCGGGCTGCTGGCCAGCCACAGCGGGTTAAACGGCCTGCTGCAGGCCCTGAGGGAGGTTGTCGCCTCGCCGCACGTTGAGCTGGCGGTGCATCTGTTCGCCGATCTGGCGCTGGCCACCTCGTTCCTCGGCGTGGCGCTGGGGCTGTTTGATTATCTGGCGGATCTGCTTCAACGCCGCAATTCACCGGGCGGTCGCCTGCAGACCGGGCTGATAACCTTCCTGCCGCCGCTGGCGTTTGCTATTTTCTATCCGCGCGGGTTTGTTATGGCGCTGGGCTATGCGGGGGTAGCGCTGGCGGTGCTGGCGCTGTTGCTCCCGGCCCTGCTGGCGTGGCGAAGCCGCAAGCACAATCCGCAGGCGAACTACCGCGTGGCGGGCGGCGCGCCGGCATTAGCGGTGGTGTTTGTCTGCGGCATTGGGGCCATCGGCGTCCAGTGTGGCATTGCCGCCGGGCTGTTGCCGCAGGTGGGTTAAGAAGGGGCAGACGGCGTCCCACCGTCGGACGCCGTTCCGTTGCCCGCTTCAGGTCAGGTGCCGTGGTTGCAGTCAGTGCAGGCAGCACTGCTTATATTTCTTGCCGCTGCCGCACGGGCAGGGTTCATCCCGATCCGATCTGACATCCGACAACGCCTGTCGGTACGCCATCCAGTATGCGTGCAGATCCAGCACCGCCTGGCGAATGGCGTCCACGCTCTGCGCAAATGCCTCCGGCGACAGCCTGTCGAGACGCTCGAAGTTCTCCTCGCTGCCGTGCAGCGCGATGGCCTCCAGCGCCGGCCGCAGAGCGTCAGGCAGCGCCGACCAGTCTGAAAGCGCCACGCCGCGCATATAGCCAAAGCACCACTCTTCCACAATTTCGATTTCGCGGCCGTCGATTTCACGCAGCCCGAACAGCGGCGCGTACTGCTCCGGAAAGTCGTTCAGCCGCTCGGCGGTGTCGTCCCGATGCTGAAGCGCCAGCGCGGTAAAGCGCTGCTTCTCTTCCGCAGAGGACCAGCGTGGCACATGCTGCGGCCCGCCCCACGCGGCGTCCAGCCACTGCTCCGGTGCAATGTATTCGGGGGCGCTGAGCACGGCGGTAAGTAAACCATCCAGCTCGGCGACGTCCAGAATGGCATATTCCGTATTGTATTTCGTCAGTACTTCGTCCAGCCACTCAAGCTCGCTTTCGTTTAACGGTCCCGTTTTCATAACGCTTTTCCTCAGTGAAATAGACGTGCCAGCGCCCATCTTACATGGCAGAGGGGATAACGGATACCTGTTGCGCCGCCCGCAGTTCACAGAACGGCATAACGGGCGGCGGGAAAGCCAATGCGGGCACGCTTATCTTAGCGACGACAGATAGTGATTCGATCGCCAGGGAGGATCGTTGCCGGCGTCGGCCCGCTCAGGTGCACCGTACCGGGTAGCTCCGCCTCAGCGGCACCATTAAAACTTAACGTAATATGCCCCAGCCGCTGCAGATTAGCCGTCGCGACGCTGCCGACGGCGGTGATCTGCCGGACCGACTCATTGATTTTTATATGCAGCCCCGGGAGCAGAGCGCCGCTTAATTTTCCGGGACGATGCACGGCGCAGTAATCGGCAATAGCCGCCGGTACAGGGTCTGCGAACAGAATAAGCCTCTGCTGCTGCAAAGCGCGCGCAACAAACCGGCCGACAGAGATAATCTCCAGGTGATACAGGGATTCCGCCATATTCTCTACTCTTTATCGGGCGCAGAGGCGAGCGGCAGCGGCTTCTCCTGCGCGGCTATGTTTACCGGTTCCGGCATCCGCGCCTTTAGCCGTTTATCAAACCAGGCCACCAGGACCGGCGCGGTCAACATGGTAATGATGCTGGCGGTGGCGAGCTGTGCCGTCGCGGCGTCGACATACACCATTAGCGAGGGATCCGCCTGCGCCACCATCGCCGGCGTCAGCGCGGAGCTGGCGGCAGTGGTTCCCAACGCTGCGCCCAGCGCCGTTTTCCTCTTCAGAAACAGGTTATAGAGAAAGAAAAAGAGAATGCCGGTCAGCGCCGAAATGATGCCCAGCAGAATGCCGGACAGCCCGGCGCTGAACACCGTGTTAATGCTGGAGTTTGCCCCGATGGCAAACGACATAATGATAATAATAAGCGGCTGGGAGGCCGTGCAGAGCTGCTTGAAGCGCTCATCAAGATTGCCCCACAGCATTCCGATCAGCAGCGGGATCAGCATCGACAGCAGCGCCGCAAAGGGAATATTCGCCAGACCGCTCACCCCGAGCACCATCATGGTGACGAAGGGACCGTCCTTTATGCAGAACACCGAGATCGCCCCGGCATCGCTGGCGTCGCCGTAGTTGCTGCATAAAGCGATATAGAGCGAGCTGTTGGAGCTGGTCAGACAGGCGACAAAAGCCAGCGTGGAAATGCCGAGAAAACCCGCCGGGCCAAACGTGGTGCCCACGATCCATACCGCCAGCGCCCCGGCAATACATTTTAGCGCCAGCAGCACCGCCCCCTTATATAAGGGCAGCCCCGCCTGACGAATATTGATTGATGTTCCGCATATCAGCAGAAATATTCCCATCATGGCGCTGGAGCCGACCTTAAAGAGCGCGGTGGTCGGCCCGCCGATCGCCAGAACCTGAGGGGCAAAGGTATTAAGCAGAATAGCCACCAGAAGCGGAATAATAATCAGCCCGCCGGGCACTTTATTCATTTTCTCGAATAGATTAATTTTCATAAAATAACTCGCATCCAGAGTACACAGGTAAGTTATTTACGACGCACTGCCCGAACGTTGTTCGCGTCGCATCGTATATTCTCCACCGGTAATTCGCCTGCATAACGGCGGCGGACGAACGGCAAATGTATCAACCACGAGTTTGCCCTGCCGCAGGCTAATTCGGGTGAGAGCCTGGGATATTCCTCATTTATTTCCCGTCGCCGGGCTAACGCTTCCCCCGCCTGGGCACGTCTCAGAGCGCCTGCGTACATACCGCCTGAATTATGGCGGACAGCGCGCTAATACCGGAGCGTATCCGCAGTTCGTGTGGATGATTCGCGAAGCTCATCCTCCGGGCCGCCCTGAAGGGCGTTCAAAACCCAGGTTGAAAATAACAAGCCAAATAGCCCTAATGGCCAGACTGTTAGTGCTGTGATTCTTTATAAATAGATTCAACGATGGTGCTGATAATCTCTTCCGGGCCGGTTAACCCTCCCTTTCCTACGCAGATCAGCCCGGCATATTCGCCACCAATAATACGCACCAGATCCGTTTGCGGAATAACGTAGTCAATCATTTCAATTCCCGTCGCGCCCAGCTCCTTTAGTACGTTTACCATCGTATCGCCGCCGGTCATGTACAGGCCTTTAATCGCCTCTGGCCCGCCGTTCAGCATCTCTTTAACGATACGGCCCAGCCCCTTATTGATATTTTCCGCCGCCTGGCCTGGCGCGAGATTAAACCGCCGCTCCTCCTCCTGAAGATCCAGCAGCCTGCCGGTCAGCGCCGACTCAAAGACAAACAGCGCGTTTTTATGGTCGGTCGCACACTTCTGCGCCTGACGAACAACGCGGCCGATCTCGATCTCCGCCGCGTTAGCGCGGTCGACCAGCAGCTCGGCATCCACCGGAATGTGGCATACCCGCTCGTTATGCTCGATCACATGGCGAAGCTGTTTTTTCGTTACCGGCGTTGCGCTTCCGGCGACGATAACCACCGCCCCCCGCCGGGCGCTCTCGGGCTGCGCCTGCGGCTCGGCGCGGATTTCCGCATGCATCAGGCCGCGGCGCAGGGCCAGCCGCTCGGTAAACGGCCCCGGATCCACCGCCAGCACGTTCCAGTTCAGCGCCACCACCGCCCGGGCGATGGCGTCCACATCGTCGAGCGTAATGGCATCAACGACGATCAGCCGCGCCCCTTCCTGCTGGCGCGCCCGCAGCTGCTCCAGGATCGCCGCATCGCCCTGAATAACCTTTGAGAGCGTAATGTGGCCGACCTGATGCCGGGTTTGGTTCGCCAGCAGCCCCGGCACCCAGGAGTCGGTAACCGGCGTGCGTACGTCGCGGGCCACGTCGGTGCAGGAGAGCGCCACCGAATCAATCACCGAGTAGCCGCCAACCAGAATACGCCGGGACTGCGGCATCGCCGGCACCACCACCGCCACCGTCGCTTCGGGCAGCAGATCCAGCATGGCGTCGATTTCGTAGCCAATTCCGCCGCGCAGAGTGGTGTCGATGCGCTTGGTAAACCAGTGTGCCCCGCGCGCCTTCAGCTGCCGCACCGCGGCGCTTACCCGCAGCTGGGCCTCCGCTTTCGGCAGCGGCCGGCTGTCGCTGCTTATCACCATCGCCGGATAGTCCACGGCGTTGCGCGCAAACGAGTCGCTATCAAAAAATGCCGCCGTTTTCAGGCCGCTTCGCGCCAGCAAAACCCCTACGGTGGTCGCCCCGGTAAGGTCGTCCGCCACGATGCCAAGCTTCCCCCCTTCCCCGGCGGGCCAGACCATTTCAATACAGGCGGGCGTCACCCCGGAAACGTAGAGATCCTCCCGGATGAACTCCGCCAGCGGGCCGCTTTTGCCGGTTGGGTGCAGGTTAACGGTGGGGATGCCGCGTTTCGGATACAGCCCGCAGCGCAGCGTTCCGCCGCAGTCAATGACCATGATCCCGATTTCGCTTTCCGCCGGTTCGCCGGACTTAAAAACGTCCACCGACGCCCAGCCGGTCAGTTCACTCAGGCGATCCACCACCGCAGGGCGAATGCCCCCGGTGATATAAGCGATTTTCTTCGGCTGGCCGAGAGCGACCTTTAGCGGCCCGCCCCAGCCTTTACTTCCTTTCGCAATTAACAGATATTTTTCCATTGTCGATCCCTCAGCAGATATACCCGTCATACTTCAGGTTGCCTGTGCGTTAGCTTTATTCGATCCAGGGCCTCACCCCTTCGGGGCCAGCCCTGGGTCTGTTCAAAGCGCGCTGCGTTTTGTCCTGCAACCCGAATTATTTAGGGTATAAAACGCCCTGTTGCTGTTTCATTTTCCAGTAGCGCGCCGAGACCAGCGTCGATTCCAGCATGCCGATGGTGCTCGCCTTACCCGTTCCGGCAATATCAAACGCCGTGCCGTGATCCACCGAGCTGCGCATAAACGGCAGGCCGAAGGTGATGGTGATCGAGCGTTCAAAATCCAGGGTTTTACAGGCGATATGCCCCTGATCGTGATACAGGGACAAAATGGCGTCGTAGTTGCCCTGTTTGCCCAGGTGAAAGACGGAATCCGCCGGTACGGGACCAATGGCGTTGATGCCCAGCGCCTGTGCGTCCCGCACTGCCGGAATCAGGTTATCCGCCTCTTCATGGCCAAACAGGCCGTTATCGGAGCCGTGCGGGTTCAGTGCCGCAACGGCAATGCGCGGGTTTTCAATATTCAGTGCGCTAAATTCATGATGGATCTGGCGCACGCACTCCAGCACGCGCTCCCGGGTGGCGTAATCGCAGGCCTCTTTCAGGGCCATATGGCGGCTGACGAAAAAGACGCGCAGGTTGTGAACGTGGAACATGGTCAGGCCGTAGTCGGCACCGGTTTCCACCTGATAAATTTCGGTATGTCCCGGCAGCTTACAGCCCGCCAGCTTGATGGCCTCTTTATGAATGGGCGCGGTCGCAACCACGTCAGTCAGCCCCGCCTTGCCCAGCTCAATGGATTTCAGCACATAGTCGAGCGACATTCTGCCCGCCAGCTTCTGCACCTTGCCCCACTCGATGCTGTCGCAGTCATACTCACCGGTTTCCATCACATCGAGCGTGCCCCAGGTAAATTTCGCCTGCTGCGGGTGGCTAATACGATGGATCGGAAAGTGGCAGTTCTGTATTTTCATCGCCCGCTCAACGATCGGCACGGAGCCAATAAGAAAGGGGCGGCACTCCTCATACACCGCCTTTTCCATTAGCGTCGCGACGCTAATTTCCGGACCAACGCCGGCGGGATCGCCAATCGTCACGGCAATTACAGGTTTTTTATCTACAGTCATTGTCTGGCCTCTTAGTGGATTATACCCGTCATACTTCAAGCCGCAGGTGTGTTGGCTTCTGGTTACTCGTCATCCATGAGACTCGCCCTGACGGGCCGCCGCTGCGCGGCGTTCAAGTCTGCTCCCGGGGATAAATGAGGGGCATCCTTGTCCCTCACCGAAGGCGATCTGCGATCGGGCAAATTCGTTCCTGCTGAATTTGTCGCTCACTTGCCGCGTGATTCGGCCCGCGGCCTCACCCCTTCACATGCAACCCGAATTATTTAGGCTATACACGGCATATGATCATATGTTCAATAGAACATCATATGCGCAAGAGGCTAACCGATGAATATTGATTGATAAGTGATTGCAATCACATAAAAAAGCTAAGGTCATTTTTTGATGGCAAAAACGTGATCTAACATATATTCATTCACTGAACATATATTCAGAAAAGGCCTGGTAATTGTTATCCTGCAGACGGACTTTAACTGCCTCACTACATAAAAATAGCGATGCCGCCGGGTCCTGTTATTCCCTGAACAATTCGCAATACATAATGAAACGCGGGGCGCTGTGAAAAGCCACGAAGCGCGCCCGGAAGGCGTGAAGCTTCAGGCAGAATCTCCTGCAGGCCGGACCGTGCCAGCTGCGGCAACATACCGTCGTGCAGGAACCTGAGAATAAACTTAACTGCCGCGATAAAAAGAGGACGTTTCCCCACAGGAGAAAATACAGCCCCCTCGAATTAAAAAGCGGGCGCTGGAGAAATATCTGGCGCAAAGTGATTTGCAACGGGGAAATTAGCGGTTGAACGATATATACCCGTCATACTTCAGGCTGGATGTGTGTTGGCTACGGGTTACTCGTCTCATCCAAGAGACTCGCCCTGACGGGCCGCCGCTGCGCGGCGTTCAAATCTGCTCCCGACAGATTTGTCACTCACCCCGGTCACCGTGTTCGCTATGCTTCCGGGGATGAATGAGGGACATCCCTGTCCCTCACCGCAGGCGACCTGCGGTCGGGCAAATTCGTTCCTGACGAATTTGTCGTTCACTTGCCGCGTGATTCGGCCTGAGGCCTCACCCCTTCGGGGCCAGCGCTACGGCTGTTCAAAACGCGCTGCTTTTTGTCCTGCAACTCGAATTATTTAGGGTATAGACAAGCGCGCCCGTCGCCCGCAGAAAATTAAAAAAGCGCACCGGCGCATTTTTTTAAAATAGCCGCAGGATAAAGGCGGCGGATATTTCACTGCGGCAAAAAAACCAGCCCGCAGGCTGGCCCTGTGGTCAGGTTAACGCGCCGACTAGCCCAGCGTTTTAAACGCCCGGATACGCTGCAGATGGGGCGAAATAGTGCTGAACTTATGCGTCTGATCTTCATCCCAGACGATTTCATAATACGGGCGCAGCGCCCCGAACGTGCGCTGGCTGTCCAGCGCTTCATCACGGCGAGAGAGAATCACCAGGCAGCGGTCGCGGTTTTTCTCGCGAAAGTTGGCGACGCACTTGGTGGCGATATCCGCATACTCTTCGGGGCGGTCGATTTTGCCCTCCATGTTCTCCTGGGGGAACAGGTTCGGGTTAAACACCACCTGACGAATATCGCACAGAAAGCCGATCCGCTCCGCCCAATAGCCTCCGAGGCCGACGCCGCAGATTAGCGGCCTGTCGTCGACGTTCAACTGGAGCATCTTGTCCACTTCCTTCAGCAAATGCTGCATATCGTGTTTAGGATGCCGCGTACTGTAGCCGATTAGCCTGACGTCCGGATCGATAAACTGCAGCTGCAACACCTTTTCATGGTTTCCCGAACTGTTCGAGTCAAAACCGTGCAGATAGATAATCATTTCGCATCCTCACACTCAACGTCTCCCGGAGGGAGTTTCAGCCTGGCTCTTTGACTTCGCAGGGCCGGGCCGCCCGCCGCACTTCCGGAGCCAGACAATCATACGACCGCGGCGATCTTCACGCTGTACGGGCCTGATAAGCGGCTTTCTCTTCCTGCCAGCGATCGTGCAGCTGACTAAGCCGGACGCTGGCCGTTTTCCAGCGCGCAGAGTCCATCAGCTCACGGCGTGAAAACGAGCCGGTATGATGCAGGCGGGCCACGCGCTCCGCCCCGGTCGGCGGCAGATTGTCCAGCACGCTCACCGCCCCCTGACGATTATTACAGACAAGGATCATATCGCAACCGGCCTCCAGCGACGCCTGCGCGCGCTGCGCATAGCTGCCCATCACCGCCGCCCCTTCCATCGACAGATCGTCAGAAAAAATCACCCCGTCATAGCCCAGCTCCTGACGTAGCACCGTCTGCAGCCAGTAGGGCGATCCGCTCGCCGGGCGCGGATCGGCGTCACGGTAAATCACGTGTGCTGGCATAATCGCATCCAGCCTGCCCTCGCTAATCAGAGAACGGAATACCGACATATCCTTAGCGCGAATTTCCGCCTCGGAGCGCGGGTCGGTGGGAGTCTCTTTATGGGAATCGGCGGCCACCGCGCCGTGTCCGGGGAAGTGCTTGCCGGTGGTTTTCATGCCCGCCGCGCGCATGCCGTCAATAAAGCAGCGCGCCATCGCCAGCGCCTTCTGCGGGTCGGCATGATATGCGCGCTCGCCGATGGCGGCGCTGATGTGCCCGACGTCCAGCACCGGCGCAAAGCTGATATCAATGTCCATGGCAATCATTTCGCTGGCCATCAGCCATCCGGCCTCCCTGGCCAGCGTTCCGCCCTCTTCCAGCCCAAGCAGCGCGGCATACGCCTGGGCGGCGGGCAGGCGGGTGAAACCTTCGCGGAAGCGCTGCACCCGGCCGCCCTCCTGATCGACCGCCACCACCAGGCGATGGCGCGACGCCTCGCGGATCTGACGCACCAGCTCGCGCAGCTGCGCCGGATCGTAATAATTACGTGTAAAAAGGATCAGCCCTCCGACCTGCGGATGGGCCAGGATTTCACGCTCCTCCGCATCCAGTTCAAACCCTTCAACATCCAACATAACTGGACCCACACCGATCTCCTCTAACCTTCTGCTAACAGCTGACGCCAGGTTTCATTGGCCAGCCTGATAAACTGTTGTTCGCCGGTCTGCCGCCAGCGATACTCAAACCACCCTGCCTGCAGCATTGCGACCCAGGGACGCCAGCGCCGGACCTGCCGCCAGAGCAGCGCGGGCCGCAGGCGGGCGCGCCGGGCATAGGCCTCCACCAGCCTCTGAAGCTGCGCCTCGTCACCCCAGGTCGACGCCAGCTCCAGCGCGATATCGCCGTCTCCAGCATACTCCCAGTCGATAAGCCGCAGCCCCGCTGGCGTATGCACCAGATTGCCGGGATGGACGTCCATATGCAACGGTGCCAGCCGCAGGGGATTTGGCTCCCCCGCCCGCCGCAGACGCTTTAGCTGTCGCAGCCAGAACGGCGTTCGCCGCGCCGGATCGCCACCCTGCCAGTATTGCTCCAGCAGCGGCAGCAGCGTAATGCGCCAGCCGAAGCGCGGCTGCCGGTGCAGATGATACAGTAAACCGGCCAGCGCGTCGGCTTCCGGCATGTCGGCTTTCACCTCGCCCGGCAGCCAGGCCACCGCCATCCAGCCCCCGGCGTAGAAACAGGGCGCGGGCGCAAGGCTTTCCGGAAGACGCGAAAGCGCCCGGTAGTGGCGCAACAGACGCGACGCCGGCGCGCAGGGATCGTGGTGCTGACGCAAAACGACGCGCCGGGCACCGCTTTCGAGGATAATGCCGCCGCCGCTTAACCCGGTTTCAGCCGACCCGACGGGATGATAATGCGGAAAATAGCGCGACAGCACCTCGTCGCGCGTCAGAGATTTATTGCTGCTGGACCGCACCTTTACCTGACCAGATAATTTCACCGGTTTGCACCAGCATAAGCTGCATCTGCAGCGATGGCGCATTGACGTTGCCGGATGCGCTGGAGTAGAGCACATAGTTCGCGCCGACGTTGCGGGCAATGCCAATCGCTTTGCTACGGGTGCCCAGGCTGTCCTGGGGCGACAGCCCCAGCTGCTGCTTGGCCATTGACAGCTGCTGCGAGGAGACCAGGGTAAACTTGCCGTTGTTGGCCAGCGCGTTGCGCAGGGTTTCGGTCGCCTCGCCCGCATTCAGGGAGCCATTGGTGCGGTTATTGACGCCGTCCACCAGCAGCACGCTGCCTGCGGTAACGCCGTCGGCCTGTAGCATCTTGCCTACCATCGGCTGCATCGCGCCGTTCCAGTCATAATGGCGTACGCGCGGCGCGGGCTGCGCGGTTTGATCTTCATGCTCAATCGCGTCCGGCTGTCCCGGCATCGGCGGGACCGTCGGCACTACCGGCACCTGCTGCTGGGGCGGCGGCGGCGGCGTTATTTCCACCTCTTCGACCGGCGCTGGCTCATTGCGCAACTCACAGCCGGTGAGGAATATCGCCAGCGCGGCAATCAGAGCGTAGCGACCTGTTTTTGTCATCAAATTTCACCCCTTACAAGTAAAGATAAAGTCTGACCTTGCGCGCCCCCAGAGAGCTGGCGCTGCCGTACAGCGTGACCGCCGAACGCGCCGGGATCGTCACGCTGCGCGGCGCTTCCAGAGGATGCATCTCCAGCCCTCTGGCGTCATACCAGTAAAAACGATAATGGACGGTAACGGGTTCTTGCCTCTCGTTATAGAGGGTTGAGGATGCAGAGGCGCTTATACCGGAGGTCGACAGCGACGGCTTTTGCGCCGTGATGCCGGCGGCCAGCAGGGTTGACTCCATGACCAGCGTCTGCTCATCGCTGACCGCAATTTCAGGCGTCGAGCCACAGCCCACGAGCAGCAGCGTCAGCGACAGCGCCAGACATCCTCGTCTCATCGCTACAGCCCTTTTTGCGCAAGCATGGGGCCAAGCGCGCGTCCGCCCAGCAGGTGCATATGGATGTGATACACCTCCTGGCCGCCGTGACGATTAGTATTGACAATCAAGCGGTAACCGTCCTGGGCAATACCTTCCTGTTCGGCAATTTTGGCCGCCACAACGATCATCCGACCCAGCGCCTGTTCGTGCCCGGCGGTGACGTCGTTGACGGTGGGGATCAAAATATTGGGGACGATCAAGATATGCGTGGGTGCCTGAGGGGCAATATCGCGAAACGCGGTGACCAGTTCATCCTGGTAAACGATATCCGAGGGAATTTCACGACGAATAATTTTGCTGAATATAGTCTCTTCTGCCACGACCTTGTCCTTTGTGAAAATGACCATGCTACGCTGAGCCACAGGTTGAGTATATACCCTAAATAATTCGAGTTGCAGGACAAAACGCAGCGCGTTTTGAACAGCCCCCGACTGGCCCCGAAGGGGTGAGGCCTTCAGGCCGAATCACGCGGCAAGCGAGCGACAAATTCGTCAGGAACGAATTTGCCCGTCCGCAGGTCGCCTGCGGTGAGAGACAGGGATGTCCCTCATTCATCCCCGGGAGCATAGCAAACATTGTGACCGGGGTGAGTGACAAATCTGTCGGGAGCAGATTTGAACGCCGCGCAGCGGCGGCCCGTCAGGGCGAGTCTCATGGACGAGACGAGTAACCCGCAGCCAACGCATATGCAGCCTGAAGTATGACGGGTATAGAGTATGAGCGAGTTACTCACGCTCTTTCAACCTTAAGCCACGATTTATTAAGCGAAAACCTACCGCAATGGCGGCTTTCGGACCTTTATACTCACGCCGCTTATGGGATAAGTGAAACGGCCTTTCATCTTTCTGCCGACATACATTTACTTGGTGAATACAAATGCGTATATTTCGCGTTTTCATTTCTGCACTTAGCAAACGTTAGAAATCGAAAAAAGTTTATCGCCTGCCGCAGGCGTTAACCTCATAACAATATTACTCAAGGGTTTTCCGATGTCTTTCACCACTCATATTCGCTGTCTCCAGCGCCAGCCTGGCGCTACGCCCTCGCTATTGGCCGCCTGCATCGCTATGGCGCTGGCCCCTTCCGTTAGCCTCGCCGCTGAAGATACCGTCATCGTGGACGGTTCTGTCGCCGCTGACCAGACAACCGGTGAAGAACAGGATTACAGCGTAAAGACCACCGCCATCGGGACAAAAATGGAGATGGCCCAGCGCGATATTCCACAGTCGGTCAGCCTCGTCAGCCAGCAGCGCATGGAGGATCAGCAGTTACAAAGCCTGGGCGAGGTGATGGATAACACCTTAGGGATCAGCCGCAGCCAGGCCGACTCCGATCGCAGCAGCTATTTTTCACGCGGCTTCGAAATTGATAACTATATGGTTGACGGTATTCCTACCTGGTTCGACGCCCGCTGGAACATGGGCGACGCCCAGTCAGATACCGCGCTGTTTGAGCGCGTGGAGGTAGTGCGCGGGGCCAACGGCCTGATGATTGGGACGGGCAACCCCTCCGCCGCCATTAATATGGTCCGTAAACACGCCACCAGCCGCGAGTTTAAAGGCGATGTGTCTGCGGAATACGGCAGCTGGAACAAGCAGCGCTACGTCATGGATCTCCAGAGCCCGCTGACGGCGGACGGCAGCGTGCGCGGCCGCGTCGTGGGCGGATACCAGAATAATGACGCCTGGCTCGACCGCTACCGTAGCGAAAAGACCTTTTTCTCCGGCATTATTGATGCCGATCTGGGGGCGACCACCCGGCTTTCCGCCGGTTATGAATATCAGCATATCAATACCGACAGCCCTACATGGGGCGGCCTGCCGCGCTGGAATACCGACGGCAGCAGCAACCGCTACGATCGCGCGCGCAGCACCGCCCCGGACTGGGCGTACAACGATAAAGAGAGCAACAAGGTCTTTATCACCCTGAACCAGCGCTTTGCCGACAGCTGGCAGGCAACCCTGAACGCCACCCATAGCGAAGCGAAAATCGACGGCAAAACGATGTACGTTGACGCCTATGTGAATAAAGAGAACGGTATGCTGGTCGGTCCGTACGGCAACTACGGCCCTGGCTTTGACTACGTGGGCGGCACCGGCTGGAACAGCGGCAAACGCAAAATGGACTCGCTGGATCTCTTCGCCGACGGCAGCTACGAGCTGTTTGGACGCCAGCATAATCTGATGCTGGGCGGCGGCTACAGCAGACAAAATAACCGCTATTTCAGCTCCTGGGCGAACGTTTTCCCGGATGAGATCGGCAGCTTCTCCGGCTTCAACGGCAATTTCCCGGAAACCGACTGGCTCCCGCAGGCGCTGGCCGAAGATGATACCACCCACATCAAGTCGCTGTACGCCGCCACGCGCATTTCACTGGCCGATCCGCTGCACCTGATCGTCGGTGCCCGCTACACCAACTGGCGTATTGACACGCTGACCTGGCGCATGGAGAAAAACCACACCACGCCTTACGCGGGGCTGGTTTATGACATTAACGACAGCTGGTCCGCCTACGCCAGCTACACCTCCATCTTCAATCCTCAGAACGAGCGCGACAGCGCCAACAAGTACCTTGCGCCCGTCACCGGCAACAACTACGAGGTGGGCCTGAAATCAGACTGGATGAACAGCCGCCTGACTACCACCTTCTCCGTGTTCCGCATCGAGCAGGATAATCTGGCCCAGTCCACCGGCGTGCCGATCCCCGGCAGCAGCGGCGAAATCGCCTATAAGGCCGTGGACGGCACGGTCAGCAAAGGGGTTGAGTTTGAAGCCAACGGCGCTATCACCGACAACTGGCAGCTAACCTTCGGGGCAACGCGGTGAATCCGAACCTGCCGCGCACCAGCGTGAAGCTGTTCACCCGCTACCGTCTGCCGGCCGTGCCGCAGCTAACCGTCGGGGGCGGCGTTAACTGGCAAAACCGGGTTTATAAGGATACCGTCACCCCGTTTGGCACCTTCCGGGCAGAACAGGGCAGCTATGCGCTGGTGGATCTGTTCACCCGCTACCAGGTAACGGAAAACTTCGCCGTGCAGGGTAATATCAACAACCTGTTCAATAAAACCTACGACACGAATATCGAAGGTTCCATTGTCTATGGCGAACCGCGCAACGTCAGCGTGACGGCAAGCTATCGCTTCTGATTTCTCGCGGCCATAAAAAAGGCAGCCGTCCGGCTGCCTGAGACTGATGACAAAACCCAGGCCGAACTCGTCCGGCCATAATCACCACAAAAATAAATAAGGAAAATCAATATATTGATTTTCGGCTGCTAACCACAAAGAGGGAAAAACCACGTTTTTTCCCTCTTTGTCATCAACCTGAGGCAGCCGTCCGGCTGCCTCAGTTCTCCCCTGGCCGGAGCCTTAGCTGTTACGGATATACTCATCCATTTCCGTTTTCAGGTTATCGGACTTAGTGCCAAAAATAGCCTGGACGCCGGAACCCGCAACCACAACCCCTGCAGCGCCCAGCTGCTTCAGGCTGGCCTGGTCGACTTTGCCGACGTCGGCCACGCTGACCCGCAGACGGGTAATGCAGGCATCCAGGTTGGTAATGTTCTCTTTCCCGCCGAAGGCCGCTACCAGAGCCGGAGCCATTTCGCTGGTGACGCCCGCCTTCGCCCCCTCAATGGCCTCTTCCCGGCCCGGGGTTTTCAGATTCAGCATTTTAATCAGCACGCGGAAGACCACGTAGTAAACGATCGCATAGCCGATACCAACCACCGGGAACAGCCACAGTTTACTGCTGTTGCCGGAGAGAACGACAAAGTCGATCAGACCGTGCGAGAAGGAGGTTCCGTCACGCATCCCCAACAGAATACAGATCGGAAACGCCAGACCGGCCAGAATCGCGTGGATCACGTACAGAATCGGTGCCACGAACATAAAGGAGAATTCGATCGGCTCCGTAATACCGGTCAGGAACGAGGTCAGCGCCGCGGAGATCATGATCCCGCCAACCTTGGCCCGGTTCTCCGGCTTCGCGGAGTGCCAGATGGCGATAGCCGCCGCGGGCAGGCCGTACATTTTAAACAAGAAGCCGCCGGAGAGTTTGCCCGCCTCCGGGTCACCCGCCATATAGCGAGGAATATCGCCGTGGAAGACCTGACCCGCCGCGTTGGTGTATTCACCAATCTGCATCTGGAAGGGAACGTTCCAGATATGGTGCAGACCGAACGGCACCAGGCAGCGTTCAATGAAGCCATAAATACCGAACGCCACGACCGGGTTCTGGTAGGCGGCCCACTGGGAGAAGGACTGAATTAAACTGCCGATCGGCGGCCAGATGAAGGACAGAACGACCCCGGTAAAGATCGCCGCCAGGCCGGAGATAATCGGCACAAAGCGTTTGCCCGCAAAGAAACCAAGATACTCAGGCAGCTTAATTCGGTAGAAGCGGTTAAACATATACGCCGCAATCGCGCCGGAGATGATCCCGCCGAGCACCCCGGTATCCGCCAGGTGTTTATCAGCGATATCTGCCGCAGGAAGATGCAGCACCAGCGGCGCAACCACGGCCATCGTTTTCACCATGATGCCGTATGCAACCACGGCGGCCAGAGCGGAAACGCCGTCGTTATTGGTAAAGCCCAGGGCGACACCGATGGCAAAAATCAGCGGCATGTTAGCAAAAACAGAACCGCCTGCCTCCGCCATCACATGGGACACAACGGCTGGCAGCCAGCTGAAGTTTGCGGAACCGACGCCCAGCAGGATACCTGCGATAGGCAGTACGGAGACCGGCAGCATCAGTGATTTACCGACCTTTTGCAGGTTAGCAAATGCATTCTTAAACATAATTGAGAGTGCTCCTGAGTATTGGTGCTTTTTACGTTTTCACGCCCGGGCGAAGGGGGAGAGACTTCGCCGTGTACAGAGCATCTAAGCGCCCTTTATTTATTACGCAGACTAAAATAATTAATGCTGATTTTGTTTGATGACTATCACGTTTCAAGTCCTGACGACCGGTAAAGTTGCACAATGTGACAAAAAACGTTTCTTGTTGTTTCTAAACGCTCATTCACCGCCCAATTTCAGGCGGTGAATAGTATTATCTTTAATGATTAATTACGAGCTTAAAAAAAATAGCTCAGCGAGCAGAGCACAGGCGGGAGGCGTCGATGTGGAACAGACGGGCGAAGTTTTCAGTGGTGATCTGCGCCAGCTCCGCAACGGCAACGCCTTTCAGCTCAGCCAGAAACTCCGCAACGTCACGAACCATCGCCGGCTGGTTCTCTTTCCCGCGATGCGGTACCGGGGCGAGATACGGCGAATCGGTCTCCACCAGCAGACGATCCAGCGGTACATAGCGCGCGGCCTCGCGCAGCTGCCCGGCGTTACGGAAGGTCACAATCCCGGAAAATGAGATATATAAACCCAGATCCAATAGCTTACCCGCCGTTTCTTTATCCTCTGTAAAACAGTGTAGTACGCCGCCACAATCCGTCACGTTTTCTTCGCCCAGGATGGCCAGGGTATCCGCCCGCGCGTCGCGGGTATGGATAATCACCGGCTTGTTCAGCTCGCGGCCGATGCGGATATGGTTGATGAACGACGCCTGCTGTCGCGCTTTGGTTTCCGGGGTATAGAAATAGTCCAGCCCGGTCTCACCCAGCGCCACGACGCCCTCCTCCGCGGCCAGGCGGCGCAGCGCCTCCACGTCATACTCTTCATCCTGGTTTAGCGGATGTACGCCGCAGGAGAAAACGACGTTATGACGTTCGCCAACCCGCTCACGCATACTGCGGTAGCCCGGCAGGGTGGTCGCCACCGCCAGAAAAAAGTTCACGTCGCGGGCGGCGGCTTTCGCCAGCACGTCGTCCACATCCTTATGCAGGGAGTGATAATCAAGGCCATCAAGATGGCAGTGCGAGTCGACTAACAACATAATGTCTCTCTCAAAGATGGGAAACAGGCAGCGCGACCCCCGGTCGCAGATAGTGCTCTGTACGGAGAAGAAGATCGGTTAACAGCAGCTCCCGGTTGACGCCGGCGACGTTGAGGAGCTGCTCACGGCAGCGGCACAGATCGCTGAGTATCGCCTGCAGGCGCGCTGCGGATATCAGGTCGGCAAGGGTGGTAATCAGCGGCACGGCGTCAACGTTAATAGAGTGCGACACGCCCTGCTGATGCTTGAGCGCATCCAGCAGCAGCGTCGCCAGCCAGTGTAGCCTGGCGGGTGCCTGCTCATGGTTCAGGGCCGGCAGAAGCGTATACCACTCTCCGCTCTGCAGGCACTCCGCCAGCGCCTGGCGCAGGGTTTCGCGCTGGCTCCAGCCGTCGGACTGCAGCAGCATCAGCGCAGCTCCCGGCGAGCCTGCGCTCAGACGCAGCGCCGTCAGCAGCGACGCCTGTGACGCTGTCACTTCTCGCGCAAGCCAGCCCACGGCATACTGCTCAGGCGGCGGTGCCAGGTGGTGCAGCCGACAGCGGCTGCGCAGGGTGGTCAACAGACGGGCTGGCTCTCTGCTGGCGAGGAAGAACCAGGTTTCAGCGGGCGGCTCCTCAAGGGTCTTCAACAGCGCATTGCCAGCGGCGTCCGTCAGCAGCGCCGCATCGGCGATCCATACGACCTTTCCTCCGCCAAGGCGGGAATGTTCGTATAGCTTTTCGCTGACTTCACGCACCGCGTCAATGCCCAGCGCGCTTTTGCCCTTTTCCGGTGCCAGTGAATAGTAATCGGGATGGGTGCCCGCCTGCATCAGCTGGCAGCCACGGCAGCGGCCGCAGCTTTTATGGCCCTCCGGCCGCTGGCACAGCAGCCAGCGGCTCAGGGCGTAAATTAGCGCATCGTCGCCCATGCCGGGCAGCGCCTGAATTAGTAGCGCATGGTGGCCCCTTCCCGCCTGATAGCCCGCCACCAGGGTTTCGAAGTCCGGGCGCAGCCACGGATACCATTTCATGGGTTCTGCTCCTTCACCCACGTCGTGACGGCAGCACGAATCGCCGTTTTCACCTCTTCCAGCGGCCGCGTGGCGTCAATGGTAAGAATATCATCACTCTGCGCGGCCAGCTCCAGGTAGCGCGCCCGGGTGCGATTGAAAAACGTAAAAGACTCCTGCTCAATGCGATCCAGCTCGCCGCGGGCGCGGGCGCGCTTCAGCCCCACCTCCGGCGTCACATCAAGGTAGAGCGTCAGATCCGGCCGGAAGTCGCCGAGCACCGCGTCGCGCAGCGTCGCCAGCATCTGCCGATCGACGCCGCGCCCGCCGCCCTGGTAGGCCTGGGTGGAGAGATCGTGACGATCGCCGATAACCCAGGCACCGCTCGCCAGCGCGGGTTTGATAACCGTTTCCACCAGCTGTACGCGGGCGGCATAAAACATCAGCACTTCGGCTTTATCGACAATCACTTCGTCGCCCGCGGATTTAATATCCAGCACCAGGCTTCTCAGCTTTTCCGCAAGCTGCGTACCGCCCGGCTCGCGGGTAAAGATGAGATCGCGGACGCCCAGCGCTTTAAGGGTGTCGACCACCACCTCGCGCGCGGTGGTTTTTCCGGCACCCTCCAGCCCCTCGATGACGATATAATTACTGTGCATTTTTATTTCTAAGCACCTTCAGGTAGTCCCGCACGGACCGGTTATGGCCAGCGAGGTTGGTATTGAACGTGTGGCCGCCTTTGCCGTCGGCCACAAAATAGAGATACGGCGTTTTCGCCGGATGGGCCGCCGCCTTCAGCGAGGCCTCCCCCGGCATGGCGATCGGTCCGGGCGGCAGGCCGGAAATGGTATAGGTGTTATAGGCGGTCGGCCTCTCCAGATCGGTGCGGGTCAGGTTGCCATTATAGCGCTCCCCCATGCCGTAAATCACCGTTGGATCGGTCTGCAGACGCATCCCGATCCGCAGGCGGTTCACAAACACCGAGGCCACCCTGTCGCGCTCGCTGGCAACCGCCGTCTCTTTTTCAATAATGGACGCCATGGTCACCAGCTGCTCCCGATCCTTATAGGGCAGCCCCTGCGCCCGGGTCGCCCAGACGCTGTCGACAACCTTAACCATCTTCTGGTGGGCGCGCTTAAGCAGCGCCACGTCGGTTGTTCCGGCGGTATACATCCAGGTGTCAGGCCAGAACCAACCCTCCAGCCGCCCGGACTCCTCCAGCTTCAGCGCCCGGGCCACGGTCGCGTAGTCGTCGTCGCTCAGGGTGTGTTTAACGTACGGTGCCGCCCGCAGCTGCCTGAGGTAATCACTCAGGCGCATCCCTTCCACCAGCCGTAGCGGAAACTGCGCCTCTTTTCCGCTTTTAAGCAGCTGCAGCATCTGGCGAACGGTCATTCCCGGCGTCAGCCGGTAGGTGCCGGCCTTAAAATGCGCCAGATCCGGCTCAATGCGTAGCAGCCACTGAAATACCCGCGGGCGGTTGATAATTTTGTCTGCATACAGCCTCTCCCCCAGCGCCAGCCGGCCGGTGCCCGGCCTGAGGGTAAAAATCATTTCATCATCAATCAATAGCCTGCTGTCCGCCAGCTGACGAACTTTCCCTATTCCCAGACCCGCGGCGATACCCAGGATCACCAGCAGTAAAAGGACAACACCTAAAACTTTTTTCATAACGAATTCGGATGCTCGCAAAGTGGGGCTAAAAAATTAAACAGCGCTCGCGATGAAAACCGTCTCTCTCCATAGGCTCTGACGGGGATCACCGGCATCAGCGCATTGCAGACAATGGCTTCATCCGCCCGGGCAAAGTCCGCCTCACGAGCCTGGGTTTCCATCACCTGAAAGGGAGACTGTTCCAGCCTGCGCAGACAGAACTGGCGCATCACGCCGTTCACCCCGGCCTGATCCAGCCGCGGCGTCCAGACCCTGTTCCCCTTACGCCAGAACAAATTCGCCGCACAGCATTCCGTAACCCATCCCTCACTGTCAAGGACCAGCGCCTCATCCGCCCCCGTCTGCTCGAGATGGCGACGGATCAACACCTGCTCCAGGCGATTAAGATGCTTAATGCCCGCCAGCAGCGGGTTACGTCCCAGCCGGACCGGGCTGAGCGCCAGCGCGACCCCCTGCTCACGCCAGCGCGCGTAATGGTCAGGCCTGGCGGTAACCGAGAGCACGCGGCCTGGCGCGCCGCAGCCTCCCGTAGCGTAGCCCCGGCCGCCGCTGCCGCGGCTGAGGATAACCTTCAGCACCCCATGCGCCTGCCCCGCCGCAAGGCTCGACATCTCCTGCCGCAGCTCGTCCCAGCGATCAAATGGGATCGCCAGCCTGCTGCAACCCTCCTGCAGACGCGCCAGATGGGCGGCAAAAAGGCAGATGTTACCGTCAACGATCCGCGCGGTGGTGAAACACCCATCGCCGAACTGTACGGCCCGGTCGTCAGCGGCAAGGAACGCCTGTTGGCGACCATTTATCAGATACATGGCGACTCCTTAACGATGGCCCGTTAGTGTGGCAGGACGAATTATGCAGGACAAGAGAAGCAGGCTGAAATAAAAAAGGTCCGATAAACGGACCTTTCGGATTACTATCGACGGCTGGCGCAACCACAAACGTTAACGCCGCGATCGGGCAGCCCCGGACCCGGCAGGATCAGATCTTTTTGAAGATCAGAGAACCGTTGGTTCCGCCAAAGCCGAAGGAGTTGCACAGGACATACTCCATACCGTTGACCTGGCGCGCCTCGTGAGGCACGAAGTCCAGATCGCAACCTTCATCCGGATTATCCAGGTTGATGGTTGGCGGGATGGCCTGGTCGCGCAGCGCCAGGATGGAGAAAATGGACTCGATTGCCCCCGCCGCGCCCAGCAGGTGGCCGGTCATGGACTTGGTGGAGCTGACCATTACGCGGCCTGCTGCGTCACCGAAGACCGACTTCACCGCCTGCGCTTCCGCCTTGTCGCCAGCCGGCGTGGAGGTGCCGTGGGCGTTGACGTAGCCGATCTGGCCCGGCTCAACCGCCCCGTCGCGCAGCGCGTTAGCCATTGCCAGCGCCGCCCCTGCGCCGCTTTCCGGCGGTGAGGTCATGTGATAAGCATCGCTGCTCATCCCGAAGCCCACCAGCTCAGCGTAGATTTTCGCGCCGCGCGCTTTCGCATGTTCGTACTCTTCCAACACCACCATGCCCGCGCCGTCGCCCAGCACAAAGCCATCACGCTCTTTGTCCCACGGACGGCTGGCCGCCTGCGGGTTATCATTACGTGTAGAAAGCGCCCGCGCCGCGCCGAAGCCGCCCACGCCGAGGGGAGTACTGCCCTTCTCAGCGCCGCCCGCGACCATGACGTCTGCATCTCCCCAGGCGATGATACGCGCCGCCTGGCCGATGTTATGCACGCCGGTAGTACAGGCGGTGGCGATGGAGATGCTTGGCCCACGCAGGCCGTACATGATGGTAAGGTGACCCGCCACCATGTTAACAATCGTTGACGGAACGAAGAACGGACTGATCTTACGCGGCCCGCCTTTCATCAGGGAACTGTGGTTCTCTTCGATCAGGCCGAGACCGCCAATACCGGAGCCGATAGCGGCACCAATACGGGTTGCGTTCTCTTCCGTAACTTCAAGGCCAGAATCCTGCATGGCCTGCCAGCCTGCGACAATTCCATATTGAATGAAGGCATCCATCTTGCGCTGCTCTTTGCGCGAGATGATGTCATCACAGTTAAAATCCTTTACTAAGCCAGCAAATTTCGTTGCATAGGCGCTAGTATCGAAATGGTCGATCGGGCTGATGCCACTCTGACCGGCAAGAAGAGCTTTCCAGGTAGACTCTACGGTATTGCCGACAGGAGACAACATGCCCAGTCCGGTCACAACTACACGACGCTTAGACACGTTTGTCCTCCAGGGAGGGAAAATAATTCTAGTGGGACAAAAGAATAAAACTCAGGCGGTCGAGCGACCGCCTGGAGATGTTCACTTACGCCTGGTGGCCGTTGATGTAATCAATGGCAGCCTGAACGGTGGTGATTTTCTCAGCTTCTTCGTCCGGAATCTCAGTATCAAACTCTTCTTCCAGAGCCATTACCAGCTCAACGGTGTCAAGAGAATCCGCGCCCAGGTCTTCAACGAAAGAAGCATTGTTGGTCACTTCTTCCTGTTTAACGCCCAGCTGTTCGCCGATAATTTTCTTAACGCGTTCTTCGATAGTGCTCATACTCTTAAATTTCCTATCAAAACTCGCTTTCGCGATGGTTTTCGTAGTGTATAAAATGTTGAAAAATTTGCAACTAAATCCCGGCAGGTCTTACCACGATTTTACGGTATTTTGCGGCTATACGCCCTAATAACGCAAATACTTTTATACGCTTTGTTCGACAAATACCGCGGCATCGGCTTCGTCAGCACGCCCCCGGAGCTACCTTTGACGGTATTCAGGTGGCCTGCCTGGGCCGCCGCGTAACGCGATCCGACGACTTCAGCGCATAACGTGATTAAACCATGTACATTCCGCCATTGACGTGCAGAGTTTCACCAGTGATGTAACTCGCTTCGTCAGAGGCTAAGAATGCCACCGCGCTGGCGATTTCATTCGGAGAGCCTAAGCGCCCCGCAGGCACTGCCGCCAGCGTACCCGCACGCTGCTCATCCGTCAGCGCGCGCGTCATGTCCGTTTCAATAAAGCCCGGAGCAACAACGTTTACAGTAATTCCGCGGGACGCAACTTCGCGCGCCAGTGATTTACTGAAGCCGATCAGACCCGCTTTCGCCGCAGCGTAGTTAGCCTGACCCGCATTTCCCATGGTACCAACCACAGAACCAACAGTGATAATACGTCCATGACGCTTCTTCATCATAGCGCGCATTACCGCTTTTGACAGACGGAAAACTGATGACAGATTGGTGTCGAGAATATCGTTCCACTCGTCATCCTTCATTCGCATCAGCAAATTATCACGAGTGATGCCGGCATTATTGACCAGGATATCGACTTCACCAAACTCTGCGCGAATATTTTCCAGAACCGATTCAATAGATGCAGGTTCGGTCACATTCAGCTTCAGACCTTTCCCTCTGGCACCTAAATAATCGCTAATCTGCTGTGCGCCATTTTCGCTGGTTGCCGTGCCGATAACCGTTGCGCCGCGCGCGGCAAGCGTCTCAGCAATAGCGCGGCCAATACCGCGGCTGGCACCGGTGACCAGCGCAATTTTTCCTTCAAAAGTCATGGAGTTCCTCTTTATTGCGAAAGTGCCGCTGACATCGCCGCCGGTTCGTTAAGCGCCGAGGCGGTCAGGGTGTCAACAATACGCTTCGTCAGGCCGCAGAGAACTTTACCCGGGCCGACTTCATACAGGTGCGTCACGCCCTGCGCGGCGATAAACTCTACGCTCTTCGTCCACTGTACCGGGCTGTAGAGCTGGCGCACCAGCGCATCGCGGATCGCTTCAGCTGTAGTTTCACACGTTACATCAACGTTATTTACCACCGGCACGGTCGGCGCGCTGAAGGTAATGCTGGCTAATTCCACCGCCAGCTTCTCTGCGGCGGGCTTCATCAGCGCACAGTGGGACGGCACGCTCACCGGCAGCGGCAGCGCACGCTTCGCGCCGGCGGCCTTGCAGGCGCTCCCCGCGCGCTCGACGGCCTCTTTATGCCCGGCAATCACCACCTGTCCGGGGGAGTTAAAGTTGACCGGAGAGACGACTTGGCCTTCCGCCGCCGCGGCGCAGGCCTGCGCGATAGCCGCATCGTCGAGTCCGATGATCGCCGCCATCGCCCCGGTGCCTTCCGGCACCGCCTCCTGCATAAATTTACCGCGCAGCTCGACCAGGCGCACCGCATCGGCAAAGCCGATAACTCCGGCGCAGACCAGCGCAGAGTATTCACCGAGGCTGTGGCCCGCCATCAGCGCTGGCGTTTTGCCCCCCTGCTGCTGCCAGGCGCGATACAGCGCCACGGAGGCGGCTAACAGCGCGGGCTGGGTTTGCCAGGTTTTGTTCAGTTCTGCCGCCGGCCCCTGCTGAGTCAGCGCCCACAGGTCATAGCCCAGCGCGGCGGAGGCTTCGGCAAAAGTCTCTTCTATGATCGGATACTCAGCGGCCATATCGGCCAGCATCCCGACGGCTTGCGATCCCTGGCCTGGGAACACAAATGCAAATTGCGTCATGTTTAAATCCTTATACTAAAAACGAACCAGCGCGGAGCCCCAGGTGAATCCGCCGCCGAAGGCCTCAAGCAGCACCAGCTGGCCTGCTTTAATGCGCCCGTCGCGCACGGCTTCGTCCAGCGCGCAGGGAACGGAGGCCGCAGAGGTATTGCCGTGCCGGTCCAGCGTCACAACCACGCTGTCCATCGACATCCCCAGCTTTTTCGCCGTCGCGCTGATGATGCGCAGGTTGGCCTGATGCGGAACCAGCCAGTCCAGCTCAGCGCGATCGAGGTTATTCGCCGCCAGCGTCTCGTCGACGATATGGGCCAGCTCCGTCACAGCGACTTTAAAGACTTCGTTGCCCGCCATCGTCAGATGGATGGGGTTTTCCGGATTCACGCGATCGGCGTTAGGCAGCGTCAGGAGTTCGCCGTAGCTGCCGTCCGCGTGCAGATGGGTGGAGATAATCCCCGGCTCTTCAGAGGCACCCAGCACAACCGCGCCGGCACCGTCGCCGAAGATAATGATCGTCCCGCGATCGCTCGGATCGCAGGTGCGCGCCAGCACGTCGGAGCCGATCACCAGCGCATACTTTACCGCGCCGGATTTAACATACTGATCGGCCACGCTCAGCGCATAGGTAAAACCGGCGCACGCGGCGGCAACGTCAAACGCCGGGCAGCCCTTCACGCCCAGCATGCTCTGGATTTCACAGGCGGCGCTTGGAAAAGCGTGCGTTGCCGAGGTGGTCGCCACGACAATCAGTCCGATCTCATTTTTATCAATGCCGGACATCTCCAGCGCGCGGCTTGCCGCCGCAAAACCCATGGTCGCGACTGACTCATTGGGCGCGGCAATATGGCGTTCACGAATACCTGTGCGAGTCACAATCCACTCGTCAGAGGTCTCGACCATTTTTTCCAGATCGGCGTTAGTCCGCACCTGTTCGGGCAGATAGCTGCCGGTACCAATAATCTTCGTATACATATACGCTCAGTCACTTTTCGATGATGTCCCACGACCTGCAAACGCAGGTGCCGACGGGCGTTAAACGGCGCGCTTAGCCCTGCGGGCGCGCCTCTTCACCGCTGTCGGCATCCAGCGGTTCGAAGCCAGCCGGGTATACAGATTTCAGGCGAGCGGCAATTCGCTGAGGAACCTGTCGCTGCACCGCCTGCACCGCCTGTTCAATCGCAACGGTAAACGCCCGCTGATTCGCCGCACCGTGACTTTTTATCACCGTGCCGCGCAATCCTAACAGACAAGCGCCATTATACTGGTCGGGGTTGAGGTGCCCGAATCGCCTGGTCAGTTTTTTTTGTAACCAACGCTTTAATAGCCGCAGCCACCAGGCGCTTTTCCCCTCTTCTCCCTGCGACTTCAGCAGCGACAGGAACAGGCGAACCACCCCTTCCATCGTCTTTAACGTCACGTTGCCGGTAAAACCGTCGCAGACCAGCACGTCCGTTTTTCCCGTCAACAGCTCATTGGCTTCGAGATAGCCGATGTAGTTGATGGAGGGGATAGCCTTCAGCTGTTGGGAAGCGTCCCGGATGCTGTCCAGCCCCTTGGTCTCTTCTTCGCCGATGTTGAGCAGCGCCACGCGGGGGCGGATGATACCCACCACCTCCTCCGCCAGAACGGAGCCCATAATGGCGAACTGCACCAGCATCGCGCTGTCGCAGCCGACGTTAGCCCCTAAGTCGAGGACTACCGTTTTGCCCTTCAGCTGGTGCGGCAGCAGCGTCACCAGCGCGGGGCGCTCAATCCCCGCAAGGGGTTTGAGCAGTAATTTTGCCAGTCCCATCAGCGCACCGGTATTTCCGGCGCTGACGCAGGCCTGCGCTCGCCCTTCCTTTACCAGTTCCAGGGCCACACGCATGGAGCTACCGCGGCTGGCGCGGATTGCCTGCGAAGGCCGGGCATTACTGGCGATAACTGACTGCGCAGGGATAACCTGCAGACGCGAACGTTGTGCAAAGTCAGCTTTAGCAAGTAATGGCGTGATGGTATCGGGGTCCCCGACTAAAAGAAGTGTGAGCTGTGAATTGGCATTCAGCGCCTGCAGTGCTGCAGGCACCGTCACGGAGGGGCCAAAATCGCCCCCCATGACATCTAACGCCAGGGTTAGACGTGTCAAGGTATCGTCGCCGCCCGGTTCGGTGCTTCCCCGGTCGCCCGGGGAGTATCCTCACTAAGCTTCATCACGCAGGCCCCGCCGACCTTCACCCCGGCGGTAACCGACGGAGTGAAATTCAGTGGGTAAGCGCGATTACTTAGCGATGACCTTACGGCCGCGGTAGTAACCGTCGGCAGTGATGTGGTGACGCAGGTGTTTCTCACCAGAGGTTTTGTCTACGGACAGGCTGGTGACTGCGGTCAGCGCGTCATGGGAACGACGCATGCCACGTTTGGAACGGGTTGGTTTATTCTGTTGTACGGCCATGGACCTTACTCCTTAATTACTTACGCTTTAAGCTGGCTAATACGGCAAATGGATTTGGTTTTTGCGCTTCATCAGGCAGTTCGCCAAAGACCATGTCCGCCTCGGACACTTCACAGTGTTCAGAATCATGCACCGGAACTACCGGCAAGGAGAGGATAATCTCATCTTCCACCGTTGCAAGTAGATCGATTTCACCGAATTCGTTAACCTCAATCGGCTCATACGCTTCCGGCAGTGCTTCAGCCTGTTCGTCAGAGCGGACCGGACTGAAGCAATACGTTGTGTGAACCTGATGGGTAAACGGCTTCCCGCAGCGCTGGCATTCGAGCGATACCGTCACCTTTGCATCACCGCGTAAAACGGCAAGGCGCTGGTTATCGATAGCGAACGACATGGAGCACTCCACATCACTGTCCACGCTGACCACGGATTCGGCGACGCGCTCAACCTGATCGGGGGTATAGATACCCTGGTAATCAAGGCGTTTTTGAGCCGTACGAACCGGATCGAGAGTCAGGGGTAATTTTACCTTTTGCATAGGGCGCGCATATTAACTTCGTAACGTCAGAGAGTCAAAGAAAAAGGCAGCACGCGGTTGCCTTTTTCCAATAATTCGCCCACATTGCGGGCTGCAGCCCTGTTTTCACGCAGGAGACGCCCCGTCGGCGAACCTGAATGACCAGGCGCTAAGTTTAAAATGCCACTCGGCAATACGCTATATCTCCGGGAGAAAAATATGCCTGGCCTCATTTTAGCTTCTACATCCCCCTGGCGGCGCGCGCTGCTCGAAAAACTGGCGATTCCCTTTGAATGCGCCGCCCCCGACGTTGATGAAACGCCGATGCCGGGTGAATCACCCCGCCATCTGGTTACCCGGCTGGCGCAGGCGAAGGCGCAATCGCTGGCCGGGCGCTATCCGGCACACTTGATTATCGGTTCCGATCAGGTCTGCGTGCTGGACGGCATCATCACCGGCAAACCGCTGACCGAGGAGAATGCCCGCCTGCAGCTGGCCAAAGCCAGCGGCACCAGCGTGACGTTTTATACCGGACTGGCGCTTTATAACAGCGCTACCGGCCATCTTCAGACCGAATGCGAACCCTTTGACGTCCACTTCCGTCATCTCAGCGAAGCGGAAATTGCCGACTACGTGCGCAAGGAGCGCCCCCTGCACTGCGCGGGCAGCTTCAAGAGCGAAGGGCTGGGTATAGCGCTGTTCGAACGCCTGGAAGGGCGGGACCCGAATACGCTGGTCGGCCTGCCGCTAATCGCACTAAGCCAGATGCTGCGCCGGGAGGAGCGGAATCCGCTGACGGCGTAACGCGCCCGGCGGGCCTGCGGTAAAGCGCCCTGGCCCGCCGGAAATTCACCTCTTCGCGGCGTTGCGCAGCGTCTGCAGACAGCGCTTCAGCTCATCGCTCATAGGTGCCTCGATACGCAGCGTTTCCCCGCTGCCCGGATGGATAAACGTCAGCGCCGCGGCGTGCAGGAACAGCCGACCAGGCCCGATGCCCGCCAGCTGCAGGTCAAAGTCGCGGTCGCCGTAGCGGTCATCGAACGCGATCGGATGCCCGGCATGTTGAGTATGCACGCGGATCTGATGGGTGCGTCCGGTTACCGGGCTGCAGCGCATCAGGGTGGCGAAAGCATAGCGCTCCTCCACCTTAAAGCGGGTTTCCGAGGGTTTCCCCTCCTGGCTGACCCGCACGATTCGCTCCCCGCTTTGCAGGATATTTTTCAGCAGCGGTGCCTGCACCGACTTCAGGTGTGACGGCCACTGGCCGCGCACCAGCGCCAGATAATCTTTCTGCATCCCCTTCCCGCGCAGCTGCTCATGCAGCGAACGCAGCGCCGAGCGCTTTTTGGCGACCAGCAGCACGCCGGAGGTATCGCGATCGAGACGATGCACCAGCTCAAGGAAACGTGCCTCCGGCCGCAGCGCCCGCAGCCCTTCGATAACGCCGAAGCTCAGGCCGCTGCCGCCGTGTACGGCGGTGCCGGAAGGTTTATTCAGCACCAGAATCGCGTCATCCTCATACAGAATGACCTCCGCCAGCGCCGCCACCTTTTGTAGACGCGGGGAGAGGGCCGCCTCCTCGCGCTCTGCGACCCGAACCGGCGGGATACGCACTTCATCTCCGGCCTCAAGCTTGTACTCCGGCTTGATGCGCTTTTTGTTCACCCGCACTTCACCTTTGCGCAAAATGCGATAAATCATACTCTTCGGCACGCCCTTTAGCTGCGCGCGCAAAAAGTTGTCGATGCGTTGCCCGGCCTCATCGGCGCTGATAGCAACAATTTTTACGGATGGCGTCTCAGTTTTCATGGGGGGCGATTCTAATTAGCCATCGAAATTAGCGCCACTCATTTTTCTATGCTTATATTTACTTCAGTCACCCGGCAAAACGCCTTCGACATGACCAGATTGTTGGTTATTAGACCAATCCCCAATCAGGAAGTGAAGAAACTGTGAGTAACCGGGTGATAAAGGGTAAAAGTCAACTTGCTATAACAAGGTTAGCAATGGAATAATGGCGCGGTTTCCGTGACAAATCTTGTTAAAACAAGCCGTTTAACGGAATGACCCATTTTGCCAGGACGATCATCAACGCAGCAATGGCGTAAGACGTATTGATCTTTCAGGCAGTTAGCGGGCTGCGGGTTGCAGTCCTTACCGGTAAAGTGCTCTGGTATTTCACGTTGCAGGAAGACGGCAGATCTGAGGATCGTCGAATGCTTACGTCAGGTAAGCGTTCAGAATGAACTGACGAAGCCCGCGCCTCTGCAGCGTAAAAGTTGATGAGCACGATGGGATTTTCTCTGGAGAATATTACCCAGGCTTGTTCCCCTGATATACCCTAAATAATTCGAGTTGCAGGAAGGCGGCGACGCAGAGAATCCCCAGGAGCTTACTGAGTAAGTGACTGAGGAGAGCGAAGGCAAATCGGCTTAGCCGATTTGAACGCCGTTGGCGGCGGCCCTTCAGGGTGAGACCCCTGGGCCGAATAAAGCCAACGTACATGCTACTTGAAGTATGACGGGTATAATTGCGCTGTGTTTCCGTATGAAATACAGGCTACCGACGCTCTGCGCCTCTTTAAGCTGGCGACAACCGTGAGGTTGACGACGCGATATAGACACGAGGCCATCGGTTCATACCCGGCAAGGCAAACCATGCCCGCAGCTTAGTCGTCAATGTAAGAATAATGAGTAAGTTACGATGAAAAGAATGTTAATCAACGCAACTCAGCAGGAAGAGTTGCGTGTCGCCCTTGTAGACGGGCAGCGTCTGTACGACCTGGATATCGAAAGCCCGGGGCATGAACAGAAAAAAGCGAACATCTACAAAGGCAAAATCACCCGTATTGAGCCGAGTCTGGAAGCCGCATTTGTTGATTATGGCGCTGAACGTCACGGTTTCCTCCCGTTAAAAGAGATCGCCCGCGAATATTTCCCCGCCAGCTACAGCGCCCATGGCCGCCCCAATATTAAAGATGTTCTCCGCGAAGGACAGGAAGTGATTGTTCAGATCGATAAAGAAGAGCGCGGCAATAAAGGCGCGGCGCTCACCACCTTTATTAGTCTGGCGGGAAGCTACCTGGTTCTGATGCCGAACAATCCGCGCGCGGGCGGTATTTCCCGGCGCATTGAGGGTGACGATCGCACCGAGCTGAAAGAGGCGCTGGCAAGCCTTGAGCTGCCTGACGGCATGGGCCTTATCGTGCGCACCGCGGGCGTCGGCAAATCCGCCGAAGCGCTGCAGTGGGACCTGAGCTTTCGTCTGAAGCACTGGGAAGCCATTCAGAAAGCGGCCGAAAATCGCCCTGCTCCGTTCCTGATCCATCAGGAGAGCAACGTTATCGTCCGCGCCTTCCGCGACTATCTGCGCCAGGATATCGGCGAAATCCTGATCGATAACCCGAAGGTGCTTGAGCTGGCGCGCCAGCATATCGCCGCCCTGGGCCGCCCGGATTTCAGCAGCAAGATCAAGCTGTATACCGGTGAAATCCCGCTGTTCAGCCATTATCAGATTGAATCGCAGATCGAGTCCGCCTTCCAGCGCGAAGTGCGGCTGCCCTCCGGCGGTTCGATTGTTATCGACAGTACCGAAGCGCTGACCGCCATCGACATCAACTCCGCTCGCGCCACCCGCGGCGGCGATATCGAAGAGACCGCCTTCAACACCAACCTCGAAGCGGCGGATGAGATCGCCCGCCAGCTGCGCCTGCGCGACCTGGGCGGCCTGATCGTCATCGATTTTATTGATATGACGCCGGTTCGTCACCAGCGCGCGGTGGAAAACCGCCTGCGCGAGGCGGTGCGTCAGGATCGTGCACGCATTCAGATCAGCCATATTTCCCGCTTCGGCCTGCTGGAGATGTCCCGCCAGCGCCTCAGCCCGTCGCTGGGGGAATCCAGCCATCACGTCTGCCCGCGCTGTAGCGGCACCGGCACCGTCCGTGATAACGAGTCGCTCTCCCTGTCAATTCTGCGCCTGATCGAAGAAGAGGCGCTGAAAGAGAATACCCAGGAAGTACATGCTATCGTTCCGGTGCCTATCGCCTCCTACCTGCTGAACGAAAAACGCACGGCGGTAAACGCCATTGAGACCCGTCAGGACGGCGTGCGCTGCGTTATCGTGCCGAACGACCAGATGGAAACACCGCACTACTCCGTGCTGCGGGTGCGTAAAGGCGAAGAGACTTCGACCCTCAGCTACATGCTGCCGAAGCTGCATGAAGAGGAGATGGCGCTGCCTTCGGAAGAGGAGCACGCCGAGCGCAAGCGTCCTGAGCAGCCTGCGCTGGCAGCTTTCGCCATGCCGGACGTGCCGCCCGCCCCCACCCCGACCGAGCCTGCCGCGAAGAGCGCCGCTCCGCAGCCTGCCGCTCCGCAGGCGGCCCCGTCGAACGGCCTGTTCGGTCGTCTCTTCGGCGCGCTGAAGTCGCTGTTTGCCGGCGGCGAAGAAGAGGTGGCCAGGCCAGAAGCGCAGCCAGCGCCGAAGGCGGCAGAGAAAACCGAGCGCCCGCAGGAGCGCCGCAGGCCCCGTCCGAACACCCGCCGCGACCGTAACGAGCGCGGCGAGCGTAATGAACGTAGCGATCGTCGCGCCGAGCGGAGCGAAGAGAGCGAAAATCGCGAAGAAAATCGCCGTAACCGCCGCCAGACCCAGCAGCAAAACGCCGAAGCGCGCGAAAGCCGCCAGCAGGCTGCCGAGGTTGTTGAAAAAGCGAAGAGCGGCGATGAGCAGCAGACGCCGCGTCGCGAGCGCAATCGCCGCCGCAGCGACGACAGACGTCAGAACCAGCAGGAGGTGAAGGCGCTGGCCGTTGAGGAGCAGCAGCCGGTACAGGAAGCGGAGCAGGAGGAGCGCGTTCGTCAGCCCCAGCAGCGCCGCAAGCCGCGCCAGCTGAACCAGAAGGTACGCATTACCGACGGCGTCGCTGAAGAAAGCGCCATTGAGCAGAGCGCACCGGCCTGCGACAGCACCCCGGTGAAAGCCGATCTGCCCGCCGTTGCCGAAGCGCCGCTGCCGGTCGTTGCCGAAGCCGCGCCGGAACAGGGTAATAATGACGAAGCGCGCGACGCTGCCGGTATGCCGCGCCGTTCCCGCCGTTCGCCGCGCCATCTGCGCGTCAGCGGACAGCGCCGTCGTCGCTACCGTAACGAGCGCTACCCGACCCAGTCGCCGATGCCGCTGACCGTTGCCTGCGCCTCTCCGGAGATGGCGTCCGGCAAGGTATGGATCCGCTATCCGGTTGCCCGCCCGCAGGACGCTCAGGCTGAAGAGCAGCATGAGCAGGAGATCGCGGCGCTCCAGGAGCCGCAGACGGCCATCAATGGCGTCGCGCCTGACCAGCAACAGCCGCAGCCGATAGCGCCAGACACCCGCCATCCGCAGGTAATTGCCGCCCCGGTTGATGCCCGGCCGCAGATGATTGCTGAAGCGGACGAGCCGGTCGCCGATCGGGTTATCGCACAGGCTCAGCCCGCAGACGAAGCGGCTGACAGGCCGGTCGCCGCAAACGCTGACGAACCTGAGGTCGTCGCTGCCGAAACGGTCACCGCACCGGCAGAGGAGATGAAAACCGCCTCCGCACCGGCAGAGGAGATGAAAACCGCCTCCGCACCGGCAGAGGAGGTGAAAACCGCCTCCGCACCGGCAGAGGAGATGAAAACCGCCTCCGCACCGGCAGAGGAGATGAAAACCGCCTCCGCACCGGCAGAGGAGATGAAAACCGCCTCCGCACCGGCAGAGGAGATGAAAACCGCCTCCGCACCGGCAGAGGAGATGAAAACCGCCTCCGCACCGGCAGAGGAGATGAAAACCGCCTCCGCACCGGCAGAGGAGATGAAAACCGCCTCCGCACCGGCAGAGGAGATGAAAACCGCCTCCGCACCGGCAGAGGAGATGAAAACCGCCTCCGCACCGGCAGAGGAGATGAAAACCGCCTCCGCACCGGCAGAGGAGATGAAAACCGCCTCCGCACCGGCAGAGGAGATGAAAACCGCCTCCGCACCGGCAGAGGAGATGAAAACCGCCTCCGCACCGGCAGAGGAGATGAAAACCGCCTCCGCGCCGGCAGAGGAGATGAAAACCGCCTCCGCGCCGGCAGAGGAGATGAAAACCGCCTCCGCGCCGGCAGAGGAGGTGAAAACCGCCTCCGCGCTGACAATCGCAGAAGCGCCGTCGAAGCCTGAAACCGCCGCTGCAGCAGCGCCTGCCGCGCGCCAACAGGCAGCCAGTCTGCCGTCTGCCGCCGTAGAAGCCGCACCGGCAGCGTGTGAACACAGCCACTCGGCCGCGCCGATGACCCGCGCCCCGGCACCGGAGTACGTGCCGGAAGCGCCGCGCCGCAGCGACTGGCAGCGCCCCGCCTTCGTCTTTGAAGGACGCGGAGCCGCCGGCGGACACAGCGCAACGCATCAGGCCTCTGCGGAACCTGCCCGTCCTCAGCCTGTTGAATAAACTGAACCGCTGACAAACAGCCGACCTTCGGGTCGGCTTTTTTATTGCTCACTGACGCCCTCTCCTGCCCGCGCGCTGGCCTCATTTAGCGCAGGGAACTCCGCCGCAGCCGCTCCGGCCTGCGCATTCCCGCCAGCCCCGGCATTACTTCCTTCATTAATACCAGAAAGCGGCGCTCACGCCTGCCGCAGGTCAGGGCGGCGTTGCGCGCCACATAAATACTGTTTATGGACAGTGGCTGACGATCGGTCTTTCCGCCTCCGGCTTTGCTCCCGGCCTGCAGTCAAGCCTGCTGGCGCATCAGAGTCAGGTCTATAGCCTGGAGCCGCAGGCGAGAGGCCGACTCAACGCTCTGCTGTATACGATGGTGTTTGTCGGCATGGCGCTGGCCGGCCGGACGGGAGGGGGTGACGCTTTCCAGCGCAAGCGGAGCTATCGGCATGACGGGATAAGAGCGGCGGGCGGCGCGATGGCATAAAAAAATGCCCGCTCCAGGGTATCAGTGAAGCGGGCAGACAAAACATATCTGGTTTCAGGATATGTTTAAAACAGGTACATTGGCGGCGTTATCCCGCCGCACGACATTAAATTGTTGCCCTGCCGGGCGGCCATACTCAGCGATTAAACAGGAACAGCGACATCCCCTGCATATCGGTAAACGCCTTATAGGAGGCCTGCAGCGCGGCCTGCTGCATCACGTAGGCGGAGATGGTCTCATTCCAGTCAACGTTCACCAGATCGCTCATCTGCAGCTCCTGGCCTAAGGCCCGGTCCTCGCCCAGCGAATCCAGCTCATCCAGTTCGCTAAGCTGGGAACCCAGCTCCGCACGCACCGTAAGCACGTTATTCAGCGAGTTCCGCAGGCCGCGGTTGGTTTTATCAATCGCCGCCGCCGCATCCGCTTTCGCCGCCTCATCCCCGGCTACCGGTTTTTTCAGCGCTTCAATGGCGCTGTCCAGCATGGCGAACAGGTTGGTTTCCGAACTGCCGCCGTTCGGCTCCGGCACGGCGTTGCTGGTGATGGCGTTAAAAATGGCGTCGCCGGTATGCCCGACAACCATGCTGCGGGAGGCGTCCACCTGCTGGGTGATATTCTCACTGCCGCCGTTATAGGTGCCGTCCGCCTGATCGAAGGGGGCGCTGCCGGTTTTATAACCGGCAAAAACATAGCGGCCGTTGCCGTCGGTACTGTTCGCCAGGTTCATCAGTTGATCGCGGATGCCCTGCAAGTCGGTCGCCAGCGCGGCGCGGTCGTCATCGCTTAACGCGCCGTTGCCGGCGTTAACGATTTTCCCCTGCGCGGACTGAATGGCGGAGGTGACCCGATCCAGAATGCTCTCCTCCAGCGACACCCGCTGGGTGGCAAAGGTACGGGCCAGGGCGTACTGGCTGTTCTGCGCCTGAGACTGGGACAGCACCACCGCCTGGGAGGCGGCGACGGGGTCGTCAGAGGGGTTAATCACCCGTCTGCCGCTGTACATCTGCTCGCCGTACTTCATCCATTGTGCCTGATTGTTGGTGATGCCGCGCATATTCTGCTGATACATCATCTGGGTACTGATACGCATTATCCCACTCTCCCTTAGCGAATATTCAGCAGCGCATCGAACAGCGAGCTGGCCGTCTGCAGCACCTGGGCGCTGGCCATATAGAACTGCTGATAGTGAATAAGATGGCCATACTCTTCATCGAGATTAACGCCGGCGGAAGACTGCTGGTTTGCCGTCAGCTGCTCTACCACATCCTCCTGGGTTTCGCTGCTGGTTTTCAGCGTGGAGGTTTTGTTGCCGATATCGCTGACCAGCGTGGCCCAGGCGTCGTTAAAGGATTTCGACCCGCCGACGATCTTCTCTTTTTGCAGATCGAGCAGCGCCTGGCCGTTGCGGTTGTCACTTTCGCCCGAGTCCTTCTCAAACGCCATGGCGAGCTGCGACTCGTTGCGCACCAGCACCTTCATATCAATAACCGCGTCGCTGACGGGCTTGACGACAAAGCTGTCATTCCTGTCGGCGTCGCCAGAAACGGCGATCTTCATGCCGTCAAACTCCAGCTTGCCGTCGCTGCCCGGCGTGACGGTAAAGGAAGTATTATCCGCCAGCCGCGTGACCTGCCAGGCGCTGCCGTCGTAGACCAGCTTGTAGTCGGTGGCCTGCACCTGTTTGCTGTTGCTGATTTCGGGCGTCAGTACCGCACTGCCGCCGTTCTTCGCATTGCCGATAGCGGAGGGCTTGCCGAAAGCAAAAAAGTCGCCGCCATCGTCTCCGTTGGCGTCCACCCCCTGCTTATGCTGGGCGTTAAACGCATCGGCGAAGGCCAGCGCCATCTGGCCCAGCGCGTTACGGGTCTGGTCGAGATCCTCAGAGCGGAACTTCAGCAGCCCGCCGAGCGATCCGTTGGTGATGAACTTTTCCGGGATTTCAATATTGCCGGCAGCGCTGTCGACAAAGGCGACGGTAGTACGCGAAGGATCGGCATTAGAGGGCACGGCGGCAAGCTGGTTGGCCCTGTCGCCCTGCACCAGCGAATAGCCGTTGGCCATCGTCACGTTGTAGGTGCCGCCGTCCTGAACGTTGACCTCCACGCCGACGATGGTGTTCAGCTCGCTGACCAGCTGATCGCGGCGGTCCAGCAGATCGTTCGGCGCAACGCCGCCGCCCACCCCGGTCAACCGGGAGATCTGATCGTTAAGGTTGGCGATCTGCTTGCTGTAGTTGTTAATCATCTCCACGTTGGAGACGATCGCCGTATTGATCTGTTTCTCCTGATCCCGCAGATACCGATCGGTGGTGATGAACTGGTTGACCAGACCGTCGGCCTTGCCGATCACCGCCTGGCGCGCCGCCGGATCTTCCGCGTTGCTCACCAGCGTCTGCAGGCTGCTGAAAAAATCCTGCATATAGGTAGAGAGCGAGCTGGTGGAGCTGGAGAGCAGATTATCAATTTTTGACATCTGCTCATACTGCGTGGTCAGCCCGCTGCTCAGATTCTGCGCCGAGCGCAGCTGGTTGGTAATAAAAGCATCATACTCGCGCTGAACGCCGGCGACGTAGACACCGTTGCCCATCCAGCCCGCCGCGCCAAGGGTGCTGTTCGCCTGTCCCAGGATCGTCGTCTGACGAGTGTAGCCCGCGACTTTAAAGTTGTTGATATTATTACTGGTGGTCATTAACGCCGCCTGGGCCGCGTTCAGTCCGCTCATCGCGCTATTCATCAAGCTGGACATCGAGGTTCCTCTTAATCCTTTAGTTACGGTTTATTATCGGCAGCCCGTCTCTGAACTTGAGCGTTTTAAAACAGATTATCGAGACCGGCGGCGTAGGTTTTACTCACTCTGTCGCTCATTGACTTTAGCTGTTGGATCAGGCCGGTCAGCTTACGCGAATAGTGGGGATCGGTGGCGTAGCCCGCCTCCTGCAGCGCCTGTGCCCCCTGCTCGGCGGTGGCGGCGGTGGCTACCGCGGCATAGCGCGGATTGCGGGTCAGCAGACCCACATAGTCCGACAGCCCCTCCAGATAAGAGCGGTAAACGCGGAACTTCGCCTTCACCTTCTTCGCCACGCCGTTCTCATACTCAGTGGTGGCGATCTCCGTTACCGGCCCCTTCCATCCGGGGGACGCCTTAATGCCGAAGAGGTTATAGCTCGGCTCACCGTTTTCCCGGCGGATCTGCCGCTGTCCCCAGCCGGATTCGAGCGCCGCCTGCGCCAGGATCAGGTGGTGCGGCACGCCGCTCTGCTCGCTGGCCAGCCGCGCCGGTAGCGACAGCCGGGCCAGGAAGTCCTTACTGTCGCCGGACAGCGCCACGTCGCCCCGCTCCGGCGCTTTGGGTATCGCCCTGCGCACCGTCTGCGCGAGGGTCTGGTTCTGATAGCTGACGATCCTCTCCGGCGAGAACGTCATCGGCGTCTGCACCACATCGGGCGATGCTTGCCCCGGTGCCAGCTGTTTTACCATCATGTCCGCCAGCCCCAGCCCCTTGCCCGCGGTCATCTGTTGAGCGATCTGCTGATCGTACAGGCTGGTGTATAGCCGGGTTGAATCGCTGCTGAACAGGCCATCCTTCGGCAGCGCTTCGCGCATACTTTTCAGCATCATCTGGACGAACATGCCTTCAACCTGGCGGGCGACCGATCGGATATTACCCGCCTGATCCTGGCCCGCCCGGGTCTTCAGCTCGTTAAGCGACCGGGCGTCCCAGGCGGCGCTGGCCAGCAGCTTGCTGTCGTTAATCATCAGATAATTTCCAGCCTGGCGCGCAGGCAGCCGGCGCTCTGCATCGACTGCAGAATCGACATCAGGTCCATCGGCGTCGCCCCCAGCGCGTTCAGCGCCCGCACCACGTTGTTCAGGTTGGCGCTGGAGCGCACGCTCTGCAGCGAGCCGCCGCTCTGGCGCAGATCGATCTGCGTTTGTGGCGTGACCGTCGTCTGTCCGCCGGCAAACGGCGTATCCGGCTGGCTGACGTTGGCCTGGCGGTTGACCGTCACCGACAGGTTGCCCTGGGCGATGGCGCAGCTGTCGAGGGTCACTTCGCGGTTCATGACCACCGAGCCGGTGCGGGAGTTAATGACCACCTTCGCATCCTGGGGAGTCATCTTCACTTCAATGTTCTGGATATCGGCGAGGAAACGCACCTGGGAGCTGTTGCCGCTTGGCACATTAACCTGAACGGTGCGCGCGTCCAGCGCGATGGCGCTGCCGTAGCCCCGCGCGCGGTTGATGGTATCGGCGATCTGCTGGGCCAGCGCAAAGTCTTCATTATTCAGCTGCAGATTGAGGGTGTTGCCGGTGCCGAACTGGCTCGGCAGCTCGCGCTCTATCACCGCCCCGTTGGTAATCCGCCCGCCGTTGAGCTGGTTGATCTGCACGCTGCTGCCCCCGGCGGAGGCACCCGCCCCGCCGACCAGAATATTGCCCTGGGCCAGCGCGTAGACCTGGCTGTCAACTCCTTTCAGCGGCGTCATCAGCAGCGTCCCGCCGCGCAGGCTCTTGGCGTTGCCCATTGAGGAGACCACCACGTCGATGGTCTGCCCCTGGCGGGCAAACGGCGGATAGCTGGCGGTAACCATCACCGCCGCCACGTTTTTCAGCTGCATATTCGTACCGGTCGGCACGGTGATCCCCAGCTGCGACAGCATGTTGTTAAGGGTCTGGGTGGTGAACGGCGTCTGGGTGGTCTGGTCCCCGGTGCCGTCCAGCCCCACCACCAGACCGTAGCCAATCAGCGAGTTTCCGCGCACCCCCTGCACGCTGGTCAGATCGCGGATCCGATCGGCGTGCGCCAGGGCGGCGGCGAGGATCAGGATAATTCCGGAAAGCACTTTCAACACGGGATACCTCGCTTACATCGGCGACAAGTTAAGGAAGAAACGCTGCAGCCAGCCCATATTCTGCGCCTCATTGATGTAGCCGCTGCCGACGTACTCAATGCGCGCGTCCGCCACCTGAGTTGACGGCACGGAGTTACTGCCGCTGATGGTGCGGGGATTAACCACCCCGGAGAAGCGGATAAACTCGGTGCCCTGGTTAATGGCGATCTGCTTCTCTCCCACCACGTGCAGATTACCGTTGACCAGCACCCGATCGACGGTGACCGTCAGGGTGCCGCTGAAGGTGTTGCTGGCGTTGGCTCCGCCCTTGCCGTTAAAGCTGCTGTTGCCGGAGGCGCTGACGTCCGCCCGTCCGTTGCCGAAGAGCCCCTGCAGATAGCGCGGCACCGTATCAAAGCCGAAGCCGCTCTTGCCGTCGCGGCTGGCGTTGGCGGAGGAGCTTTTGCTGGCGCTGACGTTTTCCTGCAGGACGATGGTCAGCGTGTCGCCGATATTGCGCGGCCGCCGGTCTTCAAACAGCGGCTGGTAGCCATAGTTGATCGGCTGCGCCGACTGGAAGATAGAGCCGTTCGCCACCGGCATCGGGCCGGGCACGGGCTGTGCCGTGGTCGCGCCCTGCACCAGCGGCGTGGAGGGTATCCAGGCGCATCCTGACAGCGACACCGCCAGCAGGGCGAAAATCGGGTAAGCGTGCACAGCGTTTTTTTGCATGGCCTTCATCTTCAAAATCAGGGTGCCGGCGAGGTACTCCCCGCCGGACAGCGCCTCACAGTTGCGTCAGTTTCTGCAGCATCTGATCGGAGGTCGATACCGCTTTGCTGTTGATTTCGTAAGCGCGCTGAACCTGAATCATATTCACCAGCTCTTCCGCGACGTTTACGTTAGAGGTTTCCACATATCCCTGGGTGAGCAGCCCGGCTCCGTTCAGCCCCGGCGTACTTTCGTTCGGCGCGCCAGAGGACTGGGTTTCCACGTAGAGGTTTTCGCCGATGCTCTCCAGGCCGGCATCGTTCATAAAGGTCGTCAGGTTAATCTGGCCGACCTGCACCGCCGCCGCCTGCCCCTGCTGGGTCACGCTGACGATGCCGTCACGGCCGATGGTAATGCTCTGGGCGTTCGCCGGCAGGGTAATGGCCGGCTGGACCTGGAAGCCGCCGGAGGTGACCAGCTGGCCGTTCTGATCGACCTGAAACGAGCCGTCGCGGGTATAGGCCGAGGTGCCATCCGGCAGCATGACCTGAAAGAAGCCCTGGCCCTTAATGGCGACGTCCTTACTGTTGTTGGTCTGCACCAGGTTGCCCTGGCTGTGCAGCCGCTCGGTGGCCACCGGACGCACGCCGGTGCCCAGCTGCAGGCCGGTAGGCAGGACGGTCTGCTCTGAAGACTGAGCGCCGGGCTGGCGAATCGTCTGGTAGAGCAGATCTTCAAACACCGCGCGCTGACGCTTAAAGCCGTTGGTGCTGACGTTGGCCAGGTTGTTGGCGATAACGTCCATGTTGGTTTGCTGGGCGTCCAGACCGGTTTTGGCGATCCATAATGAATTGATCATAACGTGTCCTGTATTAACTCATCGACAGCAGCTGGTTTGCCCGCTGCGCGTTTTCATCGACGCTGCTGATAACCTTCATCTGCATTTCAAAGCGGCGGGCGTTGGCGATCATATCGGTCATCGCCGCGGCCGCGTTGACGTTGCTGCCCTCCAGCACGCCCGACATCACGCGCACGGAAGGGTCGGCGGCCAGCGCCGGACCGCGGGTGGCCTGCGCCGCCTCGGTCAGACGAAACAGGCCGTCATCGCCGCGCTGGACCTCGCTGCCTTCGGCCTTGACCAGCTTCAGCCGTCCGACCGGGGCGACGGTATTTGGCGCATCGCCCGGAGTCAGCGCCGAAATCGTGCCGTCGGCAGCGATGGTGATCTCCGCGCCTTCCGGCACCGCGATCGGACCGGCTTCGCCGATAACCGGATGCCCCTGAATGGTCAGTTGGCCGGTTGGTCCCACCTGGATGTTACCGTTGCGGGTATAGCCTTCGCTTCCGTCGGCGGTCTGCACCGCCAGCCAACCGTCCTGCTGCAGCGCCACGTCCAGCGGGCGCGAGGTATAGTCCATTCTTCCCGGCGTCATATCCGCCCCCGGCGTGGAGGCGGTCACCAGGGTCCGCGTCGGCAGGGAAAGCCCCTCAACCGGAACCGCGCGCAGGGCGTTCAGCTGGCCGCGAAACCCCGGCGTCGAAACGTTCGCCAGATTATTTGCCGTTACCGCCTGCTGGTTCAGCGTCTGGCTGGCCGCGCCCATGGCGGTATAAATTGCGTGATCCATTAAGCTATCCCGTCAGGCGTTTAGCGCAGGTTAACCAGCGTATTGAGGATCTGATCCTGGGTTTTAATGGTCTGGGCGTTCGACTGATAGTTACGCTGCGCCACGATCATATCCACCAGCTCTTTACTCAGGTTGACGTTGGAAGCCTCCAGCGCGCCGTTGGTCAGCGTGCCGAAGTTGCCGGTGCCCGCCGTACCCAGCAGCGCCACGCCGGAGGCCTGGGTTGCTGACCAGACGTTATTCCCCTGGGAGGAGAGACCTTCGTTATTGGCGAAGTTCGCCAGCACGATCTGCCCCAGCACCTGGGTCTGCTCATTGGAGTAGTTACCGACTACGGTGCCGTCGTCATTAATCTGATAGCTCACCAGATCCCCCGGCTTATAGCCGTCCTGGCGGGTGGCCACGATGTTGTTGGCCCCGGTGTTCTGCTGCATGGAGTTAAGAAAGCTCAGGGAGAAGCTGGCCGGATCGGCACCGTTGATCTCCCCGGTGGTAATGTCGATACCGGTTGGCCATGCGGCGGCGGGCGGCACCGGAACCGCATCGGTCGCCCCGGCGCTGATGCCTAAAAAGGCACCGTTTTCATTAAAGCGCATAAAGCCCGCGGACTGAGGAGCTTCGCCGGTGGTTGAATCCTGGGTGTAGACCTCCCAGGTGTTATCGCTGTTTTTGACATAGAAGATGTTCATGTCATGGGCGTTACCCTGGCTGTCGAAGACGGTGACGGTGCCCTTTTTGTTATAGGTATCGGCATCGCTGGCGTTGAACGGCGTTTTTTCCGGTACTTTGTCCGTGGAGTTGAGGTTGATCTGCATCGAGGCGCTGGTGGTCGCCCGCGCGGCCATCAGGGTGTTGGGAATGGTGATCGGGCCGGGGTTCGCCCCCTGCTGAATGGTTGGCGGCGTACCGGCGGCCGGGTAGCCGGTCAGCTGCAGCCCCTGCATATTCACGATATTACGGTTTTCATCGAGCTTGAACTGCCCGTTACGGCTGTAGTAAACGGCACCGTTGCTGTCCACCAGGCGGAAAAATCCGCTCTGGCTAATGGCGACGTCCAGCCCGCGGCCGGTGTTGGTGGTGGTGCCATCGGTGAAGTCCTGGGTGATCCCGGCCACTTTAACCCCCAGCCCCACCTTCGAACCGGCGAACATATCGGCGAACGAGGCGGTGCCCCCTTTAAAGCCGTAGGTGGCAGAGTTGGCAATATTGTTGCCGATAACGTCGAGGTTGGTGGATGCAGCGTTCAATCCGCTAACTGCTTGTGAAAAAGACATGTCTAACTCCTTTAGGTGTGAAGGCTCAGAGGATCTGCCGAACTTCGTCGAGGGTGGTGGTGCCGTAGGTGCCCAGATCAAGGGTATTGCCGTCCTTGCCGCGGATCACCCCCTGCACCAGCGCAAACTGCAGCGGCTGCGCCACCAGCGGCGTTCCGCCCTTGGTTGCGGTAATGGAGACGTTATAAGCCCCGTTGGGTGCTTCGCCGCCATCCTCCAGGGTGCCGTCCCAAGTGAAGCTATGCACACCCGCCTTCAGCTCGCCCAGCTCAATGGTCCGCACCACCCTGCCGTCCTTATCGCTAATGGTGACGGTGACTTTTTCCGCGCTCTGCTGCAGCTCAACGCCAAACGGCGTGGTTGAAACAACCGCCCCCTCCTCCGTGCCTTTGCCCGCCAGGATGGTGGTTCCCGGAATCATGACGCCGTGGCCGATCAGGGAGCTGGCCTGCAGCGCCTGCCCGTTGTCGATTTGTCCCGAGATAGATCCCAGGGTGGTATTGAGTTTCTCGATGCCGCTGACGGTGCTGATTTGCGCCAGTTGGGTGGTCAGCTCATTGTTCTGCATCGGGTTAGTGGGGTCCTGGTTCTGCAGCTGAGCGACCAGCAGCGTCAGAAAGCTGCTTTGCAGATCCGCCGCGCTGCTGCCGGTCAGCGAGCCGCTGCCGGTGGCTCTCATTCCGGTATTAGTGGGATCGTTAAGGTTTACTGCGATGGACATTCGCGCCTCCTTTACTGGCCAAGTGTCAACGTTTTAAGCATCATGCTTTTCACGGTATTAAGGACTTCAACGTTTGCCTGGTAGCTGCGCGAGGCCGACATGGTGTTAACCATCTCTCCCACCACGTCCACGTTTGGCATTCTGACGTAGCCGTTGGCGTCCGCCAGCGGGTTGCCCGGCTCATAGACCAGCTTGTCCGGAGCCTGGCTTTCGACGACCTCTGTCACCTTTACCCCGCCGGTTGCCGCTCCCGGCGCGGCGTCCATCTGAAAAACCACCTGCTTAGCGCGATACGGCTGACCGTCCGGCCCCGCCACGCTATCGGCGTTCGCCAGGTTGCTGGCCGCCACGTTCAGCCGCTTGGACTGCGCGGTCAGCGCCGAACCGGCGATATCAAAAATATTCAACAGCGCCACGGCTTAGTTTCCTCCCTGCAGCACGCTCATCATGCTTTTAATCTGTCCGCCCAGCACCGTCAGCCCGGTCTGGTATTTCACGCTGTTATCGGCGAACTGCGTCCGCTCGCGATCCATGTCGACGGTATTGCCGTCAAGGGAGGGCTGGTCAGGAACGCGCCAGAGCAGCTCCATCGACGGAGCGGCAATGGCCCTGGCGGGAATATGCTGTGCGGAGGTCAGGGTCAGCGAAACGCCGTGGGTTTCCTGCCGACCGTTCGCCATCACTTTTTTTAATTCACTGGCAAAGTCAATATCGCGCGCCTGGTAGCCCGGCGTATCGGCGTTAGCGATATTGGCCGCCAGCACTTCCTGGCGGCGAGCGCGAAGATTCAGCGCTTCCTGTTGAAAACGTAGGGTGGCATCAAGCTTATCGAGCATCTCTCCTCCGCAGATGTCAAAATACAGCCGACAGCTTAAAGCCCCTTACGCGCGCGTTATCGCCAGAATAAGCGCAAAATGGGTCGCTATTTATTGCGTTGATGGCTGCCCCGGGCGCGTAAAATCTTGTTATCACGCCACGTAAGGGGATCGCCATGCGAAAATTACAACGCGCCATCGCCGTCGCGGCGCTGCTGGTCAGCCCTCTGGCGATGGCTCAGGGACTGCAGGCGCAGCTTGACGAACTCTTTGCCCGCCGCCTGGCGGGGGTTAGCGATGAAGTCACGGTGACCGTCCGCAGCGCGCCGAATCTCCTGCCGCGCTGCGAGCGGCCCGAGCTGAGCGTCACCGACGGTACAAAGCGGTGGGGCAACATCAGCGTGCTGGCGCGCTGCGCCAACGAAAAACGCTATCTGCAGGTGAACGTGCAGGCGACTGGCCGCTATGTGGTGGCCACCGCCTCCGTTGCCCGCGGTGCGAGGCTGGGCGCGGAAAACGTCGCGCTGAAGCGCGGGCGGCTGGATCAGCTGCCGCCGCGCACGGCGCTGGATATCGCACAAATTCAGGACGCGATAAGCCTGCGCGACCTTGCGCCGGGTCAGCCGGTGCAGCTTACCCTGCTGCGTCAGGCGTGGCGCGTAAAGGCAGGGCAACGGGTACAGGTGGTGGCCGGCGGAGAGGGCTTTCGGATTAACGCCGAGGGCCAGGCGCTGAATAACGCCGCGGTGGCGCAAAGCGCCCGCGTACGGATGCAGTCGGGGCACATCGTGAGCGGAACCGTCGACGCTGACGGGAATATTCTGATTAACCTGTAGCGGGTTAAAGATTTTTCAGTAGCTGCCGATAGAGTGTTAACCAGCTGATATTGACTGGTCGCTACAGCATAAACCTCAATGAGGAAAAGATAATGAGCATTGACCGTACTTCGCCTTTGAATCCCGTTAGCCCGGTTCAGCCGCGAGAAAACAGTGATACGCAGGTACAGAAAGCGCGTCAGGAAAAAACCCCTGCCGCCACCAGCACCAGCGTAACGTTAAGCGACGCGCAGGCAAAGCTGATGCAGCCGGACGTTGGCGATATCAATATGGAGCGGGTGGAGATGCTGAAGACGGCAATCCGCAGCGGCGAGCTGAAAATGGATACCGGCAAAATCGCCGATGCGCTGATCCGCGAAACCCACAGCTATCTGCAGGATAACTAACGCAATGAGCAGATTGTCAGAGATCCTGGACCAGATGTCGGCGGTGCTGAACGACCTGAAAATAGTGATGGACGCCGAGCAGCAGCAGCTTGCCGTCGGCCATATTAACGGCAGCCTGCTCCAGCGCATCACGGAAAATAAAAGCACGCTGCTGGCGACGCTGGACTACCTTGAGCAGCAGCGGCGTCAGCAGCAGCAGGCGCACCCCGACGCCGACGCCGGGGTGGCCGAACGCTGGCAGGAGATTACCGAAAAAACGCAGCACCTGCGCGATCTCAACCAGCACAACGGCTGGCTGCTGGAGGGGCAGATCGCGCGCAACCAGCAGGCGCTCGCCATTCTGAAACCGCATCAGGAACCGGCGCTGTACGGCGCGAACGGGCAGACCGCCTCCGGGCATCGCGGCGGTAAAAAAATCGCCATCTGACGCCGGGGCGGCGGACGGCGCTTATGCCGTCCGGCGTACAAACTCTTTTAGCTTGAATCCCAGCGCCGCCAGCGCGGCGAAGTAGACCCCAGCCCCCACGACCACCACCGCCATCAGACGCAGCAGCCGCCACGGCATACTTCCCTGCGCCCACGCCGGCATAATATGCAGCATTACCGCCAGCACCGCCGCCATCACCAGCACCGCCGCCACCAGGCGGAGCAGAAAGCGTCCCCAGCCCGGCTGTGGGGTAAAGATGCGCTGTTTGCGCAGCTGCCAGTAAAGCAGAGAGGCGTTAAGACAGGCGGCAAGACCTATCGACAGCGACAGCCCGGCGTGCTTCAGCGGCCCGATAAAGGCCAGGTTCATCAGCTGGGTCACAATCAGGGTCACGATGGCGATCTTCACCGGCGTTTTAATATCCCGCCGGGAGTAGAAGCCCGGTGCCAGCACCTTCACCACGATAAGCCCCAGCAGCCCCACCGAGTAGGCGACCAGCGCTCGCTGGGTCATCAGCGCGTCAACGGCGGTAAATTTACCGTACTGGAACAGCGACACCGTCAGCGGCCCGGAGAGAATGCCCAGCGCCACGGTACAGGGCAGCGCCAGCAGGAAGCAGAGGCGCAGGCCCCAGTCCATCAGCTGGTTATACTCCTGCTGATTGCCGCTGGCGAAGCTCTTCGACAGCGAGGGCAGCAGAATCGTCCCCAGCGCCACCCCCAGTACCCCGGAGGGGAACTCCATCAGGCGGTCGGCGTAGTAGATCCACGAGATGGAGCCGGTGGCGAGAAACGAGGCAAAAATGGTGTTAAGAATCAGGGAGATCTGGCTGACCGAAACGCCAAGAATGGCTGGCCCCATCTGCTTTATCACCCGCACAGCTCCCGCGTCGCGGAAGCTGATACGCGGCAGCACCAGCATCCCTATCTTCTTCAGGTGCGGAAGCTGATAGCCCAGCTGCAGCACGCCGCCGACGATGACCGCCCAGGCAAGCGCCAGCACCGGCGGGTTAAAGTACGGCGCGGCAAACAGCGCGAAGCCAATCATGCTGATATTCAACAGCGTCGGCGCGAAGGCCGGAATAGAGAAGCGGTTCCAAGTATTGAGGATCGCCCCGGCCAGCGAGGCCAGCGAAATCAGCAGAATATAGGGAAAAGTGATCCGCAGCAGCTGCGCGGTCAGGGCCAGTTTATTGGGTTCATCGGTAAATTTCGGCGCGGTCATAATGACGACCCAGGGCGCGGCCAGCACGCCCGCCACCGTGACCAGCGCCAGCGCCAGGGTCAGCAGTCCGGAGACGTAGGCGACAAACAGCCGCGTCGCCTCCTCGCCCTGCTTGCTCTTATACTCGGCAAGGATCGGCACAAAGGCCTGGGAAAACGCCCCTTCGGCAAAAATACGCCGCAGCAGATTGGGCAGCCTGAACGCCACGAAGAAGGCGTCTGTCGCCATCCCTGCGCCAAAAATTCGCGCAATAATCGCGTCCCGGGCAAAGCCGAGCACGCGCGAAAACAGGGTCATCGAGCTGACGGCCGCCAGCGATTTTAATAAATTCATCTTTTTATGCATCCGGTCTCCGGCGGTTGCAGAACCGTCGGAGAGCGCTGGTTATCTGTAAGATAAAGCTTAACTTTATGCGGACATACCTGGCCTGAATCATTCGCCCCGCGATTAAACCGCGCGGCTTACGCCGCTCAGGGCGCTCCCGCAGATGAAAGCGCCGTGGGAATGCGCCCGATCCGCGGCCATACCGCCCGGCGTGCCGGGTATAGTACCTGGATTCCGCCGAATTACTACCGTGAGATGTTACAAGGGCTTATTCGCTTACGGCGTCGCACCACAGGGGTTCCACCATCCGCTGCGCCGCCTGCTCCCCCGCCGTCGGCTATCGCTCTTACGCTGGCCGCCAGCGTTCGCCATCGCCCAGCCCGACGACGCCGATACAGCGTTTTTCCCCCTATTCTCCCGAAGGCGGCAGCAGCGAGTCGAGGCGCTGCTTCAGGGCGCTAACCTCCGCCTCCAGCGCCGCCACGCGCGCCTGCAGATCGTCAGGGGCCGCCTGGGGTGCCTGCGCGGCGAAGGCCTGGGCGTCCACCGCGCCGCAGAACAGGTGCATATAGCGGCTTTCGCGCTTGCCCGGCTCCCGGGGCAGGCGAATCACGTACGGGCCGTCTTCACGGGTCGCCAGCCGCTCCAGGGTGCTCTCCACTTCCGCCATATCGCTGAATTCATGCATCCGCGAGGCGCGGCTGCGCAGTTCGCCCGGCGTCTGCGCCCCGCGCAGCAGCAGCGTGGTCACCAGCGCCACCTCCGCCGGGCTGAGCTTCAGATCGCCAAACTCTGAGTTGCAGAAACGCTGCTCATATTTGGTCACGCGGTTGCCAAAGCCGCTGACGGTGCGCAGAAAATGGCGCTTCAGCAGCGTATCGAGATGCTCCTGAACCTCGCGTTCAGTGAGATTCATCACCGGCTCGCGGTTGGTTTTCTGGTTGCAGGCGCTTACCACGCCGTTGATCGACAGCGGATATTGCTCCGGCGTCGTCACCTGTTTTTCCAGCAGGCAGCCAATTACGCGCGCTTCTGCGGCAGTCAGTTCATATTTCATGAGTTTTTCCTTAACGTCCAGGCGTCCAATCCGTTGCGGTCAGCGCCGTCAGCACATGGTCGCGCCACTGGCCGTCGATCAACAGATAATTTTTTGCGTAACCCTCTTTTTCAAATCCGAGGCGCGCCAGCAGGTCGCCGCTGCGCTTATTGTGCGGCATATAGTTAGCCATAATGCGGTGGATGTGCTGGGTGCGCTGCATATAGCGGATGGCGGCGGTCAGGGCCTCGTGCATCATGCCCTGTCCCTGCCACTTCTGCCCGATAGAGTAGCCGAGATAGCAGGCGTGAAAAGAGCCGCGCACCACGTTAGAAAAGTTGGCCACGCCGATGACCTCTTTCTCCTCGGGATCGAGCAGCGCGAAATAGAATGCGGCCCCCTGCTTATGAAACTCACCAATCATGCTCAGACGCGCCTGCCAGCCGGAGGGGTAACAGTGGCTTTCATCGCGAATGGGTTCCCAGGGCTTTAAAAATTGACGATTCTCTGCGTAATAGTCTGCCAGACGCCAGGCATCACGCTCATGCACCAAACGTACGACCAGCCGGTCGGTGGTTAAGCGCACTTTGGGCACGTTACTGCGATAGCCAAACATTCTACATCTACTCCTTTTCGTAACGTCTTAATACGCAGGCCTTACTATACCTGCATGGACAGGTTCTGTGAAAAACGCAAATCGTGAATAAAAAATATTATTCTGCCGGGGGATGGGAAAAGAGGCAACGACACCGCACAATAGAAAGTGTTTAACTCAAAGCTATTAATTCAGGCCCCCGCAGCCTGAAGCACTTTCCCGGAGGGGGAAATGTCGCACGTTTCGCAGGCAAGGAGCCTGGGTAAATATTTCCTGCTTATTGATAATATGCTGGTGGTGCTCGGCTTCTTCGTGGTCTTTCCGCTGATTTCCATTCGCTTTGTCGATCAGATGGGCTGGGCGGCGGTGCTGGTCGGTATCGCCCTCGGTCTGCGCCAGCTGATTCAGCAGGGGCTGGGCATTTTTGGCGGGGCCATCGCCGACCGCTTCGGCGCGAAGCCGATGATTGTTACCGGCATGCTGATGCGCGCCGCCGGCTTTGCCACGATGGGGATCGCTCAGGACCCCTGGCTGCTGTGGTTTTCCTGCTTTCTCTCCGGCCTCGGCGGCACGCTGTTCGATCCGCCGCGTACGGCGCTGGTGGTCAAGCTGATTCGTCCGGCCCAGCGGGGGCGTTTTTTTTCGCTGCTGATGATGCAGGACAGCGCCGGGGCGGTGATCGGCGCGCTGCTGGGGAGCTGGCTGCTGCAGTATGACTTCCGCCTGGTGTGCGCCGCCGGGGCCGCTCTGTTTGTGCTGTGCGCGGCCTTTAACGCCTGGCTGCTTCCGGCGTGGAAGCTGTCTGGCGTGCGCACGCCGGTGCGCGAAGGCATAGGGCGGGTAATGCGCGACCGGCGCTTTGTCACCTATGTTCTGACGCTGGCGGGCTACCATATGCTGTCGGTGCAGGTGATGCTGATGCTGCCGATCATGGTGAACGATATCGGCGGTTCACCGGCCCCGGTGAAGTGGATGTACGCCATTGAGGCCTGCCTGTCGCTGACCCTCCTCTACCCCATCGCCCGCTGGAGCGAAAAGCGCTTCCGCCTTGAGCATCGCCTGATGGCCGGCCTGCTGCTGATGACGCTGAGTATGCTCCCCATTGGCCTGGCCAGCAGCCTGCAGCAGCTGTTCACCCTGATCTGCACCTTTTATATTGGCTCGATTATCGCCGAACCGGCGCGGGAAACCCTCAGCGCGTCGCTGGCAGACGCCCGGGCGCGCGGCAGCTATATGGGCTTCAGCCGGCTGGGACTGGCCCTCGGCGGTGCCCTTGGCTACATCGGCGGCGGCTGGCTGTTTGACCTCGGTAAACTGCTCCGACAGCCCGAGCTGCCGTGGCTGATGCTTGGCGCTATCGGCATAGCGACCTTTTTCGCCCTCGGCTGGCAATTCAGCCCGAAGCGCCCGCCGCGCGGAATGCCGGAGCCGGGAGCCTGATTTGATACCTGTCGGCGACTCCTCCATACTGAACGGGAACGCACAGCCAATGGAGGAGTACCGTGAAGCTTTATATCTACGACCACTGCCCTTTCTGCCTCAAAGCCCGTATGATTTTCGGCCTGCGAAATATCCCCGTTGAGTCGATTGTTCTGCAAAACGATGACGAAGCCACCCCGGTTAAGATGATCGGCCAGAAAATGGTGCCCATCCTGCAGAAAGACGACAGCCGCTATATGGCGGAGAGCATGGATATCGTCCATTACGTCGACCGGCTCGACGGCACGCCGCTGCTCACCGGCAAACAGAACCCGGACATCGCCGACTGGCTGCGCAAAGTTAACGGCTACGTTAATCAGCTGCTGCTGCCGCGCTTCGCGGAAGCGGCCTTTGATGAATTCTCCACGCCCTCGGCGCGCCGCTACTTTACCGTTAAAAAAGAGGCGGCAATCGGCAGCTTTGCCGACCATCTCGCCCATTCGGCGGGGCTGATTAAAAAGATTAGCGACGATCTGCGCGCGCTGGACAGGCTGATTGTCAAACCCAACGCGGTCAACGGCGAGCTGTCTGACGACGATATTCATCTGTTCCCGCTGCTGCGCAACCTGACGCTGGTGGCCGGCGTCAGTTGGCCAACGCGGGTCGCCGACTATCGGGACAATATGGCAAAACAGACGCAAATCAATCTGTTATCATCTATGGCGCGGTAAGGGCCGCTGGCGGCGTCGCCGCCAGTTTCAGTTTTATCTGCTGGCGTTGTTCCTCTGAATGCCGCATGATGCCGGGCGTCAGGATAGAGGCGATATGTTAAGGAAACCGATGAAAAAGCTATTTTTCGCCGCGGCGCTGGTCGTCGGCGGCCTGCTGGTTGGTTGCAACCAGCTTATGCAATACACGATAAGTGAACAGGAAATCAACCAGGCGCTGGCAAAACGTAATAACTTCTCCAAAGATATCGGCCTGCCCGGCGTAGCGGACGCGCATATCGTACTGACCAACCTCACCAGTGAGATTGGCCGCGAGGAGCCGAATAAAGTGACGCTGACCGGCGATGCGCGGCTCGATTTGAACTCTCTGTTCGGCAGCCAGAAAGCGACCATGGCCCTGAAACTCAAGGCGCTGCCGGTGTTTAATCAGGAAAAGGGAGCCATCTTTCTGCAGGAGATGGAGGTGGTGGACGCTACCGTTACGCCGGCTAAAATGCAGTCGGTGCTGCAGACGCTGATGCCCTACCTCAACCAGTCCCTGCGCAACTATTTTAACCAGCAGCCGGCGTATATTCTGCGTGAAGACAGCAGCAAAGGCGAGGCGCTGGCGAAGAAGTACGCCAAAGGCATTGTGGTGAAGCCGGGGGAGATCGTTATCCCCTTCACGGAGCAGCCTGAGTCCCCTAAATAAGGGGCGGAGCCATCCTGCCACTCAGAACCACAGGGGCGCATCAGCGCCCTTTTTTTCGTGCAAACGCCAGGGTTTCCGCTTATCCTTGGTTTCCGGCAAAAAGCCCCCACCAGCCGGAGCATATTGATGACAGCACCCACCCAGACCTTAACAATTCGCCGCCCGGACGACTGGCACCTTCACCTTCGCGATGGTGAAATGCTAAAGGCCGTCGTCCCCTGGACCAGTGAAATTTACGCCCGCGCCATTGTGATGCCGAATCTGGCACCGCCGATATCCACCGTGGATGCGGCTGTCGCCTACCGCCAGCGTATCCTTGACGCAGTTCCCGCCGGACAGGATTTCACGCCGCTGATGACCTGCTATCTGACCGATTCACTGGATCCGGACGAACTGGAGCGCGGCTTTCGCGAGGGCGTGTTTACCGCCGCCAAGCTCTATCCGGCCAACGCCACCACCAACTCCAGCCACGGCGTGACCTCCGTTGAGGCCATCATGCCGGTGCTGGAGCGCATGGAAAAGCTCGGGATGCCGCTGCTGATCCACGGCGAAGTTACCCATGCGGATATCGATATTTTTGATCGCGAGGCGCGCTTTATCGAAACGGTAATGGAGCCGCTGCGTCGCCGCCTCAGCGCCCTGAAGGTGGTGTTTGAGCATATCACCACCAAAGACGCGGCCGACTATGTGCGTGAGGGCAGCGAGCGGCTGGCCGCCACCGTTACCCCGCAGCACCTGATGTTTAACCGCAACCATATGCTGGTCGGCGGCGTGCGTCCGCATCTCTATTGCCTGCCGATCCTTAAGCGCAACGTGCATCAGCAGGCCCTGCGCGAGCTGGTGGCCAGCGGCTTCAGCCGCGTATTTCTCGGCACCGACTCCGCCCCTCACGCCCGCCACCGGAAAGAGTCCGGCTGCGGCTGCGCGGGCTGCTTCAACGCGCCCACGGCCCTGGCCTGCTACGCCACCGTCTTTGAGGAGATGAACGCCCTTGCGCACTTTGAAGCCTTCTGCTCGCTGAACGGGCCGCGCTTTTATGGCCTGGCGGTTAATGAAGGTACGGTAACGCTGGTGCGCGAAGCGCAGAAGATACCGGAGCAGATCCCCCTTGCCGATGACACGCTGATCCCTTTCCTCGCCGGAGAAACGGTGGGCTGGACGCTAAAAAACTAAATTAATCAGAGCCGCCTGTTGTCACCGGTCGAATTTACCTGTATAAATAACCAGTAAATTCAACAGGGGGCCTGACATGCGTATTGAAGTCACCATAGCCAAAACATCACCGCTACCTGCGGGCGCAGTCGACGCGCTGGCAGGCGAGCTATCCCGCCGTATTCACCACTATTTTCCAGACAACGATGGCAACGTCACCGTACGTTACGCCACCGCGAACAGCCTGTCCGTCCTTGGCGCAACCAAAGAAGATAAAGCGCGCATTAGCGAGATCCTGCAGGAAACGTGGGAAAGCGCCGACGACTGGTTCATTACCGATTAATCCACACCGACTTTTTATTTATTAACCTGTTCTTTGCCGTGATGTTTTGCCGGGTCGCCCCGGCTTTTTTATTCTATTCATCTGATAATTATTTTGCTTAATTTAAATTAATTTATACCCTAAATAATTCGAGTTGCAGGAAGGCGGCGACGCAGAGAATCCCCAGGAGCTTACTGGAGTAAGTGACTGGGGTGAGCGAATAAAGCCAACGCACATGCAACTTGAAGTATGACGGGTATATTCCGGGCTAAATAATTTACCTTACGATATATACCCTAAATAATTCGAGTTGCAGGTCAAAACGCTGCGCTTTTTGAACGGCCGCAGGCTGGCCCCGAAGGGGTGAGGCCTTCAGGCCGAATCACGCGGCGACGCAGTGGCAAATTCGTCAGGAACGAATTTGAACAGCCGCAGGCTGCCGCTGATGACCAACATAAAAAAGAGCACGGACGCTCCCCTCGCCCCTCGGGGGAGGGAGGAAAGCGGCCCTGATGCACTTTTACGCAGGTTTTTCAGCAATCTCCATAATCCCCGGGAGCTTACCGGAGTCGGTGACCAGGGCGAGCGAGGGCAAAACGGCTAAGCCAATTTGAACGCCGCCAGAGGCGGCCCCTCAGGGTGAGGCCCGGGGCGGAATAACTGCGCGCCGTCGCGGCGGCAGCCTGCGGTATAACGAGGCGACCAACGGCTATATTGAGATGCTGTTTATATTTTCACCGCTACTACAAAATAATTGCACAAGTTAGTAAAAAATAATGAAGAAACTGCCGCTTAATTGTGCACATAATTCTTAAAATGGTTAAATTTGTGCTTTTTCCCCTTTAAAGTTCCGGTGAATAGCCTTATCTATTGTATACTGAACTTGCTTCAGGAAAATACACGCAGAACCTCGAAAACCGTTGTCTTGTAACACGTATAAGGGGGCATGATGGAAAAAAATAAAGAAGTTATTCAAACTCATCCGCTCGTAGGATGGGACATCAGCACCGTTGACAGCTATGACGCGCTGATGCTGCGTTTGCACTACCAGACCCCGAATCGTCCTGACCCGGAAGGGACCGAAATCGGTCAGACGCTCTGGTTAACAACTGATGTTGCCAGACAATTCATTTCGATATTAGAAGCCGGCATCGCCAAAATTGAATCCGGTGATTACCAGGTAAATGAATATCGGCGTCATTAGCGCCGCGTAACCTTAGGTCAAATTGTTCAGGCCGTACCGTGACGGCAAGCAAAGCCCCGTTTCGTCCGGCGCAATAATGTCTCTACCCGTTATACCTCTGGCTGCATGTGGGTTAGCTTTTGGTTACTCATTTTAACCCTGAGACTGACCCTGACGGGGCGGCGTCGTCTCACTGACACCGTCTGCAGCCTGAAAACGCCGGACAACTGACCATCCTAAGGCACCGTTCAGGTGCCTTATCTTTTTGCGGGTTGTATATATCCTGTCACTTATTTACCCTGCATCAATCGCGATAGCAGAGAGAAGCTAATGAAGTACGACCTGATCATAATTGGCAGCGGATCGGTTGGCGCGGCCGCTGGATACTATGCCACCCGCGCCGGGCTGAAAGTGCTGATGACGGATGCCCATATGCCGCCGCATCAGCAGGGCAGCCACCATGGCGACACCCGTCTTATTCGCCATGCCTATGGCGAAGGCGAGAAATATGTGCCGCTGCTGCTGCGCGCGCAAGCCCTGTGGGATGAACTTTCTGCCCTTAGTGAAGACCCCGTCTTTGTGCGCTCGGGAGTCCTGAATCTGGGACCTGCCGACTCCCCATTTCTGGTCAACGTGGCCCGCAGCGCGGCGCGCTGGCAGCTCAACGTCGAACCGCTGGACGCCGTCGCCGTGGCGGCACGCTGGCCGGAGATCCGCCTGCCGGAAAACGCTGCCGCCCTTTTTGAGGCCGACTCGGGTTTCCTGCGCAGCGAGCTGGCGATCAAAACCTGGGTCCGACTGGCGCAGGAGGCTGGCTGCGCGCAACTGTTCAACTGTCCGGTTACCGCGATGCATCACGACGGTGACGGGGTGGTCGTCGAAACGGCCGACGGCCGCTATCGGGCGCAGAAAGCGCTGGTCAGCGCAGGTACCTGGGTTCAGGCGCTGGTGCCCGATCTGCCCGTTCAGCCGGTGCGTAAAGTCTTCGCCTGGTATCAGGCGGACGGCCGTTACGACACAAAAAATCATTTTCCCGCCTTCACCGGCGAACTTCCCAACGGCGATCGCTATTACGGCTTTCCGGCTGAAAATAACGCGCTGAAAATCGGTCGGCACAGCGGCGGCCAGCCCATCCGCTCGCCGGAGGAGCGCCGTCCGTTTGCCGCGGTGGCCAGCGACGGCGCGGAGGCCTTCCCGTTCCTGCGTAGCGTGCTCCCCGGCGTCGGCTGCTGTCTGCGCGGCGCGGCCTGTACCTATGACAACACGCCCGATGAAGATTTTATTATCGACACTCTGCCGGGGCGCGAAAATACGCTGATTATTAGCGGTCTGAGCGGCCATGGCTTTAAGTTCGCCCCGGTGCTGGGAGAGCTTGCTGCGGCTTTCGCCTGCGATAAGCCGACCGATTTCGATCTGTCGCCCTTCCGGCTAAGCCGCTTCGCCCGCTGACCGCCCTGCGGCCCCGCTGTCGGGACCGCGTTACTGGAAATGTAAACCATGCGCCGCCTGTTTCATTATCTGATTAATAATATTCGCGAGCACTTCATGCTGTGGATCGTTCTCTGGTCGCTGCTGGCGATTATGGATATCGCCTGGCTCTGGTTTTTTTCATAAACCAGATGACCCAGCCTTTTTAAGCGGGATAATTTGAACAATACGCCTTGCCTTAACCTTCTGTCGCAAGCCGATAAATCTTCTTTTTCAGCGAATTAGCTGATGATAACCGGCTAACTTATTCAGTTTTTATGACAAAAAGTTAAATGTTGTTAATTTAGTTATTTATTTGTTGCAATAAGTGCGGGGACAGGTCATTTTCTCTCTTTTCAGAAGCGACTCACGGACCTGTTCATGCAATTTAAAAATAGTCCACGACGTTATGGCGCTGTCTCCATCATCCTGCACTGGCTGTCGGCCATTGTGGTTTACGTTATGTTTGCGTCGGGCCTGTGGATGGTCACCCTCAGCTACTACGACGGCTGGTATCACCGGGCACCGGAGATACATAAAAGCATCGGCGTTCTGCTGTTGCTGGGGCTGGTGGCGCGGGTTGTCTGGCGGCATATTTCCCCGACGCCGCCACCGCTGCAGAGCTACTCCCGTCTGACCCGCCGCGGCGCAGCGCTGGGCCATATCGCCCTGTACAGCCTGCTGTTTGCCACGCTCCTCTGCGGCTATCTGATCTCAACCGCCGACGGTAAGCCGATTGACGTCTTCGGCTGGTTTAACGTACCGGCGATCTTCGCCGGTGCAGCCGGCCAGGCCGATGTCGCCGGCCGCCTGCACCTGTGGCTGGCCTGGACGCTGGTTACCTTCTCGCTGCTGCACGGCCTGATGGCGCTGAAGCATCATTTCATCGATAAAGACGACACCCTGAAGCGTATAACGGGGCAATCGTTATCTGACTATGGAGATAAGTAATGAAAAAATACCTGCCCGGCCTCGCTCTGGCCTCTTTACTGTTCACGACCGGATCTGCGCTGGCGGCAGACTATAAAATTGATAAAGAGGGACAGCACGCCTTTGTCAATTTCCGCATTCAACATCTCGGGTACAGCTGGCTGTACGGCACCTTCCGGGACTTTGACGGCACCTTTACCTTTGATGAGAAAAACCCCGCAGCGGATAAAGTCAGGGTGACCATTAACACCGGCAGCCTCGATACTAATCACGCCGAGCGCGATAAGCACCTGCGCAGCGCGGCGTTCCTCAACGCGGCGAAATTTCCCCAGGCCACCTTTGTCTCCACCAGCGTGAAGCAGGACGGCGGCGAGCTGGATATTACCGGCGACCTGACGCTCAACGGCGTCACTAAGCCGGTTACGCTGGAAGCGAAGCTGATTGGCCAGGGCGACGATCCGTGGGGCGGCAAGCGCGCGGGATTTGCCGCCGAAGGAAAAATCAGGCTGAAGGACTTTAACATTACCACCGACCTCGGTCCGGCATCGCAGACGGTGGATCTGATTATCTCGGTGGAAGGCGTGCAGCAGAAGTAGCCGACGGCAAAAGACCGGATGGCGCGCCCGTCATCCGGTAACCGGTTATTTTTCCGCCCCCGGAGCGCCCGCTCCGCCGCTCCGCCGGGCCCGCTCTTCGCGACAGCCCTCGCTGCAGCAGCCGTTAAACGCCTTCGCACAGGCCGGACACTGAATGAACAGCAGGTGGCAGCCGTTATTCTTACAGTTGGTATGGCTGTCACAGGACGCGCCGCACTGGTGGCAGCGGGCGATGATGTCCCCGGTGATCCGCTCCCCCATCCGCTCGTCAAAGACAAAGTTTTTACCGATAAAGCGCACCGGCAGCCCCTGCTCCCGCGCCCGACGGACATACTCTATGATCCCGCCCGCGATGTGCCACACCTGCTTAAAGCCGTTATGCTTCATCCAGGCGCTGGCCTTTTCGCAGCGGATCCCGCCCGTGCAGTACATCACAATCTTTTTGTCCTTCCGGGTCTGCATCATCTCAACCGCCTTCGGCAGCTGCTCGCGAAAGGTATCGGCAGGAATTTCCAGCGCATTCTCGAAGTGTCCCACCTCATATTCGTAATGGTTGCGCATATCAATAAACACCGCGTCGGGATCGTCGAGCAGGGCGTTGACTTCCGCCGCCTGCAGATAATCTCCAACGTTGCCGGGATCGAACGCCGGATCGTCAATGCCGTCCGCCACGATCCGCTCGCGCACCTTCATGCGCAGCACCCAGAAAGATTTGCCGTTATCGTCAAGGGCGACGTTCAGCCGCAGCCCCGCCAGCGCCGGATCGAAGGCGTAGAGCCGCTGGCGAAAGGTGTCGACTTTACTTTGCGGCACGCTGATCTGCGCGTTAATCCCTTCACGGGCCAGATAGACGCGGCCAAAGACGTCCAGCGAAGTAAACAACTGATACAGCGCGTCACGGGTGGACTGCGGCTCCCGGATGGTGAAATACTTATAAAACGAAATCGTGGTGCGCGGCTCAGTTTCAGCCAGCATTCTGGCCCTGAGCACATCATTGGAGATGCGGTTGTGTAACAGGGGCATGATGTACATTCCTGCAGGTGATGAAACGGATACGGCCGGCATCATATAGCAACAACAATAATTTTACATCAGTGCATTTTTCGAATCATTCACCATAAAAAATAAACAAAGAAACAACATATGCTGTATTAATCGCCACTCCCTATTGACATATTTTGGCCTGCGGCAAAAAAATGCGACAATACAGGCAATTGCTATTTCAGGATCCATAGACAGGACAGATATGACGAATTTACCTAAATTCTCCTCTGCGCTACTGCATCCCCGCTACTGGCTAACCTGGCTGGGCATCGGCGCGCTGTGGCTGGTGGTACAGCTGCCCTACCCGATTATCTACCGCCTGGGACACGCGATGGGCCGCCTGGCCCTGCGGCTGATGAAGCATCGCGCCCGCGTCGCCGACCGCAATCTGGAGCTATGCTTCCCGCAGATGAGCGAGCAGGAACGCCACGATATGGTGGTGAAAAACTTTGAGTCCGTCGGGATGGGGGTGATGGAGACGGGAATGGGCTGGTTCTGGTCGGATCGCCGCGTTTCACGCTGGACGGAAGTGATCGGTATGGAGCATATCCGCGACGTGCAGGCGCAGCAGCGCGGCATTCTGCTGGTGGGCCTGCATTTTCTGACCCTGGAGCTGGGGGCGCGGCAGTTCGGCCTGCAGCAGCCCGGCATCGGCGTCTACCGGCCAAACGATAATCCGCTGCTGGACTGGCTGCAGACCTGGGGGCGAATGCGCTCCAACAAGTCGATGCTCGACCGCAAGGATCTCAAGGGCATGATTAAGGCGCTGAAAAAGGGCGAGGTGGTCTGGTACGCGCCGGACCACGACTACGGCCCGCGCGCCAGCGTTTTCGTGCCGCTGTTTGCCGTTGACCAGGCCGCCACCACCTCCGGCACCTGGATGCTCTCCCGGATGTCCAACGCCTGCCTGGTGCCCTTCGTACCGCGTCGCAAGCCCGACGGCCGCGGCTATCAGCTGATTATGCTGCCGCCGGAGTGCTCCCCGCCGCTGGAGAGCGCCGAAACCACCGCTGCCTGGATGAATAAGATCGTCGAGCGGTGCATCATGATGGCTCCGGAGCAGTATATGTGGCTGCACCGGCGCTTTAAAACCCGCCCGGAAGGGGTTCCCTCACGCTACTGAGCGCCGCCGCAGCCCGCAGCGGCTGCGGTTTTTTAAGTTTAAAAGCTTCCCGCGTTGCGGCCCCCGGCGGTCAGGCGCATAATTAATGCGTCTACTTTCATTCTGATGATGACGCATACAGCGCATCACACTGCGGATCGCTATGTCACCCTCTGATGCCCCGATAAACTGGAAACGCAATCTCACCGTGGCCTGGCTCGGCTGCTTTTTAACCGGCGCGGCCTTCAGCCTGGTTATGCCCTTTCTTCCCCTCTACGTCGAGCAGCTCGGGGTGACCGGCCACAGCGCGCTGAACATGTGGTCCGGGCTGGTATTCAGTATTACCTTCCTGTTTTCCGCCATCGCCTCACCATTCTGGGGCGGCCTGGCGGACCGCAAGGGGCGAAAAATTATGCTGCTGCGCTCGGCCCTCGGCATGGCGATCGTCATGCTGCTGATGGGAATGGCGCAGAATATCTGGCAGTTTCTGATCCTGCGCGCGCTGCTGGGGCTGCTGGGCGGCTTTATCCCCAACGCCAACGCCCTGATCGCCACCCAGGTCCCGCGCAACAAGAGCGGCTGGGCGCTGGGCACGCTCTCTACCGGCGGCGTCAGCGGCGCTCTGCTCGGCCCGCTGGCCGGCGGCATTCTCGCCGACCAGTATGGCCTGCGCCCGGTCTTTTTTATTACCGCCAGCGTGCTGCTGCTCTGCTTTATCCTGACGCTGTTTTTTATTCGCGAACGCTTTCAGCCGGTCAGCAGGAAGGAGATGCTGCACATGCGCGAAGTGGTCGCCTCGCTGAAAAACCCGAAGCTGGTGCTGAGCCTGTTCGTCACCACCCTGATTATTCAGGTGGCTACCGGCTCCATCGCGCCCATCCTGACGCTCTACGTCCGGGAGCTGGCGGGCAACGTCAGCAACATTGCCTTTATCAGCGGGATGATCGCCTCGGTGCCCGGCGTGGCCGCATTGCTCAGCGCCCCACGGCTCGGCAGGCTGGGCGATCGCATCGGCCCGGAAAAAATTCTGATTACCGCGCTTATTGTCTCCGTTCTGCTGCTGATCCCGATGTCATTCGTCCAGACGCCGTGGCAGCTTGGGCTGCTGCGCTTCCTGCTCGGCGCGGCGGACGGGGCGCTGCTTCCGGCGGTCCAGACGCTGCTGGTCTATAACTCGACCAGCCAGATAGCCGGGCGCATCTTCAGCTATAACCAGTCGTTTCGCGATATTGGCAACGTGACCGGCCCGCTGATAGGCGCGGCGATTTCCGCCAGCTACGGCTTCCGCGCCGTATTCCTGGTGACCGCTGGCGTGGTGTTATTTAACGCCGTCTATTCATGGAACAGCCTGGGCCGACGCCGGCGGCGGCGGACGTCGTAAGGATTTTTGCGCTTTCATACTGGCAAAACCGGAGAATCAGCTATTCTTTCCCTGAATACCTCATCACACCAAAGGGAGATAGCGATGACCATGTACGCAACGCTGGAAGAAGCCATCGATACGGCCCGTGAAGAATTTCTGGCTGACAATCCTGGCCTCGAGCAGGAAGACGCCAACGTACAGCAGCTTAACGTGCAAAAATATGTGCTCCAGGATGGCGACATCATGTGGCAGGCCGAGTTTTTCGCCGACGAGGGCGAAACCGGCGAATGTCTGCCGATGCTAAGCGGCGAAGCCGCACAGAGCGTCTTTGACGGCGATTACGACGAGATAGAGATCCGCCAGGAGTGGCAGGAAGAGAACACGCTGCACGAATGGGATGAGGGTGAGTTCCAGCTGGAGCCGCCGCTGGATACCGAGGAGGGCCAGGCGGCGGCCGATGAGTGGGACGCGCGCTGATTATTCGTAAGGCCCGTGCCTGATATCAACCGGCAGCAGCAGCGTATCGACAATCAGCGAGAGCGGCAGATCGAGCAGGGTGATATAGCGCCATGCCGAATCCCGCGCATCCCACCGGACGCCCGGATAGTACTGGTTACCGTGCCCCTGTCCGGGCACCGTCCGGCTGATGATGCTGCCGCAGCCGCTTAACAGCATCATCACCACTGCCACCGTCAAAATTCGCATCCGTCAGCCCCGTTTATTATCCCGCCGTGCCGGGTCTGAATCCGCCCTCATGGCGCGGGAACGATGTAAAAAAATACCGGCGACCGCCGGTATTTTCATTACTGCACCCGGATCTATCGCCCGCGCAGCGCCTGCGGGTTCAGAGTAAGGCTCTGATAGTAGTTGACCCACGGCACGTAGTTTTCCGGGGAGTGCCACACCCGATAGTGCAGGCGCGCCATCGTGACCGGATCGTTCAGTAAAACCAGACGCCGGTCGCGGTCGAGCTTCTCCGGCGCGTCGTTCAGCGCCTGCTCCACGTGGCGATCGCGGGCCACTTCCAGCACCCGGCTGCTGCGGTGACGCGCGGTAGCCATCGCCGTCGCCAGCGCGTTAAACGACGGATTAAACACGGCGTGCATAAAGCCGTCATCCAGCGAGCGCGAGCGGTTCAGCTCCAGATAGCGGTCGGTATCCACCAGCACCTGCGGCGGCGAATACTCCTCCGGGATCAGGAACAGCTTCCAGCGCTTCGCGCGCAGCCCTACCGTCGCGCGGCTGGAGATCACCGAGACGAACGGCGACAGGATCAGCGAGAAGACGATCGGAGCCAGCCAGAGCAGGAAGCGCAAGTCCAGCCAGGCCATGCCGACCGCCCAGACCAGGCCGAGCAGCAGCTGAGAGCCGTGGCGGCGGAAGGCTTCGCCCCACGTGGTGGAGTCATCGTCGCGCTGGGGCGAATTCCAGACCACCTCCCAGCCGAGGAAGGCGCTGACCACAAAGACCGTATGGAACAGCATACGCACCGGTGCCAGCAGCACGGAAAACAGCACCTCCAGCAGCAGGGAGAGGGTGACCCGGAAGAAGCCGCCGTACTCTTTGGAGCCCTTGCACCAGATGAGCATAATGCTCAGTAGCTTCGGCAAAAACAGCAGTACCATCGTCGAGGCAAACAGCGCAATGGCCAGCTCAGGACGCCACTGCGGCCAGACCGGGAACAGCTGCCGCGGCTGCAGAAAATACTGCGGCTCCGTCAGGGCGTGCACCACCTGCAGGGCGGTGGACAGCGCCAGAAACATAAACCACAGCGGCGCGGAGAGATAGGACATCACCCCGGTCAGGAACACCGCCCGGTGCACCGGGTGCATCCCCTTCACCAGGAACAGGCGGAAGTTCATCAGGTTGCCGTGACACCAGCGGCGGTCGCGCTTAAGCTCGTCCAGCAGGTTTGGCGGCAGCTCCTCATAAGAGCCGGGCAGATCGTAGGCGATCCACACCCCCCATCCCGCGCGGCGCATCAGCGCCGCCTCCACAAAGTCGTGCGACAGAATCGACCCGGCGAAAGAGCCTTCGCCCGGCAGCGGTGCCAGGGCGCAGTGCTCCATGAACGGCTTCACCCGAATAATGGCGTTATGACCCCAGTAGTGGGATTCCCCCAGCTGCCAGAAGTGCAGGCCGGCGGTAAACAGCGGGCCGTACACCCGGGTGGCGAACTGCTGACAGCGCGCGTAGAGAGTATCCATACCGGAGGCCTTCGGCGAGGACTGGACGATCCCGGCGTTCGGGTTCGCCTCCATCAGGCGGACCAGGCCGCACAGGCACTCCCCGGACATCACCGAGTCGGCGTCCAGCACCACCATGTAGCTGTACTGGCTTCCCCAGCGGCGGCAGAAGTCGTCGATGTTGCCGCTTTTCCGCTTCACCCGGCGGCGGCGGCGGCGATAGAAAATCTGCCCTTCGCCCTGCACCTCGGCAATCAGCTCCATCCACGCCTTTTGCTCGGCCACGCAGATGTCGGGGTTGTAGCTGTCGCTGAGGATGTAGACATCGAAATGGGCCGCGTTGCCGGTCGCCTTCACCGACTCCCAGGTGGCGCGCAGCCCGGCGAATACGCGGCCAACGTCCTCATTGCAGATTGGCATAATCAGCGCGGTGCGATGCTGAGGATTCAGCGGCTCGTCGCCCACCGTCGAGGCGGAAATACTGTACTTGTCGCGGCCAATCAGCAGCTGCAGGAAGCCCATCAGCGCGGTCCAGAAGCCTGCGGAAACCCAGCAGAACAGCACCGCAAAGAGGATAAGAATGCCGGTTTGCAGCACATAGGGCAGCAGCTGCATAAATGAGATCCACATATCCTGGCCAATCATGTCCGCCGGATCGATCAGCGCCCAGCCCTGGTACGGCAGAATGGTCTTCATATACCAGGTGGCGACCACCGTCTGTGCCAGGGTGAGGATCAGCAGAATATAGCGGCGAAGCGTGCCGACGATGCGCCACTTCTGTTCGTTGTCCCGCTCCTCTTTGGTCAGGCGGGCGAGGTAGCGCGGCGTGGTTTCAACCCCGCGCAGGCGATCCCAAAAGCGCCCCAGCGGGTTGGTGCGCCACGGCTCGGGAAACATGGAGGAGCGCTTCGCCTCCGGCATCGCCTGCAGCCTGTCGCGTCCTTCGTCGTCCTTTATAAGCTGGCCTTCGGCCAGCGAGTCGGGCCACGCCTGCTGTAGACGCGCCTTCACGGAACCCTGCGGCGCGTCGTCTTCCCGCGCCCAGGGGCGATGCCCGGCGTCCAGCGTCTGATGAACGACGCATAGGTTGGTTTTCGGCAACGCCGCTTTCTCGCTTTCAGAAAGCGGCAGCGCCTCAATATACTCGGTTGTCTTATTCATTGGCAGGCAGCTGATAGCTCCAGGTTTCGCTCAACGTCCGATCGGCGTTCACTAACGCCGCACGCATCTCAGTGGTCTTCCTGGCATCTTTCAGCTTAACGCGCAGCGTCAGACGCCAGCCCTGGGTTACCGGGTTGTAGCGTACGGCGCTCTCAACGATTTCACCGTTATCGCCAATGCTGGTCTGGGCGGTGACCGGCGTCTCCGGAGGCAGCTTTTTCATCTCCGCGCCGGTAAAGTCGACCACAAAGGCGATGGTGCCGTCCGGCTGGCGGATCAGGTTCGACTGCTTCACGTCGCCGGTGGAGCGGCGGGTCTGCTGCACCCAGGCGTTATCCGGAGCGTGAAGCTTGTCCTCATCACGGCTGAAGGTCAGCGTGTATTTGAAGTTCATCTCTTTGCCCGCCTCAGGCAGCCGATCCGGCATCCAGTAGGCGACGATATTATCGTTAGTTTCGTCGTTGGTGGGGATCTCCACCAGTTCGATTTTTCCTTTGCCCCACTCCCCTTTCGGCGTAACCCACGCGCTCGGTCGCATATCGTAGCGGTCGTCTAAATCCTCAAAGCGGGAGAACTGGCGGCCGCGCTGCAGCAGGCCGAAGCCCTGCGGGTTTTCCACCGCATAGCTGCTGACCGCCAGATGTTTCGGGTTATTCAGCGGACGCCAGATCCACTCGCCGTTGCCGGCGTGGATAGAGAGGCCGTTGGAGTCATGCAGCTCCGGACGATAGTTGGTGGCCGGCGAAGGCTGGTTCGGCCCGAACAGGAACATGCTGGTTAACGGCGCGACGCCCAGCTTGCCAACCTTGTCACGCAGGTAGACTTTAGACTGCACCTCCACCACCGTGTCGCGTCCGGGCATAATCACGAAGCGGTAAGCGCCCGCCGCCCGCGGGGAGTCCAGCAGGGCGTAGACCGTCAGCCGCTTGTCGGCCGGTTTTGGCCTTTCGATCCAGAATTCGCGAAAGCGGGGAAACTCTTCGCCGGAGGGCAGCGCGGTATCTATTGCCAGGCCGCGCGCGGAGAGACCGTACACCTGGCCGGCACCGATCACGCGAAAATAGCTGGCACCGAGCATGCTGACGATCTCATCGTTTTTATCTTTGCTGTTGATCGGATAGAGCACCTTAAACCCGGCAAAGCCGAGATCCTTTACGGTGTCTTTATCATGCTGCACGTTGCCGAAATTAAAATACTCCGGGCGATATTTGATTTTCCTGACCGCGGTAGCGGTCACTTCGTTGATGCGCACGGGCGTGTCGAAGTACATACCCTGATGGTAGAACTCGATCTTAAATGGGGTTTTGAGTTTGCTCCAGTAGGCCTGGTCGCGATTAAACTGAATCTGCTGATAGTCCGCATATTTCATGTCGCGGAAAACGGAGGGCAAGTTGCTTTTCGGCGCTTCATAGCCTTTAGCGGCTAAGGATTGGGCTTTTTTGGCCACATCATCGATGCTGAACGCCCAACCCGAGGAGGTGTACAGCGTTAACATTACCGCCGCACCCAGCCAACGCATTTTTATCATTTGTCGTTTATGTTTCATAATAAGTAAGCACTTCCCCCTTTGTGTGCTTATATCGATCCGATCCATTTTAATGGATAATCAGCCATTCCGACAACAGAATCCCGGCTTTGTTACGCTCGCCGGCTCATGGATTAAGCACCCCGACGAATGGCTTACGCTTTGCGTGCTTTTCCTGGAGACAGGCTGTCGGACTTCGTGTAGGGTTGGCGCGAAGGTAAACAGAATTCGCCTCAGGGATAAGGCGAAAAATCCGAGAATATAGAATTTTCTATGAACCCCATACCCGCGCAGCGTGAATATTTCCTCGACTCTATCCGCGCCTGGCTGATGTTGGCAGGCATACCGTTTCATCTTTCCCTGATCTATTCCAGCCACACCTGGCATATCAATAGCCCCGAGCCGTCATGGTGGCTTACCCTGTTTAATGACTTTATTCACGCCTTTCGGATGCAGGTTTTTTTCGTTATTTCGGGTTATTTTTCGTACATGCTGTTCCTGCGCTACCCGCTAAAGCGCTGGTGGCGAGTGCGCGTCGAGCGGGTGGGCATTCCGCTGCTGACCGCGATACCGCTGCTGACCCTGCCGCAATTTATCCTGCTGCAGTATGTCAAAGGAAAAGCGGAGAGCTGGCCCGGACTTTCAGCCTATGAAAAATATAATACGCTGGCCTGGGAATTAATTTCTCATCTCTGGTTTTTACTGGTGCTGGTGATATTGACGACGCTTGGCCTGTGGTTATTTGCCCGCCTCAGAAGATCCCACGAAAAAAAACAAGATCGGCTTAACGCCACGGCCTCAATGGCCCGGTTGTCAATGGTTTTTCTGCTGCTGGGCGCAGGCTATGCGGCAATCAGGAGGACGATATTCCTGCTTTATCCTGCGGCGCTCAGCGACGGCATGTTCAATTTTGTCGTGATGCAGACGCTGTTTTATCTGCCCTTCTTTGTGCTGGGCGCGCTCACCTTTATTCGCCCCGGCCTGAAAGCGCTGTTCGTCACGCCGTCCCGCGGCTGCGCGGCCGGGGCCGCTCTCGCCTTTGCCGCCTATCTGCTTAACCAGCGCTACGGCAGCGGGGAGGCGTGGATGTATGAAACGGAATATGTCATTACCATGCTGATGGGGCTATGGATGGTAAACGTGGTCTTTTCGCTGGGCCACCGGCTGCTTAATTTTCAGTCGGCGCGGGTGACCTATTTTGTTAACGCCTCGCTGTTTATCTATCTGGTGCACCACCCGCTGACGCTACTCTTTGGTGCCGGTATCGCCCCCCATATACACTCAAACCTGCTGGGCTTTACCTGCGGGCTGATTTTCGTGGTGGGGATTGCGCTGGCGCTCTATGAAATGCATCTGCGTATTCCGCTGCTGCGGTTTTTATTTTCCGGCAAACCCGCGGTAAAGCGCGGCTGAAGCGCACCGCGCGAACAGGTTCAGAGCAGCCATTCGACGGGCAGAATGGATGCCAGCCGCACCAGGAGCCGCTTCCCGATCCCGGTAGCAGGCTCTTTTTTCAGCACCGTTTCCCCGCCCTGTTGGCGATCGATCCAGTTGATGCGCCCCCAGCGGTCGAGGCGCAGCTGCCAGGCCGCGTCGCGCTGGCTGCGGGTGAAGCGGCGATGGATCAGGGCGGCCAGCCTTTCGCTTTCAATCACGAAGCCCATTTCGGTATTAAGCAGAGTCGAACGGGGATCGAAGTTCAGCGAGCCAATAAACACCATTCGCCCGTCGATGCTGAAGGTCTTCGCATGCAGGCTGGAACCTGAGTTGCCGGTCAGGCCGCGATCGTGCACCACCCTCTCGTGCTCGCGCGTTGGCTTAAGCTCATACAGCTCCACCCCGTAGCGCAGCAGTTTTTTTCGCCAGCGCGCATAGCCGGCGTGCACCACCGCGACGTCATTGGCCGCCAGCGAATTGGTCAGGATGGCGACGTTGACGCCTCTCCTGACCAGCTGCAGCAATTGGGCAACGCCCGCGCGGGTCGGCACAAAGTAGGCGGAGATAATATCAATTCGCCCGGTGGGCGCGCCCATAACGTCAAACAGCCGTTTCGGCAACAGCGTGTGACGCGGAAGCTTCCCCTTCCCTTTTGAGGGATCGTCGCTCAGCAGGCGCGTTTTCGCCCAGATTAGCGGCAGCGTTCCCTGCTCAAGATGCTGGGTAAACCGGCTGCTTTCCAGAGTGCTCAGGTAGCGGCGGGCCATATCATCATTGAGCCATGCATCCGGCAGCACGATGCCCTCAGAGATCTCCTGTCCGGAGAGCGACAGCACCGATTTCAGCGTAGAAACCGATTCACAGTGCCAGTAGCGCTCAAAATCTTCCGCGACCTTGCTGACCACCGGGCCTATCGCCAGCACGTCAAGATCGGAGAACAGCGGCTCCTCCCCGGCCCCGAAGTAGGCATCGCCGACGTTGCGTCCGCCCACGACGGTGACCACGCCGTCTACGGTGAAGCTTTTATTATGCATACGGCGGTTAAGCCTGGCGAAGTCGGTGAGATAACCCAGCGCCCGCAGGGTGCGAAAAGAGAAGGGGTTAAACAGACGAACCTCAACGTTTGGATGGCGGTCCAGCAGGCGCAGCGTATCATCCAGGCCCGGCGTATTGTTATCGTCAAGCAGCAGACGAACGTGTACCCCGCGCTTCGCCGCGGCCAGCAGCACAGAAAACAGCAGCCGGCCGGACATATCGTCTTCCCAGATATAGTACTGGATATCGAGCGTGCGCTCGGCCATTTCGGTCAGCCGGTAGCGGGCGGCAAAGGCGTCCAGGCTCTCATCCAGCGCCAGAATGCCGCACTGCTGCGGGTGGCCGACGCACAGCGGCGCGACGGCGCGCGCCAGCCGGGTCGGCTCACTCGTCGTCCCGTCAGGTAAGTAATCGCTGGTAAATTCGGGTGTTTTCGTCGTCATAACAGACAAAGTATACCCGTTCGGGCAGTTCACGGCGGGTGATAAATTCCGAAACGGCAGCGACGGCAATTTCGGCCGCCGCGGCGCGGGGGTAGCCATACGCGCCGGTGCTGATGGCCGGAAACGCGATGGAACGAAACCGAACCCTCAGGCAGAGGGAGCCAGCCCCACTCTGCCTGAACATCGCCTCTTTTTGCACTGCGCGCCGTCTGATTCGGGAAGGCGTCTCCTGCATTAACGCAGGATATAACCGGGACGTTATGACCAGCCCCTGCCCGGAAGCCGCAGAGGGAATCACGCGATCACCGGTGCATCAGGCATCAATTTGCAGCGCCGCAGACGGTCTCCGGTGAGGGACAACAGCGTCCCTCTTTAACCCTGAAACTGCAGCAGTAGATATGCGGGATAAGCAACAACGCTGTCGCCAGCAGATGAGCGCCGCATGGGGGATGTCAAGAGCAAGGCGTATGGATGAGTCAAATCGTTCTGGTGCCAACTCACCTGCGACCTGGAACAGGACGGGGGAGATCAGTGATAGTCAATTTTCATAATAGCCAATGTTTTGTCCTGGTTAAGATAGCTCATATTTACTGAACTAATTTGCTGAAATTGTTGCGACGCCTTCGCCACCTGATGCAGAGGGAAATAGTTGCTTTGCATACGCCCATTGCGCGGGCATGACATTGCAATTTGTTCGTACTGCAGCTTAACTTCGCACGGATCTTCGATAATCTGCCCCATAAAGTGCACGACTCCACTTTGCACAGGCTGTTGGGCGCAAACAAAAATGGGCCATAGCGCTGAGGTACAGAGTCCGACGCTCAGAGCGAATTTTGATATAGATATATTCATACTTATATTCCTCAATGATTAATCATCCTTGAGGGTTAACATTTCCTCAGTGCCGCTACCAATCTGTCCGGAGCCTGCTGACGGGGGCCTCATTGACCACCATATTATTCATAGAACAAATGAATGATATTCGCTACATAATAATTTTAAATATATTATGTTTTTTTATTGCGCCTAATTCATTCATGGCGTGAATGAATTAACCGGCAACCGGTCTGGTAACGATGATTTTCTGTTGTACCGTCAGAGGTCATATATAAACTGAGTCTGGCCAATTCAATCGCTTGATTAACGGCCAAAGTAAGCGGCATTTTCCGCTGTGTGTGGCTTAATCCGGAGTGACTTGCATTTTATCCCTCTACAGGGTTTGCAGATGATTAAGAAATACGAAGGGGGATTACCGGAACAGCAATAGCGGAAAGTCCTTTTGGCTGAGTAACCTGACTACGCCAGCCTGAAAGGAGAAGAATATATTTACATGGGCCGACGCCCGATAAAAAAACAGGGCTTTCGCCCTGTGAGACTAATGATAAACCCCAGGCCGAACTCGTTCGGCCATAATCACCACAAAAATAAATAAGGAAAATCAATTCAATTGATTTTAGGCTGCTAACCACAAAGAGGGAAAAACCACCTTTTTTCCCTTTTTGTCATCAACCTGACAGGGCTTTCGTCCTGTAATTATCAGCATCAGGCTGAATTAATACTGGCTGGCGGTTGCGTTATTACCAAAACCAACCTGCTGTACCAGAACGCCTGAAGCGGAGGCGGTCTGGTTAACCAGCGCGGCGTTGTTGTCGTCGTACTGGCTGACGGCGATATCAGAACCTCGGGCGTTCCACTGGTCAAGAGTGGCGTTGTTTCTGGAGGCGCTCTGGGTCAGTTCAATGGTGCTGCTGTCCGTCCCCTGCCCTGCGTCCGCGCCGTAGCGTTCTGTTTGATAATGGTTTCCGATTTACGGGCATCGCTCTGCAGAGCAAGCGCGGCGTTAGCCCATCCGTACTGACAGATGCTCAGGGTGGATTCCGGACGGAGGTACTGCCGTTATTGCCACCGCCTTGGCCGCCGCCCCACTGCGACACGGTGCCGGCCAAAGCGCTGCCAGAAACAATAATTGCTGTGAATGCTGCCATCTGTAACAGTTTCATGGTAACCCCCCTGTCCGGGCAATCTGACCATAAATGAACGTCCCGGCGCGCGATGGGCAGCTGGTTAACCATAACGATCGGACAGGACGTCATTTTCCAGACCTTTTTATTTCCGACGAAAAGAGACTATAAGAAGACGGTGGGCTTCGCGCTGGCGCAAACGGAGGAGGCGCTGACTCGTCGACAAGTGGATAAAGCACTATTAAGCACCAGTGATTTAGCCCATGACGAATTTTAATCGTGCAGTGTCCGGAGGCGGTAATGCGTATCAATCATGCGGTAGTAGCGCTTATGCTTATTTCGCCATTAGGCTGGGCCGGGAATATGACCTTTCAGTTTCGCAATCTCAACTTTGGGGGTAACCCTAATAACGGTGCCTTTTTACTAAACAGCGTCCAGGTGCAGAATTCCTATAAAAATCCCGGCTATAGCGCTGACTTCGGCATCGAAACCGGCGTGATTTTCCTGATTAATGACGGCATCGATCGCGGGCTGTGGAATCTGCAGAATAGAGGGGAGCGGCAAAACGACATTCTGGTAAGGTTTCGGCAGCTGTCTTCATCTCCCGCATCCTGACCCCGTCCCACGGACGCTTCCGGAAGCGTCCGCGTTCGTCCGGGCCGGCCTGGCGTTACCGCCTGGCCGATCCCCCTCCCTGGCCGTCAGGCTTCGGCGTCTTCTTCCAGTTCATCCCACATCGCGCCGATCGCCTCGCGGGTCAGCGGGGCCATAGCGCGCCAGAACGGCGTGGCGGCATGAGCCTCCACTTTACCGAGGAAGGCGTCACACCAGGGGAGCAGATAGTCAGCGAACAGGGTTACCAGCGCTTCGCTCTCGTCGTCAGATGCCTGGTCTTCCAGCCAGGAGGCGGCCAGCAGCAGCGTGCCGATATGGTCGGCGGGGGTTTCCGCCAGCGGCATACCGCGCGCAGAGAGAAACGCGCGAACGTCAGCTTCTGTTGCCCCTTCCACCCAGGCGCTGCGCAAGGGCGATACCGCGCACTCGTCGCCAACGAACAGCGCGTTATAATCCGCCGCCAGCTGCGCCATATCGCAGTTTTTTTGCAGGCGCGAGAGCAGCGCCTCCTGCTCCAGCGGCCAGCTGGCCGCCAGCTTCCCCTCGCGGATCAGGGTAAACAGGGGAACCAGCAGCGGGTCCTGCGGCTGGCGATAGTACAGCGATCCCAGCACGCGGCACAGGATAGAAAACTCGTTCATCAAAGTATTCCAGTGAGTTACGGTTAAAGTTCAGCAAATTCCGGGATCGGCTCCATGCCGCGCCCTTCCAGAAAGGTAAGTAAACGGCGGGGCGACACGTTAAGGATACGCTCCTCGGGGAAATTCACCTCATCAAGGATCTTACGACATTCGCTGAAGTCGCCCAGGGTGAAGGCGGTATGAGAGTCCGATCCCAGAGCCACCCAGCCGCCGGCGTCCCGCACGGCGGCGGCTACGGCCCGGCAGTTCGCTTCGCTTCCCTTGCGTGAATGGAGGAACGAGGAGTTATTAATTTCCAGGGCCACCCCGTGGCTGGCCGCCGCCCGGGCGACGGCGGTAATATCCAGCGGGTATTTCGGATTTCCCGGATGGCTAATAATGTGCACCCTGCCGCTGGCGATGGTGGCGAGCATCGCCCTGGTGTGGGTGACGGCATCCTGCGGAGGAAAGACCGGCTCATGAAAACCCGCGATGATCAGATCGAGCGACGCGAACATTGGCCCGGTACAGTCAATTTCGCCATCGCTGTTCTTGATATTGGCCTCAATGCCGCGAAGAATGCCGATCCCGTCAACCATTCGCGGCCAGATACGCATATTGATGAAATGCCAGGGGTGAGGCGCATCGGCCATCTCCGGACCGTGGTCGGTAATGGCAAACAGCTTTAACCCTTTGCGCCTGGCCTCGGCGAGGTAGTCGCTGAGGGTGCTGTAGGCGTGGGTGCTGGCAATTGTATGCATATGCAGGTCAACGGGGTACATCGCTCTCTCCTGTAAACATTTTGGCCCAAGAATAGCAGGTATCCTCAGCGTTTATTAGTCAGAACCTGGCGCGCTCAGTAGCCGCGAACGCGATCGACGCCCCCGGCTACCGCCTCGCCGCGCTGCAGCCGGGCAATGGTTTGCGAGATATAGGCGATGGCTTCCGGCGGGCGGGTCACTGCGGCAATGTGCGGCGTCATCGCCACGCGGGGATGCTGCCACAGGGGGCTGTCCGCGGGCAGCGGCTCGCGGCTGTAGACGTCCAGCATTGCCCCTTTCAGCTTGCCGCCGTTCAGCGCCGCCAGCAGATCCTCTTCATTGACGTGAACCCCGCGCGCGAGGTTGAGCACATAGGCGTTATCCTGCAGCTGCGCCAACAGGCTGCCGTTAATAATTCCTACCGTCTCCGGCGTATTGGGCAGCAGGTTAATCAGCACCCGGGTCTGGCTCAGGAATGCGCTCAGCTCCTCCCTGCCAGCGAAGCTGCGAACGCCGGGCCAGTCTTTGCGGCTGCGGCTCCAGCAGCGCAGCGGGAATCCCCACGCCAGCAGGCTTTCCGCCACCTTTGCGCCCAGCACTCCGGCCCCCATAATCCCCACGGTAAAATCTTCGCGGGCGTATTCCGCCAGCGGCTGCCAGCGGCGTTCATTTTTCAGGGCCTGATAATCATCAAAGCGGCGGAACCAGTGCAGGACCTGGCTGACGGCGTACTCCTGCATCTGCAGCCCCATGCCGGTATCCTCCAGCCGGAACAGCGGAATGGATGCATCCAGCATTTCGGGGTTAGCCTGAAGCTGGCTGAGGATTGAATCAACGCCGGCCCCCAGCGCGAAGACCGCCCTGAGCTTGCGCCCGGCGAGCATTTCAACGGGAGGATGCCAGACCAGCGCATAGTCTGCCGGATCGTTATCCCCTGAGCGCCACTCCCGGACCTTTGCGCCAGGAAGGGCTTTCTCCAGCGCATCGATCCACCAGGCGGCGTCAAAGGTGGGGTGATAGAAAATGAGATCCATAGGTGACTCCTGAGGGTTGTAAAAGGATTTGCTCGCACTCAGCGCCGTTCCGCCGGAGGCTGGCGACCGATCCCGTCAGCGCGGAAAGATCTGAACGCGCGTGAGGATATTTCCGCAAGGCGCGTTCGGCGGGAAGCGGCGCATTATCAACGAGGCGGGCACGATCTGACGTTGACATAACGGACAAAATAGCGCTGAGAGGACAGGCTCTTATTGTTTACAAAGGATTACCAGCATAGCAAATTTGTCGACGCTGGCAAAAAAAGCAGTTTCCGTTTATTTCAGCCTCAGGTTGAGCGAAGTTTGTATAATCGCGCGTTTTTTTTAAAAAGTTTATTGACGCAGGCAGCGGTTTTCCCTACATTAGCGCCCGTTCCGGTAGCGCCGGAAAGACAATATGGTGAGGTGTCCGAGTGGCTGAAGGAGCACGCCTGGAAAGTGTGTATACGGCAACGTATCGGGGGTTCGAATCCCCCCCTCACCGCCATATTTGAGTTAAGAGCCTGTACGCAAGTACGGGCTTTTTTCTTATGCATTCCCCGGACGGGGGGGATGAGAACCCCCGACCGGGGTTCGACAGCTGGCGCAGCCAGCTGGACAGACCGCGCACGCAGTAAGCGGGCTGCCCGTAGGGCGAGCGAAGCGAGTCAATCCCCCCCTCACCGCCATATTTGAGTTGAGAGCCTGTACGCAAGTACGGGCTTTTTTCTTATGCATTCCCCGGACGGGGGGGATGAGAACCCCCGACCGGGGTTCGACAGCTGGCACAGCCAGCTGGACAGATGACGAGCCTGCGAGGAATCTGCCCGTAGGGCGAGCGAAGCGAGTCAATCCCCCCCTCACCGCCATATTTGAGTTGAGAGCCTGTACGCGAGTACGGGCTTTTTTCTTATGCATTCCCCGGACGGGGGGGATGAGAACCCCCGACCGGGGTTCGACAGCTGGCACAGCCAACTGGACAGATGACGAGCCTGCGAGGAATCTGCCCGTACAAAATTGCCGGGAGCAATTTTGAACAGCGCCTGCGCTGGCCCCGGGGCTGTTCAAAACGCGCTGCGTTTTGTCCTGCAACTCGAATTATTTAGAGTATATAACGCTGCCACAGAGCGAAAGCTGTGCAAAAAATATTCGCTATAAATTAATTTATACAACCAATGTAGTTTCCGCTCCTGATAAAATATCCACCTTCAAAACGACTTAACCTAAATATTTAGCAACGATGCGGAAAGGGGAACGAAACAAAATAAAAAACCTGATAAATAGTATGATTATGCAAACTATATCACGCCAAAATAATACAAAAGTGGTATATTCTTGCCGACGTCTATTTATACGTTACTTTCAGGAAATTGAGGTTATAACAATTATATGGAAAAGTTAATAGATAGTTTATTAGAGCAGAGCATGTCGCGCAGAGAGGTTATTGTGGATACCGCAAAGCTCGGCGCAGCGGCGGCGGCGTCCGGAGCGCTGACGCTGCCGTTTACGGTTAGCGCGCAGGCTGCGGAAGCCTCGCCAGCAGCGGAGGCACAGGAGACCGTCAGGCACAGCGCCTGCCTGGTCAACTGCGGTAGCCGCTGCGCTTTAAAAGTTATCGTGAAAGACGATCGCATCGTGCGCATTGAACCGGAAGACGTTCAGGATGATTCGGTATTTGGTAAACACCAGATTCGCCCCTGCCTGCGCGGCCGTTCCAACCGCTGGCGGGTATATAGCCCGGACCGCATTAAATATCCGATGAAGCGCGTGGGTAAGCGCGGTGAAGGCAAATTCAAGCGTATTTCCTGGGATGAAGCGACATCATTTATTGCCGCTGAAATAAAGCGTGTATCTGAGCAGTACGGCAATGAGGCTATCTATTTCAACTATCAGTCCGGTGCCTATTATCATACTCAAGGCTCCCCGGCCTGGAAAAGATTGCTGAACCTGAGCGGAGGTTATTTACAATATTATAATAATTACTCAAACGCGCAGAATTTTACCGCCGCAAGTTATACCTATGGGGCAAAGGGAACGCAGTTTGCCAGCCATTTTAGCCAGGTGAAAAATTCCGATCTGGTGGTATTTTTTGGCTTAAATCTGTCTGAAACCCGCATGTCCGGCGGCGGCCAGGTGGAGGAGCTGCGCCGGGCGCTGGAGGCGTCAAAAGCCCGGGTCATTATCATCGATCCGCGCTACACCGACTCGGTGGTGACCGAACATGCCGAATGGCTTCCTATCCGCCCGACAACCGACGCCGCGCTGGTGGCGGGAATTGCGCATACCTTAATTGTTGAGCAGCTCATTGACGAATCGCTGGTAAACCGCTACTGCATCGGCTATGACCGCAGCACGCTGCCGGAAACCGCCGCCCCCAACGCCAGCTATAAAGATTATGTGCTGGGTACCGGCGATGACGGCATTGAGAAGACGCCGGAGTGGGCCGCGGATATCTGCGGTATTCCGGCGATCCGCATTCGTCAGCTGGCGCGTGAAATCGCCGGTGCCAGGGCCTGCTTCATTGCCCAGGGCTGGGGACCACAGCGCCACGCCAACGGCGAGCAAACCGCCCGGGCGGTGCAGATCCTTCCGGCGTTAACCGGCCACTTTGGCCTGCCGGGCACCAACAACGGCAACTGGACCTACGCTACCGCCTACGGCGTTCCCGCCCTGCCGACGGAAACTAACCCGGTGAAGGTCTCTATCCCCTGCTATCTCTGGACCGACGCCATTGCGACGCCGGAAAAAATGACGGCCACCACCATGGGGGTAAAAGGTGCGGATACGCTGAAAACCGGTATTAAATTGTTTTTCAATCAGGCCGGCAACGCGCTTCTGAACCAGCATGGCAACACGAACCGTACCCGTAAGATCCTTGAAGATGAGAGCCTGTGCGAAACCATCGTGGTTATTGATAACCATATGACTCCCAGCGCCCGCTATGCGGATATTCTTCTGCCGGAAACCACCTACCTTGAAACCGAAGACCTGGTAGACAACGCTTACGCCTCTGGCTCCCATAATTATATGATTGCCATGCAAAAGACGATTACGCCGCTCGGAGAGGTGCGCAGCACCTACGATATCTGCGCCGACATAGCTAAGCATCTGGGGCTGGGCGAGCAGTTTACCCTGGGGCGCACCCAGGCCGACTGGATGGCCCTGCACTACGCGCAGATCAAGGAGAAACGCACCTATCTGCCGGAGTGGGAGGTGGCTAAAAATATGGGCGTCATCGATCAGCAAATCCCCCGCGATGAAGAGTGCATTATCCTGGCCGACTACCGTCGCGATCCGCAGGGCAACCCGCTGACCACCCCCTCCGGCAAGATAGAAATCTACTCGCAGGCGCTGGCGGATCTGGCTAAGTCCTGGACGCTGCCGGAGGGCGATCGCATCCCGGCCGTGCCGGAGTTCTGCGTGGTGAAGGAGTCGCACCTTAACAAAGATCTGACCGCCAGGTATCCCCTGCAGATGAGCGGCTTTCATACCAAAGGCCATACCCACTCCACCTATGCCAACCTGCTGATGCTCCATGAAGCGATACCGGACGAGGTGTGGATCAACCCGATAGATGCCAGCGCCCGCCAGCTGACCTCTGGCGATCTGGTGCACGTATTTAACGATCGCGGCGTGGTGGCGATGCCCTGCAAGGTCACCCAGCGCATTTTACCTGGCGTGGTGGCGATGCCGCAGGGGGCGTGGACCCGGCTGGACAGCAACGGGGTGGACGTTGGCGGGTGCATTAATACCCTGACCAGCCACCTGCCTTCGCCGCTGGCGAAGGCAAATCCGCAGCATACCAACCTGGTTGAAGTGAAACGCGCTTAAGGAGTGATCCCCCATGAAACAGTACGGTTTTTACGTTGACTCCTCGCGCTGCTCAGGCTGTAAAACCTGTCAGGTCAGCTGCAAGGATAATAAAGATCTGGACGTCGGTCCAAAGCTCCGCCGGGTATATGAATATGGCGGAGGAAGCTGGACGAAAGAGGGAGAATGCTGGCACAACAGCACCTTTACCTACTATCTCTCTGTCGCCTGTAACCACTGCGACGAGCCGGTGTGCGTCTCGGGCTGCCCGACCGGCGCAATGCACAAGCGCGAAGAAGACGGGCTGGTGCTGGTGAATGACAAGGTCTGCGTAGGCTGCCGCTATTGCGAGATGCGCTGCCCGTACGGCGCGCCGCAGTTCGACGCGCAGGCGAAGGTCATGCGCAAATGCGACGGCTGTCTCGACAGGCTGGAAAAGAACCTGCGCCCTACCTGCGTGGACTCCTGCCCGCAGCGCGCGCTGGATTTCGGCCCCATCGACGAGCTGCGCGCGAAGTACGGTAGCGAGAACCAAATCGCGCCGCTGCCCGCCGCGTCGTTTACCCATCCTAACCTCATTATTAAACCTCATCCGCAGGCCCGCCCGACGGGCGATAAGGAAGGGGCGATTATGAACATCCGGGAGGTGCGCCATGCATGAGCTGCCGCTGGTCTTTTTTACCGTGTTTACCCAGAGCGCCGTGGGGGCGTTTATTCTGCTGCTGATCGGCGGCGCGCTGGGGCAAATTGACGCGCGCCGCCGGGCTACCGGGCTGTTTGCGATGATGTGCCTGTTTGGTCTGGGCGTGGTTATCGGCATCTTCCACATCGGCCAGCCGCTGCGGGCGCTGAATATGCTGTTCCGTATCGGCCACTCACCGATGAGCAATGAGATCGTGCTGTCCGCGGCGTTTGCCGCGCTGGGCGGCCTCGGCTCGCTTGGTCTGCTGCTGAACCGCGGTGCGACGGCCCTGTGCAACGTGCTGGTATGGCTGGCCGCTGCGGTCGGCGTCGCCTTTATCCTGGCGATTCCGCAGATTTACCAGTTGCCGACCGTGGTCACCTGGCGCGCGTCTTACACCACGACGATGATGCTGCTGACGCCGCTGATTGGCGGCGGAGCGCTGGCGGCGCTGTTCGGCGTGCGGCGTCCGGGGGTGGCGGTGAGCGTGCTGGCGATCCTGGCCAGCTTCTGCCTGCGCCCTGGCTATATGTCGATGCTGATGGCGGCCGACGGCGGATTAACCGCCGCGCAGAACGGCTGGTTTACCGCCCAGGCGGTGCTGCTGGCGGCGGGCGTCGTGGGCGCGGCGTTCTGCCTGCGCCGGCGGTCCGCTCAGACGATACTGCCGATGATAGCGCTGCTGGTCATCGTGGCCGAACTGGCCGGCCGGGTGGCGTTCTACAATCTGTGGACGCTGCCGATGTAACCTGTGAGCGGCTCCGGCCGCTCTGTTTTCTGGATGAGTCAGATATGCACCATCAAGCCGTACTACCGCGCATTCTTGGCGCGCTGTTTTATTACTCCCCTGAGCGCCCTGAGGTACGGGCGCTTTTTCCCTGTCTGCCAACGCTGGCGGATATCTATCCGTGGCGCGACCGCGAGCGCATTGAGGCGCTGTGCGCATCGTGGCCTCAGCCGGATGACGAGACGCTCGTCTGGCAGTTCTCGGTGCTGTTTGAGGGGCAGGGAAAGATGCCCGTTCCGCCCTGGGGCTCGGTCTGGCTGGAAAGAGATAACCTGATGATGGGTGAAACAACCGCCGACTACCGGGCGTTTTTGCGCGCTCAGGGCATCACCTTTGACGCCAGGGAGAGTGAGCCGGAGGATCAGTTTGGCCTGATGCTGCTGGCCTACTGCACGCTGCTGGAAACAGAAAAAAGCGCCGCGGCCAGCCGGCTGCTGGAAGCGCATCTGCTGCCCTGGGGATTTGGTTACCTGGAGCTGCTGCAACGCTGCGACGTCAGCCCGTTCTATGCCCGGCTGGCCGCCGTCACTACCTGCTACCTGCAGGAGATTCAGCAGCAGCAGGGCCTGCAGCCTGCAGCAAGGCGTCTCTATTTCGGATGAGCGACTCAGAGAAATATTATCAGGCGCTGATGACCCACCGGCACGTCAGCCGACGGGGGTTATTCCGCGCCTTCGTCACGGCGGCGCAGCAGAGTGCGCCGGAGGCGCGGGCAGCCATACCGGTACACCCGTTGCCGCCGGGAGCCTTGCCAGACGCCCAGTTTCGCGCCCGCTGTACCCGCTGCGACAGCTGTATCAGCGCCTGCCCGATGGGGATTGTAAACCGGCATGAGGATGGCTTTCCTGAGCTGCGCATTGAGTACGCCAGCTGCGACGGCTGCGGTCTGTGCATCAGCAGCTGTCCGGCGGGGGCGCTTCAACCGCTCCCCCGCTTTGATACCGGTTTAAGACCGGCGTTTGGCAACGGCTGCGTGAACCCGGTTCGGGCCTGCAGGCAGTGCGTGGACGTCTGCCCGCAGCAGGCCTGCGTTATCGGCGAGGCCGGCGTTCCGCAGATTGATGACGCGCGCTGCAACGGCTGCGGCGAGTGCCTGGTGCAGTGTCACGCTGGTGCGGTCAAGCTTGCTGCGATAGCCGCAACCGGAGCCTGATCCGGGGCCGCTTGCTACCGCCGCCCCGGGCCAGGCTCACTTCTGTCTTTTTGACTTAATCTGCGAAAAGGTGATCAGCACCTGGCAAAATGCCACGACGTCCCCGATGATTCTCAGCGAATGCAGCGCCGGTCCCCACTCACCCGACTCACCCTCATAGTGGTGAGCCTGTAGCCATCCGCCTTCTCTGGCTGAGGCGTGGGTGGAGTGGCGGATTTGAAAAGCGATACGATGATTTTCATCCTTTTCCTTATATTCGTCACGCTCTTCGGCTTATCCCGCCCGGCAGATGTGTGCATTTACGCATAACTGTTTTCCATTTTTACGGCTTCTGCCGCGCCGGTTCCGGCAACTAAAATTTAGGCTGTGTCCCTTAACCGGGCGTGAACATCGCTGCGACACCGGGTTAAAACTTTACCGACAACAGGCAGGTCAGAAGATGAACAGTGTGCAAAATAACACCTACCGACTGGTGGAAAGAGATCTTTATACAACGCTTTTTTACAACAGCGTACCGGTCGGAGCGATCGTGAATATCAAAGACCGGTGGGTGACCAAAATCAAAAACTGCGCGGACGATTTGGTGATTTGTGGCCGCCATGCCGATCGTAAAAACGCCCTCGCCCGGCTGTGGGAGTGTCGATTCGACGCCTGGCATCCGCTCTCCGGCGGCGCGCGGACAAAAGATTTTCGCGGCCAGCCGGCACAGCGGTAAAGCCCCGCGCAAGGCAGGTGGGGGATCCAGGCCACAAAACGCGCCCCGGCGTCAGGTCTCCTTGCGCCCCAGAAAGCGCTCTTTCAGCAGCGAGCCTGCAATGCCCAGGTCCAGCAGCGGCGACGGCGGCAGAAAATTGGCCTCCCCCAGCGACTCCATCGCGGCGATCAGCCCGTTGTCCTGATTAAGCGCCCGATCGGCCAGCAGGCTTCCCGCCACCGTCTGCTTTGATACCCCGGCTCCGTTACAGCCGCCGGCGGTATACACAAACTTATTCAGCTGCCCCCAGACCGGTGCCCCGTTGCGGGTGACGGCAATGGTGCCGGACCACGTGCGGGCCAGCTTCACCTCGCCAAGCGTTGGAAACACCTTCTTGAAGAATTTCTGATGACGCAGCGCCACGCGATGGGTTTGTTTTTCATCCACCTGCCCTCTTAACGCCGGTATGACGTGCTGGCGAATGAGGAAGCGCCAGTCGGCGGTAAAACGGAACGTCGCCCCGGCGATCGCGTTAACCGGGGTCAGACCCCAGCTCTGCATGGCCGGCAGCGAGGCCATCTGCCCGGCGCTGAGCGGCTCCGTCATGCTGGCGAAGGTGGCCATCGCCGCCTGGCAGTTAATGCCGGGGAGAATTTCCGGCGAGAGCGCGTTAGTCGCCAGCATCACCTTCGCCGTTTTGATGGTGCCATAGGGGGTGATCACTTCAGCCTGCCTGCCGTAACGAATGCCCAGCGCGGGCGTATTATCAAAGCAGCGCACGTTTTCAGGTAAGACATGCGCCAGCCCGCTAATCAGCTGCGCCGGATTGACCAGCACGCAGTTCGGCGTAAATATACCCTTGCTGTAAAAGTGGGTGCCCAACTTTTTATACAGCGCATCGCGTTCTAATATCTGATAAGGCTCGTCCATCAGCGCCAGATGGCTGGCATACTCTTCGAGAATCGCCTCATTGCCCTGCTCAACCTGACAATGATATTTACCGGCGTTTTCCCAGTCGCATTGAATATCATGCCGCTTAATCAGCTGCTCCAGCTGGCTTACCCCCTCCTGGAGCAGCGTCCGGTAAGCATTCGCTCTCTTTAATTCCGCCGTGGAGCTGCCAATATTATGCGGCAGGCCAATGACAAAACCGGAGTTACGCGCGGAGGAGCTTTCTGCCGCGGTGTCGGCTTCAATCATCACAATATTGAGCTGCGGGTTGATTTCCGCCAGCCGCCGGGCGAAGGCCACCCCGGCAAAACCGGAGCCGATAACCACCCAGTCAGCGGTTAAATCACCGCTCAGCGTCGGATGAGGAGTAACGTAATGCTGGCCGGAAAGCCAGCCGTGCTGATTACGATTGAGGGGGATCGATGCATAGCGCAAAATGCTTACCTTCATCCTGAATAAAATAAAAAGTCATAGTAAGCAAGCTATAAGCCATCGCATAGCCATACTCAAATAATTATTGATTTCAGACAATTTAACGCGGCAAGTTAATTAGCCTTGACGCACCCATAAAAGCAAATAAATAGCATGTTAACTTTATTAAAATTGTATATTCAGCGGCTTTAATAGTTATATTAACTACCCCTTCCCATGAACAGCGAACATTTATAGGTTATACCCGTCATACTTCAAGCTGCATGTTCGTTGGCTTTATTCGGCCCTGCGGCCTCACCCCTTCGGGGCCAGCTCTGTGGCTGTTCAAAACGCGCTGCGTTTTGCCCTGCAACCCGAATTATTTAGGGTATATTTCCCCGTTTTTTTTAAAAAGATGGCATTCCCGATGCCACACTGCGGAAACGGCCGCCGGAATCGCCATCCCGGCGGCGTCGTCATCAGGCTGCGCCCTTTAGCCGGGCGCAGAGCCAGAAGCCGTAATCAGGCACGATAAACCACCTGGTCGTAGGCATTCAACGTGCGCTGGCACAGCGCCGAGCGCACGCAGTCATCTTTGTTGAAACGCACAATCCCCACCATGTCGTCTTCAACAAAGCGGGAGAGCGCATCGCTCAGCCCGGAGGGAACGTGCGCGGGCAAATCGCACTGGGTTATATCACCGTTGACGATCACCGTGACGTTCTCTCCCAGGCGCGTCAGAAACATCTTCATTTGCGCGGCGGTCACATTCTGGGCCTCGTCAAGAATCACCACCGCGTTTTCAAACGTCCGACCGCGCATATAGGCGAACGGCGCGATTTCGACCTTACCAATCTCAGGACGCAGACAATACTGCATAAAAGAGGCTCCCAGACGCCTGAGCAGCACCTCATAGACGGGGCGGAAATAGGGGGCGAACTTTTCTGCCACATCGCCGGGCAGGAAGCCCAGGTCTTCATCGGCCTGCAGCACCGGACGGGTCACCACGATCCTCTCCACGTCCTTATGTATCAGCGCTTCTGCCGCCTTCGCCGCGCTGATCCAGGTTTTACCACAGCCGGCTTCGCCGGTGGCGAAGATCAGCTGCTTTTGGGCGATGGCGTCCAGGTAGCGCTGCTGGGCCGCGTTGCGGGCCACGATGGGCGAAGTGTCGCGGCTGTCGCGCGCCATACCTATGGCCTCTACCCCGCTCATCTGCACCAGCGAGGTCACCGACTCTTCTTCACGCTGTTTATGGCTGCGTGAGTCCCGCCTCAGCACACGTTTTGCTTCACGACGTGCTTTGATCGCTGCTTTTTGTCTTCCCATAGATGGCACCTTGAGTTGTTGGTATTCATCACGCGCGCCGCACGCGGCGCGATTATGCGCACAAACATCTGAGGGTTGGCTTCCTTGTAAGCCATAGCCTGCCTGATGAAAAAACACCGCGCGCGGCTACGCGCACCGTTTGCGGCGTGGATAATACGTTTGGAGAGGAGCAATAAAACCGATACGGCGGTGACGAAGGGAGCGTCAGAGAGGGGTATCCGCCCAGAGCGCGGCTTTGATTAACAACAACCTGTCCACTACAGGACCTTACCATTCGCGATCTCCATCGTGATGACATCACTGCCGCTGTTAAATATAAGTACAACATAATTTATCAATTACGCAACAATATTTACCCATGAGTAACCAGGCTGCGCCGCTCGCTGCCGCCGTCTGCACGAGCGATAAAAAAGCCCGCGCAGCGGGCTTGAGACTGATGACAAACCCCAGGCCGAACTCGTTCGGCCATAATCACCACAAAAATAAACAAGGAAAATCAATTCATTGATTTTCGGCTGCTAACCACAAAGAGGGGAAAACCACGTTTTTTCCCTCTTTGTCAGCAATCTGAAGCCCGCTCGGCGGGCCTTGGCGTGGTTTACCGCGGTCAGCCTGGCGTCTGCAGACGCGACGGCGGCGCGGAGCGATAGTGGGCGTCGGCCTCGGCAAAACGCTGCCGCATGGCAGGCGACGGCGCTCTCCCCAGCAGGCTGAAGATAACGATGCCGACGCTGGCAAAAAGAAAGCCCGGTATGATTTCATACAGATCCAGCCAGCCGAACTGTTTCCAGACAATAACCGTCACGGCACCGATAAGCATCCCGGCCAGCGCGCCGTTGCGGGTCATGCGCGACCACATCACCGAGAACAGCACCACCGGGCCAAAGGCAGCGCCGAAGCCCGCCCAGGCATAGCTCACCAGGCCCAGCACCCGGTTTTCCGGATTCGCCGCCAGGGCGATAGCCACCAGCGCCACCGCCAGCACCATCAGCCGCCCGACCCATACCAGCTCCCGCTGGCCGGCGGCCCCCTTGCGCAAAAACACTTTATAGAGATCTTCGGTAATGGCGCTGGAGCAGACCAGCAGCTGGCAGCTCAGGGTGGACATCACCGCCGCCAGAATCGCCGACAGCAAGATCCCGGCGATCCACGGATTAAACAGCAGCTGCGCCAGCTCAATAAACACCCGCTCGGCGTTATGGTTTACCGCCCCCGCCAGCGCCGGATTATTAGTAAACCAGGCGATGCCGAAGAAGCCCACCGCCACCGCCCCCGCCAGGCAGAGGATCATCCACGTCATGCTGATGCGCCGGGCGTGAACGATGCTGTGGTGGGAATCCGCCGCCATAAAGCGCGCCAGAATATGCGGCTGGCCAAAATAGCCCAGCCCCCAGCCCATCAGCGAGATAATGGCGACAAAATTCAGCCCCTTCAGTATGTCGATATTTTCGATGCTCTTTTGCCGGATGACCTCCAGCGAATCACCAAAGCCGCCTACGCTGACAATCACCATCACCGGGGTCAGGATCAGCGCGAAAATCATCAGGCTGGCCTGCACGGTGTCGGTCCAGCTTACCGCCAGAAAACCGCCGATAAAGGTATAGACGATAGTGGCCGCCGCCCCCGCCCACAGCGCCGTTTCATAGCTCATACCGAAGGTGCTCTCGAACAGACGCGCCCCGGCGACAATCCCCGACGCGCAGTAGATGGTGAAAAAGAGCAGGATCACCAGCGCGGAGATAATGCGCAGAAGACGGCTTTTATCCTCAAAGCGGCCGGTAAAGTAGTCCGGCAGCGTCAGGGCGTTATTGTTGTATTCGGTATGCACCCGCAGGCGACCGGCCACCAACTTCCAGTTGATCCACGCGCCCAGGGTCAGGCCGATGGCGATCCAGCTTTCGGAGATGCCGGAGAGAAAAACCGCGCCGGGCAGCCCCATCAGCAGCCAGCCGCTCATATCGGAAGCCCCCGCCGAAAGGGCGGTGACAAAGGGGCCGAGGCTGCGGCCGCCGAGGATATAGTCGTCAAAATTTTTGGTTGAACGCCATGCCATAAACCCTATCAATATCATGCCAAATATATAGACACAGAATGTCACCAGCATCGGGGTGCTAATAGCCATCAAGAAAGTCTCCAGATTTTTCTGTTTTATAGCCGTCATACTTCAGGTCGCATGTCCACCGGCGGCTTCCTGAACCGCCGCTTTGCCGCGCCCCCGCGGGTGGCGAATTTTCCCTCCGCCTGCCCGCTCTCAGGGCCTCGCCCCTTCGGGGTCTGTACTGCGGCTTTGCAAAACGTCAGCGTCCTGCCATGCAACCCGAATTATTCAGGGAATACTGCTCTGCCGGAACGGGGCAGCGCAGGTGGTGTTTACCAGGCGACTGTATCCCGCCGGGAGTGGTGGTTAACCCCGGTTGATTTAACACATCATTTACATCAAAGCGAAGAGCGGGGGATACAAATTTTTCTGCAGGTTGCACTCTCTCACATTTTTGCCAGTGACACCTGTCGAAAATGTTAGCCATCCCAGAGAAAAACGTTTTTTCGCTGGCTTACTTAATTGACTCCTCCCTTTTCATTAACATTTCATTCATTTTTAAAGCTGCTGGCCAGGTCACATTTAACATAGTTGCACAAGGTTGCAACATGATGGATATTTCCCGATAACGATAAGTTGCACTGATTCACAGGAGCAGATGAAATGGGAAGCACCACGATGGGAGTGAAGCTGGATGAGGCCACGCGCGAACGGATTAAAACGGCCGCCTCCGCAATCGATCGCACACCCCACTGGCTCATCAGGCAGGCGATTTTTAATTATCTTGAACAGCTGGAAAACAGCGACGCCCCGCCGCAGCCGCGATCGCCTGAGGCCGCCGGGGAGGCCGATGAGGTGACTCAGCCGCCGGCAGAACCCTGCCCGCCTTTTCTGGAGTTTGCCGAACAGATCCTGCCGCAGTCGGTTACCCGCGCCGCCATCACCGCCGCGTGGCGTCGTGCCGAAACCGACGCGGTGCCCATGTTAATGGAGCAGGCGCGCCTGCCCCCTCCCCTCGCTGAACAGACTCATAAGCTGGCGTACCGCCTGGCACAGCGGCTGCGCGCTCAGAAAACCGTCGGCGGCCGGGCCGGTATGGTGCAGGGGCTGCTGCAGGAGTTCTCGCTCTCTTCGCAGGAGGGCGTGGCGCTGATGTGCCTGGCGGAAGCGCTGCTGCGTATTCCGGATAAGGCCACCCGCGACGCGCTGATCCGCGATAAAATCAGCCGCGGCAACTGGCAGTCGCATATCGGCCGCAGCCCGTCGCTGTTTGTGAACGCCGCCACCTGGGGCCTGCTGTTTACCGGCCGCCTCGTCTCCACCCATAACGAAGCCAACCTGTCGCGCTCCCTGAACCGCATTATCGGCAAGAGCGGCGAGCCGTTGATCCGCAAGGGCGTGGATATGGCGATGCGCCTGATGGGCGAACAGTTCGTTACCGGCGAGACCATCGCCGGGGCGCTGGCCAACGCCCGACGCCTGGAGGAAAAAGGCTTCCGCTACTCTTACGATATGCTGGGCGAAGCGGCGCTGACCGCCGCCGACGCCCAGGCCTACATGGTCTCTTATCAGCAGGCGATTCACGCCATCGGCAAGGCGTCCAACGGTCGCGGCATCTATGAGGGGCCGGGGATCTCCATTAAGCTCTCCGCCCTGCACCCGCGCTACAGCCGCGCCCAGTATGACCGGGTGATGAAGGAGCTGTATCCGCGCCTGAAATCCCTGACCCTGCTGGCGCGTCAGTATGACATCGGTATTAATATCGACGCCGAAGAGGCCGATCGTCTGGAAATCTCCCTCGACCTGCTGGAAAAACTGTGTTTTGAGCCGGAGCTGGCGGGCTGGAACGGCATTGGTTTCGTGATTCAGGCCTACCAGAAGCGCTGTCCGCTGGTGATTGATTACCTGATCGATCTGGCGACCCGCAGCCGCCGACGCCTGATGATCCGCCTGGTGAAGGGGGCCTACTGGGACAGCGAAATCAAGCGCGCCCAGATGGAGGGGCTGGAGGGCTACCCGGTCTATACCCGCAAAGTTTATACCGACGTCTCCTGGCTCGCCTGCGCGAAGAAGCTGCTCGCCGTGCCGAACCTGATCTATCCGCAGTTCGCCACCCACAACGCCCACAGCCTGGCGGCGATTTACCATATGGCCGGTAATAACTACTATCCGGGCCAGTACGAGTTTCAGTGCCTGCACGGGATGGGCGAGCCGCTCTATGAGCAGGTGACCGGCAGCGTCGCTGACGGTAAGCTTAACCGCCCGTGCCGCATCTACGCCCCGGTGGGCACCCACGAAACGCTGCTGGCCTATCTGGTCCGCCGCCTGCTGGAAAACGGTGCCAACACCTCCTTCGTTAACCGCATCGCCGACACCACCCTGCCGCTGGACGAGCTGGTGGCCGATCCGGTGGCCGCCATCGAACAGCTGGCCCGACAGGAGGGTCAGCCGGGGCTGCCGCATCCGAAGATCCCGCTGCCGCGCGATCTTTATGGCCAGGGACGCATCAACTCGGCGGGCCTGGACCTGGCGAATGAGCACCGGCTGGCCTCCCTCTCCTCCGCTCTGCTCGGCGGCGCGCAGCAAAAATGGCGGTGTCTGCCCATGCTGGAACAGCCGGTAGCCGCCGGGGAGATGACGCCGGTGATCAACCCGGCGGAGCCAGGGGATATCGTCGGCTACGCGCGCAGCGCCAGCCCGGCGGAGGTGGCGCAGGCCCTGCAGAACGCGGTGAACGGCGCGGCGATCTGGTTCGCTACGCCCCCCGCAGAGCGGGCGGCGATCCTGCAACGCGCCGCGGTGCTGATGGAGGGACGGATGCAGACGCTGATCGGCATTCTGGTACGCGAAGCCGGAAAAACCTTCAGCAACGCCGTCGCCGAAGTGCGCGAGGCGGTGGATTTTCTGCGCTACTACGCCGGAGTGGTATGCGATGATTTCGATAATGAAACCCATCGCCCCCTCGGTCCGGTGGTCTGCATCAGCCCGTGGAATTTCCCGCTGGCGATCTTCAGCGGACAGATCGCCGCCGCCCTGGCGGCGGGCAACAGCGTGCTCGCCAAGCCGGCGGAGCAGACGCCGCTGATCGCCGCCCAGGGGATCGCCATTCTGCTGGAGGCGGGCGTCCCGTCGGGGGTGGTGCAGCTGCTGCCGGGCGAAGGGGAAACCGTGGGCGCGCAGCTCATCGCCGACGACCGGGTGCGCGGAGTGATGTTCACCGGCTCGACCGCCGTGGCCACGCTGCTGCAGCGCACGCTGGCCTCCCGCCTTGACGCCGCCGGACGGCCCGTCCCGCTGATCGCGGAGACCGGCGGCCTGAACGCGATGATTGTCGACTCCTCAGCGCTTACCGAGCAGGTAGTGACCGACGTGCTGGCCTCGGCGTTCGACAGCGCCGGACAGCGCTGCTCCGCCCTGCGCGTGCTCTGCCTGCAGGAGGAGATCGCCGACGCCACGCTGACCATGCTGCGCGGGGCGATGGCGGAGTGCCGGATGGGCAACCCCGGCCGTCTTTCCACCGACATTGGCCCGGTGATTGACAGCGAGGCGAAGGCCGGGATCGAACGGCATATCCAGGGGATGCGCGCCAAAGGCCGCCCTGTGTTCCAGGCCGCGCGGGAAGAGAGCGAGAGCGCCCGTGAATGGCAAAGCGGCACCTTTATTCCCCCAACGCTGATTGAGCTGGAGAGCGTCGATGAGCTGGAAAAGGAGATCTTCGGCCCGGTGCTGCACGTGGTGCGCTACGACCGCGGCGGCCTGGAACGCCTGGTTGACCAGATCAACGCCTCCGGCTACGGCCTGACGCTGGGGGTACATACCCGCATTGACGAGACTATCGCCCGGGTTACCGGCCAGGCGCGCGTCGGCAACCTGTACGTTAACCGCAACATGGTCGGCGCGGTGGTCGGCGTGCAGCCGTTCGGCGGCGAGGGGCTTTCCGGCACCGGCCCGAAGGCGGGCGGCCCGCTCTATCTGTATCGTCTGCTGGCCAGCCGCCCGCAGACGGCGCTGGCGAAAACCCTGGCGCGCCAGGACGCGCGCGCCCCGGTGGACGCGCAGTTGAAGGCGGCGCTGGCCGGGCCGCTGCACGCCCTCATCGACTGGGCGGTGGATCGCCCCGCTCTGCAGGCGCTGTGCCGACAGTTCGGCGAGCTGGCGCAGGCCGGCACCCGGCGTCAGCTGCCGGGGCCGACCGGCGAGTGCAATACCCTGACGCTGCTGCCGCGCGAACGGGTGCTGTGCGTAGCCGACAGCGAGCAGGACGCGCTGATCCAGCTCGCCGCGGTAACGGCGGCGGGCAGCCGAATTCTGTGGCCGGACGACGCCCTGCACCGGGAGCTGAAGCAGCGCCTGCCCGGCGAGGTTTCCGCGCGGATCGCCCTCGCCGCAGCGGAGAATCTGCTGGCTCAGCCCTTCGACGCGGTGATTTTCCACGGCGACTCCGATCAGCTGCGCCTTCTGTGCGAGGCGGTGGCCGCCCGCGACGGGGCGATTGTGTCAGTGCAGGGATTCGCCCCCGGCGAAAGCAATATTCTGCTGGAACGTCTCTATATTGAGCGCTCGCTGAGCGTTAACACCGCGGCGGCAGGAGGCAACGCCAGCCTGATGACCATTGGCTAAACGCGCCCGGCGCATCAGGCCGGGGGGAACCTCTTAACCCACAGCCCCGCCGCTCCCGCTGCCGCTGTCTGACCTGCCGGTTATTCAGCGTCAGCGGTTTTTGTTATCAGGGACCTGAGCTGCCGGCACAGGTCTGGAGCCGCTTTTGACTGCTGTACTCCCTCTCGATATCGGTTAACGATCGCGCCCCCCGCCGTGCAGGCAATCGTAGCAGACGATGAACGGAACATGATTTCCGGAGCATAGCTGTTCATATCCTGCCGCCAGCCTGACAGCGGCTCTTTGCCCTGAAGAAATACCCGTTTGACCTGGCCATCAGCGAGCGTTCCCCACTCAGCGCTCTTCCCGTCACGGTATAGCTCATAGATCCAGGTATCAGACAGAAAATCTGCCGGAAGGCACGATCGCCTCTTTATGCAGGGCCAGCCCTGGCTCTGCGGGCGAAAAAAGTGACAGTCCCGCCTGAATGAAGAAGATGGGCAGGTCGAAAAAAAGTAATTTTTTACTATCCGGAGGCATTATCTTTCGCTTCCCTTTGTGTCTACCCGCCCCGTGACATAAGGCGTAGCCGCCATAAACCGCGCCGGTTAGATCCAGAAACGCCCGATTTCTGTCAGGGCTTCAAGACATTTACACACCCGGTCGCACATGCTTTGTTTCTGGCAGAACACGGCATGTAAAAACCACAAAACCGCGGCCAGGCAAAACAGAAGAAAAATAAGCAGGGTTAAGTTATCAGATATAAATAGCAACATCCTGTCAGCACTCGTTAAATTATGATGTTGACGCCGGCCTGCGCCCGCTAAACGGATCAGGCGGCGTCGGGAATTCTGGCCGGGTACGCCCGGTGGAACAGGCGCTAAGGGCCGGCGCAGACAACCGAGGTGGCGTTAGCGCCGCCCCATCAGCAGCCGATACGCTTTAACAACGCAATCGTCTCTTTCAGCGGCGCGTTAGTAGCAGAAAACGGTTGATAAGCGGCCATCCGCTTTAGCCTTCCGCCATGCCAGGCCGTGATGTAATAGAGTGTACCGTCCACCAATCCGTCGGCGAGGATAACGTCGGCCGCTCCCGCCTCCCTGAAAATATGTCCGGTCAGTAAATCATACTGTCCGGCAGCGATGGCGCGACGTCCGACCAGCGGCCTGCCGTTGAGATGCCCCTTTTTCAGCAGCGAGCCTTCCCCGGAGATAAAGCACAGCACAGAGTCGCCGGCGTTGATATTTATCTCTCCCAGCACAACCCAGCTCTCTGACAAAGCGGTGGCAGTTTTTACCTCGTCTGCGATTATCCTGAAACTGTTAGTCTGCCTGGCTGAATTCAGCGCGGCGGGAAAAACCGAAAACGCGGCGGGTTTATCTGACGCCAGCCGTTGATACCAGGCAACATCGCTTTCAATATCCCAGGGCAAATGGGCGGCCGCCGCGCCTGTCGCCACCACGCTGTAGATCATAGCCAACCAGCGCAGAAGGGTTAACGGTCTTAAACACGGCTTTTTATTCCTCATGGGCGATCTCCCTGTTATCTGAAGCGGGTGCCGGGCGGTTTTGCAGCCGCCGTATGGCCGTCGCGATAAGGCGGTCATTATCATCACAACGCCGTAACAGCCCTCTTAATTCCGGCAGTAAGCTTTCGTTTTCTGAAGCACCTGCGGCCTCAATAAACTCATCGAACACCCTCTCCTGCCGTAAGGCCTCTTTCAGTGCGGGAACGACGCTTTTCTCTTTTCGGTGGGCAAGACCGAGGATGGCCTCAGCGCGTACGGCATCATCCGGATCGTGCAGCAGATTTATCAGCCGTTCTCTTATTTCCGGAGTGTCATACAGGTGAAAATTTATTGAGAATGCGGCCCAGCTCCGCACCCCAGAATGCGTATCGTTGAGCAGCCTGACCAGCAGAGGAATCGCCCGTTCATCGTAAGCGGCGGATAATGCAAACGCGGTGGCGCGCCGGACATTGATCGAGCCATCGGTAACGGTAAAAGTTGACTGCGCCAGAAGCGGCGGCCAGTGCCGGGCGGTTATCCTGCAGCGGTGTGCCATTGCCTCTACGGCTGCGGCTCTGGCAAGGGCGCTCTTGTCATATTCCGCCATAGCGTTCAGCAGGTTAAAAACCGACGCCTCTTTTTCGGGGGGAAGCGTTATCTGCCCCAGAATAAAAGCGCCTGTGGCTCTCCGTCGATAGCGGCTATCGCGACACCACGCTTCGGCGAACTTAACGGTCTCTTTTCCGCCCCGCTGCTGCAGCTCGCAGGCCGCGCTGTAGCGGATGAGCGACCGGGGATGATCCAGAAGTAAATATAACTCGTCACGCGCTCGTTTTTTATCCTCTGCATGGCGACATATCTCTTCTTGTGTCGGTTTTCTTTTAGACATACACCCGTTATACCTCATCCAGCCTGCGTATTGGCTTTTAACTAACGCGGATCTTTTTGCAGAAGCCGCGAGCAAATTCATTTCTGGCCGCTTTGGCGCTCGCCTATAAAACCGCCCCTCGTCGGGAGCTGTCGGGTAATTTCTCAAAACGCTTTACGCTTTGTCTGGCGCTCCAACGAAGAATATATACCCGTCATACTTCAAGCTGCATGTGTGTTGGCTTCGGGTTACTCGTCTCATCCATGAGACTCGCCCTGACGGGCCGCCGCTGCGCGGCGTTCAAATCTGCTCCAGGCAGATTTGTCGCTCACCCCGGTCACATAGTTCGCTATGCTCTCGGGGATTCGCTCGCTTGCCGCCTTCATGCAACTTGAATTATTTAGGGTATAATCAATCCCACATTCGAAACGCTGGCAGCAAAGCCGACTTTGCTTTATTTTCTTCACATCATCCCCGTAGTTTACTCATTCTCGTAATAAAATAACCAGGCTGCAGTCATTATTCGCTGTAGACATTTATTTAATGAATATTTAATCTCACAAAGAGAAAGTCATTCATATATTCTGTTCGTCATAAATATATTGCGCCTCAGCGTGCCGCGCCCTATATTGCTACGCTTCACAACCGCATAATAATCCTGTCAGGAGCAACACAATGAGATTCTTTTTATTGGCGCTTATCGCTCTGCTGTCCAGCGCCCACGCGCTGGCCGACGATTGCGACAATGCGTGGAGGAATGGTGATATGATCCACTGCGCCGCCGCCCGGTATCAGGAAGCCGATAAAAAGCTGAATCAGACCTGGCAGAAGGTGCAAAAACGCGCCAGGCCGGAGCAGCGGCCGCTGTTAAAGCAGGCGCAGAACGCCTGGATAGCCCTGCGGGACGCCGACTGCAGGCTGATCGCCTCCGGCGCCGAAGGCATCCGCTTACAGCCGATGATCGTCAACGACTGCCTGGAGGCAAAGACCGTCGAGCGCGAGGCGTTTCTCAGCTCGCTGCTGCGGTGCGAAGAAGGCGATTTGAGCTGCCCGCTGCCGCGCCCCGACTAACGTCCGCGGATCCCTTCAATAATAATGCGCTGTACGCTCTCCACCGTTCGCTTAAAAAACGCCTCATCGCGCAGCGTGGCCCCCGTCACCGCCGCCACCTGCGGGGCAAAATCGGCATAGTGCTGGGTGGCCGCCCAGATCATAAAGATCAGGTGCTGCGGATCGACGGGGGCCAGCCTGCCACTCTCGATCCAGCCGGCGATCAGCGCCGATTTCTCATCAATAAGCGCTTTCAGATCGCCGGTCAGCTCCGCCATCAGCAGCGGCGCGCCCGCCAGCATCTCCATACAGAACAGCCTTGAGGCCTGCGGATAATCGCGGGAGACCTCCAGCTTCAGCCGGATGTACTCTTTAATGGCCGCCAGCGGTGCCAGCTCCTCGCGAAACGCCTTCAGCGGTGCCAGCCAGATATCGAGGATCTGGCGCAGCACGGCGACATAGAGCGCCTCTTTCGACGGGTAGTAATAAAGCAGGTTAGTTTTTGATACCCCCGCCCGCTCGGCGACCTGCTCAAGGCGGGCACCGTGAAACCCGACCTGGGAAAACGCATCCAGCGCGGCGGTTAAAATGGCCCGCCGCTTTGCGCTGACGGTCCGCGAACGTTTGCCCGTACTTTTCATAGCTTTTTCCTTACCGTTGCGCAGTCGCCTGCGACGCCTGTTGCCGTTTAAACATCAGTGCGCTGGCGCTCTGTGAAGCCCAGGCCGCTGGAGAAGCACGAACCATTGAGGGAGTCGATGCCCAGGAAGCCGGCGATCGCCATCCGAATCGCCCCTGGGGCTTGTTGAAAATAGCGTAGAGGGAGAAATAACGACATAAAACACCTGACAGAAAGAACGCGCTTAGTCTGCGTCGCGTTTGGTCACGCTGCAACCCCGGCGGCAAAAAATTCATCGCGCCGGCCGCTGCCCTCCCCCTGAAAAAGCGCAGTTTTCCAGGACGCTCCCACCGCCCGTCGGCGTGCGGGCAATTTGCACTCTGGGCGTGACGACATATCTTTAAACAGTGAATGCGCTATCGCGCCGCATGAAAAAAGCAAAGCAGCACATCACGCGGCAAGCCAACGCACATACGGCGTGAAGAATAACGGGCATATCCAAGATAACCATGAGGAGAAGGACTGATGGCAAAAATTCTGGTGCTGTATTACTCAATGTATGGTCACATCGAAACGATGGCATATGCCGTCGCTGAAGGGGCAAAGAAAGTGGATGGTGCAGAGGTTATTGTTAAGCGCGTTCCGGAAACAATGCAGCCGGAAAGTTTTGCCCGGGCGGGCGGCAAAGCGCAGACGGCTCCGGTGGCCACGCCGCAGGAGCTGGCCGGGTATGACGCCATTATCTTCGGCACGCCGACGCGCTTTGGCAATATGGCCGGCCAGATGCGCACTTTCCTTGACCAGACCGGCGGCCTGTGGGCCGCAGGCGCCCTCTACGGCAAACTGGCCAGCGTATTCAGCTCCACCGGCACCGGCGGCGGTCAGGAGCAGACCATTACCTCCACGTGGACGACACTTGCCCATCATGGGATGGTGATTGTTCCCATCGGCTATGCGGCGCAGGAGCTGTTTGACATTTCACAGGTCCGCGGCGGTACGCCTTATGGCGCAACCACCATCGCCGGAGGAGACGGCTCGCGCCAGCCGAGCCAGGAAGAGCTTTCCATTGCGCGCTACCAGGGAGAATACGTCGCAGGCCTGGCAGTTAAACTTAACGACTCATCTGCAACAGGAGAATAATATGCCAACTCAAGAAGCCAAAGCCCATCACGTCGCTGAATGGGCCAGTCTGCGTAATACGTCGCCGGAGATCGCCGAAGCCATTTTTGAACTTGCCGACTATGACGAGAAGCTGGCGGAAAAAATCTGGGAAGAGGGCAGCGATGAGGCGCTGATCAAGGCCTTTGAGAAAACCGATAAAGACGCGCTGTTCTGGGGCGAACAGACCGTCGAGCGCAAAAACGTCTGACCCTCCGGCTCCCCGCGCCGCGGGGAGTTTTTCGCTGTTTCACCGCCGGGTTACCAGGCCCTCCTGCCAGCCTCGTCGTCAGAGGCTACCGGAACATCGCTCACCGGGCGCTGCAGGCTGCCCCGCCTCGTACGCGCGGTACAGCGCGCAAAGCGCAAGCAGGCTGCGGGTTCCCGTTCGCCTCATTAGCCCGCTGCGTTGAACGCTGATGGTCACCGGGCTGACGCGACGGGCGCGGGCGATATCGTCAATGGAGTAGCCGCGCAGCGTCAACTGCATTATCTGCCGCTCGGCGCGGGTGAATTTAACGCCGCCGGGCGTCTCGCTGAGGCAGAGGTTTTGCCGACGCAGGGTTTCCATCACCGCCAGCGCCTGCCGCAGCTCGCTCAGGGTGGCAGACTCCGCCACGCAGAGCGTGAGCCGGTCAGGATAGAGGCGCTTTAGCAGGTCGAAATCGCGCTCCGCCGCGATAAAAATCGCGTAGTCTTCCGGCGGATTGCGCTGCAGGCAGGAGAAGATCTCAGTAATATCCATTCCGCTCATAACATAGATCCGCAGCAATAGCGCAGAAGCGTAGGTGCTATGCTGTTTTACCATCTGCCCGACGACCTCTTTTACTCCCCGAATAAATAACGGGTCCTTCCCATAGATTTTCATACCCTCTCCTTTTATCGCAGCTCCTGTTTCTGATTTTTAGCGCTGCCTCCGTCCGCCCCATCGGCGGGAATAATATTGTGCGTTTTCTCCGGTAGCGCTATAGATTTACCAGGAAAATATTTACGCTCTTCCCCGCCTGCCGCGTTAAGCTTATCTCAAATTACTCCTGACGACTCTGCCGTCTCCCCCATCCGGCCTGTCACGTTAAACCAGGACTATCTTTAAACCCCTCCTGAATATTAATTTAAGCGTCAAATGAAATATGAGATCAAACACTCAAAACGCTATTTCATGTTGTGTAAAATATTTTTTCATGTTCTTCATATGAGTTATCAAATTACATGAACAGATAATTAACAAGGCGAGTGGCGAATCCCCCTGAGCGGCGGGGTCAGCTGACAAAAACACCCTCTGTGGTCGTTTCTTTTTTATGGACGGACGGGCGCTGTCAGCCGCCTGTTCACCGGGAGGCACCCGGCGTCACGCGCCGCTTTTTTAATCCACAGCGCTGAGCAACCCGCGCGACAGCGCCTGCGCAATCCGGCGATTTGGCGACGCGAAGGCATAACGCCGTCGGGGAAGCGCTTCGTACGACGTATGGATGAGCGAAATAGACGTGCCGCCGGCACCAAAGTAACGGCGGATGTTTTTATCGTCAACCGACGTTCAGCAGGCGAGCAAGTTAGCCTTACTTTTGTCAGAGACGTTTTGCAGTTATTAAAAGGATTTACTTTACCCCTACGCTTAAAATAAGAGGTTCTTATGTTTCGCTCAATATTATTATTGTCGGTCCCCCTTTTTAGCTTTGCCGTTCACGCGGTCACCTTTGATTATCGTCACGAAATAAATGATAACGGCGGAAATAACAATAAAGATCGTCTGATTATAGCCCACCGTTTCGCCAACGGCTTTGGCCTGTCGCTGGAAGGTAAATGGAAAGGTTCACAGAAAAAAGATAAGGCCTTTGATGAAACCGTCAGCAACGGCACCGAAGTGGTCGCCAGCTATGTGTATAAAATCAACCCGACCTTCCAGATCGAGCCAGGATTCTCACTGGATACCGGTTCATCTTATAATAACTATCGCCCTTATCTGCGCGGCAAAGCCAATATTGACAGCAACACCAGCGTCTCTTTACGCTATCGCCCTTACTATAAGCGCCAGTCAACCAATATTGGCACCCCCAGGTCAACCTCTGAAAACGGCTATAATCTGACCTCGGTACTGACCTTCAAATTCCTTAAAAACTATCAGCTCGACTATGAGCTGGATTATAAAAAGGCCAACTCTGCCGGCGTCATCCTCGCCAACAATAAAAACGAAGACTGGACCCATGATTTTAAACTGACCTGGAAACTGGATAAGAACTGGTCGCCCTATACCGCCATCGGTAACGTTGCCGGCAGCAAGTCAACCAATGAAAGGCAGACGCGCTTCCGCGTTGGCGTGAAATACGCTTTCTGATCGCACCCATACCCCGCCCCTGACTATGTGGGTTGCATTATTCAGGATTAAAACGCTGAGCAAAACGTCTTTGCTCAGCTTTTCTTAGCAACAATGAGGTGAATAATGAAACTATCCGGACTGGCTGTGATGGTGAGTTTATTTGGCATTGTCTCGTTACCAGGCCAGGCGCAGGAGAGCGTCCGGCTTAACAGCGTCAGGGCGTTTACCGATGCGGTGATTGAAAAAGGCCGCAGTAAAACGCATCCCGAGGTGCCTCTGCTTGCCGACGGAATCAATCCCCGCACCGGCGAGCAGATGACGTGGATATTCCCTGACGGCAGAAAAACCGTGCTGTCAAACTTCTCCGCCCAGCAAAACCTTATGCGCGTGCTGGTCGGACTCAGCCATTTAACCGACGACCCGCAGTATAAACAGCTCGCGGAAGATAACGTCCGCTATTATTTCCAGCATTTTCAGGACAAAAGCGGCCTCTTATTATGGGGCGGCCACCGGTTCGTTAACCTGGATACGCTGCAGCCCGAAGGCCCCAGCGAAAAAGAGAGAGTTCACGAGCTGAAAAACGCTTATCCCTGGTACGATTTGATGTTTGCCGTCGATAAGCCCGCCACCGTTAAATTTGTTCACGCCTTCTGGAACGCGCACGTCTACGACTGGAAAATCCTCGAAACCAGCCGCCACGGCCAGTACGGTAAAGCGCCGGGTAGCCTGTGGGACAACGCCTTCGAGCAGCAGCCGCCCTTCTTCGCCACCAAAGGACTGAGCTTTCTCAACGCCGGAAACGATCTGATCTATTCCGCCTCGATGCTCTACAAGTATAACCATGAGGAGGGCGCGCTGCTGTGGGCCAAACGCCTTGCCAGGCAGTATGTGCTCCCCAGGGATAAGAAAACCGGCCTCGGCGTTTATCAGTTCACTCAGCCGCTAAAGCGGGCGGAAACCAGCGACGATACCGATACCAACTCGAAGTATGGCGATCGCGCTCAGCGTCAGTTTGGTCCTGAATTTGGCCCCGACGCGCTGGAAGGCAATATGATGCTGAAGGGGCGGACCAGTACCCTGTATTCGGAAAACGCCCTGATGCAGCTGGAGCTGGCTAAGTCGCTTGGCGACGACGGAAAGGATATTAAAAAGTGGACCATCGACGGGCTAATCGCCTTTGCCCGCTGGGCCTATGATGAAAAAAGTAACACCTTCCGCCCGATGCTGGCCAACGGCACGGATCTGTCGGGCTATGCCTTAAAAAGAGATGGCTACTACGGGAAGAAAGGCACCGTGCTGCAGCCCTATCCGGCAGGCAATGAGTTCCTGCTTTCTTACGCCAGAGCCTGGACGCTGGAACCCGATCCACAGATCTGGAAGGTGGCGCGCGGCATCGCCAAAGGCCAGGGACTGGGCGACATCGGCGAGCCGGGCGGTGCCAACAGCCGGCTGAATATGGCGACCAGCAACAGCGAACCTTATGCCATCTTTGCCCTGATCGATCTCTGGCAGGCGAGCGGCAATAAGGCCTATCTGAAGCTGGCCGACAAAGTGGCCGATAACATTCTGTCGACCCGCCGCGTTAATCACTTTTTTATCGACGATCCGCGCTATCTCTATGCCAACGTCGACCATATCGCGCCTTACGCCCTGCTGGCGCTTGAGGCCGCATGGCAGAACAAGCCCGACGCGGTAGCGCCCTTCCTGAACGGTGCCGGCTTTACCGAAGGCGCGTATAAGCTGCAGGACGGAACCGTACGCTATTCCACCCGCGACAACGAGCTGTTTAAGCTAAAAGCCGGCGAGATCCTTAAGCCGAACGGAAAACGTTAAGCGCTCCTGGCACAGACCTTAGCTTGCGGGGTCGGAACACCCCGCCTTTTTAATAAAATAGCGAGAATGCAGCAGCCGGTCCGTCGCCTGCCGCAGCAGCATACCCTCCTGCGGTTTCACTCTTTTCCGGGGCGTAGCCGTTCATCCCTTTACCCTGACTCCGCTTTACTGCGGTCTCCGCCACCGTCTCACTCAGCGCCGTCAGCGCAGCCTGCCTCTCCCCCGCCTCACTCCTTCTTCCCGGCTGAGGGCCTGAATATATTCCGCCAGAGGTGCCGGGGATTTTTCGACGCATCGATGCAGTAAGGGTCGTCGGCCTCGATCCGACACTGTGACTCTATGCTCTCCGGCCATACCGGCACCCGGCTGGTTATCATGGCGATATAGCGCGGGATACTGAAAAAAAACGCCAGCGCAAACAGCAGCGGCAGCAGAAACAGCGGCGCGCCGTCATACAGAGAGAGCGAATAGAGCAGGCCAAAGCTGTAGCCCTCGCGCCT
>NZ_WMJZ01000110.1 GCF_009711095.1 Intestinirhabdus alba
CGTGCGCTGAGCATGGACGCAGTACAAAAAGCCAAATCCGGTCACCCGGGTGCCCCGATGGGGATGGCTGACATTGCCGAAGTCCTGTGGCGTGATTTTCTGAACCATAACCCCAACAACCCGGCCTGGGCCGACCGCGACCGCTTCGTGCTCTCCAACGGCCACGGCTCGATGCTGATCTACAGCCTGCTGCACCTTACCGGCTACGATCTCTCCCTCGACGAGCTGAAGAACTTCCGCCAGCTGCACTCGAAAACGCCGGGCCACCCGGAAGTGGGCTACACCCCGGGCGTGGAGACCACCACCGGTCCGCTGGGCCAGGGGATCGCCAACGCGGTGGGGATGGCCATCGCCGAGAAAACCCTCGCGGCGCAGTTTAACCGTCCGGGCCACGACATCGTTAACCACTACACTTATACCTTCATGGGCGACGGCTGCATGATGGAGGGGATCTCCCACGAGGTCTGCTCCCTGGCGGGCACCCTGAAACTGGGCAAGCTGGTGGCCTTCTACGACGACAACGGCATCTCCATCGACGGCCACGTTGAGGGCTGGTTCACCGACGACACCGCGAAGCGCTTTGAAGCCTACGGCTGGCACGTGGTGCGCGGCATCGACGGCCACGACGCAGAGGCCATCAAACGCGCGGTGGAAGAGGCGCGGGCGGTCACCGACAAACCCTCCCTGCTGCTGTGCAAAACCATTATCGGCTTCGGCTCCCCCAACAAACAGGGCACCCACGACTCCCACGGCGCGCCGCTGGGCGACGCGGAGATCGCCCTGACCCGCGAGGCGCTGGGCTGGAAACACCCGGCGTTTGAGATCCCGTCTGAGATCTACGCGCAGTGGGATGCAAAAGAGGCGGGCCAGGCGAAAGAGTCCGCCTGGAACGAGAAGTTCGCCGCTTACGCCAGAGCTTTCCCGCAGGAAGCGGCCGAATTTACCCGCCGCATGAGCGGTGAGATGCCGGCCGACTTCGACGCCAAAGCGAACGAGTTCATCGCGAAGCTGCAGGCAAATCCGGAGAAAATCGCCAGCCGTAAAGCGTCCCAGAACGCCATTGAAGCCTTCGGTCCGCTGCTGCCGGAGTTCCTCGGCGGCTCCGCCGACCTGGCACCGAGCAACCTGACCCTGTGGTCGGGTTCTAAAGCCATCAACGAAGACGCCGCCGGGAACTATATCCACTACGGGGTGCGCGAGTTCGGCATGACCGCCATCGCCAA
>NZ_WMJZ01000111.1 GCF_009711095.1 Intestinirhabdus alba
ACCTGCGCTTCCGCAGTCTGCGTCCGCTCTCCTGTATCCGGGTCATTCCTCCCCCAGAAATGATACAGACGCCTTCCGCTATTTATATAAACCGTATATCCCCTGTAATCATAGTCCACAAAAGCATTCTGATAGTCTTTTAACACAGACCTGTGCTTTCTGTCGAACTCTGTTTTGGCGGACATTGGTTCATTAAATAATTTTGAGTTAAGCTCTTCCTTTTGTAGTGCGACATTTTTGTTAAAATTTATACTATCGACTCTCCTTATACGATATTCAGGAAAATCTATTGGCTTATCACTTTCACCAGAAATACCAAGTCGGTAATTACCGTAGTAGAATGAAGAAAATTGTGCCTGCACGGTATCTCTGGTTGCTTTGTCATATTTATCTCCGAAAGTAATGCCATTTCCTGAGAATCTGCGGGTTATAAAATAACCATTACTCTCAGGCCGCTTAGCTGGATTAATAAAGCCTTCTATGGGGTACAGGCCTACCACCAGGTTATCAGGCAACTGCATCTGATAATAACTTATACACTCACTCTTCCATTCCTGGCCTGATGTGGCATATGAAATAAGAAGACCGGTACCAAGAACTGCCAATGATAAACTTTTCATGTCTGGCTTTCCTGTGGGTTATTGATATCTTGATTGTCTGCAATCCCGAGCTCTTCTGCTTGTTGCGTGTGCCTGGCAATCAGCCGCATAGTAGAGGATATTAAATTATCCTTCCCTTCAGTCCGGCGCAGCTGTAAAAATATTGCAGTAATCAGGATAATATACCTTATCGCCTTTTAATCGAACTGACTATGCGCTCAGCCATTTTTTCCAGTTCATCCTTGTCCATTGGCGGGTTGTCTTTCGCCTGCCGGCTGTCCTGCATGGCATAGAACAGAAGGTCCGGATGCTTATTCCTGGCCGAGCGGTCGCCCTGAACATAAGCAACATATCCATAATTTACGCTGCCATCTTTATAAACCGATTTTACAAATGTAGCGACTCCCTTACGCCCGTCCATGGTTATTGCGCGCCACTCTGGCTTTATCACCTCTTTTGAAACGGCAGACCATTGATATTGCCAGTTCCACAGCCATCTGACATAATCTTTTTCGTTCAGTTTATCCTCTTTACCCGCTTTCGGCTGCATCCCCAGGTCCTGAAAAAACAGGGTCACATCCGGATGGTTTTTTAGCCGGTAGGTCACCCCCAT
>NZ_WMJZ01000112.1 GCF_009711095.1 Intestinirhabdus alba
CCCCTTATCGATCGCTTTAACGCCTGGCGCACCACCCTGACCGGCGAACTGTCGCAGGTCACCTCGCCGGGCTATCACCCCGAGCCGCTGCCTTTTGCCCTGGAGGGCACGCTCTTTCAGCAGATGGCCTGGATGACCGGCTGGCGCATCGGTCGTTTTGCTAACGGCAGCTACCGGCATCAGCCCTTCTATCAGGCCGCCGGGTGGAACAGCGGCGACGCCGACCCGGCGCAGCGCAAAGCCAGCGAGGCGGCGCGCAATCAAAAACAGCAGGAGCGCGAGGCGCAGCGCCGGCAGAATCCGGATACGCCCGGGGTGCCTGTTTTTGAACCCGCCTGCGACCAGCTGCAGCTGCAGCAGGGGGCGGATGAATTCCGCACCGACTATACGACCAGCGCATCCTTTATGGTGGGGATGTCGCGGGAGCGTACCGGAGGGCCGGGGCAGATAGTCATTGACGATCTTGTCGGCAAGATTGTCTATGTTCTCGATCCTGACGATCAGTGTGCTGAATACAGCTACATGAAAGCATCGGGCGAAGCGTTCTCCCGGATACTGTTTAAAGACCCGCGCGGCAGCGTGACCGATGACCCCCTCCATGCGCAGATTTGTGCGCTGTATGACGATCATATTCACGACTCGCGCGCCTGGTTTATGCACTCCACCCTGGGCTTTCGGGAAATGTGGACCGGTTACTTCCGCTATCGCACCCTTTATGCCGGAGATTATTCGAACAAACAGAGCTCGCTGTTAGTCACAGAGCGCAAAAAGGCGGAAATTCTGCTGGCAATCTCTCTTTATTACTCTGCCGCCGCCCTTAAAGAGACAGGTAAACAGCTTGAGAAAGCCGGTGCCGTGGTGCTACTGGGAATGGAGACAGAGGCGCAGGCGCGTCAGCTGGAACATGAGATCCTGATGGCGAAGAGTAAAAGAGTGCAGGAGTGGGGAGAAGAATTTGTTGTTGCCGTGAAAAAAGCGGGGGTGGTGAAAGAGCAGGCCCGGCAGCTGAATGATGAAATTGTTGCGGCAAGGAATGAATTCATTCTGCGCAAGGGGAGAGCGGTTATCCGCGGGGTGGTTGACAACGTAAAGGCGCTGACGGCGACGGATATTTGCCAGGTGATAGAGTACGACGGGAAAAGTGTCTGCCAGGTGCCGGTATACAGGTTTATCGCGTCTCCGGCGTATGAGATTACCCGGCTACG
>NZ_WMJZ01000113.1 GCF_009711095.1 Intestinirhabdus alba
GGGAGTGTTAGAAATTCTGTGTCATTCCAGTAATATACAATCAAAAAGGAATGACACATGTCCCAGCCCTTCGATTTCGACAAAGCACTTAAAGCTCTCCAGTCCGGTCAGGCATTAACCGGCAAAGATGGTATCTTAACGCCATTAATCAAACAGTTAACAGAAGCTGCTCTGGCCGCTGAACTCGACTCCCATCTGGCTCAGGATGTGGAAGCGAACCGTAAAAATGGCTCCGGCAAAAAGACCATTAAAGCCCCGACAGGCAGTTTTGAACTGACAACCCCGCGCGATCGTAACGGCACTTTTGAGCCACAACTGGTGAAGAAGCATCAGACCACACTCTCAGATGAGATCGAGCGCAAAATCATTCGCCTGTTTGCACTGGGGATGAGTTATCAGGACATCAGTCGGGAGATTGAAGAGCTTTATGCCTTCAGCGTTTCAACCGCCACCATCAGTGCGGTAACCGACAAAGTCATCCCTGAACTAAAACAGTGGCAACAACGCCCACTGGAGAAGGTTTACCCCTTCGTCTGGCTGGACGCTATTCATTATAAAATCCGTGAGGATGGCCGCTACCAGAGCAAGGCGGTTTATACCGTGCTGGCGCTGAATCTGGAGGGCAAAAAGGAAGTTCTGGGCCTGTATCTGTCGGAAAGCGAAGGGGCGAACTTCTGGCTGTCGGTATTAAGCGACCTGCAAAACCGTGGTGTGGAAGATATCCTGATCGCCTGCGTGGACGGGCTGACAGGCTTCCCGGAGGCGATAAACAGTATTTATCCGCAGACAGAAGTTCAGTTGTGCATCATTCACCAGATACGCAACTCGATTAAATATGTAGCCTCAAAACACCACAAAGCGTTCATGGCAGACCTGAAGCCGGTATATCGTGCTGTGTCAAAAGAGGCGGCAGAAACGGCGCTGGATGAGCTGGAGGCGAAATGGGGCCAGCAGTATCCGGTGGTACTCCAGTCGTGGCGTCGCAAGTGGGAAAACCTGTCGGCATACTTCCGCTATCCGGCGACTATCCGCAAGGTCATTTACACCACAAATGCAATCGAATCAGTACATCGCCAGTTCAGGAAACTGACCAAGACCAAAGGGGCTTTCCCGAATGAAAACAGTCTGTTGAAGCTACTTTATCTGGGACTGATGAATGCTCAGGAAAAATGGACAATGCCCATCCAGA
>NZ_WMJZ01000114.1 GCF_009711095.1 Intestinirhabdus alba
AAATGGATAAGGCTCTGGCAGCGTGAAGGGCGGGTCTGTCGGCCCCGAAAAAATGCATCGTCGCTTCCAGCCCTGATACCCGTGCAGCTTCAGGCGGAGCCTTCTCTCCCAACATTCGAACCACCATCCTGTTCACCTCCCACTGCCTGCCACATAAAATGTCGGGGCGGAGAAATAACACTGACTCATCCCTCTGCTGAGCTCATGAGCACAGTCCTGCGCGAGCTGATGCGGGGGGCTGTATGATAAATCTTCCCGCCGGCACTAAAATCTGGCTGGTTGCCGGCATCACCGACATGCGCAACGGCTTCAACGGTCTCGCCGCAAAGGTGCAGACGGCGCTGAAAGATGACCCGATGTCCGGCCACGTCTTCATCTTCCGGGGACGTAGCGGCAGTCAGGTCAAACTGCTGTGGTCCACCGGTGACGGGCTGTGCCTGCTGACAAAGCGACTGGAACGTGGTCGCTTCGCCTGGCCATCGGCCCGTGATGGCAAAGTGTTCCTCACCCCGGCGCAGCTGGCGATGCTGATGGAAGGTATCGACTGGCGACAGCCAAAGCGGTTACTGACGTCCCTGACCATGTTGTAGCGCTCTTTATCCTGGTTGTCGCAGAATAACCCTGGTAAAATACGGGGTTATGAACGACACCTCTTCTGACGACATCCTTCTGCTGAAACAGCGCCTGGCCGAACAGGCAGCGCTGATCCACGCCCTGCAGGAAAAGCTGAGCAACCGGGAACGCGAAATAGACCATCTGCAGGCACAACTGGATAAACTGCGCCGGATGAACTTCGGCAGCCGTTCCGAAAAGGTATCCCGCCGTATCGCGCAGATGGAGGCTGACCTGACCCGGCTTCAGCAGGAAAGCGATACGCTGACTGGTCGGGTGGATGACCCGGCGGTACAGCGCCCGCTGCGCCAGACCCGCACCCGTAAACCGTTCCCCGAATCGCTTCCCCGTGATGAAAAGCGGTTGTTACCCGCAGAGCCGTGTTGCCCGGAGTGCGGTGGTTCGCTGAGTTACCTGGGTGAGGATGCCGCCGAACAGCTGGAGCTGATGCGCAGCGCCTTCCGGGTTATCCGTACGGTGCGCGAAAAGCATGCCTGTCGTCGGTGTGACCGCATCGTTCAGGCCCCGGCGCCTT
>NZ_WMJZ01000115.1 GCF_009711095.1 Intestinirhabdus alba
TTTGAACGTACAAAACCGCACGTTAACGTCGGTACTATCGGCCACGTTGACCATGGTAAAACAACGCTGACCGCTGCAATCACTACCGTACTGGCTAAAACCTACGGCGGTGCTGCCCGCGCATTCGACCAGATCGATAACGCGCCGGAAGAAAAAGCGCGTGGTATCACCATCAACACTTCTCACGTTGAATATGACACCCCGACCCGCCACTACGCTCACGTAGACTGCCCGGGGCACGCCGACTATGTTAAAAACATGATCACCGGCGCTGCGCAGATGGACGGCGCGATCCTGGTTGTTGCTGCCACCGACGGCCCGATGCCGCAGACCCGTGAGCACATCCTGCTGGGTCGCCAGGTAGGCGTTCCGTACATCATCGTGTTCCTGAACAAATGCGACATGGTTGATGACGAAGAGCTGCTGGAGCTGGTTGAGATGGAAGTTCGCGAACTGCTGTCTCAGTACGACTTCCCGGGTGACGACACCCCGATCGTTCGCGGTTCCGCGCTGAAAGCGCTGGAAGGCGAAGCCGAGTGGGAAGAGAAAATCATCGAGCTGGCCGGTCACCTGGATACCTACATCCCGGAACCAGAGCGTGCGATTGACAAGCCGTTCCTGCTGCCGATCGAAGACGTATTCTCCATCTCCGGTCGTGGTACGGTTGTTACCGGTCGTGTAGAGCGCGGTATCATCAAAGTGGGTGAAGAAGTTGAAATCGTGGGTATCAAAGAGACCGCGAAATCTACCTGCACCGGCGTTGAAATGTTCCGTAAACTGCTGGACGAAGGCCGCGCGGGCGAGAACGTGGGCGTTCTGCTGCGTGGTATCAAGCGCGAAGAGATCGAACGTGGTCAGGTCCTGGCGAAGCCGGGCACCATCAAGCCGCACACCAAGTTCGAATCTGAGGTGTACATTCTGTCCAAAGACGAAGGCGGCCGTCACACGCCGTTCTTCAAAGGCTACCGTCCGCAGTTCTACTTCCGTACAACTGACGTAACGGGCACCATCGAACTGCCGGAAGGCGTAGAGATGGTAATGCCGGGCGACAACATCAAAATGGTTGTTACCCTGATCCACCCGATCGCGATGGACGACGGTCTGCGTTTCGC
>NZ_WMJZ01000116.1 GCF_009711095.1 Intestinirhabdus alba
CTGTCGTCGGTGTGACCGCATCGTTCAGGCCCCGGCGCCTTCGCGCCCCATCGAGCGGGGTATAGCAGGACCGGGGCTGCTGGCCCGCGTACTGACCTCAAAGTATGCAGAGCACACACCGCTGTATCGCCAGTCTGAAATATACGGCAGGCAGGGCGTGGAACTGAGTCGCTCACTGCTGTCGGGTTGGGTGGATGCATGTTGTCGGCTGCTGTCGCCGCTGGAAGAGGCGCTCCGGAGCTATGTGCTGACTGACGGCAAACTTCATGCCGACGATACGCCTGTACCGGTCCTGCTACCGGGTAATAAGAAGACGAAGACCGGGCGGTTGTGGACGTACGTTCGTGATGACCGCAACGCCGGGTCAGCGCTGGCCCCGGCGGTGTGGTTCGCTTACAGCCCGGACAGAAAAGGCATCCACCCTCAGACCCATCTTGCCGGCTTCAGTGGCGTACTGCAGGCTGACGCCTACGCCGGGTTCAATGAACTCTACCGTGACGGGCGGATAACAGAAGCAGCCTGCTGGGCTCACGCCCGCCGCAAGATCCACGATGTGCACGTTCGCACTCCGTCAGATCTGACGGAGGAAGCGCTAAAACGGATCGGCGAGTTGTATGCCATCGAAGCGGATATGAGAGGTAAAAGCGCGGAGGAACGGCAGGCAGTGCGGCAACAAAAAGCGCTGCCGCTGCTGGCGTCACTGGAGGGGTGGCTGCGGGAGAAACAAAAAACCCTCTCAAGGCACTCAGAACTGGCAAAGGCGTTCGCGTATGCACTGAACCAGTGGCCAGCACTGACCCGCTATGCAGAAGATGGCTGGGTGGAGGTGGATAATAACATTGCTGAAAACGCCCTGCGGCTGGTCAGTCTGGGGAGAAAAAACTGGCTGTTCTTCGGCTCGGATCATGGTGGTGAGCGCGGTGCGTTAGTGTACAGTCTTATCGGGACGTGCAAACTGAACGGTGTGGATCCGGAGTGCTACCTCCACTATGTGCTTGATGTTATCGCCGACTGGTCTGTGAACCGGGTGGGCGATCTGCTGCCGTGGCGGGTTACTCTGCCTGCCTGACCAGCTTCACTTCGTCAATACGGTTCTCGCTGTACGCTTAC
>NZ_WMJZ01000117.1 GCF_009711095.1 Intestinirhabdus alba
ACGGGGCGGGTGTTGCCACCCGCCCCGCGCTTTACCGTTCAGATACCGCAGTCCCGGTCAGAACTGATAGTTAATCCCCAGCATTCCCGAGGTATGGCCGTAATCGTGGTCATCAAAACGGTGGGCCACGTTGCCCCATACGGAGAGATTATTCAGCAGCTTACCTTCCACGCCCACTTTTACCTCACCCGTGTCTTTACCTGTCGAACTGCTGTAGCTGCGGCCGCCGCCGGCAAAACGATACTCCACCCCGTAAGCCTCCGGGCTGTGCAGCCAGTTCACCTCCACAAACGGCTGGAATATCTGCTCACGGTTCACCGGCGAGCTGCCGCGCAGCCAGCTGCGTACCCCGACCCGCGACTGCCAGTAGTCCCGGCTGCTGCCGCTTATCGTGCTGCCGCGACCGTCGTTTACCTTACCGGCATGAACTCCCGACCACGACAGCTGCGCCTGCGGCTGCATAAACCATGACGTACTGGCAAAGTCCGCCAGCTTCATCGTGTAGCCCGTCTCCAGCGACGCGCTGAAGCCTTTCGATTTATAGTTCACCGTCGAATAGCCCTGCCCGCTCACCGCGTTGTCAAACCAGCCGTGCTGCAGCCAGCCGTCAACGTACATCCCGTCCTGCTCCGGGTCCTGGCTGGCGTACCAGGTGGCATATACTCCCGTGCTGTACCCTTTTACCCGGCCCTTTGCCCGGTAGCCGGTGTACACGGAGCGCGACGTCAGATGCGCGTCGCCGTAGCCCGCCAGTACCCCGATACGCAGCAGAGCCTCGCCGTTGTTGTACTGAACGATATCCCCGCCCAGCTGCGTCACCACGCTGTTGGTTCTGACCTTCAGCTGCTCTCCCGCCGCCCGGCTGCGGGTCTGCCCGCCCTCCGTGCGTAACCACAGGGTGGAGGCCAGCTCGTCCACCGCGCCGGGCCGGGTAAACAGCGACTCGCCCGCGCGATCCCGCAGCCGCAGCCTGAACATCTGGCTGGCGATGGCCTGGTTGCCGATGTAGGCTCCCACCTCCGGCTCCACCACGTGGACCGGCTCCGGCATGGGCTCCGGGTCGGGCCGCGGACCCGGCTCCGG
>NZ_WMJZ01000118.1 GCF_009711095.1 Intestinirhabdus alba
TATGGATGATAGTGGACTTATATCACTTAGGTTTTGAGTTTGAAATGTATCTTTTATTTTTTTTGTTTTTTTTGATTTCATTTTCAATGATAATATTAAATCTGAGGATGGCTTTATTTGTCCCCCGGGATCAGCCCATCCGGTTTAATCGCAAACGGCAGAAGATTTATATCTTTGAGCACCACCGTAAAGCCTGGAATCCGTGGGTGAAATGGCCGACCACCGTCAGGGTGTATGACTGGGCGGATGTTCACGGCGAAATCAGCCGCGAGACCGATCGCTACGATCAGGGCTTCCGTCTGTACGGTGCCGTATGTAAACCAGGAACCAGTGAGGTCAGCGAACGTTTTATTCTGAACCGGGCGNTCCGCTCTATCCCAACCAGCATGATGACGGAAGCCCCCGAAGAAAGGTGCGCTGGCCGGAAGCGCTGGATATCGAGTCCAGAACCGCGCCGGAGTAAGCTCGTCAGGACCAGATCAGATGGTCCCATAAAGACGGATAACCCGGAATGCCGCCAGTCAGGATATACAAGGATGAGTAAAAAAAAGCAGCGAGCAAAAGAGATATTGCGCCAGAAAAGATCAAAGACGCAATAGACGACTATTTTCCCACGAACCGCTTCTTATCCATAAGAAGAGATGATGCTGCGGAATTATTTTCAGATATACGGCATATAGCGGAAAATATATTGTCGTCAAATAAAGGATTTAAAGTGGGATTCTGCAGAAAGATGGACAGGAAGTATCTTGCGTCAGACCTTACGCGCTACGGGATATCATAGTCTTTCCCTGGAATATTCGCTGGCCGGAAGATATTGACCAGGAATCGCGCACGGCACCGGATATTCAGGCAGGATCAACCGTCAGCCTGCAAGCAGCGACGGAACGAAAATAAAGGAGCATGACGCCATGACGTTTGACGAACAAATTAACCGGTATGCCGATGCCAGCGAACAGGCCGCCTCCACGCCGT
>NZ_WMJZ01000119.1 GCF_009711095.1 Intestinirhabdus alba
GCAGCCATTGCCGCATTTTGTGCCGACGAGGCCCACACTGCCTTTGACCTCGTTCAGGGGCCGTTGGTGCGTGCACGTCTGCTTGCGCTGGCTCACGATGAGCATCTCTTTTTGTTGACGCAGCACCATATTGTCTCTGACGGCTGGTCATTCTCGGTGCTCATGACGGAGCTGAGTACCCTGTATCAGGCTGCTCTGGCGGGCGAAGCCAGCCCGCTGGCACCGTTGACCATTCAATATCCGGATTATGCGGCATGGCAACGTCAATATCTTTCAGGGGAGTTACTGCAGTCTCAGGCTGACTACTGGCGAGAGACACTTGCTGACGCGCCTGTTTTGCTTGACTTACCGACCGACAGGCCCCGCCCGGATAAGCAGAGCCTGGCAGGTGCCTTTGTCCCCGTATGCATTGATGCCGCGACCACGGAGAAACTCAGGGCCCTGAGCCAGAAACACGGTGTTACGCTGTTCATGGTGTTGATAGCGGCCTGGGGGGAAGTGTTGTCGCGCTTGTCCGGCCAGTCAGATCTGGTGATCGGTACCCCGAGCGCCAACCGGGGGCGTCATGAAACAGAAGCATTGATCGGCTTCTTTGTGAATACGCTGGCGATCCGTATTGATCTGTCCGGGGAATTGAATACGGCAGCGCTGTTGAAGCAGGTGCGTGACAGGGTGCTTGCTGCGCAGGAGCATCAGGATTTGCCGTTTGAACAGATAGTGGAAATGGTAAACCCGCCAAGAAGCCTGGCCCATTCGCCACTGTTCCAGGTGATGTTAGCCTGGCAAAACATGGACAAGGGCGAGTGGCAATTGCCAGGTTTGACCGTGCAGCCGTTTGAACTGGAGTATGACGTAGCCAAGTTCGATTTGGAGCTGCATCTGGGGGAGAGCAATGGCGAAATCACTGGTGCGTTAGGATATTCAACCGCCCTGTTTGATCCGGAAACCATTCAGCGACACGTGGG
>NZ_WMJZ01000012.1 GCF_009711095.1 Intestinirhabdus alba
AAACCAAGGTTTAAGAAAATGCAGGTTTAAGCCTCAACTGGCATCATTTCGGCTTTTGCATGAGGGAAAAAGGATGCAGGTTGGTTATGTGCGCGTATCAACAAATGAACAAAACACCGCGCTACAGCGTGACGCGCTGGAGCGGTCGGGATGTGAGCTAATATTCGAGGATAAAATCAGCGGTAAATCGACAAACAGACCAGGATTAAATCGCGCTCTCAGGCAACTAAATGCCGGTGATACTCTCGTTGTCTGGAAGCTCGACCGGCTCGGGCGTAGTATGCGTCATCTTGTCTCGATGACTGAAGAGCTTCGCCAGCGCGGGGTTAATTTCCGAAGCCTGACCGACAGTATTGACACCTCAACGCCAATGGGGCGTTTTTTCTTCCATATCATGGGGGCTCTTGCGGAAATGGAGCGCGAGTTAATTGTCGAACGAACTCGTGCCGGTCTGGATGCTGCCAGAGCACAAGGCAGAATCGGAGGACGTCGGCCAAAGCTGACGCCAGACGAATGGGCTCAGGCTGGCCGGTTGATTGCGGCAGGGGAGTCACGACAGCGTGTCGCACTGATTTTTGATGTGGGCATATCGACGCTGTATAAAAAATTCCCGGCGACAAATCCCGTTGTGTCAGACACCGGCGAACCCTGACAAATAGCCCCCTGTAAACGTACACCCGACAATATCACTCACCCCAACTAACGGAGTTAAACGGATGAGTGATTTTCATCACGGTGTCGAGGTCGTCGAAATTAACGACGGCACCCGCACAATCTCGACGGTATCAACAGCGGTCGTTGGTATGGTCTGCACGGCCAGCGATGCTGACGCCGGGGCATTTCCGCTCAATGAGCCTGTGCTGATTACCAACCCACAAAGCGCCATCGCAAAAGCCGGTACTAAAGGTACCCTGGCAAAATCCTTACAGCTCATCGCTAACCAGTCAAAACCGGTTGTTGTTGTCGTGCGTGTCGCCGAGGGTACCGGTGATGACGAAGAGGCTCAGAAGCAAACCATTTCGAACATCATCGGCACCACGGATGAGAACGGCAAATACACCGGGCTGAAAGCGCTGTTGACGGCGAAAGCGGTCACTGGTGTGAAGCCCCGCATTCTCGGTGTGCCGGGTCTCGATACTCAGGAGGTGGCGACCGCGCTTGTCTCCGTGGCTCAGAAACTGCGCGCTTTCGCCTATGTCAGCGCGTGGGGCTGTAAAACCATTTCTGACGTCATTGCCTATCGTGAGAATTTCAGCGCGCGTGAACTCATGATTATCTGGCCTGAATTCCTCGGATGGGATACCACGGCCAGCGCCACAACGACCAGCTACGCGACCGCCATCGCGCTGGGTCTGCGTGCCAAAATTGACAATGACACCGGCTGGCACAAAACCCTGTCAAACGTCGGCGTCAATGAGGTCACCGGTATCAGCGCGTCCGTCTTCTGGGATTTGCAGGAAAAAGGCACCGATGCTGACCTGCTGAATGAGGCCGGTGTTACCACGCTGATTCGTGCCGATGGTTTCCGTTTCTGGGGTAACCGTAATTGCTCCGATGACCCGCTGTTTCAGTTTGAGAACTACACCCGCACGGCACAGGTCATCGCCGACACAATGGCCGAGGGGCATATGTGGGCGAACGATAAGCCCATCACCGCGACGCTTATTCGCGACATTATCGACGGCATCAACGCGAAATTCCGCGAGCTGAAAAGCGGCGGTTACATCATCGATGCGACGTGCTGGTTTGACGAAGAGGCGAACAGCAAAGAAACCCTGAAGGCCGGGAAACTGTTTATCGATTATGACTATACGCCAGTGCCACCACTCGAACACCTGACCTTACGCCAGCGCATCACCGATAAATATCTGGCGAATCTTATCTCGTCCGTCAACAGCAAATAAGGAGCCTGACAAATGGCATTACCGCGCAAGCTCAAACTCATGAACCTGTTTATCGACGGGGTGAGTTATCTCGGCGTCGTGCAGTCCGTCACGTTGCCAAAATTAACCCGCAAGCTCGAGAAGTATCGCGGCGGCGGGATGAATGGCTCAGCCTCGGTTGACCTTGGCCTCGATGACGATGCGCTGTCGGCTGAAATCTCGCTCGGCGGTTTTCCTGATGATGCTGTCTGGTCGTTATATGCCGCCACCGGTACGGCCTCCGTGCCGCTACGTTTTGCCGGGTCTTACCAGCGTGATGACACCGGCGAGACCGTGCCGGTTGAGGTCGTTCTCCGTGGCCGTCAGAAAGAAATCGACCTCGGCGAAGCCAAGCAGGGCGAAGACACTGAGTCGAAAATCTCGCTCGAGTGCTCGTACTACAAGCTGACCCTCAACGGTAAAGATATGGTCGAAATTGACTCCGTGAACCTCGTCGAAATGGTGAACGGTACCGACATGCTTGAGGCACACCGACAGAATATCGGTCTGTAATTATTGTCCCGGTCAGCATGGCTGGCCGGGGATCCTGAAACCTGAATTTAACGAGAAATATCATGGAAAAAACTAACGAAAATATCGTCACTCTGATTAAACCCATCAAGCGCGGTGAGCAGGTTATTTCCGATGTCACCCTGTTAAAACCGTGTGCCGGAACCCTTCGCGGCGTCAGCCTGGCATCTGTCGCAAATTCTGACGTCGATGCGCTGATTAAAGTGCTGCCGCGCATGACCATGCCGTCGCTGACCGAGCAGGAAGCCGCCGCGCTGGAGCTGCCCGACCTGTTGTCGTTTGCCGGTAAGGTGGTCGGTTTTTTGTCACCGAGTTCGGCGGCGTAACCTTCCCGAAAAAACTCTCGGTCGATGACCTGATGGCTGACATAGCGGTAATTTTCCACTGGTCGCCATCAGACCTTTATCCCATGAGCCTGACCGAGCTCGTCAACTGGCGCGAAAAAGCGCTACAGCGAAGCGGAAACACGAATGAGTAATAACCTCAAACTCGAAGTGCTGCTGAAAGCTGTCGACCAGGCGACCCGACCCTTTAAAGCGATCCAGACGGCGAGTAAATCGCTGTCTGGTGATATCCGCACGACTCAGCAATCCCTGCGTGATTTGAATGGTCAGGCATCGAAAATCGACGGTTTTCGTAAAACCAGCGGGCAACTGGCGGTAACCGGTCAGTCGCTGGAAAAAGCAAAACAGGAAGCTGAAGCGCTGGCGGTACAGTTTAAAAACACGGAGCGGCCAACGGCGGCACAGGCCAGAGTGCTGGAGTCCGCGAAACGCGCGGCTGATGGGTTACAGACGAAATATAACAGCCTCACGCAGTCAGTTAAGCGGCAACAGGCCGAGCTCGGTAAAGCGGGGATAAATACCCGCAACCTGACGAATGATGAAAATCGCCTGAAAAATAATATCAGCGAAACGACCGCGCAGCTTAACCGACAGCGTGAAGCACTGGCGCGCGTCAGCGCGCAACAGGCGAAACTGAGTGCAGTACAAAAACGCTACCAGGCAGGGAAGGCTCTGGCAGGGAATGCCGCCTCGATGGGCGCTGCCGGGGTAGGTATGGCAACAACAGGTACTCTCGCCAGTGTTGCACTAATGAAACCCGGTTATGATTTTGCTCAGAAAAACTCTGAGCTTCAGGCTGTTCTCGGCGTCGAAAAAGATTCAGCTGATATGGTGGCTCTTCGCAAACAGGCGCGTCAGCTCGGTGATAACACTGCCGCGTCGGCTGATGATGCTGCCGGTGCTCAGATTATTATTGCAAAAGCCGGTGGTGATACCGCTGCTATTCAGGCGGCTACGCCAGTGACGCTTGATATGGCGCTCGCAAACCGTCGAACGATGGAAGAGAACGCTGGGTTATTGATGGGGATGCGATCTGCATTCCAGCTCTCAAACGATAAGGTCGCTCATATCGGTGATGTTCTGTCGATGACGATGAACAAAACCGCCGCCGACTTTGACGGCCTGAGTGATGCGCTGACCTACGCCGCGCCGGTGGCGAAAAATGCCGGGGTCAGTATCGAAGAAACAGCCGCAATGGTCGGCGCACTGCATGACGCCAAAATTACAGGCTCGATGGCGGGTACGGGGAGCCGCGCCGTGTTAAGTCGCCTACAGGCTCCTACGGGAAAAGCGTATGACGCTATTAAAGAGCTCGGCGTAAAAACGGCTGATGGTAAGGGGAACACGCGCCCAATATTTACAATCCTGAAAGAAATGCAGCGGAGCTTTGAGAAAAACAATCTCGGTACCGGTCAGCGCGCTGAATATATGAAAACCATATTCGGTGAAGAGGCAAGCTCAGCTGCTGCTGTATTAATGACTGCCGCCTCAAGCGGAAAGCTGGACCAGCTTACCGCCACGCTTAAAGCATCTGACGGTAAAACGGCTGAGCTCGTCAAGGTCATGCAAGACAACCTCGGCGGCGACTTTAAAGAGTTCCAGTCAGCTTATGAGGCGGTCGGAACAGACCTGTTTGACCAGCAAGAGTCATCCTTGCGTAAGCTGGTACAAACGGCGACTGGGTATGTTTTAAAACTTGATGGCTGGATACAAAAAAATAAATCACTGGCGACGACGCTTGGGGTTATTTCAGCGGCGGCTATCGGTGTTGTGGGGGTTATAGGGGCAATCGGCCTTGTTGCGTGGCCGGTTATTATCGGTATTAACGCCATCATCGCTGCTGCTGGCGCACTTGGTGCTGTCTTTACGACAATCAGTGGTGGGGTTATCGCCGCTATCGGTGCGATTACATGGCCGGTCGTGGCCGTTGCTGCGGCGGTTGTCGCTGGCGCGCTGCTTATTCGCAAATACTGGGAGCCGGTCAGCGCCTTTTTCGGTGGTGTTATCGAGGGGCTGATGAGCGCCTTTGCGCCGGTCGGGGAAATGTTCGCGCCGCTGGCACCCGTCTTTGACGGCCTTGGGGAGAAACTTCGCGGTGTCTGGCAGTGGTTTAAAGACCTGATAGCGCCGGTAAAAGCGACTCAGGACACATTAAACAGTTGCCGTAATGTTGGTGTCATGTTCGGTCAGGCGCTGGCTGATGCTTTGTTGATGCCGCTTAACGCCTTTAACAAGCTGCGAAGCGGGATTGACTGGGTGCTCGAAAAGCTCGGGGTTATCAACAAAGAATCCAGCTCGCTTGACCAGACCGCGGCGAAAGCCAGTGCGGCGACGCAGAACGGTTACAGCCCGGCTATCAGCTCTTACAACAGCTATCAGCCGGTCACGGCACCTGCCGGTAAAACCTACATCGACCAGAGTCGGCCAACCTATCAAATCAACGTGCCGGGAAACGGTATGCCGGGCGGTCGGTTAGGTAATGATTTACAGGATGCCTTAGAAAAATATGAGCGTGAGAAACGCGCCAAGGCCCGCGCAAGCATGATGCATGACTAAGGAGACCGATTATGATGCTGGCACTAGGTATGTTTGTTTTTATGCGTCAGACGTTGCCCTATCAGAGTATGCAGCGCAGCGCGGATTATAGCTGGACGTCAAACTCCCGCGTCGGGAAGCGTGACGCATTTCAGTATCTCGGTGAAGGGGAGGACAAAATTACCCTGAGCGGTGACCTGTATCCTGAGCTGACCGGCGGCAAGTTTTCGATGCTGACGCTTTATGCGATGGCCGAGCAGGGGCGAGCATGGCCGCTTATTTCTGGCTCAGGCTGGATTTACGGGATGTTTATTGTCAGCAATGTCTCGGAGACTGGCACGGTATTTTTTGAGGACGGGTCCCCCCGAAAAATCAGCTTCACTCTGTCACTGACCCGTGTCGATGAATCGCTCGCGGCGGTCTATGGCGATATCGGAAAACAGGCCGAAAGTCTGGTCGGTAAAGCTGGCGATCTGCTGTCTAAGGTGGGGGCTTAATCATGCTGGATATTATCACCGGCGCGGGGGCCACACTGACGCCCGATTTTATGCTGACACTGGAAAGCAAAGATATTACCGGCAATATCAGCGACCGGCTGATTAATCTCTCGATGACGGATAACCGGGGCTTTGAAGCTGACCAGCTCGACATTGAACTCGATGATTCTGACGGACTTGTCGCGCTGCCGATTCGTGGCGCGGTGTTGTCGCTGTACCTCGGCTGGAAAGGTTTCGCGCTCGTTGGTAAGGGACGATTTACCGTCGATGAGGTGGAGCACCGGGGGGCACCGGATACGGTGACCATTCGCGCCCGTAGCGCTGATTTTCGCGGAACGCTCAATTCACGCCGCGAGGAATCATGGCACGACACCACACTCGGCGCTATCGTCAGCGCGATAGCCGCCCGTAATAAATTAACGGCCAGCGTCGCGGATTCTCTTGCCGGGATAAAAATTCCGCATATCGACCAGTCGCAGGAATCCGACGCTGTTTTCCTGACTCGCCTAGCGGAACGCAACGGCGGCGCGGTATCGGTCAAAGCGGGTAAATTGCTGATGCTTAAAGCGGGAAGTGGTACGACGGCCAGTGGAAAAGCTATCCCTCAGATTACTATCCAGCGCAGTGACGGCGACCGGCATCAGTTTGCTATTGCTGACCGTGGTGCTTACACCGGCGTAACGGCTAAATGGCTGCACACCAAAGACCCAAAACCGGCGAAGCAAAAGCAATCGCTGAAGCTGAAGCGCAAGCCCAAAGAGCAACACCTCCGGGCGCTACAGCACCCGAAAGCAAAAGTCGTGGGCAGTAAAACCGCAGCGAAAAAGAAGAAAGAGCAGGAAGCCCGCGAGGGTGAATATATGGCCGGTGAGGCTGACAACGTTTTCGCACTGACGACCATTTACGCGACAAAGGCGCAAGCGATGCGAGCGGCTCAGGCGAAGTGGGATAAATTGCAGCGTGGCGTTGCGGAGTTCTCAATCATGCTGGCAACCGGTCGGGAAGATATTTATCCCGAAATGCCGGTCAGGGTCTCGGGCTTTAAGAGCGTCATCGATGACCAGTCGTGGATAATCAGTAAGGTTACCCATAATCTAGGCGGGAATGGCTTCACGACGGCTGTAGAGCTCGAGGTTATGCTTTCTGGCATAGAATATGAGTCGGAAGAAAATGGTTCTCAAATGGTGAATAACTGAGTATTATTAATTCACTTTTTGTGAATGTGTGGGGTGGCATGTTCCATTGTCCAAAATGCCAGCATGCAGCGCATGCTCGTACCAGTCGCTATCTTAGCGAGAATACTAAAGAGCGTTACCATCAATGTACGAATATTAATTGCAGTTGCACATTCGTAACGATGGAGTCTGTAGAACGTTTTATCGTTACACCGGGAACAATAATTCCGGCGCCACCTCACCCGTCGGTGAGTGGTCAGCGGCCATTGTGGCTCTGATAAATTTTCTCTAAAGACCCGCCGCGTGCGGGTTTTTTTATGCGTTCAGGAAAGTGGCGGTAAAAAATCAATCGCCATTTCATCGCCACTCAAAAATGAGATAACAAAAAAGCCACTCGCTAGAGTGGCTTAATTATATGATTCTAAAGCTAAAATTTGGTGGCCCCTGCTGGACTTGAACCAGCGACCAAGCGATTATGAGTCGCCTGCTCTGACCACTGAGCTAAGGGGCCGTGGCGGTGAATTATAAAGTAACTCCGCGGTGCAATCCAGCGATAAGCGTACGGATGTTGTTTTTATAATCAATGTCTTTTCAATCCGTTATACTTTCTGAACGTGCTATTGACCAGGAGAAATCATGGTAAAGGATATATTGGCTCCGGGGCTGCGAGTGGTGTTCTGCGGCATCAACCCGGGGCTTTCTTCGGCGGGCAGCGGCTTTCCGTTTGCTCACCCCGCTAACCGTTTCTGGAAAGTGATCCACCAGGCCGGATTTACCGACCGCCAGCTGAAGCCTGAGGAGGCGGAACAGCTGCTCGATTTTCGCTGCGGCGTTACCAAACTGGTGGACAGGCCAACGGTACAGGCGAATGAGCTGACGCGAAAAGAGCTGCACGACGGCGGACGGATGCTGATTGAGAAAATTGAAGATTATCAGCCGCAGGCGTTAGCGGTACTTGGCAAACAGGCTTTTGAACAGGGATTCAGCCAGCGGGGCGTTCAGTGGGGGAAACAGCGGATCGGCATTGGCCGCACCCAGATTTGGGTACTGCCGAATACCAGCGGCCTGAGCCGGATTAAGCTGGAGAAGCTGGTAGAGGCGTTTCGCGAACTCGATCAGGCGCTGATGGTGCGCGGCCAGTAGCGGCGCTTATTGCGCCGGGAGCATCAGGCCGTTGCCAGGCGATCCCTGACCGCCATCAGCGCGAAGCCCAACAGGTTTTCCCCCCGCCAGCGTGATGGTGTACCGGCGTCAGGATGATGCTTCGCCAGTCCGATGCCCCAGATTTTATCAACCGGGCTGGCTTCCACCGGTACGCGGGGCGCGGTGCTGAGCAGAAAGGCTTTCAGCGCCGGATGCTGACTAAATTTATAGATATTGCCTTCGCAAACCAGCTCAAAACGGTGCGCCCGCCAGCGCTGCTTGTCAAAGCCTTTCACCGTACGGCCCGGCTTTTTCGCCTCGCCGGGGGTGGAAGCGGCAAGGATCCTGCTTAGCGTCACGCTGTCGCCGAACAGGCGCGCTTTTCCCGCCATCATCCAGTGCTCCGCGGTTGCATAGATCGCTCCGTTATGGCTGAAAGGCGCGCCCTGCCACCACTGGCTGAAACAGGCCGCGGTCACGGTGCCATCAGCAGCGGGCCTGTGGCCCCAGAACCAGAGATATTTTACTTTTTGCCCGCCCTCAAGAGCCTCAAGCAGGGCTGGAAGGGAATAACATCCTTGTTGCATGGTAACGATTCCTGTAAAAAGGCCCTCGCGAGGAGGGCCCTGTTTTATTGCGCTTGTTTAATCGTCGAGGAAGCTGCGCAGCACCTCAGAGCGGCTCGGATGGCGCAGCTTGCGCAGCGCCTTCGCTTCGATCTGACGGATACGTTCGCGGGTAACGTCGAACTGTTTACCTACCTCTTCCAGCGTGTGGTCGGTGTTCATATCGATACCAAAACGCATACGCAGCACCTTCGCCTCGCGGGCGGTAAGACCGGCCAGCACGTCGTGGGTAGCGGCGCGCAGGCTCTCGGTGGTGGCAGAGTCCAGCGGCAGCTCGAGGGTGGTATCCTCGATAAAATCCCCCAGATGCGAATCTTCATCGTCGCCGATCGGCGTTTCCATGGAGATCGGCTCTTTGGCGATTTTCAGCACCTTGCGGATCTTATCTTCCGGCATCAGCATACGCTCCGCCAGCTCTTCTGGCGTCGGCTCACGGCCCATCTCCTGTAGCATCTGGCGGGAAATACGATTGAGCTTGTTGATGGTCTCAATCATATGCACCGGAATACGGATAGTGCGCGCCTGATCCGCGATAGAGCGGGTGATCGCCTGGCGAATCCACCAGGTGGCATAGGTGGAGAACTTGTAGCCGCGACGATATTCGAACTTATCTACCGCCTTCATCAGGCCAATGTTGCCCTCCTGAATCAGGTCGAGGAACTGCAGGCCGCGGTTGGTGTACTTCTTGGCGATAGAGATAACCAGACGCAGGTTTGCTTCTACCATCTCTTTCTTGGCGCGGCGCGCCTTCGCCTCGCCGATGGACATCCGGCGGTTAATATCTTTTACCTGCTCGATGGTCAGGCCGGTCTCTTCTTCGATCTGCTGCAGCTTTTGCAGGCCGCGCTGCACGTCATCCGCCACGTCGTGCAGCCTGGCGGACCACGGCTTGTTCATTGCGATAGCGGCGTTGAACCAGGTTTCACTGGTTTCATTGCCGGTGAACAGCGTGATGAAGTTCTTCTTCGGCATTTTGCAGTGCTCAACGCAGAGCTTCATGATCAGACGTTCCTGGGTGCGCACGCGATCCATCATGACGCGCATGCTGTTGACCAGATAGTCGAACTGCTTCGGCACCAGGCGGAACTGCTTAAACACTTCCGACAGCTTCAGGATCTCTTCCTGCGCGGCGGCGTGGCTGCGGCCCTTCGCTTTGATGGTGTCGCGAGTCACCTCATATTGCGTGCGCAGCTCGGCAAACTTTTCACGTGCCAGCTCGGGGTCGATGCTGTTGTCGTCATCGGCGCTGTCGTCGTCTTCTTCTTCATCTTCCTCGTCGTCGTCCAGCTCTTCCTGAGAGAGTTCGGAACCGACGTGAGTGGCGGTCGGTGCCAGATCTTCTTCCGCGTTCGGATCGACGAATCCGGTGATCAGATCGGACAGGCGCGCTTCTTCAGCTTCCACGCGATCGTACTGCTCAAGCAGATAGGTAATGGCTTCAGGGTATTCGGCAACGGAGCACTGAACCTGATTGATCCCGTCTTCGATGCGCTTAGCGATGTCAATTTCACCTTCGCGGGTCAACAGTTCAACGGTGCCCATTTCACGCATGTACATGCGTACCGGGTCGGTTGTACGCCCGATTTCCGATTCAACGCTGGAAAGCACCTGCGCAGCGGCTTCGGCAGCATCTTCATCCGCGGTGTTTTCAGCCAGCATCAGATCGTCGGCATCCGGCGCTTCTTCCATCACCTGAATGCCCATATCGTTGATCATTTGGATGATGTCTTCGATCTGATCTGAATCGACGATATCTTCCGGCAGATGGTCATTGACCTCGGCATAGGTCAGATAGCCTTGCTCCTTACCACGGGTAACAAGAAGCTTCAGCTGTGACTGCGGGTTTTGCTCCATAAGACGGTATCCACACTTATTTCGTTTGATTGGTGTTGGCGGTGCTGCTGCCAACCTTTAAAGCGAGGGCGTACTTATATTCGTGCCGCTGCCTCTCTGTGCGGCTGTCGGGGGCTTCCCGATAGATAATCGGCACCTAAGCCGTTAAGTTTACTTTTTTGCCAGCGCCTGATTCAGTGTCCAAAGCTCCCGGCGTTCTTCGCTGCTTAAGCCATGCGTGCGCTCACGAGCGATTAACTCCTCCTGGCGCAGTTCCAGCAACGAATCAAACATATGGTTGAGTGAGTCGGTGAAGGTTTTTTCAGCAATGTCTTTATCTGCTATATCGTCCCACATCGACAGTTTTTCAAGGGTTATCGCACTCTTTGTGTCGCGATAATGCTCTAAAAGTTGCCCGGTGGTCAGCCCCGGCTGGGATAAACAAGTGTTGACCAGTTCTACAAATAAGCCAAGCCCGGGCAGCTTTTTCTGATCCAGACCGTCTAACGGCGGCACCAGCGGTGCCAGATCCGGGTTCTGCACCAGCAGTCCTATCAGTATACGCATGGTCGTGCGTTTTAGCTGCGGAGCGGAGCGGGAAGCACCGTTTTCAGATAATTTCGGCATTAAACGTTCAAGCTGTCCATCGTCCAGAATACCCAGCTTGTTCCCCAACTCCTGGCGCAGATAAATGCGCAGCGTTTCACCCGGCACCTGGCCTATCAGCGGCAGCGCCAGGGTGCTGAGCCGGGCGCGTCCGTCCGGCGTGCTCAGATCGACCTGCGGCAGCAGGCTATTAAACAGGAATGCAGAAAGCGGCATCGCCTGTTCCATTCGCGCTTCAAACGCCTCTTTGCCCTCTTTACGCACCAGCGTATCGGGATCTTCTCCGTCGGGCAGGAACATAAAGCGCAGTTGACGCCCGTCGGTCATGTAGGGCAGCGCGGTTTCCAGCGCCCGCCACGCGGCGTCGCGGCCCGCGCGATCGCCGTCGTAACAGCAGATCACATTATTCGTCGCGCGAAACAGCAGCTGGATGTGATCGGCGGTGGTCGAGGTCCCGAGGGACGCAACGGCGTAATTAATGCCGTACTGCGCCAGCGCCACCACGTCCATATAGCCTTCCACGACCAGCAGACGCTGCGGATCGGCGTTATCCTGCTGAGCTTCATAAAGACCGTAAAGCTGGCGGCCCTTATGAAAAATATCGGTTTCCGGCGAGTTCAGATATTTCGGCGTATCGTTGCCCAGCACTCGCCCGCCAAACCCCATCACTCTGCCGCGCTTATCGCGGATAGGGAACATAACCCGCTCGCGAAAGCGATCGTAACTGCGACCCCGATCGTTAGTAACCAGCATACCCGCATTGACCAGCGACTGGCGGTTCTCGCTATTGCCGCCGAACCGCTTCAGGACGTTGTCCCAGCCGGGGGGAGCAAAACCAATCGCAAATCGCGCAATAACGTCGCTGCTGAGTCCTCGCCTTTCCAGATACTGGCGCGCAGGGGCGGCGGCGGGCTGCATCAGAGACTGCTGATAAAACGTGTTCAGACCGTCCATCAATTGATAAAGGTTTTGCCGCTGATGGCGCTCTATCTGACTGGGGCCACTGCCCGCTTCGAACGGCACGTCGAGGTTGTGCATTGCCGCCAGCTCTTCGACGGTTTCCACGAACTCAAGCTTGTCGTAGTTCATCAGAAAGTCGATAGCGTTGCCGTGTGCGCCGCAGCCGAAGCAGTGATAAAACTGTTTCTCACCGTTGACGGTGAAAGAGGGGGTTTTTTCGTTATGGAACGGACAGCACGCATGGTAATTCTTGCCCTGCTTTTTTAGCTTCACCCGCGCGTCGATCAGGTCGACGATGTCGGTGCGCGCCAGCAGGTCATTAATAAATACACGTGGGATTCGTCCAGCCATATGCCCCGTAAATTAAACGCTCGTCCTTCAACCTGCTTCCATCGCGGCCCGGTAGCCGCTGCCCTGAAGCAACCTGAATAAGGTGGTGTATCCCCTCGTCTTCCAGGCTGTATCACCGATGGCTGCGCTCTGCTGCCATCCTGATGCCGCGTGAAAATTGCCGGGCATACATGCTATATGCATAAACGAAAACAAGCCGCGCATTCCTTTCGGAAGCACGGCCTTACAACGATAACTCGGTCTGAAGAGAGGACCTGGTCCTCAGAATACTTAGTACAGACGAGTGCGGCGTGCGTTTTCGCGAGCCAGTTTCTTCGCGTGACGTTTCACTGCAGAAGCTTTAGCGCGCTTACGTTCGGTAGTCGGTTTTTCATAAAACTCACGACGACGAACTTCCGCCAGAACACCTGCTTTTTCGCAGGAACGCTTGAAGCGACGCAGAGCTACGTCGAACGGCTCGTTTTCACGTACTTTAATTACCGGCATGTGCCTCTCACCTTTGATTAATTCGGTTTGCCGCTGGCATCTACGCCAGCTTATTTCAAAATGGTGCGGAATTTTACTGCAAATGCTGCTGCTTTGTAAAGCACCGCCGCCTTTTTTGAAAGGGACTTTTATAAGGGGGCAGAGTATACACGAAGTCGGGTCCCAGGGTATACATCGACCCGCATTCGACCTACACTGCGCGGTATCAAAATGAGGTAAAACAAGTCATGCGTGTACTGGGTATTGAAACTTCCTGCGATGAAACCGGCATTGCCATTTACGACGACGAAAAGGGTCTGTTAGCCAACCAGCTGTACAGCCAGGTGAAGCTGCACGCCGACTACGGCGGCGTGGTGCCCGAACTGGCCTCCCGCGATCACGTGCGCAAGACCGTGCCGCTGATCCAGGCGGCGCTGAAGGAGGCGAACGTAACGGCGAAGGAGATCGATGCGGTGGCCTATACCGCCGGGCCGGGTCTGGTCGGCGCGCTGCTGGTCGGGGCCACCGTCGGGCGCGCGCTGGCGTTTGCCTGGGAGGTGCCGGCTATCCCCGTACACCATATGGAAGGGCATCTGCTGGCACCAATGCTGGAGGAGAACCCGCCGGCATTCCCGTTTGTGGCGCTGCTGGTTTCCGGCGGCCACACCCAGCTTATCAGCGTGACCGGCGTTGGCCGGTACGCGCTGCTGGGGGAGTCCATCGATGACGCTGCGGGGGAGGCGTTTGATAAAACGGCCAAGCTGCTGGGTCTGGATTACCCCGGCGGCCCGCTGCTGTCAAAAATGGCCGCTCAGGGTACGGCGGGGCGCTTCGTCTTTCCGCGACCGATGACCGATCGTCCGGGGCTGGACTTTAGCTTCTCCGGGCTGAAAACCTTCGCCGCCAACACCATTCGCAGTCATGCTAATGATGAACAGACCCGCGCGGATATCGCCCGCGCCTTTGAGGATGCGGTGGTGGATACCCTGCTGATTAAGTGCAGGCGCGCCCTGGAGCAGACCGGCTTTCAGCGGCTGGTAATGGCGGGCGGCGTCAGCGCCAACCGCACCCTGCGGGCGAAGCTTGGCGAGATGATGCAAAAGCGGCGCGGCGAGGTGTTTTACGCCCGTCCGGAGTTTTGTACCGACAACGGGGCAATGATCGCCTACGCCGGGATGGTGCGCTTTAAGGCAGGGGCCACGGCGGATCTGGGGGTGAGCGTGCGTCCGCGCTGGCCGCTGGCGGAGCTGCCCGCCGCCTGAACGGACGGGCCGGACAGTCGACGTCGCGCTATCCGGCCTGGCAGAAGCGATTTCGGGCCTAAAGCAGCACCAGCGGCATCCACAGCAGCCCGGTGACGATCAGCAGCAGCAGAAAAATCAGGCCGAAGATCGCTCCCAGCCGCCAGTAATCTGCCGTTGGCAAATAGCCGCTGCCGTAATAGATCGGGCTGGGACCGGTGGCGTACGGCGTGAGAATACTGCCCAGGCCAATGGCCGCGCCGACCATCAGGCAGAAGACCGGCAGCGGGATTGCCGGCATCGCCAGGGCCGCGGCGATCATCATCGGTGCCAGCGCGGAGGTGTAGGCGGTGGCGCTGGCAAAAAAGTAGCGCAGCAGATAAAACACCACGATCAGGGCGATGAACACCACCGTCGGCGAATAGCCGCTCAGCCCGTCGGCCAGCAGTTCGCCAAACCAGGTGATAAAGCCGGTGTTGTTCAGCCCGGTGGCGAGCGTAATCAGCGACGCCAGCCAGAAGAAGACGTTCCACGCGGCCTTATTACTGACGATATCGTCCCAGGAGATGATACGCAGCACCAGCATCAGCGCCACCACGCTGTAGCCGACCATTGCGGCGTTAATATAGTCGCCGCCGAAGATCCACAGCACCAGCGCGCCGACCATCAGCACCAGCATCTTTTTCTCCCGCGCGCAGAGCGGCCCCATCGCCTTCAGCTCCGCCTCCGCCCAGCGCGGTACCTGATTGCCCGACTTCAGCACCGGCGGATAGAGTACATACGCCAGCCACGGCACCAGCAGAACCAGCAGAATGCTCAGCGGCAGCATGCCGAGGAACCAGTCGCCCCAGCTCAGGGCGGTGTGGGACGCCCCCTTCATCAGGCCAATCAGCAGCAGGTTAGGGGCCATCGCCGTCAGAAAGATGGCGCTGGTCACGCAGTCGGCAACGATTCCCATCCACATGATGTAGGAGCCGATGGCGCGAGCGCTGGCACCGTTGGGCTGCGAATCGTAGAGCGGCGGCAGGTTGCGGATAATCGGATAGACGATCCCCGCGCCGCGCGCGGAGTTGGAGGGGGTGACGGGGGCGAGGATCAGTTCGGAGAACATTACCGCGTAGCCGAGAAACAGCGTGCGATGCCCCATCTTTTTAACCAACATCAGCGCAATGCGCCGGCCGAGGCCGGTCTTCTCATAGCCGGTGCCGAACATAAAGGCGGCGAAGATTAACCAGATAACTGAATTAGAAAAGCCGCTGACCGCCCAGGAGAGCGACCTGGCGGTAAATTTAAAGCCCTCCTGGGCCAGCTGTTCAGAACTGAACAGCAGCCAGGGCGAGAGCACGGCGATGACCGAGATGCCCACCATCGCCACCACCGCACCCGGCAGAGGTTCCAGAATCAGCCCCACGATTACCCCGGCAAAAACCGCAAAGTAGAGCCAGGTATGGCTCTCAAGACCGGCGGGGACAGGCAGTACGGCAATAATGGCGATAACCACCAGCGGAGCCAGGTATCGCCACCCATTAGCTAAAAATGCCATGGTCGTTTCCCTGCGAAAGGGGAGAGGCGTAGCGCCTCTCCGGAAGGGTTATTTGATGTAGTGAACGTGCTCGCAGATCTCGTCGACGATAGGGCCGCGACGTTCGGCGAACTGCTTTTTGTTTTCGGCGATCAGGTTGTTGCCGTGGGTGTCGATGGAGACGATCAGCGGGCCGAACTCTTTCACCCGGCAGACCCACAGCGACTCCGGCATACCCAGCTCCGTCCAGTGCACCTCTTCGATCTCTTCGACCTGGGTGGCCGCCAGCACAGCGCAGCCCGCCGGGAAGATAACGTGCAGCGCCTTGTGCTGTCGGCAGCCCTCTTCGGTAAGCGGCCCCATGCCGCCTTTACCGACCACCAGCTTCACGCCGGTCTGCTCAATAAACTCTTTTTCGAAGGCCTCCATACGCATACTGGTGGTAGGGCCAACGGAGACCATTTCCCATTTTTCGCCGTTTTTACGCACAATAGGCCCGGCGTGAAAAATCGCCTTGCCGTTCAGGTCGTAGGGGATTGGACGCTTAAGCTCAATCAGGCGACGGTGGCAGACGTCGCGGCAGGTGACCAGCGTGCCGGTCAGATAGATCACATCGCCAACGCGGATATCTTCCAGGTCTTCAGCCTTGATCGGGGTGGTCAGGATCTTTTTCATAAGGCGCTCCGGGTATGAGACAGGTTTTCGAAGGAGAGGTCGGGATGAACCAGCAGCGTGCCGCGGCGGTGCGCCCAGCAGCCGGTGGAGACGGCGACGCCGATGGTTGAAGGATGGCGCGCGGCGGACTCGATATGCACGCCCATCACCGAGCTGTTGCCGGTCAGCCCCTGCGGGCCGATGCCCAGACGGTTCAGCCCCTCCTCCAGGCGCAGCTCCAGTTCGGCGGCCTTTGGATTCGGATGGCGGGTGCCGATCGGGCGCAGCACCGCCTTGCGCGACAGTACGGCGGCGGTTTCAACGGAGGTGGCGATCCCCACGCCCACCAGCACCGGCGGGCAGGCGTTAACCGCCAGGGTGGAGATATTTTCGAAAACGAACTTCACAACGCCTTCGTAGCCTTCTGAAGGCATTAATACCTTTGAGCGTCCCGGCAGCGTGCAGCCGCCGCCCGCCATATAGACTTCAATCTCTGCGTCTTCGCCGTCGGGGATGATGTCCCAGGTCACCCAGGGCACGCCGCTGCCGGTATTTTTGCCGGTGTTGACTTCATCAAAGATCTCCACCGCGTTGTGGCGCAGCGGCGCTTTGACGGTGGCGTCTTCAACGGCCTGCTTCAGAATAGCCTGCAGCTCGCCCAGCAGCGGGAAGCGGGAGCCGACCTTCACAAAGAACATGATCTCGCCGGTGTCCTGGCAGGCCGGGCGGTTCAGATCGATCGCCTTCTGCATATTGTCGAACATCGTATGGTAAATGATTTTACCCATTGTTGATGTTTCTGCTTCCCGCAGCTGTTTTAATTTATCCACCACGTCGTCGGGCATTCGGGTGGAGATCATCGCGGTAAAATTTGCGACAATTTCCGTCAGCGTAGTTATTGCGCTTTGCTTATTTTGCTTGCTCATCATATTAACTCCAGTCTTATATTTTTTCTGGAAATAAATTCTGTATAACAAACTACCACTAAAGGTGTGGTTTTATATTTTTTGCCGCTGTGTATATGCAATTAACAGATCGTGAATCATGAGATAAATAGCGCGTAAATTTGAGCGAAAGCAGGGTTTAAAGGCCCCGGGAGAATTACACTGCGGCTCTCCAACACCGGGATATTCTGACCATGCTGAACAGCTACCCCTTAGCCAAAGACCTGCAGGTGCTGGTCGAGATAGTTCATGCCGGAAGCTTTAGCGCTGCGGCGGCGGCGCTGGGACAGACGCCGGCCTTCGTGACCAAGCGGATTCAGATCCTTGAAACCACGCTATCCACCACGCTGCTCAGCCGCTCGGCAAGAGGCGTATCGCTGACCGAAAGCGGGCGGCGCTGCTATGAACAGGCGCTGACTATTCTCACCCAGTACCAGCGGCTGGTGGATGAAGTGACGCTGATCAAAACGCGGCCGGAAGGGATGATCCGCATTGGCTGCAGCTTCGGCTTTGGCCGCAGCTATATTGCGCCGGCTATTACGGAGCTTATGCGTAATTACCCTGAATTACAGGTGCACTTTGAACTCTTCGATCGGCAAATTGATCTGGTGCAGGATAATATCGATCTGGATATTCGTATCAATGACGATATTCCCGATTATTATATCGCGCATTTGTTAACGAAGAATAAAAGAATATTGTGCGCGGCACCGGCGTATTTACAAAAATATCCTGAGCCAAAAACGTTGCAGGAATTAAGCCGCCACGATTGCCTGGTGACAAAAGAGCGCGATATGACCCACGGCGTCTGGGAGCTGGGCAACGGCCAGGAGAAGAAATCGGTGAAGGTGAGCGGGCACCTCTCCTCCAACAGTGGCGAAATCGTGCTGCAGTGGGCGCTGGAAGGTAAGGGAATTATGCTGCGCTCCGAGTGGGACGTACAGCCGTTTCTCGACGACGGCAGGCTGGCGCGGGTGCTGCCGGAATACGCGCAGAGCGCCAATATCTGGGCGGTATACCGTGAACCGCTGTATCGCAGCGTGAAGCTGCGGGTGTGCGTGGAGTTTCTGGCGGCGTGGTGCCAGCAGCGGCTAGGCAAACCGCAGGAGGGGTATCAGCCGGCGCGGGCGTAACGGCGGCGAGCCGCAGCGCCGCATCAGGCGCTACGTGAATTACTCCGGATCGCGCTCGCGCTTCTTCTTCAGCTTGTGCCAGATTTTCGTCTCCTGGCGACGCCACAGGCGCTGGATGTTATCGTGATGGCGCAGCAGGATCAGGCAGGAAAGCATAGAGACCGGGAAGGTGAACTGCGGTTTAAACCACCAGACGTAAAACGGCGCAATCAGGGCGCTGACGATGGCTCCCAGCGAGGAGTAGCCGCTCAGCAGTACGGTGAGTAGCCAGGTGCCCGCCATAACGCCGGTTAAATCCCAGCCGATGGGGGCGATGGCACCAAACGCGGTGGCGACGCCCTTACCGCCCCGGAAGCCGAAAAAGACCGGCCAGATATGCCCCAGGCAGGCGGCGATGGCGATCAGGCCCAGCCAGAAAGGCGTGACGCCCAGCGCGTACGCGCCCCATACCGGCAGCATCCCCTTAAGAACGTCAAAAATCAGTACCGCGACGGCCGCTCCCTTGCCGCCGATTCGTAGCACGTTAGTTGCGCCGGGATTGCCGGAACCGCTCTGGCGCGGATCGGGCAAACCGGCAATGCGGCAGACCAGAATAGCACTGGAAATGGAGCCGCAGAGATACGCGAAAAGGATCATTCCAGGCGCGATTGCACTCATAAGCTGTTCCGTTTTGAAAATGTCGTTTTAAACGCTACTTCTGTGGATAATACGCATATTTAGCCGGAAGTGGTATCCGGGTTAGCCAAAAAGCAGGCAGGGCGTGATGGATATTGTATTTATAGAGCAACTTTCGGTCATTACCACCATCGGGGTTTATGACTGGGAACAGACCATCGAGCAGAAGCTGGTGTTCGATATAGAAATGGCATGGGACAACCGTAAACCGGCCGCCAGCGACGACGTCGCCGACTGCCTGAGCTATGCGGACGTGGCCGGAGCGGTGATCGAGCACGTGGAGGGCGGGCGTTTTGCGCTGGTGGAGCGGGTTGCCGAAGAGGTGGCGGACCTGCTGCTCGGCCGCTTCGGCTCGCCGTGGGTGCGCATTAAGCTCAGTAAGCCCGGCGCGGTGGCGCGGGCGGCGAACGTCGGCGTTATCATTGAACGTGGCGAGAATCACAAAGAGAAATAATTAATTTCATCATCATTAAACTGAACGTATTTATCACGGTCTTAGAGCCGGTGTTATCAGGCGGCTTAAGCAGACCGTGATGCTTTACTGATTTATTTCTGACTTTTTAGGGGTTTATTGATGAGCGATATGCACTCGCTGCTGGTTGCAGCGCTGTTGGGCGTGGTCGAAGGATTGACGGAGTTTATGCCGGTGTCCAGCACGGGACACATGATCATTGTTGGTCATCTGCTGGGTTTTGAGGGCGAGACGGCAAAGACCTTTGAAGTGGTGATCCAACTGGGATCGATTCTGGCGGTGGTGGTGATGTTCTGGCGGCGTCTGTTCGGGCTTATCGGCATTCGCTTTGGCCGGGTGCCCCATGAGGGCGTCGGCAAAGGGCGGCTGACGCTGGGCCATATTCTGCTGGGGATGATACCGGCGGTGGCGCTGGGGCTGATTTTTCATAGCGCCATTAAATCGCTGTTTAACCCGATTAACGTGGTGTATGCCCTGGTGGCGGGCGGCCTGCTGCTGATTGTCGCCGAATGGCTGAAGCCGAAGACGCCCCGGGCGGCGGGGCTGGATGATATGAGCTATGGCCAGGCGTTTACCATCGGCTGCTTCCAGTGCCTGGCGCTGTGGCCCGGTTTCTCCCGCTCCGGCGCGACCATCTCCGGCGGGATGCTGATGGGGGTGAGCCGCTATGCCGCGTCGGAGTTCTCCTTTCTGCTGGCGGTGCCGATGATGATGGGGGCCACGGCGCTTGACCTCTACAAGAGCTGGGCGTTTCTGAGCGCCGCCGACCTGCCGATGTTCGCCGTTGGTTTTGTTACCGCCTTCATCGTGGCGCTGATCGCCATTAAAACCTTCCTGCAGCTGATTAAGCGTATCTCGTTTATCCCCTTTGCCATTTATCGCTTTATCGTGGCGGCCGCCGTTTACCTCGTTTTCCTCTGAGCAAAGCCCCGGGCGGCGTCCGCAGCCCATCGCGGGCACCGTCCGGAGCGTTCGGACGGTCAGGCCCCTGGATTGGGCTTCGGGCAGCGCAGCGCTTTCCAGTCGGCCAGCGCCGCGATGCGGCGGCGCGTCAGCTCTTCGCGAACGGCCGCGCCCTGAAACCCGGCCTCGATAACCGCCTTTGTCGGCACCGCCTGCGCCACCTGCCAGGCTTCGCGCAGCCAGCGTCCCTGAGGATAATCCGCCGTTTCAAAGCCGGTGCGGCCGCGCATGTCGGCCTCGCTGGTCAGCGCTATCTGTCCGACGCGCTGCGGCTTGCGCCAGGCGTCAATGGAATCAAAAATCTTAACGATGGTTTTGGGCTGCAGGCCCGGGAAGGTATGGATGAGATCGTGAAACTCCGCCACCAGCCTCGCCAGGTCGCGAATCTCATTGGGCACCCGCAGGCGCTGGCACAGCTGCTCCACCAGCCTGACGCCGGCCGGGCCGTGTCCGTGGTGGCGGGGCCAAAGTTCCGGAGGCGTTAAGCCTTTGCCCAGATCGTGGCACAGCGTGGCAAAGCGCACGTCCACCTCCGGGCTGAGCATGGCGGCCATCGACAGCGTCATCAGCGTATGCACGCCGGTGTCGATTTCCGGATGCCACTTTGGCGGAGCCGGGACGCCAAACAGTGCGTCTATCTCCGGGAACAGAACGCCCAGCGCGTCGCAGTCGCGTAAAGCCTGAAAATAGACCTGCGGGTTGCGGGTAGTCAGGGCGCTTTCCGTCTCTTTCCAGACCCGCTCGGGCGTCAGGTGTTCAAGCTCGCCGGCGTGGGACATCTCGCGCATTAGCGCCAGCGTCTCGTCGGCGATGCGGAATCCGAGGTGGGCGTAGCGGGCGGCAAAGCGCGCCACCCGCAGCACCCGCAGCGGATCTTCGCTAAAGGCGCAGGAGACATGACGCAGCAGGCGCGCCTGTAAATCGCCACGCCCGCCGTAAGGGTCGACGATCTCGCCGCGATCGTCCTGCGCCAGAGCGTTAATGGTCAGGTCGCGGCGCTGCAGATCCTCTTCCAGGGTGACGTCCGGCGCGGCATAGCAGGTAAACCCGGTATACCCGGAGCCGGATTTGCGCTCGGTACGCGCCAGCGCGTACTCCTCGTGAGTTTGCGGATGAAGGAATACGGGGAAATCGCGGCCTACCTGCTGGTAGCCCGCGTCGAGCAGCTGCTGCGGTGTTGCACCAACCACCACCCAGTCCTTATCTTTGATCGGTAACCCTAATAACGCATCCCGAACCGCACCGCCGACCAGATAAACCTTCACTCACATCACCTCTACTGAAAAATACACGTTCTCTCTCCGTCCTGGTTCAGGCCGCATACGCATTAGCGACATGTTTACCTGGCTCATCCATGACTCTCGCCCCGAGGGGCCAGCGCTGCGGCTGTCGCTCATTAAACCCCAGTGCTTACTGGAGTAAGTGACCGGGGTGAGCGAGGACAAATCGGCTTAGCCGATTTGAACGCCGCTGGCGGCGGCTCTTCAGGGTGAGGCCCCCGGGCCGAATAAAGCCAGCGCACATGCGACCTGAAGTATGACGGGTATAAGCATATGTCAGCATGGTGGAGAAGGCGATTTAGTTCATCCAGCGATCCTTGCGCTTGCGGCTGGGGAGCATGTGCGGCAGCACCAGACCGAGCAGCAGGCCCAGTCCGAGCACCCCACCGCCATACATAAACCACTGCATAATGATGGTGCGCTGCTTGTCGTCAAGCTGCAGGTTGGCGGCGCTGACCTTTTTCTGGGCCACGATCAGCTCGTTTTTCAGCTTCTGGTTCTCTTCCTTCAGCCCGCCGATCACGCTGTCGCTCTGGGCCACCTTCTGCTGCATATCGGCGGTGCGCTGGTTCCAGGTGGTGTCGATGTTGTTAAGCTTGTCGGTCAGGCTCCGGACCTGCTTTTCGAGGTCCGGCACGCGAATACGCAGGCTTGGCGTGGTGTTCAGCTCTTTCAGCGGGATCCAGGCGGTGCGGCCGGAGGCATCTTTTATCTGCGCGTAGTTGCTGCCGGAATCGGTCTGCAGCAGAGTGACCTCCTCGCCGGCCCTGACCGTCCCCATAAGGCGATAATTATCACCCGGGCCGCTGCGGACCCAGGTGTTCAGTTCGTCAGTGACATAGCGCTTTTCTTCGGCGTGAGCGACGGCGGTAGCGCTAAGCGCAAGTAAAGTTAATCCAATGAGGCGTAATTTTGGCATCAGGCTGTCGTTATTGTCTTAAAAAGTGGAACGATAGTAGTGGTATCAGTGTCTCCAGGCAAAGCTTTCGACAGCAATCGGAATCCTCTGTGTCAGTTCCGCCACTCCTGGGAACTTTTACGCCCGTCAAATAGCCGGTTTCATGGCAATTTGGCGCAAAATACGGTACACCAGACCCTTCGGGGCGTCGGGGAGCGCATCTCCCGGCGCGTACGTCCGGTACGCCGCCGACGCTGGCAACTAAAGAGGCAGCCCGAAGGATAGCGTGCTTATTTACTGACAAAAAAGATCGGATTAAGTTCGTCGACAATCTTCCCGAATGTGACACAACCACTAAGTACAAGGCCATGGCTCAGGAAATCGAATTAAAGTTTATTGTCAGTCACGACGCCATAGAGGCGCTGCGCGACTATCTGCAGACTCTCGGCGGCGAGCACCACGCGCCGGTTCAGCTGCGCAATATTTATTATGAAACCGCGGACGGCTGGCTGCGCGCTCACGATATGGGGCTGCGTATTCGCGGTGAGGATGGGCGCTATGAGATGACCATGAAGACCGCCGGGCGGACCATCGGCGGGCTGCATCAGCGCCCGGAATATAACGTTCCCCTGAGCGGGCCGGCGCTGGAGCTGGACCGTTTTCCGGCGGAGGTCTGGCCGGGCGGCGAGCTGCCGGCGGATCTTGCCGGGCGGACGCAGCCGCTGTTCAGCACCGACTTTTGCCGTGAAAAATGGCAGCTCGATATGGACGACAGCCGGATTGAAATTGCTCTCGACCTCGGCGAGATTGCGGCGGGCGCGCTTGCCGAGCCGCTCTGCGAGCTGGAGCTTGAGCTGCTGAGCGGCGAAACCCGGGCGGTACTGGCGCTGGCAAACCAGCTGGTTTCGCAGGCGGGGCTGCGTCTGGGCAGCCTGAGCAAGGCGGCGCGCGGTTATCATCTGGCCCAGGGCAATGCGCCGCGAAGCATCGTGCCGACGACGGTGTTGAAAATGCCGCCTAAAGCCAGCGTTGAACAGGGGCTGGAAGCGGCCCTGGCGCTGGGACTGGCGCAGTGGCAGCGTCATGAGGAACTATGGGTTCGCGGCGACGAGGCGGCGAAGGCAGCGGTGCTGGAGGCCACAGGGCTGATACGTCACGCGCTGGGGCTGTTTGGCGGCATTATTCCGCGTAAAGCGAGCGCTTACTTACGCGAGTGCCTGACCCTGGCGGAAGCGGAGATCGCCTCCGGAACCTCAGCGGTAACGGCGGTTTACAGCCCGCACACGGTCCGGGCGCAGCTGGCGCTGACCGAATGGCTGGCCACCTGCGGCTGGCGGCCGTTCCTGGATGCCAAAGGGCAGGATAAAATCGCCCATTCCTTTAAGCGTTTCGCCGATATTCACCTTTCGCGCACCGCCGCCGGGCTAAAAAGTGATTTTGGCCGGCCGCTGGGCGATAAATATCGCGATCGGCTGCCGCGGCTGAGCCGCGACATCGACTGCCTGCTGCTGCTGGCGGGCTATTACGAGTCTCCGGTGGTTGAGGCGTGGCTGGAAAACTGGCGCGGGCTGCGTCACGCTATCGTCACCGGCCAGCCCATTGAAATTGAACATTTCCGTAATGAGGCAATCTGCCTCCAGCCCTTCTGGCTGCACAGCGGAAAACGATAAGACAAGGACGGATCTTTTATGAAGCCGCTTTCTCCACCGCTACAGCAGCACTGGCAGAGTATTTCCGGAGGCCTGCCGGGGGCTCTGGCCGGGACGAGCATTAGCGCTGAGGCGAAGTCAGTGCTTACTTTTAGTGATTTTGCGCGGGACAGCGCGACGGCCCATCCCGACTGGCTGACGGCGCTGGAGAGCGCGTCACCGGAGGCCGATGAATGGCGGCACTATGCCGGCTGGCTGCAGGAGGCGCTGGCTGCGGTCGCTGATGAAGCCGCGCTGATGCGCGAGCTGCGGCTGTTCCGTCGACGGATAATGCTGCGCATCGCCTGGGCGCAGGCGCTGTCGCGGGTGCCTGACGAGGTGATATTACAGCAGCTCAGCCAACTGGCGGAGACGCTGATCGTCGCCGCCCGCGACTGGCTGTATGCCGCCTGCTGCCGTGAATGGGGGACGCCCTGTAGCCGGGAGGGCGTGGCCCAGCCGCTGCTGATCCTCGGGATGGGCAAGCTGGGCGGCAGCGAGCTGAACTTCTCTTCGGACATCGACCTGATCTTCGCTTGGCCGGAGCACGGTGCCACCCGGGGCGGGCGTCGTGAACTGGATAATGCTCAGTTCTTTACGCGCATGGGCCAGCGGCTGATCAAGGTGCTGGATCAGCCCACAATGGACGGCTTTGTCTATCGCGTCGATATGCGCCTGCGCCCGTTTGGCGACAGCGGCCCGCTGGTGCTGAGCTTTGCCGCGCTGGAGGATTATTACCAGGAGCAGGGGCGCGACTGGGAGCGCTACGCCATGGTTAAGGCGCGCATTATGGGCGACGACGGCGGCCGCTACGCCGACGAGCTGCGCGCCATGCTGCGCCCCTTTGTTTTCCGCCGCTATATCGACTTCAGCGTTATCCAGTCCCTGCGCAGCATGAAGGGAATGATTGCCCGCGAGGTGCGGCGGCGCGGCCTGAAGGACAATATTAAGCTCGGCGCGGGCGGCATCCGCGAGATTGAATTTATCGTGCAGGTGTTCCAGCTGATTCGCGGCGGGCGCGAGCCGACGCTGCAGTCCCGCTCGCTGCTGCCGACCCTGAGCGCCATCGCCGCGCTGCACCTGCTGCCGGAGCGCGACGTGGCGCAGCTGCGTGCGGCTTATCTGTTTTTGCGCCGTCTGGAAAATCTGCTGCAGAGCATTAATGACGAGCAGACCCAGACGCTGCCCGGCGACGCGCTGAACCGGGCGCGCCTGGCGTGGGGAATGAGCGTCGAGGGCTGGGAACGGCTGGCCGACCAGCTGACCGCACATATGGCGAACGTGCGCCGGGTCTTCAACGAGCTGATTGGCGACGACGAGGCCGACGCCCAGGAGTCCTCGCTGTCGGAGCAGTGGCGCGAGCTGTGGCAGGATGCGCTGCAGGAGGAGGACTCGCCCCCGACGCTGGCGCATCTTGCCGACGACGATCGCAGGCGGGTGCTGGCGCTGATCGCCGATTTCCGTAAGGAGCTGGACAAGCGTCCCGTCGGCCCGCGCGGTCGCCAGGTGCTTGACTCCCTGATGCCGCACCTGTTGAGCGATGTCTGCACCCGCGACGACGCCACCGTGCCGCTGTCGCGCATTACGCCGCTGCTGGTCGGCATCGTCACCCGCACCACTTATCTTGAGCTGCTCAGCGAGTTCCCCGGAGCCCTGAAGCACCTGATTTCGCTGTGTGCCGCCTCGCCGATGGTGGCCAGCCAGCTGGCCCGCTATCCGCTGCTGCTTGACGAACTGCTCGATCCCAACACCCTGTATCAACCCACCGCCACCGACGCCTACCGCGACGAGCTGCGGCAGTATCTGCTGCGGGTTGCGGAAGATGACGAGGAGCAGCGGCTGGAGGCGCTGCGCCAGTTTAAGCAGGCCCAGCAGCTGCGCATCGCCGCAGCGGATATCGCCGGTACGCTGCCGGTGATGAAGGTCAGCGATCATCTCACCTGGCTGGCGGAGGCGATAATTGACGCCGTGGTGCAGCAGGCCTGGACGCAGATGGTGGCGCGCTACGGCCTGCCGGGGCATCTCAGCGAGCGGGAAGGGCGCGGATTCGCAGTGGTTGGCTACGGCAAGCTGGGGGGCTGGGAGCTGGGCTACAGTTCCGATCTCGATCTGATCTTCCTGCACGACTGCCCGCTGGACGCGATGACCAACGGCGAACGCCAGATCGACGGACGGCAGTTCTATCTGCGCCTCGCCCAGCGCATTATGCATTTGTTCAGTACCCGCACCTCCTCCGGCATTCTTTATGAGGTGGACGCGCGGCTGCGCCCGTCCGGCGCGGCGGGAATGCTGGTCACGTCAGCGGAGGCCTTCGCCGATTACCAGAGAAACGAAGCCTGGACATGGGAGCATCAGGCTCTGGTACGCGCCCGGGTGGTCTACGGCGATTCGTCGCTTACCGCGCAGTTTGACGCGGTGCGTCGCGATATCCTGGCCCTGGCGCGGGACGGCGCGACGTTACGCACTGAGGTGCGCGAGATGCGCGAAAAGATGCGCGCTCATCTCAGCAACCGTCATCGCGATCGCTTTGATATCAAAGCGGATGAGGGGGGGATCACCGACATTGAGTTTATTACCCAATATCTGGTGCTGCGCTATGCCCATCAGAAGCCGAAGCTGACGCGCTGGTCGGATAACGTGCGCATTCTGCAGCTGCTGGCGCAGAACGGCATTATGGAGGAAGACGAAGCGGCGGCGCTTACCCGCGCCTATACCACGCTGCGCGATGCGCTGCACCGGCAGGCGCTGCAGGAGTTGCCGGGCCACGTCGCGCAGGAGCGCTTCAGCGCGGAGCGTACGCTGGTGCAGGCAAGCTGGCGGAAGTGGCTGGTAGCCGAATGAAATATGCTATTATCGCGCGCAAATTTTGAATCTCTCAGGAGACGGGAATGAAAGTAACGCTGCCAGAGTTTGAACGTGCTGGAGTCATGGTTGTTGGTGATGTGATGCTGGATCGCTACTGGTACGGGCCGACCAGCCGTATTTCGCCAGAAGCGCCGGTGCCCGTCGTCAAGGTGGATACCATTGAGGAACGCCCTGGCGGTGCGGCTAACGTGGCGATGAATATCGCCTCCCTGGGGGCCAGCTCCCGCCTTGTGGGGCTGACGGGCATCGATGATGCCGCCAGGGCGCTGAGCAAGACCCTGGCGGCGGTTAACGTCAAGTGCGACTTTGTATCGGTGCCGACGCACCCGACCATTACCAAGCTGCGCGTGCTCTCCCGTAACCAGCAGCTGATCCGCCTGGACTTCGAAGAGGGCTTTGAAGGGGTCGATCCGCAGCCGCTGCACGAGCGCATCAGCCAGGCGCTGGGTTCAATTGGCGCGCTGGTGCTTTCCGACTACGCCAAAGGCGCGCTGACCAGCATCCGCCAGATGATCCAGCTGGCGCGTCAGGCCGGGGTGCCGGTGCTGATTGACCCGAAAGGCACGGACTTTGAGCGCTATCGCGGTGCGACGCTGCTGACGCCGAACCTCTCCGAATTTGAAGCGGTGGCGGGGAAGTGCAAAAGCGAAGAGGAGATCGTGGCGCGCGGCATGAAGCTGATTGCCGATTTTGAGCTTTCCGCGCTGCTGGTGACCCGCTCCGAGCAGGGAATGACCCTGCTGCAGCCGGGGAAAGCGCCGCTGCATATGCCGACCCAGGCGCAGGAGGTGTATGACGTCACCGGCGCGGGCGATACGGTGATCGGCGTGTTGGCGGCGACGCTGGCGGCGGGCAACTCGCTTGAGGAGGCCTGCTTTTTCGCCAACGCGGCGGCGGGGGTGGTGGTCGGCAAGCTGGGCACCTCCACCGTTTCGCCCATCGAACTGGAAAATGCGGTGCGCGGTCGCGCTGAAACCGGCTTTGGCGTCATGACCGAGGAGGCGCTGCAGCAGGCCGTTGCCAGCGCCCGCAGGCGCGGCGAGAAGGTGGTGATGACCAACGGCGTGTTTGACATTCTGCATGCCGGCCATGTCTCCTACCTGGCTAACGCCCGCAGGCTGGGCGACCGCCTGATCGTCGCGGTGAACAGCGATGCCTCGACCCGGCGGCTGAAGGGCGAAACCCGTCCGGTGAATCCGCTGGAACAACGTATGATCGTGTTGAGCGCGCTGGAGGCGGTGGACTGGGTCGTTTCGTTTGAAGAGGATACGCCGCAGCGTCTGATTGCCGGAGTTCTGCCGGATCTGCTGGTCAAAGGCGGTGACTATAAGCCAGAAGAGATTGCGGGCAGTAAAGAGGTCTGGGCCAACGGCGGTGACGTGCTGGTGCTCAACTTTGAGGACGGCTGCTCCACCACCAACATTATCCGGAAAATTCAGAAAGAGGGCGACAGATAGCTGCCCGCAGGGCAGGTTCCGGCACATTAAAAAAGAACGCAGGCCGGGCGGTATACCCCTCCGGCCTTTTTAATGGAAACGGCGTATCAGACGTGTTCGTAATAGGGCGTGGCGCTGCCGGAGCATAGCCAGGGCTGAGAACGCTGAATGCCGTTCGGACCACGCCGTTCGCCGCTAAGAGGGCGTCACTACCTTGTTACGCGCCTTGCCACGGATCTGACCGCCCTTCGGCGACATTCACGCCCGGTCATTCGACGCCGCCTCTTCCAGGGGCGGGGCGACAGGCTGGTCGCTGCTCTCTCCCGACTTCAGCGGCCCGGTCAGCGCCGACAGCGAACCGCCGGAAAGTCCAATTTCATTCAGCAACGAGTCGATCAGCGGTGCCTGAGTGCGGTAAGAGAGCGCCGCAGAGAGCGCCTGCTCCGCGAGATTACCGCCGCTCGCGCCGGCGGCGGCAACGTCACCACCTGCGCCACTGCGGTTCAGGCCGTCAACCTGAAAGATTTTGATGCCGTCGATAGACTTCATCGGCTCAACGGATTTTTCTATCACCGCAGGCAGGGTCTGCAGCAGCGCCAGCTTGAATTTGAGGCTGGTCTGCCGATCGGAGAGTACGTTAATCGCATCGTTAAGCGCGCGCTGCGCTTCGGCTTCCGCCAGCCCTTTTTTACGTGTGGCCTCCGCCAGTTCGACGATAGCGGCCGCCTGCATCTCCGCCGCCTCCTTTTCGGCTTTCGCCCGCACGGTCAGCTCTACCGCCTGCGTTTCTGCATCCTGAGCGGCGGCGATCAGCGCAACCTGTTTGGCGCGATCCGCTTCCGCCGTCTGGCGGGTCGTTTCGACGTTCTGCTGAGCGCGAACCGCTTCGGCCAGCGCATCGTTAGCGCGCGCTTCCGCCTGGGACTGCTGTTCGGACTTGGCGGCAATGGCAATGGACTTGGTCTGGTTGGCGATTTCCGTCACCTGCTGCTGTTCGATCTCTTTAATCCGTACTTCGCGCTCGGCTTCGACCTTACGGGTACGAACCGCCTGCTCACGTTCAATTTCACTCTCCTGAATCTGCCGCTCTGCGAGAATACGGGTTTGCTCTGCCTCACGGTGGCGCTCGGCCTCAAAGGCGGCGATTTTCGCGTTCTGCTCGGCGGTGCGGGTTTTCACCTGCTGCTCCTGCTCAAGCGACATAAAGGCTTCCTGCTGCTCGATTTCCAGCTTGCGCGACAGGGCGTCGCGGTTCTTCTCACGTACCGCAACCTCCACGTCCTGCTCAACTTCGTTACGCTCGCGGCGACGGCGCTCCGTCTCCTGGGTCAGCTTGGTGAGACCTTCGGCGTCAAAGGCGTTGTTGGGGTTAAAATGCTCTTTGGAGGTCTGGTTAAAGTTGGTTAACGAGACGCTTTCCAGCTCCAGGCCGTTCTTGGAGAGGTCTTCTGCTACGGTATTCTGCACGCCCTGAACGAAGTTTTCGCGGGTGTCCTGCAGTTCGTGCATGGTCATTTGAGCGGCGGTGGCGCGCAGGGCATCAACAAACTTATCTTCCACCAGCATGCGTAAATCTTCCGGCGACAGCGTACGCTGCCCCAGCGTCTGGGCGGCGGTGGCGATCCCCTCGACGGACGGTTTTACCCGCACGAAGAAGGCGACAACCACGTCAACGCGCATACGATCTTTGGTGATCAGGCTGTCGGCAGTGGAGCGGCTGACCTCCAGCTTAAGGGTATTCATATTAATAGGAATAATTTCGTGGAAGATGGGCATCACGATTGCGCCGCCGCTCATTACCACTTTTAGCCCACCGAGGCCGGTACGCACGAATGCCTGTTCTGCGGAGGCCCGACGATAAAGCCGGGCGAAAATAATGCCGACGATAAATATAACGATGACCGCAACCAGCGCGGTAAACATCCATGAGGGTAAAAAACCAAAAACATCATCCATTGTATGGGTCCCTATTGCGTAATAATAAATTTATAAAATATTCGGCCACGGGTTGAGTTCGGCTAAATAGCGCGTTGCGGAGAGCCGGCAGATAATCAGCACTTTGTCATCCTTTTTAAATGCCTTACCGGCCTCAGGTTCCAGCAGCAAATAGTGGATCTGGCCAAATTTATCGGTAAATTTCCCTTCACAGGGCGTGCCGGAAACCGCCGAGTGCCCGGTGACGATCGCCATCCGGCCAATAAACTCATCCTCGCCGATGGCGGTGGAGCTATCTACCGGCAGCCAGGGCGCAATGGCTTTACCGGTGTAATGCACCGCGAAAACAGAAAGAATAACGCTGACCGGCGCGAGCAGCAGATTACTGAGCGGGGCCTGCCAGAACGTGACCCAGACGTGCTGCGCCAGGATGCCGAACAGGCCGAACCAGCCGGCCAGCAGGCAGAGGACGATCAGGGCCGGTATGCGCCCGATGTGCAAATAGTGCAGCGCCTGGCCAATATTGCCAGAGTGCAGAGCGTCGTAGCCTTCAAGATGGGCATCCAGAGCGCCGGAAAGTAAGTGCCCGCAGACCAGTGAAATAATCTCCACTATACCGATAAGCAGGACAAAGGAAAGGGCGAACAGATAGGGGTTATTATAATCTGCAAACAGAACCATGCATACTTCCTCCGAAATCGGTATCTCTGTGAATAACGAAAGAATGTGAAACGGCGTTGACACAAAAGCCACAATAACATGTGTTGTCGCCATCGTTAAAACGAAAAAAATATTTTTGCTGTGATATTTGCGAGGTATATGTATTTGTGGTTCTTATTTGGTGTTTTTATTAATAAGCGCGGGATATCCGGGGGGAAAGGATAATCAGGCCGGACTGTTTCCAGGGCGCGGCAGGCGAAGGCCGACCCTGGGCAATATGCAATAGCGGGCCTTACGGCCCGTTATCTTTTACTCCTGCGGATCGACCGGCGGAATGGCGGGGGCGGGTTTGACTTCGGCAGGCGTTTCACGCGCCTCCAGTTCGCTGAGGCGCTGTTCGAGCAGCGCCAGCTTTTCGCGGGTGCGGAGCAGAACCTGGGTCTGGACATCGAATTCCTCACGGCTCACCAGGTCGAGACGTGTCAGCTGTGACTGCAGCGTCTGACGGATCTTCTTCTCGACGTCTTCCCCGAACTCCCGGATCCCTTTCGGCATCGACTCGTGAATCTGACGAGCGATCTGCTCAATTTTTTTCGGGTCAATCATAGTAGTTTCCCTGAACTGGTAAGTATTAGCTCTACATTGTAGTGCCATATCCGGGAGTCATAAACCAGAATAGTGTGAACTTCATCCGGGTAAAGGCGTTGATGGGGGCGATCAATAGCGTTATAGTTACCACGCTTATTCTCAGGGCGGGGCGAAATTCCCCACCGGCGGTAAATCAACTCAGGTTGAAAGCCCGCGAGCGCTTTGGGCACCTGCCCAAAGGACAGCAGATCCGGTGTAATTCCGGGGCCGACGGTTAGAGTCCGGATGGGAGAGAGTAACGATCCAGCCGGGCACGGACCCGCTCACGTTATTTTTTTGCCGCTTGTCGGCACTCCTAAGACTGCCCTGATTCTGGTAACCATAAATTTAGTGAGGTTTTTTTACCATGAATCAGACGCTACTTACCGCTTTTGGTGCGCCTTTTGAACGTGTTGAACATGCCCTGACCGCGCTGCGCGAAGGTCGTGGCGTAATGGTGCTGGACGATGAAGATCGCGAGAACGAAGGCGATATGATTTTTCCGGCGGAAACCATGACCGTTGAACAGATGGCCTTAACTATCCGCCACGGCAGCGGCATTGTTTGCCTGTGCCTTACCGAAGATCGCCGCCAGCAGCTCGACCTGCCGATGATGGTGGAAAATAATACCAGCGCCTACGGCACCGGTTTTACCGTGACCATCGAAGCGGCGGAAGGCGTGACGACCGGCGTATCCGCCGCTGACCGTCTTACCACCGTTCGTGCGGCGATCGCCGACGGCGCGAAGCCCTCCGATCTTAACCGCCCCGGACACGTTTTCCCGCTGCGGGCGCAGCCGGGCGGCGTTCTGACCCGCGGCGGCCATACCGAAGCCACTATCGACCTGATGACGCTGGCCGGGTTCAAACCCGCAGGCGTACTGTGCGAACTGACCAACGATGACGGCTCCATGGCCCGCACGGCGGAGTGCATCGAGTTTGCCCGCCAGCACAATATGGCGGTCGTCACCATTGAAGATCTGGTGACTTATCGGCAGGCGCACGAGCGTAAGGCAGGCTAACGGCGCGACGAAAAAAACCGAAGCCGGAATTCCGGCTTCGGTTTTTTGTCACGTGCGGATTATCCGGCTCTGGTGAGTTTAAGGAGCCAGGCTGCGCTCATTACGATCAGCAGGATAAAGCACAGGCCAAAGGCCAACAGACACGCCTGCGCCATATTCATAACGTGCCATGGCGGGATCAGATACCAGCCTTCAGACTGCTGGTAGAGATCCACGAACCACTGCTGTACGCTGCTGAGATTCACGCCGGCAGGCACGACGGGGGCGTCGTAGCCGCAGTCTCCCGTCGGTTTAAACCACTCTGGTGCCCACTCCGCCAGCGGCAGGCCGAACGGAAAGGTTGGGTCGGTGGAGCACCCCTGCACGCCAAAAAGCGCCTCCGGGTCCGGATTATGCACTGCAAAATGAATACTATTTAACTTTACCGAGTACATTATGCCGGTAATGCTGCCATAAAAAGCTGCAATGCAGCCAATCAGCTTCAATATGACATTTTTAGGGTTGATGGCCGCAATCACGCCTCCAGCTACCATTACAAACATGGCAAAGCGAATGTAAACGCACTGTTCACAGGGTGCCATATAGAGGTAGATCTGGAAAAAAGAGTGCGCCAGGATGATAAGTCCCCCCATCGCTATCGCCATCAGAAGCCACAGGAAACGCCGCTCCTGCCACCTCACCAGCGTATCTACCGGCGACGTGCGTAAATCTCTCCATAATCCTTTTAGCAAAGCCATACGCTTTTCCCGTTTATTTGGCCGCCAGTTCTCTGACAAGCTCGGCCATGGAGTCGATAGATTTAATGTTTTTGGTGTAGATCAGGTATTTGCCGTTGACCACGTAGGCCGGAACGCCCTGGATTTTGGCCACCTCGTAGGCCGCCTTCCATTTTTCCAGCGTTTCCTGAACGGCGGGATCGTTCAGGGCCGCTTCAAAGTCGGCCTGGCTTACACCGGCAGCATCCAGCCCCGTTTTGATAAAGGACGCAGGATCTTTGCCGTCAGACCAGCGTTCTTTCTTATCGTGATAAGCAGTGTAGTAAGCAAACTTAGCCTTTTTGAACTGAGAATTATCATCGAACAGGGAAATACCCGCCGCCCTGTCTCTGGCGAGCATGACGGCAAATACTTCGCTGCCCTGCTTGCCATATTTACCTTTTGTTTCCAGATGGAAAGGCGTGAAAGCAACCACGTCTTTTACCTTTTCGGAAACCGGCCCGGTGACGGCCTTATCATATTTGTAGCAGAACGGGCAGTCATAGCTGAATATTTTAATCAGGGTCTTATCCGCATCAGGAATGGGTTTTTCCAGCTCCATATAGTCCGTTCCTTCGGTAAATGCTGAGGCCGAAAAGGAAAAGGCAAGCGCCGCGGTTAATATGAGGCTTCTGGGAAGTGAAGCAAGCCATTTAACAGACATAGTTTTTCCTTAGCATAAAAATGCAAACGTATTATTTAAACATCTGCTGCGGCTGAAGTAGCAGAGCGCGATAGTGGGGCTGATTCGGTTTATCGGACAAGACGTCGATTTCAACTTTGACTTCTTTGGTTTTATAATCAATTTCATTGATTTTGCCGACGGTGGACTCACCAACATTGAACAAATTAATGGAACCGCTAAAGCCAAACATGGTGTTGCGATCTTTTTGATATTCGATAACTGACGTAATCGGGCTATAAAAGTCGTAGCCGCGCTCTTTGCCATACTCCCACAGCTGCTGGACCGTGCCTTTCTTCTCATCAATTTTATATTCAACAAAGCGTGAATATTTCATTGTGGGAAGGGCAGGTTGTTCAAGGCCGCGACCATCGCCGTTGTCAAAGACGGTCAGTGTCCCCTTGCTGGAGAGCCAGGCGGTATGTTGGGTCCAGGGGAAATCGAAATCCGTGCTCTCGCAGCGGCCGTTTTCATCGCAGTTCAGCGGCTTGCCCTTACCGTCTACCGGCTTAAGCACCTTGCCCGCCAGCCGCTCGTTCCAGCCTTTGGATGGGGAAAGAATCCATTTTACCTGCTTGTCGCGGCCAATCTTCATAATTCCCTGATGGCGTAAAGAGACGATGATTGAATCATCCGAGGCGTCATAGTCAATGGCATTGACGTGCGCCCAGTTGCGTCCGGCACCCACGCCCAGCGCATCGCCATAGGGCGTATCCGGCTCCAGCTTAGCCTGCTGCCCGGCGTGTTCAAGATCAACGTTTACGCATACCGCTCCCGCATCAAGCGCGCCGAGCAGCGCGTCGCGCATCGGGTCGAGGATCTTTGTCAGATCCCAGACGTCAATCACGCGACCAGACTTATCAACCTCAATGATCTGATCGCGAATGGTATGCACATGCAGGCCGTCCTCTTTGCGATAGTTACGTTTGCCGACGCGGAGCAGCACCGTGCCGTTAACGGTTTCAAGCGATTCGTGAGAGGCGTCCATAAAGCCGCGCGGTAGTTTATGATCGGCCAGAATCTGCCCCATCAGGTCGAATTCATACCAGTGTTGCCCCTGAACGGCGGTAAAGGTTCCGCGAGGCGTTTCGCGGATGCCCATCAGGTAACCACGCTTATTGATGTCGATATCATGGCCGTCGTAAAAGGCTTTTTGATCCAGCCACCAGCGGTATTCGCCTTCGGTATCCACCACAAAGGTGAAGGGAGCAATGTCAAAGGGCAACGCACCTCCGGCAGGACCGGCGTCGAGGATAGCGGCATTTTTATCTTTTTCACCGTGCCAGTGAAATTGTGCGCCCTGAGGAATAAAAGTATGGGTATTAACGAGATAAAGCCGATCTTCAAAACCGGGAGCCACTTTTATCACCCGGGTTTTTTGAAGGTCGGAGAAGGAGCGGTTATCAATATAACGATTAACAATGGCGGAGGTTTGCACCACGTAATCGTCTTTCATTGCGTTACCGTTTTCTTTATATTCAATCGTAACTTTATTGGCAAACTTTTGATAAAGACCGAATATAGGGACACCGTCGTGATTTTTTAACGTCTGCTCGCCAACGGAATATGTTACAGGAACGCCTTTTTTGCCTTTACCATGTACGGTAACCTTTACGTCAGTAATCGTATGGCTGTCCAGCTCCACAAGCGCCGTCAGCGGGGCATTGCCGTAAGGGTCAACCACCACGGCACCTAATTTTCCTGCGGGCGGGGCGGGCTGGTAGCCGGCCGCTGACAGGTTTGTTGCAGTGAGACCCCACGCCAGCGCGATCGCACCGGTAAGAAACGTTTTTCGGTATTGATTAAACATAGATATATCTCCTTATATAATACGTTGTATATACCCGTCATACTTCAGGTTGCATGTGCGTTGGCTTTATTCGGCTCAGGGCCTCACCCCTTCGGGGCCAGCCCTGGGGCTGTTCAAAGCGCACTGCGTTTTGTCCTGCAACTCGAATTATTTAGGGTGTATAATAATGATCAATATATTATGCTGAACGATTTAGCGCGCGATAATTAGAAGTGCGAGTAAATCTTTCCTGGAGAAGAGTTATTATTGTTATGGCTTAAATATACTTTTTATGAATGTTTTTTTACCCTTTTTGTGTGTTGATAGTAGGGGCCTGTATTATCGCGGTAAATAATAAAAGACTGGTAATGTGATCTTATCGACAATGTTTTATTGTTGCTAATGAAATGCTATTTAGCCGCTGGGTCGTCATTTTATATGATCAAAATCATACTCTTGTTTCTGTATTATGCGAATATATGCCAATACCTAAAAATGGGTATGTGAATTTTTAACACTGTATGTTCGGAGTTGTTAAATATTAAGGGTAAATAATGTTTATTGCCTGGTACTGGATTGTATTAGTGGCGCTTGTCGTCGTGGGGTATATTGGCCATATGAAACGTTATTGCCGGGCGTTCCGGCAGGACCGGGATGCGCTGATGGAGGCGCGTAAGAAGCTGTTTAACCACGACGACGGTAATGACGATGCGGTCCGGGAGGGGAAATAACCTCTGCGGTGACGTTTAGCCAATCCCCGTAGACTGTAGCGCCACAAGGCTTAATCCCATTACCGACATGCCGCACAGTACGCCGTAGCTGGGGTTGTTGTTGGGATCGATCTCTTTTGCCAGCGGCATCAGTTCATCGACGGAAAGTGCTACCATAACGCCGGCAACCGCAGCCATAATAGCCGCCATCATTATCGGTGAAATCAGGCTGCCAAGAATAAGCCACGCCAGCACGCCGCCGAGGATTTCCGCCAGGCCCGAGAGACCAGCCCAGAAGATTGCCGTTCGTTTTGAACCCGTCGCCGCATATACCGGCCCGGCGACAGCTAACCCTTCCGGAATGTTGTGCAGGGCTACCGCCAGGGCGATACCGAAGCCCAGTTCAAGGTTACCGCTGGCGGTGACGTAGGTGGCGATCCCTTCCGGGAAGTTGTGCAGGCTGATGCCAAGAGCCAGTAATATCGCGGTACGCTTGATGGATCCGGGAAGCGGGTGCGCTGTTTTTTGCATCAGATCCTGCGGGTGGGCGTGAGGCAGCATGCGGTCCAGGCCAAAATAGCCCAACAGACCAATAATAAACATTCCGTAGCCCAGCATCGGCGACATGCCTTTCGTCGCCAGGGCTGCGGGCAGCATCTCCATCAGGGAGATCAGCAGCATAATACCGGCAGCAAATCCCAGTGAGAACGCCAGCAGGCGGTTAGAGGGCTTTTGCCCCAGCACGCCCAGAAAGGCACCAATAAACGTGGCGGCACCCGCCAGCAAGGTCAGAATCAACGGTACTGACATCAACGACTCCTTATAGCGACTGCCCGGACCTGACATCAAAATAACTGACGATCTTCGTCACGATTATCTGAGTTCTTCCGTCACTGAAAGCGCGTATTGTGGGGGTAATAAACCAGGCTGTGTCCTTTAACCGGGCGTGGCGTCGACACAGCCTATTACCTCAGTAAGGATATCATCATGTCTTCAATGCGTATGCCAGCACTGTTTTTAGGACACGGCAGCCCGATGAACGCTCTGGAAGATAACCGTTACACCCGCGCCTGGCGAGGGCTGGCGGAATCGCTGCCGCGGCCACGGGCGATAGTGGTGATTTCAGCCCACTGGTACATTCGCGGAACGGGAGTAACCGCCATGGCGGCACCGAAAACGCTTCACGACTTTAGCGGCTTCCCCCAGGCTTTGTATGATATGCACTATCCGGCACCCGGTTCGCCTGAGCTGGCGCAGCGGTTAGTCGAGCTGCTCTCGCCGGTTCCGGTCACGCAGGATAAAGAGGCCTGGGGCTTTGACCACGGAACGTGGGGCGTGCTGAGCAAGATGTATCCCGATGCCGATATTCCGGTGGTTCAGCTCAGCATCGACAGCACCCGCCCGGCCGCCTGGCATTTTGATATTGGGCGCAGGCTGGCGGCGCTGCGCGATGAGGGCATTATGCTGCTGGCCAGCGGCAACGCGGTGCATAACCTGCGTACGGTGCGCTGGCAGGGCGACGCTGCGCCCTGGCCGTGGGCCGTATCGTTTAATGATTTTGTGAAGTCTAACCTGATCTGGCGGGGGCCGACCGCGCAACATCCGCTGGTGAATTACCTTAGCCATGAGAGCGGCTCTCTGTCGCATCCGACGCCGGAACACTTCTTGCCGCTGCTCTATATTATCGGCGCGTGGGATGGCGAGGAGCCGGTGACCGTTCCGCTGGACGGAATAGTATTAGGTAGCCTGAGCATGCTGTCGGTGCAGGTAGGGTAACCGCGCCCTGTGGATATCGCCTGGCGTTTTATCGGCCCGACAGGCGGAGCGCCGTCGGGCATGATGCTTTATTCGATAAAAATATGCGGGTAGAAACGAGAAAGATCCTGGGTGATGAGCGCCCTGTCTTCGCGAATGCCGATCCCGGCAGGCTTATCGTCGATCAGCCAACTGCCGATCAGCATATAGCTGTCGCCGAACTTCGGCAGCGGGTGGAACTGCTGGACGATCGATCCCTCCTCACCGTACGGGCCGTCCACCGCTTCGATCGTTTTGCCATCCTCAATGATGGAGACGTTGGCACCTTCGCGGGAAAAGATGGGTTTCACCACGTACTTTTCCATCGGCGGGTGGTCGTCTTCGGCGAAATATGCCGGCAGCAGGTTTGGATGGTTTGGAAACATTTCCCACAGCAGGGGCAGCAGCGCCTTATTAGAGATAATGCTTTTCCAGGCCGGCTCCAGCCAGCGAACGCCGGCGTCTTCCAGCTTGGTGGAGAACATCTCGCGCAGCATAAACTCCCACGGATAGAGCTTGAACAGGTTCGAGATAACCTGATCCTGCAGGTCCGTAAACTGACCTTTTTCCCCCAGCCCGATATCTTCGATATACAGGAAATCGGTCGCCAGTTCGGCTTCGGCGGCGCAGTCCTGTAAATACTGAACGGTTCCGCGATCCTCAACCGTGTCGCGACAACAGGCGAGGTGCAGCAGCTGGAATCCGTGCTGCTCGCGTAGCTCTGTGAAACGTTCAATCAGCTTCTCCTGCAGGCTGTTGAACTGATCGCTGCTCTCCGGCAGGTTGCCGGCGTTAAGCTGATCTTCCAGCCAGATCCACTGAAAAAATGCCGCTTCGTACAGCGAAGTGGGGGTATCGGCGTTGTTCTCCAGCAGCTTCGGTTCGCCAGCGCCGTCCCACGCCAGATCGAGACGCGAGTAGAGCGACGGCTGGTGCGTCAGCCATGACTGGCGGACAAAGCCCCAGGTATGCTTCGGAATGCGGAATTTGGCCATCAGCTCATCGCTGGCGATGACCCTCTCTACCACCTTCAGGCACATCTGATGCAGCTCGGCGGTGACGTCTTCCAGCTTTTCGACCTGAGCGAGGGTAAGCTTATAGTAAGCGTCTTCACACCAGTACGGTTCACCATACATGGTGTGAAAATTAAAGCCGTATTCCTCGGCTTTTTCACGCCAGTCCGGACGCTCGGTAATGCTGACTCTTTCCATGAAAATTAACCGCCCATTGAACGATTAGAGGTGCCGCTGGCGCGACGCTGCATGGTGTTCTGCCTGGCAACGGATTCACCGAAACCGCCGCGGGTGACGGTTGAGGTCGTGGCTGGTTTCGGTGCCAACGCCGTTTTCGGAACGGTCATGGTGCGGCCCGGCTGGGCTGCGCCGTAGTTCTTACCCGTCGCATCCGCGTATTTGCCGTAGGCCGGGCTGGCGGGGTTCTTCGAACTGAATAGCGGCTGCTGAGCAAAGCCCGCGCCGCCGCCCATCATGCGGCCCATCATGTAGCCCGCCATCAGCGGCATCCAGAAGCTGCCGCTGGATTGTGCCTGAGCCTGGCTTTCCGGTGCCATACCCGCCTGAGCCGGTGCCTGCTGGCACTGGCCTTCGCCGAATTCAGCGACGCAGTCTTCGCGCGTGGCGTATTTTGGCGCGGTGCGCTCCGCTTCCTTCAGGGCGTTATTGTATGCGGTAGTACACTCTGCGGCTTTGCCCGGATTCGCCGTCGAACAGTCATCGGCGTTTTGATAAAGAGAGACCGTTTCGTCGCTCTGTTCGCAGCCGGCCAGCATAAATACGGCGGTGACGGCCAGCGCAACGGGGGTCAGATGGCGTGCGCTCCAGCGCTTGCGGAACGCGGCGTGATGTATGGATCGTGTCCGTTTCATAGTTGTCTTCCTGGACCAGTGGTAGTGAAAGAAATAATGCTCAGGATAGAGGAAGGCTGGTCGAAATTGAAGCTAAAAAAGGATGAGGGCTGGCTGAAACAGAGGATCTTTACGTTGCCTTACGTTTACCGCCTGCATCAGCGCCGCGCTGACCGGAACCCTAAACGTTGGTCCGGCCAGCGTGGCGCTGTCAGGCATACCGTTTTACTGCTTAAACGGATTATTGCTGCGGGCTGAGACGGGCTGCGCTACCGGAGCGCCGCCGCTGGCGGCGTAGCCGTCAGCGGCGGCATCCTGTTCCGGCGTTTGCGGTGCCACGCTTTCCGGCGAGGTAGGAATCGGCTTGCCCAGGGTATTGTTCAGCGCCACCAGATCCTGCTCGTTCAGCGTGCCGAGAGCAGATTTAATATTTAACTGATTAATCAGATAGGTATAACGCGCGTTGGCCAACTGCTGCTTGGCATTATACAGCGTCGTGGTGGCGTCCAGTACGTCAACGATGGTGCGGGTGCCGACGGAATAGCCCGCCTCCATCGCATCCAACGAACTTTGCGCAGAGACAACCGCCTGCTTATAGGCGTTGATACTGCTGATGGAGGCGTTGATGTTGTTGAACGAGGAGCGTACGGTCTGCACCACGCTGCGGTGCGCGCTTTCCAGCTGTTCGCTGGCACCAACAAAATTATATTGCGCCTGCTTCACCCGGGAATTGACCATTCCTCCCTGATAGATAGGCAAGGAAAAGTTAATGCCGACCTTGTTCTGACCCGTGGTGCTGTCGCTATAGCCCTGGGAATTGTTGGTCCTGGAGCCGCTATAGCTGTTGTCGGAAAGGCTGCTGGATGCGGTCAGGTTCAGCGTCGGCAGATGCCCATCCTGCGCCAGGCGGATCTGCTCACGGGCCAGGTCCTGGCTCAGCCGCGCCTGCAGCAGCGACAGGTTGCGGCTTTCCGCTTCCTTCAATAGCGCGTTAACCGGCTGCGGCTTGCTGGTTTTAAAACTTTCAACGTTCAGCGACGCCAGCGCCGGATAGTAGTTACCGGTGACCTGACGCAGCGTTTCTACCGCGTTGTCGAGATTATTGCGCGCAGTGACTTCATTCGCCAGAACGGTGTCATACTGTGAGCGGGCGTTCTGCACGTCGGTAATGGCGACCAGGCCGACGTTAAAGCGCTGGGTAGTCTGATCTAACTGACGATAGATCGCCTCTTTCTGCGCCTGGGTATAGGAGAGAATATCGATGGCGTTCAGCACGCTAAAGTAGGCGTTAGCGGTGTTAAGGATCAGGGTTTGTTGATCCGTCTGAAAGGTGACGTCCTGAATACCGGCTGACTTCTCCTGCAGCGTCAGGTTGCGCCACTTTGACATATCGAAAATGGTCTGGGTTAGCTGCAGGGAGCCGCTGGTGGTGGTGGTGTTAACGCCGTTAGCGTCGCGATAGCCGTTGCTGTAGGTGTAATCAGCGCCTAATCCCAGCTGCGGCAGTAATGGGCTACGTGCTTCGTTGATTTTTTCGAATGCGGCATCACGATCGGCGGCAGACTTACGCAGTTCCGGATTGCTCAGGCGTGCTTGCTGATAAACTTGCAGCAGGTTTTCTGCCAGACTTAGTGTGCTGAACCCCGACAGGCTCAGGCCGATAAGGATGGGGAGCAATTTCTTCATTTGCATTCCTTGTTGTGAAGCAGTATTTAGCGCTGATCGAATTGTAAAAATAATTGCCGATTCTAGCAGAATCCGCCACTGCAAAAAGTTGGCGTTCTGTGCCATCTGGCGTTAATTTGCACCAATTTATCACAAGGTTGCTAAAACAGCAGTCAATCACCCTTGAAATTCATATTTAAATCACTATTGGTACAGGACGCCACAATGCGTAAAACAGACAATTCACCGGTCACTTTCTCTAAAAACGATGTAGAAATTATTGCACGAGAAACGTGCTATCGCGGTTTTTTTTCGCTGGAGGTTTATCGGTTCCGCCATCGCTTATTTAATGGTGAAATGAGCCAGGAGGTGCGCCGTGAAATCTTTGAGCGTGGCCACGCTGCGGTCTTGCTGCCCTTTGACCCTGAGCGGGACGAGGTGGTGCTGATCGAGCAGGTGCGGATTGCGGCCTGGGACACCAGCGAAACGCCGTGGCTGCTGGAGGTGGTGGCCGGGATGATCGAAGAGGGCGAAAGCGTGGAGGAGGTTGTCCGCCGCGAGGCTATGGAGGAGGCCGGGCTGGTCGTTAAACGGACTAAGCCGGTGTTGAGCTATCTGGCGAGTCCGGGCGGCACCAGCGAGCGCTCGTCCATTATGGTGGGCGAAGTGGACGCCACGACCGCGGGCGGTATTCACGGTCTGGCTGATGAAAACGAAGACATTCGGGTTCATGTGGTAAGTCGGGAACAGGCTTACCGGTGGGTTAATGAGGGGATAATCGATAACGCGGCTTCCGTCATCGCTCTGCAATGGCTGCAGCTGCACTATAAAGAGTTAATTAACGAGTGGAAAAAATGAAGCGTTACACACCTGACTTTCCTGAAATGATGCGCCTTTGCGAAACCAATTTTTCGCAATTGCGCCGGCTGCTGCCGCGCTGCGATGAACCCGGCGAAACGGTCAGCTATCAGGTGGCCAACGCGCAATATCGGTTAACGATTGTGGAATCGACCCGATACACTACGCTTGTTACGATCGAACAGACCGCGCCCGCTATCACGTACTGGAGTCTGCCGTCAATGACGGTGCGCCTGTATCATGATGCGACGGTCGCTGAAGTGTGTTCAAGCCAGCAGATCTTTCGTTTCAAAGCGCGGTATGATTACCCTAATAAAAAGTTGCATCAACGCGACGAAAAGCATCAAATTAATCAGTTTTTAGCGGACTGGTTAAGGTATTGTTTAGCACATGGAGCGATGGCGATTCCGGTTTACTAGCGTCGTGAAACCTAAGGACACCATTTGGAAAGCCTGTTAAACCTACCTCTGGCTGGTGAGGCCAGGGTCAGGATCTTACAAATAACCGACACTCACCTGTTTGCCGAAAAGCACGAGACGCTGCTGGGTGTGAATACCTGGGAAAGCTATCGGGCCGTGTTAGACGCCATAGGGGCACGGCGAAACGACTACGATCTGATCGTAGCAACGGGCGACCTGGCGCAGGATCAGAGCGCGGCGGCCTATAAGCATTTTGCGGAGGGCATCGCAAGCTTTCGCGCACCCTGCGTCTGGCTGCCGGGCAACCATGATTTCCAGCCTGCGATGTACAGCGCGCTGCGGGAGGCGGGGATCTCTCCGGCCAAGCAGGTGCTGCTGGGCGAGAAATGGCAAATTCTGCTGTTGGACAGCCAGGTCTACGGCGTTCCCCACGGCGAACTGAGCGACTATCAGCTTGAGTGGCTGGAGCAGAAGCTGGCCGGCGCGCCGGAGCGCTATACGCTGCTGCTGTTGCATCATCATCCGCTACCATCGGGCTGCAGCTGGCTCGATCAGCACAGCCTGCGCAACGCCGCCGGGCTGGGCGACGTGCTGGTGAAGTATCCGCGCGTGAAGTGCCTGCTGTGCGGCCATATTCATCAGGAGCTGGATCTTGACTGGAACGGCCGCCGTCTGCTGGCGACGCCGTCAACCTGCGTTCAGTTTAAACCCCACTGCGCCAACTTCACCCTCGATATGATTGGGCCGGGCTGGCGTACGCTGGAGCTGGCCGCCGACGGCACGCTGGAAACGGAGGTGTGCCGCCTGACGGGCAACGGCTTCCGGCCAGACACCGCCTCAGAAGGTTACTAATGTCCGCGCTTCTTTATTTGCACGGTTTTAACAGCTCGCCCCGCTCGGCGAAGGCCTGTCTGTTGAAAAAGTGGCTGGCGGAGCACTATCCGCGGGTGGAAACCATCGTCCCGCAGCTGCCGCCCTATCCGGCCGATGCGGCGGAGATGCTGGAGTCGATCGTGCTCGGTCGCGGCGGCGAGCCGCTGGGCGTAATCGGCTCCTCGCTGGGCGGCTATTACGCCACCTGGCTGTCACAATGTTTTATGCTGCCTACGGTAGTGGTGAACCCGGCCGTCAGGCCGTTCGAGCTGCTGGCCGATTATCTGGGGCAAAACCAGAACCCGTACACGGGGCAGCAATATGTGCTAGAGTCTCGCCATATTTACGATCTCAAAGTCATGCAGATTGACCCGCTGGAAGCGCCCGATTTGATCTGGCTGCTGCAGCAGACGGGGGATGAAGTGCTGGACTACCGCCAGGCGGTGGCGTATTACGCCTCCTGCCGTCAAACCGTTATTGAGGGCGGAAACCACGCATTCACTGGCTTCGAAGATTATTTCAACCAGATTGTCGATTTTCTTGGTCTGCAAAGCTGCTGACAATCATTTCAAATTCTAATTAAACCATGACGCAAACTTACAACGCTGACGCCATTGAAGTCCTTACCGGGCTTGAGCCGGTGCGCCGCCGCCCGGGGATGTATACCGATACCACCCGGCCTAACCATCTTGGGCAGGAAGTTATTGATAACAGTGTCGATGAGGCACTGGCGGGCCACGCAAAGCGCGTGGAGGTTATTTTACACGCCGATCAGTCGCTGGAAGTCATTGATGACGGTCGCGGTATGCCGGTGGATATTCACCCGGAAGAGGGCGTGCCGGCGGTAGAGCTGATCCTCTGTCGGCTGCACGCCGGGGGCAAATTTTCGAATAAAAACTACCAGTTTTCCGGCGGCCTGCACGGCGTGGGGATCTCGGTAGTCAACGCCCTGTCAAAGCGCGTGGAGGTAACCGTCCGCCGCGACGGTCAGATCTACAATATCGCCTTTGAAAACGGTGATAAGGTGCAGGACCTGCAGGTCATCGGCACCTGCGGCAAACGCAATACCGGCACCAGCGTACACTTCTGGCCGGATGAAAGTTTCTTCGACAGCCCACGGTTTTCCGTCTCCCGCCTGACCCACATTCTGAAAGCAAAGGCGGTGCTCTGCCCCGGCGTGGAGATCGCCTTTAAGGATGAGATTAACCATAGCGAGCAGCGCTGGTGCTATCAGGACGGCCTGAACGACTACCTTGCCGAAGCGGTCAACGGCCTGCCTCTGCTGCCGGAAAAGCCGTTTGTCGGTAATTTTACCGGCGATACCGAAGCCGTAGACTGGGCGCTGCTCTGGCTGCCGGAGGGCGGCGAGCTGCTGACCGAAAGCTACGTCAACCTGATCCCGACCATGCAGGGGGGGACGCACGTCAACGGCCTGCGGCAGGGGCTGCTCGACGCAATGCGCGAATTTTGTGAATATCGCAATATTCTGCCGCGTGGCGTTAAGCTCTCTGCGGAGGATATCTGGGATCGCTGCGCCTGGGTACTTTCCGTGAAGATGCAGGACCCGCAGTTTGCCGGCCAGACGAAAGAGCGCCTCTCCTCGCGGCAGTGCGCGGCCTTTGTTTCTGGCGTAGTGAAGGACGCTTTCAGCCTGTGGTTGAACCAGAACGTGCAGGATGCTGAACTGCTGGCGGAGATGGCGATCTCCAGCGCCCAGCGCCGGCTACGCGCGGCGAAGAAGGTGGTGCGTAAAAAGCTGACCAGCGGGCCGGCGCTGCCGGGCAAGCTGGCGGACTGCACCGCTCAGGATCTGAACCGTACCGAACTGTTTCTGGTGGAAGGTGACTCGGCGGGCGGTTCCGCCAAGCAGGCGCGCGATCGCGAATACCAGGCGATCATGCCGCTTAAAGGAAAGATCCTCAATACCTGGGAGATCTCCTCCGATGAAGTGCTGGCCTCCCAGGAGGTGCATGACATCTCCGTGGCGATCGGTATCGATCCGGACAGCGAGGATCTCAGCCAGTTGCGCTACGGCAAAATTTGTATTCTTGCCGATGCGGACTCCGATGGTCTGCACATTGCCACGCTGCTTTGCGCGCTGTTTGTGAAGCATTTCCGCAGCCTGGTGAAGCAGGGCCACGTCTACGTCGCGCTGCCGCCGCTGTACCGCATCGACCTTGGCAAAGAGGTTTATTACGCGCTGACGGAAGAAGAAAAGGCGGGCGTGCTGGAACAGCTGAAGCGCAAAAAGGGCAAGCCGAACGTGCAGCGCTTTAAAGGGCTGGGCGAAATGAACCCGATGCAGCTGCGCGAAACCACCCTCGATCCCAATACCCGTCGCCTGGTACAGCTGACCATCAGCGACGAGGACGACCAGCGCACCAACGCGGTAATGGATATGCTGCTGGCTAAAAAGCGCTCCGAAGATCGGCGTAACTGGCTGCAGGAGAAGGGCGACCTCGCCGAGCTGGAGGGGTAACGGCTGTAACAGGTCCGGAGCCGTACAAATAAAAACGCCCCGCTTCTTATCGACGCGGGGCATTTCTTTAACGGTTAACTACCCCTTCAGGACCTGCGCAATAGCCCGTCGGTGGGGTGTATCAATCTGCGCCCTGAAATAGGCCGTCGTTGTTCCGGTCGCCCTTCACGGGGAGCGGGCCGCGTTTTCAGATCAATGAACCCCAGCCCAGACAGACTTCCCGCTTACGGGTTCAGATGCGATCAGGCCTTCGGAATACGCAGGGTCTGACCAGGATAGATTTTATCAGGACTGGAGAGCATCGGGCGGTTCGCCTCGAAGATCTTGTTGTACTGGTTGGCGTCACCGTAGACGGTTTTTGAAATGGCGCTCAGGGTATCCCCTGATTTCACCGTGTAATAGGTCGCTTCATCGTTGGCGTCAGTGGCGGTAATGTTGTTTTCCACCTCGCTGACCCCGGCGATATTGCCTACCGCAACCTGGATTTTTTCTTTCTGCTCCTGGGTCAGGCCTTCACCGGTAACGCTGGCCTTTCCGTCGGTAATGTTGACCTGCACTTTGTCTGCGCCAGGGATATTGAGCTTTTTAAGGTGGTCTGACACCTTATCGCCCTGTCCTTTATGGTCCGTCAGATTATCCCAGAGTTTTTCACCCGCTTCTTTCACAAAGTTAAAAATACCCATTCTATTCCTCCTGTTGAATATAAAGACAAAATAAAGCATAGCAGGTGGAGGAGAGAACGGATACTAGCCCCTCTCTGAAAAAGAGGGGCAGGAAAGGGAAGGGAAATTAAACGCCCGGCTGCAGAATACGAATATTCATCTCCAGCACGTCGCTTTTGACCGCTTCGCTCCAGGTTTTCATATGCGGAGTTTGCAGATGCGCCTCAAGGTGCGCAATGCTATCCCACTGCTCGACCATGACGATAGAGTCCGGGGCGGTCGTCTGAAAGCTGACGCCGGCGGCATGATCCACCATCGGCGCATAGCCGTGGCAGCCCTCTTCCTTCAGCACGGTCGGAATGATTTTGGCAAACTGATCCAGAACCGCCTGGCGGTGGTGCTGGCCAGGGCGGGTGCGGATCTCAGCAATAACGGTAAGCATGGTTAACTCCTTCTGATTGCAGTCCGCTTAGTTAACCAAAAATTTCGCTCAAATGCTTGCGATATTCCGCCACATAGCGCGGGACGTCGGGCATTTTGATGACGTCGTTGGCGATAAAGGTCGGCAGCGCGTCCATCCCGAGGAACTGATTGGCTTTATGGAACGGCAGGTATACGCCGTCCACGCCGACGCCGTGGAAAAACTGCTCTTTATCGGTAAAGGCTTCCATCGGCGCGTTCCAGGTCAGCGAGAGCATATATTTTTTGCCCTGGATCAGGCCGCCGGAGCCATATTTTTTAGCGGCGTCGGAGCGGGTGCGGCCGTCGCTGGCGTACAGCGTGCCGTGCCCTTCGGTAAAGACGTCATCGATATATTTTTTTACCGTCCACGGCGCGCCCATCCACCAGCCCGGCATTTGCCAGATCACCACGTCGGCCCAGACGAAGTTCTGTACCTGCTCTTTGCTGTCATATTCGCCGTCGGCGCGGACGATCTTCACCGCGTGGCCGAGATCGCGCAGCTGCCCTTCGGCAACCTCTGTCAGAGTGTCGTTAAGCTGGCCGTTAGAGTGGGCGAATTTTTTCGCACCGTTAACAATCAGAATGTTGCTCATTTTTTATCCTCTCAGAAATGCGTATGTGGGCTATGTTACGCCAGCGGTCAGCGGGGGGAAATGAGCAGAATGTGCAAAGTCTTTTGCTTCTGGAGCAATAATCGTGCCGTTACCACCGCACGGCAACGGTGAATCCCCCTTCCGGCGCATTGTCAAAAGTGACGGTCATGCCGTGGAGCAGGGCGATGCGCCGGACGATGGACAGCCCCAGCCCGCTGCCGGTAACGGCCTGCCCCGGCGGGCGGTAGAAACGTTCGCCAATGCGGCCCAGCACCGCCGGCGCGACTCCCGGACCGTTATCTTTAACCGTGAAGCCGTCGGCGTTGAGAGTCACCTCGATCACGCTGCCCCGGGGGCTGTAGCGCACGGCGTTATCCAGCAGATTACGCGCCAGCAGGCTGAGCAGCAGCGGCTGTCCGGTGCGCGTGACGTCCGGTGCGTTAACGTGCAGGCGCACGTCGATTTCCGCCTCGCGGGCCGGATGGTAGATATCCATTACCGCCGACTGTAATACCTCTTCCAGCGACAGCCTGGAGACGTCCTGCAGATTATCCAGCGAGTCGAGGCGCGAGAGGGTCAGCAGCTGCTCGACCAGCCGCGTGGCGCGGTCGATGCCGGTATCCAGCTGAATAAGCGCTTTCTTTCGCGCCAGGGGATCGTCATTGGAAAGCTGTGCCACTTCGGTTTGCACCTTCAGCGCGGCCAGCGGACTGCGCAGCTCGTGGGCCGCGTCGGAGGTAAAGCGCCGTTCGCGCACCATCATAGCGTGGGTGCGGCTAAAGAGCTGGTTCAAGGCTTCGACGAGGGGGCGCACTTCGCTCGGCACCCCCTTCGGGCTGAGGGGCTCTGCCGATTCCGGCGCGCGCACGCGCAGGGCCTGAGTTAACTTCTTCAGCGGCTTCAGCTCCCGGTGGAGCATGACGATCAGCAGCAGAAACATCAGCGGCAGGGCGATAAGCCAGGGGGCCAACTGCCCGGCCACGATGGCCAGCGCCATATCTTCGCGATACTCCCACTCCTGGCCGACCACGACACGGTACCGGCCGTCCGGCGAGGTCAGCCAGACAAAGCGCCACAGATCGTCGTCGCCGTTGAGATGGCCGTTATCGAAGCCTTCCCGCCGGTAGCTGTAGGGGATGTCCTGGCCGTTGTCGCCGTCGTGCAGCACCATTTTGCCGTCGGTGGTGTAGACGGCAAAGGTCAGCACATCGTCGTCGATATGGCCGTGCTTGAGTTTCTTCGGCGTGCGCGCCATCCGCTCCGGGGCGGTAAGCTCATTGATATCCAGAGCGATAAGGCGCTTGGCAAACAGCATCTGCTGGGTATCAAACAGCTCATCGACGTTGTCGGTGGTCTGCTTCCACGCCACAAAGCTGGAGGCACCCCAGGCGACGATCGCCAGGAACAGGAAGATAAGCGTTAGCCGCAGACGCAGGCTGAGCCGCCGGGTCAACTTGCCGCCTCGCCCAGGGTGTAGCCGATGCCGTGAACGGTGCGGATCGCCTCGCTGCCGAGCTTGCGGCGCAGGTGGTGCACATGCACTTCGACGGCGTTGCTGGAGACCTCTTCATCCCAGCCGTAGAGCTTCTCTTCGATCAGCTTGCGCGGCAGCACCCGACCGGCATTGCGCATCAGCAGCTCCAGCAGGGCAAGCTCTTTCGGCTTAAGCGGTAAAGGCTCTCCGCCGAGGCTGGCGATCCGGCTGCCGGGATCGAGCGCCAGCCGTCCGTGACGCAGCTCGCTGCTGGCCTGGCCGCTGGCGCGACGCACCAGCGCCTCCAGGCGGGCGGCGACTTCAATGAGCGCGAAGGGCTTACAAAGATAGTCATCCGCCCCAAGGCGCAGCCCCTCGACCCGTTCCGCCAGCGCGTCCCGCGCCGTCAGGATCAGCACCGGTTCGCGTTTTCCCCGCCCGCGCCAGTCGCGCAGAATGTCGCGGCCGTCCATGCCGGGCAGCGTCAGGTCGAGAATCGCCGCATCGTAAGGCGCGCTGTAGAGCGCCTCTTTGCCTTCGCGGCCTTCGGTAAACCAGTCGACGTTGAAGCCCATCTTACTGAGTCCCGTTTTTATGCCGTCGCCAATCAGTACATCATCTTCTACCAGTAAAATTCGCATTTTTTCTTCCCTGTGCCTGCCCGCTAACCGCAAGTAAACCTCGCCGCCATCGGGGATGTACAGTAAAAAAATTTCTTTGTTCTGCTTAAGAAGTGGTTAAGCATTATTCTATTAAATAATGGTTATCGACTCTAAATAATTTGCGTTGCATATCAAACCCTGGCGGGGGAGTCATCAGGAATGAGACGACCAGGCTGTGTCCGGGAATGACGAGTATCAGAAGCGAAAGGGAGATATAACATGAAGACAATAGCAGCAATAGCGGCCGCCTTTGCGCTGTGCGCGACGCCGGTTCTGGCCGCCGGGCCGCAGGGCGGATTTTCCGACCCGGCGGCAGCGCAGGCGCAGAGCGGCGGCTTTATTGGTCCTGACGGCAGCAGCACGACGGCCGAGAACGCCAAATCGCTGCGTGACGACACCTGGGTTACGCTGCGTGGCAATATCGTGGAGCGTATCGCTGACGATCTCTACCTGTTTAAAGACGCCAGCGGCACCATTAACGTCGATATCGATAGCAAACGCTGGAACGGCATAACCGTGACTCCGCAGGATAGTGTCGAAATCCGGGGGGAAGTGGATAAAGACTGGAACTCCGTCGAAATCGACGTAAAGCAAATCAGGAAAGTTACCAAATAATCGCCATCCGGGCCGCCTTCGCGGCCCTTTTTCTTTGTGACTCAACGCGCCAGATAAGGTAGTATCTGCGGCAATATTGCCTGATGGCAGGCCGGCTATAAATTCGGGCTAACAGTTGAGGAATTACGATTAATGAGCGAAATGGCAGAGCGCCTTGCGCTGCATGAATTTACGGAAAACGCCTATCTGAACTACTCCATGTACGTCATCATGGACCGGGCGCTGCCGTTTATTGGCGATGGGCTGAAACCCGTTCAACGCCGTATCGTATACGCGATGTCGGAGCTGGGGCTTGACGCCCGCGCCAAGTTTAAAAAGTCTGCCCGCACCGTCGGTGACGTGCTGGGTAAATACCATCCGCACGGCGACAGCGCCTGCTATGAGGCGATGGTGCTGATGGCGCAGCCGTTTTCCTATCGCTATCCGCTGGTCGACGGTCAGGGGAACTGGGGGGCACCGGACGATCCTAAGTCCTTTGCGGCGATGCGCTACACCGAATCCCGCCTGTCGAAATATGCCGAACTGCTGCTGAGCGAGCTGGGCCAGGGCACCGTGGACTGGGTGCCTAACTTCGACGGCACCCTGCAGGAGCCGTCAAGGCTGCCCGCGCGTCTGCCGAATATCCTGCTGAACGGTACGACCGGCATCGCGGTCGGGATGGCAACGGATATCCCGCCGCACAACCTGCGCGAAGTGGCGAAGGCCGCGATTACCCTTATCGAACAGCCGAAGACCTCCCTCGACGCGCTGCTGGATATCGTTCAGGGGCCGGACTACCCGACCGAAGCGGAAATTATCACTCCCCGCGCTGAAATCCGTAAGATTTATGAGAACGGGCGCGGCTCCGTGCGTATGCGCGCGGTGTGGAATAAAGAAGATGGCGCGGTGGTAATTACCGCGCTGCCGCATCAGGTCTCCGGGGCGCGGGTGCTGGAGCAGATCGCCGCCCAGATGCGCAATAAAAAGCTGCCGATGGTGGACGATCTGCGCGATGAGTCGGATCATGAGAACCCGACCCGACTGGTGGTGGTGCCGCGCTCTAACCGCGTGGATATGGATCAGGTGATGAACCACCTGTTCGCCACGACCGATCTGGAAAAAAGCTACCGCATTAACCTGAACATGATCGGCCTTGACGGGCGTCCGGCGGTGAAAAACCTGCTGGAGATCCTCACCGAGTGGCTGGCGTTCCGCCGGGATACCGTGCGTCGTCGTTTGAGCCACCGCCTGGAGAAAGTGCTCAGACGCCTGCATATCCTTGAAGGCCTGCTGGTGGCGTTCCTGAATATCGACGAGGTGATTGAGATCATCCGCAGTGAGGATGAGCCAAAGCCGGCGCTGATGTCGCGGTTTGGTATTAGCGAAACCCAGGCCGAGGCGATTCTCGAACTGAAGCTGCGCCACCTGGCGAAGCTGGAAGAGATGAAGATCCGCGGCGAGCAGGACGAGCTGGCGAAAGAGCGCGATCGGCTGCAGAGCGTTCTTGGCTCTGAGCGTAAGATGAACTCCCTGCTGAAGAAAGAGCTGCAGGCGGACGCCGACGCCTTTGGTGACGATCGCCGCTCCCCGCTGCGCGAGCGGGAAGAGGCCAAAGCGATGAACGAACACGACATGCTGCCGTCCGAGCCGGTGACTATCGTCCTGTCGCAGATGGGCTGGGTGCGCAGCGCCAAGGGCCATGACATTGACGCGCAGGGGCTGAGCTATAAGGCGGGCGACAGCTGGAAGGCGTCGGTGAAGGGCAAGAGCAACCAGCCGGTGGTGTTTGTCGACTCGGCCGGGCGCAGTTACGCCGTCGATCCGATTACGCTGCCGTCGGCGCGGGGCCAGGGCGAGCCGCTGACCGGTAAACTGACGCTGCCGCCGGGCGCGACCGTCGAGCATATGCTGATGGAAAGCGATGAGCAGAAGCTGCTGATGGCGTCGAACGCCGGCTACGGATTCGTCTGCACCTTTAACGACCTGGTCGCGCGCAACCGCGCGGGCAAGGCGCTGATTACGCTGCCGGAGAACGCGCGCGTAATGCCGCCGGTGGTGATCGAAGACGAAAACGACATGCTGCTGGCGATAACCCAGGCCGGTCGGATGCTGATGTTCCCGGTGGGCTCCCTGCCGCAGCTGTCGAAAGGCAAAGGGAACAAGATTATCAACATTCCGTCCGCAGAGGCGGCGAAGGGCGATGACGCGCTGGCGCTGCTCTACGTGCTGCCGCCGCAGAGTACGCTGACCATCCACGTCGGGAAGCGCAAAATCAAGCTGCGTCCCGAAGAGTTGCAGAAAGTGGTCGGTGAGCGGGGACGTCGTGGCACGCTGATGCGCGGCCTGCAGCGTATCGATCGCGTTGAGGTGGATTCCCCCCGCCGCGCCGCTCGCGAAGAGTGAACTCAATAGCGTACCGGAGGGTGCCCGCCTGCGCGGGCGCTATCCGGCAACGTTGTAACGCCGGCTGGCGGTTCATGCCAGGCTGCCTGGTCGCCCTGGGCGGGTCGAAAATTTCCCGTAAAGTCGTTGTCTAATCCCGCGTTGCGATTAACAATACGTTTTTCCAGTGAGTCGTTTTAACAAGGCTCCAGGCTGTGTCCCTTAACCGTTCGTGAGCGTCGACGCCACGCCCGATTAAGGGACACAGCCTAATCTGATATCAGGTGAAGTATACTCGTCATGCTTCGGCTGCCGGTTCGCTGGCCTCAGCAACGGGGTAAACGCGCCGCCTGGCCCCGTAACCCGAACTATTCAGCGTGTAGAACACCATGTTCTCAGGCTTTCAGAGGATGTCATGCTATATATTTTTCGCCTTATTATTACCTTAATTTACAGTATTCTGGTCTGTATTTTTGGCTCCATTTACTGCCTGTTCAGCCCGCGTAATCCAAAGCATGTTGCCACGTTTGGTCATCTGTTTGGCCGCCTGGCACCGCTGTTCGGTCTGAAGGTTGAGTGCCGTAAACCCGATGATGCTGAAAGCTACGGCAACGCCATCTATATCGCTAATCATCAAAATAACTACGATATGGTGACGGCGGCGAATATCGTGCAGCCGCCGACGGTGACGGTGGGTAAAAAAAGTCTGCTGTGGATCCCGTTCTTCGGCCAGCTGTACTGGCTCACCGGCAACCTGCTGATCGACAGAAACAACCGGACCAGGGCGCACGGCACCATTGCGGAAGTGGTGAACCAATTTAAAAAGCGCCGCATCTCCATCTGGATGTTTCCGGAAGGCACGCGCAGCCGAGGCCGCGGCCTGCTGCCGTTCAAGACCGGCGCGTTTCATGCGGCGATTGCCGCCGGCGTGCCGATTGTCCCCGTATGCATTTCCCGCACCTCGAATAAAATTAATCTCAATCGACTCAACAATGGCCTGGTGATTGTGGAGATGCTGCCGCCGATCGACGTCAGCCAGTACGGAAAAGAGCGGGTTCGCGAGCTGGCGGCCCACTGTCGCGAGATAATGGCGCAAAAAATCGCCGAGCTTGATAAAGAAGTTGCAGAACGGGAAGCAGCTGGCAAAGTGTGAGCCGGGAAGGCCGCGCCGCTGCGGGAAATGACTTCCTGTTTTTTTATTTAGCCAGTTTCACATGGAGCAAATATGTCACTCAGTCGGCGTCAGTTCATACAGGCATCGGGGCTTGCGCTTTGCGCCGGTGCCGCTCCGCTGAGGGCGAATGCCGCCGGCCAACAGCCGCCGCTGCCCGTTCCCCCTCTGCTGGAGTCCCGCCGCGGGCAGCCGCTGTTTATGACCCTGCAGCGCGCCCACTGGGCCTTCGCCCAGGGCTCCCGCGCTTCGGTCTGGGGAGTTAACGGTCTTTACCTGGGGCCGACGATCCGCGTGCAGAAAGGGGATGACGTTAAGCTGATTTACAGCAATCGTCTTGGCGAGAGTGTTTCTATGACCGTCGCTGGCCTGCAGGTTCCGGGGCCGCTGATGGGCGGCCCGGCGCGGATGATGTCGCCCAACGCCGACTGGGCACCGGTACTGCCGATCCGCCAGAATGCCGCCACGCTCTGGTATCACGCCAACACGCCGAACCGCACCGCGCAGCAGGTCTATAACGGCCTCGCCGGCATGTGGCTGGTAGAGGATGAGGTCAGCCGGGCTTTACCCATACCCAACCACTACGGGGTGGATGATTTTCCCGTGATTATTCAGGATAAACGGCTGGATAATTTCGGCACGCCGGAGTACAGCGAGCCGGGCAGCGGCGGCTTCGTCGGTGATACGCTGCTGGTCAACGGGGCGCAAAGCCCCTACGTTGAGGTTTCGCGCGGCTGGGTGCGTCTGCGGCTGCTGAATGCCTCCAACTCCCGGCGCTATCAGCTACAGATGAGCGACGGCCGTGCGCTGCACGTTATCGCCGGCGATCAGGGGCTTCTGTCGGCCCCGGCTTCAGTGAAGCAGCTGTCGCTGGCACCGGGGGAACGTCGGGAGATCCTGGTGGATATGACCAACGGCGACGAGGTATCGCTGACCTGCGGCGAAGCGGCGAGCATCGTTGAGCGCATCCGCGGGTTCTTCGAGCCCTCCAGCGTGCTGGTTTCGACGCTGGTGCTGACGCTGCGCCCAACCGGGCTGCTGCCGCTGGTGACCGACAGCCTGCCGATGCGCCTGCTGCCAACGGAAATTCTGAGCGGCGTGCCGATCCGCAGCCGCGACGTCAGCCTCGGCGACGAGCCGGGCATCAACGGCCAGCTGTGGGATATCAACCGCATTGACATCACCGCACAGCAGGGGAGCTGGGAACGCTGGACCGTGCGGGCAGACAGCCCGCAGCCGTTTCATATTGAAGGGGGCGCTTTCCTTATTAGCAACGTTAACGGCGCGATGCCGTTCCCGGAGGATCGCGGCTGGAAGGACACCGTCTGGGTGGACGGGCAGGTGGAGCTGCTGGTTTATTATGGGCAGCCCTCCTGGGCCCACTTCCCGTTCTATTTCAGCAGCCAGACGCTGGAAATGGCCGACCGCGGCTCGATCGGGCAGATTCTGGTGAACGCGGCACCTTAACGCCCGCCCGCCTGGCGGGCGGCGAATAACCTTTCGATTTCTGTTAGTTTCCGGCATATAATCGCCGATCTTTGACTATTCTTCACCGTTTCTGGAAGCACTATGAGCGCAATATCCCCGATTCAGCCAGACCGCGATCTCTTCTCCTGGCCTCAGTACTGGGCGGCCTGCTTTGGCCCCGCGCCTTTTTTGCCGATGTCACGCGATGAAATGGATGAGCTTGGCTGGGATAGCTGCGACATTATTCTGGTGACCGGCGATGCGTACGTCGATCACCCCAGCTTTGGCATGGCGATTTGCGGCCGCGTACTGGAGGCGCAGGGCTTCCGCGTGGGCATCATCGCCCAGCCGGACTGGAACAGCAAACAGGACTTTATGCGGCTGGGTAAGCCGAATCTGTTCTTCGGCGTAACCGCCGGCAATATGGATTCGATGATCAACCGCTACACCGCCGATCGCCGCCTGCGCCATGACGACGCCTATACTCCCGACAACGTGGCGGGTAAGCGCCCGGATCGCGCCACGCTGGTTTATACCCAGCGCTGTAAGGAGGCGTGGAAGGATGTGCCGGTGATCCTCGGCGGCATAGAGGCCAGCCTGCGCCGTACCGCGCACTATGACTACTGGTCGGATACCGTACGCCGCTCGGTGCTGGTGGACTCGAAGGCCGATATGCTGATGTTCGGCAACGGCGAGCGGCCGCTGGTGGAGGTGGCCCATCGCCTGGCAATGGGCGAGAGCATCGATCGCATTCGCGACGTGCGTAATACGGCGATTATGGTAAAAGAGGCCCTGCCGGGCTGGAGCGGCGTGGACTCAACGCGGCTGGATACGCCTGGTAAAATCGATCCGATTCCGCATCCGTACGGCGACGATTTGGCGTGTGCCGACGGCGGGCCGGCGGCGTCGAACAGGCGCGAGGCCAGGGCAATTACCGTCCAGCCGCCGCGCCCGAAGCCATGGGAAAAGACCTATGTGCTGCTGCCCTCCTTTGAGAAGGTGAAGGCCGACAAGGTGCTCTATGCCCACGCTTCGCGAATTCTGCATCATGAGACCAACCCCGGCTGCGCCAGGGCGCTGATGCAAAAGCACGGCGACCGCTACGTCTGGATTAATCCGCCGGCTATTCCGCTCTCCACGGAAGAGATGGACAGCGTCTTCGCGCTGCCCTACAGGCGCGTGCCGCATCCGGCCTATGGCAACAGCCGTATTCCGGCCTGGGAGATGATCCGCTTCTCCGTTAATATCATGCGCGGATGCTTTGGCGGCTGCGCCTTCTGCTCGATCACCGAACACGAAGGACGCATTATTCAAAGCCGCTCGGAAGATTCAATCATCAACGAGATCGAGGCGATCCGCGATACGGTGCCGGGCTTTACCGGGGTGATCTCCGATCTCGGCGGCCCGACGGCGAATATGTATATGCTGCGCTGCCGCTCGCCGCGGGCGGAGCAGACCTGCCGCCGTCTGTCGTGCGTCTATCCGGATATCTGTTCGCACATGAACACCAACCATGAGCCGACGATCAACCTCTATCGTCGCGCCCGGGAGCTGAAGGGCATTAAAAAGATCCTGATCGCCTCCGGGGTACGCTACGACCTGGCGGTGGAAGATCCGCGCTATATCAAAGAGCTGGCCACCTGGCACGTGGGCGGCTATCTGAAGATTGCGCCGGAGCACACCGAAGCGGGGCCGCTGTCAAAGATGATGAAGCCGGGCATGGGCAGCTACGATCGTTTCAAAACCCTGTTTGACACCTACTCTAAGCAGGCGGGCAAAGAGCAGTATTTGATCCCGTACTTTATCTCCGCTCACCCCGGAACCCGGGACGAAGATATGGTTAACCTGGCGCTGTGGCTGAAGCGTCACCGCTTCCGTCTGGATCAGGTGCAGAATTTCTACCCTTCGCCGCTGGCCCACTCGACCACCATGTATTACACCGGCAAAAATCCGCTGGGTAAGGTTGATTATAAGAGCGAAGAGGTGGTGGTGCCGCGGGGCGACAAACAGCGCCGCCTGCATAAGGCGCTGCTGCGCTATCACGATCCGGCCAACTGGCCGCTGATCCGCCAGGCGCTGGAAGAGATGGGGAAAAAACATCTGATCGGCGGCCGTCGCGAGTGCCTGGTTCCCGCCCCGACGCCGGAAGAGATGCTGGCCGCCCGCCGACAGAACCGTCATAGCCGCCCGGCGCTAACGAAGCACAGCCCGGCGGCGCACCAGCGGCAGACGCCGGTCGCTAATAAAAAACGCGGCAGGGCGCTGACGAAGTCCGGCGCGGGAAGATAAATAGTCGGCGGGCGGACCGCTACGTCATCATACCGGCCGTTGAACGCCCTCTTCGGATCGTGCGGCAGAGGGCGTTCCCCGGCGTGATTTAGCAGCAGTCAGCGGTCATTTCACGATATGTGACCGGTTAGTACAGCCCCAATACCTTCCACCATGCCAGGCCTATCGTCAAAAAGATGGCCTGGTTAACCAGGCTAATGATAAAGCCCGTCCGCCACCAGACGCCGGTAGGCACGTAGCCGGCACCGAACAGAATAGGGCCGCGCGCGTGGGTGTACTGTGTCAGAGAACAATACAGGCTGCTGGTGAACGCCAGCATTAACGCCATTGGCGCGGCGGGAATATGCAGCTGCAGGCCGACGCCCAGGAACACCGCGTACAGGGCGGCGATTTGCGCGTTGCCGCTGGCGAAAAAGTAGTGGGTATAAAAATAGGCGGCGTTGAGCAACAGCAGAACGATAATCCAGCTTGTGCCGTGCATGGTGCTGCCGATGCTGTCACCGATGACGTTGCCAAACCAGGAGGTAAAGCCCAGTTTTTTCAGCTGGTTCGCCATCATCAGCAGGGCGGCAAACCAAATCAGGGTATCCCAGGCTCCTTTCTCGCTTTTAACATCTTCCCAGTTGAGAACGCCGCTCAGCAGTAGAATCGACAGGCCGACGAAAGACGCGGTCGTCGCATCGACGCCAAGCGCATCGCCAAAAATCCACAGCACCAGCAGAACGCCGACGGTCAGCAGCATCAGCCACTCGCCGCGCGTCATCTTGCCCATCCCGGCCAGCTCTTTTCGCGCCAGAGCCGGGGCGTCCGGCGTTCGTTTGATTGTCGGGCGGGTCAGCCAGTATACCAGCACCGGGACGAGCAGCAGTGACACCAGGCAGGGGAGCAGGGCGGCCAGAAACCAGCTGCCCCAGTTGAGTGTGACCCCGGCGTTAGCCGCCAGCTTCACCGCCAGCAGGTTGCCGGTATAGCCTGTCATAAAGAGCGCCGCCGTCACGTCATTGACGTTACCGATGCAGGTAATCAGAAATGTACCGATTTTGCTGCGCGACTCATCTTCCGGACGTGAGTCAAAGCTACGCGCCAGCGAGTCGGCAATCGGATAGATGACGCCGCCGCAGCGTGCGGTATTGCTGGGCATGGCGGGGGAGAGGATCAGGTCGGCGAACGCCAGACCATAGGCCAGACCCAGCGTGCGTTTACCTAACAGGCGGATCATCTGTAGCGCAATACGCCGCCCAAGACCGGTTTTGATAAAACCGCGGGCAATCATAAACGCCACGACGATCAGCCAAATCAACGAGCTATTGAGTTCGCTCAGCGCGGTGGTGATGGCCCCGGTGGCGGTTTTGTCTCCTGCCGCATACGTCAGAGCAAAAACGGTGATGCCTATCAGCCCCACTGCGCCGATAGGCAATACTTTCGCGACAATCGACGCGATGGTTGCAACAAAAATAATCGCTGAATGCCAGGCGGGTACGCTTAGCCCCGACGGCGGGGCTAAGTGCCACAAACCAACGGCAATCAAAACAATAACAATTAGCGGGAGCCATTTGACGCCTGGTGTTTTTTTCTCTGCCACAGTTACTCGCCTATAAAGTTATGAACATATTTTTAACTAATTATTTGCATGAATAATCATACATTTATAGGGGTTAATGCTGCGCTCATGGACACGGGAAATATACATTTAATTAGTTACTTAATTTTTCTTAAAGTTTCCAGATAGCCAAGCTCAACCGGAAAGTTGGGCTGAGACTGATGACAAACCCCAGGCCGAACTCGTTCGGCCATAATCACCACAAAAATAAACAAGGAAAATCAATTCATTGATTTTCGGCTGCTCACCACAAAGAGGGAAAAACCACGTTTTTCCCTCTTTACCATCAACCTGAGCCCAACCGGAAAGTGGGGCTGAAGGAGAATCAGCCGCCAAACCGATCCGGATCGGGGCCGAGGCGCATCCCCCGATCGAGCTTAGCGATTTCGCCCAGCTCCTCTTTATCAAGGCGAAAATCCCAGACGTTAAAGTTCTCTTCGATGCGCGACGGGGTGACGGATTTGGGGATTGTGACCAGGCCGCAGTCCAGGTGCCAGCGAATAACGACCTGCGCCGGGGATTTACCGTATTTATCCGCCAGCTGGCGAATGATTTTCTGGTCGAACACACCTTCTCCGCCCTGGGCCAGCGGGCTCCAGGATTCGGTCTGGATCTTGTGCGTCGCGTTCCAGGCGTGCAGCTGACGCTGCTGCATCAGCGGGTGAAGCTCAATCTGGTTGATGGTCGGCATCACGCCGGTTTCATCAGCCAGGCGCTGGAGATGATCGATCTGGAAGTTGCACACCCCGATGCTCTTAATCAGCCCCGCTTGCTGCAGATCGATCATGCCCTGCCAGGCTTCGACATAGCGATCGCCAGCCGGGACGGGCCAGTGCATCAGATAAAGGTCAAGGTAATCGAGCTGCAGTTTTTCAAGACTCTCCAGCAGCGCTTCGCGCGGGCGCTTCTGGTCGTCGTTCCACAGCTTGGTGGTAACAAACAGCTCCTCCCTGGGAAGGCCCGCGCTTTTTAACGCCCTGCCGACCCCTTCCTCATTCTTATAGGCGGTTGCGGTATCAATAGAGCGGTAGCCCACCTCCAGCGCTTTATGAACGGCGGCGGCGGCCTCTTCGTTGCTTGCCTTCCAGACGCCCAGCCCCAGCTGCGGCATCAGATTGCCGTCGGCAAGCTTGATGATGGTTGGATTCGTCATCAGATTTTCCCCCTGGATGGATTTCACCGGAGCGGGCTCCGGCGAAGTGGTGTGAATTAAGTCTGGCCGAAATGGCTGAAAACGAAAGCGAGAGGTGAAAAAAGCTTAGCGCGCCGCCTCGTAGATCCGGCGGCTGGTCTCCAGCGTAATGTCCTGGCGTTCACCCAGCTGCGTTAAGCCGTGCTCCTTCAGCTTTTCCAGCAGCGCCGGGATGCTGCTGCCGTCCAGCCCGTAGTCGGACAGGCGGGTCGGGACGCCCATCTGCTCGAAGAAGCGGCGGGTGGTCGCAATCGCCGCGTCGATGCGCGCGTCGTCGGAACCCTCGGTGATGTTCCATACGCGCTCTGCGTACTGCAGTAGCTTGTCGCGCTTAACGTCGCGTTTTTCATTCCACAGCGCCGGCAGCACCACGGCCAGCGTCTGAGCGTGATCCAGCCCGTGCATTGCCGTCAGCTCGTGGCCCAGCATATGGGTCGCCCAGTCCTGCGGGACGCCAGCGCCGATCAGGCCGTTCAGCGCCTGGGTCGCAGCCCACATAACGTTGGCGCGCACGTCATAGTTTTCCGGCTCCTGCAGCGCTTTCGGACCCTCTTCAATCAGAGTCAGCAGAATGCCTTCGGCAAAGCGGTCCTGAATTTTACCGTTCACCGGATAGGTGACGTACTGCTCAACGGTATGCACAAAGGCGTCGACCACGCCGTTAGCCACCTGGCGTGGCGGCAGCGTGTAGGTGTAAACCGGGTCCAGCACCGCGAATACCGGCTGCACGTGCTCAGAGTGGAACGGCTGTTTGTCGCCGGTCGTTTTACGGGAGATGACCGCGCCCTTGTTGGATTCCGAACCGGTTGCCGGCAGGGTCAGCACCGAGCCCATCGGGATCGCGCTGCTAATATCGCTGCCGCCGGTTTGCAGGATATGCCACGGATCGACGCCGTCCGCGTAGCGGGCCGCGGCGGCGATAAATTTGGTGCCGTCGAGCACTGAGCCGCCGCCTACCGCCAGCAGGAAGGTGATGCGCTCGTCGCGGGCGATTTTTACCGCCTTCATCAGCGTTTCATAGGAGGGGTTTGGCTCAATGCCGCCGAATTCACGCACGTCCATCCCTTCCAGGGCGCGGTAGACCTGGTCCAGTACGCCGGTTTTTTTCACGCTGCCGCCGCCCCAGGTAATGAGCACCCGGGCGTCCTGCGGGAGCTGTTGGCGCAGGTCGGCGATAGCGCCTTTGCCAAAGAGAATACGGGTGGGGGTATGCAGATTAAAATTGTTCATTGCTCGTTCCCTTATGTGGGTCATAGAAGAGGGCTGGCCTGAGGCTGCCGCCTGATGGTCAATATTGTGGGCGTCTGTCGTTCATCGCTCAATGCTCATTTCTGCCAATGCCTTGCCCATTTCTCCAGAGCGCTGGAGAAAATGGACAAACTTGCGCACAATCAGCAGGACATAAACTGAGGGTGAATTAGCGTGCAATGAATCGTGACGAGACCTGCCTGCTGCTGGCGGAGAAAATTAACCAGCTGAAAAATAGCGTAAATCATAGCGGTGAATCCCTGCCTGGCGTGCGCCTGCTGTACGGCGTAGAGCCAGGGCCACGCACGCCGGTAATGTACCAGCCTGGCATCATATTTCTCTTTTCCGGGCATAAGATCGGTTATATCAACGAGCGCGTTTTCCGCTATGACGCCAGCGAGTACCTGCTGTTGACGGTGCCGCTGCCCTTCGAATGTGAAACCTTCGCCACGCCGGAGGTGCCGCTGGCCGGGCTGCGTCTGAACGTCGATCTGCTGCAGCTGCAGGAGCTGCTGATGGAGATTGGCGAAGACGATCGTTTTCAGCCTTCGGTGGCGGCCAGCGGCATCAATTCCGCCACCCTGTCGGATGAGATCCTCTGCGCGGCGGAGCGCCTGCTGGACGTTATGGCGCGGCCGCTGGACGCGCGAATTCTGGGGAAACAGATTATCCGTGAAATCCTCTATTACGTGCTGATCGGGCCGCGGGGCGGGGCGCTGCTGGCGCTGGTGAGCCGCCAGTCCCACTTCAGCCTGATCGGCCGGGTGCTAAAGCGGATCGAGAACAAGTACACGGAAAATCTCAACGTTGAGCAGCTGGCGGCGGAGGCCAATATGAGCGTCTCGGCGTTTCATCATAACTTTAAGGCGGTGACCAGCACCTCGCCGCTGCAGTACCTGAAGCGCTACCGGCTGCACAAGGCGCGGATGCTGATGGTTCATGACGGAATGAAGGCCAGCGCGGCGGCGATGCGGGTGGGCTATGAGAGCGCCTCACAGTTCAGCCGCGAGTTCAAGCGCTATTTTGGCGTTACGCCGGGCGAAGATGCGGCACGAATACGCACCCTGCCGGGAAGTTAACCCGCGACGCCCGGTCAGGCGCTGCAGCACTTCTTTTTAATAACCACGAACAGCGTACCCAGCAGCCCGGCGGCGAGCAGGGCAATCGGCAGGATCATCAGAAAGGTCATCACCTGATCTTCATGGCGCTTCACGAAGGGGATCATGCTCAGGGCGTAGCCAAAGCTGGTCACCACGCCAACCCACAGCAGGCCGCTCAGCCAGTTGAATAACTGAAAGCGGCGGCCTGAGAGGCCGGAGATCCCCGCCATGGTGGGCAACAGGGTGCGTACAAAGGCCAGAAAACGTCCGGCGAGCAGCGCCAGCAGGCCGTGGCGGTCAAACATGTAGGTCGCGCGCTGATGATATTTCGCCGGCAGCTGGGCCAGCCAGCCCTTCACCGTCCGGGTATTCCCCAGCCAGCGTCCCTGAATATAGCTCAGCCAGCAGCCCAGGCTGGCGGCGGTGGTCAGGATCAGCAGGGTGGGCACAAAGCTCATTACGCCCTGGGCCACCAGCGCTCCCGCCAGCAGCAGCAGGCTGTCGCCGGGTAAGAATGACGCGGGCAGCAGGCCGTTTTCTAAAAATAGCGTGGCGAACATCACAAAATAGACGACGCTGACAACGTGTGGGTTCGCCAGCGCGGCAAAATCGTGCTGCCAGAGTGCGGCGATAATATCTTGAATGACGGCCATGAAATTTCCTGTGGAACAGCTTTACGCCTGAGTATGTCTGAATCTTCAATCGCCCGGGCCGGGGAGCGCGCGCCGGCAGCCTGACGTTTGATGGGGATAATTGTACTCCTGAATACCCGGAGATGCCTTGATCCCGGACGCAACAAATGCAGACAACTCCGCAAGAAGTGTCTGCATATGTGTCCGTTTGCGTTAATTTTAACCCAGCCGTGCAAATCCTGCGTCTAAATCGGCGATAAGATCGTCAACATTCTCCAAACCAATGTGTAAACGGATCAGCGTGCCGCTGAAGTCCGGTTTGCCCTCCGGGCGGATTTCGGCGATCTGCTCCGGCTGGCTGGCGAGGATCAGCGATTCATAGCCGCCCCAGGAGTAAGCCATGCTGAACAGGCTGAAGTGGTCAAGCAGGGCCGACAGCTGTTCATCCGTGAGCCGTTGATGCAGGACAAAGGAGAACAGGCCGCTGCTGCCGGTAAAGTCTCGCTTCCAGAATTCATGGCCTTTGCTGCCGGGCAGGGCGGGGTGGTTGACGCGGGCGACCAGCGGGTGGTCGTTAAGCCATTCGGCCACCTTCAGGCTGCTCTCATGATGCTGGCGCAGGCGCAGGCCGAGGGTGCGCAGCCCGCGGCTGGTCAGATAGGCGGTATCGGCGTCGAGCATTTGTCCCATCAGATAGGCGTTTTCACGCAGCTGCTCCCAGCAGCGGGCGTTGGCGACGGCGGTGCCGACCATTGCGTCGGAGTGGCCGATTAAGTATTTGGTGCCCGCCTGAATCGAAATATCAATACCGAAATCCAGCGCTTTAAACAGCACGCCGGCGGCCCAGGTGTTATCGATCATGATAACGGCCTCCGGCGCGACGCTGCGCACGGCGGCGACAATGGCCGGGACGTCGTGCACCTCCATGGTGAGAGAGCCGGGCGATTCGAGGAACACCACGCGGGTGTTGGGCCGCAGGTGCCTGACAATATCCGCCCCTGCCAGCGGATCGAACCAGCCGGTGGTAACGCCGAGCCGGGCAAGGACCTTCGTGCAAAAGTCCTGGCTTGGTTCATAGGCGGTGTTGGTCATCAGCACGCGATCGCCCTGTTTAACAAAGGCCAGAATGGTGTTGGCGACGGCAGCCGCGCCGCAGGGAAAGAGCGCGCAGCCGGCTCCGCCCTCCAGTTCGCACATCGCCTCCTGCAGGGAAAAATGGGTCAAGGTTCCGCGCCGTCCGTAGAACAATTCGCCGTTGGCGCGGTTGCGCGTGGCGTGTTTTTTCGCTTCCACCGTCTCAAATACCAGTGAGGAGGCGCGCTGAATCACACTATTCACCGCGCCAAGGGTGTACTTTTTACAGCGTCCTGCGTTCACCAGCCGGGTCTCAAGTTGTTTATCCGCCATATCGGTTACCTGCTTTTATACGTCTGGATGTCTAAACTAACATGGAAGCGCGGGCGCAGGCGCTGTGTCGGGGGCAAAAAGCATAAAATTTTGGCAAAGTGCGTGATGTAGACTTTTTACTGCGTAAGCGCAAGGAAAAGGCCATAAAGATACGGCAGTATGTAAATACTAATGAGAACGACTATCAATTCGGCGTCGTTTTGATATTATTATGCTCGGGTTTTGTGATTTGCGTCCTGGAGATACACAGTGGGTAATAATTTGATGCAGACGGATCTCTCCGTCTGGGGTATGTATCAGCACGCCGACATCGTGGTGAAGTGCGTGATGATTGGTCTGCTTTTGGCGTCGGTCGTCACCTGGGCTATCTTCTTTGGCAAGAGCGTCGAGTTCTTTGCGCAAAAGCGTCGGCTGAAGCGCGAGCAGCAGCAGCTGGCCGAGGTCCGCTCTCTGAATCAGGCAGGCGATATCTCCGCCGCCTTTGGTGCCAATAGCCTGAGCCTGATGCTGGTAAACGAAGCGCGGAACGAGCTGGAGCTGTCCCAGGGCAGTGAAGACAACGAAGGCATCAAAGAGCGCACCGGCTTCCGCCTGGAGCGTCGGGTTGCCGCCGTCGGCCGCCATCTGGGACGTGGCAACGGCTATCTGGCGACCATCGGAGCTATCTCCCCCTTCGTCGGGCTGTTTGGCACGGTCTGGGGCATCATGAACAGCTTTATCGGCATCGCGCAAACGCAAACCACCAATCTCGCCGTCGTGGCACCGGGCATCGCGGAAGCGCTGCTGGCTACCGCCATCGGCCTGATCGCCGCAATTCCGGCGGTGGTCATCTACAATATTTTCGCCCGGCAGATCGCCAGCGTGAAGGCCATGCTTGGCGACGCGGCGGCCCAGGTGCTGCTGCTGCAAAGCCGCGACCTTGACCTGGAAGCCAGCGGCTCCGCGCGCCCGGTCCGCCCCGCTCAGAAGCTGCGCGTAGGATAATCGCTATGGCCATGCATCTTAACGAAAACCTCGACGACAGCGGTGAAATGCACGATATCAACGTGACGCCGTTTATCGACGTGATGCTGGTGCTGCTGATCATCTTTATGGTGGCAGCGCCGCTGGCGACGGTCGACGTCAAGGTGAACCTGCCGGCCTCCACCAGCACGCCGCAGCCGCGTCCGGAAAAACCGGTCTATCTGTCGGTGAAGGCGGATAACAGCATGTTTATCGGCAACGATCCGGTCACCGACGAAACCCTGATCGCCGGGCTGAACGCCCTGACCGAAGGCAAAAAAGAGACTACTATCTTCTTCCGCGCGGATAAAACCGTGAATTACGAAACCCTGATGAAGGTAATGGACACCCTGCACCAGGCGGGCTATCTGAAGATTGGACTGGTCGGTGAAGAGGTGGCGAAAGCGAAGTAGAGCCGCCTGCCCTGTAAAAAAGGCACCCCCGGGTGCCTTTTGTCTGTCCTGAGCCTTAGCCTAAGTGCTCCCCGCCGCATACGCCGTGCACCTCCGCGGTCACATAGCTTGACTCCTGGCTGGCCAGATAGACATACACCGGTGCCAGCTCCGCCGGCTGTCCGGCGCGCTTCAGCGGCGTCTGTTGGCCGAACTGCGGGATCTTATCCTGGGTCTGGCCGCCGCTAATCTGCAGCGCGGTCCAGATCGGGCCGGGCGCGACGACGTTAACCCGGATCCCTTTCTCCGCCACCTGTTTTGCCAGGCCGCGGCTGTAGTTAAGGATCGCTGCCTTGGTGGCGGCATAGTCCAGCAGATGCGGGCTTGGCTGGTACGCCTGAATGGATGAGGTGGTAACGATGCTGGCCCCTTTCGGCAGCAGCGGGATCGCCTCCTGAGTTATCCAGAAGAGGGCGAAAACGTTCACGGTAAAGGTCTGCTGGAACTGTTCGCTGGTCAGATCCTTAATCTCCGGGATCGCCGTTTGTTTCCCTGCCACCAGGGTGAGGATATCCAGGCCGCCCAGCGCCTCATGGGCTTTATGCACCAGCGAACGGGCAAACTGCTCGCTGCTCAGATCGCCCGGCAGCAGCACCGCCTTGCGGCCGCACTCTTCGATCAGCGCCTTGACCTGCTGCGCATCTTCTTCTTCCGCCGGGAGGTAGTTGATCGCCACGTCGGCACCTTCACGCGCGTAAGCGATGGCGGCAGCGCGCCCGATCCCCGAGTCGCCTCCTGTCACCAGCGCCTTACGATCTTTAAGGCGACCGCTGCCAACGTAGCTTTTTTCGCCACAGTCGGGAACCGGCGTCATTTTTGCCTGCACGCCGGGCGCGGGCTGCTTCTGCTGCGGATATTCGCCGGTGTAATACTGCGTGGTGGGGTCTTTTAACTGCGTCATTATGCTGCTCCCTACAGGTTGAACATCCTTTAAGGATAGTCGCAGCTGCGGCGGCGGGCAGGAAACCAGAACAATCCCTGGCGTGCGGCGTCCGGCAGGCCGTCACGCTGACCTGCCGGGGCGAACTTACTTACTTTTGCCGCGCGGGCGTGGTTATTTATCCGACGACGCCTGCCACAGATTCAGCCCGCCGTCGGCGATGTGCCGATCGATCTGCGCCAGTTCTTCATCGCTGAAGGTCAGGTTATTCAGCGCCAGGACGTTCTCCTCCAACTGCTCCGGCCGGCTGGCACCGATCAGCGCGGAGGTGACCCGCTCGTCCTTCAGCAGCCAGCTCAGCGCCATCTGGGCCATTGTCTGGCCGCGCCGCTGCGCCATCTCGTTGAGCAGGCGCAGGCTGGCGATATTGGCCTCGGTGAGCATATTTTCCGTCAGGCCGCGCGCTTTTTTCCCTTCGCGCTGCATCCGCGAACCGTCCGGAATGCCGTTTAAGTACTTCCCGGTCAGCAGCCCCTGGGCCAGCGGCGTGAAGGCGATACAGCCCGTGCCGTTGGCGACCAGTGTATCCAGCAGGCCGCTGTTATCCACCCAGCGGTTCAGCAGGTTGTAGGAGGGCTGGTGGATCAGCAGCGGAATTTTCCATTCGCGCAGCAGCTCCGCCATTTTTTGCGTCCGCTCTGGCGAATAAGAGGAGATGCCGACGTAGAGCGCCCGCCCGCTTTGCACCGCCTGGGCGAGAGCGGAGGCCGTCTCTTCCATCGGGGTATGCTCATCCACGCGGTGGGAGTAGAAGATGTCGACATAGTCCAGCCCCATCCGCTTCAGGCTCTGGTCAAGGCTGGCAAGAAGGTACTTGCGCGAGCCGCCGGAGCCGTACGGGCCGGGCCACATGTCATAACCGGCCTTGGTGGAGATAATCAGCTCATCGCGATAAGCGGCGAACTCCTCGCGCAGCAGGCGGCCAAAATTCTCTTCCGCGCTGCCCGGTGGCGGCCCGTAGTTATTGGCTAAGTCAAAGTGGGTGATGCCCAGATCAAACGCTTTACGCAGCAGCGTACGCTGTGAATCCAGCGCGTGGCCGTGGCCGAAGCTGTGCCACAGGCCCAGCGACAGCGCGGGCAGACGCAATCCGCTTTTGCCGCAATAGCGGTACAGCATTTGCGAATAGCGTTCGGGGTTGGCTAACCAGGTCATGGGATCTCCTTTAGGGCCTGATGGTAAGAATAAAACAACGTTTCTATTTTAACGCGACGGGCGTTATTTTCCCGTTCGCCAGGTCACATCGGGAGAAAAAAATGGCCGCCAGCGGCGCGTCGGGGCGGGGAAAACCGGCAGGTCAACGCGGCCTGTTTCAAAGGAAAATGGGCAGTTTTTTGTTATGGCGGATAAAAAAATAATTAGCGTATATCTTTTCCTTTTTTTGCCGATAACCGCATAGGACTTCTCATAATTTACAAAAGTAAGGATGACTTATGCGATTACTGAAGAACTACACTATCCGCCTGGTTCTGCTGACGATACTGGGACTTTTTTGCGCGCTCTGGACGGGCGTGGGGCTTTACAGCGTCCATTCGCTGTCGAGAGTTTCCGCTGGCAACGAGGTTGACCGCCATCTCGTTCACCAGATGACGGTCATCAGCCAGGGCAACGATCAGTATTTTCGCTTTGTTACCCGGCTGAGTCGCGTTTTGGAAGTCAAAAACAGCGGGGGAGAACCTGACTTTGCCCCCGTAAAGCAGGCGCTGGATAATATGCGTCAGAGGCTGGAGGAGATGAAAACACTCTCTCCCGGCCCGATGGATGCGGAAATTGCCAACGCGGTGCTGACCAGCTGGCAGGCGCTGCTCGACCAGGGCGTTATTCCACAAATGAACCTTGCGCAGCAGGGGACGGCCGACGCTTATCTCGACCACGCCCATAACGTAACGCCTGCCCTGAGCCGGGCCTTTGGAGCCAGCGTTGAGCGCTTTAACCGCACAGCCGGAACGATGCTGGACAGCACCCGGATGATGGTGGACGGTAAAACCTCAATGATCCGTATCCTGATTATCACCGCCGTTATTCTGGGGCTGCTGATTCTGCTCTTTACCGACCGCTACCTGGCGGCGATTGTGGTAAAACCGCTGGCGCGTATTCGCCAGCAGTTCCGCCAGATTGCGCAGGGCGATCTCAGCCAACCTCTTGAGGATACCGGCCGCAACTGCGTCGGCCAGCTGGTGCCGCTGCTGCGTGCCATGCAGGAGAGCCTGCGGGAGGCGGTGGGCGCGATTCGCCAGGGCAGCGACAGCATCTGGCGCGGGGCAACGGAGATTTCCGGCGGCAATAACGATCTCTCCTCGCGCACGGAGGAGCAGGCGGCGGCGCTGGAAGAGACGGCCGCCAGCATGGAGCAGCTGACCTCCACGGTGAAGCTGAACGCCGACCACGCGCGCCAGGCCAGCCAGCTTGCCGACGTGGCGTCGGAAACGGCGGGAAAAGGCGGAGCGCTGGTCTCCCGCGTCGTCAATACCATGGAGGATATCTCGGCCAGCTCCCGGCAGATCGCTGAAATCACTACGGTGATTAACAGCATCGCATTTCAGACCAATATTCTGGCGCTGAACGCCGCGGTGGAGGCGGCCAGGGCGGGCGAACAGGGTCGCGGGTTTGCGGTGGTGGCCGGCGAGGTGCGCAACCTGGCCAGCCGTAGCGCTGAGGCGGCGAAGGAGATCGAAACGCTGATCGCCGAATCGGTGAGCCGGGTGACTCTGGGGGCGGAGCTGGTGCATGAGACCGGCGCGACGATGGAGGCGATTCTGCGCGGGGTCACCGAGGTCACCACCATCATGAAGCAGATTGCCGAGGCCTCGGAAGAACAAAGCAAAGGCATTTCACAGGTGGGTATCGCCATCGCGCAGATGGACGGCGTCACCCAGCAGAACGCCGCGCTGGTGGAGCAGGTTTCCGCCGCCGCCGCCGCGCTGGAGCGGCAGACGACGGAGCTGCAGCGCTCCGTGCAGCGCTTCCGCCTTGGGCAGGAAGCGTCCGCTCCCGGTTCGCTAAAAGCAGTGGAGCCTCAGGCTAAGCCANCCCGCTGGAAGCCGCGGCTCCTCAGGAGAAGCCCGCCGCGACCACGGGCGAAGCGTGGGCTGCCTTCTGAATCGCTAAAAAAGGGGCGCATCCCTCTGGCCTTTACGGGAAAAAGTCGATATATAACATTTTATATATCGACGGGAGGGATTATGAACAACCATTTTGGCAAAGGCCTGATGGCCGGACTCAACGCGGCGCGGCCCGACAGCGCCCGTAATGTGGCGCATTTCTGCGCCGACTATAAGCGCGGTTTTGTGCTGGGCTTCTCGCAGCGGATGTTTGAAAAAACCGGCGATCGCCAGCTCAGCGCCTGGGAGGCGGGCATTCTTACCCGCCGCTACGGCCTTGATAAAGAGATGGTTATCGACTTTTTTCGCGAGAATCAGTCCGCCGTCGCCGTCCGGTTCTTCATGGCGGGCTATCGGCTGGAAGGCCAGGGGTAGGCTGTCGGATCTGGCAGCCCGGCGCGCGGCAGGCTGAAACGGCGCGGCGTCGGAATGAAGCGATCTTTGTCTTTTCGCCCGGTCTGAACCCGCAGCGTCACGGCCGTCTTTTTCGCTGAACGGCGCGCCGTCGTGGGGCTGTGGATGATTGAGTCATTTAGCCTAAAGTGGTATTATTTTGCTTTAATTAATTACACCATTGACTTAATCCTTCGTTTTATCGCCCCTTCGCAGTATTATGTCACACATAACCATAATAAGAATGTGGTAAATGGCGCGCTGCTCGCAGTAACCCATTTGTAAGTAGTGCAGAATGAACGCCAGGTCTTCGCAACGGAATAACTATAAAATGACTGGAGATAATACTCTCATCACTTCTCACGGCGTTAATCGCCGTGATTTCATGAAGCTTTGTGCAGCACTCGCTGCCACCATGGGCCTCAGCGGCAAAGCCGCTGCCGCAATGGCTGAATCGGTTGCTAATCCGCAGCGTCCTCCGGTTGTCTGGATAGGCGCTCAGGAGTGCACGGGCTGTACCGAATCGCTGCTGCGCTCGACTCACCCGACGGTAGAAAACCTGGTTCTGGAGACCATCTCTCTGGAATATCACGAGGTGCTTTCCGCCGCCTTCGGCCATCAGGTCGAAGAGAACAAGCATCACGCTCTTGAGAAGTACAAAGGGCAGTATGTGCTGGTGGTCGATGGCTCTATCCCGCTAAAAGATAACGGTATTTACTGTATGGTCGCCGGAGAGCCGATTGTGGATCATATCCGCAAAGCGGCGGAAGGCGCAGCGGCAATTATCGCTATCGGCTCCTGCTCCGCCTGGGGTGGCGTCGCGGCGGCGGGCGTGAACCCGACCGGCGCGGTGGGCCTGCAGGAGGTACTGCCGGGCAAAACCGTTATCAATATTCCGGGCTGCCCGCCTAACCCGCATAACTTCCTCGCCACAGTGGCGCATATCATCACCTTCGGTAAACCGCCGAAGCTGGATGCGAAAAATCGTCCCGCCTTCGCCTACGGTCGCCTGATCCACGAACACTGTGAACGTCGTCCGCACTTTGACGCCGGCCGTTTCGCCAAAGAGTTCGGCGATGAAGGCCACCGCGAGGGCTGGTGCCTTTACCACCTTGGCTGCAAAGGGCCGGAAACGTACGGCAACTGCTCGACGCTGCAGTTCTGCGACGTCGGCGGCGTGTGGCCGGTGGCTATTGGCCATCCCTGCTACGGCTGTAACGAAGAGGGCGTCGGTTTCCATAAGGGGATCCACCAGCTGGCTCACGTGGAAAACCAGACTCCGCGCTCCGAAAAGCCTGACGTGAATATCAAAGAGGGCGGCCACGTTTCCGCGGGTGCCGTCGGGCTGCTCGGCGGCGTGGTGGGACTTGTGGCCGGCGTCAGCGTGATGGCGGTGCGTGAACTGGGGCGTCAGCAGAAGAAAGATGACGCTGACTCACGGGGAGAATAACCGTGAACAGACGTAATTTTATTAAAGCCGCCTCCGGCGGGGCGCTGCTGCTGGGCGCTGCGCCGACCGTCAGCCATGCGGCGGCGGAAAACCGTCCGCCGATCCCCGGCGCGTTAGGGATGCTGTATGACTCGACGCTGTGCGTCGGCTGTCAGGCCTGCGTGACAAAGTGTCAGGATATCAACTTTCCGGCGCGCAACCCGAAAGGGGAGCAGACCTGGTCAAACAACGACAAGCTGTCGCCGTACACCAATAACATCATTCAGGTGTGGCACAGCGGCACGGGCGCGAATAAAGACCAGCAGGAGAACGGCTATGCGTACATTAAAAAACAGTGTATGCACTGCGTCGATCCCAACTGCGTCTCCGTCTGCCCGGTCTCCGCGCTGAGGAAAAACCCAAAAACCGGCGTCGTCCACTACGACAAAGACGTCTGCACCGGCTGCCGCTACTGTATGGTCGCCTGCCCGTACAACGTGCCGAAGTACGACTATGACAACCCCTTTGGTGCCATTCACAAATGTGAGCTGTGCAACCAGAAGGGCGTTGAGCGTCTGGATAAGGGCGGTCTTCCCGGCTGCGTTGAGGTTTGCCCGGCCGGGGCGGTGATCTTTGGCACTCGCGAAGCGCTGTTAGCCGAGGCGAAAAAGCGCCTGGCGCTGCGGCCCGGCAGCGAGTACCACTACCCGCGACAGACCCTGGAGGCGAAAGATACTTGGCTGCACACGGTGCCGAAATACTATCCGCACCTGTACGGCGAAAAAGAGGGCGGCGGTACGCAGGTGCTGGTACTGACCGGGGTTCCTTATGAGGAGCTGGGGCTGCCGAAGCTGGACGATCTGTCGACCGGCGCGCGCTCCGAACATGTTCAACACACCCTGTATAAAGGCATGATGCTCCCACTGGCAGTGCTGGCGGGCTTAACCGTGCTGGTTCGTCGTAATACCAAAAACGACCATCACGACGGAGGAGACGATCGTGAGTCATGATCCAAAACCGCTGGGCGGCAAAATCATCAGTAAACCAGTGATGATTTTTGGGCCGCTCATTGTCCTGTGCCTGCTGCTTATCGTGAAGCGTCTGGTGTTCGGCCTGGGGTCCGTCTCCGATCTGAACGGCGGCTTCCCGTGGGGCGTGTGGATCGCCTTCGATCTGCTGATCGGCACCGGCTTCGCCTGCGGCGGCTGGGCGCTGGCGTGGGCGGTGTACGTTTTCAATCGGGGGCAGTACCATCCGCTGGTGCGTCCGGCGCTGCTGGCCAGCCTGTTTGGCTACTCGCTCGGCGGCCTGTCCATCACCATCGACGTCGGTCGTTACTGGAACCTGCCGTACTTTTACATTCCGGGCCACTTTAACGTGAACTCGGTGCTGTTCGAGACGGCGGTCTGTATGACCATCTACATCGGCGTTATGGCGCTGGAGTTCCTGCCCGCCGTGCTTGAGCGTCTGGGCTGGAAGGTTTCTCTTAAGCGCCTGAACAAGGTGATGTTTTTCATCATTGCGCTGGGCGCGCTGCTGCCGACCATGCACCAGTCCTCTATGGGGTCGTTGATGATCTCGGCGGGCAACAAGGTCCATCCGCTGTGGCAGAGCTATGAGATGCTGCCGCTGTTCTCGGTGCTTACCGCCTTTATTATGGGCTTCTCGATCGTCATCTTTGAAGGTTCGCTGGTGCAGAGCGGCCTGCGCGGCAACGGCCCGGACGAGAAAAACCTGTTCGTGAAGCTGACCAACACCATCAGCGTGCTGCTGGCGATTTTCGTCGTGCTGCGCTTTGGCGAACTCATTTATCACCACAAGCTGTCGTACGCCTTTAGCGGGGATCTGTACGCCGTGATGTTCTGGGTTGAAGCGGTTCTGATGCTCTTTCCGCTGGTGATGCTGAGAAGCGCAAGGCTGCGCAATGATTCGCGTATGCTCTACCTGTCGGCGCTCAGCGCGCTGCTGGGCTGTGCGACCTGGCGTCTGTCCTATTCGCTGGTGGCCTTCAACCCCGGCGGCGGCTACCACTACTTCCCCACCTGGGAAGAGCTGTTGATTTCTATTGGATTTGTGGCTATTGAGATCTGCGCATACATCGTACTCATTCGTCTACTGCCGATCCTTCCTCCTTTAAAACACAACGATCATAATCGTCATGAGGCGAGCAAAGCATGAGCCAGAGAATTACTATTGATCCGGTGACCCGTATTGAGGGGCATTTACGCATTGACTGCGAAATTGAAAACGGCGTCGTTTCAAAAGCATGGGCATCCGGAACCATGTGGCGCGGTATGGAAGAGATCGTCAAGAACCGCGACCCGCGCGATGCCTGGATGATCGTCCAGCGTATTTGCGGCGTCTGCACCACCACCCACGCGCTCTCTTCGGTGCGCGCGGCGGAAAGCGCGCTGAACATCGACGTTCCCGTTAACGCCCAGTATATTCGTAACATTATCCTGGCGGCGCACACCACCCATGACCATATCGTCCACTTCTACCAGCTCTCGGCGCTGGACTGGGTGGACATCACCTCCGCCCTGAAGGCCGATCCGGCGAAGGCGTCGGCGATGCTGAGCGGCGTTTCCAGCTGGCATCTGAACAGCGCGGAAGAGTTCACGAAGGTTCAGAACAAGATCAAGGCGCTGGTGGACAGCGGCCAGCTGGGAATTTTCGCCAACGGCTACTGGGGTCACCCGGCGATGCAGCTGCCGCCGGAGGTCAACCTGATCGCCGTGGCCCACTACCTGCAGGCGCTGGAGTGCCAGCGCGACGCTAACCGCGTGGTGGCGCTGCTGGGGGGTAAAACCCCGCACATCCAGAACCTGGCGGTGGGCGGGGTGGCGAACCCGATCAACCTCGACGGCGTGGGCGTGCTGAACCTTGAGCGCCTGATGTACATTAAGTCCTTCATCGACAAGCTGAGCGACTTCGTTGAGCAGGTCTATAAAGTCGATACGGCGGTGATCGCGGCGTACTATCCGGAGTGGCTGGAGCGCGGCAAAGGGGCGGTAAACTACCTGTGCGCGCCGGAGTATCCGACCGACGGCAAAAACGGCAGCTTCCTGTTCCCCGGCGGCTATATCAGTAACGCCGATCTGGCGAGCTACCGGCCAATCAACTCTCACTCCGACGAGTTCCTGATCAAGGGCATTCAGGAGAGCGCGAAGCACGCCTGGTACAAGGACGAAGCGCCCCAGGCACCGTGGGAAGGCACGACCGTTCCTGAGTACACCGGCTGGTCGGACGACGGTAAATATTCGTGGGTGAAAGCCCCGACCTTCTACGGTAAAACCGTGGAGGTTGGCCCGCTGGCCAATATGCTGTGCAAGCTGGCGGCAGGGCGCGAGGCGACCCACGCGAAGCTGAATGAAATTATCGCTATCTACCAGAAGCTGACCGGCAAGACCCTGGAGGTGGCGCAGCTGCACTCCACTCTCGGCCGCATCATCGGGCGCACCGTACACTGCTGCGAGCTGCAGAATATCCTGCAGCATCAGTACGCCGCGCTGATTGAAAACATCGGCAAGGGCGATTTCACCACCTTCGTGAAGCCGGAGATCCCGGCGACGGGCGAGTTTAAGGGCGTCGGCTTCCTGGAGGCCCCGCGCGGTATGCTCTCCCACTGGATGGTGATCAAAGACGGGATTATCAGCAACTACCAGGCGGTGGTGCCCTCCACCTGGAACTCCGGCCCGCGCAACTTCAACGACGAGGTTGGCCCGTACGAGCAGTCGCTGGTGGGAACGCCCATCGCCGATCCGCACAAGCCGCTGGAGGTGGTGCGCACCATTCACTCCTTCGATCCGTGCATGTCCTGCGCGGTGCACGTGGTGGACGCCGACGGCAGTGAAGTGGTCTCGGTGAAGGTCCTCTGATGCGGATATTAGTTTTAGGGGTCGGCAATATCCTGCTGACCGATGAGGCTATCGGGGTGCGTATCGTTGAGGCGTTAGGGCAGCGCTACGCGCTGCCGGAGTACGTCGAGATCCTCGACGGCGGCACCGCGGGCATGGAGCTGCTCGGCGACATGGCGAACCGGGATCATCTGATCATCGCCGACGCCATTGTGTCGAAGAAGCGCGAGCCGGGCACCCTGATGGTCCTGCGCGACGACGAGGTGCCGGCGCTGTTCACCAATAAGATCTCGCCCCACCAGCTTGGCCTGGCCGACGTGCTGTCGGCCCTGCGCTTCACCGACGAGTTTCCGAAGAAGCTGACGCTGGTTGGCGTGATCCCGCAATCCCTGGAGCCGCACATCGGCCTGACGCCGACGGTGGAGGCGATGATTGAGCCGGCGCTGGAGCAGGTGTTAGCCGCGCTGCGCGAGTCAGGCGTCGAGGCGACGCCTAAGGAGCCGACGCATGGCTGACGAGATCATCGGCTTTTCCACCTCTCCGCAGGCGCGGGTGCAGGCAGCCTTTGAGGAGATCGCCCGCCGCGCGATGCACGATCTGTCGTTTCTGCATCCGTCCATGCCGGTTTATGTCACCGACCTGACGCCGTTTGAAGGCCAGTGGACCGGCTGCGTGATTACGCCGTGGATGTTGAGCGCGCTGATCTTCCCCGGCCCGGATCAGATCTGGCCGCAGCGCAAGGTCAGCGACAAGCTCGGCCTGCGCCTGCCCTACGGCGATATGACCTTTACCGTCGGCGAGCTGGACGGCGTTTCGCAGTATCTCTCCTGTTCGCTGATGTCGCCCCTTGAGCGCGGCCTGTCGGCGGAGGAGGGCGTGCGGCTGGCGGACGACTGCGCGCGGATGCTGCTGTCGCTGCCGGTCAGCGATCCCGACTCGCCCCAGCAGGCCGGTCGCCGGGCCCTGCTGTTCGGCCGCCGGAGCGGCGAGCATGCATGAGCTCTCCCTGTGCCAGAGCGCGGTGGAGATCGTGCTGCAGCAGGCGGAGCAGCATGGGGTAACGCGCGTCACCGGCGTATGGCTGGAGATTGGCGCGCTCTCCTGCGTGGAGGAGAGCGCCGTGCGCTTCAGTTTCGACATCGTCTGCCGGGGGACGATAGCCGAAGGCAGTACGCTGCATATCGGCTATCGGCCGGCGCAGGCCTGGTGCTGGGACTGCGGCGAGGCGGTTGAAATAGAGCGCCACGACGCGCCCTGCCCGCGCTGCCAGGGCGTCAGCCTGCGGGTGGACGCCGGCGATTCCCTGAAGGTTAAAAGTATTGAAGTGGAGTAACCCGCTTCTCATTCCAGGTGGTTAACTATGTGTATTGGAGTCCCCGGCCAGGTGCTGGCCGTCGGTGAGGATATTCATCAGCTGGCGCAGGTCGAAGTGTGCGGCATCAGGCGCGAGGTGAATATCGCTCTGATTTGCGAAGGCTATCCGGCGGAGCTGGTGGGGCAGTGGGTGCTGGTACACGTCGGTTTTGCCATGAGCATTATCGACGAAGAGGAGGCCAGAATCACGCTGGACGCCCTGCGCCGTATGGAGTACGACGTCACCAGCGCCTGATCCCGCTGTTAAGCGCCCCGACAATCGTTATATAATAGAGTGTATATACCCTAAATAATTCGAGTTGCAGGACAAAACGCAGCGCGTTTTGAACAGCCCCCAGGCTGGCCCCGAAGGGGTGAGGCCCTCAGGCCGAATCACGCGGCGACGCAGTGACAAATTCGTCAGGAACGAATTTGAACAGCCGCAGGCTGCCTCTGGTGAGAGACAGGGATGTCTCTCATTAATCCCCAGGAGCTTACTAGAGTAAGTGACTGGGGTGAGCGAGGACAAATCGGCTTAGCTGATTTGAACGCCGCTGGCGGCGGCCCTTCAGGGTGAGGCCCCTGGGCCGAATAAAGCCAACGCACATGCAACTTGAAGTATGACGGGTATATCGATTGCGAGGAGACGCTCATGTTGACATCCCTGCGCCAGCTTTCCCTGCTGGCGCTTCTTTTTTCCCTGCCTTTCACGGCCCTGGCCGATCGCACCTTCACCGATCAGATAGGCCGCCAGGTTACCGTTCCGGACACCGTCGATCGCGTGGTGGTGCTGCAGCATCAGACGCTGAACCTGCTGGTGCAGATGAACGCCACCGATAAAATCGTCGGCGTAATGGCCAACTGGAAGCAGCAGCTCGGCGAAGGCTACGCGCGGCTGGCACCGGAGCTGGCGCAGAAGGCGGCGCTGGGTGATTTAACCCACGTCGATCCGGAAAAGCTGGTGGCGCTGCATCCGCAGGTAGTGTTTGTCACCAACTATGCGCCGCGGGAAATGATCGACAAAATCAGCGATCTTGGCATCCCGGTGGTGGCGATCTCCCTGCGCCACGACGCGGCGGGAGAGCAGGCCAAAATTAACCCGACCATGGTGAATGAGGAGGCGGCTTACGATCGCGGGCTGCGCGAAGGCATTACGCTTATCGGCGACATCGTCAATAAGCCGCAGGCGGCGAAGGCGCTGATTGAGGCGACGGATCGCGGCCGTAAAATAGTCAGCGACCGTCTGCAGGCGCTTCCTGAAGCGAAGCGGGTGCGCGCCTATATGGCTAATCCGGATCTGACCACCTACGGCTCCGGCAAATATACCGGGCTGATGATGGCGCACGCCGGGGCGCTGAACGTGGCGGCGGCGACGGTGAAAGGCTTTAAGCCGGTGGCGATGGAGCAGGTGATCGCCTGGAACCCGCAGGTGATTTTTGTCCAGGACCGCTATCCGAAGGTGGTGGAGCAGATCCGCAACGATCCGCGGTGGCAGGTGATTGACGCGGTGAAAAACCAGCGCGTCTATCTGATGCCTGATTATGCTAAGGCCTGGGGTTACCCGATGCCGGAGGCGATGGGCATTGGCGAGCTGTGGATGGCGAAGAAGCTCTATCCGGAAAAGTTCCGGGATATTGATATGCGCAGGGTCGCCAACGACTGGTATCAGCGCTTCTACCGTACCGACTACCAGGGCGTGGAGTAAATCGCTTTGCAAAATAGCCGGTCCCGTAAAGGGCGTTAAGCCTGGATTTGTGGCCTGAGCCATTACCAGAACGTCCTGTGCCAGCACCTTGCCCTGCGCTTTCTGCTGGCCGTACTAGCCTGGCGAGGTAAAAATAATAAAAGGCCGGGAGGGGGTACTGTCTGCCCCCGGCTTTTATACCCGTCATACTTCAGGCTGCATGTGCGTTGGCTTCTGGTTACTTGTCTCATCCATGAGATTTGTCCTGAAGGGCCGCCGCCGCGTGGCGTTCAAATCTGCCCGGGACAGATTTGTTACTCACCCCGGTCACAGCGTTTGCTATGCCCCCGGGAATGAATGAGGGGTATCCCTGCCCCTCGCCGAAGGGAACCTGCCGTCGGGTAAATTTATTGCTTACGAATTTGTCGCTCACCTGCCGCGGGGCCAGCCCAGGGGCGGTTCAAAACGCGCTGCGTTTTGTCCTGCAACTTGAAGTATGACGGGGATATATTAGAATTCAGCCAAATGTCTTACATTTATGTTTTCACGGCAGGCTATTTATATATATGGGTCGAAATCAAATGAGGCACCTGCCGCGCTAAGCCTGCTTATTGTACGCACATCAATGTCGAATGCAGGTCTGAAGCCATTTTCATCAGAAATAATAGCTACTGACAATTCAACATGAAAAGCTCTTAATCCTTCAAGACCATTTCTGCTATATTTAGCACCTTCATCCAGGACTTTGTTAATAATCAGCAGTAAAATATCATGATTATAACGATCGGACTCATGTTTCGATATGCTGAACCATTCTCCCTTAACGGGATCTATGCCATGTAACTCAACGGTTAATTTCATAAATTATTTCCAGTTATATTTGTCAGGAGAATATTTTCTCCTTTACAATCCATGTTCTTATTCACGCCGACGGGTATGTTTTTCACATACGCATACTGATTCCGCCCGCCCGTCAGCCCTGTCGGGTCCAGTGTGATATACGCCCTGGCGTCGGGTCGTAGTACCGGTTCAGATTGTAAAAGAGCCTCGACTCCTCGTCCTGTCCCTGAAAACACAGCGGGTTGCGGAACTTCAGCAGTGCCTTGCTCCTATCATAATCGCTTAAAAATTATTCGTCACTCATCCGGCCGAGGCGTCATATTCACAGGCATATATCCACCTGCCATTGACGTCCGTCAGGCTGTGCGGCGTACCCGGGTGGTCCGTCTGATACCAGTACACCGTTGATTTATGCCCGTAAGGAAGCCGCCACTTATGCCCCTCCACCAGCGCCAGCGGCTGCCCGGCTCGTAAATAAAACTCTGCCACTCCCCCGCGTCTGCGCCACCAGCCGGTTTCCCTGCCAGATAAACTCCGTCAGCTCGCCGTTGCGGCACTTGCTGGTCCGCCGGTTGAACGGGTCGTAATCAAACGCCTCTGTCTTCTGCACGTGGCCTTCGCTGTAGGAGGAGGGCGACTCCGCCGCCGTCAGCCGCCCTGCGGCGTCATAGTGCCAGCGCCGCGCCTGGTGTTCCTCCCCCTCCGCCAGCCTGCCGCGTTCATCATAACGGAAGGCCACCAGAGACGCATCGTCCAGGGTGATACATTACCGTCGGGCCTGCTGCGTATTTATCTTCAGACGATATATTTTTATTAATATATATCTGTCGGGATATTTAATTACCCGTTTCCGTACTGAACCGGCGGAGTTTCAGTATATACCCGTCATACTTCAGGCTGCATGTTAGTTGGCTTCGGGTTACTCGTCTCATCCATGAGACTCGCCCTGACGGGCCGCCGCCAGCGGCGTTCAAATCTGCTCCAGGCAGATTTGTCGCTCACCCCAGTCACTTACTACAGTAAGCTCCCGGGGATTAATGAGAGACATCCCTGGCTCTCACCAGAGGCAGCCAGCGGCTGTTCAAATTCGTTCCTGACGAATTTGTCACCGTGTCGCCGCGTGATTCGGCCTGAAGGCCTCACCCCTTCGGGGCCAGCCCAGGGGCGGTTCAAAACGCGCTGCGTTTTGTCCTGCAACTCGAATTATTTAGGGTATAAAACATTTTACCGGTGGGTTTTATTTTATATGGGTAGTTTGTGAAACAGCGCGATATTTTATTAATTGCGTAGTGATAATAATTATCTCTGCCAATATATATTGAATTAATTGCATTAACCAATAGCGACAAACAATAACGACGCAAAATAGCGCTCTGTTTTTGGCCGCTGTTACAGAGCTAAGGCATCGGGGAGGATTTTCCGGATGTCTGCGCTTCAAGCTGCTCAGTAAATAACAGGGGTTGCGATATCCGGCGCGGCTATTTAGGCTGTGTCCCTTAACCGTTCGTGTGGACCTCCCGCGACGCTGACAAAATGAGTAAGGAGCACCACCTGTGAAGCCAGTAAACGTTCTGGCGGCAGGCAGTCTGCGTGCCGTCTGGCAGCCGCTGATGGCCGCCTTTCAGCACCGCGATGTCGTCTGCCGCTTCGGCCCGGCGGGGCTGTTGCGCGAGCGGCTCGCCGCCGGTGAGCCGGGCGATCTCTTCGCCTCGGCCAATATGGCGCACCCGCAGGCGCTGCTTAACGACGGGCGGGCGCTGTTTGTCGCCCCCTTTGCCGCCAACCGCCTCTGCCTGACCGTGCGGGCGGACGCCGTCGGCGAAGCGGACGACTGGCTGACGCTGCTGACCCGTCCGGATCTGCGGGTCGGCATCTCGACGCCGGGCTGCGATCCCTCCGGCGACTATGCCTGGCAGCTGTTTTCCCGGATGGGGGCGCACGGCGAGCGCCTGAAGCGCCGGGCGAAAAGCCTGGTGGGCGGCAGGACCTCGCTGCCGCTGCCGGCGGGCAGCCTCGCCGCCGAGTGGCTTATCGCTAACGGCCACGCCGATCTCTTTATCGGCTACGCCAGCTATGCTCCCCGCCTGCGGCAGATCGACGCGCTGCGGGTGGTGGCGATCCCGGAGCCGTATAACCCCACCGTGGAGTACGGCCTTGCCTGCCTGAGCGAGGGCGGCCGACCGCTGGCTGAGTTTCTGCTCTCGTCCCGGGCCGGCGCGATTATCCGCCAGCACGGGTTCACCTTACCTGCCGGAAGCCCGTCGGACAGGACGCGATCCGCGCCGTCATCCGGCACCGCTGACGACGTTTCCTGACGCTTATCTTCAGCGCGCGGTGATAAAACGGGCGTCGGGCGGTGAGTCAGCCTTAACGCCGCGCTAATTTTCACCGCCGCTGGCCGCCGGGCGGTGTATGATAAGAAAACCTTTATACGGTGAATGTTATTGGGTGGGCCATCAGAGCGATAAATCTAACGCCAGCCTGCCCGGAGGACAGGATTTTGAGGCAAGGCGCATGAGTACAAGCACGATCGGTCAGGATGCCCCGTTCGGGACATTATTGGGTTACGCCCCCGGCGGCGTTGCCATCTACTCTTCAGATTACAGCTCCCTCGACCCGCAGGACGCCGATGATGCCGCCTTTCGCAGCTACATTGACGACGAGTATATGGGGCACAAGTGGCAGTGCGTGGAGTTCGCCCGCCGCTTCCTGTTTCTTAACTATGGCATGGTGTTTACCGACGTCGGCATGGCGTGGGAGATCTTCTCGCTGCGCTTTCTGCGCGAGGTGGTGAATGACAATATCCTGCCGCTGCAGGCGTTTGCCAACGGCTCCCCGCGCGCGCCGGTGGTCGGGGCGCTGCTGGTCTGGCAGCAGGGCGGCGAATTTAACGACACTGGCCACGTGGCCATCGTCACCCAACTGCTGGACAATAAGATCCGCATCGCCGAACAGAACGTCATCCACTCGCCGCTCCCCCCCGGCCAGCAGTGGACCCGCGAGCTGGCGATGACGGTGGAGAACGGCCGCTATACCCTGCATGATACCTTTGACGACACCACCATCCTCGGCTGGATGATCCAGACCGACGACGCCCGCCACAGCCTGCCGCAGCCGGAGGTGTCCGGCGAAGCGCTGCGCATCCGCGGCGCGCGGCTGAAGGATAAAGGGCAGTTCACCGGGCGCTGGCTGGACGAGCGGCACCCGCTGCAGAAGGCCTACGCCCAGGCGAACGGCCACATCATTAACCAGGACCCGCACCAGTATTTCACCCTCAGCGAAAGCGCGGAGCAGGAGCTTATCAAAGCCACCAACGAGCTGCATCTGATGTACCTGCACGCCACCGACAAGGTGCTGAAAGACGACGGCCTGCTGGCGCTGTTTGATATTCCGAAGATCCTCTGGCCGCGCCTGCGCCTCTCCTGGCAGCGCCGCCGCCACGATATGATCACCGGGCGGATGGACTTCTGCATGGACGAGCGGGGGCTGAAGGTGTACGAGTACAACGCCGATTCCGCCTCCTGCCACACCGAGGCCGGGCCGATCCTGGATCGCTGGGCGGATCGCGGCGGCGTCGGGGTGGGGCGCAACCCGGCGGAGGGGCTGCTTAACGATCTGGCGGGGGCCTGGAAGCACAGCCGCGCGCGGCCCTTCGTTCACATCATGCAGGATAACGATGCGGAAGAGAGCTACCACGCCAGGTTTATGCAGCAGGCGCTGCGCCAGGCCGGCTTTCACAGCAAAATCGTCCGCGGGCTGGATGAACTGCGCTGGGACGCCGCCGGGCAGCTGATCGACGGCGACGGCCGGCCGGTGAACTGCGTCTGGAAAACCTGGGCCTGGGAAACGGCGATTGAGCAGGTGCGCGAGGTCAGCGAAACCGAATACGCCGCCGTGCCGATCCGCACCGGCCATCCCCGGGACGAAGTGCGGCTGATCGACGTGCTGCTGCGTCCGGAGGTGCTGGTGTTCGAGCCGCTGTGGACGGTGATCCCCGGCAATAAGGCGATTCTGCCGATCCTCTGGTCGTTGTTCCCGCACCATCGCTATCTGCTCGACACCGACTTCACGGTCAATGATGAGCTGATGCAGACCGGCTATGCGGTGAAGCCTATCGCCGGACGCTGCGGCAGCAATATCGATCTGGTCAGCCATCAGGAGGAGCTGCTGGATAAGACCAGCGGCAAATTTGCCGACCAGAAAAATATCTACCAGCAGCTCTGGTGTCTGCCCAACGTCGACGGAAAATATATTCAGGTCTGCACCTTTACCGTCGGCGGCAGCTACGGTGGAACCTGCCTGCGCGGCGACGATGCGCTGGTGATTAAAAAAGAGAGCGATATTGAGCCGCTGCGGGTGGTAGGGCGCTGAGTGGCAGCCAGAATCCCCGGTCGGGATTCTGGCTCCTTTTATCGTGGGGAGGGGGCGGCGTCAGCTTTCGTCGCTGAGCGGCGCTTCAACGGGAACAAAGCTGTTAATGATGCGCACATAGTGTTTGCGCTGGGATTCGGTAAAGTCGTCATTCACCGCGAGGGTAAACACCAGCAGCTTGCGCGAGTGGGGGTTGACGTGAGGGTGCCAGGGCAGCGTCACGATAGAGGTCACCTGGCGGACCAGCGCCCCCTCCTCAAGGAATTTATTGGCCGTTTGCAGCACCGGCAGCTTTGAGGGGCCGATTTCATGCTGCAGATTTTTTCCTTCCAGCTCAAAGCCGGGAACATATTTTTTCATCCTCTCCCACTGCTGTTCGCAGTACGCTTCAACGGTCTGATCCTCCTCCAGCGTCGCGCGGTTAATCAGGATGTTGTACGGATTATCGTCTTCGTCCCGAAAGCGCAGAATATTGATGGACTGATCCTCCTGCGGATCGATCGTGACGAAATGGCCTTCGTTCAGGGGATAGGTCACCGGTTTTTTACTCATAAACAACACTCTCTTAATTCTGATTGACTTGCGTGGATAAAGGAACGATCTCAACGCGGCGGTTGAGCGCGCGTCCCTCCCGGGTTTCGTTGCTGGCTATCGGCCGACTGTTACCTGCGCCTTCGATAAGGAACCGGCTGGCGGGTACGCCCGTATGCTGCACCAGCCAGTCGCGGATGGCGCGGGCGCGTTCGATGGACAACGTCATATTTACGGCGGCGCTGCCGCTGCTGTCGGCGTGGCCAACGATCAGGAACATCTGCTGCGGTCGGCTCTCTATCTCCGGCAGCAGCGCCCGCAGCGCCTTTTCGCTCTCCGGCAGCAGCGCCGCGCTGCCTTTGGCAAAGAAGGGGGTGGCTTCCGAAAGGGTGAACAGCGACGGCGAAAGCCCCGCCTGCCGGTCAAACGCGGCGGCGGGCGCTCCCTCGTCCGGCGTGTTCCAGAAGCCGGTATGCCAGAGCGCGGCGGCCAGCGCGAGGCAGAGCGCCAGCAGGGCAATAACCGCTGGCCACCGCCAGCGAACCGACGCCGGAAGCGGCGCTTCGCGGTGGGGAGCGGGGGGCGTTTCCGGCTCCGGCGGTAGCGTAATGGCGGGCAGCGCCGGCATGGCGATGGCGGCGGAAAGCCCCGGCAGGATGCCATATTTCTCCGCCAGCCATATCGACCACGCCCCGTGACGGGTAAATCCCGAACCGTGATCGGCCAGCATCACGCCCGCCAGGCTGAGCTGACCGTGAGCGAAGAGCGCCTCCAGCACGTTGACAATCCGGTTTTCCGCCAGCCAGGCTAACAGCGTGCTGCCCAGCGCGTGGCGCTGTATGGCGTACAGATCGCTGTCGGCGTCGACCTCGGCGGCGTCAAGCGCGTCCGTCAGGCCCACCAGCTGCGCCTCCAGCGGCAGAGAAGCGTGTGAAGTCGTCAGCAGGCCGCCGGTCCATATGGCCCGATCGGGATCGTGTGAGGCACGCTCCTGGCTCAGGCGACTATACAGCCCCAGCAGACAGGGCAGGCGTTCCGGCAGCTGGGTAGCGGAGAGGGCGTACTGCCAGGCGGTTAGCTGCTCAATCAGCACGCCGCTGCTCTCCATCCCGTCGACCAGCAGCGGAAAGAACCCCAGGGTGCTCATCCCGGGATAATTTTTATGCAGATACTCCAGCCGTTTGGCGAGCGAGGCGGCGTGTTCGACCACCGCCCAGACGATCCCGCTGCTGTGGCTGGAGGAGAGATCGGACTGCCTGAACCATTTGCCCGCAAAGGGGCCGAGGATAAAGATCATCAGTCGCGGCGAGCCGTCCGGCGAACTCCCGACCGCGGGCAGTTTCTGCGAATGCATCTGCGGCGGGCGGGGGCGGGAAAGATAGCGGCTGCGGTGGGTCGCGCGCAGGGCGACCAGCGGCGGCGTCTGTCCCGCAAGCTGGATAAACAGAATCAGTAGCTTCCAGGCGTAGCGGAACAGGGTGTCGCTGTCGTCGCGCAGCAGCGCCTCCAGCTGGGCAACCATATCCCCCTCGTCTTCGGTGTGGCCGTAGAAATAGTGCACCAGCGAATAGCGCTGCCAGGAGAGGTTACCGCCCTCGATGAGGCGTCGGTCAAAATAGCAGCACAGCGCCCGGCACAGCGCTTCGCTCGCCGCCGGCGCTTCGTTTTCCGCCAGCAGCGCCTTGTGCAGTTGCTCAATCAGGGTCACCAGCTTCAGCTGAAAATCCTCAACGCAGGGCACCACGCCGTCAAAGGAGAGCAGCGTGTCGATTCCCACCAGCCTACAGAGATAGTTTTCGCTTTTCACCATGCGCTCTCCCGGACGTCGCCCCAGCCGGCAGTTGATGACCACGGGCATAGCCGAATCGTCGCCGGGGCGCTGGCGCTGGCGGTTTTAAATTCGATCGTCAGCGCGCGCCCCTCCTCGCTCTGGCTGGCGGGGAGCGCCGCCAGCTCGTCGTGCTTAAGGGTGAATTTATGCATCAGGATGTTTTGCTGGTTATAAACGCTGACGTGCAGCGTATCCGTTTCGTCTTCGCGGTGGAGATAGTCCGACTCGCTCAGGGTTATGACCTTTCTGTGGTGCGCGCGGTGGCGCTCCAGCCACGCCGCCTCGTCGGCGGGCGGGGCGAAGAAATTGATCTTATCGGGGCCGATAACTTCGGGCAGAACGGTGCTGTTTTGCAGATGAATGCCCGCCCGGTACTCAAACTCCCGCAGGCTGCGCCGGTCGCCGAGGCTCCAGGGCGCAAGGCCGCCCTCCGGCTCCGCGCCGATACCCAGCAGCGCCCGGACGCGGGCCTTAGACTGATTATCCCGCTGCCACCACGCCTTCTCGACGAGACCCTGGCTGTTGGCTTCGTTGGTATGGTCGCCCCAGATCTTGTTCTGCCCCTGGCGCTGGTAGTAGTGCCAGAGCAGCGGCTTATGGGGATGAAAAACGTCATAGCCGTGGGTAAAGGCCCGCACGGCCATAGCGATCTCCTCGCCGGCGAAAAAGATCTGCGGATCGTTAGGCACCCGCTGCACAAAGTCGCCGTCGGTGAAGATGAAGCCGCCGGCGAGATAGCTCCCCGGCACCGGCTCCGACGACTCAAAGGACGTGGAGGTGAGCATGGGCAGGCGCTGGTCATCGAACTCGCGAAAAATCAGACGGCTGACGTAGCGCTTTTTACTGGCCTCTTCGTTTTCGCCGGGCACGAACGCCGGAGGATAGGCGGTAATCAGCGGCCTGCTGCTGCGGGTCCGCAGCTGCTCCAGCATGGCGATCATCTCGCGATCCCACCCGGCAACAAAGCGACAGTGGGAGTCTATCTGCAGGAAGTAGCGTTCATTGTCATACAGCGCCTCCGCCTGGCTACGCGCCCAGCAGGCCCCCTGGCTGGCGAAATAGTGGACGCTGATGACCTTAATATGGGCGTGGCGGTAGCGAAACAGGTGAACGCTGCGATCGGCTACGGTTTTTTCGCCCATCGGGGTAAAGCCCGCCATCGCGAAAAGGCTCAGATCCTCGTGATCCTGCCAGCAGACGGCAATGTGCAGATTCTGCGGACAGGCGGCGTGCTGCAGCATATCCCGCAGCGTGGGCACCAGCTGAGGATCGCGGTAGCTGGCGATAGTGATAAAAATCGTTGCAGGGTTGTCCATAAATCCCCGTTGGGTTAGCGTCGTCATTATTGAATAGTGAAAACAATTTCCGCGCTGGCGCTGAAGGCACCGCCCGCCGGCGCGGCCTGACCGATCGGAATCAGCGTCGCTTTCCAGTGAAACTGGGCGGAGCCATAGCTGGTGACGCTGCTCTTCTGTTCCGTCGTCGTGCCGTTGATCTTCATCGCCTTGCCGCCGCCGTCGGTGATGCGGATCCCAAGCCGCTCCTTGCTGCCGTTGGCGTCCAGTACCTGGATATAGCTGGCGTCGGCGGAGGGGGTCCGGGTGGTTATTGAGGCGCTGGCCGAATAGCTGCCGTAGTCGCTTTGGCAGGTAATGGCGAAGTCCAGATCGCGCTCCACCCCGTTTTTGAGCAGGGAGGGGGTGACGTCATTGAAGTTGACCGTTTTGGCCCCGTCGGCGGTGCACGCCGGGGTGCTGATAATTCTCATTTCGCCAATCGACAGCTTCATTGCATAGTTGGACGGGTTCGCCGACAGCACGTAGTTGTAGGCAATATCGCCGGCCGACAGCACCCGATCGCCCGTCAAAGGCTGGCTCAGGTTCAGCCGATCGCGGGTTTTGAAAAACTGGATCCGGAAGTAAGACTGCGGGGGATAGTCGAAGGTCGCCTCGTTATCGCCTGAGCTGATCCTCAGGTAGCTGGTAGAGGGAAAGTTGCCGAACGCCGAGCCGTTGCTGTAGAGCAGCTTAATACCGATCCCCGGAATATCGGTCTGGTAGATGCGGGTGGCGCTGTCCTGCCCCGTCAGGTTTATGACGCGCTTGCCGTACTCGGAGCCGGCCAGGCAGTGGTCATAGCCCACAGCCTGGCCCAGCAGCGGGCTGTTGAATTCAGCAAAGGGGACCGAAGTGCTGGCAGGCGCGTCGGCGGAAATTGTCATCAGCTTGCCGCTAATGGTGAGTATGGTCGGCCTGCCGCGGGCAAGAGTACAAACGGCCAGCGCGTCTGACGCTGTGACCAGCGCCAGCAGCATAACGATACAGATCCTTGGCAGCATCTATTCTTTCTCCTGGTTCAGTAGGGCTACGATTTCGGGGGGGTACATCTTAAGCAGGTCGGCGAAACTTTTGCCGATGCTCCGCTCGGCGTACTGCAGCAGCGGGATCAGCGGGCTGCCCGGTTCGGCGGCCATAAACCAGCTGCGTACCTCCTGCAGGCGCTGCTGGGCGTCGGTCCGGCCGTTAATGCCCTGATTCCGTGCCGTGGGGGACGGGGGCGCAATCGGCCTGGCCACGGGAGCGGCGACAGGGAGCGGCGGCGCCTCTTCGCTCTGCGGGGCGGGCGTCGGCCGTTGGGCGGGGGGCGTAGGCACCCCGGCGCTAAATTCACATGAGAACATGCCGAGAATTCGCCCAAACGCCGCCAGCTCGGGGGCCTCTTCGCCCAGCGTCGCGTTCAGCAGGGCAACAATGGCCTGCAGATGCTGATGCGCCTGCAGCAGCGGCTGAATGCCGTCGAGGGCGTTAAGATGCCACTCCTGGATCAGCGCGGCGACCGCAGCCTCCGACAGCGCCCCCTCCTCCCTGGGGATCTGATGGGCCTTTTCAAACTCTTTTATCGTTATCTGCAGCCCGGCCGCCTTCGGCAGCGGCTGGTTGCGCAGGTCCGCCAGCAGGCCGTCAATATCCTCCAGCTCGGCGAAGGCGTTGGCGCGCAGCATCGGCGCGAATTCGCCTTCGTCCAGCAGCTGCGGGTAGAGGTCGTCCGGCCAGGTCTGCAGCAGGGTGAGCAGCGCCTCCGTCCCCTCAGCCAGCGCGGGCAGGCCCACCTTGCGCAGCCGACAGCGCATTAATATGACGATCAGCCTGACGTCTTTGCTTTTTTGCAGCAGCGCCAGGCATTCGCGCTCGGTTTCCGTCCAGTTGACCGGCTCTGCGGCCTCGACGAAGCTGCCGTACTCCACCCCCAGCTTCGGCTGCAGTCGGGACTGCAGCATAATAAATGCCGGGTCGTAGTCGAGAGACTCTCCGCAGGGGAAGTCGCCCGGCAGCGCCTGCATCACGTGCTGGTAGTAGTCCGAACAGGTCAGCCTGGGCGGTTCAGTTATTGCGTTCATTATTTCATCCATCTGTCTGCACCTTTATCCCGCAGAGATACCGGATTGATACATCTCCGGCTCGAAGCTCATCCCGAACACGGGAGCGTCGAAAGCCTCCCGCTCCAGCCAGCTGGCGTAGCCCAGCCGATGGCCGCCGTCCAGGGTCGCCCTGGGCACCTGGTCGGCGGCCAGCATCAGCTGCACCTCCCAGGCGTACTCAAAGCCGATAAAGCTGCGCACCAGCTCGCGCAGCACCGGCATATCGCTGCCCCACGGGCTGAACAGCAGATACTGATCGAGGGTGAGCGGCCCTATCAGCAGCTTAAAGCGGTGCTGGCGGTCAAGTACCGTGGAGCCGAGGATGGCACCATCGCCGAGCAGAGCGGCATAGCGGTCATCGCCCAGCGCCGTCTGGTCCTGACCCTCCAGCACGATCCACTGCAGCTCAAACTCCGTCATCTGCACCTGCACGTCGAAGTAGTAGCGCAGCGCGCCCAGCAGGCCGTCCGGGTTTCGCGCTTCGCGGATCAGATGCGCGGAGGAGGCCAGCCGGGTATGCATCGGCAGCGGCACGGGCTCCAGCTCCGCCGGATCGAGGCCGACCAGGCTGCCGATGTAGAACGAGAACCGCTCATCGTCTTTACGATCCAGCGAGGCGGTGTCCTGGGATAAAAACCATGCCCGGTAGAACAGGCTCAGCGCGCGGTGGTGAAAGATGTCGACAAAGTCGATCAGCGTGTGGTCATGATGCTTATCGCGCGAATAGGCCCATTCCGAGTAGTGCAGGGGCATCGCCCCCTGGGGACCCCAGATACCCAGGCCAAACAGCCGCAGCTTAATTTTGTCGTCCTGCCGGCTGATGGCGGCAATTTCGCGCGGGGAGAAGGTCGTGCTCGCCACCTGGCCCAGGCGAAAGCGCTCCTGGGAGGGGCGCACCGCCTTGCCCGGCGGCGGCAGCGCGGGGGTCTGGGCGGCGATGGCGCGCATGATACTGATAAACCCCGCCTCCCAGGGCGCATTGACGTCGTACCAGACGTCAAGACCCGGCGGTAGCCCGGTCTGGCCGGTCGTGGGCGTCGTCATAGCGCGCCTCGTCCGCCGGGGCGCGCCTTCCAGCGCGCGATGGGGCCGCGCTGCATCGAATGCAGCTCCGTTTCGGTAAACACGTTGATGGCGGCGTGGCGGGCCAGGTAATTCTCCATAATCAGTCCAAAGAGGTAGGGGCTGACGCCGGAAAAGCCCTCTTCATCCACCGTCAGCGTGCAGTTGACGCCGCGACCGTAAACCAGCAGGCCGTCTTCCGCCAGGCGGCGTACCACCGGCCGGGTTTTACAGCCGATCAGGCTGTCGATCTGCGCCATCGACTCCAGGTCGGCGGCGGTGGTGAACAGGCGCAGCATATTGCGCAGCGACTCGCCGCCCTGGGCGTGATCCATATCGGAGAGCGGCAGATAGTTAAAGCTCAGCTGGCGGATCAGCCGCCAGGCGGACTCGCCGATGGCGAAGGGGGAGCGCGGGGCGCTGGGCGAGCTGACGAACCGCGCCCCGTGAATGGGCACCGAGTCGGACATGGTGAGATCGAAGCTGCCGGTGCTGCTCAGCAGGCGCGGCAGATCGCGGTTGGTCACCATCGCATCCACCAGCAGATAGCGAATATGCTCTCCGTAGGGGGCCTCCTGTTGGTCCACCAGCGAGATAAAAATTTCCGTGCCCAGGTAGGGCGTGCGGGTATCGTATTTGCGATGGGTGGTATCTTTGGTACGCGCTTCGCGCTGAACGGAAAAGTAGCGGCCAAAATTGCCGGTGTCGCTGTGTCGGGTCTGATACAGCGCATTAAACGCCAGCTCCTCGCTGGTTTCCGCCTGCAGGCCATAGACTTTATTGACGCTGAATATTTCATAATCTACAGGACGGCTGCGATCCGGCACGATGTGGAAATTATTCAGCGCCCGGTTAACCTCGATGCGATCCACCCGTTTAGGAAAAAGATTAATTACCGGGGTGCAGAATAATAAAAAGTGCGAGGCGTCGAGGTGGGCGATCAGATCCTGCGGCAGTTTGTCCAGCAGAATAATAATCTCAACCTCGCGGCTATTATTATTGCGGAGCGCGGCGGCAAGCTGGGTGATGGAGAAGAAATAAAAACGCTCCCTGCAGGCAATATACTCCTGGATGAGGGTGTGACCATGGAACATATTCCACTGCAAAGGGAGCAAACTTTGATCCGGCGCGAGGCCCTCAAACTTCAGCGGCCGGCTGCTGATGACGTGGTACTGCGGCTGGTTGTTCTCTTCGCTGCGCACCACCGCCGCGATATGGCTGCCGTGCAGAAGCTCAAACGTATGGGAAACGATGCGCTCGTCGCCCTGAATATAGACCGGCAGTTCGTCCAGCCCCTCCAGTTGCGAAAAGGTCAGGTCGCCCTGCAGCCGCAGCCGGATGCGCAGCGCCCCCTTGAGCTGGTGGTGTTTGATGCGGTAATACTCCAGGTTGGGAATATCCGGCGGCACCGAGGTGAGCCTGACCTCGGCAATCTCCAGCGGCCAGAGGGTCACGTCCTGATTATTGCGAAACTCGCAGCGGGTCATCTCGCCGGGAAGAATACGGCTGTAGAAAGCGCTCTGCTTGGGAATAGTAAAGCCGTGGGTTAAATCCCCCTCGCTCAGATTGGGCCTGAGCTGCGCCACGCCCATCGAGGGCGTGGGGGCGTTATAGTTGGGATAGATAATATCCAGCAGGCGCTGGGTGAAGCGGGGAAATTCCGCATCGAGCTTGAGCTGTGTTCTCGCCGACAGGAAGCAAAATGCCTCAATCAGGCGCTCAACGTAGGGATCGGCGATCTCAATGCCGTTCATCCCCAGGCGTCCGGCGATCTTAGGATGCTGTTCAGCAAATTCCTGCGCCATTTCTCTGAGAAAGGTCAGCTCCCGATTGTAATAATCCAGAAAATTATGTTCCACTTATTCGCATCCTGGCTGAGTTTTTATGCAAAGAAATATCTTTTTGCAACACTGAGCGTTTTATGAGAAATGTCCCAGATGTGTCGCTCTGCGCATTTTTTATTAGCTGTGGCTGGTCTGATTTTAAAAGTAAAAGCGTCCTTTGTGATCGCGGTGTTTATTGTTTCTGAAACTTTAAGAATGATTATCGAGCCAGAATCTTAAAACCTATGGCGGCCTGTAAGAAGGGTTTTTATTTTCCTTTGTCTTATTTACTATGCAGCAAAATCATCTCCCGGTTGTTTATTATGGCGTGCCGTAAAACTCCGGGAAAACAAAAATGAATGTTAACTGTTAATCGAGACAGGGCCGTATATTGTGGCAATAACCAGGACAAATCTTTTCGGTAAGCTCAATCCCAGCTTGTTTAAAAGCGTGGAGAGCGCGACGACCTTATGCAAGCTACGCGGTAACCCCTACGTTGAGCTGGTGCACTGGTTGAATCAGATCTACCAGCAGCAGGATAGCGATATCCGCCATATTATCCGCCATTTTGAGCTGGATGCGGAGCGGCTGGAGCGCGACTTTGCCCAGGCGTTAACGCGCCTGCCCGCGGGGGCCAGCGCCATCTCTGATTTCTCTTATCATATCGAGCTGGCGATCGAGCGCTCCTGGGTGTTTGCCAGCCTGGAGTGCCACCAGAGCTGCATTCGCAGCGGGCATCTGCTGATCGCCCTGCTGACGACCATGGAGCTGCGCCGGGCGCTGTTCGCCATCTCGCCGGTATTTGAAAAAATTCCGCTGGAGCATTTGAGTAAGGATCTGGGCTATATCATTCGCGACTCCGGCGAGCAGGACGCGCTGGCGGGCGAGGCGACCCTATCCGGCGACGCGGGGGTGCCCGGCGAGGCCAGCATGGCGATGGGCGGCGGCCAGAGCGGCGGCCTGGCGCAGTACACCACCGACCTTACCGCGCTGGCCCGCGAGGGGAAAATTGACCCGGTGCTGGGGCGCGATAAAGAGATCAATACCATGGTGGATATTCTGCTGCGCCGTCGCCAGAACAATCCGCTGCTGACGGGGGAAGCCGGAGTCGGAAAAACGGCGGTCGTCGAGGGTCTGGCACTGGCTATCGCCGCGGGCGAGGTGCCGCCTTCGCTGAAGTCGGTGCGCCTGCTGACCCTTGACGTGGTGGCGCTCTCCGCCGGGGCCAGCATGAAGGGGGAATTTGAGGCCCGCCTGAAGGCGGTGCTGGAGGAGGCGGTTGGCTCCGCCGAGCCGGTGATCCTGTTTATCGACGAGGTGCATACGCTGGTCGGGGCGGGCGGCAACGCCGGGACGGGAGACGCCGCGAACCTGATGAAGCCGATGCTGGCGCGCGGGCAGCTGCGCACCATCGGCGCGACCACCTGGAGCGAGTTTAAGCGCCATATTGAAAAAGATCCGGCGCTCACCCGCCGTTTCCAGGTGCTGCAGGTGGAAGAACCTTCCGAGGAGCTGGCGATCGCCATGCTGCGCGGCCTGCTGCCGGTGCTGGAGAAGCATCACGGCGTCTGGATTATGGATGAGGCGATCCGCGCCGCGGTGCGCCTGTCCCATCGCTATATTCCGGCCCGCCAGCTGCCCGATAAGGCGATCAGCCTGCTGGATACCGCCTGCGCCAGAGTGGCCGTGGCGCAGCATACGCCGCCGTCGGAGCTGATGGCGCACAAGTTCGGCAGCCGATCGGCGCAGGCCGAGCTGTCGCTGCTGGAAAAGGCCGTTCGCTTTGGCAAAGAGGATGGCCGGCGCGCGGAGGCCATTGAGGAGGCCATCGCCGGGCATACCGAAGAGGCGGAGCGCCTGGAGCAGCGCTGGACCCGGGAGTGCGCTCTGGTGGCCGATATTATGGAAACCCGTAGCCAGCTGCTGGCGGCAGAGCAGGCGGCGGAGAAGGCTGAAGCCGGGCAGGCCGCCGACCTGCAGGCGCGGCTGAACGAGCTGGAGGCCGACCTGAGCGCTGTCCGCGGAGAGCTGCCGCTGGTGCAGGCCGAGGTCAACGCCGCGGTGGTGGCGGCGATCGTGGCCAGCTGGACCGGCATACCGGTCGGTCAGGTGCTGAAGGATGACGTCAGCGCGGTAATGGAGCTGCCCCAGCGCCTGGCCGAGCGGGTCATCGGCCAGCAGCACGCGCTGACCTGCCTGAGCCAGAGCATTCAGACGGCGCGGGCGGGGCTGGCCGATCCGCAGAAGCCGTTCGGCGTCTTTATGCTGGTCGGCCCCTCCGGCGTCGGGAAGACCGAAACGGCGCTGGCCATCGCCAGCCAGCTGTACGGCGGCGAGCAGAACCTGATCACCATCAACATGAGCGAATACCAGGAGGCGCACACGGTCTCCTCGCTGAAAGGTGCCCCGCCGGGCTATGTGGGCTACGGAGAGGGCGGCGTCTTAACCGAGGCGGTACGGCGTAAGCCCTACAGCGTGATCCTGCTGGATGAAATTGAAAAAGCGCACCCTGACGTACACGAGCTGTTCTTCCAGGTGTTTGACAAGGGGGCGATGGAGGATGGCGAAGGGCGGCAGATCGATTTCCGCAACACCATTATTTTGCTCACCAGCAATACCGGCAGCGACATTATCAGCAGCGTCTGCGCCGATCCGCAGACGATGCCGGATGAAGAGGGGCTGTTGACGTTATTACAGCCGGCGCTGCTGAAGGTTTTCCCGGCGGCGTTTTTAGGCCGGGTGACGGTGGTGCCCTATTTACCGCTGGCCAGCGATTCTCTGCAGAATATTGTGAAGATTCATCTGCAGCGAATTGCCGACAGGGCGAAGGCAAATTATGACATTACCCTGAGCTTTAGCGATGCGCTTATTCAGCACGTAGTTGAGCGATGCCCGGTAGCGGAAACCGGGGCGCGGATGCTGATTCGTTTTATTGAGAAAAACATTTTGCCAAAAATTGGTAACGCGGTGTTAAAACGCACCGCCGCGGGAAGGGTTCAGCAGCAAGCCGGCGCGATGCATATTGGCCTGACAGATAACAATGATATCGAAATTATGATGCAACCAGAGGAGCCGCCGTCGAAATAAGTGAAGGAAGTAGTACCCATAAGGAACGATATATCTGTCGTTAATGATTATTTAAAACTGTTATATAGGAAAATATCATGCGTAATATCAATATGACGCTGTGTGCAATGGCGCTGGCCGCCGTTTCCACCACCGGCTTCGCCGCAAGTAAGGGGGAAGTGAGATTTACCGGCGAGCTGATTGCGGAGACCTGCACGATTACGACCGGCTATGAGACTCAAACGGTACCATTGCCGAAGGTTTCCGTTCAGACCCTGAACGCTGCCAATATCGAGGCGGGTTCCAAGGGCTTTGATCTGAAAGTAGAAAATTGCCCAAGCGCTATCACTAAGGTGGGTGCGCACTTTGAGGCCGTCGGCAGTACCGGCGTGAACAGCGTGACCAACAACCTGACAAACAACTACACTCCCTCCGGCGCTAACGATAAGAAGGCGAACAACGTGGAGATTCGCCTGTACAACGCTGACGCGGCAACCCAGCTGAAGCTGGGGGATACCGGTGCGATGTTTGACGTATCCAGTACCGGCACAGCGACCATGCGCTACTACGGCGGCTACTACTCCACTGGCGTAACCACCCTCGGGAAGGTCGCAGCGACGGCGAAATATACCCTCGCCTATCCGTAAAGGTTTTATTTTTTTGCTTTAATTCCGGGGCGAACGCTCGCCCCTTTAAATATATTTTGAGTCGATCGCGCAGGGCTGTGTTATGGCATACCAACGAGCTTTATTGGCAAAATTCACCATCGCTTTTATTTTTCTGCTCTTGCTCTCCCGGAGCGTTTTTGGGGCCATGACAATTTCTGGCACCCGGATTGTTTTTCCCGGCACCCAGAGCGACCAGACGGTCAGAACCAATAATAAAGGCAACACGCCGATTGTGGCGCAGGTATGGGTCGATGACGGTAGTAAAGATGACAACCTGAGTAATATAAACGTGCCGTTTACCGTGACGCCGCCGGTATTCCGCGTGGAGCCGGGTAAAGGGCAGAGCGTGCGCCTGATCTATAACGGCATGAGCCTGCCGCAGGATCGCGAGTCGGTATTCTGGTTTAACCTATTAGAAATTCCGCCGGTGAATGAGGAAGTGCAGCAATCCGATCGGCTTGAGCTGGCCTTCAGAACGCGCATTAAAATTTTCTATCGCCCGACATCCCTCCTGAAGAGCAGCAGCGCCGAGCGGGTTGACGATCTGCGCTGGGAGCGCGCCGGGGCGGGCAAAGGTGTAAAGGTGACGAACCCGACGCCCTACTATTTCTCCTTCGATTCGGCCTATATCACCGCCGGCACGCAAAAATATCCGCTGGTCGCAAAAATGATCCCGCCCTTTTCCAGCGAGACGTTTCTGCCTGAAAACAAGGCCCGTACGCCGGCCACCCTCAGCAGCGTGACCTTTCGCCTGATTAATGACTACGGCGGCGTTAATGAATATCAGCTTTCGCCAACGGCGGGGAGCGGCCTGGCGATAAGCAAACGGCTGGAGTAGGCCGCTGCCGCTCTCTATTCAGTCCGGGACCTGAGAAACGCATTACTACAGGGAATACAGGGTAATGAGACCAACGGAAATGCAACACTATACACGGCGGGCGTTGCGCCCATCGGCGCTGGCGTGTGCCGTTCGTTATTTGCTGATCGCTTCGCTGGGGGGCGGCGTCGCGGCATTCGCCCAGAGCAATGCCGGCAGTCCCGCCGCCTCTGTGGAAGGCCGCAGCGGGCCCGGAGCGATAAAGTTCAACAGCGCCTTTGTTCACGGTCAGAACGTTGACATTTCCCGTTTTTTTGAGGGCAATCCCGCGCCGGCCGGAGAGTTTGTGATTCAGGTTTCCGTGAATAACCAGAGCCTGGGCCAGCATAAGGTGCTGTTCCGGATGCCGCCGGAGGGGTTAAGCGCCCAGCCCTGCTTTACCCGGGAGGAGCTGGCGACGCTGGGGATCAAAATTACCGACAACCCCGTCGGGGCGGCCGTTGCGGACGATAAAAACAGCGACCCGCAGGGCGGTCCGCGCTGCGCGCCCATCGAGAAGTGGGTGCAGGGGGCCGTGGCGTATTATCAGACCGGGGATTTCCATCTCGACCTGCAGGTACCCCAGGCCTATCTGGTGCACCGTCCGCGCGGCTATACCGATCCCAACAGCTGGGACGCCGGGGTGACGGCAGGCATACTCGACTATAACGCCAACGTTTACGCCCGGAACACGTCCGGCGGCGGCGGTAAGGGCAACTCCGGCAGCGGCAACCTGGGCGTTACCGCCGGGCTGAACTGGTATGAGTGGCGTTTGCGCAAGCGGTTCAACACCACCTGGAGCAGCGAGAGTTCGAGCCATACCCAGTCGCAATATTTTTATCTGCAGCGCGACGTGCCGGCGCTGAAAAGCCAGCTGACCCTGGGCGACGCCGCCACCAGCGGCGATCTCTTCGACAGCCTGACCGTGCGCGGCATTCAGCTGCAGTCGGACGACCGTATGCTGCCGGACGAGCTGCGGCACTACGCGCCGCTGGTGCGGGGCATTGCCGAAACCAACGCCAAAGTGCAGGTAACCCAGCGCGGGCAGATGCTTTATGAAACCACCGTTCCGCCGGGAGCCTTTGAGCTGAGCGATATCGGCGGCATGGGCTACGGCGGGGATCTGCTGGTGACCGTGACCGAGGCGGACGGGCGTAAGCGTACGCAGGTGGTGCCGTTTTCTGCGCCGCCGATGCTGCTGCGCAAAGACGTCGCGCGTTTTAGCGTTACCGTCGGCAAGCTGCAGGATAAAACTCTGCGGGAAGCGCCGGGCATGGCCCAGGCATTCTATCAGCGCGGCGTTGGCAACTTGTTCACGCTGTACGGCGGCGGGCAGCTGGCCGACCACTACAGCGCGCTGGGCATTGGCAATGCCTTTAATACGCCGTTAGGCGGCGTGGCGGTGGATATTACCCACGCCCGCAGCCGGCTGGACAACGGGCGCAGCGCGTCGGGCAACAGCCTTAACGTCAGCTTCAGCAAACATCTTCAGCGCACCGCGACGGACGTCACCCTGGCGGCATACCGCTACTCCTCTTCGGGCTTTTACAGCCTGCGGGACGCGGCGATGGCCCGCTACGGCACCAGAACCGATCGCAGTATTGTGGATTACCGCGCCCGGCAGCGCCTGACGCTTAACGTTGCGCAGCCCCTGTGGAACGGTGCCCGCCTGACCCTGACCGGCAGCTTTTACACCTACTGGGACAAGCGCGCCGCCGTTCGTCAGTACACGCTGTCGTACAACAAAACTGAGCGCTACTTTTCCTGGTCGCTCGCCCTTTCGCGCGCCGATAACAACGACGGCAACTATGCGGACAGCGTGATGGCCTCCATTAGCGTGCCGCTGGGCAACGGCAGCGTTACCGATAAGTCGCTGTTTAACAATCTCTATTCGTCCGTTTCCCGCGATAGCGACGGCGGGGTGACGGCCCAGGCCAGCGCTTACGGCAGCCAGGGCGAGCAGGGGGAACTGAGCTACGGTATTGGCTCCACGGTCAATAAGGCGAAAAAGCGCCAGACGCGGTCCGACTTTACCGGCAACGTGAACTATAACACCCCGTTCGGGCAGTTTGGCTCGACCCTCGCGCTGGGCAACCATACGCGCCAGCTCTCCCTGTCGGCCAACGGCAGCGTGGTGGCGCACGGCGGCGGGTTGACCGCCGGGCCGCGCCTTGGCGACCAGCCGTTTGCGCTGGTGGAGGCTCCGGGAGCGAAAGGGGCGAAATTGTTTAATGGCTATGGCGCGCGGATCGACGGCAACGGCTTTGCCATTGTGCCATCGCTGGTGGCCTATCGGGAAAACCGGGTCGGGGTTGAAACCGAGGGGCTGCCGCAGACGGTTGACGTGCTGGAAAGCGAAAGCACCGTGATCCCGCGCACGGGCGCGGCGGTGAAGGTGAACGTCAAAACTATCGTCGGCGCGCCGGTGGTCCTGATGGTGAAAGATGAGAAGGGGCAAACGCCGCCCATCGGCACCAGCATCGTCAACGAGCGGGGGAGTAGCCTCGGTCTGGTTGGCCAGGGGGGGATGGCCTTTATTCGCGGCTGGCAGGCGGCAAAAGAGAATTTATATATTAAAAATTCCCGCAATGAGCGGCTGTGCACCATTTATGCGGACGCCGCCATCGCGCAAAAAATATTGCATTCAATGGGCGCGATTAGCCGCGTGGGGGTGTTATGTCATTAATTAACGTCAGCGCGCTGCGCCGCACTTTACTCTGCGCCCTGTTAACGAGCCAGCTGCTATCGGGCGTGCAGGCCTGCGTCACCGACTGCTCGATTCCGGTGAATTTTATCGGCACCTACAATGACGAGACCTGTCTGGTGATGGTGAATAACGCCAGCAGCATCGAGACGGTGACGCTGCCGAAAATTTCCACCGCTTCGCTCAGCCAGGACGGCAGCGAAGCGGGCAGCGTGCCGTTCACGGTGACCCTGACCGACTGCCCGGCCAGCCGGACGGTGACGCTGTTTTTTAACAGCAGCGCCTCCGCCGCCGACGGCGATACGGGTAATTTACGCAACGACGGCGGCAGCGGGTACAGCCGCGGCGTGCAGATCCGCATCCGCAAAGAGAATAATGACCGGACGATTATTGATGAGCCGACGTCCGGGCAGGATTACGTGATTCCGGCGGCTGGCGACGCCGTCAGCCACCGATTTACCGCAAGCTATTATGCAAAAGGAAACTCAGCCGTAACCGCAGGGCGAGTACACACAGTCGCAGGGGTTGATCTTGTTTATAAATAAAAGGGGGCAAGCTGGCTGATTATTTGAGTGTTAGACAGAGCAAATACCATTTTATCCATAAAGCTTATTAAGAGTATTAATCGCTATGAGTATCAATAATTCTGCGCAAAAGTTTATTGCGCGCAACCGTGCGCCGCGCGTACAGATTGAGTACGACGTGGAGATTTATGGCAGCGAAAAGAAAATTGAGCTGCCGTTCGTCATGGGCGTTCTCGCCGACCTGTCAGGAAAACCGCTGGAGCCGCTGCCGCCGGTTGCCGACAGAAAATTCCTCAGCATCGACATCGATAACTTTGACGAGCGCATGAAGGCGATGCGCCCGCGCGTCGCCTTTGCGGTGCCTAACACCTTAACGGGTGAGGGGCAGCTGATGGTCGACATGACCTTTGAAAGCATGGACGACTTCGCGCCGGATGCGGTGGCCCGTAAGGTCGATTCGCTGGCGCAGCTGCTGGAGGCGCGTACCCAGCTGGCCAACCTGCAGACCTACATGGACGGCAAGGCCGGTGCGGAAAGCCTGGTGATGAAGGTGCTTAACGATAAGGCGCTGCTGAATACGCTGGCCTCCGCGCCGAAGCCGAAGCAGGCTAACGACACCGCGCCCCAAAAGTGATGTAGAGAGAGAACTATGGCAACTCAAGCAGAAACAACAAAACACGCGGCAACGCAAACTACCACCCAGAGCGACTTTAGCGCGCTGCTGACCCGCGAGTTCCGCCCCAAGTCCGAGCAGGCGAAGACGGCGGTCGAGCTGGCGGTGAAAACCCTGGCCGAGCAGGCGTTAACCACCTCGATCACCATGGCCGATGACGCCTATAAAAACATCGCGGCCATCATTGCCGAGATCGACCTGAAGCTCTCCGAGCAGATCAACCTGATCCTGCATCACGAGGAGTTTCAGCGCCTGGAAAGCGCATGGCGCGGCCTGCACTATCTGGTCTATAACACCGAAACCGATGAGAAGCTGAAGCTGCGCTTTATGGACATCTCGAAGGACGATCTGCGGCGCAACCTGCGGCGCTACAAGGGGATCGCCTGGGATCAGAGCCCGCTGTTCAAGCAGATCTACGAGGAGGAGTACGGCCAGCTCGGCGGCGAGCCATACGGCTGCCTGGTGGCGGACTACCACTTCGACCATACGCCGCCGGACGTGGACCTGCTCTCCTCCATCGGCCGGGTCGCCGCCTCCGCCCACATGCCGTTTATTACCGGCGCTGCGCCTTCGGTGATGCAGATGGAGTCCTGGCAGGAGCTGGCTAACCCGCGCGATCTGACCAAGATCTTCACCCAGAACCTGGAGTATGCGGCCTGGAACTCGCTGCGCCAGTCGGAGGATTCCCGCTACATTGGCCTGGCGATGCCGCGCTTCCTTGCCCGCCTGCCGTACGGCATTAAAACCAATCCGGTGGACGACTTCAACTTTGAAGAGACTACCGACGGGTCGGATCACAGCAAGTACGTCTGGGCCAACGCCGCCTACGCGATGGCGGTCAATATTAACCGCTCCTTTAAGCACTACGGCTGGTGCACCATGATTCGCGGGGTGGAGAGCGGTGGAGTGGTGGAAAATCTTCCCTGCCACACCTTCCCCACCGACGACGGCGGCGTGGACATGAAGTGTCCGACCGAGATCGCTATTTCCGACCGCCGTGAAGCGGAGCTGGCGAAGAATGGTTTTATCCCGCTGGTACACCGTAAGAATACCGACTATGCGGCGTTTATTGGCGCGCAGTCGCTGCAGAAGCCGACCGAATATTACGATCCGGACGCGACGGCGAACGCCAACCTCTCCGCGCGTCTGCCCTATCTGTTCGCCTGCTCGCGCTTTGCGCACTATCTGAAGTGCATCGTGCGCGACAAGATCGGCTCCTTCAAAGAGCGCGAAGATATGCAGCGCTGGCTGAACAACTGGGTCATGAACTATGTTGACGGCGATCCGGCGAACTCGTCTCAGGAAACCAAGGCCCGCCGCCCGCTGGCCGCCGCCGAGGTGGTGGTGGAGGATGTGGAAGGCAATCCAGGCTATTACCAGGCCAAGTTCTTCCTGCGTCCCCATTTCCAGCTGGAGGGCTTAACGGTTTCTCTGCGCATGGTCGCGAAATTACCGTCGCTGAAGGATGTTGCCTAATCAGATAATGAATTAACCCTTTATTTCTGAATCCGGCAATAGAGAATAAAAGAATAGTTTAATCATTATTCTTTTAGGGCACGGCTGCGCCTTATTTTAGGGCGCGACCCGGCCTGTTTCAGGCCGCACAGGCACGGACTATAACCGTAAAGCGGCAATTAGCGCCGTCGTTATCGGTTATATAACCGCGCCGCAAGGCGACCTGAACCGGTCAGGGTTGTAACAGGTGAATCAATATTCATAAGAGAATGTTATTGACCTTAATTTTATCGTTACACCCGCTGTAACGCTTTTTAATCAGAGCAACGAGAAGGAAAAAGTATGGCTCAGGATATGTTTATTAAAATTGACGGCATCGAAGGTGAATCCCTGGATGCCACCCATAAAAACGAAATCGAGGTGCTCTCCTGGCATTGGGCCAGCATTCAGCACTCGAATATGCACAGCGGCTCCGGCGGCGGTTCGGGTAAAGCCACGGTGGAAGATTTCTGCTTTGAGCACTATGTGGATAAAGCCAGCACCAACCTGCTGAGCTACTGCCTGTCCGGTAAACATATTAAGGATATTCAGTTTGTTGTTCGTAAGGCCGGTGGCGATCCGCTGGAATATCTGGTGCTGAAGTTCACCGACGTCATTATTACCCGCGTGGAAACCGGCGGCTCCAGCGAAGATGAAACCCGTCCTCGCGAAAGAGTCACCTTCGCCTTCACGAAAGTGACCCAGGACTACGTCATGCAGAACGCCGAAGGCGCGAAGTCTGGCGTTATCTCCACCAGCTACGACGTTAAGGCCAACCTGCGCAGCTAATCGTGTCGGCTTAAGCCTGGGGAGCGTCGCCGGACAGGACGGCGCTCCCCGTTCGAACGCGATAAACGTTTATGCCCGGCATCATGCAGCAGAACCACCGCGCGGGCAGCCTGAACGATGGTGGGTATATCTCTTCAGATCACAACAATAATCAGGTAGGACTATGTTTAGCAAAAGAGGAATACGTCAATATTATCCGCGGGTGCTGAAAAGTTTGCTCGTTTTTCTGCTGGCCGGATTTTTGTTTTCCTGCAGCAGCCCCGGCGAGTACAAACCCGCGCCCGGAGAGATAAAAATCAATCTGTTCGCCGATTCGGACGTTAATCCGAACGAGCAGGGCGAGCCAGCGCCATTATATGTTTTTATCTATAACGTCAAAGAGCCGGACGTTTTTAATAACGCTGATTTTTTTGAAATCATTAATGACAACAGCAAACCGCTGCAGGCCGCCGCCTCCAAAATCTATGAGGCCATATTGCAGCCTGGCGAACAGCGCAGCGTATTAATCCGGCCGGACGGTGAAATCGGCACGCTCGGCTTTATTGGTGCCTACCGTAACCTTAACGATTCCGTCTGGATGATGAACTGGACTTTCCCGAAGAAAAAGAGAGCGTGGTGGCAGCGTATTTTTAGCAACGATGCTCCTGAGTTAAACGCCTGGTTCCAAAAAACAGCAATTACAATTAAAAAAGTGGACTAAACCGTGAAAACGAATAAGGTCGTCTGGAGTGAGGGGTTATTCCTTCGCCCGCAGCTTTTTCAGCAGCAAGAACGCTATTTTGAATACTACGCACACAAGCGCGCCGCCACCCTTAGCCCGTTCTTCTGGGGGTTCGCCCAGTATGAAATTGACCGGGAGGCGCTTTCTTACGGCAAGCTGGTGCTGCGCACCGCCAGGGGCGTTCTGCCGGACGGCACGCCCTTTGACGTGCCCGATCACGCCGATCTGCCGGAGCCGCTGACCATTTTGCCGGAGCATCTCGGTAAGACCCTCTACCTGGCCGTGCCGCTGCGTCTGGATAACAGCGACGAAACTATTTTCAACAAACACGACGCCAGTTCGCTGGCGCGCTTTTGCGCCGAGGAGTCGGAGCTGTGCGACACCAACGCCATTCGCCAGGGGCCGAAGCCGGTTCAGCTGGCTAAGCTGCGGCTGCGGCTGGTTTCGGAGACGGAAATGACCGAGTCATGGATCGGTCTGGCGCTGACGCGGGTGAAGGCGATCCAGCCGGACGGCAGCGTGCTGCTGCACACGGAGGACTATATTCCACCGGTCACCGGCTACGCCGCGAATCCGCTGCTCAGCGAGTGGCTGACCCACCTTAACGGGCTGGTCAAAATGCGCGCCGGAATGCTGGCGGATCGCCTCTCTACTTCGGATGGCAAGGCCAGCGCCAGCGCCGAGGTGGTGGACTACCTGCTGCTGCAGATCTTCAACAAATATGAGCCGATCCTCGATCATCTGCGGCATATCCCCGAGCTGCCGCCGATCGTGCTGTACGAGGAGCTGGCGAAGCTGGCCGGCGAGCTGTCGACCTTTGTCCGCACCACGACCCGCCGACCGAAGAGCGCGCCGGGCTACGATCACGCCAGCCTGTATACCTCGATCCGCCCGCTGGTGGACGACGTGCACGACCTGCTTAACCAGATTCTGGTGCGCGCCGGGCAGCTTATCGCGCTGCACGAAAAGGGCAACGGCGTCTGGTCGGCCACGGTGCTGCCCAACGAGCTGCGCACCTTCTCCAGCCTGGTGCTGGCCGTTCACGCCCAGCTGCCGATGGACGTGCTGCTGCAGCAGTTTCAGGCGCAGTCGAAAATCAGCGCCCCCCAGCAGCTGCACGAGCTGGTGCGTTCGCACCTGCCGGGGCTGGTGCTGCAGGGGCTGCCGGTGCCGCCTCGTCAGATCCCGTACAGCACGGGCTATGTCTACTTCGAGCTGCTTAAAAACGGCCCGTTCTGGGACAAAATCTCAATGACCGGCGCACTGGCAATGCACGTTGCCGGTGAGTTTCCGGGCCTGAAAATGGAACTTTGGGGAATCAGGACCTGATGAAAGACGACGTTAATCCGCAGGCCGCCGCGCCTGATGAAGAGACCTCACCCCAGGCATTAGGCAAGTTTCTTCTGGACGAGCAGGGCGACTGGATCGTGGAGCCTGAAGCGCCCCGGGCCGGGCCGCAGAGCGCCGGGCCGGATATGGGGGCGAAGCCGTTTCGCCAGCCGGGGGCGCTGAAGACCGAGAGCGCGCAGCAGCGCATACAGAAGGTCAGCGCGGCCGAAAATCCGCTGCTGGAGGCGGCCCAGCCGCTGCTGCGGGCCCTGAGCGATATGCCGGAGCAGATTGAGGATATCGCCCACGTTGAGCTATTGAAAAATACCCTCAAGGGGCAGATCAACCTGTTTAGCGTCGTCTGCGATGAAGTGAATATCCCGTGGAAAAAAATGGCCATCGTGCGCTACTGCCTGTGCACCGCCCTGGATGAGGCGGCCCACGCCACCCCGTGGGGGCTGAAGGCGGGCTGGTCCCAGAGCAACCTGCTGAACCACTTTGAAGGCGATAACGACGGCGGTAATAAATTCTTCCTGCTGATTGGCCGGCTTTCCATGAATCCCAACGAGTTTGCCGACGTGCTGGAGGTGCTGCTGCGCATCCTTGGTCTGGGGTTCGAAGGGCGCTACAGCATTATTGAAGATGGCGATCGCCAGCTGACGAAAATCCGCCAGCGCCTGCTGACGCTGATCCAGAGCACGCGCAATACCACCCAGCCGGCGCTGTCGCCGCACGGGCTGCAGCCCCACGGCCCCGCCCGGCGCGAGCGGCTGATTATTCCGGTGCGCCTGACCGCCATCTGCGCGGGGGTGCTGGTGGTATCGGCCTGGATCTGGTGCAAGTACTCGCTGCTGGCGCGCAGCGAAGGCGTTACCAGCGCCATTTATGCGCTGCAGAACATCAAGATTTCTACGCCGCAGATCAAAGTTCGCCTGCGGCTGGCCATTCTGCTGCGTAAAGAGATCCAGCAACAGCTGCTCAGCGTCGATGAAACCCAGAAAGAGAGCAAAGTGGTGCTGAGAGGTGATTCGCTGTTCCAGTCCGGATCGATCGTCGTGCAGCCGGAGATGGTGAAGGTCATCGAGCGCGTGGCCCACGAAGTGCGTCGCGTGAACGGCGATATTTTGATCGTCGGCCACACCGACGCCACGCCGATCTCCCGCAAAGGGCTGCCGAATAACATTGTGCTGTCGGAAAAGCGCGCCGCCGAGGTGGCCCGCTATTTCATCGCTGCCGGTATTCCGGAAAGCAAAGTAAGGATCGAAGGGGTGGGCAACACCCAGCCGCTGGCATCTGATGCCACTCCTGAGGGACGGGCGAAGAATCGCCGCGTAGAGTTTTTTGTCACCTATTAACGAGAGCGACAATGTCTTATTTGAATAGAATCTTTGCGGCGCGATTTCTGAAAACGCTGCTGATTGTGTGCTGTATAGGGCTGTTGATTGCCGCTATCTGGCTGCTGGGACCGTTCTTTGGCTTTGGTGAATCGCGCCCGCTGTTGAGCGTGGAGTCGCGGGTTATTTTTATTGTGCTGGCCCTGTTCTGCCTGGTCAGCCTCTGGCTGCGCTGGCCGCTCTTTATCATGCTTACCGCCACCCTGTGCGTGGCGATCTGGGTGCTGGGGCCGTTTCTGCTGATCGGCGAGACCTATCCGCTGTTGCCGGTTGGCGTCAGGCTGGCGGTTATCGGCGCAATACTGGTCATTGCCCTGCTGTACGGCCTGTGGCTGCTGATTCTGGCGCTGAAAGATAATCCGCAGCTGCTGGATAAATTCGCCCGCCGGAAGGATCGTCCGGCCGAAGACGACGCCTCCGAAGTGGCGGCGGCGATCCGCAACGCGGTGGACTACGTTAACCGATCGCGTAAGCGGCTCTCCTTTTTTCAGCGGGCGATCCTGGCGCGTAAGCCGCTGGATCTGCTGCCCTGGTACATAATCCTCGGCACCGCGGACGCCGGTAAAACCTCGGCGATCCTCGCCTCCGGACAGCATTTTCCGGTGCCGGAGCAGCTCGATCGGGTCGGGAAACCGGCGCAGCAGACCAAAAACTGTGAGTGCTGGTTTGCCAACGATGCGATCTACGTCGACACCGCCGGTAAATATATCAGCGAGCCGGAGGCCCATCCCGGCGAGTGGCGCGCCCTGCTGAAGGCGCTGAAAAAATATCGCCCGACGAAGGCTATCAACGGCGCGGTGGTCGCCTTTTCCGCCGCCGACGTGATGGGGCGCAGCAAGGCCGAGCTGTTCGAGCTGGCCGCCAGCCTGCGCCAGCGGGTGGAGGATCTGCGCCAGACGCTGGGAGTGCGTTTTCCGGTCTACGTGCTGGTCACCCGTCTCGATCAGCTGCCGGGCTTTGCCGAATATTTCAGGATCCTCACCGAACAGGAGCGGGAGCAGGTCTGGGGCGTTACTTTCCCCTACGGAGAGGGCGGAAGCGCCTCGCCGCTGGAGCTGCACGATCGGATCCGCGAAGAGTTCGCTCTGCTGGAGGATCGCATTGAGCGGGACATGATCGTGCGCCAGCAGGAGGAGTACGACAACCGGGATCGCAAAAAGATGTACGCCCTGCCCCAGGACTTTCACCTGCTGTCCGGGCTGGTGGCGGAGGTGGTGCATAACATCTTCTTCGCCTCCCGCTACGACGAATCGCAGAGCTATACCCAGCTGCGCGGGATCTACTTCTCCAGCAGCCATCAGCCGGTGGACTTCAGCCTGTTGAACAACCAGACCATTATCCGCAAGTGGTTTAACTACGTTGAGCAGGAGTCGCCGACGGTGACGGCGTCGCTCATTGAACAGCCCGCCGAGCGCGACTTCCTGATTAACGACGTCTCCTACGGGCGGCAATATTTTCTTAAGCAGCTGTTCAGCGAGGTCATCGTCAAAGATCGCGACCTGGCGCGCTATAACCTGGCCAACGTATCGAAATATCGCCTGCAGCGCCTGCTGGGCCATACGTTCTGCATCCTGCTGACCTGCGTGCTGCTCAACGGTTTCTGGCACAGCTATCGTAACAACAGCGGCTATCTGGACGCGGTGGACCACAAGGTGGTTTCGCTGGGGAGCGAGGTGAACCGGCTGGTTAAAACCGCCAACCAGAATCTGCTGCCGCGCCTGCTGACCCTTTCGCAATACCTGCCGGAATATGGGAACCTGGATATCTTCAATCCGCAGCTGGAGTGGCGCTATGGCCTGTATACCGGTGACGATGTGCTGGCCGCCTCTGATTCGCTGTATCAGTTCTTCCTGCAGCGGCTGCTGCTGCCGCAGATTGAACAACAGGCCGCCCAGGCGCTGCAGACGGCCATCGACGGCGGCAGGACGGAGCAAATTTACCGCCAGCTGAAGCACTATCTGCAGGTGTTCGGTCAGGGCGAGCTGGATCGCCAGTACGCCATCGACAGCACCACCCGGCTGTGGGCAGAAAGCGGCAAGCTTCAGCCCTACGAAGAGGAGCGGATCTTCGTCGCCCATCTGACCAACCTGTTCGCTTCGCCGCAGTGGCGGCGCTACGGACAGAAGATGGATGAGGATCTGGTGAAATATGCCCGCGCTATGCTGGAGCGGGAGGATCTGGCCAGCCGTCTGTATCAGCGGATCAAAGATTCGGTGGCGCACGATGTGCCGGCCGATCTGACCCTCAACGTGATGGCGAAAACCCGCAGCAGCGAGCTGTTCACCCTCGCGGAGGAGGCGGAAGAGACCGCCATTCCCGGCCTGTTCACCCGCGCCGGCTACTACGAGGTGTTTAAAAAAAAAATGGCACCGGGGCTGATGCTGCTGGAGCGTGAGGACGCCTGGGTGCTGGGAAAAGTGGGGCAGGGGCGCGCCGCGGAAGCGCTGCGTCCGCAGGTCAGCGGTAAAGGCGACGTGGTGCTGGTCAACCCGGTGCAGCAGCAGATCCTCGGCCTCTATCTGGACGAGTACGCCCGGCACTGGCGGACCTTCCTGAGCCATATCCGCATTAAGACCAACGTGCTGCAGCTGGACTACGGCAGCGCCGGGGTGGCGGAGGATATCTATATGCTGCGTACCCTGAGCGCCACCGATTCGCCGCTGGCCAACCTGCTGGTCCGCGCGGCGGCCGAAACCACCCTGATCGGCAAAGATGGACAGTCGCTGCTGCTCGACAATATGCGCGATAAGGGGCAGATCCTCAACGCGGCGGCGAAGGTAAGCCTCGCCTACGCCGAAATGGAGCGCAGGCTGCTGCGCGAACGGCTGGACAACCATTTTGCCCCGCTGCGCGAGTTCGTGACCGGCAGCCGGGAGTCGGTGGTGGAGCATCCGGCGGTAGGAGGCACCGAGCTGAGCAAGCTGCTGGGCGCGTTGAACGAGCAATACACGCTGTTTGTGATTTATGACGACGGCCTGAAAAACGGCACGCCGATGGCGCTCTCCAGCACCGCCCAGAAGATCGGTGCCGAATCGCTGGCGTGGCCCGATCCGCTGCCGAACCTTGTCGGGCCGCTGCTGGAAGGGGCCTACCGCCGGGCGAGCCGATCGGCCATCGCCAAAAGCAACGAAGGCATCGAGGAGCATATCGGACGGGTCTGTCGCGCCACGCTGGCGGGGCGCTATCCCTTCGTCAAAAGCCGGCGCGAGGCGAAGATGTCTGACTTTGAACGCTTTTTTGCCGTCGACGGCCTGGCGGACGACTACTTCAAAAAGCATCTGGCCGACAAAGTCGACACCTCGTCGCGCCCCTGGCGCTATAAGGGGGCGGTGGAAGACGACAACGGCTCGCTGGCGATGTTTGAGCAGGCGGCGGAGATCCGCGAAGCCTTTTTCCGCGGCGAGGGCGGCAGAAAGGTGGCGCTGACTTTTGACATCACGTTTCCGCATCTGGATTCGTCGATTACCCAGCTGAACCTCAATTTTGACAGCACCCGGGTGAGCTATGCCCACTGGCCGGTGGCACCCGTGTCGGTGACCTGGCCGATGTCGCGAATCAGCTCCAGGGTGACATTAACCGCCTCGCCGCGGGTGGCAGCCGGCGCGTCGACAATGATGTTCACCGGGCCGTGGGCGCTCTTCCGCTGGCTGGACAGCGCCAGCGATATTATCGCCACGTCGTCCGGCGAGGCGCAGCTGGTCTATCTGCTCGATGCGCGGCGGGCGAATATTGAAATATCCGGGTTGAACTATAAGGACCGGCCTGTAGCGGAGCTTTTACGTCGTTTCCGCTGCCCTGGCGATGATTAAAGAGCGGCAACCAGACGCCAGAGGAATGTATGTCTATACGCCTGTATTTACTTGCCGATAAAGCGCGTGCAGGCCTGTTTCGCAGGTCAGGTAAAAGGCAGCGCGAAGTGCGCGCGTTAATTACCCGCCACGTGCTGCCGGTTATCGGCTCTCCGCTACCGGACGAGGCGCTGCCGGAGCAGTACCCGTGGTGCTTCGCCATCTCGCCAGCCGCGCTCCGGGGGCGGTATACCTGCGTCGGGGCGCTGGCGGTGCTGCGCAGCGAAGAGGGTGAAGCCTCGCTGGTGGCGATTTGCGGCGCGGTCTCTTATCCGTGGCTGAAAAAAAATATGCGCGGCGACTTTCCCGTGACCTTCTGGGCGGCGCGAATTCTGAACAAAGTGCAGAAAAGCGACGCGGCGGAACTGGACGGCAAGCCGCTGCGGCAATGGCTTAAGGCGTTAAGCAGAGCCTATTCCCCGTTCTGGGAATCCTTTGCTCTGACGCCGGCCTGGCGTTTTAAAAATCGTTCTCAGGCACTGCTCAGGGAGGGTTCACAGGCAGATTTTTATATCAGAAATCATGATGGTGTTGAGGCAATGCCGTGGAAAAACTGGCCCGACTGCCTGCAGCAGGAGCCGGGGATCTGGATCTGGCGGCAGAGCCGACACAAAAGAATACTGGATTCGCAAAGGATCCCGTTACGGCGCGCTGAGGCTACATCGCCCGACGCGCCATGTTAAAAAATTTGTAACGTACCAGGTGGTGATATGTCACGTACTATTGAATTAAGCAGCCCGGCGATGCCAACGCTGCTTGGCGAACCTGCGCTGGTAATCTCAAAGCTGGATGGTGAAGAGGCGCTCTCTTCACTCTACACCTGGACGATTACCGCCAAAACGCCGGCTAACTCGCTGATCCCCTGGCAGTCGGCGTCCAACGTCGATCTTAAGGCGCTTATCGGCAAAGAGATGACCGTCACGATCGAGCTTGACGGCAACGGTCTGGCGGAGACGATCGGCATCGGCAAGGGCACCCGTGAAATTTCCGGCATCGTGCAGCGCGCCCGCTATGTGGGGCGCGACGGCAACCAGGCGCTGTATGAAATTGTTATCCGCCCGTGGCTGCATCTGGCCGAACTGACCGCGGATTACAAAATATTCCAGCAGAAGACCGTGGTGGATATTATCGATGAGGTGTTAGGCGACTATAACTTCCCGTTTGAGAAGCGCCTGTCCGCCAGCTACCCACAGCTGGATTTCCAGGTGCAGTATGGCGAAACGGACTTCGATTTTATCGAACGCCTGATGGAAGAGTGGGGAATTTACTGGTTCTTTGAACATACCGGTAAAAGCCACCGGCTGATTCTGGTGGATAACGTCGGGGCGCATAAGCGCTTTCCCAGCGAGGCGTACCACGTGATTCAGTATGCCTCCGACCGGCCGAAGATGGACGAGGAGTACGTTAGCCAGTTTCATCTGCAGGAGACCATTGTCTCCGGAAAGTGGGTGACGAACGACTACGATTTTACCAAATCGCGCGCCGACATTATGGCGCTGGACAGCAAGCCGCGTAAGACCAGCTTTAACCAGATGGAAATCTTCGCCTGGCCCGGCGACTACGAGCAGACGAATATTGGTGAGCATCTGGCGCGGGTGCGTATGGAGGAGCGCGGGGCGCACGGCTCCCGCTGCGAAGGCTACGGGGAGCTGCGCGGTATCGCCTGCGGCTGCGTCTTTGAGCTGGTGAATTATCCGGTAGATAAGGCCAACCGCGAATATATGGTGCTGCGCAGCCATCTGCTGGTGGAAGAGGTCGATCAAATTACCTCCCAGGATGAGTTTCGCTACCGCTGCGACTTTACCGTGCAGCCCACCACTAAGATTTACCGCCATCCGGTCACCGTAGAGAAGCCGAAGACCAGCGGCCCGCAGCCCGCTATCGTCGTCGGACCGCCGGGCGAAGAGGTGTGGACCGATGAGTATGGTCGGGTAAAGGTCCGCTTCCTGTGGGATCGCTATGGTAAAAACCGCGAATCGGACTCCTGCTGGCTGCGCGTTAGCCAGGCCTGGGCGGGGAACAACTTCGGCGGGATCTATATTCCGCGTATCGGACATGAGGTGATCGTCGATTTTATCAACGGCGATCCGGACCGGCCGCTGATTATCGGCAACCTTTATAACAACGTCACCATGCCGCCGTGGGATCTCCCGGCCAACGCCACCCAGAGCGGGCTGATTAGCCGCACCATCGGCGGTGGACGCAGTAACTATAACGGCATCCGCTTTGACGATAAGCCCGGCCTTGAGGAGTACTGGGAGCAGGCCGAGCGTAACATGACCCGCCTGACCAAGCAGAACGAGGTGCAGACCATTGGTCTGAACTCGGACGTCAACGTCGGCGTATCGCGCAACCTGTTTGTCGGTGCCAACTATATGGCGCACGTGATTGGCAGCTGCTCCAACCTGGTGGGCGGCGCGAAGGGGATCAACGTCGGCGGGGCCTTTATGACCAACGTCGGCGGCTATCACTCGCTCTCGGTGGGCGGTGCGCATCAGGTGAACGTCGGAGGCTACCACTCGCTGGCCGTTGGCGGTGCGACCACCATGGTGACCGGCGGCTGTATGACCGTTACCGCCGGCGGCGAGCTGGTGATCTCGGCCAATAAAATCAAGCTGGTCGGTGGCCATATCGTGATTCAGGGCGGTTCGGTGGATATTAACCCGGGAGACAGCTGTAGCGGTCCCGGCGGCGGTGGCGGCGGCGGCGGTATGGCCGGCTTGCCGGGCCTGCCGCTGCTTATGGCGCTGCCGGGGGTGGTGATTCCGCTCCCGCCGCTGCCGATACCCAAGCCGGATCCGACGCCGAAGCCGACGCCGTCACCGACCCAGACGCCGTCGCCGACTCCGTCACCGACCCAGACGCCGTCGCCAACGCCGTCACCGACCCAGACGCCGTCGCCAACGCCGTCGCCGACTCAGACGCCGTCGCCGACCCCGTCACCGACCCCGTCGCCGACTCCGTCACCGACCCCGTCGCCGACTCCGTCACCGACCCCGTCGCCGACCCCGTCGCCGACGCCGTCACCGACCCCGTCGCCGACGCCGTCACCAACGCCGAAGCCGACGCCGACGCCGACCCAGACGGGCAGTGAAACGCCCGAGCCGTAATCCCATGGCGCGGCGGCGAAATATCGTTGACGTCGCGTTTAACGCATATATAGAGGAGAAAAATTATGCAACCAGCAGCAAGAGTCGGCGACGCCATTGCCCACGGCGGTGCCATCGTGTCCGGTTCGGGCGATGTCTCTATTAACGGCAGCTGCGCGGCCTTTATCGGCAGCGCCACGCCCTGCGCCCTGCACGGCGGCAGCGCGGTGGTTTCGGGGTCAGGATCGGTCACTATCAACGGCTCGCCCGCCGCGCGGCTTGGCGACGCGACGGGATGCGGTGCCGTGGTATGCAGCGGTTCTGGCGACGTGTCGATAGGCTGAGGCGATGAATATACAGTTTGAATGGCCGGCCTCGCGCCAGCCGGTAGCGCTGAAGCGAAACCTCTCCGTCGATAACGCCCTGGTGTTTAACGCGGCAACCGGGGCGTTTGACGAGCACGGCGCGGGCGGGGAGCCGGATCTACTTCTCTTTTACTGGCATCTAGCGCGCCCGGTGCTGCTGAATCTCTGCACTCGCCGGCTTTGCCTGCTGAACGGCGTGGAGATTGCCTGCGGGGCCGTGCACCCGCTGCGTGATGAAAGCGAAATTCAGGCCGGGCATTTCAAACTGCTTATTGCGCCGGGCGGCGATAGCGAAGTTGAGGAGCAGAACTTTTACCAGTTTATCTATCCCAACAACGCCTGGGCTACCGCCAATAAAGTACCAGAGGTGGAAGAGATCCTGCCTAACGGCGGGGATTATGTTAACGACCTGCGCTACTTCGACGAGGTGATCCTCGCCCAGGACAAGGGCGACGATGTACTGAAAACCCTGGAAGTGGAATATAAACGCTTTCTGATCTGGCAGGAAATCGACGGCGGATATTACGGCGGCGTGGCCGGACAGGCCGATCATATTCTCAAAACCGATCGGCGCTTTGATCTTATCCGCGAGCAAATCAAGGATAAAACCCTGACCGAATGCATTGTCGCCAGGGAATTTCTAATGGAAAAGGTGTGGCCTGAGCTTGAGCGGGGTGAATATGCCCCGGAAATCTTCAGCGATGAAGAAAAGATTGACCTGCTCAGATCTTTGTCACCTGAACATACGGTAAGCAAAAGAAAATATAAGGTTCCGGATCTCGTCTTTCATGATTTCTACAAGGTGGGGCTGGACTCGCACTATTAATTTAAGGAACAGTCATTATGCAGGATTTAACTTCACTCACCCAGGCGCTTAAAGATTCCTCGCTGGAGGCGATAACCGAACAGGTGCTGGCGCAGGTTAAGGCGCACCCCAACGATCTCAAAGCGAGAGATGTGTTGTTTAAGCTTTACTGTGTTAACGGCGCGTGGGATATGGCGCTGCTACAGCTGCAAACCCTTGGGCTGCTGGAGGAGGAGATGCAGCAGCAGATCGAGCTGTATAAGAACCTGGTTTTCAGCGAAATGCAGCGCGCGCAGGTCTTAACCGGGGAGCGTCAGGCGGCGACTCTGCTGGGTGAATGCCCGGCGTGGATGGCGACCCTGCACCAGGCCAACGTGGCGCACTATCAGGGCGATATCGCCCTGGCGGAGAAAGCGCGCGGTGAAGCGTTCGATCAGGCACCGACCAGCGGCGGACGTAGCGATACCCTTGGCGCGTTTAGCTGGATTGCGGACAGCGACGGCCGCCTTGGGCCGGTGTGCGAATTTATCAGCGCCGGCGGCTATCGCTGGCTGCCCTTTGCCGCCATTGAGGAGCTGAAGGTCTCTGCCCCCGAAGGGCTGCTGGATCTGCTGTGGCTGCCGACCACCGTTAAGGTGCAGGGCGAACGCTATTATGGCTATATTCCGGCGCGCTATCCGGTGAGCCTGGAGGACGATCAGCAGATCAAACTGGGGTCGAAAAGTGAATGGCAGGCAGTTTCAGATATGCTTTATTTAGGCCGTGGTCGCAAGGTGCTGATTACCGATCTCAGCGAACATTCATTAATGGAAACGGGCGAGATTATTTTTGAATAATTATGTCGAACGACGGCAGCCCTGGCTGCCGACGCTGCTGGAGCGTCTGCAGGATGATGAGCCGAAAAGCCCGCACGATCGCGTACGGCCCATCGGCGTCAGGGAAATGCGCCGTCTGGTGCAGCGGGATATTGCCGATCTGATTAACCACACCAACATGGAGGACCGCCTCAATGAACGCCAGCATCCGCGTATACTGGAGTCTGTGCTTAATTACGGCGTGCCGGCGCTGATTGGCACCCAGCAAAACCACCGCAACTGGAACGAGATCGAAAAGGCTATTCGCAACGCTATTCTGCGCTTTGAGCCGCGTATCATTCCGGAAACGCTGCTGGTGCGCTCCCTGCAGGAAAAAGAGGGAGGCATCCGGTACGCGGCCATCTTATTTGAAATTCGCGGAATGATTTATTGGCATCCCAGGCCGGTCGATTTATGTATGAACGGGAGATATGATTTTGAATCTGAGAAAGTTGATCTACAGCTTTCTTAGCGCAATTTAACGATCTGGCAAGCGTTATATATAAGATATGTCTCAAGCGATGGGATGTGCGATCGGGCATTTTTCCTGGTCATATGTCCCAAATTCAGCTGACCGTCATTTTAAGTAGCTTCATAATCTCATGAGATTTATGAGGAGGCTATTTTAATCTATGCCTTTCTTTATTTTTTGTAATATTTAATTCTAATTTTTTTGTTTATGATGGCATTAAATTTCACATAAGAGAGGATTTTTGACATATTTGATCGTGGCAGGTATTGAGGGTAAACTGCCCCTGATGGCCTCTCTGGGACTGCCACTGTGCTTATGGGAAAATATGCTATCGTCACGTTTTTATCGACTTTTTTATTTCTAATTTATTAACCTGAGAGGATCTTTTTATCGTTTTTGTACAATTAGCGCAGTAAAAAAATATGGAGATATAACCTCAATAATTGGCAAGGTTTTCTTTCTTTGGTTTATTTGGAAGCGGATGTTTGCCTGCCTTTCAGGCTTTGTTTTTGTCATGCCTGAAGCAACTGGGATGAGAACGTAATTCATAGGTGCGAAGTATGTTAAACGTTTTATTAATAGATTCTAACCATTATTGGTCGCTGGGTCTGAGTCTTTTAATCGTTAATCAACTAGCCGATAACAGCGAGCCGATCTCTTTTTTGCTACCAGAAAACAAGGACAGTCGCGATATAGCCAATATCATCTTTCGTGATGATCTGGTGACTATTCATGTCGATAATAAAAAATCTGTATGCAAATATGCTGAAACCGCGCAGAAAGAGGCGCAAAGAATCACCATACACGTACCCTTTTTAACCAAAAGCCAATCGCTGAGTGATATTACGATAAAAATCGCCAAGATCCTCGCCATAGCGAAAGCTGACTATAACCTGCTGGCTAATAAGGAGGAGTCCTACTGGAACTTCGGCTTAAAGAAGTATGCGCAGCTCTCTGATACCGAAAACGATGTGATGATCTTAATTGGTCATGGGTATAACAGTACCGATATTTCGCGGATCCTTAATCGTTCGCGGAAAACAATCAGCACCCATTATCGTAACGCCAGCCGCAAAATGGGCGCGGCCAACCGCGCCGAATTCTACCGCTATGCTTCATTTATCGCCCAGTGCAGGCGCGATGAAAGAAATACGCTTTGCCTGTAAGTAAATTATTTAAAAGGAATTAGTTATGAATAGTAGACTAAACCCCCGGCGCAGACTTAGCGTGCTGATACACAGCGCGCTATACGCCATGCCTGTCGCTTTGGGGGCCTGCTCCGGAGTCTGGGCGGCGAATAATGACACGATGATTGCCGATGGTACGACCCGCATTTTAAATAACCTGACGCTGGAAAACGATACCGACGGATCGTTTATTCTGCAGGCGAAAAACGGCGCGACCTTTACAACAGACTCGCTTATTTTAAACAGCGCCGGAATACGCGGGGGCGGCGCGTGGATTGACGACAGCCGTTTTAGCGGCCGGGATCTGAACATTAACGTATCCGGGGATGTCGGCAGTGGGATCTACCTGGCGAATAACGCCAACGCGACGCTGGAGTCGGTAGAGATTACGGGCGAGGGGAGCGCGCTGGGGCTGGCGCTCGACGGCACCTGGAGCGGCGGCGGCGCGCAGGCTATGGCCGTGGTGACCGGCGGCGCTATCGCGACCCGGGATGCTGATGCCGTTCGGGTAATGGCGGGCGATCTGGACCTCAACGGCGTGACGGTCAGCACCACCGGCGATAGTAGTTATGCGGTAAACGCCAACCAGGCGGCGACGATCGACATTGTCGGCGGCGACTATACCACGCAGGGGGCGCGCAGCGATGCAATTTGGATAGCCTCGGCGGACTCCCACGTCACGCTTAAAGGGCAGGCGAATATCACCACGGAAGGCGATCGCGCTACCGCCGTCAACGCCCAGCGCGGCTCGGCTACCCTGACCGATATCACCCTGAACACCCGGGGGGAAAACGCCTATGGGATCTACACCGAGAAAAAGGTTACCGCCGACGATGTGACCATTGTCACCTCCGGCCACAGCGGGGCGGGAGTCTTCGCGGCGCAGGGCGGGGAGGCCACCTTTAACAACGGCGGCATTACCACCCACGGCGAGCTTGCGCCCGGCATTTTCTCCTATAACGGCGCGAACGCCATCGCCGACAATGTGCGCATTGAAACTTCAGGCAAAGAGGGCTTTGGTCTGTGGAATAATGCAGGCGCGATGCGCGTCAGCAACAGCACCATTAACACCACCGGGGACGGTGCCAGCGGCCTTTATGCGAACGGAACCTCCCAGGTCGGCAGCGTCACTCTGGATAACGTGACCCTGCACAGCGAACGGTCGGCGGCGGTTGAAGCCAGCGCCGCCAGCCTTATCCTTAACGTCCATGAGAGCAGATTGAGCGGGGGGAACGGTCAGCTATTGTACGTCAGCCATTATACGGATCCGCAGAACCCGGCGAATAAGGTCTACAGCGACGTGACGATGAACGTTACCCGCAGCGCGCTGGCCGGCGATATCGTGGTCGCGGACCCGGCCAACGCCGTGGCGGTCAACCTGCAGTCCGCCAGCGAGCTGACCGGCACGGTCAGCCACGCCTCGTCGCTCTCCATTGACGACAGCAGCGCGTGGCATATGAACAATGACTCCCGCGTGGGCCGGCTGGTAAATAATGGCACCGTCGACTTTGCCGACCTGAATAACTTCAACACGCTGACCGTCACCGGTGATTACGCGGGCGACGGCGGACTGCTGAAGATGAACAGCGTGCTTGGCGACGACGGCTCCCAAACCAACCGGCTGATTGTGAACGGCAACGTACAGCAGGGGACCACCAGGGTGGCGATCAACAACCTTGGCGGACATGGCGCGCAAACCGTTGAGGGCATCCGCATCGTCGAGGTCGACGGCCAGTCGCTGGGCAGCTTTGTTAAAACGGGGCGTATCGTGGCGGGGGCCTGGGATTATGATCTGGTGAAGAAAGGGGAGAGCTGGTATCTGACCAGCCAGCAGCCTCAGGCTAATCCACAGCCCACCCCGCAGCCAACCCCGCAGCCCGCGCCGGGGCCGACGCCCGCTCCGACGCCCGGCGTTAAACCGCAGCCACAGCCGCAGCCTACTGCCAGCGGCGGGCTGCGTCCGGAAAGCGGCAGCTATACGGCAAACATGGCGGCCGGCAATACGCTGTTTACCTTCAGTCTGCACGACCGGCTCGGCGAGGCGCAGTACGTTAACGCGCTGACCGGCCAGAAAGAGATCACCAGCCTCTGGCTGCGTCAGGCGGGCGGACACACCGTCTGGCAGGACGGCAGCGGCGAGCTGGAGACCCGCAGCAACCGCTACGTGGCGCAGATTGGCGGCGACATTGCCCGCTGGAGCGTCAACGGTGCCGATCGCGGGCACGTTGGGGTGATGGCAGGCTACGCCAATCACCACAGCGCCACCCGCAACGATCGCAACGGCTATCGTTCAAAAGGCTCCGTCAACGGCTACAGCATCGGCGGCTATGCGACCTGGTATGCCGAGGAAGCCAACCCGTACGGTGCCTGGCTGGACGGCTGGCTGCAGTACAGCTGGTTTAATAACGACGTCAACGGCGACGGCCTGGCGACCGAAAGCTACAAATCCCACGGCTTTACCGCGTCGCTGGAGGGGGGATACACCTGGAAAACGGGGGAGTTTACCGGCCGCTTCGGCACCCTGAACGAGTGGTTTATCCAGCCCCAGGCGCAGCTGGTGTGGATGGGCGTCCGGGCGGATTCGCATCGTGAGCAAAACGGCACCCGCGTAACGGGCAGCGGTGACGGCAACCTGCAAACGCGCCTGGGCCTGAGGACGTTTATTAAGAGCCATCACGCCATTGACGATCGGAAAGAGCGCCTCTTCCAGCCCTTTGCTGAGCTGAACTGGCTGCATAATACGCGCGCGTTCTCCACCCGGCTGGACGATGTGCGCGTCGGCCAGGACGGGACGCGCCACCAGGCCGAGGTCAAGCTGGGCGTCGAGGGGCAGATTAATCCGCGGCTGAATCTGTGGGGCAACATCAGCGTCCGGCTGGGCGACGCCGGGTATAGTGACAGCACGGCGATGTTTGGCGCAAAGTACCACTTCTGAGCCTCCTTTCGCGCCTTTTGCTAAGGCAGTCCTGATTTGGCGGCAATTTTTTATCCGCCAGGGGAGGGTTTTCCATAATGGAAAATCCTCCTCTTTTTGTTATTGCCCCTGCGGGGCAGCCAAAATAAAACAGGCAGGCCGACCGCCGACGGCCCGGGAAACCCCGGGAGTCCAGGCAGGCATCCGGGCCAGATACCGCAGCGGCGGGGCAGGCAGGCTCCGGCGCGGCCTGTTTCATTCCTGATTGGCATGATGTCTATTCTAAATATTCACTTCTTGAATTTTGTCTCCCTGTTATAATCGCCTTGTCTTCTTCAGGAAGAAAATACAATGGCAAGCTTTCTTAAAATTACGCTTCAGCTGGCGGTGTATATTCTTATCTATCTGCTGGCCAGCGCGGCGGTAAATTATTTTTCATTACCTCTGCCCGCGAATATTGTCGGTATGCTGTTAATGTTTATTCTGGTGCTGAGCGGTATCGTTCCCGTCAGGCTGGTTAAGCGCGGCTCGGCCTTTCTGCTCTCTGAAATGCTGCTGTTTTTTATTCCGGCGGTGGTGGCCATCGTTAATTATTTTGACGTGCTGGCAGAGGACGGCGGGCGTATTCTCGCGGTTATCGCGCTGAGCACCCTGCTGGTGTTATCCGCCACCGCGTGGGTTGTGGATAAATTATTCAGCTATGAAAACCGCAGGCTGCTGAAATGAAAAACTCACTGCTGCTTCAACTGCTGTGCCTGGGATTAACGCTGCTTATTTATGTGGTTAATAAAAAACTTTATCGGCGCTGGCGCATTCTGCCGTTAATGCCGCTGGTCTTTACGCCGGTCATTATCGTGGCGCTGATCCTGCTGCTGAATATCTCCTGGCAAACCTACTCCGCCGAGAGCCACTGGCTGGTGTGGCTGCTGGGACCGGCCACGGTGGCCTTCGCCATTCCGGTGTATGAGAACCTCGGCATGATCCGTCGGCACTGGCTGTCCATCTCCGGCGGCGTTATCACGGCCATGCTGATAGCCGTCACCAGCTCCGTCTGGCTGGCGCGCCTGATGTATCTGCCTGAGAGCATTCAGCGCAGCCTGGCGGTGCGTTCGGTGACCACCCCCTTTGCCCTCGCCGCCGTCAGGACGTTTAATGGGATCCCCGATCTGGCGGCATTTTTTGTCGTCCTGACCGGCGTCTTTGGCGTCGCGGTTGGCGATATCCTCTTCTTACGCCTCTCCATCCGTCATGGCTCCGCAAAAGGTGCCGGCTTCGGCGCGGCGTCGCACGGCGCGGGCACCGCGCGCGCCTGGGAGCTGGGGGAAGAAGAGGGCGTGGTGGCCAGCCTGGTGATGATGTTTTCAGGCGTCTGCATCGTGATTATGGCACCGGTGCTGAAATATATGCTGTTCTGAGGTGTTTTCCTCTCCGCTATGGGGCAGAAATGAAATGAAGAACCCGCAGTTAATGATTGAAAAAGCGCAGATGCTTGAACAAAAGGGGCTGCTGCGACGGGCGATGTCCGTCTGGCAGGATATTGCCGTGCAGACCTCAACGCAGGAGCAGGCCAGGGAGGTGGCCTGGGAGCGTCTAATGCGTATTTCCGCCATGCTTGAGCATCGTCAACCGCTCTGTTATGAGGAAAAGCCGAAGCGCCGTTCGGAAAATTTGCGAACCGCAGAAAGCGATCGCCTGCAGGTTATTGCCTGCCTGAAAAGAGGAATGACCCCATCGCAGATTGTGGCCTTAGTGCCGCGCTCTATTTCCTTTATCTATAGCTGCAAAAAATACGTGTAAAAATAAATTACGACAAAAGGTCAGCCTCATGAACAAAAAAATAATTATGCCGGACCCGGATAATAGCTGGTTCAGAATAAGCAGAGATCTGCTGCGTGAAGCCGGCGTTGAAATTAACGGCAAGCGGGCGACCGATATTCAGGTTAAAGATAACCGGTTTTATAAGCGCGTCCTGCAGCAGGGCTCTCTGGGCCTGGGCGAAAGCTATATGGACGGTTGGTGGGACTGCGAAAGTCTGGATGGGTTTATGACCCTGCTGCTGCAGGCCGATCTGGAGTCCGCCGTCAGAGGCAACCTGAAGGATTTAGTGCGGGTTGCCGGGGCGCGGCTGCTGAACCCGCAGTCGAAAAAACGGGCGTGGATTGTCGGCAAAGAGCATTACGATCTGGGGAACGATCTGTTCAGCCTGATGCTCGACCCCTGGATGCAGTACTCCTGCGCCTACTGGAAGGACGCCGCCGATCTCTGCACCGCCCAGCAAAATAAGCTAAAGCTGATTTGCGAAAAGCTGCAGCTGAAAAAAGGCATGACGCTGCTGGATATCGGCTGCGGCTGGGGGGGCCTGGCGGCCTTCGCGGCGGAAAACTATGGCGTGAAGGTGACCGGGATCACCATCTCCGCGGAGCAGCAAAAGCTGGCCCGGACGCGCTGCGAGGGCCTGGACGTGGAGATCCTGCTGCAGGACTACCGGGACCTCGACCGGCAGTTTGACCGCATTGTCTCCGTGGGCATGTTTGAACACGTCGGACCGAAGAACTACGCCACCTACTTCAGCGTAGTGGAGCGTAACCTGAAGCCGGACGGGCTGTTCCTGCTGCATACCATCGGCTCGAATAAAACCGATCTGAACGTGGATCCCTGGATCAACAAATATATCTTCCCCAACGGCTGCCTGCCGTCCATTGCGCAGATCGCTACCGCCAGCGAACCCTGGCTGGTGGTGGAAGATCTGCACAACTTCGGTGCCGACTACGATCGGACGCTGATGGCGTGGAACGCGCGTTTCCAGGCCACGTGGCCGCAAATTGAAGATAACTATTCCGAACGCTTTAAGCGCATGTTCACTTACTATCTGAACGCCTGCGCCGGGGCGTTCCGCGCCCGGCACATTCAGCTCTGGCAGCTGGTGCTGAGCCGGGGCGTCAGCGGCGGCCTGCGCGTGCCCCGCTAAGGGCGGTAAGCGCCGCGCTCAGGCCTGGCGTCGGTAAAGCGCAAGCCCGGCGGCCATGCCCGCCAGCGCGGCGGCGCTGAGGCGGTTCATCCATCGCATATAGCGGGCCGACAGAAAGCGGGCCACGTTATAGCCGGCCGCGGCGTAGCAGGCCATGACGACGATGTTGATCAGCACCGAAGAGGCGGCAAAGAGAACGTACTGAGGTGCGGAGGGCTGCGAGAGATCGAGGAACTGGGGCAGAAACGCGCCGAAAAACAGCAGCCCCTTTGGATTAGACAGCGCGGTGAGCAGGCTTCTGACGAACGCCGCTTTCCCGCTCCAGCCGTTGTGCGCCGCGCCGGCTTCCTCCACGCTGATGTCGGAGGTCACCTTCGCCCGAAGCAACGATATGGCCAGCCACAGCAGGTAAGCCGTTCCCAGCCACTTGATAAGGCTGAAAAGCATTTCCGATGCCGCCATCACGGCTCCCAGACCAAGCGCCACGGCGGCGATGAGGATGATGTCGGAGCAGGCCGCGCCCAGCATTCCCGAAGCGATGGTCCGCAGGCTTCGGGTTGTGCCATTTGCAAGGGCCAGCAGCACGGTGGGGCCGGGTATAACCGTAACGGCCAGCGAGGCAAGGCTGTAAATGAGCAAGGTGTGGGTCATCTCTCTCTTCCCTGTTGATGAGAGGCCGCCGCAGCGCGGCCTGCGAGGTAATATTTATGGTATGTTTACCGCGCGAAATCAATCACAATGTGCCGGGCAGGCCCGGCCGCCTGCGTGATGTTGTCCCCCCCTTTCAAACAGAATGACCTGGCGCAAAAAGAACAAACGTATATGGAACGGCAAAAACTTCCGCCGCTGAAACAGCCGCAATGTTTTCTTGCGGCTGCGGACGCGCTGAGTTTTCGTCGGGCGGCGGAAAAATGAATATGACCCAGCCGCCGTTAACGCGGCAGATATCTGGCTGGAGGAGGAGGATCGCCACTACCTCAATGAAGCCGGACGTGATTTCTCCGTGCAGGGGGCGCGATATATCGAATAGGGAATGAAAGGCGTCAACGCATAGCGACGCGCCCGACCGTCGGACGGCGCTGCCGGCTCTTTGGCCCGGCGTCCGGGGCCGGTTTTTCATCACTCCTTCCGGGCCTGTGAACGATAAATCCGCGCCCGGTCGGCGGGGTGAATTTTAGCCGATTATACATTTGATAATGGCCCGTTCTCATTCTGATAAATAATGGGTCATTCGCGCCGGAAGGCGGGACTTTGCTGAAGGACAGCAGCGCTATTTCATTATTTTTTCGTCCTTTTTTGTCTTTACGATCACAAAAACCAACCTGACTGATTCCGCTTTTCCCGACTGGCACAAAAATTGGATCGTTGTCGGTGATGGGGCTTTTCCCGGGCGCTAAGTGATACCGCAAGCAAAGGCTGAGCCGGGTTAGACACCAAAAGACAATAAAAGGGGAATGCTATGTGTGCTTTACGTTCGTCATCGCCTGGGCGCGTGGATGGTCTGGCGAAGGTCAGAGGAACCGCGATTTACGGTGATGATATTACTCTGCCCGGAATGCTTTATGGGGTCTGCCGCTATGCGGATATCCCCGCCGGAAAAATTGAACATATCGATCTGAGCGACGCCCTGGCCGTCGACGGGGTGGTGAAAATCGCTACCTGGCAGGATATTCCCGGCACGCCGGTGGTGGGGGTCATCGTAAAAGACTACCTGCCGATCGTGAAAGATGAAGTGGTCTTCCACGGTGACGTGGTGGCCGTGGTGGCCGCTACCACCTACGAAGCGGCCTGCGAAGCCGCCGATAAAATTCACGTCCGCTACACCCCGCTTGCGCCGATAACCGACGTCGAGGCGGCGCTGGACCCGCAGGCGCGGCTGATCCACCCGGACAGAAGCGACAATATCGCCGCCCATCATCACACCGTCAAAGGCGATGTGGAGAAAGGGTTTGCCGAGTCCAGCCACATCATTGAGCGGGAATATGAGGTCGGCTTTCAGGAACACGCCTATATCGAACCGGAGGTGGTGCTGACCTGGCCGGACCCGACCGACGGCAGCATGATTATCTCCGGCTCTATTCAGAACCCCCACCGCGTGCGCGGCTTCGTCGCGAAGTTTATGGACTGGCCCCAGAGCCGGATTAACGTCAAGCGCGCGGTCATGGGCGGCTCCTTCGGCGGTAAAGACGACATTATCGATCATCTGGCCTGCCGCTCCGTCCTGCTGTCCCACCTTACCGGCCGGCCGGTCAAGTTTACCTATACCCGCGAACAGTCGATTATCGAAAGCTGTAAGCGCCACCCCTATAAAATGAAGTACAAGGCCGGGGTGGACGATACCGGGCGCATTCTGGCCATTGATATCAATATTCTCGCGGACAGCGGCGGCTATGCCGCCTCGTCGCCGTTCGTCACCTGGCGCTCCTCGGTGCAGGCCGCCGGGCCGTACAATATTCCTAACGTGCATATCGACGTTAAGGCGGTTTATACCAATAACAGCTATACCTCGGCGATGCGCGGCTTCGGTTCACCGCAGGTGGTGTACGCCAACGAATCCTTTATGGATGAAATCGCCGATTACCTGAACATCTCGCCGGTGGCCCTGCGCGAAATCAACGCCCTGCGCCAGGGCGACATCTCCATCACCGGCCAGGTGTTTGATAAACATACCGTTTCGGCGATAGAGGTACTAAGAAAGGCGGCCACCTCGGCGGAGTTTATGGCGAAGCGCCAGCGCTATCAGGAGCTGAACGCCCAGGGCGGCGTCTACCGCTATGGCATCGGCCTGGCGCTGAGCTACCGCGGCTGCTCAATTGGCGCGGAAGGTGTGGATACCTCGACGGCGCTGATTCAGGTGAACGAAGACGGCAGCGTAAGCCTGTCGACCTCGGTATCGGAAAATGGCCAGGGGCTGCAAACCACCATGTCTCTCATCGCGGCGGAGGCCTTCGGCATCGGGCTGGAGGATATCCACTTTTTTGAACCGCCGACCTCGGTTATTGGCGACGGCGGCTCAACGGCGGCAACCCGTGGCACTATGGTGGGCGGCGGGGCAATCCTTGAAGCGGCCGAAAAGATTAAGCAGCGTATTCTGAGCGTGGTGGGCGACAGTATCGGAACTACGACGCTGAGCGACACCCTCTGGCAGGATGGCTTTATCAGCAATATTCACGAGCCGGAACGGCGGATTGATTTCAAAACGGCGGTTAATAAAACCAAGTGGGCCAGCGTCAGCCTGAACGAGTTCGGCTGGTTTGTGCCGCCGCCGATCCACTGGGATGAAGAAAAAGGCTGCGGCAGCCCGTACTTTACCTGGGTTTACGGCTGCCAGGTGGCGGAAGTGCGGGTAAACACCAGCACCGGTAAAACCGATCTGCTGCACGTGACCGCCGCCCACGACGTCGGGCGGGTTATTAACCAGGTCGGGTTTGAGGGGCAGGTCTACGGCGGCGTCTCTCAGGGCTTTGGCTATGCCCTGCTGGAAGACTTCAACATCGAAAACGGCCAGGTGAAGTCAGAAAACCTTGACAGCTACCTGCTGCCAACGATTAAAGATATCCCGCCGATGACGGTGATCGGCGTGGAAAACCCGGATATCGCCGGCCCGCTCGGCGCGAAAGGGATCGGCGAACCGGCCACCGAACTGGCGGCCGCGGCGATCAACAACGCGGTGAGCTTCGCGCTCGGCACGCGCTTCAATAAGCTGCCGCTGACCCTTGAGCAGGTCATCTTAGGCTATAACCTGAAAAAACCAGTTCGCCAGAGTGAAATGATGCTTGAGGCGGAGAATAAAAAGCAGGTGCTGCGCCTGACCGACGTTAAGGTCACCCGGCCGAAGAGCCTCGACGAGGCGCTGGCGCTGCTGGCTGAAGAGGGCGTTACCGCCATAGCCGGCGGCACCGACGTTATCGTGCAGGGCCGCCTGCAGACCCGGCCGATGAGGCTGGTGGACATTTCGCACCTGAGCGAGCTGACCCAGATTAGCGAGGATCCGCAGAGCCACGAGATGATCATCGGCGCGGCGGTGAACTTTAACCGTATTACCGACCATCCGCTGCTGCGCGAGCGCTATCCGCTGCTGACCCAGGCCTGCCACACCGTCGGTTCGCACCAGATCCGCAACCGCGCCACCATCGGCGGCAATATCGTTAACGCCGCCCCCTGCGGCGACTCAATCCCGTCGGCGATCCTCTACGACGCGCGGCTGGAGCTGCGCTCGCGGGACGCCGTGCGAACCATGTCGCTCGGTGAGTTCCTGATCTCAGGCTACAAAACCCAGCGTCAGCCGGACGAGCTGTTAACCAAAGTGATCCTGCCGCCGCCGGCCCGTCCGCAGGCGAAGGGCTTTTATCATCAGCTCGGGCGGCGCAACGCGCTGAACATTACCCGCCAGAGCCTGACCGCGCTGATGGACTTTGCTCCGGACGGCACCGTGAGCTACTGCCGGCTGGTGGACGGGGCGCTGTTCAGTAAGCCGCAGCGCCTGCTCGACATCGAGCGCTGCCTGCTGGGCCAGCCCTTAAACGGTGAGACCATCGATCGCGCCTGCGAGCTGCTGGATCGGCTGATCTATGCCGCTATCGGCAAGCGCTGGTCGGCGGCCTATAAGCAGCCGGTCTTTGTCAGTATGTTCCGCGACATGATGGCCCAGGCGCAGCGCACCCTGAACGAACAGGCGTAACCCACAGGGCGCGTCGCGCCCTGTGAGACCGTTGGCAAACCGCCAGGTCATCAGCGGCGAGGTTTTTAACATAACTATCAGGAAAATCAGCCTGTAGATTTTCTCCTGTTAACCGCAAAGCGGGAAGGGCAAGCGTTTTCCCGCTTTGTCAGCAATCTGACAGGGCGCGGCACGCCCTGTAAAGGACAGAGCAATGAGCACAATAAAAGTAAAGGTGAACGGTAAGCTGGTAGAAGCGAAGGTGGAAGGCAATATGCGCCTGCTGGATCTGGTGCGCGATAAGCTGAATCTGACCGCGACCAAGGAAGGGTGTTCCATCGGTGAGTGCGGTGCCTGTACGGTATTGATGAACGGCGAGGCGGTCTGCTCCTGCCTGGTACTGGCCGAGCAGTGCGACGAAGCGGAAGTCACCACCCTTGAAGGGCTTAACGACAATCCGGTGACGCAGAAGCTGCAGAAGGCGTTCATTGAAAAGGGCGGCGTGCAGTGCGGATTCTGCACCCCTGGCGTGCTGGTCAGCGCGACCGCGCTGCTGACGAAAGAACCTAACCCGACGGAAGAGCAGCTTAAAGACGTGCTGGAAGGCAACATGTGTCGCTGCACCGGCTACCAGCCTATCCTCGATTCCATTCAACACGCCCTGAAATCATAGCGAAAAAAGCCGGGAAGCTTTTCGCATTCCCGGAATACCAGGCAGGGCAGTAAACGATACGGGCGGCGCAATGCGCCGCCTTTACAATTAGCCCACGGCGCTTTCCCGCAGGCGGGACTTCAGCTTGTTGTACTCGTCAATAACATACTGCTCGGTGGCGCGCTGATCGGCGATCGGCTCGACGCGCACGGCGCAGTATTTGTACTCCGGCGTTTTGGTTATCGGGCTTAAGTTCTCGGTAACCAGCTCGTTGCAGGCACCGATCCACCACTGGTAGGTCATATAGATCGCCCCTTTGTTCGGGCGGTCGCTGACCTGCGCACGGGTGATGACCCGGCCCTTGCGGGAGTTGACCCACACCAGCGCCTCATCCTCAATGCCCAGGCGCTCCGCGTCGGCGCGATTGATCTGCGCATAGCCCGGTTCGTCCGCCAGCGCCGCCAGCGCCGCGCAGTTGCCGGTCATCGAGCGGCAGGAGTAGTGGCCCACTTCGCGCACCGTGGAGAGCACCATCGGGTACTCGTCGGTGAGCTTGTCGAGGGGGGCGACCCAGTCACAGGTAAAGAACTGCGCCTTCCCGTTTGGCGTGGAGAAGCGCTCTTTAAACAGGTACGAGGTCCCCTGGTCGGCGTCGGACTCGTCCCGGCACGGCCACATCACGTAGCCCAGCTCGCCCATCTTCTCATAGGTGGCACCGTAGTAGTTCGGGCACAGGTGACGCAGCTCGTCCCAGATCTCCTGGGTGTTGTTGTAGTGCATCGGGTAGCCCATCCGGGTGGCGATTTCGCTGATGATCTGCCAGTCGGTTTTCAGGTCCCACTTCGGCTCCACCGCCTTGAAGAAGCGCTGGAAGCCGCGGTCCGCCGCGGTATAGACCCCTTCATGCTCGCCCCACGAGGTGGCGGGCAGGATCACGTCCGCCGCCGCTGCGGTTTTGGTCATAAAGATGTCCTGAACGATAACCAGCTCCAGATCTTCAAAGGCCTGGCGCACGGCGGACAGCTCGGCGTCGGTCTGCAGCGGATCTTCACCCATGATGTACGCGGCGCGCACTTCGCCGTGGGCCACGCGGTGCGGCAGCTCGCTGATGCGGTAGCCGGTGTGGGCCGGCAGGCTCTCCACGCCCCAGGCTTTGGCGAACTTCTCGCGGTTGGCCGGGTCCTTCACGTACTGGTAGCCGGGATAGGTATCCGGCAGCGCGCCCATGTCGCAGGCACCCTGGACGTTGTTCTGACCGCGCACCGGGTTCACCCCGACGCTCGGCTTGCCGAGGTTGCCGGTGAGCATCGCCAGGCTGGTCAGGGAGCGCACGGTTTCCACCCCCTGGTAGAACTGGGTGACGCCCATGCCCCACAGGATAGTGGCGCTTTTCGCCGTGGCGTACATCCGCGCCGCCTGGCGGATATCGTGGGCGCGTACGCCGGTAATATCCGCAACGGATTCCGGGGTGTAGCCCTCGACGATTTTCCGGTATTCTGCAAACCCTTCCGTACGGGAGTCGACGAACGCCCGGTCGTAGAGGTTTTCTTCAATAATGACGTGCCCCATGGCGTTGAGCAGCGCGATATTCGAGCCGTTCTTCAACGCGATGTGCATGTCGGCAATGCGCGCGGTTTCGATTCTTCGCGGATCGCAGACGATGATTTTCGCCCCGTTACGCTTCGC
>NZ_WMJZ01000120.1 GCF_009711095.1 Intestinirhabdus alba
ATTCCTCGTTTCAGCGTCAACGGCAGCCCGGGGCCGAATATAGGCGCGTTTGGCGAAGGGGGAGGAGCCTGCTGTATCTCCCTGCCGGAGAAGTGGCGGCCCGGCCTGAAGGCCGACGTGGAGTGGGTGGTCAGCACCAGCCCCGATACAATACCCTTTCCTGGCTATGAAGACTGGGAAAAATACGAGGCCTGGGAAAAGCATTACAAGGATGGACTGGTGAAGCATCGAACCACCGTTGATATACCCGATTACGGTAATGAGAAATGCGGGCTGACGGTGCACTTTCTGCCCTGTAACCAGATTAAGGTTACCGCGTCATGCTGGGGAGCGAACAGGCCGGAGCATCCGGTAAAAGAGCCGCGAGAAATGGAGGAGCCCGCCGTATGTCCGGAATAAATGCCAGCCCGCTGTGGGCACCCCCCTGTTTCCCCGCAAAGGGACGTTTGCCCGATACGCCGGACCAGGTGCAGACCAACGTGGATCTCCAGTATCGCGAGGAAAAGGAGCACAAGCTGGCGCTGAACGCGCAGAACGGTCTCAGCAACGTGACGCCCTGCTGCAAGAGCCTGCATATCAGCCTGTTCTTTGACGGCACCAATAACAATGAACGGGCCAGCAGTGAGGCCGCCCGGCCCAACCCCAGCAATATTGCCCGGCTCTATCATGCGGCGCTGGAGGATATCGACAGCGGATATTATCGCTACTATATGCCCGGGGTGGGCACCGCCTTCCCGGAAATCGGCGAGCTGGATTTCAGCAGTGAGGGGTTGAAGTACGCCCGCGGCGGGGAGGCGCGGATCAACTGGGCGCTGCTGCGTATTGTCGACGCCGTTAAACATACGTTAACGGGGAAAGGCCTGGACGATAACGAGGCGAGGGCGCTGACGCACGCCCTGGACGA
>NZ_WMJZ01000121.1 GCF_009711095.1 Intestinirhabdus alba
AAGGAGTCGATGGAAGAGGTGGCGGCCATCAAAGATATCGGCAACTACTTTGACCGGGCGGAGTATATCAAGTGGAAATCGTTCCGCGAGACCGACGACGCGCGCTACATCGGGCTGGTGATGCCGCGGGTGCTGGGGCGTCTGCCGTACGGGCCGGACACGGTGCCGGTGCGCAGCTTCAACTACACGGAAGAGGTGAAAGGCCCGGACCACGAGAAGTACCTGTGGACCAACGCCTCGTTCGCCTTCGCCGCCAACATGGTGCGCAGCTTTATTGACAACGGCTGGTGCGTGCAGATCCGCGGCCCGCAGGCGGGTGGCGCGGTGCAGGATCTGCCGATCCACCTGTACGACCTGGGGACCGGCAACCAGGTGAAAATCCCGTCAGAGGTGATGATCCCGGAAACGCGGGAGTTCGAGTTCGCCAACCTGGGCTTCATCCCGCTGTCGTACTACAAAAACCGGGACTATGCGTGCTTCTTCTCGGCGAACTCGGCCCAGAAGCCGGCCCTGTACGACACGGCGGACGCCACGGCGAACAGCCGGATCAACGCGCGGCTGCCGTACATCTTCCTGCTGTCGCGGATAGCGCACTACCTGAAGCTGCTGCAGCGAGAAAACATCGGCACCACCAAGGATCGGCGGCTGCTGGAGCTGGAGCTGAACACGTGGGTGCGCAGTCTGGTGACGGAGATGACCGATCCGGGAGACGAGCTGCAGGCGTCGCACCCGCTGCGGGACGCGAAGGTGGTGGTGGAAGACATCGAGGACAACCCGGGGTTCTTCCGGGTACAGCTGTACGCGGTGCCGCACTTCCAGGTGGAGGGGATGGACGTGAGTCTGTCGCTGGTCAGCCAGATGCCGAAGGCCAAAGCATAAGGCA
>NZ_WMJZ01000122.1 GCF_009711095.1 Intestinirhabdus alba
TGAAGGGCCGGTGGTACAGGAGCAGGAGCGACAGCTGTGCGAATTTCTTCAGGAAGGCTTTAATCGTGATCAGGATATGAAACGCCGGGCCGCAGAGCTTGCGGCGCTGCAGCTGTCGGAAATCTACCAGCGCCTGAAAACTGAGCTGGAACTCTCCTGGGGCTATGCGCTGGCGATGAATAACACCCCCTGGTATAACCTGAACCGGGCACCCAACCCCCACTTTCCACAGCGCTGTGAATTTGCTCCCTGTGAAGCGACATTAACGCAAATAGCTTAAGGAAATAATGATGAAAAAATATAGAATCTGGTTGCTGGCCCCGCTACTGCTGACGGCCTGTGATAATAATAGCGCGGCAAAGCCAACGGCGGAGGCTGGAGAAAGCCGGCAGCACGGCGCTGAGCTACAGAATTTGATTCGTCAGGTCAAAAATAATCTGGTATTTGTGCAGGGCGGAGAATTTCTGATGGGGGACTTCGGCAGGGAATACGGTCCCGAGAAGATGCAGCTGGATACTGAAAAGGACAGTAAGCCGCTGCATAAGGTCACCCTGAGCAGCTACTCCATCAGCAAATTTAAAACCACCAATCAGGAATATCAGCTTTATCTGAAACTGAATAATCTTCAGTTAAAGAAGGAGGATAATTCACTGAGTCAAAAGCTGGCAGATGCGCTAAATACACTGCCTGATACCCCTGCGCATATGGACTGGTACGATGCGGAGAAATACTGTGCCTGGCTGGGTAAGGTCAGCGGTCTGCCGTTTGCCCTGCCTACCGAAGCGCAGTGGGAATATGCGGCCCGCAGCCGCGGGCAATTCTTTATTGTGGGGACCAACAGCGGCGTGCTGGAGATGGACGGTATTCAGCGTGGGATTAATA
>NZ_WMJZ01000123.1 GCF_009711095.1 Intestinirhabdus alba
CAGGAAAGCGACCTGACGTTTATCCGCCGGCTGCTGGCGGAGGTGGGGATATTTTACTGGTTCAGCCTGCAGGAGGAGACGCAGACCGAGGTGGTGCATTTTACCGATGCGCAGCGGGGGCTGACGTTTGGCAAAACGCTGCCGGTGAACAGCCCGTCGGGGATGAGCGACAGCGGGGCCGACTCGGTATGGGGGCTGAATATTGCCCATAACGTGGTGGAGGCGGGCGTCATCACCCGGGACTATAACCACCGGGAGGCGCACAGCGTCCTGCAGTCGGCGCGGGCGGACATGACCCGCGGCGACGGAGAGGGGGTGACGTACGGCGAGGTGTATCACTACCGGCTGCGCCACCTGGCGCGCGGGGATAAAATTGAGCCGGCGGCGGAGACCGCCAATTTTTATGCCCGTCTGGACCACGAGCGCTTTCTGGCGGGGCAGACGCAGATAACCGGCAGCAGTACCGACGCGACCCTGGCCCCGGGGCAGGTGCTGACCCTGACGGAGGGGCTGCCGCCGACGCTGCCGGCGGTGCTGCAGGGGCCGCTGCTGATAGTCAGCGTGAGTTTTACGGCCAGCCGTAAAAACGCCCTGCAGGCGTCGCTGAGCGCGGTGCCGTACAGCGAAACGGTGTGCTGGCGGCCGCCGCTGCTGCCGCGGCCGAAGGTGGCCGGGACGATGACGGCGCGGATAGTGAGCGCGAAGGCGAACGATATCTACGCCTGGCAGGATGCGTCCGGGCTGTACCGGGTCAGATTTGACGCGGACCGGGATGAGAAGCGCCGGGGGCAGGAGAGTATGCCGGTGCG
>NZ_WMJZ01000124.1 GCF_009711095.1 Intestinirhabdus alba
GGTTGTCCCCTCATCCCGGCAGCAACACGCTCAGGTGCATAAGGATTTTCTGAATGCACTTGCAGCAGCCATCTCTCCGGATAAAAAAGTCATCATCATTACTGATGCTGGTTTCCAGAGCGCCTGGTTCCGTCATGTCCGCTCACTGGGCTGGGATTTTATTGGCCGGATACGGGGAAACGTCCAGTTCCGGCTGGCCTGTTTTCCTGAACGATGGTTAAAACTGAAAATGTTGCGAGCCAGCAGTAAAGCAAAATATCCGGGGGCAGGAACGCTGGTCAGGGCTGAATATGGGCGATGTGAGGGCCATTTTTATTTCCATAAAAGAGCATCAAAAGAGAGAAAGAACCAGCGCGTCCGCTGCCGGATCTCACGTTATTCTCAGGAAAAAGCAGGCAGAGAGGCGGCAAAAGAGCCCTGGTTAATCTTCAGCAGCACGAATGAATTTGAGGCCCGAAAAATCATGAAGTTATACAGCAGAAGAATGCAGATAGAGCAAAACTTCCGGGATGAAAAAAGTGAACGCTTTGGTTTTGGTCTCAGAGCCAGCCACAGCCATTCAGCGGGTCGTCTGCTGGTACTGAGCCTGCTGGCAACCCTGGTAACTATAGTGATGTGGCTGTTGGGTTATCATGCTGAAAATAAAGGACTACATCTGAGATATCAGGCGAACAGTCTGAAGTCGAGAAGAGTCATTTCGTATCTGACATTAGCGGAAAATGTCCTGCGACATTCTCCGCTAATTTTAAGACGAACGGTGCTGAGCACCGTTCTTAACCACCTCGCCAGAGCCTACCGAAGTATG
>NZ_WMJZ01000125.1 GCF_009711095.1 Intestinirhabdus alba
CCACCAATCAGGAATATCAGCTTTACCTGAAGCTTAATAATTACTCTCTGAGAAAAGCCAGTAACCCGCTGGCACAAGAGCGAATGGATGCGTTAAATACACTGCCTGATACCCCCGCGCATATGGACTGGTACGATGCGGAGAAATACTGCGCCTGGCTGGGTAAGGTCAGCGGTCTGCCGTTTGCCCTGCCTACCGAAGCGCAGTGGGAGTATGCGGCCCGCAGTCGCGGGCAATACTTTATCGTAGGGACCAACAGCGGCGTGCTGGAGATGGATGGCATTCAGCGCGGGATTAATATTTCCGGTACACTGGATCGTAAAGAGTTTGCCCGAGAAAAAGGGCTGCGCTCAGAAATAGATACGGCGATGCCGGTAGACAGGTATCCGCCTAATCCGCTGGGTATCTACGATATGGCGGGTAATGGTTACGACTGGATTAATGACTGGTACGATCCGGATTATTATAAAAATTCTCCGGCTATTGACCCCCAGGGGCCAGAAAAACCGGAATATAAAGATTATGAAGNCCCGGATACTAGCATGACCTCTACCACTACGGTTCGTTGCGTCGTTAACAGCCCGCAGCCGGTAAAACAGGGGCGCGAGTAATATAAGGCATATAGCAATTAATATACTGAGGCAGGATAAGACGTTTAAAGCCGGTTTGAAAAGAAAGATGCGAAAGGCGGCGATGAACAGGCAATACCTGGCATCAGTCCTTGCGGGGGGCGGGGTTTCGTAATCTTATCCTAATGCCCTGGGTTGCTTACCGTATCGAAACGCCTGATGGCAA
>NZ_WMJZ01000126.1 GCF_009711095.1 Intestinirhabdus alba
AGCCTGACCGCGGAAACCGATCCTGAACTGCTCGCCGCGCTGCGCAAGCTGCGCCGGGGCCGGCCGCTGGATGCGGTGGTGCGCGTTATCGGGCACCAGCAGCCTTTGACCCCGCAGGTGAGCGACGGCGACCTGCGCGGGCTGGAGAGGATCGGCGAACACCTTCGCTATCAGCCGCCGGTCTGGCTGTGGCAGCTGTGCAGCAGCAGCTGGCCTCAGGCGGGCGGCATGGCACAAACCGTGGCCGTGAAGCTGCCCCCCCGCGCCACCGCCCGGGACGTGCAGGCGCAGTTCAGCCGCCTGATCGCGCCGCTGCGCCGCCAGGGGATCGCCCGCATCGTCGAAAACAGCGCCGGCGATTTTCTGCTGCGCCTGGCCCAGCAGCTGGCGCAGGGGGGAAGCGGGCGCTGGAAAACCCGCCTCTCCCCCTGGCTGTATACCTCACAGCGGCGCGTGCCGCTGCGCGGCGTTGTGTTCAGCCTGCCGGAAAGCGTCCATAAGGAGGAGGGCGCTTTTTCCGGCGTGCTGTCCCACGCCGTCACGCTGCCGCCCGCCTGGAGAGGGCTGCTGGATGACTGCGCCCGCGTACGCGGCCGGCGGGTGGGGATGCCCAGGGAGCGCGCCCTGGGCCTGATGCTGCTGCTGGCCACGGGCGTCTGGGGGAGCGGAATGCTGGTCTCATTTACCCTCAACCGGGCGCAGATCGTCGCGGTGGCGGATAAGGCCCGCGCGCTGGCGCAGACG
>NZ_WMJZ01000127.1 GCF_009711095.1 Intestinirhabdus alba
ACGGCGGAGGGGCGCGCGCTCAACCGCCGGGTCGAAATCAGTCTGGTGCCGCAGGCGGGAGCCTGCCGGTTACCGGAGTAACCCCTGCGCCATTGCAGGATGATGGCGCCTTTTAAAACTTAATGGAGTAAACCCGATGGCAATTCCTGTTTATTTGTGGCTGAAGGACGACGGCGGCGCGGACATCAAAGGTTCCGTGGACGTGCAGGATCGTGAGGGCAGCATCGAGGTGGTTGCACAGGCGCATAACCTGTACATCCCGACGGACAACAACACCGGTAAGCTGACCGGCACCCGTATCCACACGCCGTTCCTGTTCACCAAGGAAATCGACGCTTCCAGCCCGTATCTGTACAAGGCGGTGACCACCGGCCAGACGCTGAAAGAGGCGGAGTTTAAGTGGTATCGCATCAACGACGCGGGTCAGGAGGTGGAGTATTTCAACACGAAGCTTGAGAACGTGAAGGTGGTGAAGGTCAATCCGGTGATGCACGACATCAAGGACCCTTCCTACGAGAAGCACAATCACCTGGAGCAGATTGAGCTGCGCTACGAAAAAATCACCTGGACCTACAAGGACGGCAACATCATTCATTCCGACTCCTGGAATGAGCGCGCCACGGCGTAATTGCCCGTCCGGCTACGGGTCGGGCTCCGGTCACGGCGTCAGTAGTGCCGTGGGGCCTGGCCTGAATAATTCAGGGTAATCACCTGATGCGGACGGG
>NZ_WMJZ01000128.1 GCF_009711095.1 Intestinirhabdus alba
GTGAACCACAAGGAGTCTGGCGAGGTGCCGGTCACCGTGGCGCAGCCCGGTGAGGTCAATGCGGCAGACAGGGTGTCCCTGAAGGTGAATTCTGTCGTGCATTCTGTGGCGCTGAAGGCGGGTGACAGCGCAGGGCTGACGGTAACGATTGAAGACCGGTACGGCAACCGGGTGACCGGTCTGGCGGGAGGAAACAACAGGAATATTGACATCTGGGGCATGGTTGCCGGGCAAAGTAACGAGGGGCTGCACTGGCAGGAAGGCTCAGGGGAAAACGTGGGGATTTATACCTCAACGATGACGATGACGCGGGCAGGTGAACATCAGCTGAAGGCGAGGGTGAATGCTGACGAGCCTGTAGATTCAAACGTGGTGCCTGTCAGCGTTGCTCAGCCGGACAGCGCCGGCGTGGTTGAGTACGTGTACCTGTCGGCGAGCAGGGAAGCGCTGAGTGTGGGTGAAAGCACGGTGCTGACGGTGACGCTTGAGGACAGGTACAACAACCGGGTGACCGGGCTTTCCGGCAGCGATATCGTCCTTAGCGGTGCGCTGGAAGGCCAGGAGGTGTCGGGGCTGCGCTGGAATGAGGTCAGTACCGGCGTCTACGAAGCAGAGCTGACGATGACGAAGGCGGGGGCGCACCGGCTGAAAGCGACGGTGAACCACAAGGAGTCTGGCGAGGTGCCGGTAACCGTGGCCCAGC
>NZ_WMJZ01000129.1 GCF_009711095.1 Intestinirhabdus alba
AACCTTCAGCCCCAGGGCACTGGCACTTTCCTGTCGCGGATAAAAACCATGCGCTCCTCCCGACCGTTCGCCGGTCACCCTTTCCGTATTGATAAACAGGGTTGTGGCAAACTCTGCGACACTGGCTTTCAGTGAAGCCAGTGACGGCTCTATCACCAGCGCTTCGGGTACGCTGGCCGGACTTTCTTTCAGCGCGGCCAGCGATACTTTCGTAAAGCGGCTGTCCGGGCGCGCTCCTGACTTATAGCCTGCCAGCACCGCTTTACTCCACGGATCGCTGCTGAACGCCAGCCACGCCTCGCCATATTTTTTGTCATCAATATTAATAAAGCTGGCGTTGATACAGTGCCCCTGCTCCCGGCACGCCCGGCTTATGGGCTCCACGCCGTCTCCTTCCGGCATCGCCAGCGGATCAAACTGCCGCAGATACCCTTCCGCCGTGACCTGATAGCCCTGCCAGATCCGTCTGTCCAGCAGCACGTACAGATACCCCATGCGCAGGGTCCGCAGGGCGTATTTAAACTCGCCTCCCGTCAGCTCTGCATCCTGCTGCGGGACAACCGGCTTCCAGCCTGAGTTAACCAGCGCTTTTGGCACCGCCGCAACGCGCAGGGGAAAAATCGGTAAACCGGTCCGCTGACAGGCCTTACACCCTGACGGCGTGGAGGCGGCCTGTTCGCTGGCATCGGCATACCGG
>NZ_WMJZ01000013.1 GCF_009711095.1 Intestinirhabdus alba
GTACAGGCTCTCAACTCAAATATGGCGGTGAGGGGGGGATTCGAACCCCCGATACGTTGCCGTATACACACTTTCCAGGCGTGCTCCTTCAGCCACTCGGACACCTCACCATATTGTATTGTTGCCCAACTACCCGGGGGCAACGGGGCGGTACTATAGGGAGTTGCGGGGAGACGGTCAAGCAGTATTTAAGCTTTCATTATCGTTTGGTTACGCAATGTACATCATCCTTTGGTAGGAAAGGAACGAAATCAGATTTTGGGTATAGTTATGACGGGTGCTGTACTTCCTGCGAGGCAGGGAAAGGGGATTAACCTAAAGCCCGGTGGGAAATTAATGATGTCTGTAATCCGGCTTTCTCACTAACCCTTTTTCTTGACAATATTATAACTATTTGTTTTTAAATGTTTATTTATAGTAAGTAAAAAATAGGGTATATCCGGTTGAGCATGAGTTTTTCTACATGTAATCAATGTAATAGCCTGATATGATTCCAGTTCACTGCCGTACAGGCAGCTTAGAAATTGGGCTGGTGGCTGGTGCGGTTACCGTCACCGTTCACTGCCGTACAGGCAGCTTAGAAAACTGACAAAATTCAGGGATGGAACAGAGCAAAGTTCACTGCCGTACAGGCAGCTTAGAAAGGAAAGAAAATATTTATCGTGAACATTATTATGTTCACTGCCGTACAGGCAGCTTAGAAATGGTATACGCTCCCAGCGTGTGCCGTTTAGCACGTTCACTGCCGTACAGGCAGCTTAGAAACTTAGTCGATTACGGATAGGTGAAACAATTACCGTTCACTGCCGTACAGGCAGCTTAGAAACTCAACGGCCAACAGGCAAGCTGTTAACCGTTGTTCACTGCCGTACAGGCAGCTTAGAAAATGCCCGGCCGCGCTCCGCGGAAAATCAGTGAGTTCACTGCCGTACAGGCAGCTCAGTGATAGAAAGAATAACGATGGGTATCCTGGCTGGTGTTCGCCGCATCGGGCGGGGCGATACGGAGCTAAAGCACGCTATGCGCGCAGGCGGACGGCGTACGGGCGAATAGCCCTGGAGGCCATCAATACAAAAAAGGCCGGATAAACCGACCTTTTTATCTTCTGTACGCCGCGCGGGCGTCAAAAATAATCAGCGACTACGGAAGACAATGCGGCCTTTGCTCAGGTCGTACGGGGTCAGCTCAACGGTCACTTTGTCGCCCGTCAGAATGCGGATGTAGTTTTTACGCATTTTACCGGAGATGTGGGCAGTAACCACGTGACCGTTTTCTAACTCTACGCGGAACATGGTATTAGGCAGCGTTTCGAGAACGGTACCCTGCATTTCAATATTGTCTTCTTTGGCCATCTAATCCTCTGGGGTATCACTACCATAACTTGAACCGGCAAGATAATGCCGAAGTTCTTTAAATAAGTAAAGATTTGTGCGCTAAAACGCCGCAAATCAGGTTAGGCGCATTACTCAACACGCGGCAAAACCGCACTTGAAGCGCAACGTATAAGGGAGCGATGAGATAAACGAGGATGTTACCTGACGCAATCTGTTCCTTAACGGCGGCGGGGTAATGGGCATAACCTGCTCAGCGGCACAATTATAACACCGCGGTAAAAAATGTGCCGAAAACATTCACTCGGCAGGTGAAAATAACGTTGCTGGCAGCCAGAAATGGGCCGGAAGCGGCCGCTGACGCATCGCTTCGAGGTGTTGCAGATACTCCTGGCGGGGTATCTCAACGGCTCCCAGAGACGCGGTGTGGTTGTTTAGCACCTGGCAGTCGATCAGTTCCCCGCCATGACGGATAAACTCGGCGCAAAAAACGAGCAGCGCGGTTTTCGAGGCGTTTTCCCGGCGGCTGAACATCGATTCACCGCAAAACAGCGATCCTTGCGCAACGCCGTACAGACCGCCGACCAGCTCGCTACCGCACCAGACCTCTATCGAGTGTGCATGACCCAGCTCGTGCAGGCGGCGGTACGCCTCGGCGATGCCGTAGGTTATCCACGTTCCTTCGTCGCGATCGCTGGCGCAGCCCTCAATGACCCGATCGAAAGCGTGATTCAGGGTAATGCGATAGGGCGAACGCTGGTGAAAGCGCCGCATGCTGCGGCTGACGTGAAATGACGCTGGCCAGAGAACGGCGCGCGGATTGGGAGACCACCATAGAATCGGATCGCCAGGCGAAAACCACGGAAAAATCCCTCTTTGATAGGCCATCAGCAGGCGAGCGGGGCTGAGATCGCCGCCCATAGCCAGCAAACCGTTCGGTTCGCGCAAAGCGCCTTCCGGCGAGGGAAAGGCGAGGGAATGACGAGAAAGCTGAACCAGGCGCATTACGGCAAAACTCCAGTCGCGAGAGATCGTTCAATAATAGCTTACAGGCTTTGCTTAAACTGATAATAGCGGCCCCGACAGGCTAACAGATCGGCATGATTACCTTGCTCAATAATCTGTCCGTTGTCCATGACGATTATTCGGTCAAAGCGCGCCAGCCCCCGCAGGCGGTGCGTGACCATCAGCACGGTCTTGCCCCGCATCACCTCCGCCAGCAGCTCAAGTATCTGGCTTTCCGTGGCGGCGTCCAGTCCTTCGGTAGGTTCGTCGAGCAGCAGCAGCGGGGCGTCGTGCAGCAGGGCGCGGGCGATGGCCAGGCGGCGCAGCTCGCCGCCGGACAGCTGGCGTCCGCCTTCACCCAGCCAGCCGTTAAGCCCGCTGCCGTCCAGCAGTTTTTCAAGTCCGACCCGGCGCAGCATAGCGGCGAGCGCCTCGTCGTCGGCGTCCGGGGCGGCCAGCAGCAGATTATCGCGCAGCGTGGCGCTGAACAGATGCACGCGCTGGGGCACGACGCCGATGCTCCGGCGCAGGGTCGCTTCGCCCAGCGTGCCAAGGGGCCGTTCGTTAAGCAGGATCTCCCCCCGCTGTGGGTCCCAGGCGCGGGTCAGCAGCTGCAGCAGCGTCGATTTACCGCAGCCGGTGCGGCCAAGAATAGCAATATGCTCGCCGGGGGCGGCCTGAAATGAAACGGCCTCCAGCGCCCGTTGCGCCTGACCCGGATAGCTGAAACAGACCTCGCGCAGCGCCAGGGCAATCTGCGCCGGAGCGGCAGCATCGCCTTGCGGAAAGATCACTTCCGGCGGCTGCCCGGTCAGTTCGCTGATACGCAGCGCGGAGGCAATCACCTGGCCGAGGTGCTGAAACGCACCGGTGACCGGTGCCAGCGCTTCAAAGGCTGCCAGCGCGCAAAAAACGAACAGGGCGATTAGCGCGCCTGGCTGGCTGTTTCCGCCGACGCCCCCGGAGGCCATCCACAGCATCATTAATACCGCGACGCCGCCCACCAGCAGCATTAGCACCTGAGAAAGCGCCGTCAGCTCGGACTGACGACGCTGCGCGTCGTGCCACTGCAGCTCTGTATTCTCCATTTGTGCGCGGTAGCGTTCACTGGCGCTGAAAAGGGTCAGTTCGGCCTGCCCCTGCAGCCAGGCGGTGAGCTGCTGGCGATACAGGCCGCGCAGGTGGGTCAGATTTTGCCCGTTGCGCTTTCCCGCCAGATAGAAGATCGGCGGTATAATAAGCAACGTCAGCAGCATAATCCCGCCCAGCGTGGCGGCAAGCGTGACGTCAAGCACGCTCAGGCCGAGGGTCACCACGACGATGACCGCGAATGCACCCACCAGCGGTGAAATAACCCGCAGGTACAGATGATCCAGCGTATCAACATCGGCAACGACGCGGTTTAACAGCTCACCCTGGCGATAGCGGGCCAGCCCGGAAGGGGAGAGAGGCAGCAGCTTACTAAAGGTGTAAATGCGCAGATGCTGCAGCACGCGAAAGGTTGCGTCGTGGCTGACCAGCCGCTCAAAATATCGCCCGGCGGTGCGGACGATCGCCGCGCCGCGCACGCCCGCCGCCGGTAACATATAGTTAAAGCTGTAGATCCCGGCCACGCCCGCCACGGCGGAAGCCGACAGGAACCAGCCGGAGAGCGTCAGCAGGCCAATGCTGGCCAGCAGCGTGACGATGGCCAGCACGATCCCCAGGGTTAACATCCATTTGTGTCGTTTATAGAGCGTCAGATAGGGAAGCAGGGCGCGCATTTAAATCTCCTCCTGACGATGGGCCAGCAGCGCAGCGAACGCGCCGTTTTTCGCGCTAAGCTCGGCGTAAGTCCCGGTTTCGATGATTTGTCCATCCTGCAGGACCCAGACGGCGTCCCAGTCCGCCAGAGCCTCCAGCTGATGCGTGACCATCAGCGTGGTCTGCCGCTTTGACGCCGCGTACAGCGCTTGCATTACGTGGCGCTCGCTGTGGGCGTCGAGGCTGGCGGCAGGTTCGTCGAGCAGCAGCAGCGTGCAGGGCGCGATAAGCGCCCGCGCCACGGCGACGCGCTGGGCCTGCCCGACGGAAAGACGACCCGCCTGATCGCCTACGGGCGTATCTGACCCCTGCGGCAGCAGCGACAGAAATTCGCTGACCCCGGCGGCATCAAGGGCGGCCTGCAGCGTCAGTTCACTGGCCTCTGTCTGCGCCAGCAGAACGTTTTCGCGCAGGGTTGCGGCGGGCAGCTGCGGGTTTTGCCCGACCCAGGAGATCTGTTTGCGCCAGGGGGCGGGGGCCAGTTCACGAAGCTCAACGCCGCTGATGCGCAACGATCCCTGATAGGGAAGAAAACCGGCCAGCGCGTTCAGCAGCGTGCTTTTACCGGAACCGCTGCGCCCGACCAGCACCGCGCGCTGCCCGGCGGGCAGGGTAAAATTGAGCGGACCGGCCAGCGGCTGGCCTTCCGGCGAGATAATAAACAGATCTCTGGCCTCAATAGCGACAGCGGCGCTGCCCATTAGCTCCAGCTCGCCACGCTCCGGATGAGCCAGCGGCGTCTCCATAAAGGTTTTCAGACTGTCGGCCGCGCCCACCGCCTGTGCCTTAGCGTGATAAAAGGTGCCCAGATCGCGCAGCGGCTGAAAAAATTCCGGGGCAAGGATCAGCGCCAGAAAGCCTGAGGAGAGAGTGACCCCGGCACCGTAGCTGCCGAAGTTGAACTCGCCTAAGTAGGAGAAGCCAAAGTACACTGCCACCAGGGCGATAGAGAGCGAGGCAAAGAACTCCAGCACGCCGGAGGATAAAAAGGCGAGGCGCAGCACCTCCATGGTGCGCTGGCGGAAGTCCCGGGAGGCGGTGCGGATAGCCGCCGTTTCAGCCTCGCCGCGTCCGAATACGCGCAGCGTGTCCATACCGCGCAGACGATCGAGAAAATGGCCGCTCAGCCGGGCCAGCGCCAGGAAGTTGCGGCGGTTGGCGTCGGCCGCGCCCATGCCGACCATCGCCATAAACAGCGGAATAAGCGGGGCGGTGCCCAGCAGGATCAGCGCTGCGGCCCAGTTTGTCGGGAGGATGGCCGCCACAATCAGCAGCGGCACGCAGACGGCAAGCGCCATCTGCGGCAGATAACGCGCGTAGTAGTCGTGCATATCGTCAATCTGCTCAAGCACCAGGGTGGCCCAGCTGCCTGCGGGCCGGCCCTGAATCCATGCCGGCCCCGCCTGCTGGAGTCGGTCCAGCACCCGGCGGCGAATTTCAAAGCGAATGTGCTGCCCGGCATAAAAGCCGACGCGCTCACGCAGCCAGACGACCCACGCGCGCAGAATGAAGATCAGCGCCAGGATGGCAAAGGGGAGCAGCAGGGCTTCGCGCGGGATATTTTCCATTATCATATGATGCAGAAGCCGGGCCAGAATCCAGGCCTGGGCAACAATCAGCGCGCCGCTGGCCAGCCCCAACAGACGAGAAAAATTCAGCCAGCGCCGGGAGATGACGTTTTGCTGCTTTAACCAGCAGATCAGTTCTTTTTGACGGGTTTTATCCATTACGCGCTTAACAGGTGAGTTATCAGAATTATTGGCGCGCTAATGTTACAACGAGGCAAAAATAAAGGCGACTGCTAGTCGTATCACTTTGCTGAACGAGCCGAATTTTTTCCGCGACCGCAGGCTGCGTTTTAGCGCCGTTGAGGTGCCTGCTGCGGGCGGCTATGGGCGGGAGACAGAGAACGCCTGGCTGTTTAGCACGGTTCCGGCACAAAAAAGCCCCGATCTTGCGACCAGGACTTTGTTAGCCAGCAGAAGCAACAGCTCTTCAGGGGGTTATGACGGGCTTTGCACTCTGCCAGCGTTTTAGCATCAGAAGCTGTAACGGTAGCCGGCGTTCATCTGCCGTTGGTTGAACTGATGGCCGGTTGATATTTCAGCATCCATATAGAAAGTATGTCGTTCAGCCACCTGGGCGCTGATGCCCACGCCGTTATTCCACCAGCCTCCATGCATTTTCTCGTTCTCACGGGAGCCGTTGAGCCGGTAATCGATCTTGCCGGCCATTTCGCCGACAAAGGCCGTCTTATAATAGACGTCAACGGCACTGTTACCGCTCAGGCTGTATCCCACCAGTGAACCTATCCGGCCCTGCACGGAATTTATATCATCTGATTTAATGCGCAATCCGTTGCTGGCGGTGGTTGAGATACCTTCCTGCCAGATCCAGGACAGCTGAGTCTGCGGTTCAATATAGAATCCGTTCTGCGGCGCATTAAGCCAGAAGCGTTTTCCTGATTCCAGCGACAGGCTGAAGCTGTTACTTTTGCTCTCACCGGATACACCGTTATGGCTGCTGTCTATGACCTTAAAGCTGTTAGTGAGACGGCTGTATTTCATCAAACCGTCAATATACAGGCCATTATCAATGAGGTAGCTGGCGTAAAGTCCGGCGCTCTGGCTGTTAATGCTGCCGTCGCCGCCGTTCCTGGCGTAACTCTGGCTGGAGTTAGCGGCACCGAACATCGCCCCAATCAGGACGCTCCCGGTGGCGGTGGCTATGTGTTTATCCGCGCCCAGCTGGAAGCCGTGATAGTTCATATTGAAGCCGCTAAGGTAACTCTTTGCAAAGCTGTCAAAGCGCCCGGCATAACCGCGAGCCCATACGTCGCCTTCTGTTTGATTAAGGCGTAGCTCACCCATGCGCTGTAAGAGCGTCTGGTTTTCAGCGTAGCTTAACAGGTAGTTGCCGATAAGCGCGTTGGCCGCGGCGTCTGCTGCCGAGCTCAGCGTTTTGCCACCCGTATCATTGCCGCCGGTATTACCACCGGTATTGCCACCGCCGCCGTTATTGCCGCCGGTATTACCACCGGTATTGTCGCCGCCGCTGTTATTGCCGCCGGTGTTACCACCACCGGTATTGTCGCCGCCGCTATTTGAACCTGAATAACCTTTCAACTCCCAGTCATGGTTGTTGTCCGTACGGGTCAGTTCATAGCTGTAGCCGCCAAAATCGACGGTCTGGCTGTTGTGCAGCGTAAAAGTTGCGAGACCATCCTGCGTCTCGACTACCGTCAGGCGCTCCCTTCCGTTGGTGGGCTGGGTTGCGTCACCGGTCAGGAGCAGCGAATGCAGACCTGCGCTAGTGCCCGCAACGAGTAGTTTATCGCCGATCTGCTGTGCCATATTGACGCGCATAATAAAGCGGCCGTTCCCGCTTAGATTATTATCGACCGTCAACGTTCGCCAGGCGCGAGGGAGCAGCGCTGCGCCAGGATCGTCGCCAAAGGAGATCGCGCCATTGTTTACGGAGTCAATCAGTCTGGAGCTGCCTGTCATCGTCCACCGGCTGTCAGCGTCAACATCGACAGAGCCGTTTTCTGCGCTGCCCGCCCACTCTGAGGCGCTCAGCGTCAGGTTGGCGGTGCTAAGACCGTCGGCATAAATGTCGCCAGCCAGCGTACTGTTATCCGTAGCGTGAAGGGTAACGTTGCTGCCGATGGTTCCGTCAGTGCCTGACATTCCGCTGGCAGGCACAATGCCTGAATGGATCAGCTTGCCCCCGGGAGCGCTAAGGTTGGCGTTTTCCAGTTGGGCCGTAATGGTTGCGCCTTCGGCGCGGAACAGATCCCCTTGCGCGCTGGAAATCGATCCGCCTTTTTGCGTCAGCGTGATGGTAGCGGCGGTGTCAGACGCCCGACGTTGTCCGCTGGCGTAAATCGCATGTGCTCCAATCCCGCTGGCGGCAATCTTATTGTTACCTGCCGCGCTGTTGGTCAGCGTAATATCCCCGCCCTTGTTGGCGAAAATAGCATGTGCATAATCGCCAGACGTTTCAATTAGGTAGTTATCCCCGGTAAGGCTAATTTGGGGGGAAGTATCGGTAGTGCGGGCGAGTATTCTGTCGCCTTCTGTTGTAAAGCCGTAGGCGCTTTCGCCGGACGTCACTATTGACTGATTGTCACCAAAAAGCGCTATTTCGCCGTTGGTGGTAGCGTAAATGCCACTGGAGTTTTTTCCCGTTGTGACGATGGATACGCTTGAAGCCGTATTGCTATCACCCACCTGGATACGTGATTTACCGTGAGTGGTCAGGCCCGTTACAAGCCCGCCAGAATCCTCACCGCTGGTGGTGATGATATTGTTGGTGCCTGTAAGAAATACTTCGCCGTTTTTAGTCGCGCTGCTTCCCAGCGCTGCAACGGCGTTCCAGACCATGATCGCGGCGGAATTTTTCCCGTGAGTCGTAATCTGAAGGTCTTCCGCCGTTACCCTGCTGTCACGAGCGCTACTGGCACCGGTGGCGATGCGGATACCGTAGGTATATGGCAGTAAGGAGCCTACAGTACCGAGCGAGATAACGGCATTTTTACCTAAATTGACGTTGGCACCGTTGGTCACATTGATGCCGATAGGGCCTGTGCCATTTACGCTGTTGGCGGTGGAAGTGATTATTATTGAGCCATTGCGTACCGTGAATGTACCTGCATTCAGATCCAGGCCCACTGTATTTGGCATATTTCCCAGGGAAATGTTTAATGGCGCATCTATAACTATTTCAGAAAGCGCGCCGGTCATTTTCACGCTTCTGGCAATTGGTGCGTTAGTTACGGCAGTGGTACTATGTTCTATTGTCAGTTTTCCGCCGTTAGTGACATTAATGGCCGGTGCTACGGAGGTATTGGTATATATTTCTTCAGTGGTGGTGGTTATCGTCGTTCCATCAACGTTAAGTGCTGCACAATAAGCATGTCCAACGGGGAACAGAATGACGGATAAAGCGAGTGCTACGGGCGTAAGCAGCGGCGTTACGTTCTTGTGAACGCACTTCCTTTTCATGAGTATGACCTCCATCCTTTAAATATAAATGGCATGATGAAAATATGAAATACATAGGTTGCGCAGGCATGGTAAGCATAGTGGGGAATATAAGCAATACGCCTTATTTATTTCAGTGTTTAAATTTTTCTAATGGATTGAAATAAAAGGTTTTATATTTTTGAGATGATGTTTGTTTTATATTGTCGTGGTGGTTAGTTAAGTGGAAAATATAATATTAATTTTCTGAGCGGGCTAATTCTATTTAAATGGTGTGAATTGTCTTAAAGCTGATGTATTGATAATTTCCCGCCGCAAATGAACAGCTAAATACGGCGGGAACGTTTCTTTTTACTGGCGCAAAAGATCGTAGCGCGCAGGCCTAGTTGGCGGCGTCGGCCAACCCATCGAGATAGCGTTCAGCATCCAGCGCGGCCATGCAGCCGGTGCCTGCGGAGGTGATCGCCTGGCGATAAATATGGTCCATGACGTCGCCGGCGGCGAAAACGCCCGGAATGCTGGTCTGGGTCGCATTACCGTGAATGCCTGACTGGACCTTAATGTAGCCGTTCTCCAGCGCCAGTTGGCCCTCAAAAATGGCGGTATTAGGGCTGTGGCCGATGGCGACGAACAGGCCCGCCACCTCCAGCGATTCACTATTTTCGCCATTTTGCGTATCGCGCAGGCGCAGGCCGGTCACGCCCGTCTGGTCGCCGACCACCTCTTCCAGCGTCCGGTGGGTATGCAGCACGATGTTGCCGCTCTCTACCTTGTCCATCAGGCGTTTGATGAGGATTTTTTCGGCGCGGAAGCTGTCGCGACGGTGGATCAGATGAACTTCGGCGGCGATGTTAGACAGATACAGCGCCTCTTCAACGGCGGTGTTGCCCCCGCCGATAACCGCGACCTTCTGATTGCGATAAAAGAAGCCGTCGCAGGTGGCACAGGCGGAGACGCCGCGTCCTTTAAACGCCTCTTCCGAAGGCAGCCCCAGATAGCGGGCGGATGCACCGGTCGCGATAATCAGCGCGTCGCAGGTATAGTGACCGCTGTCCCCGGTCAGGCGGAAGGGACGTGTCTGCAGGTCCACCTGGCTGATGTGATCGAAGATAATTTCGGTTTCAAACTTCGCCGCATGTTCGTGCATACGTTCCATCAGCAGCGGGCCGGTCAGATCGTGCGGGTCGCCGGGCCAGTTTTCCACTTCGGTCGTGGTCGTCAGCTGACCGCCTTTTTCCATGCCGGTTATCAGCACCGGCTTCAGGTTTGCGCGGGCCGCGTAGACGGCAGCGGTATATCCCGCAGGGCCTGAACCCAGGATTAGCAGTTTACTGTGTTTGGTGGTGCCCATGAGATCCCCATAGTTGTTAGCAGGCAATGGGCTGGATTGTAGGGAATTTACCGGGGTAAAAAAAGAGTATGGCGATTTTGTTAACGATTTGTGCAATAGCACAGGTCGATGAGTGGGGACTTTTGCATTTATAGCGTGAAGGTGTCTGCCCCATTTCGCCCCGTTATAAGGCGATAAAATGACGATTAAGCCGGGGTCTTCGCTGAATAACTGGTATGTTGTACTAAAAAAAGATGTTTTACTTTGACAATCACCTGCCGTTTTGCGAAAACATTCGTGGGAGAAAAAACAGTGCTATATGCGTGCCGCATAAACACGCATGTAAATACTATGTTTACCGGGCTAGTGAAATCTACGCATGGCGTGGACAGACGCCATGCGTGATGTCGATAGCGGCTGCAAGGCACCGGGCTTCTCATCATAGACCCCGGCATGCGCGCCGTTGCTCCTTTCGGGGGGCGGTCTATCGTGACGGGCTGCGACTCTTGACAGTGATGTTATTGAGTCAGTCAGGTTTAGGGAAGAATACAGAGAGACAATAATAATGGTAGATAGCAAGAAGCGCCCTGGCAAAGATCTCGACCGTATCGATCGTAACATTCTTAATGAGCTGCAAAAGGATGGTCGTATTTCCAACGTCGAGCTTTCTAAACGTGTGGGACTTTCCCCGACGCCCTGTCTTGAACGCGTGCGTCGTCTGGAAAGGCAAGGATTTATTCAGGGCTATACGGCGCTGTTAAACCCGCACTATCTGGATGCATCACTTCTGGTATTTGTTGAGATTACTCTGAATCGCGGTGCGCCGGACGTGTTTGAACAATTTAACAACGCCGTGCAGAAACTTGAAGAAATTCAGGAATGTCATCTGGTTTCCGGGGATTTTGATTATCTGTTGAAAACCCGCGTGCCGGATATGTCAGCGTACCGTAAGCTGCTCGGGGAAACCCTGCTGCGTCTGCCTGGCGTAAATGACACCCGCACCTACGTGGTGATGGAAGAAGTCAAACAGAGTAATCGTCTGGTTATTAAGACTCGCTAATACGGAACAGGTGCAAAATCGACGCATTTTGATTACACTCCTGTTAATCCATACAGCAGCAGTGCCGGGGCAACCTGGTGCTGTTGTCCGTTTTAGCCTCAGGCAGGAAAAGCCTGAAACCTGGAGAGCTTTTCTTGAGCCAGGAATACACTGAAGACAAAGAAGTCACACTGACAAAGCTGAGCAGTACGCGCCGACTTCTCGAAGCGCTGCTGATTCTTATTGCGCTTTTCGCCGTCTGGCTGATGGCCGCCTTACTCAGCTTCAATCCTTCAGATCCCAGCTGGTCACAAACGGCCTGGCATGAGCCTATCCATAATTTAGGCGGTGCGCCCGGCGCGTGGCTGGCCGATACGCTGTTCTTTATTTTTGGCGTGATGGCGTACACCATTCCCGTCATTATGGTCGGCGGCTGTTGGTTTGCATGGCGGCATCAGGCCAACGACGATTACATCGATTATTTTGCCGTCTCGCTGCGCATTATCGGCGTGCTGGCCCTGATTCTTACCTCCTGCGGCCTGGCGGCCATCAACGCCGACGACATCTGGTATTTCGCCTCCGGGGGCGTTATCGGCAGCCTGCTGAGCACCACGCTGCAGCCGCTTCTGCACAGCAGCGGCGGAACCCTTACGCTGTTGTGCATCTGGGCTGCGGGCCTGACGCTGTTTACCGGCTGGTCGTGGGTCAGCATCGCCGAAAAGATCGGTGGCTGGGTGCTCAACATCCTTACCTTTGTCAGCAATCGCACGCGCCGCGACGACACCTGGGTCGACGACGAGAGCGATGAGTATGCAGACGAAGATGACTATGAAGCCGAACGTGAAGGCGCGGCGCGCGAAAGCCGTCGGGCGCGTATTCTTCGCGGCGCGCTGGCGCGCCGTAAGCGCATAGCGGAAAAATTTATTAATCCTCACGGACGGCAAACCGACGCGGCGCTGTTTTCCGGTAAACGTATGGATGACGAAGAGAGCGTCGCATACAGCGCCCGCGGCGTGCCTGCCGATCCCAACGATGTACTCTTTTCCGGGCACCGGGTGACGCAGCCGGAGTACGATGAATTTGATCCTCTGCTGGACGGGCAGCCGGTTGCTGCGCCGATCGCCGCAGCCGCTGCCGCGACGGCGGCAACCCAGGCGTGGGCAGCGCCAGTCGAACCGGTTGTGCACACGCCGCCAACGTCGGGCGTGCAGCCAACGGGTGAATGGCAGACGGCCATGACGCCGCAGAACGATGAGCCGCCTTATGCCGCCGGGTCGGAAGGTTACCCGCACCAGCCGCAGCATGAGCCGTGGCAGCAGCCGGCCGATCCCGTATCGCAGCCGCTGCACGCCTGGCCGACAGCCCCGCAGGCCCCTCAACAGGCCCCCACGCTTCAGCCTTCGTCTACCTTTCAGCAGAAAGCGACGTTCCAGTCTTATTCTACGATGCCGCCGCCGTCGGCTGACGCGCAGGCTGAAGCCGCGCCGCCTGAACCGGCGGTGGAGGAGAGCAAACCGGCGCGTCCGCCGCTTTACTATTTTGAAGAGGTGGAAGAGAAGCGCGCCCGCGAGCGCGAGCAGCTTGCCGCCTGGTATCAGCCCATTCCTGAGCCGGTACAAGAGCCGGAGCCGGTAAGGCCCGCCGTTGCCACAGCGCTGCCGCCGGTGGAAGCCGCCGCCGCGACGGCGACCCTTGCGTCGGGCGTAAAACAGGCCGCGACAGCCGCTGCCGCAACGGCGTTCAGCCCGGCCAGCGCCGCCGCGCCGCGTCCGCAGGTCAAAGAGGGGATTGGGCCGCAGCTGCCACGGCCTAACCGCGTAAGGGTGCCTACCCGTCGTGAGCTGGCCTCGTTTGGTATTAAACTGCCGTCCCAGCGAATCGCTGAAGAAAAAGCGCGAGAGACGGAGCAGAAGCTGCATAGCGCAGAACCGTATAGCGACACCGATATGGACGCCGTTCAGCAGGATGAGCTGGCCCGCCAGTTCGCCCGCACGCAGGAGCAGCGCTACGGGGGCGCTTACCAGGATGATGCGTCGCCGACCCAGGATGAAGAGCTTGCCGCAGAAGCGGAGCTGGCGCGCCAGTTCGCCTCTTCGCAACAGCAGCGCTATTCCGGCGAGCAGCCGGCGGGTGCCAGCCCGTTCACGCTGGATGATTTTGAATTTTCGCCGGCGAAGATTCTGCTGGACGACGGCCCGCAAGAGCCGCTGTTTACGCCGGGCATAATGCCGGAACCCGAGCCTGAGGCGGTTCCTCCGCAGCCGCAGCATCAGCAGCCCGTACAGCCGGTTCCTCCGCAGCCGCAGTACCAGCAGCCCGTACAGCCGGTTTCCCCGCAGCCGCAGCATCAACAGCCGCCCGCCGCGCCGCAGGAGAGCCTGATTCACCCGCTGCTGATGCGGAACGGCGACAGCCGTCCGCTGCAAAGGCCGACCACGCCGCTGCCGTCGCTGGATCTGCTGACCCCGCCGCCGGGCGAGATCGAGCCGGTAGACACCTTCGCCCTCGAACAGATGGCGCGCCTGGTGGAGGCTCGCCTGGCGGACTTCCGCATCAAGGCGGACGTGGTGAACTACTCCCCTGGTCCGGTGATTACCCGCTTTGAGCTTAACCTGGCACCGGGCGTTAAGGCGGCGCGAATCTCTAACCTTTCCCGGGACCTGGCGCGTTCGCTGTCAACGGTTGCGGTGCGCGTTGTGGAAGTTATCCCGGGTAAGCCCTACGTTGGGCTGGAGCTGCCGAACAAGAAGCGGCAGACCGTCTATCTGCGCGAAGTGCTGGATAACGCGAAGTTTCGCGAAAACCCGTCGCCGCTTACCGTAGTGCTGGGTAAAGATATCGCCGGCGATCCGGTGGTGGCCGATCTGGCGAAGATGCCTCACCTGCTGGTCGCCGGTACGACCGGTTCCGGTAAGTCGGTTGGGGTCAACGCCATGATCCTCAGTATGCTCTATAAGGCGCAGCCGGAAGATGTGCGCTTCATTATGATCGACCCGAAAATGCTGGAGCTTTCGGTCTATGAAGGGATCCCGCATCTGCTGACGGAAGTGGTTACCGACATGAAGGATGCCGCCAACGCCCTGCGCTGGAGCGTCAACGAAATGGAGCGCCGCTACAAGCTGATGTCCGCGCTTGGCGTCCGCAATCTGGCGGGCTACAACGAGAAGATCGCCGAGGCGGCGCGTATGGGGCGTCCGATCCCGGATCCGTACTGGAAGCCCGGCGACAGCATGGCCGCAGAGCATCCGGTGCTGGAAAAGCTGCCGTATATCGTTGTGCTGGTGGATGAATTCGCCGATCTGATGATGACCGTCGGTAAAAAGGTGGAAGAGCTGATCGCGCGCCTGGCGCAGAAAGCACGCGCCGCGGGCATTCATCTGGTGCTGGCGACCCAGCGTCCGTCGGTTGATGTGATTACCGGTCTTATCAAGGCCAATATCCCGACCCGAATCGCCTTTACCGTTTCCAGCAAAATTGACTCCCGCACGATCCTCGACCAGGGGGGCGCAGAGTCGCTGCTCGGCATGGGCGATATGCTTTTCTCCGGGCCGAACTCGACGATGCCGGTGCGCGTCCACGGTGCCTTCGTTCGCGATCAGGAAGTCCATGCGGTGGTGCAGGACTGGAAGGCGCGCGGTCGTCCGCAGTACATTGACGGCATTACCTCCGACAGCGACGGCGAGGGCGGCGGCGGCGGCTTTGATGGCGGCGAGGAGCTGGACCCGTTATTCGATCAGGCGGTTAATTTCGTCACGGAAAAACGCAAAGCCTCTATCTCAGGCGTGCAGCGCCAGTTCCGCATCGGCTATAACCGCGCGGCGCGTATTATTGAGCAGATGGAAGCCCAGGGTATCGTCAGCGAGCAGGGCCATAACGGTAACCGGGAAGTGCTTGCACCACCGCCGTTTGAATAAGCGAAAGGCGGCTAACGGCATGATTTTTAGGAATCATATGGTTTCTTTATGCTGGCTTTTATTCTGAAATGAGCGGCAGAAGGCTCTCCCAATCGGGTAAGACGTTTTTGAGGAATAATGATGAAAAAGATCGCTATCACCTGTGCACTACTTACAAGTTTTATCGCCAGCAGCGCCTGGGCTGACGCCGCCAGCGCCCTGAAAAGCCGTCTGGATAAGGTCGGCAGCTTCCACGCCAGCTTTACCCAGAAGGTCACCGACGGCAGCGGCACGGCGGTTCAGGAGGGGCAAGGCGACCTGTGGGTAAAACGTCCGAACCTGTTTAACTGGCATATGACCCAGCCCGATGAAAGCATTCTCGTCTCCGACGGAAAAACCCTCTGGTTCTATAATCCGTTCGTTGAGCAGGCGACCGCCACCTGGCTGAAGGATGCCACTGGCAATACGCCGTTTATGCTGATCGCCCGCAACCAGGCCAGCGACTGGCAGCAGTACAACATTAAGCAGGATGGCGATGACTTTGTGCTGACGCCGAAAGCCAGCAGCGGCAACCTGAAGCAGTTCACTATTAACGTCGGGAACGATGGCACCATTCATCAGTTCAGCGCGATTGAACAGGACGATCAGCGCAGCAGCTATCAGCTGAAATCGCAGCAGAACGGCGCGGTCGACGCGGCCAAATTCCGCTTCACCCCGCCGCAGGGCGTGACGGTAGACGATCAACGTAAGTAGAGGCGATGAGTGAGCAATCTGTCGCTCGATTTTTCCGATAACACCTTTCAGCCTCTGGCCGCGCGTATGCGGCCAGAAAATTTAGCACAGTACATTGGCCAGCAGCACCTGCTGGCCGCCGGTAAGCCGCTGCCCCGCGCCATTGAGGCGGGGCACCTGCATTCAATGATTTTGTGGGGGCCGCCCGGCACGGGTAAAACCACCCTTGCCGAGGTGATCGCCCGCTATGCGAACGCCGACGTGGAGCGCATCTCTGCGGTGACTTCCGGCGTGAAGGAGATCCGGGAGGCCATCGAGCGCGCCCGCCAGAATCGTAACGCCGGGCGGCGTACTATCCTGTTCGTCGATGAGGTCCACCGCTTTAATAAAAGCCAGCAGGACGCCTTTCTGCCGCATATTGAGGATGGCACCATCACCTTTATCGGCGCGACGACGGAAAATCCCTCCTTTGAGCTGAACTCTGCGCTGCTCTCCAGGGCGCGCGTCTATCTGCTGAAATCTCTCACCGCCGACGATATCGAACGGGTGTTGGACCAGGCGATGGAGGATACCTCACGCGGCTACGGTGGCCAGGATATCGTTCTGCCGGATGAGACCCGCCGGGCGATCGCCGAGCTGGTGAACGGCGATGCGCGCCGGGCGCTGAACACGCTGGAAATGATGGCCGATATGGCAGAAGCGGACCCTGGCGGCAGGCGGGTGCTGCAGCCTGCGCTGCTGACGGAGATCGCCGGCGAGCGCAGCGCGCGATTTGATAACAAAGGCGATCGTTTTTACGATCTTATTTCGGCGCTGCACAAGTCGGTGCGCGGCAGCGCGCCGGACGCCGCGCTCTACTGGTACGCGCGCATTATTACCGCCGGCGGTGATCCGCTGTACGTGGCGCGCCGCTGCCTGGCGATCGCCTCTGAAGATGTCGGCAATGCCGATCCGCGCGCGATGCAGGTAGCGATTGCCGCGTGGGACTGCTTTACCCGCGTCGGGCCTGCGGAGGGCGAGCGGGCTATCGCCCAGGCGATTGTCTATCTCGCCTGCGCGCCGAAAAGCAACGCGGTCTATACCGCCTTTAAAGCGGCGCTGGCCGACGCCCGGGAACGTCCGGATTATGACGTGCCGCCCCATCTGCGCAACGCGCCGACTAAGCTGATGAAGGAGATGGGCTACGGCCAGCAGTATCGCTACGCCCACGATGAGCCGAACGCCTACGCCGCCGGGGAGGTTTACTTTCCGCCGGAAATAGCGCAAACGCGCTATTATCATCCGACAGGCAGGGGACTTGAGGGCAAGATTGGCGAAAAGCTCGCCTGGCTGGCTGAACAGGATCAAAATAGCCCCACAAAACGCTACCGCTAATGCAGGCGTTGCGGTAAGGTTACTTCCTCTATTTGCGTGGTCGCAGGCTGTGGTCACGTCTCTCTTTTTCAATTCGATAAGCACAGGATAAGCATGCTCGATCCCAATCTGCTGCGTAACGAGCCAGACGCAGTCGCTGAAAAACTGGCACGCCGGGGCTTTAAGCTGGATGTAGATAAGCTGCGCGCTCTCGAGGAGCGTCGTAAAGTTTTGCAGGTTAACACGGAAAACCTGCAGGCAGAGCGTAACGCTCGATCGAAATCCATTGGCCAGGCGAAAGCGCGCGGGGAAGATATCGAGCCTTTACGTCTGGAAGTCAACAAGCTGGGTGAAGCGCTGGATGCGGCAAAAGCCGAGCTGGATGCCCTGCAGGCCGAGATCCGCACTATTGCCCTGACTATTCCTAACCTGCCTGCCGACGACGTGCCGGTGGGTAAGGACGAGAACGATAACGTAGAGGTCAGCCGCTGGGGCACGCCGCGCCAGTTTGACTTCGAGGTGCGCGATCACGTGACGCTGGGCGAAATGCACGCCGGCCTTGATTTTGCCGCCGCCGTTAAGCTGACCGGCTCCCGCTTCGTGGTGATGAAAGGGCAAATCGCCCGCATGCACCGCGCTCTGTCGCAGTTTATGCTGGATCTGCACACCGAACAGCACGGCTACAGCGAAAACTACGTGCCCTACCTGGTCAACCACGACACCCTGTACGGCACCGGCCAGCTGCCGAAATTCGCCGGCGATCTGTTCCATACCCGTCCGCTGGAAGAAGAGGCTGACAGCAGCAACTATGCGCTGATCCCTACCGCCGAAGTACCGTTGACCAACCTCGTGCGCGATGAAATCATCGACGAAGAGCAATTGCCGATCAAAATGACCGCCCATACCCCGTGCTTCCGCTCCGAAGCCGGCTCCTACGGGCGTGATACCCGCGGCCTGATCCGTATGCACCAGTTCGACAAAGTGGAAATGGTGCAGATTGTGCGTCCGGAAGACTCTATGGCCGCGCTGGAAGAGATGACCGGTCACGCGGAAAAAGTTCTGCAGCTGCTGGGCCTGCCGTACCGCAAAATCGTGCTGTGCACCGGCGATATGGGCTTTGGCGCGTGCAAAACCTACGATCTGGAAGTGTGGATCCCGGCGCAGAATACTTATCGTGAAATCTCCTCCTGCTCCAACGTCTGGGATTTCCAGGCGCGCCGGATGCAGGCCCGCTGCCGCAGCAAATCCGATAAGAAAACCCGTCTGGTGCATACCCTGAACGGCTCCGGTCTGGCCGTTGGTCGTACCCTTGTCGCCGTGCTGGAAAACTACCAGCAGGCCGATGGTCGTATTGAAGTGCCGGAAGTTCTGCGTCCGTATATGAACGGGCTGGCCTATATCGGCTAAATCTGACTTTTTTCATTCGAAAGCGCCTGAGGGCGCTTTTTTTACATCTGTTTGATACCGGACAAGATTGGCTACTCCTTCAGTAGTAACATTGGCGTCGGACGAGATTCAGCATTTAATGCTGTTATTTCAAATTTTTATTATATACAAAACTATATAACGATAGTGTCGGTATTTCTGCCTGCACAACAATTTTTAGCTTTTGTTAAATATCAGCAAGCAAAGTGAGCCATTATGAAAACGGAAAACCCCAATGCCGTACTGGCAGCTGAGGTGAGTCGTCGTGGACTGGTTAAAACAACGGCGATAGGAAGTCTGGCACTGGCCAGCAGCGCCTTTAGCCTGCCATTTACCCGCATTGCCAGCGCAGCGGAAGCGATTAACCCGACACCGCCAGAGGAAAAAGTTATCTGGAGCGCCTGCACGGTGAACTGCGGTAGCCGCTGCCCGCTGCGCATGCACGTGGTGGATAACGTCATCAAGTATGTAGAAACCGATAACACCGGCGACGACGACTATGAAGGTCTGCACCAGGTTCGCGCCTGCCTGCGCGGCCGCTCAATGCGTCGCCGGGTCTACAATCCGGACCGCCTTAAGCAGCCGATGAAGCGCGTTGGCAAGCGCGGTGAAGGTAAATTCGAGCCGATCGGCTGGGATGAGGCCTATGACATCATCGTCAGCAACATGCAGCGCCTGATCAAAGAGTACGGCAACGAATCCATCTATCTGAACTACGGCACCGGCACGCTGGGCGGCACCATGACGCGCTCCTGGCCGCCGGGCGATACGCTGATCGCCCGCCTGATGAACTGCTGCGGCGGTTACCTGAACCACTACGGTGACTACTCTTCCGCGCAGATTGCCGAAGGCCTGAACTATACCTACGGCGGCTGGGCGGACGGCAACAGCCCCTCCGATATTGAAAACAGTAAGCTGGTGGTGCTGTTCGGCAATAACCCCGGTGAAACCCGCATGAGCGGCGGTGGGGTAACGTACTATCTGGAGCAGGCGCGAGAGAAGTCGAACGCACGCATGATTATTATCGATCCGCGCTATACCGATACCGGCGCGGGCCGTGAAGATGAGTGGATCCCGATCCGTCCGGGGACGGATGCCGCGCTGGTCAACGCGCTGGCCTGGGTGATGATCGAAGAAAACATGGTCGATCAGCCGTTCCTCGATAAATACTGCATCGGCTATGACGAAAAGATCCTGCCGGCAAGCGCGCCGAAAAACGGCCACTATAAGGCTTACATCCTGGGCCAGGGCGATGACGGCATCGCCAAAACCCCGGAATGGGCGGCGCAGATTACCGGTATTCCGGCCGAGCGCATCGTCAGGCTGGCGCGTGAAATCGGCAGTACCAAACCGGTTTATATCAGCCAGGGCTGGGGTCCGCAGCGCCATGCGAACGGTGAAATTGCCACCCGCGCGATCTCCATGCTGGCGATCCTTACCGGGAATGTCGGGATTAACGGCGGTAACACAGGTGCTCGCGAAGGCTCCTACGAGCTGCCGTTTGTGCGTATGCCGACCCTGGAAAACCCGGTTGAAACCAGCATCTCTATGTTTATGTGGACCGATGCGATCGTACGCGGCCCGGAGATGACCGCGCTGCGCGACGGCGTTCGCGGCAAAGATAAGCTGGATGTGCCGATCAAGATGATCTGGAACTATGCCGGCAACTGCCTGATCAACCAGCACTCTGAGATCAACCGCACCCATGAGATCCTGCAGGACGACAAGAAGTGCGAGCTGATCGTGGTGATCGACTGCCATATGACTTCTTCAGCGAAGTATGCCGATATTCTGCTGCCGGACTGCACGGCGTCCGAGCAGATGGACTTCGCGCTGGACGCCTCCTGCGGGAATATGTCCTACGTGATCTTCACCGACCAGGTAATTAAGCCTTATTTCGAGTGCCGGACCATCTATCAGATGACCAGCGATCTGGCAAAACGCCTTGGCGTAGAGCAGCAGTTCACCGAAGGACGCACCCACGAAGAGTGGATGCGCCATCTGTACCAGCAGTCGCGTGAAGCGATTCCTGAGCTGCCGAGCTTTGAGGAGTTCCGCAAGCAGGGGATCTTTAAGAAGCGCGATCCGGAGGGGCATCACGTTGCCTATAAAGCGTTCCGGGAAGATCCGCTGGCCAATCCGCTGTCCACGCCGTCGGGTAAAATCGAGATCTACTCGCAGGCGCTGGCGGAAATCGCCGCCACCTGGGAGCTGCCGGAAGGCGATGTGATCGATCCGCTGCCGATCTACACCCCGGGCTTTGAAAGCCGTAACGATCCGCTGATCGAAGAGTATCCGCTGCAGCTAACCGGCTTCCACTATAAGTCTCGCGTTCACTCCACCTACGGCAACGTCGATGTCCTGAAGGCCGCCTGCCGTCAGGAGATGTGGATCAACCCACTGGATGCGAAGCAGCGCGGGATTAACAACGGCGATAAGGTGCGCATTTACAACGGCCGCGGCGAGCTGCATATCGAAGCGAAAGTGACGCCGAGAATGATGCCGGGCGTGGTGGCGCTGGGGGAAGGGGCATGGTATGACCCGGACGCGAAGCGCGTTGACCAGGGCGGCTGTATTAACGTGCTGACGACTCAGCGACCGTCTCCTCTTGCCAAGGGGAACCCATCACATACTAACCTCGTTCAGGTTGAAAAGGTGTAAGGAGTAACCGATGACAACTCAGTATGGATTTTTTATTGACTCCAGCCGTTGCACCGGTTGCAAAACCTGTGAACTGGCCTGTAAAGATTATAAAGATTTGACCCCGGAGGTCAGCTACCGTCGCATTTATGAGTATGCGGGCGGCGACTGGCAGGAGGACAACGGCGTCTGGCATCAGAACGTCTTTGCCTACTATCTCTCCATCTCCTGTAACCACTGCGCCGATCCGGCCTGCACCAAGGTTTGCCCGAGCGGGGCGATGCACAAGCGCGATGACGGGTTTGTGGTGGTGAATGAAGAGGTCTGCATCGGCTGCCGTTACTGCCATATGGCCTGCCCGTACGGCGCTCCGCAGTATAACGAAGCGAAAGGGCACATGACCAAATGCGACGGCTGCCACGACCGCGTCGCCGACGGCAAAAAGCCAATCTGCGTCGAGTCCTGCCCGCTGCGTGCGCTCGACTTCGGGCCGATCGACGAGCTGCGTAAGAAACACGGCGATCTGGCGGCGGTTGCGCCGCTGCCGGGAGCGCACTTTACGAAGCCGAACATTGTGATTAAACCAAACGCCAACAGCCGCCCGACCGGGGATACCACCGGTTATCTGGCCAATCCGAAGGAGGTGTAAAATGGGAAATGGATGGCATGAATGGCCGTTAATGATCTTCACGGTCTTTGGTCAGTGCGTGGTCGGCGGTTTTATCGTGATGGCCCTGGCGCTGATGAAAGGTGATGAGCGCGCGGAGGTCCGCCAGCGCATTATTGTCTGCATGTTCGGGCTGTGGGTGCTGATGGGCATTGGCTTTATCGCCTCTATGCTGCATCTTGGTTCGCCCATGCGCGCCTTCAATTCGCTCAACCGGGTCGGCGCGTCGGCGCTGAGTAATGAAATCGCCAGCGGCTCGATCTTCTTTGCCGTCGGCGGTATCGGCTGGCTGCTGGCGCTGCTGAAGAAGCTGCCGTCGGCGATCCGCAGCCTGTGGCTGGTCCTGACTATGGTACTGGGCGTGATCTTTATCTGGATGATGGCGCGCGTTTATAACGGTATTGATACCGTGCCGACCTGGTACAGCGTCTGGACGCCGCTGGGCTTCTTCCTGACCATGTTCCTCGGCGGGCCGCTGCTGGGCTGTCTGCTGCTGCGCGCCGCGGGGTATGAAGGCCGGGCGATGCGTCTGTGGCCGGTGGTATCGCTGCTGGCGCTGGTGGTTAGCGCGATGATGTCGGTGATGCAGGGGGCGGAGCTGGCAACCATTCACAGCTCAATCCAGCAGGCCGCGGCGTTGGTGCCGGACTACGGCTCGCTGATGGCCTGGAGGATCGTACTGCTGGCGGTGGCGCTGTGCTTCTGGATCGTGCCGCAGTTGAAGGGGCAACAGCCCGCCGTATCGCTGCTTTCGATCGCCTTTATCCTGCTGCTGGTGGGTGAACTGATCGGTCGCGGCGTGTTCTACGGCCTGCATATGACCGTAGGCGTGGCGATAACGGGATAACGTCGGGGCGGCTGGTGCTTCGTCTGTCAGAGGTGGTGCCAGCCGGTTTACAGCTCAAACGTCCGATGGTCAGACCGGGGTCAGCCTCCCGGCGAGACCGCCGATAACCCTGCGACTCAACCCTGTGTCGCAGGGTTTTATTTTTTCCTGGCGTTCGGCTGTGAAGTACAACGCGGGAAACGACGCCTTTCTCCGTAATCTGACCGGAGCCGGCCTCCTGGTCAGGTTGATAACAAAGAGGGAAAACGTGTTTTCCCCTCTTTGCGTTTTTCAGTCAAAAATCAACGAATTGATTTTATTGTTTATTTTTCCGGCGTTGCGGAACGAACCTGTTCGTCCTGATTTTGTATGAACCGCTGCAAATCACGCCATAAGGGATCGGTAAGACGTGGCCCGGCAGCCGGGCCGCGCTTATTGCCCCCTGGTCAGCGTATCGTAGCTGGTCATCAGATTACGATAATCGGGAATGTGACTGGAGAACAGCGCCGCCAGCCCTTCAACGTCGTTGCGCCAGTCGCGGTGCAGCTCGCAGGCGATGCCAAACCACGTCATCAGCTGGGCACCGGCCTGCGACATGCGATCCCACGCCGAGTGGCGGGTGATCTCATTAAAGGTGCCTGAGGCGTCGGTCACCACAAAAACCTCAAAGCCCTCCTCAATGGCTGACAGCGCCGGGAACGCCACGCAGACTTCGGTCACGACCCCCGCAATGATCAGCTGTTTTTTCCCCGTCGCCTTCACCGCCTTAACAAAATCCTCGTTATCCCAGGCGTTGATATTGCCGGGACGGGCAATATAGGGCGCGTCGGGAAACTGGGCTTTTAATTCCGGCACCAGCGGTCCGTTGGGTCCCGCTTCAAAGCTGGTGGTAAGGATGGTTGGCAGACCGAAATACTTCGCCAGGTCGCCCAATGCCAGCACGTTGTTTTTAAATTTATCAGGCTCTATATCCCGCACCAGCGAGAGCAGGCCGGCCTGATGGTCCACTAACAGCACCGCCGCATTATTTTTATCGAGACGAACATAGGATTTTGTCATCCTCTTCTCCAGTGAGAACCGAAAGTGCCCTGTAAACGACCAGGATGTGTGTCTTGCCTTCAAAGCATAGACCGGAAAAATAATACCGTCGGGACCATGAAATTTTTCGACCGAACAAAAGGTGATAATTTCGCTACTGTTCAATAAAAACAATGGGATGGAGAGGATCCGATCCGCTTTATTCTGTTCAAGAATTAGTAATTCAAATCGTCGTTCCCAAAAGCGCGGCGCGGCGTGATGTCCGCCGATTGACAATGTTTTTGTTGGTGTCATGATGCGCGTGAAATTTGAACTTCCTCACGGTTCCCGACCATGTCCACCTATACCCGGCCCGTCATGCTTTTGCTGTCCGGCCTGCTTTTGTTGACCCTGGCGATCGCGGTATTAAATACGCTGGTCCCCCTCTGGCTCGCCCAGGAAAGGCTGCCGACCTGGCAGGTTGGCGTTGTCAGTTCGTCATATTTTACCGGTAACCTTGCGGGAACGGTGCTGACCGGTTATCTCATTAAGCGCTTTGGCTTTAACCGCAGCTACTATCTGGCATCGCTGATCTTCGCCGCGGGCTGCGTTGGCCTTGGCGTGACGCCAGGCTTCTGGAGCTGGCTGGGCTGGCGTTTTATCGCCGGCGTCGGCTGCGCCATGATTTGGGTGGTCGTGGAAAGCGCGCTGATGTGCAGCGGCACCTCGCGCAACCGCGGGCGGCTGCTGGCCGCCTATATGATGATTTACTACGTGGGGACGTTCCTGGGCCAGTTGCTGGTCAGCAAGCTGTCGACGGCGCTGATGAGCGTTCTGCCGTGGGCTACCGCGCTAATCCTGGCGGGTATTTTGCCGCTGCTCTTTACCCGCATTGTTAACCAGAGCGCCGAAGAGCAGACCATGACGCCCATTAGCAGTATGCTGAAGCTGCGCCAGGCGCGGCTGGGCATCAACGGCTGTATTATTTCCGGGATTGTGCTGGGGTCGCTGTACGGCCTGATGCCGCTCTACCTTCGTGACCTGGGCATCAGCAACGCCAATGTCGGTTTCTGGATGGCGGTGCTGGTGAGCGCGGGCATCCTCGGACAGTGGCCCATTGGCCGCCTGGCGGATCGCTTTGGGCGTCTGCTGGTGCTGCGGGTGCAGGTGTTCGTGGCGATCCTCGGCAGCGTTGCGATGCTGAGCCAGGCGGCGATGGCCCCGGCGCTGTTTATCCTCGGCGCGGCGGGGTTTACCCTCTATCCCGTGGCGATGGCCTGGGCCTGCGAAAAGGTTGAGCGTCATCAGCTCGTCGCCATGAACCAGGCGCTGCTGCTCAGCTATACCGTGGGCAGCCTGTCAGGCCCCACCCTGACCGCCATGCTGATGCAAAATTTCTCCGATAAGATGCTGTTTATCACCATCGCCAGCGTGTCATTTATTTATCTGCTGATGCTGCTGCGTAACGCGGGCCAGAGGCCGAATCCGGTCGCCCACGTTTAACCTGCGCAGGGGAGCCAGGTTGCCGCCTGCCCTTTACGCTTTTCGGGAAGCGTAAACGCTCTTTTTCTGGCGTGGCGGATCGCTCCTCTTTTCCGGTAGGCACCGGGCGGTTAAAAAAACGCCTGCGGTGAATCCGGGCGGGGGAGGTAGAGATCACGGCAGTGGCACCAGCCTGGCCGGCACGTCGTATTCCTTGCCGTTATAGCGCAGCGTCAGGCTGGCCCTGCCCGGTGTATCCTTCGTGGCGCATTCGCCATCAGCGTTAATATAGGTTGCGGAGGTCACGCTTTTTTCGCTTACCCGAATATCGGCGTACCCCTGATGAGAAACGGGGGCAATGGCAAGAGTACGTTTGATATCCAAAAACTCGCCGGCGCAGTTGCCGTCCCACTCTCCGCTGCCATCCTCCAACAGAATGCCTTTTAATATGCGGCGCAGCCGATTATTTTCAATCACATACAGGGATAATGCGCTTTCTCTGAAAGGATTAACGCGCGAGCTGCCGCTGCGCGCGATATGCAGGCCAAACGCCAGCTGGTCGGGGGAAACCTTCCAGCGCGCGGTATCGAGGGTTAGCCGGGTAATACGGAACACGTCATCGCTCATCTGGTCGGGCAGGCGCAGGCGCTGCTTTACGTTCAGGGTGGCGGAATCCAGCACCAGCAGCTCCAGATCGCCGGTGTGATAGTTTTCCGTTTCTTCTTTAAGATCGACCATCAGAGGAACGGCGGCAAGGGTTAGTTCTGGACGGGCTGGCCAGACGCGACAGAAAGCCTGCTGCGGGGTATCGCCATTGGTGGTGATCAAACGTCCCTCGCGGGTCATCACGCCTTCCGCCGTCGGCGTTGCCTCCGGCCAGACGTGCTTAACGATGGCGTCGATACGGCAGTCGGTGGCGCTGGCGCACTGCGCCGTCAGCAGCACTATTCCTGATATGAGTAAACGCATTGCTTCCCTTACTGGCTACCGTTAACGGAAAGGGCGGCCCTTTCGCTTAATACATCACTTTATGACCGTACTGCTCAAGGATACCCTTCACGCGCTCCATGGTCTCTTTTTTCGGCGGATGGACGCCGTCCAGCTTGTACTCTTCGCCCATCGCCACCCATTTATGCTTGCCCAGCTCGTGGTAGGGCAGCAGCTCAATTTTTTCTACGTTGCCCATGTCGCGGGTAAACTCGCCGAGGCGATGGGCGGAGTCGTCGTCGTCGGACCAGCCCGGAACCACCACGTAGCGAATCCACACCTTGACGTTTTTCTGCGCCAGATAGCGTGCAAACTCCAGCGTACGATGGTTCGATACGCCCACCAGATTCTGGTGGATCTCATCGTTCATCTGCTTAAGGTCGAGCATGACCAGGTCGGTCACCTCCAGCAGCTCGTCAATCACCGGATCGTAGCGGCGCACAAAGCCGTTGGTGTCGAGGCAGGTGTGGATACCCTCTTTTTTACAGGCGCGGAACCAGTCGCGGACAAACTCCGCCTGCAGAATAGCCTCGCCGCCTGACGCGGTGACCCCGCCGCCGGAGGCGTTCATAAAGTGACGATAGGTAACGACCTCTTTCATCAGCTCTTCAACGGTTACCTCTTTACCGCCATGGGTGTCCCAGGTATCGCGGTTATGGCAATACAGGCAGCGCATCAGGCAGCCCTGGAAGAAGGTGATAAAGCGGATGCCCGGGCCGTCAACCGTACCACAGGATTCAAAGGAGTGAATGCGACCAATTGCTGACATTGCGGTGATTCTCCAGAAGTGGCCCATCCGGGGCCGTGTTGGCGCACAGCTCATCGGCTGTGTCGAGTCTGTTTTGACGGCTACCCATTAACATATAGATAGCTGGCAAAGCAGGCTTCAGGCCTGTCTAATGCTCTGGTTACGCTCTTTGATGGTAAAAAGGCTCCACTGACGTGGAGCCTTTATCATACGCTTTTTAACGCGCGAATTCAGTCAGTACCCATTACATGGTCTGAGTGAAAGTACGGGTAATAACGTCCTGCTGCTGCTCTTTTGTCAGGGAGTTAAAACGTACTGCGTAGCCGGAAACGCGGATGGTCAGCTGCGGATATTTTTCCGGATGTTCCATCGCGTCGAGCAGCATTTCGCGGTTCATCACGTTGACGTTCAGGTGCTGACCGCCTTCGATAGACGCTTCGTGATGGAAGTAACCGTCCATCAGACCCGCCAGGTTGGTTTTACGCACTTCGTCGTCTTTACCCAGCGCGTTCGGTACGATAGAGAAGGTATAGGAGATACCATCTTTAGCGTAGGCAAACGGCAGTTTAGCAACGGAGGTCAGAGAGGCCACAGCGCCTTTCTGGTCACGGCCGTGCATCGGGTTAGCGCCCGGTCCGAACGGTGCACCTGCGCGACGGCCGTCCGGGGTGTTACCGGTTTTCTTACCATATACCACGTTAGAGGTGATGGTCAGAACAGACTGAGTCGGGATAGCGCCACGGTAGGTGGTCAGTTTCTGAATTTTCTTCATGAAACGTTCTACCAGGTCAACCGCCATGTCATCAACGCGCGCGTCGTTGTTACCAAACTGCGGGTATTCGCCTTCGATTTCAAAGTCGATAGCCAGGCCGTCTTCGTCACGAACCGGTTTAACTTTCGCATATTTGATTGCGGACAGGGAGTCAGCGGCTACGGACAGGCCGGCGATACCGCACGCCATGGTGCGAACGACGTCACGGTCGTGCAGCGCCATCAGAGAGGCTTCGTAGCTGTACTTGTCGTGCATATAGTGGATAACGTTCAGCGCGGTGACGTACTGCTTAGCCAGCCAGTCCATGAAGTGATCCATACGATCCATCACTTCGTCGAAGTTCAGAACGTCGCCTTTGATCGGCTCAGATTTCGGACCAACCTGCATTTTCAGTTTTTCATCAACGCCGCCGTTGATGGCGTACAGCATGGTTTTCGCCAGGTTAGCACGCGCGCCGAAGAACTGCATTTGCTTACCAACAACCATCGGGCTAACGCAGCAGGCGATAGCGTAGTCGTCGTTGTTGAAGTCCGGACGCATCAGGTCATCGTTCTCATACTGCAGAGAAGATGTGTCGATGGACACTTTTGCGGCGAATTTTTTGAAGTTCAGCGGCAGTTTTTCAGACCACAGAATAGTGATGTTCGGCTCCGGAGACGGCCCCATGGTGTACAGGGTGTTCAGGAAGCGGAAGCTGTTTTTGGTGACCAGAGTACGGCCGTCAACGCCCATACCGCCGATAGATTCCGTTGCCCAGATCGGGTCGCCGGAGAACAGCTCATCATACTCAGGGGTACGCAGGAAGCGAACCATACGCAGCTTCATGACCAGGTGGTCAATCATTTCCTGAGCGTCTTGCTCGGTAATTTTGCCCGCTTTCAGGTCACGTTCGATGTAGGCATCCAGGAAGGTGGATACGCGACCGAAGGACATTGCCGCGCCGTTCTGAGACTTAACGGCGGCCAGGTAACCGAAGTAGGTCCACTGGATAGCTTCCTGAGCGTTGGTTGCCGGACCGGAGATATCACAGCCATATTTAGCGGCCATCTCTTTGATCTGACCCAGCGCGCGGTGCTGTTCGGCAATCTCTTCACGCAGGCGGATAGTTGCTTCCAGGTTTACGCCGTTCTCCAGGTCAGACTGCAGGGAGGTGAACTGGGCGAATTTGTCTTTCATCAGGAAGTCGATACCGTACAGCGCAACGCGACGGTAGTCACCGATGATACGACCGCGGCCATAGGCGTCCGGCAGACCGGTCAGCACGCCGGATTTACGGCAGCGCAGGATGTCCGGCGTGTAGACGTCGAACACGCCCTGGTTGTGGGTTTTGCGGTATTCGGTGAAGATCTTTTTCAGCATCGGATCCAGCTCGCGATTGTACGCTTTGCAGGAACCTTCAACCATTTTGATACCACCGAACGGGATAATCGCACGTTTCAGCGGCGCTTCAGTCTGCAGACCAACGATTTTCTCCAGCTGCTTGTTGATGTAGCCAGCGTCATGAGAAGTGATGGTAGAAGCAACGGAGGTGTCAAAGTCAACAGGCGCGTGAGTGCGGTTTTCCTGTTTAACGCCTTCCATTACGCTGTCCCACAGGGTAGTGGTCGCTTCAGTAGCGCCAGCCAGGAAGGACTCGTCACCCTCGTACGGAGTGTAGTTTTTCTGAATGAAGTCACGGACGTTTACTTCATTCTGCCAGTCACCTTTGGTAAAACCTTCCCAGGCTGTGGCTAACTTTTCATTAAACTCGGACATGTAACACCTACCTTCTTAAGTGGATTTTTTATTTACTGCGCGGATCCACGCCGTCCTTCACGCTGCCTCTTTGCTGGCGGTGCTTTGCCATCCCGATGCAATTTGAACGACTTTGTGTCCGGCGATATCAGCGTTAATGACGATCGCTGCCGCGCAGGTAAATGACCCAGTACGTCAAACCGACCAGTAAACCGCCGCCGATAATGTTGCCGATGGTAACCGGAACCAGATTATCAGTGATGAAGCTCATTACGGTCAGATGAGAAAAATTTTCCGGTGCTGAACCCACTGTGGTCCAGAACTCCGGAGAAGCAAAATCGCGAATTACAATACCCATAGGGATCATAAACATGTTTGCGATACTGTGCTCAAAACCGCTGGCAACAAACATCGCAACCGGCAGAATCATAATAAACGCTTTGTCCATCAGGCTGCGGCCTGAATAGCTCATCCAGACGGCCAGGCAAACCATCAGGTTAGCCAGAATGCCGAGGCAGACGGCTTCAATAAACGTATGGTGCATCTTATGGTCGGCGGTTTGCAGGACGTTAAGCCCCCACTGACCGTCGGCGGTCATATACTGGCCGGAAAGGCACATCAGCAGTACAAAAAGCAGCGCGCCGGCCAGGTTGCCAACATACACGTTCAGCCAGTTTTTCGCCAGCTGACCCCAGGTGATTCGACCGCTGGCTTTCGCCACCACGATCAGCACGGTTGAGGTAAAGAGATCGGCCCCGCAAATAACGCAAAGAATCAACCCCAGAGAGAAGCAGATGCCGCCAAGCAGCTTCGTCACGCCGTAGGGCATCGCGCCCGCGCCGGTAGTGGCGGTGATATAAAAAACAAAGGCGATTGAAATAAATACGCCGGCGGTAATCGCCAGATAAAAAGTCTTTAACGGATGCTTCGTTGCTTTATAGACGCCTGCCTCTTCGGCTACTTTGGCCATCGCGGCGGGGAGTAAAAGATCAAAAGGGTTGTCAGCTTTCACACTAACTCTCTCTTTATTAAGTCGGCGACGAGATACTAACAAAGCATTATAAATGAGAATTTGATATAGATCATATCGTACCTGGCTTAAAGGCCCTGAGAACGCATGGTTTTCAGGCAATTTTCATCTAATTCTTTGATTATTTTGGTAAAAATAAATTTTAATTTTTAGCAAATGAGTTGAATTGTTTCTTTGCTCGCCACTCGTAGAGTTAATTAAAATGGGGTAATTAACAGTTAAAGTAACAATAGTGATCTATTGTTAATTATATATTAACTTATTATTAACATTTTTAATCCATAGCAAAATAAATGATAAGGGGCACAAAAGCGCCCCGTAATATATCTCAGCCCGAAGAATAAACCTACGGTACGCGGGCCAGGTGCTGTTATTTTGACCACCAGGCGGATTTGGCGCGCTGAAGCTTTTCATAGGCTTTTAGCAGCGACTGATGCGAAGCGAAGATCTGCAATTCGTCGTCCACCGGCGGCAGCCCGTAAAACGCCGCTTCGCCGCTTATCGCCGCGCTGGCCGCCTCTACCGCCCCGGTGCCGTACATACGGTTAAAGGCGTTCAGATACTGCAGCGGCTCGCGATCGGCTTCCTGCGCCAGCAGCAGCAGGGTCTGCAGGCAGCGATAATAGTTGGCGCGTTCGGGGCTAAAGAGCGAGGCGTTAAACTCCATCGTCCACTCGGTCCAGATCAGCGCCTGTTCCAGATCGCCGCCCGCCAGCGCCAGCATCGCCTTCAGTTCACCAATGCGCAGGGTGTACCAGCCGTTGTCCTGGCCGGTCGCCAGGCCCAGCAGCTCGCGCACCCGGGTAAAGTCATCATAGCCCTCTTCGTCGAGCCGTTCGATAAGCTGGAGATACGCCTCTTTTTCCCAGGCGCTGTCCGGCAGAGAGAGCAGAGTTTCGCGCAGATGAATACCCATGCTGCTGTTGGCCAGCCACAGATCTTCCGCCGGATAGATATCGGACATGCCCGGAACGATGATACGGCAGGCGTAAACGCCAAGATGTTCGTAGTCGGCAATGTACACCTCTTTATCTTCCGCCCTGAAGATGGCCATCAGGGTGGCGAACTCCTCCTCCGTGGTGCCTGAGAAGCTCCAGTCCGTGAACGGATAGTCAGCGTCCTGTTTAAACAGATCCCAGGAGATCAGGCCGCTGGAGTCAATAAAGTGGGTTTCAAGGTTGGTGTGCTCCGCCACCTCTTCATCGTCAAAGGTTGGTGGCGTAAAGACGTCGAGATCCTTCAGGCCGCGACCCTGCAGCAGCTCGGTGACGGTACGCTCCAGGGCGACCCCGAAGTCGGGATGAGCGCCGAAAGAGGCAAAGCAGGTGCCGTTGGCCGGGTTGAACAGCACCACGCAAATAACCGGATACTGGCCGCCCAGCGAGGCGTCATAGGCAAAAATCGGGAAGCCTTCCGCCTCCAGGGTGGCGATAGATTCCACCACCGACGGATAGCGCGCCAGCACGTCGGAGGGAATTTCCGGCAGGCTGATGCTTTCCGCGATAATGCGGTTCTTCACGTAGCGCTCAAAAACTTCAGACAGCCCCTGCACCCGCGCTTCATTAGAGGTATTACCGGCGGACATGCCGTTAGACACGTACAGATTGCCGATGATGTTCATCGGGATATACACGGTCTGTTTATCGGACTGACGGGTAAACGGCAGGGCGCAGATGCCGCGCTCCTCGTTACCGGACTGCAGGTCGATAAGCTGGCTGCCGCACAGCGCGTTTTCCGGATCGTAAAAGGCGCGCAGTCGATCGTCCAGCAGCCCCTGCGGCAGGTCGTCATCGTCAGTTAACGGAAACCATTTTTCGTTGGGATAGTGAACGAACGGGCCGTTGGCAACGGCCTTGCCGAGCCAGAAGTCGGCGAAGAAATAGTTGGTGGACAGACGCTCAAAATATTCGCCCAGCGCCGAGGCCAGCGCCGCCTTTTTGGTCGCCCCTTTACCGTTAGTAAAGCACAGCGCGCACTCTTTATCGCGAATGTGTACCGACCAGACGTTCGGCACCGGATTCAGCCAGGACGCTTCTTCAATATGAAAGCCGAGATCGAGCAGTTTCTGCTGGAAGCGGGCGATAGAGTCTTCCAGCGCGGCGTCTTTGCCGGGGATAAATGTTTGCGTCATGAAAAATCACTTTAGTCGTACGGAAAGCGCGCAATGATACGGGTTTTATACCCCTTGCGCCATCGCCACCGCCGTGGCGACGTAAATAAAAGTCCTGGCTATGCTTTTACAGCGTGTTAACGGATAAGAGTATAAAAATGAAGACGTTCGATTTACAGCGGATGGCGCTGGACAACGTTCCCATGGAGTTTCTGGCTGAGGTCGCGCTGCGCAGCCTCTATACGTTTGTTCTGGTTTATCTTTTTTTAAAGCTTACCGGCCGACGCGGCGTGCGGCAGATGTCGCTGTTTGAAGTGCTGATCATCCTTACCCTGGGGTCGGCGGCCGGGGATGTGGCCTTTTACGATGACGTGCCGATGCTGCCGGTGCTGGTGGTCTTTATCACCCTGGCGCTGCTGTACCGGCTGGTGATGTGGCTGATGGCCCACAGCGAAAGGCTCGAAGATCTGCTGGAGGGAAAGCCGATGGTGATCGTGGAGGATGGCGAGCTGGCCTGGTCGAAGCTCCAGAGCGCTAACATGACCGAGTTCGAGTTCTTTATGGAGCTGCGGCTCAGCGGCGTGGAACAGCTGGGGCAAATCAGGCTGGCGATACTGGAGACCAGCGGACAGATCAGCGTCTACTTTTTTGCCGATCGGGACGTCAGGCCAGGGCTGAGCATTCTTCCCAAACACTGTACGCCGCGCTTTAAGACGGCACCGGAATCCACCGACTACGCCTGTGTACGCTGTAGCGAAGTGATTACCATGAAGGCCGGGGAGCAGCAATTATGTCCGCGCTGCGCAAATCCGGAATGGTCGAAGGCAAGCCGGGCGAAACGGGTAACCTGACAGCCAAAACATCGGTATTTCTTCGCCAGACTGGCAGATTCTGTTGTGTGACCTGGCGCGCATTTTCGGCCTGGCCAGTTTTACCCGTTGCGGCGCGTGTCGCTGAATGATAAAACCGATATCCACATGAATAACCTTTGTCTGACGCTCGTCAGGCAAAGCACAATGCAACGTGGTGAGGGGAAATGGCACAGGTCTTTAATTTTAGTTCAGGTCCGGCAATGTTACCGGCGGATGTGCTTAAGCAGGCTCAGCAGGAGCTATGCGACTGGCGCGGTCTTGGCACATCGGTGATGGAAGTCAGCCACCGCGGCAAAGCGTTTATTCAGGTCGCCGAAGAGGCGGAACAGGATTTACGCGATCTGCTTAACATTCCCTCCAGCTATAAGGTGCTGTTCTGCCACGGCGGCGGCCGCGGGCAGTTTTCCGCCGTTCCGCTCAATATCCTGGGCGGAAGAACCACCGCTGACTATGTGGACGCCGGCTACTGGGCGGCCAGCGCCATCAAAGAAGCAAAGAAATACTGTACGCCGAACGTGATTGACGCCAGGATCACCGTTGACGGCCGCCGCGCGGTCAGGGCGATGAGCGAGTGGACGCTTTCCGCCGACGCCGCCTATCTGCACTATTGCCCGAATGAGACCATTGACGGCGTCGCCATTAACGAGACACCCAACTTCTCTCCGGAAGTCGTGGTAGCGGCAGATTTCTCCTCAACCATTCTCTCCGCTCCGCTTGACGTTACCCGCTTTGGCGTGATTTACGCCGGGGCGCAGAAAAACATCGGGCCTGCCGGACTGAGCATTGTCATCGTGCGTGAGGATCTGCTGGGCAAAGCGCACGCTTCCTGCCCGTCGATTCTCGACTACAGCGTCCTGAACGATAACGGCTCAATGTTCAACACCCCGCCAACCTTCGCCTGGTATCTCTCCGGGCTGGTCTTTAAGTGGCTGAAGCAGCAGGGCGGGCTGGCGGCAATGGATAGCGTTAATCAGCAGAAGGCCGCGCTGCTGTATGAGGTGATTGATAACAGCGACTTCTACCGCAACGACGTCGCGCCGGCGAACCGTTCGCGGATGAACGTACCGTTCCAGCTGGCCGACAGCGCTCTGGACGCGCTGTTCCTGGAGGAGTCTTTCTCCGCTGGCCTGCACGCGCTGAAGGGCCATCGCGTGGTGGGTGGTATGCGCGCCTCAATTTATAACGCGATGCCGCTTGAGGGCGTCAGGGCGCTGACCGAATTTATGGTCGATTTCGAACGCCGCCGCGGCTGATCCGCGTTCCTTTCTCTCCACGGCTTGCCCGTGGGGATTTTACCGTTACTGAAGAGTTTATTTCATGGAATCCCTGACGTTACACCCCATCGCCCGGGTCGATGGCACCATCAATCTGCCCGGTTCGAAAAGCGTTTCGAATCGCGCTCTGCTGCTGGCGGCGCTGGCGCATGGCACCACCGTTCTGACCAATCTTCTTGACAGTGATGACGTTCGTCACATGCTCAACGCTCTGAGCGCGCTGGGGGTCAGCTATACGCTCTCCGCCGATCGCACCCGCTGCGAGATTATCGGCGGCGGGGGTGCGCTGCGGGCGAAAGGGGCGCTGGAGCTGTATCTTGGCAACGCCGGCACCGCTATGCGCCCCCTGGCGGCGGTGCTGTGCCTGGGCGGCAATGATATTGTGCTGACCGGCGAGCCGCGGATGAAAGAGCGGCCGATAGGCCACCTGGTGGACGCGCTGCGTCAGGGCGGCGCGCAGATTGACTATCTGGAGCAGGAGAATTACCCGCCGCTGCGCCTGCACGGCGGCTTTAGCGGCGGACAGGTTGCGGTGGACGGCAGCGTTTCCAGCCAGTTTCTTACCGCGCTGCTGATGACCGCACCGCTGGCACCACAGGATACGCTGATTACCATTAAGGGCGAGCTGGTCTCGAAGCCCTACATTGATATTACGCTGAAGCTGATGAGTACTTTTGGCGTGGAGATTGAGAATCAGGACTACCAGCGTTTTCTGGTGCGGGGCGGCCAGCAGTACCGGTCGCCGGGGCGCTACCTCGTTGAGGGCGACGCCTCATCCGCCTCCTATTTTCTCGCCGCGGCGGCGATTAAGGGCGGGACGGTGAAGGTGACCGGAATCGGCCGCAACAGTATGCAGGGCGATATCCGTTTCGCCGATGTACTGGAGAAAATGGGGGCGATCGTGAGCTGGGGTGACGACTATATCGCCTGCACTCGCGGCGAGCTGAACGCGGTGGATCTGGATATGAATGCCATTCCGGATGCGGCGATGACCATCGCCACCACGGCGCTGTTCGCCAGAGGCACGACGACGCTGCGTAATATCTACAACTGGCGGGTGAAAGAGACCGACCGGCTTTTCGCTATGGCGACAGAGCTGCGCAAGGTTGGGGCCGAGGTGGAAGAGGGGCATGATTACATTCGTATCGCGCCGCCCGCCCGGCTGCAGTTCGCGGAAATTGGCACCTGGAACGATCACCGGATGGCAATGTGTTTTTCGCTGGTGGCGCTGTCCGATACGCCGGTGACGATTCTTGATCCCAAATGCACCGCCAAGACCTTCCCGGACTATTTCGAACGGCTGGCCGGCATCAGTACGCTCGCCTGATTTTCCCTCGCGTCGGTCGACCGATCGACGCGCTGCTTTCCGCTTTTCTGTTACCGCGCATAGTGTTACTCTTCCATAGCTGTAACTTTTTGATTTATAAGTTTAAGTTATTTATTATCAACGGAAGATTAATATGAAGAATAAATCATTACTCCTGGCGCTTGCCGTCTCCTCCACACTGCTCGCCGGCTGCGCCAATCTTGACGGCAATCTCCTTGCCAGCTCCGGGATGTCGGCCTACAAGGCCGCCACGCTTTCCGACGCCGAGGTAAAATCGCTGGCTGACGGTGCCTGTAAGCAGATGGATGGTGAGAACAAGATCGCCGGTGCGAAAAGCAAATACACCAAGCGTCTGAATAAAATTGCTAAGGCGCTGGGCAACAATATTGACGGTACGCCGGTCAACTACAAGGTATACCTCACTCAGGACGTTAACGCCTGGGCTATGGCTAACGGCTGCGTTCGCGTCTACTCCGGTCTGATGGATATGATGACCGATAACGAAGTTGAAGGCGTACTGGGTCACGAGCTGGGCCACGTTTCGCTGGGCCACTCGCGTAAAGCGATGCAGACGGCGTACGCAACCCTGGCGGCCCGCGATGCCATCGCCTCGGCCGGCGGCGCGGCGGCTTCGCTTTCCCAGTCCCAGCTTGGCGATCTGGCGGAAGGAGTGGTTAACTCTACCTTCTCCCGGAGCCAGGAATCCGACGCGGACGACTTCTCCTACGATCTGCTGAAGAAGCGCGGCATTAAGCTGGATGGGCTGGCGAGCGCCTTTGATAAATTAGCCGGTCTGGACGGCGGTCGTGCGAAGTCGCTGATGGATTCCCATCCGGCGTCAGCCGATCGCGCGCAGCATATCCGCGATCGTATCGCGGCAGATAAAAAGTAAAACTATGTGAACTTCCGGGCTGGTTCCCTGCCAGCCCGCTATAATTGCGCAACTATTCCCCACCTGAATATATACAAGACAGGTTTTTGCATGCAACGTTAACGATAGCGGGCGTGGGCGCGTATAATGCGCGGCGTTTATGTTAACGGTACGCCTGTTATAAGGAGAGAAAGATGACGGCAATTGCCCCGGTAATAACGATTGATGGGCCGAGCGGCGCAGGAAAAGGAACTCTGTGCAAGGCTATGGCGGAAGCATTGCGCTGGCATCTGCTGGATTCGGGGGCGATCTATCGCGTACTGGCGCTGGCGGCGCTGCATCACCACGTGGACGTTGCCTCCGAGGACGCGCTGGTGCCGCTGGCTTCCCATCTGGACGTCCGCTTTGTCTCAACCGACGGCAGCCTGGAAGTCATCCTCGAAGGGGAGGATGTCAGCGCTGAAATCCGTACCCAGGACGTCGCCGACGTCGCCTCGAAGGTCGCCGCCTTTCCGCGCGTACGCGAGGCGCTGCTGCGGCGTCAGCGCGCTTTCCGCGAGCCGCCCGGCCTGATTGCCGACGGACGCGATATGGGAACGGTGGTATTTCCGGATGCGCCGGTAAAAATTTTCCTCGACGCCTCCTCTGAAGAGCGCGCGCACCGCCGTATGCTGCAGTTGCAGGAGAAGGGCTTTAGTGTTAACTTTGAACGCCTTTTGGCCGAGATACAGGAACGTGACGATCGCGACCGTAATCGCGCCGTTGCGCCGCTGGCACCCGCTGCCGATGCTTTAGTTCTGGATTCCACCCGATTAAGCATTGAGCAAGTGATTGAAAAAGCGTTACACTACGCGCGCCAAAAGCTGGCACTCGCATAATTAATGCGACCGAATTAGCAGTATCCCCGCTGCAAAGGAATGACAGTGGGTATGTGAAACAACCCCATCCGGCACGGAGCCAGGTGGACGTTAAAATATGAAACCTGAAGATCAAACATGACAGAATCTTTTGCTCAACTCTTTGAAGAGTCCTTAAAAGAAATCGAAACCCGTCCGGGTTCTATCGTTCGTGGCGTTGTTGTTGCTATCGACAAAGACGTAGTGCTGGTTGACGCCGGCCTGAAGTCCGAGTCTGCCATTCCGGCTGAGCAGTTCAAAAACGCCCAGGGCGAACTGGAAATCCAGGTGGGCGACGAAGTTGACGTAGCGCTGGATGCAGTAGAAGACGGCTTCGGTGAAACGCTGCTGTCCCGTGAAAAAGCGAAACGTCATGAAGCCTGGATCACGCTGGAAAAAGCTTACGAAGATGCTGAAACTGTTACCGGTGTTATCAACGGCAAAGTTAAGGGCGGCTTCACGGTTGAGCTGAACGGTATTCGCGCGTTCCTGCCGGGTTCCCTGGTAGACGTCCGTCCGGTGCGCGACACGCTGCACCTGGAAGGCAAAGAGCTTGAATTCAAAGTCATCAAGCTGGATCAGAAGCGTAACAACGTGGTGGTTTCCCGTCGTGCCGTTATCGAATCCGAAAACAGCGCAGAACGCGATCAGCTGCTGGAAAACCTGCAGGAAGGCATGGAAGTCAAAGGTATCGTTAAGAACCTCACTGACTACGGCGCATTCGTCGATTTGGGCGGCGTTGACGGCCTGCTGCATATCACCGATATGGCATGGAAACGTGTTAAGCATCCGAGCGAAATCGTTAACGTTGGCGACGAAATCACCGTTAAGGTGCTGAAGTTTGACCGCGAGCGTACTCGTGTCTCCCTGGGCCTGAAACAGCTGGGCGAAGATCCGTGGGTGGCTATCGCTAAACGTTATCCGGAAGGCACCCGCCTGACCGGTCGCGTGACCAACCTGACCGACTACGGCTGCTTCGTGGAAATCGAAGAGGGCGTTGAAGGCCTGGTTCACGTTTCCGAAATGGACTGGACCAACAAAAATATCCACCCGTCCAAAGTGGTTAACGTTGGTGACGTGGTAGAAGTGATGGTTCTGGATATCGACGAAGAGCGTCGTCGTATCTCCCTGGGCCTGAAGCAGTGCAAAGCTAATCCGTGGCAGCAGTTCGCGGAAACCCATAACAAGGGCGACCGTGTTGAAGGTAAAATCAAGTCTATCACTGACTTCGGTATCTTCATCGGCCTGGACGGCGGCATCGATGGCCTGGTTCACCTGTCTGATATCTCCTGGAACGTTGCAGGCGAAGAAGCGGTTCGTGAATACAAAAAAGGCGACGAAATCGCAGCCGTTGTACTGCAGGTTGACGCCGAGCGTGAGCGTATCTCCCTGGGCGTTAAGCAGCTGGCGGAAGATCCGTTCAACAACTGGGTTGCGCTGAACAAGAAAGGCGCAATCGTAACCGGTAAAGTCACTGCCGTTGACGCGAAAGGCGCAACCGTAGAGCTGGCTGACGGCGTTGAAGGCTACCTGCGCGCTTCTGAAGCTTCCCGCGATCGCGTGGAAGACGCGACCCTGGTTCTGAGCGTTGGCGATGACGTTGAAGCTAAATTCACCGGCGTCGATCGTAAAAACCGCGCAATCAGCCTGTCCGTTCGTGCGAAAGACGAAGCCGATGAGAAAGATGCCATCGCCACTGTGAACAAGCAGGAAGATGCTAACTTCTCCAACAACGCAATGGCTGAAGCTTTCAAAGCAGCGAAAGGCGAATAATCAGGAGCGCTGAATCCTTTGGGCCTCAGGCGGCTGCACGCCCCGATGCACAAAGGATGACAAGCACACTTGACAGGTTGCAGAATTCATTCTGTAATCAATGACAAAGGGCGGCTATGGCCGCCCTTAATCAATGTATCGGCCGTCGCCGATTTTGCCTTACAGGAACCGGAGGAATCATGACCAAGTCAGAATTGATCGAAAGGCTTGCCACCCAGCAATCTCATATTCCCGCGAAAGCGGTTGAAGATGCGGTCAAAGAGATGCTGGAGCATATGGCCTCGACGCTTGCGCAGGGCGAGCGTATTGAAATCCGCGGTTTCGGCAGTTTCTCTTTGCATTATCGCGCGCCTCGTACCGGACGTAACCCAAAGACTGGCGATAAAGTGGAGCTGGAAGGAAAGTATGTTCCGCACTTCAAGCCGGGTAAAGAACTGCGCGATCGCGCCAATATTTACGGTTAAGTTTTAACGCAAAACTGAATCCCGAAAAAAGCACCTGATGGTGCTTTTTTCATAACCATTTTCCGCTTCCGGAAAGCGCCTCGCATTTTATTTTGTTGTTTTCGTTGCCGGAGAAATATTCCGGAAACGGTCGCGCATAACGCTAATCTGTTACCGGACAGGCGATAAAAAAATCTGCACACTCTCTGTCTCAGAGAGGTGTTTATGAAGATAACCACAGCCAGCGCCTGCGCCCTGTGCGGTATTTTGCCGCTGATTGCTCTGCCTGCGCTTCCCGCTACAGTTCTGTGCGTTGCTGCCTTTGCGCTGGCCTGCGCTTTCGCCCTGCTGCCGTGGAGCGTCGCGCACCGCGCCGCGCTGGTTCTGCTGTTTTTTCTGTGGGGGATTCTGGCGGCACAGCAGGCTCTGTGGCCCGTCGCCCACTTACCGGGAAAAGCCCGCCAGGTTGTCGTCCGACTTACCGGTACGGATAACATGACCACGCACTACGGAGAGATCACTCATCTGCAGGGGAAGCGGCTGTTTCCGGCACCGGGTATTGTTCTGTACGGCCAGAGTCTGCCGCAGGATGCCTGTGCCGGACAGCGCTGGGCGATGACCCTGAGGATCCGCGCGGCGCACGGGTCGTTAAACGAGGGCGGTTTTGATGGTCAGCGCTACGCGCTGGCCCAGCACCGGTCGTTGAGCGGGCGGATAGTCAAAGCCAGCGTGCTGCAACCGGCGTGCAGCCTGCGCGCCCGCTATCTTACCTCGCTAAACGCAACGCTGGCGGCTTACGCCTGGCAGCCGGTTATTACAGGGCTGGGGATGGGGGAGCGGCTGGCGCTGCCCCGTGATATTAAAGACATTATGCGCAATACCGGCACGGCGCATCTGATGGCGATCTCCGGGCTACATATTGGCTTCGCGGCGCTGCTGGCAGGCCTGCTGATTCGCGGTGGACAACGCCTTCTGCCCGTCAGGTGGATCGGCTGGCGGGCACCGCTGGCGGGCGGCATTGCCTGCGCCGCGTTTTATGCCTGGCTGACGGGCCTGCAGCCTCCCGCCCTGCGTACGGTGGTAGCCCTGGCGGTCTGGGGGATGCTGAAGCTAAGCGGGCGGCAGTGGAGCAGCTGGGAGGTGTGGTGCTGCTGCCTGGCAGCGATTCTGGTGGTCGATCCGCTGGCCGTACTTTCGCACAGCCTGTGGCTGTCGGCAGTGGCCGTCGCCGCGCTGATTTTCTGGTATCAGTGGATTCCCGGTCCCGTCTGGCCGGGGGCGCGGATCGTGCGTCCGCTGCTGGGGCTGGCGCACCTGCAGCTGGGCATAACGCTGCTGCTGGCTCCGGTGCAGATTGCGTACTTTCACGGCATTAGTCTGACCTCAATCATCGCCAACCTGTTTGCCGTGCCGCTGGTGACCTTTGTTGCCGTTCCGCTGATCCTCGCCGGGATGATCGCCCACCTGACCGGCCCGCAGATCGTGGAAGAAGCCTTGTGGTATCTGGCGGATCGCTCGCTGGCGCTCCTGTTCCATCTGCTCAGAAGCCTGCCCGAAGGCTGGATCGACATTGACGCCCGCTGGCAGTGGCTCGCCTTTTCCCCCTGGCTGCTGCTGGTGGCATGGCGATTAAACGCCTGGCGCAGCGTTCCGGCCGTCTGCCTCACCGCGCTGCTGTTGCTGAGCTGGCCGCTCTGGCGTCCGCCCCGGGACGACGGCTGGCAGGTCCATATGCTGGATATCGGCCAGGGGCTGGCGGTGGCGATTGTCCGCAACGGGAAGGCGCTGCTGTACGATACCGGTACGGCCTGGCCTGAAGGCGACAGCGCGCAGCTACAGATTATCCCCTGGCTGCGCTGGCATAATCTGCATCCGGAAGGGATTATTCTCAGCCATGAGCACCTGGACCACCGCGGCGGGCTGCGCACGCTGCAGAAGGCATGGCCCTCTCTCTGGATAAGAAGCCCGTTGGGGTGGGAGGGGCATAAGCCCTGCTTTCGCGGCGAAGCGTGGCGGTGGCAGGGGCTGAATTTTCGCGCGCACTGGCCTCTGGCGGGGGAGACCACCAGCGGAAATAACCGCTCCTGCGTGGTCAGCGTGGATGACGGCAAGCACCGCGTTCTGCTGACTGGCGATATTGAAGCGCCGGCCGAACAGAAAATGCTGCGTCGCTACTGGCAGCAGCTGCAGGCGACCGTGATCCAGGTGCCGCATCATGGCAGCAGCACTTCGTCATCGCTGGCGCTGGTGCAGCGGGTAGGGGGGCAGGCAGCGCTGGTCTCCGCATCGCGTTACAACGCCTGGCGACTGCCCTCGCAGAAGGTCAAAAAGCGTTATAGGGAGCAGGGCTACCGGTGGCTGGATACACCGCATCACGGGCAGATTACCCTTGATTTTTCCCCTCAGGGATGGCAAGTGCGCACGTTTCGGCAGCAGATTTTGCCCCGCTGGTATCATCAGTGGTTTGGCGTGCCAGAGGATAACGGGTAGAATATGCGGCTATTTCAACAAATGCTGGTTTTTTGAATGCATAACGATAAAGATCTCTCTACGTGGCAGACGTTTCGCCGGCTGTGGCCAACCATAGCGCCTTTTAAATCGGGTCTGATCGTGGCGGGTGTAGCGTTAATTCTCAACGCAGCCAGCGATACCTTCATGCTATCGCTCCTTAAACCCTTACTGGATGAGGGATTTGGAAAAACGGATCGCTCAGTGCTGCTCTGGATGCCGCTGGTGGTCATTGGTCTGATGATATTGCGCGGCATTACCAGCTATATCTCCAGCTATTGCATTTCCTGGGTTTCGGGCAAAGTGGTAATGACCATGCGCCGACGTCTGTTCGGCCATATGATGGGTATGCCCGTCGCTTTTTTTGATAAGCAGTCTACGGGGACACTACTTTCGCGTATCACCTATGACTCAGAACAGGTTGCCTCCTCCTCCTCCAGCGCGCTGATCACCGTGGTGCGCGAAGGGGCGTCGATTATCGGCCTGTTTGTTATGATGTTTTACTACAGCTGGCAACTGTCGCTGATTCTGGTCGTGCTGGCCCCCATTGTGTCGATTGCCATTCGGGTGGTCTCGAAGCGTTTTCGCAGCATCAGTAAAAATATGCAGAACACGATGGGGCAGGTGACCACCAGCGCGGAGCAGATGCTGAAGGGCCACAAAGAGGTGCTGATCTTTGGCGGCCAGGAGGTTGAAACCAAACGCTTTGATAAGGTCAGCAACAGAATGCGCCTGCAGGGCATGAAGATGGTTTCGGCCTCGTCTATTTCTGACCCGATCATTCAGCTTATTGCGTCGCTGGCGCTGGCCTTCGTTCTGTACGCGGCCAGCTTCCCGAGCGTGATGGAGAGCCTGACTGCGGGCACCATTACCGTGGTCTTTTCATCCATGATTGCGCTGATGCGGCCGCTGAAGTCGCTGACCAACGTTAACGCCCAGTTCCAGCGCGGTATGGCGGCTTGTCAGACCCTGTTTGCTATTCTGGACAGCGAACAGGAGAAAGACGAAGGAACCCGCGTTATTGAGCGCGCAACGGGGGATCTGGCGTTTCGCAATGTCACCTTCACCTACCCGGGACGTGAAGTCCCGGCGCTGCGCAATATCAGCCTGCAAATTCCGGCGGGCAAAACCGTGGCCCTGGTGGGACGGTCAGGCTCCGGCAAGTCAACCATCGCCAGCCTGATTACCCGCTTCTACGACGTCGACCAGGGCGAAATACTGATGGACGGGCACGATCTGCGGGAGTATACCCTCAGCTCGCTGCGTAACCAGGTGGCGCTGGTGTCGCAAAACGTGCATCTGTTTAACGATACGGTCGCCAACAACATCGCCTACGCGCGCAACGAACAGTACAGCCGCGAGCAGATCGAAGAGGCCGCGCGGATGGCCTATGCGATGGACTTTATCAATAAGATGGATGACGGTCTGGATACCGTTATTGGTGAAAACGGGGTGCTGCTCTCAGGCGGTCAGCGCCAGCGTATCGCCATCGCCCGCGCCCTGCTGCGCGACAGCCCGATTCTGATTCTTGATGAGGCTACCTCGGCGCTGGATACCGAGTCTGAGCGCGCCATTCAGGCCGCCCTCGACGAGCTGCAGAAAAACCGGACCTCGCTGGTGATCGCCCACCGCCTTTCTACCATCGAACAGGCGGATGAAATTGTGGTGGTGGAAGACGGGACGATCGTGGAACGCGGCACCCACGGTGAACTATTGGCGCAGCGCGGCGTGTACGCCCAGCTGCACAAAATGCAGTTTGGTCAATGATTGCGCGAATCTGGTCCGGGGAGTCGCCCCTGTGGCGGCTGCTGCTGCCGCTCTCCTGGCTGTACGGGCTGGCAAGTAGCGCAATTCGCCTGTGCTACCGCCTCGGCGTAAAGCGCGCCTGGCGCGCGCCGGTTCCGGTGGTGGTGGTGGGCAACCTGACGGCAGGCGGTAACGGCAAAACGCCGGTGGTTATCTGGCTGGTGGAGGAGCTGCAGCGACGCGGCGTGCGCGTGGGCGTTGTCTCCCGCGGCTACGGTGGCAAGGCCGCCGCTTATCCGCTGCTGCTGACTCCGCAAACCACCACGGCCGAGGCGGGCGATGAGCCGGTGCTGATCTATCAGCGGACCGGAGCGCCCGTCGCGGTATCTCCCGCGCGTGCGGAAGCGGTCAGCGCGCTGCTGGCGCAGCATGACCTACAGATAATTGTTACCGATGACGGTTTACAGCACTATCGTCTGGCGCGCGACGTGGAGATCGTGGTAATTGACGGCGTCCGCCGCTTTGGCAACGGCTGGTGGCTGCCGGCCGGGCCGATGCGCGAGCGCGCCGGGCGGCTGAAGTCGGTGGATGCGGTCATCGTTAACGGCGGCGTTCCGCGGGAGGGCGAAATCCCGATGCAGCTTGCGCCGGGGCCGGCGATCAATTTACGCACCGGCGAGCGTCGCGATGTTGCGCAACTGCCGGGCATCGTGGCGATGGCTGGCATTGGCCACCCGCCGCGCTTTTTCGCCACGCTTGAGGCGTGCGGGGCGCACCCGCAGAAGTGTGTGCCGCTGGCGGATCACCAGCCGCTGTCCCATAGCGACGTGAAGGCGCTGCTCGGTGCCGGGCAGACGCTGGTTATGACCGAGAAAGACGCGGTGAAATGCCGCGCTTTTGCCGAAGACAGCTGGTGGTATCTGCCCGTTGACGCCCGCTTGGCGGGGGAGCGGCCGGATGCCTTACTTGCACAACTTGTCTCGCTGATTCGCTAGCGTCATCAGGCGGCGGCGGGTTTTTATGGGGGCACCAATGTCGCTGCAGCTCTCTCTTGCCGACGCTCGCCATCTTCATCTTGCCGCTCAGGGGCTGTTGAAAGCACCTGAGCGTCGCGCGTTGCCTGCGGATATTCTCTCTACCCTCTCACGCATGTCGCTCCTGCAGATTGACACCATCAATATTGTCGCGCGTAGTCCTTATCTGGTGCTGTTCAGCCGCCTGGGCGACTATCCGCCGCAGTGGCTGGACGACGCGCTGCGGTGCGGAGATCTGATGGAATACTGGGCGCATGAGGCCTGCCTTATGCCGCGCGATGATTTTCGGCTGGTGCGCCACCGTATGCTTGCACCGGAAGGAATGGGCTGGAAGTACAAAGCGGCATGGATGGTAGAACATGCGGATGATATTGCCCGACTGCTTCGCCATATTGAGGATTACGGGCCGGTGCGTGCGGCGGATTTTGACGCCCCGTGCCGGGGAGGCGGCGGATGGTGGGAGTGGAAGCCGCACAAGCGCCACCTGGAAGGGCTGTTTACCGCCGGAAAGCTGATGGTGGTGGAGCGGCGTAACTTCCAGCGGGTATATGATTTAACCCATCGCGTTATGCCGCACTGGGATGACGCGCGCGATCTGCTCTCTCCGGCCGAGGCGGAGGCCATCATGCTCGACAACAGCGCGCGCAGCCTGGGGATTTTTCGCGAGCAGTGGCTGGCGGATTACTACCGCCTGAAGCGCCCCGATCTTACCGCCTGGCGGGAGAGCCGCGCGGCCGAGGGGCAGATTGTCGCCGTCGAGGTTGATACCTTAGGTCCGATGTGGCTGCATGTGGACCGGCTGGCGCAGCTGCAGCAGGCGCTGGCCGGAAAGTTAACCGCCAGCCACAGCGCGGTGCTGTCGCCCTTCGATCCGGTGGTATGGGATCGGCGGCGGGTCGAACAGCTGTTTCATTTCAGCTACCGGCTGGAGTGTTACACCCCCGCAGCGAAGCGGCAGTACGGCTATTTTGTCCTGCCGCTGCTGTATCGCGGGCGGCTGGTGGGGCGGATGGATGCCAAAATGCATCGTAAGGCGGGCGTGCTGGAGGTGATTGCGCTGTACCTGGAAGCGGGCGTTCGGCCTGGCGTAAGGTTGCAGAAGGGGCTAAGCCGGGCGATAACGTCGTTTGCCCGCTGGCAGGGAGCGGGCCGGGTGGCGCTCGGCGTGCTGCCGGGCGGCCTGTTTGCGGACTGCCGTCGGGGCTGGGAAATAGACGCGGAGCAATAAACGATTATGATAAGATCTGTCAATTCACAATCCGGTCCATCTGGAGGAACTATGGATCACCGTCTGCTTGAAATCATTGCCTGCCCGGTCTGCAACGGCAAACTCTGGTACAACCAGGAAAAACAAGAGCTGATTTGCAAACCGGATAACCTTGCTTTTCCCCTGCGCGACGGCATTCCGGTGCTGCTGGAAAACGAAGCCCGCGCGCTGGCCGCCGATGAGAGACAATCATGAGCTTTGTGGTCATTATTCCCGCGCGTTATGCGTCCACGCGCCTGCCGGGCAAGCCCCTGCTGGATATCAACGGTAAGCCGATGATTGTGCACGTGCTGGAGCGCGCCCGTGAGTCCGGTGCCGGGCGCATCATCGTGGCGACCGATCATGACGACGTGGCGCGGGCGGTGGAGGCCGCCGGCGGAGAGGTGTGCATGACCCGCCCCGACCATCAGTCCGGCACCGAACGTCTGGCGGAGGTCGTGGAGAAGTGCGGCTTCAGCGACGACACCATTATCGTTAACGTGCAGGGCGACGAGCCGATGATCCCGGCGGTCATTATCCGCCAGGTGGCGGATAACCTGGCCCGGCGCGAGGTGGGCATGGCGACGCTGGCGGCACCGATTCACAGCGTGGAAGAGGCGTTTAATCCGAACGTGGTCAAAGTGGTGCTGGACGCCGAAGGCCATGCGCTCTATTTTTCCCGGGCGACCATCCCCTGGGATCGCGATCGCTTCGCTAAAAGCCTTGAAACGATTGGCGATACGTTCCTGCGCCACCTCGGGATTTACGGCTATCGCGCCGGTTTTATCCGCCGCTACGTCAACTGGACGCCAGGCCCGCTTGAGCATATTGAGATGCTGGAACAGCTCCGGGTGCTGTGGTACGGCGAAAAGATCCACGTCGCGGTGGCGGAAGAGGTGCCCGGCACGGGTGTCGATACCGCCGAAGATCTTGAGCGCGTTCGCGCCGAAATGCGTTAACCTCAGTTTCCCCCATGCCTCCCGTCCCCGGGAGGCGTCTCCTCTCTGCGCTATTTTCCTTTTATCAATTGATCTGATCCGGGTGACAACGCTCCGGATGGCGGCCATTATAAAAGCCGTCGTCTTTGTGGGGTAAAAGGAATGGAACGACTGCGTACTGAATTAAGTCATTTGCTGGGCGAGAAGCTCAGCCGCGTAGAGTGCATCAGTGAAAAGGCAGATACCACCTTATGGACGCTCTATGATGCTCAGGAAAATCCAATGCCGCTGATGGCGCGAAGTTTTTCTCTCCCCGGCATGGCGCAGCAGGTGGCCTGGAAAACGACCATGCTGGCGCGAAACGGCACGGTGCGGATGCCGGTTATCTATGGCGTCATGACCCATGAAGAGTATGACGGGCCGGATATCCTGCTGCTTGAACGGCTGCGCGGGGTCTCCGTTGAGGCTCCGGCGCGTACCCCCGAGCGCTGGGATCAACTGAAGGCACAGATCGTCGAGGCGCTGCTGGCCTGGCATCGTCAGGACAGCCGGGGCTGCGTCGGCGCGGTGGATAGCACTCAGGAAAACGTCTGGCCCGCCTGGTATCGCCAGCGCGTCGAGGTGCTGTGGAGCACCCTGAATCAGTTCAATAACACCGGTTTGACGATGCAGGATAAGCGGCTCTTATTTCGGACCCGCGAATGTCTGCCCGATCTGTTCGCGGACTTTAACGATAACTGCGTGCTAATCCACGGTAATTTCACTCTGCAAAGTATGCTGAAAGATCCCCGCAGCGATCAGCTGCTGGCGATGGTCGGACCTGGAGTGATGCTCTGGGCACCCAGGGAGTACGAGCTGTTCCGGCTGATGGACGGCACCCTTGCGGAGGATTTGCTCTGGCACTACCTGCAGCGCGCGCCGGTCGCGGAGTCATTTATCTGCCGGCGCTGGCTGTACGTCCTGTGGAACGAGATTGCGCAGCTGGTGAACACCGGCCATTTTAACCGCTCCAGCTTCGATCTGGCGGGTAAATCACTGCTTCCCTGGCTCGCCTGACGCGCCTTTCAGCCATTGCCAGATGCGGCCCAGCGTTTCATAGCTCGCCCGCTCGCTGTGCATCAGCCAGAGCGGTGAGGGTATCGCGCGCTCCCAGGGGTTTAAGGCGGACTCGATGGCCAGCTGGTTTGCCGGTGCGGGCAGCGGATGTAACCCGGCGCGCTGAAAGAATATCATCGCCCGTGGCAGGTGAGATGCCGAGGTGACCAGCAGGAAGGGGGCGTCGCCAATGACCAGCTTAACGGCGGCCGCTTCTTCCTCGGTGTCTTTCGGCCGATCCAGGGTAATAATATCCTCTCTGGGAACGCCCAGTGATTCAGCCACGCGCGCGCCAACCTCCGCCGCGCTCACCGTATTGCTTTGCGCAACGCCTCCCGTAAAAATCAGTTTTGCCCCCGGACTGGCGCGCCACAGGCGAATGCCTTCGTTAAGGCGCGGCAGGCTGTTATTGAGCAGATTCGAGCCGGGTGCCCACTGCGGATTCCAGGTATAGCCGCCGCCCAGCACCACAATGTACTGTACCCGCTGGCTGTTCCGCCAGGTCGGGTAGCTGTTTTCAATAGGGCGAAGCAGCGCGTCGGCCACCGGCTGCAGGCTGAGCAGCAGCAGCGTCAGCCAGCCGACGCTGATAACCGCCCGGCCGGTTTTCTGAAAGCGGCTAAACCACATCAGCCCCAGCCCGAAGCCGATGGCAAGCAGGATCAGCGGCAGGGGCATCAGCATCCCGCCGACGATTTTTTTCAGCGTGAAAAGCATCCTTTTTGGCTCCTTTTTTAACCATACGGCAGAAGTTCTTCCGGGATATTGCAGCAGAGAGGTTCATTATCGCCGCAGGTATGACAAAATAGCGGTTTTGCTAACAAACACCAAGCGCTGCCAGTGGAGAGTCCGATGCGGGATCGCAATTTTGATGACATCGCCGAAAAGTTTTCCCGTAACATTTACGGCACCACCAAAGGGCAGCTGCGGCAGGCGATTCTGTGGCAGGATTTAGAGCGGCTGCTGGCGGAGACTGGCGGGCGTAAACTGCGCGTGCTTGATGCCGGGGGCGGTGAGGGACAGACGGCGATTAAAATGGCCGGGCTTGGTCATCAGGTTACCCTGTGCGATCTTTCCGGCGAGATGATCGAGCGGGCGCAGCGCGCGGCGGAAGCGAAAGGCGTGCTGGGCAACATGCGTTTTATCCAGTGTGCCGCCCAGGAGGTGGCCACCCATTTGGAAAGTCCTGTCGATCTGATATTGTTTCATGCCGTTCTGGAGTGGGTGGCGGAGCCGGTTGACGCGCTGAAGGCCCTGTGGTCGGCGCTGCGCCCGGGCGGTGCGCTGTCGCTGATGTTTTATAACGCCAACGGCCTGTTGATGCATAACATGGTGGCAGGGAACTTTGACTACGTGCGGTCGGGGATGCCAAAACGTAAAAAACGGACGCTTTCGCCAGACTACCCGCGCGATCCCGGGCAGGTTTATCGGTGGCTGGAGGAGATCGGCTGGCGGATCGTCAGCCGGACCGGCGTACGCATATTTCATGATTATTTGCGTGAAAAGCAGCAGCAGCGCGAACGCTACGAAGCGCTGCTTGAACTCGAAACGCGCTATTGTCGCCAGGAGCCCTGGATTAGCCTCGGGCGCTATATTCACGTCACCGCGATTAAAGGCCAGGATCGAGCCGCAGATGCAAGGATAACCTATGAATGAATTTTCCCAGACAGTCCCGGAACTGGTTGCCTGGGCCAGAAAAAATGACTTTTCTCTCTCGCTGCCGGTAGACCGGCTTTCGTTCCTGCTGGCGGTGGCCACCCTGAACGGCGAGCGCCTGGACGGTGAGATGAGCGAAGGTGAGCTGGTGGATGCGTTCCGCCACGTGAGTGATGCGTTTGAGCAAACCAGCGAAACCATCGGCGTCCGCGCCAATAACGCGATCAACGACATGGTGCGTCAACGTCTGCTGAACCGCTTTACCAGCGAGCAGGCGGAGGGTAACGCCATTTATCGCCTGACCCCGCTCGGCATCGGCATCACCGACTATTACATCCGCCAGCGCGAGTTCTCCACGCTGCGCCTCTCCATGCAGCTGTCGATCGTGGCGGGGGAGCTGAAGCGCGCGGCGGACGCGGCGGACGAGGGCGGCGACGAATTCCACTGGCACCGCAACGTCTACGCGCCGCTAAAATATTCCGTGGCCGAGATTTTCGACAGTATCGATCTGACCCAGCGGATCATGGACGAGCAGCAGCAGCAGGTGAAGGATGAAATCGCGCAGCTGCTGAACAAAGACTGGCGCGCGGCTATTTCCAGCTGCGAGCTGCTGCTTTCAGAAACCTCCGGAACCCTGCGCGAGCTACAGGACACCCTGGAGGCGGCGGGGGATAAGCTACAGGCCAACCTGCTGCGCATTCAGGACGCGACGCTGGCCCGTGACGATCTGCACATTGTCGATCGGCTGGTGTTCGATCTGCAGAGCAAGCTCGATCGCATTATCAGCTGGGGCCAGCAGTCCATCGACCTGTGGATCGGCTATGACCGGCACGTGCATAAATTTATCCGTACCGCGATCGATATGGATAAAAACCGCGTCTTCGCCCAGCGCCTGCGCCAGTCCGTCCAGACTTACTTCGATGACCCGTGGGCGCTGACTTACGCCAACGCCGATCGCCTGCTCGATATGCGCGATGAGGAGCTGGCGCTGCGCGATGAAGAGGTCACCGGGGAACTTCCGCCGGATCTGGAGTACGAAGAGTTTAACGAGATCCGCGAACAGCTGGCGGCGCTTATCGAAGAACAGCTGGCAGTCTATAAAACCAGACAAACGCCGCTGGATCTCGGGCTGGTTGTACGCGAGTATCTGGCGCAATACCCGCGCGCACGGCATTTCGACGTGGCGCGCATTGTCATCGATCAGGCGGTACGTCTTGGCGTAGCGCAAGCAGATTTCACCGGACTGCCGGCCAAATGGCAGCCGATTAATGATTACGGAGCCAAGGTACAGGCGCATGTCATTGACAAATATTGAACAAGTGATGCCGGTTAAGCTGGCGCAGGCGCTGGCGAATCCGTTATTTCCGGCGCTGGACAGCGCCTTACGCGCCGGCCGGCATATCGGGCTGGACGAGCTGGACAACCATGCCTTTCTGATGGATTTTCAGGAATACCTGGAAGAGTTTTACGCTCGCTATAACGTCGAGCTGATCCGCGCGCCGGAGGGGTTTTTTTATCTGCGCCCGCGTTCCACCACCCTTATCCCGCGCTCCGTCCTCTCCGAGCTGGACATGATGGTGGGTAAAATCCTCTGTTACCTCTATCTCAGCCCGGAGCGGCTGGCGAACGAAGGGATCTTTACCCAGCAGGAGCTGTACGACGAGCTGCTGACCCTCGCCGACGAGTCGAAGCTGCTGAAACTGGTCAATAACCGCTCCACCGGCTCCGACGTTGACCGCCAGAAGCTGCAGGAAAAAATGCGCTCGTCGCTCAACCGCCTGCGTCGCCTGGGGATGGTGTGGTTTATGGGCCACGACAGCAGCAAATTTCGCATTATCGAGTCGGTATTCCGCTTTGGGGCCGACGTGCGCACCGGTGACGATCCGCGTGAGGCGCAGCGCCGCCTGATCCGCGACGGCGAAGCGATGCCGGTCGAAAACCACCTGCAGCTCAATGATGAGACCGAAGAAAATCAGCCGGAAAGTGGAGAGGAAGAATAATGATTGAACGCGGTAAATTTCGCTCGCTAACGCTGATTAACTGGAACGGTTTTTTTGCCCGGACCTTCGATCTCGACGAGCTGGTCACCACCCTCTCGGGCGGGAACGGGGCAGGGAAATCCACCACTATGGCGGCCTTCGTCACGGCGCTGATCCCGGATCTGACCCTGCTGCACTTCCGTAACACCACCGAGGCGGGGGCCACCAGCGGCTCCCGCGATAAGGGCCTGCACGGCAAGCTGAAGGCGGGCGTCTGCTATTCCATGCTCGACACCATTAACTCCCGCCACCAGCGCGTGGTGGTGGGGGTGCGCCTGCAGCAGGTCGCCGGGCGCGATCGTAAAGTTGATATCAAGCCGTTCGCCATCCAGGGGCTGCCGATGTCGGTGCAGCCGACCCAGCTGGTGACCGAGACGCTGGACGCCCGTCAGGCGCGGGTGCTGTCGCTTGTTGAGCTGAAAGACAAGCTTGAGGCGATAGAAGGGGTACAGTTTAAGCAGTTTAACTCGATTACCGATTATCACTCGCTGATGTTCGACTTAGGCATTATCGCCCGTCGCCTGCGCACCGCCTCTGACCGCAGCAAGTTCTATCGCCTGATTGAGGCCTCGCTGTACGGCGGGATCTCCAGCGCCATTACCCGCTCCCTGCGCGACTACCTGCTGCCGGAAAACAGCGGGGTGCGTAAGGCGTTCCAGGATATGGAAGCCGCGCTGCGGGAAAACCGCCTGACCCTGGAGGCGATCCGCGTCACCCAGTCGGACAGGGATCTGTTTAAGCACCTGATTAGCGAAGCCACCCACTACGTGGCGGCGGACTATATGCGCCACGCCAACGAGCGGCGCGTGTATCTGGATAAGGCGCTGGCGTTCCGCCGGGAGCTGCACGCCTCCCGCAAACAGCTGGCCACAGAGCAGTACAAGCACGTCGATATGGCGCGCGAGCTGGAGGAGCACAACGGCGCGGAGGGGGATCTCGAAGCCGATTACCAGGCCGCGAGCGACCACCTGAACCTGGTGCAAACCGCGCTGCGCCAGCAGGAAAAAATTGAACGCTATGAGGCGGATCTGGAAGAGCTGCAGGTCCGCCTCGAAGAGCAGCACGAGGTGGTGGCGGAGGCCGTTGAGCGTCAGGAAGATAACGAAGCGCGTGCCGAGGCCGCCGAGCTGGAGGTGGATGAGCTGAAAAACCAGCTCGCCGACTACCAGCAGGCGCTGGACGTGCAGCAGACCCGCGCCCTGCAGTACAGCCAGGCGATATCGGCGCTGGAGCGGGCAAAGTCCCTTTGCCATCTGCCGGATCTGACCGCAGACAGCGCGGCCCAGTGGCTGGAAACCTTCCAGGCCAGAGAGCAGGAGGCGACCGAGAAACTGCTCTCCCTTGAGCAGAAAATGAGCGTGGCGCAAACCGCCCACAGCCAGTTTGAGCAGGCCTGGCAGCTGGTGGCGGAGATCAACGGCCCGCTGGCGCGTAGCGAGGCCTGGGAGGTGGCGCGGGAGCTGCTGCGTGAAGGCGTTGACCAGCGCCATCTGGCGGAGCAGGTCCAGCCGCTGCGTATGCGCCTTAGCGAACTGGAGCAGCGTCTGCGCGAACAGCAGGAGGCCGAGCGCCTGCTGGCGGAATTTTGCAAGCGGCAGGGACGGCAGTTCGATATTGACGAGCTGGAAGCGCTGCACCAGGAGCTTGAGGCGCGTATCGTCTCGCTGTCCGACAGCGTCTCGAATGCCCATGAACAGCGGATGGCGCTGCGTCAGGAGCAGGGGCAACTGCAGACGCGCATTCAGCAACTGATGCAGCGCGCGCCCGTCTGGCTGGCGGCGCAGAACAGCCTTAACGAACTTAGCGAGCAGTGCGGCGAGGCGCTGACCTCCAGCCAGGAGGTTACCGAGTATCTGCAGCAGCTGCTGGAGCGCGAGCGCGAGGCTATTGTTGAACGCGACGAGGTCGGCGTGCGTAAAAACGCGGTCGATGAAGAGATTGAACGCTTAAGCCAGCCGGGCGGGGCGGAAGATCAGCGTCTTAACGCGCTGGCGGAGCGTTTCGGCGGCGTGCTGCTGTCGGAAATTTATGACGACGTCAGCCTGGAGGATGCGCCGTACTTCTCCGCGCTGTACGGTCCGTCACGCCACGCCATCGTGGTGCCGGACCTGTCGCTGGTCGCCGATCGGCTGGAGGGGCTAACCGACTGCCCGGAAGATCTCTATCTGATCGAAGGGGATCCGCAGTCCTTTGACGACAGCGTATTCAGCGTCGACGAGCTGGAAAAGGCGGTGGTGGTAAAAATCGCCGACCGCCAGTGGCGCTACTCCCGCTTCCCGTCGGTGCCGATTTTTGGCCGCGCGGCCCGCGAAAGCCGTATCGAAAGCCTGCACGCCGAGCGCGAAGGGCTTGCTGAGCGCTTCGCCACCCTTTCGTTTGACGTACAAAAAACCCAGCGGCTGCATCAGGCCTTTAGCCGCTTTATCGGTAGCCATCTGGCGGTGGCCTTTGAGGACGATCCGGAAGCGGAAATCCGGCAGCTGAACGGCCGCCGCGTTGAGCTGGAGCGCGCTCTGGCCAGCCACGAAAATGATAATCAGCAGCAGCGGATCCAGTACGAGCAGGCGAAAGAGGGCGTGGCCGCGCTGAACCGCCTGCTGCCGCGCCTGAACCTGCTGGCCGACGATACGCTGGCCGATCGGGTCGACGAGATCCGCGAGCGGCTGGACGAAGCGCAGGAAGCCGCGCGCTTTATTCAGCAGCACGGCAGCCGGCTGGCGAAGCTGGAGCCGATGGTTTCGGTGCTGCAGAACGATCCGGAGCAGTTTGAACAGCTGAAAGAAGACTACACCTGTTCCCAGCAGACGCAGCGTGAGGCGCGTCAGCAGGCGTTTGCGCTGGCGGAGGTGGTCCAGCGCCGCGCGCACTTTGGCTACGCCGACTCCGCCGGGATGCTCAGCGGCAACAGCGATCTCAACGAAAAGCTACGTGAACGACTGGCGCAGGCGGAAGGTGAGCGTAGCCGTGCCCGCGAGGCGCTGCGCGGCCATGCGGCCCAGCTTAGCCAGTACAACCAGGTGCTGGCGTCGCTAAAAAGCTCCTGGGAAACCAAGAAAGAGTTGCTTAACGATCTGCAGCGCGAGCTGCAGGATATCGGCGTGCGCGCCGACAGCGGCGCGGAGGAGCGCGCCCGTACTCGTCGCGACGAACTGCACGCCCGGCTGAGCACCAACCGCACGCGCCGCAATCAGCTGGAGAAGGCGCTGACCTTCTGCGAAGCGGAGATGGACAACCTGACCCGCAGGCTGCGCAAGCTGGAGCGTGATTACTTTGAGATGCGCGAGCAGGTGGTTACCGCCAAGGCCGGCTGGTGCGCGGTAATGCGAATGGTGAAAGATAACGGCGTCGAGCGTCGCCTGCATCGCCGCGAGCTGGCCTATCTCTCCGCTGACGAACTGCGCTCCATGTCGGATAAGGCGCTGGGGGCGCTGCGTCTCGCGGTAGCGGATAACGAACACCTGCGCGACGTGCTGCGCATGTCCGAAGATCCCAAACGTCCGGAGCGTAAGATCCAGTTCTTCGTGGCGGTTTATCAGCATCTGCGCGAGCGTATTCGTCAGGATATTATCCGCACCGACGATCCGGTTGAAGCCATTGAGCAGATGGAGATCGAACTCAGCCGTCTGACCGAGGAGCTGACCTCCCGCGAACAGAAGCTGGCCATTAGCTCGCGCAGCGTGGCAAACATTATTCGTAAAACTATTCAGCGTGAACAGAACCGCATCCGCCAGCTTAACCAGGGGCTGCAGAACGTCTCCTTTGGCCAGGTGAACAGCGTACGCCTGAACGTCAACGTGCGCGAAACCCACGCCACGATGCTGGAGGTGCTCTCGGAGCAGCATGAGCAGCATCAGGATCTGTTCAGCAGCAATCGTCTGACCTTCTCTGAGGCGCTGGCGAAGCTGTATCAGCGGCTGAACCCGCAGATCGATATGGGCCAGCGTACGCCGCAGACCATCGGCGAGGAGCTGCTTGACTACCGCAACTACCTGGAGATGGAGGTTGAGGTTAACCGCGGCTCCGACGGCTGGCTGCGTGCGGAGTCCGGGGCGCTGTCCACCGGGGAGGCGATCGGTACGGGGATGTCCATCCTGGTGATGGTGGTACAGAGCTGGGAAGACGAGGCTCGCCGCCTGCGCGGCAAGGATATCTCTCCCTGCCGCCTGCTGTTCCTCGATGAAGCGGCGCGACTGGATGCTCGTTCAATCGCCACCCTGTTTGAGCTGTGTGAGCGCCTGCAGATGCAGCTGATTATCGCCGCGCCGGAAAATATCAGCCCGGAGAAAGGAACGACCTACAAGCTGGTGCGTAAGGTGTTTAATAACACCGAACATGTACACGTGGTCGGGCTGCGCGGATTTGCTCCGCAGCCGCCCGAAACGCTTCCGGGAACGGTTGAGGAGCCGCAGCTCAGCCTGGATAAATAAGGCGGCTGAATGGCTGCTTTAGATTTTCTGAAAATAGGCTTTTATCGTGCTTAATCAATGAATAAGAGGTGCATTTTCTTTAAATTTCTTTACATTAGGTCCGGCAGAAACGTGATGTCGTTTATATACTGGAAATAAGCCTGACAACCGACAGGCCTGGCTTGTCATGCTTCAGGCGTCCGGCACCGCGGGTTTCCCGGCCGCCGGACGCGAAGGAGAACGGGAAGCCTGGCGGTTTAAAACATGATAAAGAAAAACAGGGGGCAGGGATGTTGCTTAAGAGAAGAAGTGGTCGTTGGCTGCTGACAGGTAGTTTATGTCTGGCCGTAACATTCGCTCCACTGTTAAACGTACGGGCCGACGAGCCTGAAATTGTTGCCAGCGTCAGCCCTGCGGCCGTTGACGAGCCGGGCATGGAGCAGGCGCTGTCCCCCGTAACGGCGATGATGGCGGGCATTCAGCCTCTGCCGGAGGGCGCTGCGGAAAAAGCCCGCGCCGGGCTTCAGTCACAGCTTCCCTCCGGCTATACGCCGGTCTATATGAATCAGCTGACGCTGCTCTACGCCGCGCGCGACATGCAGCCGATGTGGGAAAACCGCGACGCGGTAAAAGCCTTCCAGCAGCAACTGGCCGAAGTGGCAATTGCCGGCTTTCAGCCGCAGTTCACCGCGTGGGTCGCGCTGCTGACCGATCCCGCCGTTAACGGCCTGGCGCGTGATGTCGTGCTTTCCGACGCCATGATGGGCTACCTTCATTTTATCGCCAATATCCCGGCCAAAGGCAGCCGCTGGCTCTACAGCAGCAGGTCCTGGAAGCTCGAAACGCCGCCGTTGTCGGTGATCAACCAGTGGCAGGTGGCGCTGGATGATGGTCAGCTGCCGGGCTTTATTGCCGGGCTGGCACCGAGGCATCCGCAGTATGCGGCGATGCACGAGGCGCTGCTCAGGCTGGTCAGCGACTCGCGGCCGTGGCCGCAGCTGGTCGGTAAGACCACGCTGCGCCCCGGTCAGTCGAGCAGCGACGTGCCCGCCCTACGCGAGATCCTGCAGCGTACCGGAATGCTGGAAGGAGAGCCGAATATTGCGCTGCCCGGCGATGAGGCGGCGGTCAGCCCCTCAGCCATTGATGTTGACGCCCCGGCGGCGAAGCCGGTTAATGCACGGGCCGCGGCGGGCGGCAAGCCCGCGCGAGCCATCTATGACCGCACGCTGGTTGAGGCGGTAAAGCGGTTTCAGGCCTGGCAGGGGCTGGGCGCTGACGGTGCCATCGGTCCCTCCACCCGCCAGTGGCTTAATGTCTCTCCCGCCCAGCGCGCGGGCGTGCTGGCGCTGAATATTCAGCGCCTGCGCCTGCTGCCCGATGAGCTGAAGACCGGCATTATGGTGAATATTCCGGCCTATTCGTTGGTCTATTATCAGAACGGCAATCAGGTTCTGGACTCAAAGGTGATCGTGGGGCGTCCCGATCGTAAAACGCCGATGATGAGCAGCGCGTTGAACAACGTGGTGGTCAATCCGCCGTGGAACGTTCCGCCGACGCTGGCGCGCAAGGATATTCTGCCAAAGGTGCGCAACGATCCGGGTTACCTGGCGAGCCACGGCTACACCGTTCTGCGCGGCTGGAACAGTAAGGAGCGGATCGATCCGGGTCAGGTGGACTGGTCGACGATCACGGCGTCTAATCTGCCGTTCCGCTTTCAACAGGCACCGGGGGCGCGTAACTCGCTGGGCCGCTACAAATTCAATATGCCCAGCTCCGATGCTATTTATCTGCACGATACGCCGAACCATAGCCTGTTCCGTAAGGATGCGCGGGCGCTGAGTTCCGGCTGCGTGCGGGTCAATAAAGCCTCTGAGCTGGCGAATATGCTGCTGCAGGACGCCGGGTGGAACGACGCGCGTATCTCCGATGCGCTCAGGCGCGGGGATACGCGCTACGTTAATATTCCGCAAACGATCCCGGTGAATCTCTACTATCTGACCGCCTTCATTGGCGCGGATGGGCGCACTCAGTATCGCACCGATATTTACAGCTACGATCTGACGGCGCGATCCAGCGCACAAATTGTGCCGAAAGCAGAAAAATTAATCAGATAAGTGAAGCAGTTCTGCTGTTTCTGTGGTCATATCTGATGGTGGAAAAGGGGCCGCATCGCTGCAGGCCCCGTCAATGCTGGTAAAGCACCGTCTTGACGGCGGCTTTGCGGCCGGTTAAGGTGCCCTCAGTGCGCCGTAGCATACATAACCTAAACTGACCTGTAGATCTCATAAATATGGACAAATTTGACGCTAATCGCCGCAAACTGCTGGCGTTAGGTGGAGCCGCCCTGGGGGTTGCCATCCTGCCTTCGCCCGCGTTTGCGACGCTCTCTACCCCGCGCCCGCGTATCCTGGCGCTGAATAACCTCAATACCGGCGAATCAATTAAAGCGGAGTTTTTCGATGGCCGGGGCTATATTCAGGAAGAGCTGGCCAGGCTCGATCACTTCTTTCGCGACTACCGGTCAAATAAGGTAAGGTCTATCGATCCGGGCCTGTTCGATCAGCTGTATCGGCTGCAGGGGCTGCTGGGGAGTCGTAGCCCGGTGCAGCTTATTTCCGGCTACCGCTCTCTTGATACCAATAATGAACTGCGCGCCCACCGTCGCGGAGTGGCTAAAAAAAGCTACCATACCCGCGGACAGGCGATGGATTTCCATATTGAAGGCGTTTCATTAAGCAATGTTCGCAAAGCCGCGTTGTCTATGCGCGCAGGTGGTGTAGGATACTATCCACGTAGCAACTTTGTGCATATTGACACCGGGCCTGTGCGGCACTGGTGATACAGAGTCTGGTTCATCAGGCTGTTTTATTTGCCCTGTGCTACGGTGCAGGTCGGCGGTGAGGTGCCGTTTGCGCCCATACCGGCTGCGGCAATAGCGCCCTGTGGACCCGGTTCTTAACGAAACGGGAGCAACATGAACTATCGTATTATTCCGGTTACCGCCTTTTCTCAGAACTGTTCGCTAATCTGGTGTGAGCAAACCCGCCTGGCGGCGCTGGTCGATCCCGGCGGCGATGCGGATAAGATCCGCCAGGAGGTCGACGCCAGCGGCGTAACGCTGACGCAGCTCCTGCTGACCCACGGCCACCTCGATCACGTCGGTGCGGCCGCTGAGCTGGCGCAGCACTATGGCGTGCCGGTTCTTGGCCCGGAAAAAGAAGATGAGTTCTGGCTGCAGGGACTCCCCGCCCAGAGCCGTATGTTTGGCCTTGAAGAGTGTCAGCCGCTGACGCCGGACCGCTGGCTCAGCGAGGGTGACAGCGTGAGTATCGGCAATGTGACGTTACAGGTGTTGCACTGTCCGGGACATACGCCGGGCCACGTCGTTTTCTTCGACCCGCAGTCACAGCTGCTGATTTCAGGCGACGTCATCTTCAAAGGCGGCGTCGGGCGCAGTGATTTTCCGCGTGGCGATCACGGCCAGCTGATCGACTCAATTAAGCGTAAGCTGCTGCCGCTGGGCGATGAGGTCACCTTTATTCCCGGCCACGGGCCGCTGTCCACCTTAGGCGATGAGCGCCTGCATAACCCGTTTCTGCAAAACGATCGGGCCGGCTGATAGTGCTTCAGGGTCCCGCTGCGGGGCGTAAAAAGTAAAAAGCCCGCGTCGCGTCGCGGGCTTTTTCATTTAACGGATACGGCTACAGTACGGCGACAATGGCCTCGCACAGCGGTGCCATATTGTCCGGCGTCATTCCAGCCACGTTGATACGGCCGGAAGCTACGGCGTAAACCGCAAACTCTTCCCGCAGACGTAGCACCTGCTCTTTGGTCAGGCCGCTGAAGGAGAACATGCCGTTTTGCCGGGTAATAAAGCTGAAGTCGCGGTTCGCACCTTTCTCCTGCAGGGTATTAACAAACAGCAGACGCATGCGCTGAATACGCTGGCGCATGTCGGTCAGCTCCTGTTCCCAGATGGCGCGCAGGGCGTCATTGCCCAGAATCGTCGCCACCACGGAAGCGCCGTGGGCGGGCGGGTTGGAGTAGTTGGCGCGAATGGTTGACTTCATCTGGCTGAAGGCGCGATCGGCGGTTTCGGCGTCTGCCGCTACCAGCGTACAGGCACCGACGCGCTCGTTGTACAGGCCAAAGTTTTTTGAGTAAGAGCTGGCGACGATCAGCTCTTTGTGCTGTGCGGCAAAGGCGCGCAGGCCTTCCGCATCTTCCTCCAGGCCGCGGGCAAAACCCTGGTAGGCGAAGTCAAACAGCGGCAGCCAGCCTTTTTCTACCGAAAGCTGCGCCAGCGCCTGCCACTGTTCCAGGGTCGGATCGATACCGGTCGGGTTGTGACAGCAGCCGTGAAACAGTACCACGTCACCCGCCTGCGCGCCGCTGAGGCTGTCGATCAGCGCCTCGAAATCAAGCGTATGATTCTCAGCGTCGTACCAGGCGTAATCGCATACGTCCAGCCCGGCGGAGTTGAATACGCTCTTATGGTTTGGCCAGCTTGGATTGCTTACCCAGACGCGCCTGGCGTCGGTGTGTCTGGCGAGAAAATCAGCGGCCACGCGCAGCGCGCCGGTGCCGCCGGGAGTCTGCGCGGTGCGCGCGCGGCGATCGTTAATCAGCGCGCTGCCTTTGCCAAACAGCAGTTCCTGCGTGCAGCGGCCAAATTCCGCAATACCGTCAATGCCGAGATAGTTTTTTGTATTTTCATTTTCGAGTATATACTGCTCGGCTTTTTTTACGCTGGTCAGCACCGGGGTTTTTCCGGTTTCATCTTTATATACCCCGATGCCCAGGTTGATTTTACCGGGACGGTCATCGGTGCGAAACAGATCGGCCAGGCCCAGAATGGGGTCGGCAGGAGCGGCGGTAATGTTCTCAAACATGACGAGGTTCCATTGTGGTTACAGAAGAGAAATCCGCTATCAGGTTAACGGGAGATTTACAAAATGCCAACCGTTAGCGACAAAAAGGCGCGCTCTTTTTTAAAGACGCAAGATTGCTCTGGAAGAGATAAAAAAACAGGACTGACGTCCTGTTTTTTAAGGATTTAGCAAAGAGGTCTGCTAATCAGAACTGATAGACAATGCCCAAGGCTACCGTGTCGTCAGAGCCTACGCCCAGCCGGTTATCGCTGTCGATCTGGTTGATGATGTAGTCAACGTAGGTGGACATGTTTTTGTTGAAATAGTAAGTCGCGCCCACTTCAAAGTAGTTCACCAGATCTTCACTGCCGACGCCCTCTACGTCTTTCGCCCTGGACTTAGTGTAAGCGATGGACGGGCGCAGGCCGAAGTCGAACTGGTACTGGGCCACTAACAGAATATCCTGTGTCTTGTTGGCGAAGCCGCCGCTAATCGGCGTCGCGTTGCGGGTTTCACCATAGTTCGCCGCCAGATAGAGGCCGTTGGCATCGTATTTCAGGCCGGTTGCCCACTGTTCCGCTTTTTCACCGCGACCGCGTAGCGCCGGGTTCTGCTGGGCGTTGGTGCGATCCGCCGAGCCCCAGGCACCGACGATGCCAAAGCCGTCGAACTCATAGCTCAGAGAAGTTCCCCAGCCGTCGCCGTTAGAACGGCGGACTTCGCTGAAGTTATTGTCATCCGCGTCGGCTTCGTAGCTGCTGGCGCGTTCGTTTTTGCCCAGGTACTGCAGACCGAAATTCAGTCCTTCAACCAGGCCGAAGAAATTGGTGTTACGATAAGTGGCAACCCCGCCAACGCGGCTGGCGAAGAAATCGTCGGTATAGGCCGTATCGCCGCCGAATTCCGGCAGCATATCGGTGTAGCCCAGCGCGTCGTAAACGATGCCGTAGTTACGGCCGTAGTCCAGAGAGCTGGCGTCGCCAAATTTCAGCCCGGCAAAGGCCAGACGGGTTTTGTTGCCGTTCTGAGAATCAGAGCCGCCTTCTGAGTTGTTGCCGCTGAACTGATACTCCCACTGGCCGTAGCCGGTGAGCTGGTCATTAATCTGGGTTTCCCCTTTAAAACCGAGACGCGCATAGGTCTCATCGCCGTCCCCACCGTAGCTGTTATCCCCGTTGTCTTTAGAAAAATAGTGCAGGCCTACCGCCTTACCGTACAGGTCAAGTTTGTTGCCGTCTTTATTATAGATTTCTGCAGCGTTTGCCGCACCGGCTGCCAGCAGGGCAGGAATCACCGCGGCCAGGATGTTGCGCTTCATCATTATTTATTACCCTCATTGATTTTTATATGACACCTGCCACTGCCAGCAATAAATCCCGTCAAGGAAACTTAAAGGAACTATTGAAGATAGTTTGGTGTCTTTATGTGTCTGTCTGGCATCTTTCCATTCACACTACGGTTTCGCTACTTGCAAAGTGCTACAAATATGAATGATCTGTTTCAAAAGTAAAGCTAGTGTTAAATTAAATTTAAAATCTATCGTATTGTGAACAACTTCAAATTCTACCCCGACAAAGCGATAACCCCCTCTCTTTTATGGGTATCTATATGATTTTTATTTATTTAAATATTTTATAGGGCGGCGTTGTCGACCACCAGCAGAGGCGGCACGTTTTCGCTGGCTAAATTTAGACGTCCGGGGATCCGCAGGACGGGTTGAGAATGTGCTATCAGCACGGGCTGGCTAAACCGCAACAGCTGTAAGGGATTTTTTTGTACAGAGAAGTTTCAGAAAGCGTTTTAAATGTTTTAGTAAAAACGAGGATAGCGGGGAAGCGGCGAGAGAAAAGGCCAGCGTAAGCTGGCCCTGAAACAGCATCAGAAGCTGGCGTTGCGCGGCGTACGCGGGAACGGGATAACGTCACGCACGTTCTGTACGCCGGTAACGTAGGCGATAAGGCGCTCAAAGCCCAGACCAAAACCGGAGTGCGGCACCGTGCCGTAGCGGCGCAGATCGCGATACCACCAGTAGTCTTCTTTGTTCAGACCCATTTCCAGCATCCGCGCGTCCAGAACGTCGAGACGCTCTTCACGCTGGGAGCCGCCGATGATTTCACCGATGCCCGGTGCCAGAACGTCCATCGCCGCCACGGTTTTACCGTCTTCGTTAAGGCGCATATAAAACGCTTTAATATCTTTCGGATAGTTTTTCACCACCACCGGCGCTTTAAAGTGCTCTTCCGCCAGGTAGCGTTCGTGCTCGGAGGAGAGATCCACGCCCCAGTAAACCGGATTTTCAAACTGCTTGCCGCAGTTTTCCAGAATGGTCACGGCGTCGGTGTAGTCAACCTGGGCGAAGTCGGCGTCGATAAAGCGCTCCAGGCGGGAGACCGCTTCTTTATCCACGCGCTCGGCGAAGAACTTCATGTCGTCCGCACGCTCGGTCAGCACCGCCTTAAAGACGTACTTAAGCATGGCTTCCGCCAGGCCGGCAACGTCGTTCAGGTTAGCAAACGCGACTTCCGGCTCCAGCATCCAGAATTCCGCCAGGTGACGGCTGGTATTAGAGTTTTCAGCGCGGAAGGTCGGGCCAAAGGTATAAATTTTTGACAGGGCGCAGGCGTAGGTTTCGCCGTTCAGCTGGCCCGATACGGTCAGAAAGGACTCTTTACCAAAGAAGTCCTTATCAAAATCGACTTTGCCCTGGTCATTGCGCGGCAGGTTTTCCAGATCCAGCGTAGAGACGCGGAACATTTCGCCGGCACCTTCGGTATCAGAGGCGGTAATGAGCGGCGTAGAAACCCAGAAAAAACCCTGTTCGTCAAAGAAGCGATGCAGCGCCTGCGCCAGCGTGTGGCGTACCCGCGCTACGGCACCGATCAGGTTAGTGCGCGGACGCAGGTGCGCCACCTCGCGCAGGTACTCAATGCTGTGGCGCTTTGCCGCCATGGGATAGGTTTCCGGATCGTCCACCCAGCCGGTCACCTCCACGCGGGTGGCCTGAATTTCGAAGCTCTGACCCTGTCCGGGGGAGGCAACCACCTTGCCGGTGACGATCACCGAACAGCCGGTCGTCAGGCGCAGAACGTCTTCATTGTAATTAGGCAGAGAGTGATTAATAACAGCCTGTACAGGATCAAAGCAGGAACCGTCATAAACGGTAAGAAAGGAGATGCCAGCTTTTGAATCTCGGCGGGTACGCACCCATCCGCGCACGGTCACTTCTTGGTCTCCGGCGACGCGGCCCTGGAGTACGTCGGCTACAGGCACAACGCTCATAATATTCTCTCTGTTAATCGTTGAAAAAAATCCCCGTCACGCGGCGAGTTACACGGGCGGGCCGGTTGTTTGAGCTTCAGATCCAGCACCAGCGCCATTTAATACCGCCAAAGCGGTTTCATTTTGCAACCCGAACCCAACTCACTGGGGGATAAACATATCTTCACCCAAAATAGGGGATACCTATGTTACCTGGCATCTGCAATCAGACAAGCAGAATTCGTTGCCGGAGGGAAAGATTTCAGAAATAAATGCGCAAAGGGAGCCGGAGCGGCTCCCCCGGGGAGTTAGCTCGCCTTCCTGATATGCGGCAGATCGAACGCTTTGCGCAGGGCGCGGACAAAAGCTTTGTCATGACAAATGGTTTTGCCCGGGCTGTCGGAGAGTTTGGCCACCGGCTTGCCGTTGCATTCCACCAGCTTAATAACGATATTCAGCGGCTTCACCTGCGGAATATCGCAGGTCAGACGGGTGCCGATGCCGAAGCTGAGCTGCACCCGCGACGAGAAGTGGCGATACAGATCGACCGCTTTCTTTAGATCGAGATTATCCGAGAACACCAGCGTTTTGCTCAGAGGATCGATACCCAGCTTCTCATAGTGGGCAATGGCTTTTTCTCCCCACTCGACCGGATCGCCGGAATCATGACGCAGCCCCTGATAGCGGGTGGCAAACTCTGCGCCGAAGTCGCGCAGGAAGGCGTCCATGGTGATGCAGTCGGTCAGCGCAATGCCGAGCCTGTCAGGGTATTCCTCAAGCCAGGCGGCGAGCGCCGCCCGCTGGCTGGTGGCCAGATCCGGGCTGATCTGTTGATGGGCCTGAAACCATTCGTGCGCCTGAGTGCCCATAGGCGTCAGCGACAGCCGCCGCGCGAGGTCATAATTGCTGGTGCCGACGAACCACGGCTCTCGCTGCAGACGCCCGACGATAGCCTGCTGCACCTCGCGGGAAAAGCGCCGCCGGGTGCCGAAGTCCATCAGCCGGAAACGGGACAGATCGAGGTCGGCGGTATAGGCTGCGAAATCCGCCAGTTTGGTCGTCAGCGTAGCCAGCGCCTGCTCAACGCCGGCATCCGGTGAGCGATAGCGGTGCACCAGCTCGCTGATGGTCGCCAGCAGCGGAACTTCCCACATGATCACTTCGCGCCACGGGCCGGTTAAGCGAATGTTGAGTTTGCCATTATCGCTGGCGATCGATACCTGCTCCGGGTTATAGCGAAAATCCCGCAGCCAGCTGAGATAATCAGCCTTGAAGAAGGGCAGGCCGGAGAGCCAGTTAAACTCATCCTCCCGCAGCTGCAGGTGCCGCATCGCGTCTACTTCTTGACGAATAGCATCGGCGTAAATACCCAGCAGGTCATCACCGCGGCAGCGAAATTCCGCCGTTACCTGCACATCGCCGTAGCGGTGAAAAACGGCTTGCTGCATATGCAGCTTGTAAGCATCTGTATCCAGCAGCGAGTGCAGAACAGGAGAAGCGAATTGTGTCATAGGTGCGCTGTAGCATCCTCTCACAGGGGCGTTTAGTACATTAAACATCTAAGAGAACAGCTGGAGTATATCGCGTTTAGTGATTTATTGAACCCCGATCGCAACATAAGGTGCTTCGGGAGCGGGCGCATTTCGTGCGGCTTGTTATAAAAATGTAGCTTAAAGAATGAGATACCCGCGCGGCGGCGGGCAATATTTTTGCGGATGCCAGGGCATTTTGAGCACCGTCGGGTCGCTTTTTACGCAATGGCTGCAGGGCGTGCTCAAATTTTCCCCGCGCGAACCCGTCATCTCAGCGCCTGAAAAGATAAACATTCTGCATAGCGCGATTCCGGCAACAGGAATAGACTGAAGCCGGAACACTAAAACAGATGCGAAAGGTTTTTTATGACACAACAGCCACAGGTTAAATACCGCCACGACTATCGGGCACCGGATTACCAGATTACTGATATTGACTTGACCTTTGATCTTGCAGCGGAAAAAACCGTGGTAACGGCGGTAAGCCAGGTTGTCCGCCACGGCGCGCCTGATGCCCCCCTTCGCCTCGACGGAGAAGATTTAACCCTGCTTTCTCTTCACGTTAACGATACGCCGTGGACGGCGTATAAAGAGGAAGAGGGCGCGCTGGTGATTAATAACCTGCCGGAACGCTTTACGCTGCGCATTGTGAACGAGATCGCCCCTGCGGCCAATACTGCGCTGGAAGGTCTGTACCAGTCAGGCAATGCGTTATGCACCCAGTGCGAAGCCGAAGGCTTCCGCCATATTACCTGGTATCTCGATCGCCCGGACGTGCTGGCCCGCTTCACCAGCAAAATTATTGCTGATAAAAAAACCTACCCGTTTCTGCTCTCCAACGGTAATCGTATCGCCCAGGGCGAACTGGACGACGGCCGCCACTGGGTGCAGTGGCAGGACCCTTTCCCGAAGCCGTGCTACCTGTTTGCGCTGGTGGCCGGTGATTTCGATGTGCTGAGCAATACCTTTATCACCCGCTCCGGACGTGAAGTGGCGCTGGAGCTGTACGTCGATCGTGGCAACCTGGATCGTGCGCCCTGGGCGATGACCTCGCTGAAAAACGCCATGAGGTGGGACGAAGAACGCTTTGGCCTGGAGTATGACCTCGACATCTATATGATCGTCGCGGTGGACTTCTTTAATATGGGCGCGATGGAGAATAAAGGGCTGAATATCTTTAACTCCAAATACGTGCTGGCGCGGACCGATACCGCCACCGATAAAGATTACCTTGATATCGAGCGCGTTATCGGCCACGAATATTTTCACAACTGGACCGGCAACCGCGTTACTTGCCGCGACTGGTTTCAGCTGAGCCTTAAAGAGGGGCTGACCGTCTTCCGCGATCAGGAGTTCAGCTCCGATCTCGGCTCGCGCGCGGTTAACCGCATCAGCAACGTTCGCGCTATGCGCGGCCTGCAGTTTGCTGAGGATGCCAGCCCGATGGCGCACCCGATCCGCCCGGACAAGGTCATCGAGATGAATAACTTCTACACCCTGACCGTCTATGAGAAGGGAGCCGAGGTGATCCGGATGATCCATACCCTGCTGGGCGAAGAGGGGTTCCAGAAGGGGATGCAGCTCTACTTTGAGCGCCATGATGGCAGCGCGGCCACCTGCGATGATTTTGTGCAGGCGATGGAGGATGCCACCAATGTCGATCTCTCCCATTTCCGCCTCTGGTACAGCCAGTCCGGCACCCCCGTCGTGACGGTAAAAGATAGTTATGAAGCGGAAACCCGGCAATACACGCTGACGATCGCCCAGCGCACGCCGGCAACGGCGGACAGCGCGGAGAAGAAGCCGCTGCATATTCCGTTCGCCGTTGAGCTGTATGGCGACAGCGGGCAGATCCTTCCGCTGCGCCAGGACGGCCATCCGGTAAACCCCGTGCTTAACGTTACCCAGGCCGAGCAGACCTTTGTTTTTGATGATATCGCCTCTCAGCCGGTGCCCGCGCTGCTCTGCGAATTTTCTGCACCGGTGAAGCTGGAGTACAAATGGAGCGACGGGCAGTTGACGTTCCTGATGCGCCATGCGCGTAACGACGTCTCCCGCTGGGATGCCGCCCAAAGCCTGCTGGCAACCTACATTAAGCTGAACGTTAACCGCTATCAGCAGGGCCAGCCGCTGTCGCTGCCGGTGCACGTTGCCGACGCCTTTCGGGCGGTTCTGCTTGATGAACATATCGATCCGGCGCTGGCTGCGGAAATTCTGACGCTGCCCTCGGTTAATGAAATGGCTGAACTGTTCGAGATTATCGATCCGATCGCCATTACCAACGTGCGCGAAGCCTTAACCCGTACTCTGGCGACCGGGCTGGCGGATGAGCTGCTGGCTATCTACCACGCCAATCGCCTTGGGGAATATCGCGTTGAGCATAAGGATATCGGCAGACGCACCTTGCGTAACGCCTGCCTGCGCTTCCTCGCCTTTGGCGAAATGCGCCAGGCGGATGCGCTGGTCAGCAGGCAGTACCGTGAAGCCAATAACATGACCGACGCGCTGGCCGCGCTTTCCGCAGCGGTGGCCGCACAGCTGCCGTGCCGCGATGCGCTGATGCGGGAGTTCGACGATAAATGGCACCAGGACGGCCTGGTGATGGACAAATGGTTTATCCTGCAGTCCACCAGCCCGGCGGACAATGTGCTGGAAACGGTACGCGGCCTGCTGCAGCACCGGGCGTTCAGCATGAGCAACCCGAACCGTATTCGCTCATTGATTGGCGCGTTTGCCGGCAGCAATATGGCGGCGTTCCACGCGGAAGATGGCAGCGGCTACCGGTTCCTGGTCGAAATGCTTACCGAGCTGAACCGGCGTAACCCGCAGGTGGCGTCGCGTCTGATCGAGCCGCTGATCCGCCTGAAGCGGTATGATGACCCGCGCCAGGCGAAGATGCGCGCGGCGCTGGAGCAGTTGAAAGCGCTGGAGGATCTCTCCGGCGATCTGTATGAGAAGATCGCCAGGGCGCTGGGCTGATAAGCGGCCGGATGGCGCAGCTACCGCCATCCGGCTTTGCCAGCCGCGCCGCCGGTTTCGTGCGCTATCCCCGATTTAATATCGCTACTTTTGTTCCTCCGTTCCCGACCCGGGCCGCTGTACCAGCACGAATGATTTGGGGTGTATACCCGTCATACTTCAAGCTGCATGTGCGTTGGCTTTATTCGGCCCAGGGGCCTCACCCCTTCGGAGTCAGCCCAGGGGCTATTCAAAACGCGCTGCGTTTTGTCCGGCAACCCGAATTATTTAGGCTATAAAGGCGCGACGCGAAGAAAACGTTTGCTATTTATTGCCACAGGTCAATTTTCTTTTGGCCTGAAATCGCACATAATATGCCCCCGGTTTGCACACCGGGAATCCAGGAGAGTTCATGTACTATCCCTTCGTTCGAAAAGCCCTTTTTCAGCTCAATCCTGAGCGCGCTCATGAGTTAACGTTTCAGCAGTTACGCCGCATTGCCGGCACGCCGCTGGAAGCCGTGATCCGCCAGAAAGTCTCCGCAAAGCCCGTTAGCTGTATGGGGCTGACCTTTAAAAACCCCCTCGGCCTGGCGGCCGGCCTGGATAAAGATGGCGAATGCATCGACGCGCTGGGTGCAATGGGCTTCGGTGCGATTGAGATTGGCACCGTAACGCCGCGTCCGCAGCCTGGCAACGACAAGCCGCGCCTGTTTCGTCTGGTGGAGGCTGAAGGTTTGATCAACCGGATGGGCTTTAACAATCTGGGCGTGGATAACCTGGTGGAGAATGTCAAAAAGGCGCGTTACGACGGCGTGTTGGGCATTAATATCGGTAAAAATAAGGCGACGCCGGTAGAGCAGGGGAAAGATGACTACCTGATTTGCATGGAAAAAATCTATGCGCATGCGGGTTATATTGCCATTAATATCTCTTCGCCAAATACGCCGGGGCTGCGCACGCTGCAGTACGGCGACGCGCTGGATGACTTATTGAGCGGCATTAAAAATAAGCAGAGCGATCTGCAAAAGATTCATCAGAAATATGTGCCGATCGCGGTAAAGATCGCGCCGGATCTTTCCGAGGAAGAGCTGATCCAGGTTGCCGACAGTTTGCTTCGACATAATATTGACGGCGTTATTGCCACCAACACCACGCTCGATCGCTCGTTAGTTCAGGGGATGAAAAACTGTGAGCAAACCGGCGGCTTAAGCGGACGACCGCTGCAGTTAAAAAGCACCGAAATTATTCGTCGACTGGCTCAGGAGCTTAACGGACGGCTGCCGATTATCGGCGTTGGCGGAATTGATTCCGTGATTGCCGCGCGCGAAAAAATCGCCGCCGGGGCGTCGCTGGTGCAAATTTATTCCGGGTTTATTTTTAAAGGTCCGCCGCTGATTAAAGAAATCATTAACCACATTTGATTCTTTTATCTTCTGTTGTCCCCGTTTTCGTGGCTTATCGGACTGCCAGGGCTTTATTTCCGGCCCTGGTTGTTTTATATTCCCCCCTCTGTTGCTTATTTAGACATTTTAGTCTTTTCTTATTAAGGCGATAAACGAAGCGGCAAAAGGGATGCTGTTGCAACAGGACGATGGGACCGGGAGAAAAAACGATGCGAATTAAACCTGACGATAACTGGCGCTGGTATTACGATGAAGAGCACGATCGTATGATGCTCGATTTAGCCAATGGCCTGATATTCCGCTCGCGTTTTGCGCGTAAAATGCTGACTCCCGATGCCTTTTCACCTGCCGGCTTTTGCGTTGACGACGCCGCGCTTTATTTCTCGTTTGAAGAACAGTGCCGCCACTTTGATCTCTCCGCCGAGCAAAAGGCGGAGCTGGTGCTGAACGCGCTGGTGGCCGTCCGCTATCTGAAGCCGCAGATGCCGCGAAGTTGGCATTTCGTGGCGCACGGCGAGGGCTGGATGCCGGCGGTGGGCGACGCCGCCCGCGTATGGCTGAGCGATACCGATGAGCAGGTGAATCTGCTGGTGGTGGAGCCTGGGGAGAGCGCGGCGCTGTGCCTGCTCGCCCAGCCCGTCGTGACGGTAGCCGGGCGCGCCATGCAGCTTGGCGACGCCATTAAAATCATGAACGACAGGCTGAAGCCGTACCAGAGCATGGCCAGCTTCAGCCTTGAGCAGGCCGTTTAACCTTTCAGCCGCAGCGCTGTTTTCGGCACGCAGCTGCAGCTCAGTATCGTCCCGTCATCGCCGATCGCCGATTTTTTCAGCGCAGTGACTTCGCCTGCCAGCAGCCTGATGCGACAACTGCTGCAGATCCCGGCACGACACGAATAACCTATTCGAATCCCCTGACTCTCCAGCTGTTCCAGCAGCACCTGCTGATTATTGCCGCGAAAGGTCCGGCCGTGTGGCGACGCTGGCGATCTTATCGTCGGCCTCCGCCGCACCGTATAGTTTCGCCGGGGCGCTGGCCAGCACCTCCATTTCATCGCCGACGCGGATGACGCCGCTGCCGCGGGCGATAAGGTTCATGCCGAAGTCAACGTCGCCGCTGTCGCTGGCGGTGCGAAACCCACGCAGCGTCGCCAGCGGTTCAGCGGTGGGATGCAGCCGACCTTTTTCCGGGTCGATGGTGGTGAAAATGCAGCGGCTGCACGGTTTTACCACCTCAAAGGCAACCTCACCGATGCGGAGGACCTTCCAGCGATCCTCTTCCCAGGCCGCAGCACCGGAAACCACCAGGTTCGGGCGGAACTGCTCGACTCTGACGCCCGCCGGGCAGCGCTGCTGCAGATCGCGCAGGGACGCTTCGTTGATTAGCAGCCAGGGATAGCCATCGGCAAAGCCGAGGGGAACTTCGGCGTGCCGTTTTACCCGGCGCGTCGGCTGCGGCCCGACCCAGCGCAGCTGTACGTCGCGGCTGAAGAAGCCGCTCAGCCATTGATTCACCGCCTCAGGCCCTATGCGGGCGGTAAAGTGGTTACCCCATACTTCGGTCGGGGCCTCCTTTGGCGCAAAATCGGCATAGCGCACCCGCGCGCAGCTGCCGTCCGGCGCGGTCAGGTGCAGGCCGTCCGGCAGCAGAGAGGGGGTAAAACGGACCATCTGCGGGAACCGGCGGGCGGTGATAAAGGTGCCGTCGGGTTCGGTGACCATAAAAATACGATCGCAGGCCGGGCCGCCGACGTCGGCCAGGGCGTGCGTCAGGCCAATGCCGCGCATAGATTTGACTGGGTGAATAAACAGGCGGGTTAAAATCGTCACGGTATTGCCCCCGAAAGAGATAAGAGCCTGGTCCATCAGGACTATTTTACTTGCGAACCTGCATCCGGCCAGCGCCCGCCCTGAAGGGTGAGGGTAGCGAGTCGCTGCTTATGACCCGGAGCACTGTCCGTCCCCGGAATAGCGGCGTCAGGTTTGTCTGCCAGGCCACAACTTTATGCCATAACGCGCTTATTCGCTATCTACACTTTACCTTTCAGCCGTCTCTTTGTGACTCAGGCTGACGTCGTCCAGCCATTTCATTCGCCCGGCGTCGCAAGGCAACAGGAATGTTTTTGTGTATAATGCGCAACAATTTTCGATGAGTAATAAGTGACAATATGAATTCTCTGTTTGCCAGTACGGCCCGCGGGCTGGAAGAGCTGTTAAAAACTGAACTGGAAAGCCTGGGTGCCGTCGAGTGTCAGGTGGTTCAGGGTGGGGTCCACTTTAAGGGCGACACGCGGCTTGTTTACCAGAGCCTGATGTGGAGCCGTCTGGCCTCGCGCATTATGCTGCCGATGGGGGAGTGCAAGGTCTACAGCGATCTGGATCTCTATCTCGGGGTGCAGGCGATCCGCTGGACGGAGATCTTCAACCCTGGCGCGACCTTCGCGGTGCACTTCAGCGGGCTGAATGACACCATTCGCAACAGCCAGTACGGGGCGATGAAGGTGAAGGATGCCATCGTCGACGCCTTTACCCGCCAGAACCTGCCGCGCCCGAACGTGGACCGCGAATCGCCGGATATTCGCGTCAACGTCTGGCTGAACAAAGAGACCGCCAGCATAGCCCTCGATCTGAGCGGCGACGGCCTGCATCTGCGCGGCTATCGGGATCGTACCGGGAGTGCGCCAATCAAAGAGACCCTGGCGGCGGCGATCGTGCTGCGTTCCGGCTGGCAGCCCGGTACGCCGCTGCTCGATCCGATGTGTGGTTCGGGCACGCTGCTGATTGAGGCGGCGATGTGGGCAACCGATCGCGCCCCCGGGCTGCACCGCGGCCGCTGGGGCTTCAGCGGCTGGGCGCAGCACGACGAGACCGTCTGGCAGGCGGTGAAGGCCGAAGCGCAAACCCGCGCCCGGAAGGGGCTGGCGGAATATGGTTCGCGCTTTTACGGTTCGGACAGCGACGCGCGCGTGATTGAACGGGCCCGCAGCAACGCCCGCCGGGCGGGCATAGGCGAGCTGATCGACTTTGCCGTTAAGGACGTGGCGCAGCTGAGCAACCCGCTGCCGAAGGGGCCGTACGGCACGGTAATCAGTAACCCACCCTACGGCGAGCGGCTGGACAGTGAACCGGCGCTGATTGCGCTGCACAGCCTGCTCGGCCGCACGATGAAGAATCAGTTCGGCGGCTGGAATCTTTCGCTGTTCAGCGCCTCGCCGGATCTGTTGAGCTGCCTGCAGCTACGCGCCGATAAGCAATACAAGGCCAAAAACGGCCCGCTGGACTGCGTGCAGAAAAACTACCACCTGGCGGAGAGCAGCCCCGACGGCAGGCCAGCGACGGTGGCGGAAGATTACGCCAACCGCCTGCGTAAGAATGTGAAGAAGCTGGATAAGTGGGCGCGTCAGGAGGGCATCGAGTGCTACCGGCTGTACGATGCCGATCTGCCGGAGTATAACGTGGCGGTGGACCGCTACGGCGACTGGCTGGTGATTCAGGAGTATGCGCCGCCGAAAACCGTGGATGCGCAAAAGGCGCGCCAGCGTCTGTTTGATATCATCGCGGCGACGCTGGCGGTGCTGGAGATTGCGCCGAACCGTCTGGTGCTGAAAACCCGCGAGCGGCAGAAGGGAAAAAGCCAGTATCAGAAGCTGGGTGAGAAGGGCGAATTCATTGAGGTTGGCGAATACAACGCCCGACTGTGGGTGAATCTGACGGACTATCTCGACACCGGACTGTTTCTCGATCACCGCATTGCGCGCAGGATGCTTGGCCAGATGAGTAAGGGTAAAGATTTCCTTAACCTCTTTTCCTATACCGGCAGCGCCAGCGTACATGCCGGCCTGGGCGGCGCGCGCAGTACCACCACCGTGGATATGTCGCGCACCTATCTGGAATGGGCCGAGCGCAACCTGCGGCTCAACGGCCTGAGCGGGCGGGCGCATCGGCTGATCCAGGCCGACTGCCTGGGCTGGCTGCGGGAGGCGAACGAGCAGTTTGATCTGATCTTTATCGATCCGCCGACCTTTTCTAACTCGAAGCGCATGGAGGCGTCATTCGACGTGCAGCGCGACCATCTGGCGTTGATGAAGGATCTGCAGCGCCTGCTGCGCAAAGGCGGCACCATTATGTTCTCTAACAATAAGCGCGGGTTCCGGATGGATCTCGAAGGGCTGGCGGCGCTGGGGCTGAAGGCACAAGAAATCACGCAAAAAACGCTTTCGCAGGACTTTGCCCGCAACCGTCAGATCCACAACTGCTGGCTGATTACCGCAGCCTGAAAGGATAAGTAAATGTCATTAATCAGTATGCATGGCGCATGGCTGTCGTTCAGCGACGCGCCGCTTCTCGATAACGCAGAGCTGCATATCGAAGATAACGAGCGCGTCTGCCTGGTCGGGCGCAACGGTGCCGGAAAATCGACGCTGATGAAGATCCTCAACCGCGAGCAGGGGCTGGACGACGGGCGTATTATCTATGAACAGGATCTGATCGTCGCGCGGCTGCAGCAGGATCCGCCGCGTAACGTGGTCGGCAGCGTCTATGACTTTGTGGCCGAGGGCATTGAGGAGCAGGCGGAATACCTCAAGCGCTATCACGATATCTCGCGCCTGGTGATGAGCGATCCAAGCGATAAAAACCTCAACGAAATGGCGAAGGTGCAGGAGCAGCTCGATCATCACAACCTGTGGCAGCTGGAAAACCGTATTAACGAGGTGCTGACGCAGCTGGGGCTGGATCCGAACGCCGCGCTCTCCTCGCTTTCCGGCGGCTGGCTGCGCAAGGCGGCGCTGGGCCGCGCGCTGGTCAGCAACCCGCGGGTGCTGCTGCTCGACGAGCCGACCAACCACCTGGATATTGAAACCATCGACTGGCTGGAAGGGTTCCTCAAATCCTTCAACGGGACGATCATCTTTATCTCCCACGATCGATCCTTTATTCGCAATATGGCCACCCGCATCGTCGATCTCGATCGCGGTAAGCTGGTGACGTATCCCGGCAATTACGATCGGTATCTGCTTGAGAAAGAGGAGGCCCTGCGCGTTGAGGAGCTGCAGAACGCCGAGTTTGACCGCAAGCTGGCGCAGGAAGAGGTCTGGATCCGCCAGGGCATCAAGGCGCGGCGTACCCGCAATGAGGGGCGCGTGCGCGCTCTGAAGGCGATGCGCCGTGAGCGTAGCGAGCGCCGCGAAGTGATGGGCAGCGCGAAAATGCAGGTGGAGGAGGCGAGCCGCTCCGGCAAAATCGTTTTTGAGATGGAGAACGTTGATTACCAGGTGGATGGCAGGCAGCTGGTGAAGGATTTTTCCGCTCAGGTGCAGCGCGGCGACAAGATTGCGCTTATCGGGCCGAACGGCTGCGGGAAAACCACTCTGCTGAAGCTGATGCTGGGCCAGCTTAAGGCGGACAGCGGTCGTATCCACGTCGGCACAAAGCTGGAGGTGGCCTATTTCGATCAGCATCGCGCGGAGCTGGATCCGGACAGAACGGTGATGGACAACCTGGCGGAAGGTAAGCAGGAGGTGCTGGTTAACGGCAAGCCGCGCCATGTGCTCGGCTACCTGCAGGACTTTCTGTTTCACCCGAAACGCGCTATGACGCCGGTTCGCGCCCTGTCGGGCGGTGAGCGCAACCGCCTGCTGTTGGCGCGGCTCTTTCTGAAGCCCAGCAATCTGCTGATTCTCGATGAACCCACCAACGATCTGGACGTCGAAACCCTGGAGCTGCTGGAGGAGCTGATCGATGGCTATCAGGGCACCGTGCTGCTGGTCAGCCACGATCGCCAGTTTGTCGATAACACCGTGACAGAGTGCTGGATTTTTGAAGGCGGTGGCAGGGTAGGCCGCTACGTCGGCGGCTATCACGATGCGCGCGGCCAGCAGGCTCAGCACCTGGCGCTGAAGCAGCCGCCGGTGAAAAAAAGTGAAGAAAACCCCGTTCCGAAAGCAGAAACGGTAAAACGCAGCGGCAGCAAACTAAGCTATAAACTGCAGCGAGAGCTGGAGCAGTTGCCGCAGCGGCTGGAAATGCTGGAGACGAAGTTAGAGGCGCTGCAGGCTCAGGTTGCCGATGCGACCTTTTTCAGCCAGCCCCATGAGCAGACGCAAAAAGTGCTCGCTGAGCTGAGCGCGGCGGAGCAGGAGCTTGAAGAGGCCTTTGAGCGCTGGGAATACCTGGAAGCGTTGAAAAACGGCGCATAAATAGAGGAGCGCGTATGTGCGATCGTCATCATGCCGCAAAGCACATTCTGTGCCCGCAGTGTGACATGCTGGTGGCCTTGCCTCATCTGGCTCCGGGTCAGAAAGCGGCCTGTCCAAGGTGCGGCACCACGCTGACGACCGAGTGGGACGCGCCGAGGCAGCGTCCCACCGCCTATGCGCTAGCCGCGCTGTTTATGCTGCTGCTGTCGAATCTGTTTCCCTTTGTCAGTATGAACGTAGCCGGGGTCACCAGCGAGGTTACGCTGCTGGAAATACCCCGGGTCATGTTTTCTGAAAACTACGCCAGCCTCGGCACCTTTTTCATGCTATTCGTTCAGCTGGTTCCCGCATTTTGCCTGGTGGCGGTTCTGCTGTTGATAAATCGCATACAGCTGCCACCGCGGGTAAAGAGGCGTCTGGCGAAAGTGCTGTTTCTGCTTAAAAGCTGGGGAATGGCGGAAATTTTTCTCGCGGGCGTGCTGGTGAGTTTCGTTAAGTTGATGGCCTACGGCGACATCGGGATAGGCAGCAGTTTTATTCCGTGGTGCCTCTTTTGTATGCTGCAACTGCGGGTCTTTCAGTGCGTCGATCGCCGCTGGCTGTGGGACGATATCGCGCCGATGCCCACCGTGGCGCTGGCGCTGAAACCCGGCATTAGCGGGCTTCAGCAGGGGGTACGCTCCTGCGCCTGCTGCACGGCGATACTGCCGGCGGACAGGCTCGTTTGCCCGCGCTGTCACAGCAAAGGCCACGTTCGCCGTAAAAACAGCCTGCAGTGGACCCTGGCGCTGCTGATCACCTCAATCATGCTCTATCTGCCGGCCAATATTCTGCCGATTATGATCACCGATTTACTGGGGGCGAAGACCCCGTCGACCATCATCGCCGGGGTTATTGTGCTGTGGAGCGAAGGTTCATATCCGGTGGCGGCGGTGATCTTTATCGCCAGTATTATGGTGCCGACGCTGAAAATGATCGCCATCGGCTGGCTGTGCTGGGATGCGCAAGGCCACGGCCAGCGCGATGGTGAGAAGATGCATCTGCTTTATGAGGTGGTGGAGTTTGTCGGCCGCTGGTCGATGATCGACGTGTTCGTTATTGCCGTACTCTCTGCGCTGGTGCGTATCGGGGGGTTAATGAATATTTATCCTGCAATGGGTGCTTTGATGTTTGCTTTAGTCGTGATTATGACCATGTTTTCTGCAATGACCTTCGATCCGCGCCTGTCGTGGGATCGCCTGACTGAATCCGGCCATAAGGAGCCATGACAGTATGGAATCGAAGAGTGGGGAAGCCAACGTTCAGAAGGTAAAGAACTGGTCTCCCGTATGGATATTTCCTATCGTTACCGCGCTTATCGGGGCGTGGATCCTGTTTTATCACTACAGCCATCAGGGGCCGGAGGTCACGCTGATCACCACTAACGCCGAAGGCATCGAGGGCGGGAAAACCACGATAAAAAGCCGTAGCGTGGAGGTGGGGGTGGTTGAAAGCGCAACGCTGACCGATGATTTAACCCATGTGCAAATTAAGGCGCGCCTCCACGCCGGAATGGACAAACTGCTGCATAAAGATTCGGTTTTCTGGGTAGTGAAGCCGCAGGTAGGTCGGGAAGGGATCAGCGGACTGGGTACGCTGCTCTCCGGGGCCTATATTGAGCTGCAGCCGGGTAGCAAAGGCAGTATGCCGGAAAGCTATCAGTTGCTGGACGCACCGCCGCTGGCACCGCCGGATGCCAAAGGTATTCGCGTGATCCTCGACAGTAAAAAAGCCGGGCAGCTTAGCCCAGGCGATCCGGTGCTGTTCCGCGGCTACCGCGTAGGCTCGGTGGAAACCAGCACCTTCGATACGCAAAAGCGCACCATGAGCTATCAGCTGTTTATCAATGCGCCGAACGATCGGCTGGTGACCAGCAACGTACGTTTCTGGAAGGACAGCGGTATCGCGGTGGACCTCACCTCCGCCGGTATGCGCGTGGAGATGGGGTCGCTCTCCACGCTGTTCGGCGGCGGCGTCAGCTTTGATGTGCCGGAGGGGCTCGATCTGGGGCAGCCGGTGGCGGAAAAATCCGCGTTCAGCCTGTATGACGATCAGAAAAGCATTCAGGATTCGCTCTATACCGACCATATCGATTATCTGATGTTCTTTAAGGATTCGATTCGCGGCCTGCAGCCGGGCGCGCCGCTGGAGTTCCGCGGCATTCGTCTCGGGACCGTCAGCAAGGTGCCGTTCTTCTCCCCGGATATGCGCCAGGCGTTTAATAGCGATTACCGCATTCCGGTGCTGGTGCGCATCGAGCCGGAGCGCCTGAAGGCGCAGCTCGGTGAGGATACCGACGTGAGCGAGCATCTGGCCGACCTGCTCAAGCGCGGGCTGCGCGCCTCGCTGAAGACCGGCAACCTGGTCACCGGCGCGCTGTACGTCGATCTTGACTTCTATCCGAAGGAGCCGCCGATTTCCGGCCTGCACGAGTTCGGGGGATATCAGATTATCCCGACGGTCAGCAGCGGGCTGGCGCAGATCCAGCAGCGGCTGGTGGAAGCGCTGGATAAAATCAACGGCCTGCCGCTGAATCCGATGATCCAGCAGGCGACCAGCGCCCTTTCGGAAAGCCAGCGCACGATGAAGCATCTGCAGACCACGCTGGATAATCTGAACCGGATCACCGCCAGCCAGTCGATGCAGCAGCTGCCGGATGACATGCAGCGCACCCTGCGCGAGCTGAACCGCAGTATGCAGGGCTTCCAGCCTGGTTCTGCCGCCTATAACAAGATGGTGGCGGATATGCAGCGTCTCGATCAGGTGTTGCGCGAGCTGCAGCCGGTGCTGAAAACGCTGAATGAGAAGAGTAACGCGCTGGTGTTTGAAGCCAAAGACAAGAAAGATCCTGAGCCGAAGAGGGCAAAACAATGAAAAAGTGGCTAGTAACGGCGGCGGCGTTCTGGCTGGCTGCCTGCAGCTCTGGCGAAGAGAGTAAGCGCTATTATCAGTTGCCGGTAATTCAGAATGCCGCGCCGGTCAGCGTCAGCCAGGCCAGCCGCCAGCTGTGGGTGGAGCAGGTGACGGTGCCGGATTATCTGGCAGGTAACGGCGTGGTTTATCAGACCAGCGACGTGCAGTATACCATCGCAAATAACAACCTGTGGGCCAGCCCGCTGGATCAGCAGCTGCGCAATGCGCTGGTGGCTAATCTTAGCGCGCAGCTGCCGGGCTGGGTGGTGGCCTCACAGCCGCTGGGTGCCGCGCAGGATACGCTCAACGTGACGGTAACCGGCTTCCATGGGCGCTATGACGGCAGAGTTATCGTCAGCGGCGAGTGGCTGCTGAACCATCAGGGACAGCTAATCAAACGGCCTTTCCACATTGAAGCCCTTCAGAATCAGGATGGTTATGATGAGATGGTGAAGGTGCTGGCTGATGCCTGGAAGCAGGAGGCGGCTTCAATTGCTCAGGCGCTGAACCGTATGCCTTAACCATAAAACTTTGTAAATCCCACCGCTACCGGCGCTGCGCCGGCGGCGGTTTTTTTTATCCGCGGTCTGGTAAAAGAAGTTGTTCCTGCTCGTTTTTTGGCCTGTCGGGTTTTTCGGCAATTTCATAAACATGACATTGGTATGAATTTTGTGCATTGACGAGCGTGATATTTCGCGGTATTCGTTAACTGTGATTGCACATTTTGTAATCACTGTTTTCTTTTCCACCAGATACAAACATGAGGGAAACGAGGCATGAAGAGACAAAAACGAGATCGCCTGGAACGGGCACATCAGCGTGGTTATCAGGCCGGCATTGCCGGGCGTTCAAAAGAAATGTGTCCCTATCAGACGCTGAATCAACGGTCATACTGGCTTGGAGGCTGGCGAGAGGCCATGGCCGACAGGGCCGTTACCGCCTGATTCTGTCTCTTTAAAAAGAAACCTCCGCATCGCGGAGGTTTCGCCTTTTGTGGCCGGGTAAACGGCAGGTTTGCGCAGCGGCGCAATGGGACTCAGAAAGCCGAGGTGTCCTGGAACAGACCGACTTTCAGATCGTTGGCGGTATAGATCTGACGACCATCCACCAGCACTTCACCATCCGCAATACCCATAATCAGGCGGCGATTAATAACGCGCTTGAAGTGAATCCGGTAAGTAACTTTTTTCGCCGTCGGCAGGATCTGGCCGCCGAACTTAACTTCACCCACGCCCAGCGCGCGGCCTTTACCTTCACCGCCCAGCCAGCCGAGATAGAATCCTACCAGCTGCCACATTGCGTCCAGGCCCAGGCAGCCCGGCATGACCGGATCGCCGATGAAGTGGCATCCGAAGAACCACAGGTCCGGATTGATATCCAGCTCTGCTTCGACGTAACCCTTGTCAAAGTTACCGCCCTTTTCGGACATCTTGATGACGCGGTCCATCATCAGCATGTTTGGTGCCGGAAGCTGAGGGCCGTTCGCCCCGAACAGTTCGCCGCGACCAGAGGCAAGAAGGTCTTCTTTTGTATAGGATTCGCGTTTATCTACCATGTTCTCTGTAAGCCTTATTTTATTGAAGCACGCACAATAGCGTACACGTGTACGCTGAACAACTCCGATCAGTTCGCACTAAAACCGTTCAGCCAACGCAGCGGCCAGGGAAAACGATGCCGGCCTTCCTGCTGCGTCGCCGCAGCGATACGTTCCTGAATCGCCTGCATTAGCGTCGGCTGGCCTTCGCCGTCCCACGCCTGGTTTAACAGCAGCGGCAGGGCGTCGGTGATATCCTCCACCGCCCAGATCGTAAATTTCTCTTCCTCAACCGCCTGTAGCAGGTCTGAATGCAGACTAAGATGCCGGACGTTGGCCGCCGGTATGATAACCCCCTGCCTGCCGGTCAGCTCGCGCTGCTGGCAGATGGCGAAAAAACCTTCGATCTTTTCATTGAGTCCGCCTACCGGCTGGATGCGGCCGAACTGGTCAACGGAGCCGGTGACCGCGATGCTCTGGTTCAACGGGACGTCGGCAAGGGCGCTAATCAGGGCGCAAAGCTCGGCCATGGAGGCGCTGTCGCCGTCCACTTCGCTGTAGGACTGCTCGAAGGTCAGCGAGGCGGAGAAGGGGAGCTGCTGATCGAGCTGCAGTTCCGACATCAGAAACGCCTGCATAATCATCATGCCCTTGGCGTGAATATTTCCCCCCAGCTCTGCTTTACGCTCAATATCAGTAAATTCGCCGTCGCCAATGTGCACCACGCAGCTGATGCGCGAAGGTTCACCAAAGGCGCGAGGATGACCCGGAAATTCAATGACCGACAGGGCGTTGATCTGTCCGACCTGCTCGCCCTCCGTCTCTATCAGGATCTGCTCCTGCAGGATCTCATCCTGCATACGTTCGGCAAGAAAGCCTTCACGCCATGCGCGCTGTTCCAGCATCAGGCTCAGCTGCTCGCCGGTGCAGATGCCATCTTCGCAAAGGGGAACCGTCTCCCGGAGCTGAAGGGCGATCCACAGCGGATTTAGCGGCAGCGTCTCCTGTTCGCCGGTGTAGCGTATAGCCTCGCGCATCAGCACCGGCCAGGCATCGGGAGCGAGACGGGGCAGCTGGTGGCTACGGGCTATGTGGCTTACCCACCGGCACCAGCGGACCGCAGATTGGCTATCGACAATCTGCAGATCGTCTTCAAATTCGCTATAAATCGCCAGCGCCGCCAGCTCTGGCTCCATTTCCTGAAAGTCGGCCAGCGATTCCCGATCGCCCACCAGCATGACTTTGAGATCCAGCGGCATCGACGGGACGGAAACCGGCAGCGGTCGCGATTCGTCATAGGCGACCCAGTCAAAGCGCCGATGGCTGACAATGGCTTTCAGGCGCATCCACAGCAGGGGCTGAGCCAGCAGAGGGCGCAGAGAGATAATCAGAACGCCACCGTTAGCCTGATGTACCAGCCCGGGCTGGAGCGTGATAGTGCCATTGAACTGCCGCAGACAGCCGAACAGCTGTTCTGCTTCCACCCAGTCGGCGGTAACCACCTGGGACCGGGTAGCAAAATTATCTTCACTCCCTGTGGCCTGGTGATAGCGGATAGTGGAGCCTGAAACATCGTAGCGGCCGCCGGTTAACCGACCGGCATCATGCTGCAGCGCCCGAACGGCATCGCTAAGCAGACTCAGATACTCAGGCTCTTCCGGCGCTTTGGTCAGCATAAAAGGCGATATCACCGCAGGCTGAAGCAGCTGCTCAAGCGCAAACCGCAGACGCGGCTGCGTCTCGCTGAGCAGGTCGTCATTTTCGTCAGTCACGTAGGGTTGTGCAAAGATCTCCTGAAAACGGTCGGTATCAGGAACCAGATCGCGCCATGCAAGTTTCGTAATGGTCAAAGTTGAGGTTTTTTAGTCTGTTGTCAAAGCCGCGATTATAGCGTAACCCGTCGCGCTGCACACGCGGAAAGCAACGTTAAGCGGCAGAGCGGCGTATCGCTCTCACAGGCTGAAGATTCTTTTCTGCTATGGCCTGAAAAGCTGATATTCTGATGTCAGTGACACGGTAACATTGAGATCGCAATGAAATATCAACAACTTGAGAATCTTGAGAGCGGTTGGAAGTGGAAATATCTGGTGAAAAAGCACCGTGAAGGGGAGTTAATTACCCGTTACGTGGAAGCCAGCGCCGCCCAGCAAGCCGTCGATCTGCTGCTGGCTCTCGAAAATGAACCGGTTCGGGTTAATGCATGGATCGAAAAACATATGAATCCGGCGCTGCAAAATCGCATGAAGCAGACTATTCGCGCCCGCCGCAAGCGACATTTCAACGCCGAACACCAGCATACTCGTAAGAAATCTATCGATCTGGAATTTATCGTCTGGCAGCGCCTGGCGGGACTTGCGCAGCGGCGCGGGAAAACGCTTTCCGAGACGATTGTACAACTAATTGAAGATGCTGAGCATAAAGAGAAGTACGCCAGCAAAATGTCTTCGCTCAAAGAGGATCTACAGGCGCTGCTGGGCAAGGAGTAACGCTTTTTTGGCCAGCGGCCAGAAGATTAGACGAAAAAAAACCCCGCCAGGCGGGGTTTTTCAAAGGAGAACTTAAGCCTGAGGCTGAGTGATCACGTCTTTAACGCCTTTAACTTCGATCTCTACGCGACGATCCGGTGCCAGGCAGTCGATCAGCGCTGCGCGGCCCTTCACGCTGTCGCAGGTGCTACCGGTAACCGGGTTGGATTCGCCCATACCACGTGCGGAGATCTTGTTCGCCGGGATACCTTTAGAGATCAGGTAGTCAACCACGGACTGGGCACGTTTCTCGGACAGGCCCTGGTTGTAAGCGTCAGAACCGATACGGTCGGTGAAGCCCAGAACTACGACGGAGCCGTCTTTCGGGTCCAGATTGCTCAGCTGGCTGTACAGCTGATCCAGCGCCTGACGGCCTTCTGCTTTCAGCGTGGACTTGTTGAAGTTGAACAGAACGTCAGACTTCAGAGTGAAGTGCTTGGTCTGTACTTCCGGAGCCGGAGTCGGAGTCGGTGCGACGACCGGCGCGTTTTCCTGCTGGCCGAAGCGGTAAGAAACGCCAACGCTCAGCAGGCCGTTATCCGGACGAGTGCCGATAGTGTTGGCGTCACCGATGTTGTTGGTCCACTGGTATTCCAGACGGGTTGCGATATCGCGGGTCATCGCCCACTCAACGCCGCCAGCGAACACCGGGGAAACGCCGGTATCATGGTCTTTATAAGAGCTGCCGCCAGGGACGTTAGTCTTGGTGTCAGCACGCCATACCATACCACCCAGACGGGTATAGATGTCCAGGTCGTCAGTGATTGGGTAACCCAGCTTAGCGGTCAGCTGAACGCCCTGAGCTTTGTAAGCGCCGTTGACGTTGTCGCCTTTGTACGGCATACGACCTAACCAGTCGTAACCCATTTCGAAGCCTACATACGGGTTAACCTGGAAACCGCCAAACGCGCCGGCACCCAGCTGATTTTCATGGGTTGGGCCGTTGTTGTCGATGAAACCCGTGTCATGGTACTGGGACCAGCCCAGTTTAGCACCGGTATACCAGGTGTTATCTTTCGGAGCGGCCTGCGCTACGGTAGCGAAACCAGCCAGTGCCACTGCAATCGCGATAGCTGTCTTTTTCATTTTTTGCGCCTCGTTATCATCCAAAATACGCCATGAATATCTCCAACGAGATAACACGGTTAAATCCTTCACCGGGGGATCTGCTCAATAGTAACTCTACCGATATCTGCGGCTTATGCCGAGCACCCCTGGCGAAGTAAAGTCTACAACGTACTTAGAAACTTACAAGTACGAACTCCGACAGGCGTATGAAAAAAAAAACCTTCTACGATTTTATTTAACATTTACCGATGATAAGCCGCGCAGGCTGCGCCTCTGGAAACCGCTTCCGACAAGCATTTTTCAGAAAAAATTAACATCCATCCGGCGGGGCTGCGAGGCGGCAAAATGCAGCCCAGGATAAATCCTAATTTTTTTAGTGATAGAGATTTGAATGAATTTTTAGCCCGGAACGGTGTCTGGTGGCATGAGTATGGGCGCTTACCGGGCGCATAATAAATCCCATTGCATTACCCTCTTCTGCGGCCCTTGCCAGTTCTGCATGCTGCTCTTCCGTTAACTCCTCAGCCAGCCAGCCGATGACCACGCTGTAGTTACCGGTGCGCAGCGCACGTATCATTGATTCGAGCGTATGGCAGGGCGATAGCTGATTTATTTGCATCACCTTGGTTAAAGGTAACCCTACAGACTGAACCCACTCCCGGCTTAGCTTTTGCCGTGGGGTCAGCCAGAGCTGCCAGCGCGACTGCTGGCCCAATTGCTGCAGAAGGGGGAGCAGCAGCTGAGTCATCATGGGCTGATCTTCGCGATAAACCACTTCGCTAATAAGCCCGGCACAGGCGGTATTCCCGCAGGAGACGCGCGTGACCTTGCCCGCGGTGGAGGAGAATGACGAAAAACGCTTTGTGTAGCCTGAAGGATACATAACCAATCCAGCTCCGTGAGTTACTGTATGGATATACAGTACCCCTGTGGCGTATAAAGATCAACCCTATTTTCGGAAACTATCTCGCAATTTTTATTACTCGATGCAGGAAAAATAAAATTCATCTTGCCCCTTAACACCAAGTTGCCTATTTTCGTCATTACCGGATCCGCAAAGGCAAATCATTTATTTAATCTATGATTTTAAAGGGGGTTTTATGCGAAAACGCTCCTATGACAGGATCTATAAATCGCAGGAATGTTTATCGACTCTGGGGGAAATACACTATCGTTCACTATTCGGCAGCTACAGTCTGACAATTGAAGACACCATCTTTGCCATGGTTGCCGATGGAGAATTATACCTCCGCGCCTGCGAGCAGAGCGTACAGTACTGTGTGAAGCACACGCCGACATGGCTCACGTTTATAAAACGTGGACGACCGGTAATTCTTAATTATTATCAGGTTGACGAAAGCCTGTGGCGCGATCGGCAGCAGCTGGTGTGCCTGTCAAAACTTTCGTTGGAAGCCGCCCGCAGAGAAAAGCATATTCGCAGCACGCAGCAGCGCCTGAAAGATCTGCCAAATATGTCATTTCATCTGGAGACATTGCTTAATGAGGCAGGAATTATGGATGTCACTACGCTGCGAATTCTGGGAGCAAAGATGTGCTGGCTGCGCCTTCGCCAGACAAAACCCCGGCTAACGGTAAAGGTGCTCTATGCGCTGGAAGGGGCTATCGCCGGTGTGCATGAAGCCGCTCTCCCGGCGGAGCGACGCCGGGAGCTTGCTCAGTGGGTTAACGTGCTGAAGCCGGAACCGGAGTGTCGGTAGCCGATTGGGTTATTTGCTGCTGCAGCTGCCTGATTTCAGGAAGCAGGGCGAGCAGTAGCCCAACCTGCTGCATGACCAGCGGCTCTTTACCAACGGCAAGCGGCTCAAAGCACAGGATTCGCTGCCTTAGATCCGTCAGCGCCTGCTGCACGCGCAGCTCATCTGCTGGCGGATGATGAAGCGCGTCATCCACATAGCAAACGGCATCGTCCAGCAGCGTCAGCGCTTCCGGGGTGGTTAGCTTTTCACGATGTGCGCCCAGCGCTGAAATATAGCTGGTAAAAGTATGGTTAAGGCATAGTAGCCGAAAAGCGGCCTCCCGCGTTTCGGCAGTGACGTCCGGTTCGCTGGACATATTCGAAACCACCGAGGCGAATTCCGCATCGCGATGATGGGCGTCGCGACGGGCGATACGATAGGTCAGGCGGTTATCCCGCCCTTGATGATATTGCTCAAGGATTGCATCGAGATAGCGACAGTTGGCCTCGGTCGCCCGCGACAGCACCCGCGGCAGGTTGCGAAAACGCCAGTCCGGCCAGATAAAACTCACCGCCGCCCAGGCAATAGCGCAGCCGATCAGCGTATCAATGATGCGTGGTAACGCCACCTCAAATCCTTCGCCAAGCAGATTAAAACAAAGCAGCACCAGCAGAGTAATAAACAGGGTGGCGTGGGCATACTGCACGTTACGGAAGGCGAAGAACAGAACCCCGGTAATAACCAGCAGTACGAGCTGCCCTTCGAGCGAAGGTACGAACCACAGCACGGGCAGCCCCACGGCGATGCCCAACAGCGTGCCGACTATCCTTAGCGTCAACCGATGGCGAGTCGCGTTATAGTTGGGCTGGCAGACAAACAGGCTGGTCAGCAGGATCCAGTAGCCGTGCTGCATTCCGGTCACCTGGATCAGCGCGTAGCCCACGCACAGTACCAGCGACATCCTTATCGCGTGCCGAAAAAGCGCGGACTCCGGCGTTAAGTTGCGGCTTAACCGCAGCCAGATATCGCTAAACCCGTGGAGGTTGTCGTCGGAAAGCTGGCTTTCCGTCTCGCTGCGCGGCATGGCCTGCGCCTGTTCGGATTCAATGGTCGCCAGCTGCGCGTCGATAGCCCGCAGGTTGGCGAGCAGAAAGCCCAGGGTTTTCAGCAGATCGTCGGGCGCGCCGTCGGTACGCATGCGTTCCAGGGCGGCGTCCAGCCGGGCGAAGGCGCGCTCAAAGTGCGGATCGTGCTGATAGGGGGTCAGCAGCAGGATACAGCGGGAAAGATGCAAACAGGCCTGGCCCTGCATCGACATTAGCCGCTGAAAGCGAAACATTAGATCGCTATGGCGAAAGCGTTCCCGCAGCGTCTGATACTGAATATGAGAGGAGCTGGCACGCTCATGGATATCCTGAGCAACAAAGTAATAGTGCAGCGTCCGGCGGGTTCCGCGCTGCCCGCGATCTCCCCGCAGGCGGGTCAGAAGCGAGCTCTTTGTCTGATTCAGCGTCGCCACCAGCTGGCCGTTAGCCAGCGCGAGATCGTACAGCGGTGCCTGACTTTCGTCTTCGATATCCGGATCGAACAGCCGCGATTTAAGCTCAAGATAGCGGGCCAGCTGTTCGTAGCTGCGCGCCAGGTTATCCTGTAGCGGGCGGATCGGAAACAGCAGATGGCCAATTAGCGTCAGCAGGTTGTACCAGATAGCGCCAGCCAGCAGCAGCAGCGGCTGTTGATACCACTGCTCGTAAAGCGAGGTGCCGAGCATGGTGTAGATGGCGATCAGCAGCGCGCCGAAGGCGATGGTGGCGTAGCGCTGCCCCAGACCGCCGAGCAGGATAAAACCGCTGGTAGACAACGTAAGCCCGATGGCGAACAGCCAGGGCCACGGAAACAGCAGCTCGACCGACGCGGAAGCGATAAAAAAACAGATCAGGGTGATTATCAGGTTGCGCAGCCGGCCCGTCAGACGATCGTCAAGGTCGGTCAGGGCGGCGGCTACCATTCCCAGGGTCAGCGGAATGGTCAGCTTAACGTCACCCAGCCACCAGGGCAGTGCGGTGGTGCCGCAGAGCGCGATAAAGATCCGCACGTAGTAAAGCCATGTGCTGTTCCAGGTATAGCAACGAAGCAGAGGGCTAAGCATACAGAACTTTCCGCCCCGGTTACTGAAAGCGGGTGCGGGCGCTGGCTTCGCGCGCCGCCCGCGCGGTTTCTACGGAAACAACGCGACGGCCGACCGGCCACAGGGCGATCGCGGCGATTTTAAAATTGGCGATGCCTACCGGAATGCCGATTATTGTAAAGCACTGGGCAATGCCAGAGGCAATATGCATCAGGCAGAGCCACCAGCCAAACAGCACCAGCCAAAAAATGTTAAGCAGCGTCCCGCCGGTGTTTAACAGCGTATTTCTGCCTGCCGGATTAAGTTCGTCGACGTGAACGGCCTCATTACCGTAAGGCAGCAGCGACAGCTTAGTAATCTCCCAACAGGAGCGGGTCAGCGGCAGGGTAAAGATAAGCACAATGCTGATTAGCGTCGCCAGCAGCCAGCAGAAGGTGGTGGCAAAGCCGCCGAGCACGAAATTTAAAATATTCAGTACGGTACGCATAGGTCTCCGGTAAACGCCATTTTTCTGTCATAGCTGGCAATTGTAACGTTTTTTGGGGCTGGAGCACGTTTTCTCTGGCGGGTACACTGAGCAGCAAATTCTTACGTCTGGATCGGCTGCGATATGGAACTGAAAGCAACGTCACTTGGAAAACGCCTGGCGCAACACCCCTACGACAGGGCCGCCATTCTTCATGCCGGCGTGAAGGTCTCAGGTGATAGCCATGAATATCTTATTCCTTTCAATCAGCTGCTGGCGATTCATTGCAAGCGTGGCCTGGTGTGGGGAGAGCTGGAATTCGTGCTGCCCGATGAAAAAGTCGTTCGCCTCCATGGTATCGAGTGGGCGGAAACACAGCGCTTTTATCATCAGCTCAACGCTCGCTGGCAGCAGTGGAGCCAGGAGATGAGCGAGATCGCGGCCGGGGTGCTGCAGGAGCAGGTTGCGGCTATTGCCGCCCGCACCGGCGAAAACCGCTGGCTGACCCGCGAGCAGACGGCGGGCCTGCAGCAGCAGATTGAGCGCGCGTTTGAGGCACTGCCGCTGCCGCTCGATCGGCTGGAGGAGTTTGACCACTGCCGCGAGGCGTTAGCGCAGTGTCAGGCGTGGCTGAAGGATATCGAAGCTTGCCGACTAAAACATAACCAGGCCTATACCGGGGCGATGCTCGAAGAGTACGCCGCGTTCTTCCAGCAAATTGAGTCTTCGCCGCTTAACCCTTCTCAGGCCAGGGCGGTGGTCAACGGCGAACGATCGCTGCTGGTGCTGGCAGGCGCGGGAAGCGGCAAAACCTCAGTGCTCGTGGCGCGTGCCGGATGGCTGCTGGCCCGGGGAGAAGCCGCGGCCGATCAGATCCTGCTGCTGGCGTTTGGCCGCAGGGCGGCGCAGGAGATGGACGAACGCATCCGTGAGCGGCTGCATACTGAAGAGATTACCGCACGAACCTTCCACTCGCTGGCGCTTTATATTATTCAGCAGGGCAGTAAAAAGGCTCCGGTTATCACCCGGCTGGAGAACGACACCGCCGGGCGGCATAAGCTCTTTATCACCGCCTGGCGACAGCAGTGCAGCGAGAAAAAAGCCCAGGCCAAAGGCTGGCGGCTGTGGCTGGAAGAGGAGATGCAGTGGGCAGTGCCTGGAGGTAACTTCTGGGATGATGAAAAGCTGCAGCGCCGTCTGGCACCGCGGCTGGACCGATGGATAAGCCTGCTGCGCACGCACGGCGGGACGCAGGCGGAGACCATCGCCAGCGCGCCGGAGGCGATCCGCGATCTGTTCGGCAAGCGGGTCAGGCTGCTGGCCCCGCTGCTGAAGGCATGGAAGAGCGCGCTGAAAGCGGAGAACGCCGTCGATTTTGCCGGTCTGATTCACCAGGCGATTAACATTCTGGAGAAAGGGCGCTTTATCAGCCCCTGGAAGCATATCCTGGTGGATGAGTTTCAGGATATTTCGCCCCAGCGCGCCGAGCTGCTGGCGGCGTTGCGTAAGCAAAACGCCCACGCCTCGCTGTTTGCCGTCGGCGATGACTGGCAGGCCATATACCGCTTCAGCGGCGCACAGCTCTCGCTGACTACCGCCTTCCACGACAGCTTTGGTGAAGGCGATCGCTGCGATCTGGATACCACCTACCGGTTTAATAGCCGGATAGGCGAAATTGCTAACCGCTTTATTCAGCAGAACCCGCATCAGCTTGCAAAGCCGCTAAACAGCCTGACTACCGGAGACAAGAAGGCGGTGACCCTGCTGGATGAAACCCAGCTGGATGCGCTGCTTGATAATCTTTCCGGCTACGCCGGGCCGGAGGAGCGTATTTTGCTGCTGGCGCGCTACCATCATCTGAAGCCCGCCGCCCTTGAGAAGGCGGCGACCCGCTGGCCAAAGCTGCGGCTCGATTTTATGACCATTCACGCCAGCAAGGGCCAGCAGGCGGACTATGTGATTATTCTGGGATTACGGGAAGGAGAGGACGGTTTCCCGGCCTCCGCACGTGAATCCGTTATGGAGGAGGCGCTGCTTCCCCCGGCGGAGGATTTCCCGGACGCAGAGGAGCGAAGGCTGCTCTACGTGGCCCTGACGCGCGCACGGCATCGGGTATGGCTGCTGTTTAACAAGGCTAACCCGTCGCGTTTTGTGGAGGTGCTTAAGGCGCTGGACGTGCCGACGGCGAGAAAGCCCTGATAAACAGGCGGCAGACGCCGCCTGCTCGCTTATTTCAGACGCCCGGCCAGGTAGCGCTGATAGTCGGGGATCAGGATCTCCACCGAGTCGTTGAAGCCCGGTGACTGAATGATAAAGTCCGCCGTGGCGACGTTGGTGGCAACCGGGATATTCCAGACCGTGGCGAGACGCAGCAGCGCCTTAACGTCCGGATCGTGCGGCACGGCGTTAAGCGGGTCCCAGAAGAAAATCAGCACGTCGATTTTGCCTTCCGAGATTAACGCGCCAACCTGCTGATCGCCGCCCATCGGGCCGCTCAGCATCGCGGTAACGTCCATTCCCGTGGCGCGTTGAATCAGGTTTCCCGTCGTTCCCGTGGCGTAGAGCACGTGTTTTTCCAGCAGCGGCTGGTGGTGTTCCACCCAGTTCATCAGCGTCTGTTTGCAGTGATCGTGTGCAACCAGCGCAATATGTTTGCGCACTGGCAAGGTGCGAGTCGTTAGTTCCATATTTCCGTTCCGTAGTTAATCCTGCTACAGAGTACTGCAAGTGCCCGGTGCTGCAAGAGAAAGAGGCGAAAAATGTCTTCTGGCGTCGGATATTATGAGGGAGGTTGCTTCTGCGCCCACCGTAAAAAATGATTGCGCGTCTGCGGGTCAGCCTGCTGAAACCAGTATTTTAACCGCTGTTCCGTTAGCGTCTGCGACTGTGGCGGTATCGCGTTCAGTTCGGAAATTCCAGAGAGCAGGGCGCTGTCATCGGCCATCGTCGTGGCGAACTGCGACAGCGAGGCGCGTTTTGCCGCTTTGTTGTAGCGTTCCGTCTCGTTTTCATAATCGATCGCCTTTGCGGCAGAGGTGATGGCGAGAATATCGAGCTTTACCGGAATGGGCATGGCATCGCCATCGAGCAGCGCGAGGCGCGGTGCGGCGTCAAAGTGGCTGGCCTCACGCTCTGTTTCCAGCCGCGGAAGCTGAAAATTGACCTTAGTCGTTCGCCGGGTATCGAAGCTTACCACCAGCGGCGGTGAAATATAGAACCGCTCTTCGTTACCTGCGAGGCGAACCGTTTTTTCAACCCGCAGCACCAGCTGGTGCGGGCCGTTCTCCAGTTCGATACTCTCTGCACCACGCAGCAGTGAACTGGAAACTTTTTTGCCGTCCAGCACCAGCAGAACGATGTCGCTGGAGAGGCGGAGCGTGGTGGCAGCGACGGTTACCGGCAAACACAACGCAATTAATATTGTAACAACGCCGGCTTTCATAGGATTCTCCTGTCCAAAGGCTGCCTGCCAAAGATGTATCAAAATTTTTCGACAATAATATTTAATAACATATAGACCTGTTTTTTAGTTTTGCCCTCATCCGTTCATATCGTGCGAATGGTTGGGTTGTCAGGTTTGTCGTACACTTGGCAAAACAGCCTGGAGAAAGAGTATGAAAGAGTCTGAAATCGCCGATATTTTAATCTCCACCAGGACCATTGCGCTGGTTGGGGCCAGCGATAAACCCGATCGTCCCAGCTATCGGGTAATGAAATATTTACTCGAACAGGGCTATAAGGTGATTCCGGTCGCGCCGAAGGTGGCGGGAACCACGCTGCTTGGCCAGCAGGGCTACGCAACGCTGGCCGAGGTGCCGGAAAAGATCGATATGGTAGATGTGTTTCGTAATTCAGAGGCGGCATGGAGCGTGGCGCAGGAAGCTATCGCCGTTGGTGCGAAGACGCTGTGGCTGCAGCTGGGGGTCATTAATGAACAGGCGGCGGTGCTGGCGCGCGAGGCGGGTCTCAATGTGGTGATGGACCGCTGCCCGGCGATAGAGATCCCACGCCTGGTGAAGCCGGCAAAAAAATAGCGCCGGATAGCGAGGGTGTATCCGGCCTGACGTTACAGAAAGCGGCCGGATAAGCCATCCGGCCGGCGAAGGCTCAGTTGCGCAGGCGCGGTGCCTGAAGCTGTTTGCGAATGGTCCGCGCCAGCTCGTCCATGGACGGCTGTTCGGGGTGTTCCTCCCGCATTTCACTACTTAGCTGGGCCTCGGCCAGATAGGTATGTACCGGCTGACCCTCATCGTCTTCCATCACTACGTGATACCAGGGAGCGGCGCGAAGTTCGTCGTTAACCGCCAGCTCGTCGGGCGACGGTTTTTCGAGCGAATACTCCGGATCGATATCCACGACCACTCCGAGGTAACCTAGCAGGGAATGGCGGACCTGTTGGCCGATGCCGAATTTGCTGGCAATCATTGTCACCTCCCGGGGTATGAGTACCTTTTATATAGGGATGGAACTCCCGTTTTCAAGTCACATGACGCGACAGGCAAATCCTTTCAGATACAGCCCTTCCGGGTAGGTGGCGATTACCGGGTGATCGGCGGCCTGACGGAACTGCTCTATAAATTGTACATCACGACCGGCGTCGACAGCGGCGTCGGCGATGATTTTCTGAAATAAGTCGGTGGTCATCAGGCCCGAGCAGGAGAAGGTCAGCAGTACGCCGCCGGGGTTCAGCAGCTGGATCGCCAGCATATTGATATCCTTATAGCCGCGGCAGGCGCTCATCAGCTGGCTCTTATTCTCCACGAACTTTGGCGGGTCCATGACGATAACGTCAAATTTCTCGCCGCTGTCGCGATAGGCGCGCAGCGCTTTGAAAACATCGTCGCGAACGAATTCGGCCCTGCTTAAATCAAGCTGGTTCAGCGCAACGTTTTGTCTGGCAATATCCAGCGCTTCCTGAGAGGTATCAATGTTGACCACCTGGCGGCACCCGCCCAGCAGCGCTGAAACGGCGAAGCCGCCGGTATAGGAAAAGCAGTTGAGCACCCGCCGATCCGCCACATAGCGGCGGACCGCCAGCCGGCTGTCGCGCTGATCGAGATAATAGCCGGTCTTATGGCCGCTTTTAATATCCACCAGCAGCTTCATACCGTGCTCGGTAATGGGCAGCAGAGCGGGCGGAAGCTCGCCCGTCACCGCTCCCTGGGTCAGTGCCATTCCCTCTTTTTTCCGTACCGCCACGTCGCTGCGATCGTAAATCGCGCATTCCGGATAAAGAGACTGCAGTGCGCTAATCAGCGGCGCACGCTGATACTCCGCCCCGGCGCTGAGCAGCTGCAGCACAAGGAAACTGCCGAAGCGGTCAATGGTCACGCCCGGCAGGCCGTCGGATTCCCCGGCGATCAGGCGATAGCTGTCCAGCCCGTCCTGACTTGCCAGCCAGTCGCGCCACCGCTGCGCCTGCTGCAGGCGGCGGGTAAAGAAGGCGATATCAATGGATTCCGATGGCTCGAAGCTCCAGACGCGCGCGCGGATCTGCGAAGCCGGCGAGTAAGCGCCACGCGCTAACCACTTGCCCTGATGATCGACAATATCGATGGTTTCACCAGGGCTGGCTTTGCCTTCCATACGTGCAACGGCACCGGAAAAGACCCACGGATGGCGGCGAAGTAATGACTTTTCACGCCCTTTGGCTAACACTAAACGTACACTCATAATTTGTTATTCTGTCGCTTCAAAGAAATGGGCGTCATTGTCCTGAGTTTTACGCGGGTTTGCAACGCGCCCCGGAGTATTTAAGGAGAACGGCGATGTCGAACGTTTGTATCATAGCCTGGGTATATGGCCGGGTTCAGGGGGTGGGATTTCGCTACACCACGCGGCAGGAAGCGCAAAGGCTTGGGTTGACCGGTTACGCAAAGAACAGGGACGACGGCAGCGTGGAGGTGGTGGCCTGCGGCGAAGCGGAGCGGGTGAAGATGCTGTTGGCATGGCTGAAAGAGGGCGGGCCGCGTTCGGCCAGGGTGGACCGGGTTCTCAGTGAACCGTATCGCCCTGGCGAGGAGTTAAATGATTTTAGTATTCGCTATTAAATACATTTCACCGGCTTAGGCAGGCCGGCGATTTTGGTAGCCTGTTTGGCCGGGCCTTTTGGAAACAGGCGATACAGATAACGGCTGTTGCCTTTCTCTTCACCGAATCGGTTAGCCATCGCTTTTACCAGCATACGAATAGCGGGGGAGGTGTTAAATTCCAGATAGAAGTCGCGTACAAAACGCACCACCTCCCAGTGCTCCGCAGAGAGCGTAATTCCTTCCTTATCCGCAATGGCGATCGCCATCGGTTCGCTCCACAGCGTGGAGTCCTGCAGATAGCCTTCGCTATCGGTTTCGATTTCTTTACCTTCAAAAATCAGCATAACGTTTCACTGCCTTAATCAAACGGCCGTCAGTTTAGCAAAAAATAAAGCCCCGCATAAGCGGGGCCGGAATAGCAGAGGTGCGAGGCGTTAGTCGCGGCTGGCGAAGCCCAGAATGCTCAGCAGGCTGACGAAGATGTTGTACAGCGAGACATACAGGCTAACGGTGGCACGAATGTAGTTGGTTTCACCGCCACGGATGATATTGCTGGTTTCAAACAGGATCGCCCCGGAAGAAATCAGGATAAACACGGCGCTAATCGCCAGATGCAGGGCCGGAAGCTGCAGGAAGATGTTAGCCACCATCCCGATCAGCACCACCACGATCCCCGCCATCAGCATACCGCCGAGGAAGGACATATCTTTGCGCGTGGTCAGAACGTAAGCCGAGCAGCAGAAGAAGACCAGCGCTGTACCGCCCAGCGCCATGCCGATGACGTCGCCCATGCCTGCGGACAGGTAGGCGTTAAGAATAGGCCCCAGAATGTAACCAAGGAAGCCGGTAAAGGCGAACGCGGACAAAATTCCGGCCGGCGAGTTAGCTGTTTTATAGGTCAGGAACATCAGGCCATACATGCCGACCAGAGTCAGGATCAGGCCCGGCGACGGCAGCATCAGTACGGTGCTGGCGGTAGCGGTAATCGCAGAAAACGCCAGCGTCAGGCTCAGCAGGAAGTAGGTATTGCGCAGCACTTTATGGGTGCTGAGCAGCGATGTGCGGTTATGCGATGAACTAACAATACGATCCATGAGTCACTCTCTTATGACAGATGTAATTAAGGACAGAGGATAATGTAATCCGCTGCGGCACCCCAGCGGTTTTACCCATCTTTACGCAGTTGATTTTGCAGGGCTTTAGCGTTTTATTTTCGTCATCCTGCCGTGTCGGAAAAAAACGCTGCCCTTGCGATAAACTGGCATTATCCGCGACCTGTAACGGGAGGGTTTTGCCATAGTGAAACTGGTGAACAACCGCCAAAACTGAGTTGCACACCGGATGCCTGACAGGGGGCGCGTAGCGACTCCACCGCGTCGCTTGTGCTTAAATCTCAGCCGGAAGGTCTGGCGGCCCATCCTCTGATGAAGCGATAAGGGCCGGGTTAATCCACAGGGTAGGCTTCTCCCTTCCCGGATGTCGATAAAATAGTCAAATCACCGATGGTTCGGGCAATTAACTATTTTTTTGTCTGTTTTTCAGGCGAATAAACATATTCGGGCTTTACATGGCGCATCGGGATGTTTATAGTGCGCCTCATTCCGGAAGTGTGGCCGAGCGGTTGAAGGCACCGGTCTTGAAAACCGGCGACCCGAAAGGGTTCCAGAGTTCGAATCTCTGCGCTTCCGCCAGATACAAACCTCAGATAACGTTGTTATCTGAGGTTTTTTTTGTATGTTTTTCAGCATTCCGGCAATTGCCCGTCCATACTGTCGTCTGGATTGCGCTACTTTTCATTCTGCCCCTGGCTTACCGTCCGCGTTCCCTGGCCGAAAATAGCGGTGTTTGACCGTGCTGCTCTTATGCCGGTCAGTTAGCCGCGACTTTGTTAATCCACGCCGCGGGCCGCCGCCCGACGCATTGCCAACGCGCGCTTTCCGCCGGGTTTTCGTTATCAAATCTTAGCTTTTTGCCGCCTTCATTCAGTTTATATAAACGGAAAAGAAGGTTTACAGCGGTGCTTATTTCTTTAGTCTATTATTGTTTTGTTAATGATTGTTAGGGTGTATGGTTTGGCCTGACGTTCGATCAAAAATGCGATGCCTTTAGGAAAGATCGCTGATGTAATCTGAAGAGGACAAAAACATGAGTGCAGAGAAAAAAGTTGCCGTAGTAACAGGTGCTGGTCAGGGTATCGGCAGAGCGGTGGCGCTGCGTCTGGCTAAGGACGGCTTCAGAATTGGTAGTCTGGATTTTAACGGCGAATCGGCCCAGGAAACGGTTAAACTGATCGAAGAGGCGGGCGGCGAGGCGCTGGCGGTTGTCGTTGACGTTGCCAACCGGGAGCAGGTTTTTGCAGCGGTCGATCGGGTTGTGGAAAAATTTGGTCGTATTGATGTGATGATCAATAACGCGGGCCTTGGCCCGACCACGCCCATTGAGGAGATTACCCCGGAACTTTACCATAAGGTCTTTGACGTCAACGTCGGTGGCGTTTACTGGGGCATTCAGGCTGCGTTAAAGCACTTTAAGAAGAGAACTCCGGCAAAAGCGGGCGACGTCGTTGGGAAAATCATCAATGCCTCCTCCCAGGCGGGTCAGGTCGGCAACCCTGACCTGGCGGTGTATGGGGCCACCAAATTTGCCGTACGCGGCATCACCCAGACTGCCGCTAAAGATCTGGCAAAATTCGGAGTCACGGTCAACGCCTACTGCCCGGGGATTGTGCGTACGCCGATGATGGAAGGGATTGCTCAAAAGGTCGCCGATGAAAACGGACAGTCCCTGGAATGGGGGCTTCAGCAGTGGGCGAAGAACGTCACCCTCGGCCGTATTTCTGAATCAGAAGACGTGGCGGCATGTGTCTCCTATCTGGCCGGCCCGGACTCCGACTATATGACCGGACAGGCGCTGATTATTGATGGCGGTATGGTCTTTAACTGAGTTATCGCCTGCTTCAGGCTGCCCGGCCGGTTTATGGCCCGGGCAGCCGCTTGCCTTTTCCCCTCCGCTCTGCTGTCCGATCTGCGCAGGTTTATCGCCAGGCGGTCCCTTGCACTCTGTTTTGTAAATGATTATTATTTTCATTGTTGCCGTAACGATAACGGCTATCCGCCAGGGGCTTCAGCGCCTGACGGCGCTGCGTGGCTGGCTCCTTCTGTATCGTTTGTGGCCTCTTCGCTGAGGAGGTGAGCGAAAAATAGCATAGCGCGCAGCCCCGGCCCGGTGGTCAAAATAACAATATCCTTCTCTCTTTTAATCTGAGCCTGTCGTCACGTTATCTGCAGTTCGGGAAGCCGCCGCGCTGAAGAGCGCCGCCGCAGTTTCGCAGGCTAGATTAAAAAGGTAGGGAAAATGACAGAAACCATTCAGGACGGCCGCTGGTCGCCGCTTACGCCGGCGCAATTTGATTTCTGGGAAGAGTTTATATTTCACCCATATCAGCCGGTTTCAACCGTCGCCCACCGCATTACCCTGCGGGGGGCCGTCAATGAAGCGGCGCTGGCGGCGGCGCTGCGCCAGGTTATTGAAGAAACAGACGTTTTCTCCATTCAGTTTCACCGGGCCGATCGCCATGCGGATCCCGTTCAGCGCTGCGATCCGGCACATGTCCCGCCGCTGCGGACAATCGATCTGCGACAGCGCGCATCGGCGCAGGCCGTCGCCGACGCGATGATGCAGGGCGATATTGACGGCCAGCTCAACCTGCTGCGCCAGCCGCTGGCCGCCGTCTGGCTAATCTGCCTGGCCGCCGATCGCTACATTATCTATATCCGGGCGCACCATATTATCGTGGATGGCTTCGGCATGGCGCTGATTGAACACCGCTGCGCCGAGCTGTACCGGGCCGCCTGCGGGCAGGCCGCTCCCGGCCAGCCTTTTGGCTCCTTTTCGGCGTTTCTGCACGAGGAGCGGCAGTATGCCCAGGGAGAGAAAATGTGTCGCGATCGCGCATACTGGCATCACCTCCTGGCGGGCGCGCCGCCGCTGCCCGTATTACGCAAGGGAGGGGAAGATTACGGGGCGGCAGGCCTGCACGGCGAGGCGCAGCTCTCTCCCCCGTTCAGCAGTGGCCTGATGGCGCTGGCGGAGCGCAGCGATGTGGGCTGGCCCGACGCGCTGCTGGCTTTGTCTGCTGCGTGGATGGCTCTGCGGCTGCCGGAGGCGCTCCGCGGTGATGTTCTGCCGGTCTGGGTGCCGGTGATGAATCGTCGCGGCGCGGTGGCGGCCAACACGCCCGCGCTGGCGGTAAATATTCTGCCGCTGTTTATCCGCTTTAAAAAACGGGAGCCGGTGGTTGAGTATGTTCAGCGGCTGGCGAAATCGCTCCACGACCTGCGGCTGCACGGCCGGTATCGCGTTGAAACGCTGGCCGCCGAGCGGGGAATCGGCAAGGGGATGCGCTATTTCTTCTCGCCGCTGATTAACGTGCTGCCCTTCGATCCGCCGGTTTTTTTCGGCTGCGAGGCGGAGCGGGAAGTGCTGGCCAGCGGGCCGGGCGACGGCTTTAACATCACCTGGCGCGGACGCGCGGACGGCAGCCAGCTGCATGTCGATATCGATGCGCAGGCGGGGATGGGCGGTGACATGACGCCCGATGAGGAGGTGCAGAGCCTTATCGATTATTTATGCACGGCATCCTCGCCGGGCGCTACGCTTCATCTGTAATGCAAGAACGCCGCCGGATGCCGGTAAATCGACCGGCGGCGCGATGGGTCAGGGGAGCAGCGCGCAGACGTCCCGGACGTTTTTGCACTTCATCAGCTCGGCTCCCGACAGCTGCAGGCCCAGTTCGGCGTGAAGCCTCTCCCGGACGGCGTTCAGATGGCTGAGCTTCAGCCCCATGGCGGTAAACGGCACCTCGTCGTTCCATTCCGGGCGCGGCGTCAGGCCGATTGCCGTGCAGTAGATCGCCAGAATTTTCCGCTGAGGCGATGCCCTCTCTGCCGGGACACCGGGTGCAGCAGACGGGGTTCCGTGAAGCCCGGCCAGCTCTGCGCGCAGGGTGTGGCGATCGATCTTGCCATTGGCCGACAGCGGGAAGCGCTCTCTGGTAATAAAGCGGGCGGGTATATGGGTACAGGGCAAATAGCGCTGCGCGAAGGCGCGCAGCTCCGCGACGGTGGGCTGCCTGTCGTCGGCAGCCAGCCAGACCGCGCCCAGCTCGGTTTCCTGCCCGCCGCCCGGCGCGTAATCCACCACTACCACGTCCCGGATGGCTTCGTGCTGGCGCAGGGCCTCTTCAATTTCCGGCAGCGAAACGCGCACGCCGCGAATTTTCACATAGCCACCGATACGGCCTGCAAAAAGTATTGCGCCATCCTCCCGGTAACAGCCAATGTCGCCGGTGCGGAAGCTGCGTATCGTCGAGCCCTGCGGGGTGACCACCTCGACGAAATCGTGCTGCACCAGCTCGCCGTCCTCGACATAGCCGCAGGCCAGGTTTACCCCGGCGGTATAGATGCGTCCGGGCACGCCGCGGGGGCAGTGCTCGCCGCCGTCGTGGCAGATAAAGTAGCAGTTGCCCGCCAGCGGTCGCCCGTACGGGATGTGCGTCACGTCGCTGGCGGACACCTCATGCCAGATGCTCCAGATGGTGGTTTCCGTTGGGCCGCCAAGTGAAATCAGCCGCCGGGTGGGCGAGGCGGCGCGCAGCCGTTGGATAACCGACGGCTTGATATAGTCACCTCCCTGCGCAATCAGGCGCAGGGAGGCGAGCTGCTCCGGCGAGGCGCAGTCGAGCAGCATTTTAAGAATCGCCGGTACGGAGCACCACAGGGTAACGCGGTGCTGGGCCACCAGCCTGCTCCAGCTGATGGCGTCCTTTTCCTGATGTTCCGCCGGCAGCACCAGCGTTGCGCCGACGCAGAGCGGGGCGAACAGATCAAAAACCGACATATCGTGGTGCAGCGGGGTGACGGAGAGAAAGACGTCGCTATCGCTCACCGCCCAGCTGGCAAGGGTCTGACCGAGCACGTTGGCCGTCGCCCGGTTGTGCAGCGCCACGCACTTGGGCTTGCCCGTCGTCCCGGAGGTATAGAGATAGTAGGCGGGGCTTTGGTCGTCGCTCTTTCCGGTAAAGGCGGGGGGGATCGGGTTCTCCGTCTCCAGCGACTGCGGCGTAACGGCACCGGGAACGTTCGTCGCCTCGCGGCAGATGGTCAGATTGGGCCGACAGTTTTCCAGCAGATACTGTGTACGCCGGGCCGGAGAGTTAATGTCCACCGGCACCCGTATCAGCCCGAGCAGGGCGCAGGCGATTGATATCACTACGTGCTCCGGGCAGCGTGGCAGATAAATAGCCACCACGCTACCCGGCGTCAGGCCGCGCGCCAGCAGCCCGTTCGCCACGCTGGCCACCCGCTCGCCCAGCTGTGTCCAGCTCCAGCGCATTTCGCCGCAGATTAGCGCCGTGCCGTTTCGGGGCGCGGAGAACAGATTACGGGCGATATGGCCGAGAAAATCATACTCAACGGCCGCCGACAGCGGGCTGTTCGCTTGGTAATGGGCGTAAGCGAGCGCGTCTCTTACCGGTGCCATCAGGGTTTCTTTCTCCACGATAAGCGCCATGCGGCGGCGTATGGCGTCGAGCATCTCGCGGATCTGCTCCGGTGCCAGCGCCTGCTCAACGAAGTCGGCGGTCAGCAGCAGATTGCGCCCGGCATCGCATATCAGCCGGATATCCAGCGCCACCTGCGGGGTTTGCGTCAGCCCCTCTTCCTGCCGCAGCGGTGAACCGGCGGGGAGCGTCTCCCAGGCCATGCCGTTAGTCAGAATAACCGGCAGCGCCGGCCCGCGTGATTCGCGCGAGGTCAGCTGGCGCGCCAGATCGACTCCGGACCACTCCGTATGCTGCAGCCCGCCGAGAATCGCCTCCTGCAGGCGGTGGGCGCTTTCGGGCAGCGCGTCACCGCGCCGGTAGCGGACGGCGATAAAGGTCGACCGGTTGGCGGGCTGCTGCGCCGGGTCGGGAAGAATAACGGGCACCCCCACCAGCAGGGTTTCGTCTTCTGTCCAGAGCGCCAGGGTATCCAGCACGATGGTCGACAGCACGCTGTTGGCGAACAATCCCTGCGCCGCGCCAGGGCGGGTCAGGCGCTTCAGCACGTCGGCGTCGAGAAGGCACTCTTCGCGCCGCCAGCGCGGTGAGACGATCTCCTCCAGAGGCTGTCGCCAGGGTAGCCGGGGCGGCGTTGCCTCCGCCAGCGCGTCTCGCCACCACGCCCTGGCACGCTCGCGCGCCGGAGTATCGGCGGAGGGCGGCGGGGCGTTGTCCGCAGCCATGCGCCCCAGCGGCCGGTCGTCAAACAGGCGGGCAATCACCCAGGAGATCCCCTGACCGTCGAGGATCAGCGCATCAAAGCTGGTAAAAATCAGATATTCTTCGCCGCCGGGCAGGGCGATCAGCACGATTCGCCAGGGCGGAGAGGCGGGATCGTGACGGTACTGCCGGTAGCGCTGACGCAGCCGGTGGATCTGCTCCTCCGCCGCGTCCGGGGGGCTGTCGCGCAGGTCGTGCTCCTCCAGAGGCGGAGTGATGCTCTCCAGGACAGACTGCTGCTGGCGTTCCACGTCGATAACGGTACGCAGAGCGGCGAAGTGAGCGATCAGCTCCGCCAGCCGGGCGCGAAAGCGCACCGGATCGAGCGGCCCGCGAAAGCTTCTGAAGTCGTGCATGGCGACGCCGCCGAGGGGCCATTGCTCGCTTCTCCCCAGCAGATAAGCCTGCTGCAGAGGTGTCAGGGGTTGCGCCATCTTCTCCTCCCTGGTTGGGGTATCAATAGGGGGCTGTCTCCCGGGAGCCAGCCAGCGGGCCACCGGCTGAGTGATGTCGTGAGGAGCCAGCGCCAGCCTTGCGGCCAGCTCATGAAAGTGTCGGAACATACGCCCGGGCTGCTCCGGCAGAAAGGCGTCGGCGCGAATGTCCCAGTTAATCAGGATTTCGTCGGCAAGCCACGCCAGCTGGACGTCGAGGGCCACCTGCGGGCCCTGGGACGTCACCCACGCCAGCTTGCCCAGCTGTTGCTCTGCCCGCCTGGAAAACAGCGTTTCGCCGGCAATGCCAAACCCGGCGGTAAACACAATCGGTGAATATTGCAGCGTGCCGTGCAGGCGGGAGAGATCGCGCATAACGCTGATGCCGGAATAGCCCGCGTGGCCGATAAGCTCGTGCAGCTGCGCCATTGTGTGCTCACAGTGCTGCAGTAAAGAGCGTTCAGGGCGCAGCTCGCCGCTGAACAGCAGCAGATCGGTAAAATCGCCCACCGTCTCCCGGCCGCCGGGCAGATTAGGATCGCGGAAAAATGTGGGCACGTTAATGCGCAGCGATGGCTGGGCCAGCGCTTTGGTTAGCGTCAGGGTAAATAGCGACAGAAACAGGGCGCTGAGCGTCAGATGATGCCGACGGGCGCAGTCCCGCAGCGCCCGGCTGCTGCGGGCGTTAAGGCGAACGGCCAATCTGCGGCTCCGGCAGGCATGGCCGGGGCAGGGAAGGCGGGGAGCCGGTGCCAGGGCTGCCAGCCGCGCCTGCCACCAGGCGCGGTCCCGCTCTCTGGCGGCGGCCAGATGCGGTGCGGCTGCCCGCTGCTCCAGATAGTGAAACCAGGCGACGTCCATAACCGGCGTGATGCGGCGCGGGGGGGCGGCGTAAAATCGCGCCAGATCCTCCACCACAATGCGGAATGACTGCGCATCGGCGGCGATCATATCGAGATCGATATGCAGGCGGCTGCGGTTATCCGGAAGCAGCGTCAGGCTGATTTCGCAGGGGCGACCGGTGTCGCGCAGAAGCTGCTGGTTCTCCATTCGCCGCCGCTTTTCCGCCAGCCGCTGCCGGACGACCCTGGCCGCGGCATTACGCAGGTCGTCAATTTTCGGTGGCGGGCACTCGGCCACCACCCGCTGCTGCCCGTCGTCGGTGAGACGCAGGCGCAGCATGGGGTGACGGGCGTAGAGGGCGGCGACCGCCTCCCGGAAGCGGGGGAGATCGACGATCCCGCCGTCGAATTCGGCGTATAAATGGGCGGCAACGCCTCCTAATGCCAGAGGCGATTGTCTGCCGACCCAGGATGCGGCCTGCATTGGCGTTAACGATTTCATGAGTTATCGCTCCTGATTCAGCCAACGGAAACGCTCTGAATATATCGCACAGACATGCTAATGAAAATGATAATTATTCTGATTGATGTTGTCGTTTGATCGCCGGGCTGAATATGCTACGGTACAGCGGATGAATTTGTCGCCAGAGAAGATCTCCGGCGCGCCGTCGGGTTATGCAAGGGAGCCAGCAGACGATGCGTTTCTATTCGCCAAACCGTTTTATTCTCAGCCTGATAGCCCTGCTCGTTATTCAGCTCGCCAGCGCGCCGGGCTTTGCCGGGGGCTGGCCAAGAACCTTCCACAATGCGGACGGTACGACCACGCAGATCCCCGCGCCACCTGAGCGTATTTTATCGACTTCCGTCAGCGTAACCGGCGCGCTGCTGGCAATTGGTGCGCCGGTGGCGGCCAGCGCGACGGCGGTCAACGGCCAGTTTTTCGGGCAGTGGCAAACGGCGGCGGAGCGGGCAAAGGTCGTTAAGGCCTGGCCTGCCGGCAGCGTTGACCTTGAGCAGGCCTGGGCGCTGGCACCGGATATTATCGTGGTCTCCATTAACGGCGCAGATTCGGCACGCGCGCATCTGGCCGAACTGCAGGCGATTGCGCCGGTCATTACCGTCGATTACGGCACCATGACCTGGCAGGCGCTGGCGCGTCGACTGGGCGAGGCGCTGGGGCTGGAAGAACAGGCCGAAGCGCGAATTCGCGGCTTTGACGCGCTGGTGGCGGAAACCCGCCGGCAGATCCGCCTGCCGGAAGGGCAGGCGAATATCATCAGCTATAACGGTCCCGGCACGGTGAATCCCATCGCCACCCCGTTCAGCGCCCACGCCCGGCTGCTGACCTCGCTGGGTTTTCAGATTGAGGCCCCCGATCCCGCCTGGCAAAGCAACCTGACGCGCTCGGGCGATTTTATCTGGGCGGAGTATGAAAACCTGACCCGGCTGCGGGCCGGTACGACCTTTCTGCTGAGCGCCGACGAGGGGCGGGTCAGCGAATTTCTGCACGATCGCCTGCTGCAGCGCCTGCCGTCGGTCGAAGGGCGTCAGGTCTACGGTCTGGGGCCGCACGCCTTTCGGGTGGACTACTACAGCGCATGTGAAATCGTGCAGGCGATCCACCGCCATTTCGCGATGCCAGGCGACGGCGAGCGGCAGGAGCGCTGAAGTGCAGGCATGGCGACGAACCCTGCGCGGAGGAACGGGAATGGTGCTCGCCTGCGCGCTGCTGCTGGCGCTGGCGTTTATCAGCCTGCACTTTGGTGCCCGGCCCCTTGCGCCACGGGTGATAGAGCAGGCGCTGGTTCATTTCGATCCGCAAAACCCGGAACATCTGCTGGTGCGCTATTTGCGGCTGCCGCGAACGCTGCTGGCGATGGTAGTTGGTGCCGCCCTCGGCGGGGCGGGAGTGGTTATGCAAACTCTGACCCGCAATCCGCTTGCCGATCCCGGCCTGCTGGGCATTAACGCCGGGGCTACGCTGGCGATCGTCCTGTCCATCGCCCTGTTTAACATCGCCGACGTTGTCGGCTATATGTGGTCCGGCGTGGCGGGAGCCGCGGCCGTCAGCGTCGCGGTGCTGGTGGTCAGCGGCATTGGCGGCCACGGCCCGGTGCGGATCGTGCTGGCCGGCGCGGCGCTGACCATCGTGCTGCTGAGCCTGACGCAGCTGGTGATTCTGAACAGCGACGCCGAGGCGTTTGACCGCTTTCGTCACTGGGTGACAGGCTCTCTGCAGGGGCGCGGATTCGAGGTGCTGCTTCCCGTCTCCGCCCTGGTGGCGACGGGGCTACTGCTGGCGCTGGCGGGCGGCAGGGCGCTGGATATCGCCATGCTGGGCAGCGACGCCGGGCGCGCGCTGGGGGTCGATCCCCGGGGGCTGGTGGCCCTCTGCGCCGTCATTGTGGTGATTCTCGCCGGCGCAGCGACAGCGGCGGCCGGGCCCATCGGCTTTGTCGGTCTTACCGCGCCGCACTTTGCCCGCGCTATCGCCGGTTCCGGACACCGTATGCAGCTGCCGTGGGCGATGCTGTTTTCCGCCGTGCTGGTGCTGGCAGCGGATATTCTCGGGCGAGCCGTCGGCTACCCCGGCGAGATCGGCGTCGGCATTATGGTGGCGCTGATCGGCGGCCCCTTCTTTGTGCTGCTGGTGAAGCGCTGGCAGGGAGAGCGGGCATGAGCCGCAGAGCGCTGGGGATCTGCCTGACGCTGGGGGCGCTGCTCTGCGTCGCGGGAGCCTATGCGCTGACCATCGGACGTCTGACCCTTTCCGCAGAGGCGGTGTGGCAGGGGATCGTGGGCGGCGACCCGATGGCGGAGCGGATCGTCAGAACGATTCGTCTGCCGCGGGTGCTGACGGCCGTGCTCGTCGGCTACGCGCTGGGGGCGTCGGGGGCGATTTTTCAGTCGGTATCCCGCAATGCGCTCGGCTCACCTGACGTCATCGGCTTCACCACCGGCGCGGCGAGCGGGGCGCTGGTGCAGATTGTACTGCTCGACGGCGGGAGGGGTGCCGTGGTGCTGTCGGCGATACTCGGCGGCCTGGCGACGGCGCTGCTGGTGTATGGCCTGGCCCGGGTGCACGGTACGGTTAAAGGTTACCGGCTGGTGCTGATGGGCATTGGCGTCGGCGCGGTGCTCAGCGCCTTTAACGGCCTGCTGTTGGTGAAAGGCGATCTCGATAACGCGGTGTCGGCGGCGCTTTGGCTGGCCGGCACCACCCAGGGGCGCGGCTGGCTGCACGTTGTGCCGGTGGCCATCGGCCTGGGGCTGCTGCTGCCGGTGATGCTGCTGTGTCTGAAGGCGCTGAACGTGATGCGTCTGGGCGACGATGTGGCCAGCCAGTTGGGAATACCGGTTGAACGAATTCGCAGAATAGTCACCTTTTGCGCCGTGGTGCTGGCCGCAGTGGCGACCAGCGCGGCGGGGCCGATAGCTTTTATCGCCCTGATAGCGCCTCAGCTCGCCGCCCGCCTGACGCGCAGCCCGAATTTGCCTCTCTTCAGCGGCGGGCTGGTGGGGGCGAGCCTGCTGCTCGGCGCAGATGTCATCGCCCGGATCCAGCCGCTGTCGCTGACGGTGCCCGTTGGCCTGTTGACCGGCGTCAGCGGTGGTCTCTGGCTGCTGGTTTTGCTGCTACGCGGTGCGCCCCGCTAGCCATCCCCCAGCGCGGCGTAGAAAAAATGTGATATTGATACGCATTAACAATTGTAAGTAATTCTCATTTTGTCTTATATTTTGTGCGATTTTTAACGGGCGGGACGGCCTGAGTAAGAAAATAGTAAAAAACAGGCCGGAAAGGCCGTGCAGTGTGTTCTGTGTCGCTCAAATAAAAAATAGCTACGTTCAGGCGGCGTCCGTCGGTGATGCGGACGGCCTGGCCCTTCGCGCGTGCGGCGCACCGAAAGCGCCGTGCGGTGCCGCTGAGGATGCCGCCGGGCAGGCGTAATTCGGGAAAAGGAGAGAACGATGAGCACACGAAAAAACAGGCGAACAGACAACAATGCCCGCAGCGGATACCTGAAAAAGCCCGCGCTGTTCGGCCTGTGCCTCTTTGTCGCCGGGAGCGCGACGGCCGACGACGCCGCGCCGGGAGTGGTGAAAAACGCGCCTGACACCATCATCGTGACCGGGGAAAAGGTCGCGCGCTCGCTGTACGATACCAGCGCCAGCGTCGAGGTTTTTGACGCCGCGCGCATCAGCGCGATGCCCGGCGCATCGCAGATGTCCGACCTGCTGCAGATGACCGCCAACGTGGTGGATACCGGCATTGGCAACGATCTTCCCACCGTGCGCGGCGTGGACGGTTCCGGCCCGGCAAACGGGGCTAATGCGTTTCTCAATGGCACCCGCCCGCGTCTGAATCTCTCAATGGACGGCCGATCGTTAACCTATAACGAGCTGGCGTTCGGGCCGCAGTCGCTCTGGGATATGCAGCGCGTGGAGGTCTATCGCGGGCCGCAAAGCTATATTCAGGGGCGTAACGCCATCGCTGGCGCGGTGGTGATGAGCAGTAAGGACCCCTCGTTTAACTGGGAGTCGTCGGTGCGGGCCGGCGGGGGCAATCAGGACGCGACCGTCGCTTCCGCCATGCTCTCCGGGCCGCTGGTGGAGGATCAGCTGGCGTTTCGCCTCAGCGCCGATCGCCAGCGTCGTGAAAGTTTCGTCAACCTTATCTCTTACGCGCCGGTGGGCGATCCGCGTGAAATCGAAGCCACCAGCCTGCGCGGCAAGCTGCTGTTTAACCCGGCCGCGCTGCCGGAGCTTACCACGAAGCTGACCGTGAACCACTACGACAGCCGGGCACCGCAGAACGAAACCCTCAGCCCGGCTAACCACGTCAGCCCGCGCTTCGACAGGCGTCGCCCGGTGTTCGAAACCACCTCCACCAGCGGTATCTGGGATATTGCCTGGGAGCCATCCGACCGCCTCGCCCTGGAAAATAAGCTGATCTACACCGATTTTGATAACCATCGCCGCACCGTTAAAACGCTGCCGTGGGCGGATATCGACGGCAAAGAGTTCCAGACGGAGCCGTTGGCGCGCTTCGGGAAGCAGGGCGATCGCCTGCGGGGGCTGGTGGGGGCACGCTATTTTCACGCCTCGCAGGATGAGTTCGTCAACCTGTTCGGCGGCAGCGCCTTTAGCGACAAGACCGAAACCTGGTCGGCCTTCGGCGAAGTGACCTGGGCGGCGACGGCGTCGGTTGACGTGACCGTTGCCAGCCGCGTGGAGCGCGAGCACCGACAGCGCAAGGGGGGCAGCGCGCGCAGGGTTGATTTCGATGAAACCTGGGATGTCTTTCTGCCGAAGCTGGACGTGGCGTGGAAGCCGCAGCCGCAGCAGACCTTTGGCGTCAAGGTGGCGCGGGGCTATAACGCCGGCGGGGCGGGAATGACCTTCGTCGCGCCGCTGGTGAATTATACCTACGACCCGGAGTACGTCTGGAACTACGAGCTGTACAGCCGCCACGGCATCAGCAGTCTCAATCTTGAGCTAACCAGCAGCGTTTTTTATAACGATTATCAGGATATGCAGCTGCCGTACTACCTCAGCTCCGCCAGTAACTCGATGGTGATTCGCAATGCGGATAAAGTGGAAACCTACGGCGCGGAGCTGGGGGCCATCTGGAAACCCACTCTCGACGTTGAGCTGAACGGCACGGTCGGGCTGCTGAAAACTGAAATCAAAAAATTCTCCAATAGCGGCGTCGACGGCCACGAGCTGCCGCGCGCCCCGGCCCTGACCGCCAGGCTGGGGGCGAAATATATGCTGATGCCGGGGCTGGAGCTGAGCGGCAACCTCGGTTTTACCGACGCCTACTATTCCCAGTACGACAACGACGCGCGCGGCAGGATCTCCTCATCGTGGATCGCCGATATGCAGCTGGCGTACACCTTTTCGCACGGGCAGGTCAACCTCTTCGCCCGTAACCTGTTTGACTCTGATAAACGCATTATGGTGATGGACAACGACGTATCCACGGCGGTTCTGCAGCGTCCGCGGCAAATTGGCGTCGGGGTCCAGCTGGATTTCTGAGGCCGCAGATCGGCGGGGCGGGCGCAGCAGGAACCCCGCACGGGAGGAAAATATGAATACCACGTTACATGGCGTTCCGGACGGGAGCGCGGAGGTCGTTGGCGAATTTGAAGAGCTGGTCTGGCTTGAACATCAGCAGCAGCGGCATGGCGAAGGGCAGCTTGCGCTGGCCTGGCGGCTGGGGGAGAGCGTGGACTATGGCCGGCTGGTCAACGCGCTGACCCAGGCGCTGGTCCGGCTGCCGGGCGCGAACCTACGCTATGAGTATGATGACGAGGCGGGGCTGCGGCGTCGGTCTGCGGCAGAAGCGCCGCCGACCGTTGCCATCCAGGCCGTCAGCCATCCCCGACAGGCGGTTGAACGTCTGCTGGAGGAAAAAGCGACGCCGCTCGATCTGGCCGCCGCGCCGCCGGTACGCTTCAGGCTGTTTGTGGCGGAGCGGGGCGGCGTGCTGGGCATGGTGATGCACCGCATCGCTCTGGCCTCCCTGAGCTGCCGGGCTATTCTGCAGGCCGTCAGCGCGCTCTATCACGGGCGGCCCTGCCCGCTCCACAGCGCGCCGCCGACGCCGCCGCGGGCGCTACCCCAGCCGGACGGCGGCGGCCTGCGGGCGCGCTTTATGCCCTTTCCCTGCGCTGACGCTCCTGAGGCGGGGCGTACGCTGCGCGCCCCGCTGCCCGCGTCGTCGGCGGAGGAGAGACATGCTCTGCTGGCGGCGCGCTTCGCCCACGCGCTGAGCGAGATAACCGGTAGCCCGCAGATCGCCCTCAGCCTTGCGGACGACAGCGGCGACGGCGCGCCCGTTGCGCTGGCGTGCGCCGGGCAAACGACTTCGGCGCTCTGCGCCCGTATCCGGCAGCATCTGCGCGGCGACGCGCCACTGCCCGCGGCGTCGCAAACCCAGGTGCCCCTGCGCGTGGTCTGGCGTGACGACGCCCATGCCGCCCTGCGGCTGGAGGCGGAGGAGGCGTCGCCGCTGCCGCTGCCGCCGGGCCATACCGTCTGGCCGCTGACGGTCGCGCTCTCGGCGGAACCTCTGGTGGAGATTGAGGTCGGCGCGCAGCTTGCCGGATGGGTCGGCGAGTGGCTGCTGGCGCGCGTCCTGCAGTGGGAGGAGACTGCCCCGCAGCCTGCGGCGGAGACCATAGCAAAGCCCGCGTCGGACGAGGTGCGGGAGCGTATCCTCGCGGCCTTTCGTGAAGCGCTGGCCGCGCCGGAGATGGGGGAGGACGATGACTTCTTCGACTTTGGCGGCCATTCGCTGATCGCCACGCGCATTATTGGTCGCCTGAAAAGCCTGCATCAGATCGAGCTTAATATTAACGATCTCTTCAGCTATCCCAGCGCGGCGGCGCTGGCATCGAAGGTTAATATGGCGGAGCCGCCTCCGGTGCCGGAACCGTGCGCATCGGTGGCCACGGCGGGCGCTCAGGCACCGCTGTCGCTGGCCCAGCAGTCGCTGTGGAAAATTTATCAGGCGCTGGGGTTCAGCGAAGCCTTCAATATTCCCTTTGCCCTGCGTTTTCTGGAACCCATCGATGAGGAGATTTTTCGCCAGGCCTTTGCCGATATCCTGCTGCGTCATCCCGCCCTGCGCACGCTGTTTGTCACCATTGCCGGTGAGATCTACCAGCAGGTGGTGCCGCCGGAAATGCTGTCCCGGTACGACTGGTTCAGCTTTTCGACCCGGTCCGCGGCGCTGCCGCTCAGGGAGGCGCTGGGCGACGAGGCGGGCCATCGCTTCCGGCTCGACGACGAACTGCCGGTGCGCATTACCTTTCTGCGCGACGAGGCCAACGGGCAGCAGGTGGTCTCGCTGCTGTTCCACCATATCGTTCTGGACGAGTGGTCGGTCAATATCCTGATGGACGAGCTGGCCCACGCGGTGAATCGCCGTTCGGCCGGGCGGGCACCGGAGTGGCGGCAGACGCCGGAGCCGTTTCACCTGTTCGCCCTGCGCCAGCGGGCGGCGGGGTTGAACGATAGCCACCTGCATTTCTGGCTGGAGCGTCTGCGCGGTGCCCCGGCCGCGACGCCGGTTCTGGCCCCCCGACAGGCGGATACGGAGACTTCGGACCCCGCCGGCGGCTGGACAGAGTTCAGGCTTGAGGCGGCGGTTTCCGAGGGACTTTATCGTCTGGCCAGACGGCGGGGCGCTTCGCTGTTCAACGTGGTGTACAGCGGTATCGCGGCGGCCCTGCACGGGCTGGGCGGTATGGAGGAGCTGACGATCGGCACCTCCGCCTCCGGGCGTAACGACGCGCGGTTCTTTGACACCATCGGCTACTTCACCACAGTGGTGGCGCACCGCGTTGATTTCCGCCGTACGGCGACCCTTAACGCGCTGATTGACGACGTAAAACAGCAGATTAACGCCTCGATGCCGTTTACCGATATTCCCATCGACCTGGTGGAAGAGGGGCTGTTCGGCCCGGCGGTCGCCCACGATCGCCATATGTTTGAAGTGTTTATTCAGATCCACGCCAAAAACAAGCTAAACGGCGCATTTATCCTGGGGGACGGGCGCGAAGTGCGCTTCCGCCAGATCGATCCGCAGAAAAGCGAATCGGTGCTGGGGCTGCAGTTTGAGGTCATGGAGGAAAATATTGCCGGCGAATCCTTTATCCGCGTGATGATGAGCTACCGCGCCGATCGCTACACCCCGGAGCAGGTCCGGCAGATTGTCGGGACGACCCATCGGGCGTTTGCCGCCATGGCCGACGTCGACGACGGGGCTGACGTGCCGCTCGCCGCGCTGTGCGCAGCGGCGGTAAATACGCAATAACAGCCACAGGAGAACGTGATGCAACAGGCAAATCTGCCGCAGATTAAGGACGCCGACGTCGAATGCATTTTTCCGGCCGCGACGGTGGTGGAGCTGGTCTACAGCGCTTCGCAGCGGGCGCTGTTCGTCAGCGCGCCCGACTGGCAGGATGAAATGCGCTCCAGGGTGCTGCGCATTAATCCGCAGACTCTTGCCGTCGAGGCGGAAATTCCGCTGACGGCGAAGGGCTTCGGCGTGGCGCTGGATGACCGGCGCGGATTTCTCTATCTCACGCAGGGTTTTAACGGCTCCGTGGCGGTAGTGGATATCGCCGCCAACCGGCTGGTCGCCACCATTCCGCTGATGGAGGAGGTGGTGCTTGAGACGCGCTACCGGCAGGAGGGGATCGGCGGCGAGCGGCTGGCCTTTTTGCTGCGGGAGCTTGAGCGCTTTGGCGTCAGCGAAGGCTATCCCTGGAAGCTACGCGAGCTGGCGTTTGACGCCCGGAGCGGACGGCTGTTCTTGCCCGGACTGGGGCTGGGGATCAACAGCGTGCTGTTTGTCGTCGATACCCGCCATCGGCGGCTGGAGAAGGTGATTCACGGCTTTGGCTACAACGTGGTGGGGATCGTGCTGGACGACGAGGGGCGACGGCTGTTTGTCTCCAATATGCAGGGGCAGCTGTTCGTGGTGGATCCGGACGCGCTGGCTATCGTCAGCCGTCGGGAGGTGGAGGTCGATCAGCTGCTGAACATGGTCTACGATCCGCAGCAGAGGCGGATCTTCGGCGTGGATCAGGGGATCGATCGCCGGGACTGGCGCAACAACCACCTTGAGCGCGAGTATGCGCCCCGCAGCGACGGCCATCAGGTCTTTGTGCTGGATGCCGACAGCGCCGAAGTGATCGCCCGGATGCCGACGGATGAGATCCCCATCGGCCTGCGCTGGGACGGCGACCGGCAGCGGCTGTATGTGGCTAACCGCAGGGGAATTCGCGTTGACAAGGGGGAGGGCACTCTGACCGTATTTGATACCCGGCGCTACGCTCTGCTGCAGAGGCTACCCCTGGCCCCGCACCCCAACAGCCTGGCGTTTGACGCCGATAAACGCCACCTGTTTGTGACGGTCAAGAACGATGAGACTCTGCTGAAGCAGGGGCTGCCGGAGTGCGTGGCGCGTATACGTCTGGCGGATGCACCCTGAGGCGTTCCTTAAGCGTGGCGGCGCAGGCAGCGCTTCAGGGCCGCCATCGCCCGCCCGGCCGTCTCGCCGGGGGGCCTGCGGTTGAGCGCATCATTAAACACCTCAAGCCCCAGCGGGCCGCGATACCCCTTCTCCGCCAGGTAATCCAGCAGCGTATCCAGCGGAAAGTTTCCCTCGCCCGGCAGCAGCCTGCGGTGGCGGGCGGTGTCAACCAACTGCTGTCGATCCGGCAGCGTCTGCAGGTCGGAAAGCTGCACCAGAAAAATTTTCTCCATCGGAATGCCCGCCAGATCGTCTACCGTGCGGCGAAGCACGAAGAGATGAAAGGCGTCCACCACCAGACCCAGGTTTGGCTCGTTGAGCTGCTGCACCAGCCCCCAGGCCGCCGCCGTATTGTTGATATGGCGGCTCCAGGCCATCGCCTCAAAGGCTATCCGGAGATCCCGCGCCGCCGCCTCACGCGCCAGCCAGCGCAGATCTTCCGCCTCGCGCCCGGCGACGCAGTGCGGATCGGTGGAGGCCGGGGCCAGCAGGGTATCCGCGCCCAGCGCCCGGGCCGTGTCCAGCATCTGTAGCGCCTCTGCGCGTTTGCTCGGGCGGATCGCGTCCGGCGCGCCGTCAAAATCCAGCAGCACCTGATAGTCGGTCAGCGACAGCGCGTTAGCCTGCAGCAGACGACGCACCCCGGTAACGCCTCCCGGAGCGCGCTCCACGTCCTGCTGCCAGAGCTCCAGCTGGCTGAACCCGGCTTCGGCCGCCGCGCGCACTTTTTCTTCCGGGGTTCCACCGGGCAGGACGGTATTCAGAAACAGAGCATTTTCGTTAAAGCGCATCATTTCTCCTTCTCTTCTGTCGGCGTTACCCCTTTGCTCCGGCGGCCGGCAGGGGACACAGCCTGACAGTGTAGCTGCGGTATCGCGTCCGGCCCGGCGGCGTCGCAACATTTTCAGAAAACCGGAAAGGGCTTTTGCTGGCAAGAGGCGGGGATAACCCCATAATAAACGCGCGTTCAGGCTGGTTACTTTTATAAGGAGTTTATATGAGCCACACTTTTCAGGCAGGTAATGCCACCGTCACGGTCAGCGAAACGGAAGAGGGCTGCGTAAACATTAAGGTTTGTTGCTGTAAGGCTGCGCCTGCCCCTGTCCCCAATCCTGTGCCGACCCCGACCCCGACTCCCACTTCGACTCCCACTTCAACTCCCACTTCAACTCCCACTCTGACTCCCACTCTGACTCCCACACCGGCTCCCATTGCCATCCCCACTCCACTCCCCACCGAAACGGGTTCTGCAACCCCGCCTCCATAAGGTTCGCGCGGCACTCACCGTGAACCGACGCCGCTGGCGATGTGCGTCATTTTCCGCCAGCGGGGCGCTTTCTTCCCGCGATGGCTGGTAAATTTCGCCGTTGGCCCTATAGTGCACAGAGGACAATTGTTAACGAGACCTATTGATGCGCTTTAACGGACTGACGAAAGGCTTTTTTATCTTTATTCTGGCCCTGGTCACCTGGGCCTTCTTTGACGTGCTGGCACCGTACTTTTCGGCGATTCTGTGGGCGACGATCCTGACCGTCATCTTCTATCCGGTGAAAAACCGGCTGCGTACGGCGCTGGGGGAGCGTAACGGCCTGGCCTCTTTGCTCACCCTTGGCCTTATTTGCCTGATCGTCTTTATCCCCCTGGCGCTGATCCTCTCTTCGCTGGCGGTCGAGATGAACGTGGTCTATGTCAAGCTGCAGCAGAACAACACCCGCTTTCCGGAGGTGGTGGCGAACCTGTTCGCTCACCTTCCCGACTGGGCGCAGACCTATCTGGTGGATCACCATCTCAACAGCGCGGCGCAGATCCAGCAGAAGCTCTCCGGCGTCGCCCTGAAAGGGGGGCGCTATCTGGCCGGCAGCGCCTTTCTGATCGGCAAGGGCACCTTTGGCTTTGCCGTTAACTTCGCGGTGATGCTCTATCTGCTCTTCTTCCTGCTGAAGGATGGCCCGTTCCTGGTGCGGCAGATCCTCGATGCCCTGCCGCTGTCGGAGCTGGTCAAACAGCACCTGTTCGCCAAGTTTGCGGCGGTTTCCCGCGCCACGGTGAAAGGCACCGTCGTCGTGGCGGTGGTGCAGGGCACCCTCGGCGGCATCGCCTTTTATATTGCGGGCGTTGACGGCAGCGTCCTGTGGGGGGCGCTGATGGCGTTTCTCTCCCTGGTACCCGCCGTCGGCTCCGCCATTGTCTGGGTGCCGGCGGCCGTCTATTTCTTCGCCACCGATCAGCTGTGGCAGGGCTGCTTTATCGTCGGGTTCTTTGTGATTGTCGTCGGCCTGGTGGATAACATTCTGCGGCCGGTACTGGTGGGGAAAGACACCAAAATGCCGGACTATTTGATTTTGATCACCACCCTTGGCGGCATGGAAATTTACGGCATCAACGGCTTTGTTATCGGTCCGCTGGTGGCGGCGCTGTTTATCGCCAGCTGGAATCTGCTCTCTGGCCGCGATCATGCGGGCAACGCTGAGGAGTTAGACGAAAAATTTATGGCGGAGGGCAAAGCGCCCCCGGATCTCTGACGCCGCGCCGGCGGCGGCGGCCGCCGGCTATAAGCTGATCTAAATCAAACATAATGCCTAATTTGTAAAAGAAATTTCGCGCCTGAAAACAGGCCCCGGCACGTTTTATCGTCCGCTAAATCAACGCGCTACGTGTCTTTTCCCTCCGCAATACCATGCTGTTATTCACATTTATTCATTCCAATACAACATTTCTCGCCACTTGTTTTAACAGGGAATTGCGCTAATTTTTACTTTAACTGACAAATATAGAAACTATTAGTCAGACAGCCATCAATTAGTTTTTCTTATCATTAAAGCAATAACAGGAATGTTCTATGAGTAAGAATGGCAATGAGAGCGTCCCCGCGCGCAGGCGCTTCCTGCAGCAAAGCCTGGCGTTAATTCCACTGGTCACCGTTGGCGGCAGCCTGTCCATAGCGGACGCCGCCGCGTCGGCTCCCGCTTCCGCCGAGGGTGTATCCGCCCACTACGTGCCGCGTTTTTTTAATAACGAAGAGTGGGCGTTTGTTCTGGCGGTCACCGATCGCTTAATTCCCGCTGATGAATATGGTCCCGGTGCGGTGAGCGAGGGCGTGCCGATATTTATCGATAAACAGATGGAGCTGCCGTACGGCCACGGCCAGCTGTGGTATATGCAGGGACCGTTTGCCGACGCCGTTCCCGAGCTGGGCTATCAGTCTCGCCTGACGCCGCGCGAATGCTGGCGGCGCGGTATTAAGGCGGTAAATCAGTGGTGCCAGCAGCAGCATCAGCACGTCTTCGCCGGGCTGTCCCACGCCGAACAGGAGGCGATTCTGCGCCAGCTGGAGAGCGGCGAGCTGACCTTTGACGACGTGCCGGGAAAACTCTTCTTCGCCCAGATGCTGGAAAACAGCAAAGAGGGCTATCTGGCCGATCCGCTGCACGGCGGTAACCAGACGATGGCCTCCTGGAAACTGATCGGCTTTCCCGGCGCGCGCGCGGACTATCCGCAGGTAATGGACCATCCCGGCAGGCCTTATCCGCTCGGTCCGGTGAGCGTATCCGGCAAGAGGAGCGTGTGATCATGGCGATTAAAAAAGATCCCGTTGACGTGGTAATCGTCGGTTTTGGCTGGACCGGTTCGCTGATGGCGATGGAGCTGGCGGACAGCGGCCTGAAGATTGTGGCCTTAGAGCGCGGTGAAGCGCGCGACACCTGGCCGGACTTTGCCTACCCGCGTATTGCCGATGAGTTGACCTACGGCATTCGCCTGAAGCTGTTTCAGAACGCGGCAAAAGAGACGATCACGATACGTCACGCCCAGGCCGATACCGCTTTGCCCTACCGCCGTTTCGGCTCGTTTTTGCCCGGCGACGGCGTCGGCGGTGCCGGGGTCCACTGGAACGGTATGCTGTGGCGTCCGCTGGAGGCGGATCTGAAAATGCGCAGCACGGTAATCGAGAAATATGGCGCGGATTTTATCCCCGCCGATATGACGGTGCAGGATTATCCGTTCACTTACCGGGAGATGGAGCCGTTTTTCGACAAGTTTGAGAAGATCTGCGGCACCGCCGGGCAGGCGGGCAACGTGCAGGGGCAGCTTCTGGAGGGCGGAAACCCCTTTGAGGCCGAACGGCAGAATCCCTATCCCACTAAAGCCCTGGAGCAGCAGTATTCCGGGAAGCTGTTCAGCCAGGCCAGCAAGGCGCTGGGCTATCATCCTTTTCCGGTTCCGGCCGCTAACTGCAGCGAACCCTTTACCAACCCTTACGGTGTCCAGCTGGGGGTGTGCAACTACTGCGGCTTTTGCGAGCGCTTCGGCTGTTTTAACTACTCGAAAGCGTCGCCCCAGTCCTGCGTGCTGCCCGCCCTGAAGCAGTACACTAATTTTGAGCTGCGTACCGAGTCGCACGTGCTGCGGGTCAACACCGACTCCACCGGCACAAAAGCGACCGGCGTGACCTATATCGACGCCAACGGCCAGGAGGTGGAGCAGCCGGCGGATCTGGTGGTGCTGAGCGCCTTCCAGCTGCACAACGTGCGCCTGCTGCTGCTGTCGAAAATCGGCAAGCCCTACGATCCCATCAGCGGAGAGGGGGTGGTGGGGCGCAACTACGCCTACCAGATGAACGGCGGTATTTCACTATTTTTCAATGAAGATCATACTTTCAACCCCTTCGCCGCCTCCGGGGCCACCGGCATGTTTATTGATGATTTCAACGCGGAAAACTTCGATCACAGCGGGCTGGGCTTTGTCGGCGGGGCGACGATTTCCGCCACCATCACCGGCGGCCGCCCCATCCAGCAGATGATTGCGCCGAAAGCGGCACCGAAGTGGGGGACCGGCTGGAAAAAGGCCATTAAAGAGAGCTACCTGCACACCATGAACGTCGGTTCGTCCGGATCGGTGATGCCCTATAAGCAGTGCTATCTTGACCTTGACCCCACCTATAAAGATCTGCACGGCCAGCCGCTGCTGCGCATGACCTTCGACTGGCAGCCTAACGAGCTGAAGATGACCCACTTTATCGGCACCAAAGCCGAGGAGATCGTCAGGCAGATTAATCCGCCGCACTATGAGATGGGCTTTAAGACGATGGAGGCCCATTACGACGTGCGGCCTTACCAGTCGACCCATACCACCGGCGGCGCGGTGATGGGCGATAACCCAAAAACCAGCGTGGTCAATAAATATATGCAGAGCTGGGACGTGCCTAACCTGTTTGTGCTGGGTGCCTGCTGCTTCCCGCAAAACCTGGCCTATAACCCGACGGGGATCGTGGGCGCCACGGCGCTGTTTGCCGCGCACGCCATCCGCACGCAGTATCTGGCTAATCCTGGCCCGCTGGTCCAGGCCTAAGGGAGCGATAACGATGATGATTCAATGGAAAACGCTGTTCCCGGTGCTGCCGCTGGCGCTGCTGGCCGCCTCCGTGCAGGCGGATACGGCCGATAAAGGGCAGCAGCTGGCCGCGGCGGGAGACTGTATCGCCTGTCATACCACCGCGGGGGGCAAACCCTACGCCGGCGGGCTGAAAATGTCCACCCCGGTGGGGGCCATTTACTCCACCAACATTACGCCGGATAAAGCTACCGGCATCGGCAGCTACAGCTACGACGACTTTGCCCGGGCGGTGCGCGGCGGGGTGGCGAAGGATGGACACAATCTCTATCCGGCCATGCCGTACCCGTCGTTTGCCAAAATCAGCGACGCGGATATGCATATTCTGTATGACTTCTTTATGCATCAGGTGCCGCCGGTAAACCAGGCCAACCGCGACAGCGATATTCCCTGGCCGCTGAATATGCGCTGGCCGCTCTCCCTGTGGAATCTGGCATTTCACGATGATGAGCCTTTCCGTGAGGAGGCGGGGCAGAGCGCCCAGTGGAACCGGGGGGCCTATCTGGTGCAGGGGCTGGCACACTGTGGAACCTGCCATACGCCGCGCGGCATCGGCTTCCAGGAGAAGGCGCTCGACCAGCGTGATGAGGCGTTCCTCACCGGCGGCACCCTGGAGGGCTGGCACGCCCCGGATCTCACCGGCAATGTTAAAAGCGGGCTGGGCCGCTGGTCACCCCAGGAGATCGCGCAGTTCCTGAAGACCGGGCAAACGGACACCACCGCGGCGTTTGGCTCTATGACGGACGTGGTGGCGCACAGCACCCAGCATCTGAGCGATGACGATCTGGCGGCGGTGGCGGTCTACCTGAAGTCGCTGAAGTCTTCCAATCCGCAGGCGGTGGCACCTTTGGCCGACCCTTCAACCGCACAGGCGCTGGTCAAAGGCGATCTCAGCCAGAGAGGAGCGCGGGAGTATATGGATAACTGCTCCTCCTGCCACCGGCTTGACGGCAAGGGCTACCGGAAAACCTTCCCGGCGCTGGCGCATAACTCTGCGGTATTGAGTGACGATCCCTCATCGCTGATAAGTGTGGTACTGCGCGGCGGCCAGATGGCGGTGACGAAAGAGGCACCGACCGGCCTGACCATGCCAGCCTTCGCCTGGCGGCTGGATGATAAACAGGTGGCGGATCTGCTGACCTTTGTGCGCTCCAGCTGGGGCAATCGCGCCCCGGAGGTTACGCCGGACGAAGTGAAAAAGCTGCGCGAATCCGTATCGACGGTGGAGCGTAAGGACCCGCAGAAAAATAATCAGGACGATCTGCGTAAGAGCCAGCAGGCGGCTTCTGAGCAGTGAGTTTACTGCCGCGCCCCTGAACCGGGCGCGGCATTCAGGGCTTTCTGACGCAGTTCAGGCGGATGCTGCCTGCGCGTTTTTACTGCGTTTCTTTTTCGATTCGGGACAGCAATTTAAACTGACCGTTTTCTATTTTATATTTTTCTTTTAAATAGATCTGCGATACCGGGTGTTTAATCAGACTATCCGGTTCACCATATTCACCGTCTTTGTATATATATTTGACGTAGTTATCGATATCTATAGTGTAATCAGGATGAATCACAAAATCGGAGAAGCGAACCATATCTTCATACTGAAAGTAACTACTAAGCAATAAAGCGTCCAGTAAATTACCCGTTGCGTCATAAATGCTTAGCTGAGCGTTCAGTAACGGTGTGTCAGCTTCACCGGTCTTATTGTAAATAATTAATTTACAAGCGTTATTTTCACAATTAAACTGCCCCAGCTCATAATAACGAACATTGCTTCCTGTATATTGAGAACCAAAGTTTTCTCCCTGGACGGGGATTTTTATTTCCTGTTGGTTAAAGTTTTTAGTCTGATTTTTATATTTTTCCGGTAGCGTTAACTCTGACTCGCCGCTATTGATTTTGTTCTTATAATAACTTAATAACGCTGTGGAGTTAACCGGTAATGTTAGCTGTTTATCCTTTTTAATTTCGCATCCGGCGCTGGTGAAGATAAGGCTATATAATAGTATTGCTTTTAAAAAAACAGAGGCTATTGTTTTAAACATGATTTACTCCCTTTAATCTGCCATGAGTTCTAATGTTGGGTTGTAGCTCTGAAGATGTATATGATGATGATGGTTTTTTAGATGGCCAATGTTTTTTAATATTGGTTTTTCTGTTTCGTCAGGGTGTTCTTTTTTCCATTCTGTGTACCATTCATCCCAGGCTTTCCCGGTCGAAGGACTGGTGGTGCTATCCCAGTATTTCCATGCTTTCACACTACCCCATCCAAACAGGATTAATGCATCAATAAATTTATTCTGCCTTTCAACATCTAAACCTTTCCAACCGCAAGGATCGCCTTTTTCATCATTTTTATTAAGATGAACTACACCTCCTGATTTATCTTTTCTTAAATAGCGTAAATCTAAATTTGTACCATTCTTGTGACTCTTGCTGGGAGCTGGTGACTCCCCTTTATCATTGCTGCCGCCGTTAAAAGTAAAGTCCGTATAACCAGTGTTTAACATTGCACCTAATAAAGAGGCGGTAGCAACGTCATTGGCATAGGGACGAACCGTGTTTATTGTCAGTTTAAATTTTATATCATCCTTTGAATACTCACTTATATTAGCACTTACATTAATAAGATAAACTTTGTTACCGCCTAATTTATCTTTATAATCGCTATAGGTGTTATCTGTCACAACAATATCATACGTGCCGATTTCATGTTCATTATGTGCCGTATCGTGATAGATATATTTTGCTTTGGTCCGTGCATTTTTTAGCGTTTCCTGCGTTTTTTCTGTTCCATTGCCAGTTTCATCTATTAATCTGTATTTTATTTTACCGTTGTGGTATATATGATATTCAACGGTAGCCTTTACGCGCGTAATTTTCTGTTGTTTTATATAATTATTATCTTTCGTTGTAGAGCCTACTGTTATTTTGGTAGCATCGTTCATTGGGTATTCCTCTGGAGCGTGATTTCAAATAATCAGGTCGGCTTTGATTTATTCTTGCGGGTAAAGGATGAAGCTGGCGACGGCGGCGGTCATGTCCATCAGCCCGCCCGGCTCCGGCGTAAAACGCACTCCTTTTAATGGCATAAATTCCTCCCTGAGATGTTACGGGAAAGAGAGGGGTACGCCTGTTTTCAGGCACGCTACCGCCGAAGTTTCCGGCATCCACCCTCTCCCGTAACCGAAGTGTAACCCTGTATTGCTGCTATTTTTTATGGTTTTGTTCTGAAAAAACAGCATCCTGCCCGTGAGGGCGGAATGCTGTGGATTCAGTCTTACGCTACCGGCGGCGGCCGGGATATGTCTCACTCGATTTTGCGGTGAGCCAGAGCTACGTTAACCAATACCTGTCTGCTTATAGCAATAACAAGAAACGGGCGCCCGGCCAGGCTGTGTCCCTTAACCGTTCGTGAGCGTCGCTGGAGGTCATTCAGGCCCGGAGCAAGGCGCGAGCCGTAAGGTCTGGCTATTCCAGATGCGCGGCGAGCAACGCGGCAGCGGGCCTGAATGGCCCCAGCCCTGCGGGACGCGAGCCAGAAGCGCGTACTCTGCGTTGTCGGGCTTGAACGTAGTTCACTACGTCCTGCGCCCTCCGCCTTGATTACGCGCTTCTGGCTCAGCGTCGACGCCACGCCCGGTTAAGGGACACAGCCTAGTGCCCAATCATTCTGGCGTCGGGGATCAGGCGGAACAGGATATGCTCCGGCACCGGGCTTTCCCAGACGCCGGCGTAGGCCGCGATGCCGATGGCGATAAACATGATCCCCGGCAGCAGCAGGGTCAGCGCAATGCCGGAAAGCGCGAAGGCGCGTTTTTTCGCCGCCGGCGGGCGCAGGGAGAAGGTCAGCGTTGAGACCACCGGGCAGGACTCAACGCAGGTCATGCAGCCGGTGCACTCCACGTTTCTGACCTGGATAAGACGATCGACCGGCAGCGAGGCCGGGCAGTTTTTGGCGCACTTTCCGCAGTCGATACAGCTCTCCACGCTGCGGCGAATTTTAAACGGCGAAAGCAGCGACAGCAGCCCCAGCAGCGCGCCGTAGGGGCACAGGTAGCGACACCAGGCGTGACGAACAAACAGGCTGACGAAGGTGATAAGGAGCAGGCTGACCAGGGTGGCGGTGCCCATATAGCGGAAAAAGTCGAGCATCCTGACGTCCATAACGATGCTGTACGCCGACATCATAAAGTACTGAATTCCCATAGCGGGGAACGACAGCGCGATATAAATAAAAAAGCCCAGCAGCAGATATTTCACGCCGCGCAGCGGGATATCCAGCCAGCGGGGAGGTAGAAAGTGGCGACCGGTCAGCTTTTTTCCGAGGGAGCCGAGCAGTTCCGACAGGGTGCCGATGGGGCACAGCCAGGAGCAGAACGACTTTTTAAACAGCAGGCTGATGAGCAGAAAGGCCGCCAGCAGCAGCATCGCGCCCGCGTGAAGCGGCGGCAGCTGGCCGGTTTCAAGGGTGTAGCGAAGGTTCATCAGCCCGGCGATGGGCAGCCAGCCCTCAATGCCGCCGGGGCGGGGGAAGTACGGCGTCGCGCCGGCAGTTTCGTAATAGCGGACCCAGAGCCAGAAGGCGACGCCGATATAAACATTGCCGGCCAGCATCAGCAGCTGCACCGCCTTCCGCCAGGTTAACGCATTGCGCCAGTCATTCCACGGCAGCTTCCCGCCGGTGGTTCCCGGACGACGCTGCCAGCGGGTTCGCCTGTTTTCTTTCATTGCCTTCTCATTCCTGGAAAAGTGGTATTGAAAATGCCACTATGCTACGGCGGACGTTGACGGCAGGAATTGATTTATATCGGCTTAATGGCCTGTCCAGAGATATATTAATGAACTCAGAGGCTTATTAACTCTAAAGACGTAGCCGGCCAGCGGATTTTTGCGGGGCGCGTGACGCCCCGGCTTTAACCGCTACGGATGAGAAATAAAGTGCGACAGGCGCTGGCGCAGCAGGCGGTTTTCCTGGCGCAGCTGGGCGTTATCCTCCAGCAGGGTCAGCGCCACGGCGATCCCCGGCCAGTCCAGCGCCAGCTGCTGGCGCAGGCGCAGGGCGCGCTGCACGATCGCCGCGGCGCGGTCGTCAAATTGCCAGCGCGGGGCGTCGGGGCGGGGTTCAACCACCCCCAGCCCGACAATCTCATTCAGCTCTTCTTCAGAAATACCGGTGTGCAGACAAAATTCGCTTACGGTAAAGGTGACGGTGACACGGGTCATGATGCGTTCTCCCACTCCTGACGTGGATCAAAGGCTTTGTGCGTCTCCGCCAGCTGTCGCCACAGGGCGGCGGTGGTGTCATCGGGCTTCGGCGGCATAACAATTTTTATGACCGCGTAGAGATCGCCGATCTGCTTTTTGCCCACCAGCCCTTTGCCCTTTACGCGCAGCCGCTGCCCGGCCTGGCTGCCCGGCGGAACGGTCAGCAGAATAGGATCCTGCAGCGTCGGGACGGCCACTTTCGCCCCCAGCGCCGCCTCCCAGGGGGCGAGCGGAACCACAATTTCCAGATCCTGGTTAACAACGGCAAACAGCGGATGCGGGGCGATATGGATCGTCAGCCACAGGTCGCCGTTCGGCCCGCCGCCGTCGCCCGGCGCGCCCTGGCCCTTCAGGCGAATGCGCTGTCCGTTGCCGACCCCCGCCGGGATCTTCACGTTCAGCGTTTTCGGGATTTCGCGCTCCACCATGCCAAAGGCGTTGTACACCGGCAGCCGGTAGCTGATGGTGCGGCGATGTTCAGCGAGGGTCTCTTCGAGGAAGACCGCCACCTCAATCTCAATATCCTGGCCACGGCGCGGCGCTGAACGTTGAGTCCGTCGGCCAAAGATTGACGAGAAAATATCCTCAAAATCTTCGCCGGGATGGCCCTCACCCTGGGGCTGCCGGAAATGCGGGTCGTTACGGTGCTGCCACAGGCTATCGTATTCGGCCCGCCGTTGCTCATCGCTCAACACCTCCCATGCCTCAGCCACCTCTTTAAAACGGGCTTCGGCATCGGGCTCTTTGCTGACGTCGGGGTGATATTTACGGGCCAGTCGGCGGTAGGCGGTCTTGATAGCTTTGAGATCGTCCGTCGGCTTCACGCCCATGATGGCGTAATAATCCTTAAGTTCCATAGCGTTCTCTCGCGTTAATCAATGAAGAGGGAGCCGGAAAAGGCGCTTCCATTAAGTGTAGGGTAAACCTTATGGATGGGGAGGTCTATGGCGTAAAGAGGGGCTGCCTGGCTTCCGGCCGGCTTAAGCATTTTTCCAGTCGAATTCTCCGGCAGCCCGCCGATATAGCATTCAGATTCGATTTTTGGTTAGTAATGAATATGACCAGGAAGAGCTATTTGGAAAATAAAATATTTTCATTATTTATTGATATTTTTTTGTGATGGAAAATATGTATGTGTGGTGAAATATTCTTATTTGTCTGTCGTGGGTGAATGAGGTATTTATAAGGCGAACGTGCTTTTTATATTAACTCTTTGCACGCGGAAGCTTTATTTTACGCTACCAGCGCTGACGAAAGCGTAAGTGTAGCACTATTATGTAAAGATGATTTCACCAGACTACAGGTAATAGTAACTATAACTACTAATTAAAGGCTTATACCCGTCATACTTCAAGCTGCATGTGTGTTGGCTTCGGGTTACTCGTCTCATCCATGAGACTCGCCCTGACGGGCCGCCGCTGCGCGGCGTTCAAATCTGCTCCAGGCAGATTTGTCGCTCACCCCGGTCACATAGTTCGCTATGCTCTCGGGGATTCGCTCGCTTGCCGCCTTCATGCAACTTGAATTATTTAGGGTATATACCCGTCATACTTCAAGTTGCATGTGCGTTGGCTTTATTCGGCCCAGGAGCTTCACCCTGAAGGGGCTCCTCCAGCGGCGTTCAGATAGGCTAAGCCGATTTGCCCTCGCTCACCCCAGTCACTTACTCCAGTAAGCTCCCGGGGATTAATGAGAGACATCCTGTGGCTGTTCAAAATGCGCTGCGTTTTGTCCTGCAGCTCGAATTATTTAGGGGATATATTTATCCTGAACAGGAGAAGAGAAAAATGAGTTCACCTGAAGGCTGTAAATTTTGCCGGCGCTACGGCCTGCCGGTTCTGCCCGTCCGTCCGGCGGTCATGGCTCAGGACGAGTTGCTGCCCCGGCTGCCTGAGAATATCAACGTACCGGTTCCCGCCCGCGGGGAGACGGCCTGGACGGCGAGGCTGCTCCGCCAG
>NZ_WMJZ01000130.1 GCF_009711095.1 Intestinirhabdus alba
GGCATCTGGCGTACGTGATCTACACGTCGGGCTCGACCGGACAGCCCAAGGGGGTGATGGTAGAGCATAATTGTGTAGTCAATGAAATAACTTCTCTCTCCAGTAAACTTCAACTCTTAAGGAATGACAGGATCCTGCAATTCGCAAGTTTTTCTTTCGACGCTTCGGTTGAAGAGATATTTATGGCTTTAAGCAGCGGTTGCTCCCTGATCCTACGTGATGATAACTGGTTATCAAGCTCAAATCGTTTCTGGCTGTTATGTCAAAAGCACAAAATTACTGTGCTTGATCTACCTACTCAATTTTGGTCTCTTCTCGCATTAGATGGATTGCCTGTTCCGAATGTTATACGGAAAGTGATTATTGGTGGTGAAGCTGTAGGTGAGCAGGCTTTGCGTAGTTGGTTTGTGAATGAAGGTATTAACCAATCTCAATTAATCAATACCTACGGGCCAACAGAAACATGCATAAGTTCTATTAAATACGAAGTTGATGGCACTTTTGACGATCCCAAAATTATCGGTCGTCCAATAGCCAATACGCGGCTATATCTGTTAAATGAACAGCGGCAGCCGGTTCCCCTGGGAGCGCCGGGCGAGCTTTATATCGGCGGCGCTGGCGTGGCGAGGGGCTACCTTAACCGCCCGGAGCTGACCGACGAGCGCTTCCTGGCCGATCC
>NZ_WMJZ01000131.1 GCF_009711095.1 Intestinirhabdus alba
CGTGATTGATTTTTTTCAACCCGTTTTTGAGCGGATTGCCCACTGGGTCAGTATTTCAGACAGACGTCGCGTGTTGTCCGGGTTCAGGCTACCCACATTAACTACCTCTAATAGGTTAACCTTTCAGGATAATCTACTTTATAGCATATGTTTCTATCGTAATAAAATATGATAAACCTTCTATTTTTAATTCTGGACGGTCACCTGTTACTTCTGCTTTTAACCTATAATGGCCAAAGCCAAATAAATCATGATTTAATGAGGTTAAAAGCAGCGTTTTAGCTGGCGTTACTTTATCAATTAAATGATTCTTTTTAAAAATAAGTGTTTCTGTTAAATTATCATTTATTCTATAGATTTCGAAGGTTAAGAGCGAGGTATCATGAAGATTATTGACAGGACCCTCTTTTGAGAAAATCTCGGTAGGAAAGAAATTAATATTCGCCTCTTCGCTTTTTTTTATATTTAAAACAATGTGTGTAGATGGTGGTGAAACAGGGAAGAGATAAAGCAATTTTGACGTAGGTAATGGTGTCAGCCAAAAAGTAAAATCAACAGTCGCGCCTTTTTTATAAAGTTCCACAGGGGTACTAACGGAGCGTCCTTGGGTTATTTTAGGTGTCAGAAAAAAGTAGGGGTCGTCGGCGGGGGGCTTCATCCA
>NZ_WMJZ01000132.1 GCF_009711095.1 Intestinirhabdus alba
AGAGCACGGCACGCAGGGGCATTTTATCGTGAAGGCGGCGGATTACCTGGTGCCGGGGAGCGGCAACAGCCTGCCGCTGGAAACGCCGGATTTTAAAAAGACCGATACAGCGCCTGTGGCAGGTAAAGCTAAAGGCCCGGCCAAATGGTGCAGTGAATAACAGGGAAGAAAAGTCATGGCTGTAAAACAAATTAAATTCAGTTATCCCGTACCGTCGAATAAAAATGGCGATACGTTCTCTTCAGCAGAAGCGCTGACGGAAAAGCTGGCAGAAGAAAGCTCCGGATTGTACCTGGTAGGGAGCCAGGGAATGTGGCACGGCGGCATTCATCTGACCGATGCCACCCTGCCCTGGTGCGCCCTGAGCACGGAGAGCGAGGCCGAGAAGGCGTATTATAAGGACAGGCCCCGCCGGGGAGAGCAGTTTATTCGCTGTATGGCGGACGGGGAGATCGTGGCGTGGCGCGTGTGCAGGAACTATGCGGGGGCCGCCATTGAGTGGCGGGGCGAAAAACTCTGCCTTTCAACCTCCTTTGTGCTGGTGAAGCATGAGATACAGCCGGGTGAGAGCGAGGCGAGCAGGCTGACGTTTTTTACGCTGTACATGAATCTGGCACCGTTTGACGCTTATCAGCAACAGGGGGGATTCCGGGAC
>NZ_WMJZ01000133.1 GCF_009711095.1 Intestinirhabdus alba
TCTCCCCGGCAAACTCCTTCAGCACCCCGCTCTTCAGGTAGGCGTTCACCCGCCCGCTCTCCGTGCTCTGCTCATACCCCAGCTGCACGCCCGCACGGCCCAGCGCCGACTTATAGCTGCTCAGGCCGATGTTCAGCCCGTTATCCGCCCGCATCTTCATCGCATTCTGACGGCTCCAGGTGAACTGCATCTCCGGCTCCACATAGAACCCTTCTCCCGGCTGGTTCAGGTTAAACCGCCTGCCCATCTCCAGCGCCGCGCTGAACCCCGACGCCTCTCCCGACGCCCCGACGCGCTTCTTCTGGCTGTCCAGCACGCTGAAGCTGTTCTTCTGCCGCGCGGCCTTCAGCACCAGGTCACCGTACAGCCCGCTCTGTGCCAGATAGCTGGCGTACAGCCCCGCGTAGTCCGAACGCACCGTGCCGCTGCCCCCGCGATAGTCCGGCGAGCCGTGGGTTGAGCCCATAAACAGCCCCACCGACAGCGGCACCCCGGCGGCGACCCGCTTGTCCGCCCCCAGCTGGTAGCCGCTGTAGCGCATGTCGAAGCCGCTCAGCCTGCCGCCGGAGAAGGCGTTCAGCGCGCCGCCGTAGCCGCGCAGCCACAT
>NZ_WMJZ01000134.1 GCF_009711095.1 Intestinirhabdus alba
CGGCATCTGGCGTACGTGATCTACACGTCGGGTTCGACCGGAATGCCTAAAGGGGTGATGGTGGAGCACCAACAAGTAGGCCGGCTGCTTACTTCAACTGACAGATATTTTCACTTCAATGCACATGATGTTTGGTGTTTGTTCCATTCATTTGCATTTGACTTCTCTGTCTGGGAAATGTGGGGCGCATGGGGGCATGGAGGAAAACTTATAATTGTGCCTCAGGCTGTATCACGCAGTCCTATTGATTTTTATCGATTAGTTTGTAGAGAAGGGGTTACTGTATTAAATCAGACCCCTGGTGCTTTCAAGGCATTTTATCATGTGCGGGATAACATGTGTCATCAGCTACGCTACGTTATCTTTGGTGGTGAAATGCTCAAACCTAAGGAACTGACACCCTGGTATGCGCATAATGCTGAACAGTCTCCTCTGCTTGTAAATATGTACGGCATTACTGAAACAACTATTCATGTAACTCACGGACGACTATCAAAACGCGATACATTTTTAGATCGTAGCCCTATAGGCCAGCGTATTATCGATCTAAGAATATATCTGCTAAATGAACAGCGGCAGCCGGTCCCGCTGGGAGCGCCGGGC
>NZ_WMJZ01000135.1 GCF_009711095.1 Intestinirhabdus alba
CCGCTGTTCATTTAACAGATACAGCCGCGTATTGGCTATTGCTTTTCCTACAGGTACACTATCAAATTCGGTCTCAAAGCTCCTGGTGTCAAAAATGCAACACCCAACCACTGCCTCTGTAGGACCATATTCATTAAATATTTTAAATCCATCGGATATATCTTTAATTACGGAAAGTACAGAAGAAGGAAGCTGCTCTCCACCAACAATGAAAGAAACTTCAATATTCATTTTTTTATCGACTTCAAAAACCTTCCCCATAGCTGATAAGAGGGAGGGTGTGACTTTAACGATAGTTTTATTTTTCACTTCCATAATGGTAGATGGAAGAACATTAAGCTCTTCACCATCTTTGATAATATCAACCAGACCGCCAGACAACCAAGGGGTATAAAGGCTAGTAACGGTAGCATCAAAAGCTATAGAGGAAGATAAGACGCTATTTATACATCTATTGCTACCGTATTTTTTATTAGCAAAATACAAATAATTAAGAACCCCCTTATGCTCCACCATCACCCCTTTAGGCATTCCGGTCGAACCCGACGTGTAGATCACGTATGCCAGATGCCGTGACGTCAGCCCCTGCACCTGCGGGTTGTC
>NZ_WMJZ01000136.1 GCF_009711095.1 Intestinirhabdus alba
GATCTACACGTCGGGTTCGACCGGGCTGCCCAAGGGAGTGATGGTGGAGCATAATTCTTTATTGAATCTATATGCGTATTTTTTAAAAAACATATACTCTCACTTTCCTAAAGATGTCAAAGTAGCGCTTAATGCAAGTATTTCTTTTGATTCATCTGTGAAAATGTTGTTCTCTTTATTATATGGTTGTTCGCTATCTATTCTTCCCCAAGACATCAGATTAGATCTGGATGCATTGATTGGGTTCGTTAAGAAGTGCAATATTGATATTTTAGACTGCACTCCAGTTCAGCTTAATCACTTAATTAAGGAACTTCCAGGTCCTGAGAAAAAACCTTTAACTTTATTTGTTGGTGGCGATGTAATACCAAAAAATACGTGGGAAGATATAGTTAATATAAAAGATTTGAATGTTTACAACGTTTATGGCCCAACGGAATGTACTGTAGACTCAACCATTGCGCTGATACAATCTGTAACTACCATCCCAATTATTGGCCGTCCAATAGCCAATACGCGGCTGTATCTGTTAAATGAACAGCGGCAGCCGGTCCCGCTGGGGGCTCCGGGCGAGCTTTATATCGGCGGCGCTGGCGTGG
>NZ_WMJZ01000137.1 GCF_009711095.1 Intestinirhabdus alba
GTCTGCCCTGCCAGATCGCTGGCCTGATGCTGTTTCAGCTGGTATTTTTTCTCATCCTCATTCAGCGGCCGGTTCAGCCTGAATTTGGGGAACAGTCCGTAGTTATCCATTTTATGCCTCCGCGCCTAATGCGAGCTTCAGCTCGTTCATCTCCATTACCATGGTCGGCCAGATGGGCAGATCCGCGGCCTCCTTGTTCCGGTACTCCTCCTGTTTTTCTTTAGTATACTTAGAGCTTACGGGGATTCGACGCCACAGGCACTGCACCAGCCACTTCTGTATCCTGTCGCGCTCATTAAATGCCAGGTAGATTGCCGCGCCGAGCAGAATAATAACGGCAATAATGGTGCCGATAACCGGTATGGCCCAGAAAATAGCCGCAACCAGCCAGGCCCCGGCTAAGCCCGACAGCCCGTACGCCACCGCAAGCCCGGTATGCCCTTTATAGCCCTCATCAAAAGTGTGATAAAAATCATAACCGGCCGTAATAGCTCCGGCCACTATCCCCAATACCTTTGCGGCACCGCCAATAATTTTCAGGAATTTATCCAGCTGCAGAACATGCAGCCGGGACGAGGCGCCGTTAAACAGCCG
>NZ_WMJZ01000138.1 GCF_009711095.1 Intestinirhabdus alba
TTAACAGATACAGCCGCGTATTGGCTATTGGACGGCCTATTATATTCAACGATTCAACAGAAGGTATTTCTCTTACTGTACTCCATACCGTAGTCTCTGTTGGACCATACTCCAGATATAATGAAGCTTCTATTTCTTTTGTAGAGAAATGGTCTTGTTGCAAAGTCTTTGGTGGTGCCTCACCACCAAGAATTACATATCTTAACGAAGTTAATGATTCATGATTGTAATTCAAAAGCGTCTGATAAAGAGATGGGCTGCTTAACCAAACTTCTATTTGGTACTCGCTAATCCTACGGCTTAGCACTGATATTTCAAGATTATCGTCTGACATTAGCAGAACCAATGGGCTGCCACTTGTAATAACATGGAATATTATTCCCACAGATGCATCGAAAGAGAAAGAAGGCAAAAGGATAGTTCTCCCAGCGACATAAACTCCATTTCTGGCTCGCGTTGAGTTTACAATTTGCTGATGTTCCACCATCACCCCCTTGGGCTGCCCGGTCGAGCCCGACGTGTAGATCACGTACGCCAGATGCCGTGACGTCAGCCCCTGCACCTGCGGGTTGTCCTCACTCCCCGCA
>NZ_WMJZ01000139.1 GCF_009711095.1 Intestinirhabdus alba
CATCTGGCGTACGTGATCTACACGTCGGGCTCGACCGGGCAACCCAAGGGGGTGATGCAAGAACACTCTTCACTCACCAACCTTATTCATTGGCAGTTATCTACATCAAAATTGGAAAGGAATGAATTTTTAATAAACAGGACTCTTCAATTTGCGGTTTTGAGCTTTGATGTTTCTTTTCAAGAAATATTTTCTTCACTATGTTCTGGAGCAATATTAGAGCTTATCGATAATGATTATAGAACAGACTTTTTAAGATTGTTTGATAGGCTGGCAGCGTCTCGCGTTGAAAGGGTTTTCTTACCTTATATGGCTCTTTTACATTTCTCTGAAAACTTGATATCTCATGGTTATGATTTTAAAAAATTATCTATAAAGGAGGTAATCACTTCTGGCGAACAGTTAATAATGACCCCTGCCATTATAGAATTTGTTAAAAACTTGAAGTTTCGGTTGTTGAATAACCAATATGGCCCAACTGAAACGCATGTTGTGACTCAGTTTAGATATAAATCACTTTCAGAGGAATTAAATTCAATAGTGCCAATAGGCCGTCCAATAGCCAATACGCGGCTGTATCTGTTAA
>NZ_WMJZ01000014.1 GCF_009711095.1 Intestinirhabdus alba
GCACCGTTCTTAACCACCTCGCCAGAGCCTACCGAAGTATGATGCTGGTTTATTAGCGCTGAGTTGGTGGGGATCCCTCAGCGCCCTTGCGGTTTTTTTTGTTATACGGCGATACGACAGGGGTATTCGCGAGTGCTCAGGCACAGTACCCCTGTCATATCGTCGATCTGTGTATGGCTTATTGCTTGAGTTCGTGACGTGCAGCTTCAGCGATGAAGTGGCTACGGTCACGGTAAGCGCCGCTTGATTTAACTGCATTATCGATGCGCTTAATCAGCGTATCAGGCAGAGAAACGTTGATACGTTGCGGCTTACCTTCGAATTCTGATAAATCAACATCGACCATAACCCAGCTGTCGAAGTCCTTATATTCAGGATTAACTGAGTAAACCAGATAGCCAGCATCCTTTATGTCTTCAACAGACACGTTGTTGTTTTGAACCAGATCCTCTACAACCATCAGGATTGCCTCTTTCACCATAGGTGCAATCTGGTCCTGGGTATCAGCAGCGGAGAAACATCCGTAATCGTAAGCCGAAAACGCAGGAACGATCATACCGTAGGCGGTGTTTTCATCTTTTGGCGTCTCGACGCCCACTGAGAAGAACATATCAACCTCCGAGAGGGCGGGGATTATATCCCCGCCATTTTTTTGATGGATTTGACAGTGCCGAGAGGTAAGTCCTTTTTGGGATGCGGAACCGGAAAAGTTTTTCCGGTTATCGGTGACCACCATATCTGATGGCTTCCTCCGTTATGCCTTTTGAGTTCACATCCGGCAGCAGTCAATTCCTTTATCAGGTCAGACGATTTCATTTTTCCTCCCAACCTGAGTTTTATTATACACACGAATACACACTACGCAATAAGTTTGTGTGTGGTCGTGTGTGTTCATCCCTTTAGTGCAAGCTTTCCCCGTTGCCGCTCATGGATTTTCGGTGGGGGGGGGTTATTCTGAATACGCGCCCGCCTATACACCAACGACACATCGCATGGCGGATAACAGGCGTAACGTTCACTACTGGGGCTACTTTGAACAACCCTAACGAAGTGTTATTCAAATTTGGTAATTATATGCCTGACTGGCCGCAAATGGTTTCTCAAACAACTAAAAATACAGTATCAATATTTGGAGTTGAATCTAAACTTTGCATGAATAATAGCATTGCTTTTGGAACTCTTAATAACATGGTAAATATTGGCGGCGTTGTTGTTGATGGCCGGGCAGAATCGTCATTATCAATTGTGACAAATAGAGTTATCAGTTTTGGAGTTGGTGGGGGGGCTGCGGACGTCATAAGCGGATCAGCCAGAAACTTATTGCTAGGGTTGATTAGCGATTTTGGTGTTGCTTTTGCTGGGAGGCCTGGCGGAACATTGAATCTTGACTTTGTTATAAATAATGTAACAGAAAGTAGCTCTTCAGAAAATGCAGTTGTAATTTTGGATAAAACAGACTCAAGTGTAATCATGAGCCTCAGCGTTAATGTCTCTACATTTCCAGTAATAAGAAGTTTCAGTTCAAATCTAACTGCCTCAATCAATATCTCTAATATGAATTTAACGTCTCCGGTAAGCGGACATAGGCCCATCATTTCAAAAGGCGGGAATATGACAGTGACTGCTATATCCATTACTGACACAACAACAATAACAGATCTGGCATATGTTGAGAATAGTACAGTGCTACTTCCTGCATTGATGATAACCCTCGTTACCTCAGTATCAAAAGGGAGCGGGGGTGTAGTAAAAGTTAACCAACTAATCGACTATTGATTTTTTGCTAACTGGCACTGCTTTAACTTTTGATGCGCCAGTTAGCATTGTTATTCTATTAATTATCATAGTATCTATTATGTAAGTTATTAGTAACGATATAATAAAGCCTAGGCATATCATCATTATGGAATTGTATACAATATTGCTTGTAATGAAGTAAATGTATATTATGTTGAGTATTGCCATGTGTATTAAATACACCCCGTAGGTATGAGAGGCAACTCGCGGTATTATATTATGCCATCCATTTAATTTAATATCAGTGCGTGCAAATAACAGAAAGATCGCAGTGGACAGTACAATCATGTTAATTCCACCATCAAAAGGCTTCAAAAATCCATATTCCGGATCTTTATAAATTGATATAATTGTTAAAATGTAGCCAAAAAGTATCAGTGACAGGGCCGTACACTTTCGCATTTTAAATCTCTTACGCCCGATGAATCCCCCAATAAAAAAAATAAAGATACCAGTTGTTTATATATGGAAGTTCAAAAGGCTGTACACTTAAAAAGCTTGAGTTATTATAGTACACATTGACTAAATACGACACCAGTATTGTAATAAAAGCAATATTTAACGTGCGATCACTACTGTCATTCATGATATATGAGAGTGCTGGGGTAAATATGTATATTCCAATTATTACATACACAAACCAGAAATGTACTGAAAGCGACCCATTCACTATTTTTAAAAAGTAGTCGCTGTATATATTTAAGCTGAATGTTGAGTCTCTATTCATTATGAGAAAGTGGAGGAAAGAGTAAATTAAGAATGGGATAATTATATTAACAATTCGCTTAAGATAGAATTTCTTAATTGACTTTATTTTTGAATTTAATAAATAATATCCACTTATTATAAAAAATATCGGCAAACCGGCCCTGAATATCGAGTGCAATAAAAGCCCTGCGTAATTATTGAAATCCATCAGGCCATGAGGATTAAAATTATAAGTTGCATGTATTCCAATAACAAAAACACATGCCAGTATCCGCAAAGCATCGATATTTAAATTTCTTTCATTCATAAAAGGCCACGCACATTATAAAATGTATACAGATTTAGAATGGGATTATAAGTTAAATCTATCAACACAACAAACTTTGCTGTCTGTGTAACCTCTGGAATGAGTTGCGTTAAGCCGCCTGCCAAATGGAAGAGGGCTTCATTTCCGTGTCTCGTTCGTCTTTCCGGTCAGTGCTTTAAGCCCATAAAGTCAGGATTCCGACCGTGCTAACGCATTACCCTCACCACTAAATTAAGTGGACCCCGCGGAGGTAAGGCATGAGGATGAGCAACCACTCTGAGCTGGGGGCAGGGCGGAAACCTTAACAGACGCAGGGGGAGAGCGTTGGCTTGCTGACGCTTGCGGCGTCCGAAATTTTTCCGAATTGACCCGCAAAAATGATATGTGTTTGATTTTTTAGGTTTTTATTGGGCTGCTTTTTGGGTTATTTTTTGATGAGATTTGCTGGTAAGTGATTGAAATTTATATGTATTTTCTTATGTGGGCGATAACAGGAATCGTATTCAATCTTTTTTTATTTATTTTTTAGATCAAAACGTTAATCTTTATCCGTCGAAATTCTCACAAATTTCCGTACTCAGACTTTTTCCTTATACCACAACTAAACAGGTGTTAACATTTTTTTTACGAAAAAACGCATTATCCAGGCCTCTTCATCGCGCTCATCGAGAGACGTTTTCAGATGTGTGGCCCGGTAGTTTCTGGGCGAACTCTTCGTCATAGGACTCATTGCATAAGCCCCCGGAGAGGCTACGGTTCACCTGAAACGGTGGCGGGTAATGCATTCTTCGTGATGGCTAACCCGCCGATTGGCGGATTTTACCGGCTGTCGCCGTTACCACCAGCCCAGCCAGGTTCCCAGCATCGCCACGATCGCTACGCCAATCATGAGAAGGGTTGTCTTTTTCACTATTACGCTCCGGAAGCGGCGCTGCCGCCGATAAAAATCAGGCCAGAAATATCATGGCCGTAAAGAAGAGGGCGCGGAAAGCTATAACGTCCTGCCTGCGCGCTGCGAAGCGGGGAAGAATAGCAGGGCTGACTGCAAGGCGAAAGAGGAGCGCGGCCGGGAAAGAAAAGTTGGTGGTGAAGCCGCTGACGGATTACCCTGTAGAAAGTTAACCGTGAAAGGAAGTTCCCATGAAAGTGAAGTTTATTGCGCTGTCCGGCGCACTGCTGCTGGCCGCCTGTTCATCAACGTCGCAACCTGACGCACCGAAGCCGCCGCAAATCGGCATGCCCAACCCGGCGTCGGTCTATTGCCAGCAAAAGGGCGGCACGCTGGTGCCGGTTCAGGGCCCGCAGGGCGTGCGTTCGGACTGCCGGCTTCCGGACGGCGAGGTGATTGAAGAGTGGGCGCTCTGGCACCGGGATCATCCGCGTCCGACAAAGTAAACGCGATCGGCGGGTAGTCTGGCAGGGCCTTTTACTCCGCTCTGCTGAAGTGAAAGCGGGCTCGGCGTCAGCCTGGCCTGGGTTTACAAGGATACCTGAAGCTGTTCGAAGCGCGGGGGTCACAGCCCGCGCAGCCACTCCGCCAGCACCAGCGCGTGGTTTTGCTCACGGTCTTTCGCCGCGTAGAGCAGCGTCAGACCCTCCCGACGGGCAATATCCGCCAGCCGCTCTCCCTCCTGCCGCTGCCGGGCCAGCTCCGCGCGGTACTCCTCGCCGAAATGGCAAAAATCAAGCGCCTCAGCGTGAAAGCTTTTGCGCAGATCGGTCGACGGAGCCAGAGTTTTGTTCCATTCGTCAAGCGCCAGATCGGCTTTTTTAACGCCGCGCGGCCACAGCCTGTCGACCAGAACGCGGTAGCCGTCGCCGCTTTCCGCCGGATCGTAAACCCGCTTACATTGAATTTTCATCTCTCTGCTCCATCCAGGCGGTTAGTTCAGCGATCTGCTGGTCGGCAAACACGGCAATACCGTGCTGACGCAGCAGCGCGGCGGCGACGCCGGCACCGCTGCGTCGTTGTCCGCTGAAGCTGCCGTTATAAATAAACCGGCTGCCGCAGGTGGGGCTGCCGTCGGTTAACAGCGCCGCGATACAGCCATTTTCCCGGGCGGCGCGCAGGGCAAGCCAGGCTCCGAGCTGATAGTGCGCCGTCACGTTCCGTCCGGTAATCTCAATGATTTGCCCTCGCGCCTGCAGCACCTTATCGCCGTCTGCGGCAACAATTTCCGCTGGCGGACGCGGCGTCGGCAGCCCGGCGGCCAGTTCGGGGCAGAAGATAACCAGGCGGCGCTCGCGCTGCCAGCGGGCAAGGGCGGTGGCGAGCTGCGCTTTTTCGCTGCCGTTATAGCGAACCTGATACCCCATCAGGCAGGCGCTGACCAGAATTTTATTTTGCCCGCGGTGCGGTGAAGCTGAATCGGTAACCCTTTCCATCGCCGTTCCCTGAATTATTGCTTGCCGACGATCAGCGAGACCAGCCCGGCGGCAATCAGCGGGCCGACCGGCACGCCGCGAAACAGCGCCACGCCCAGCACCGTTCCCACCAGCAGCCCGGCCACCAGCTGCGGCTGGCTGCCCATCAGCGTCACTCCGCGCCCGCCCAGCCAGGAGACAAATACCCCAACGGCGATCGCCACCAGCGATTTCCAGTTGGCGAAGGAGTGAAGCAGCGTGGAGGGCGGAAGGGTGCCGCTGGCGATCGGTGCCATGACGCCGATGGTCAGGATAATAATCCCGACGGTCAGCCCCTGTTTCTCAATCCACGGAAAGAAGGTGCTCAGCGGGGTAACCCGGACGATAATCAGCACCAGAATTGAAACGGCGACGGTGGTGTTATGACTGATAAAGCCCAGGGCTGCCAGCCCCAGCAGGATAAGCAGAGTCACATCAAACATCATGATTTCCTTGCCAAAGAAAAAATAAGCCCGCTTACTCTACGCTCAAACGCACGGGCGAGCAGGATTTTTTAACCAGAAAACTTTTTTTCAGGCGGGCGCATAACCGTCGTTTTACGCGCAGCGTGTGCGGTTATTCAATTGCCATCAGGATGCGGGTTCGGGGGAGCAGCCGCCGCCCGACCCTTAGCGCGGGCGGGCGAAGGCAATCAGCTCTGGCCGGGCGATGCGCAGATAGTCTTCGGTAGCCAGAACGATCGACTGTTCCAGCACGCCGGCGTTAAAGGCGATTTCATCAAAGCGGTCAAACAACTGCGGATCGGCCACCAGCTTCAGCTGCGGATGAAAGCTGAACGGTGGAATCGCGCCGAAGACGCAGCCGGTCAGGGAGTCCACCTCGACCGGGCTGGCCAGCGAGGCGCGCAGGCCGCCGAGACGGGTCGCCAGCAGCGAGAGATCGGCCTGCAGGTCGGCGGCGAGGATCGCCAGCACGTGCTGGTTAACGCCGTTGCCCTTCACTTTACACACCAGCGCCTTGGCACCCTGGCCCAGCGCCGTGCCGCGGATTGCCGATACCGCTTCGCATTTGCCGACCGCCTCATGGTCGATCGCACGGTAACGGGCACCTTCGCGGGTCAGCAGGGTGATTAAGCGCTGATGGGTGGTGTTTTCTGTTATTACATCGCTCATAAATGGACTCCTGAACTACGATAAAAAAGACCGCAAAAGAGTAGCACGAACGGCAGGAGGAACCGTAATACGCAAAGCGCGGCGCGGATGGCGCGGGGAAAGGTAAAAAACCGGCCGGAAGAGGCTCCGACCGGGGCGGGGCTACTTACCGTTGGCGGCTCCCTGCCTGTGGAACAGTTCGCGGAATACCGGATAAATATCTTCCCGATCGCGAATATGCTGCATGGCAAAATTCTCAAAGTTGTGCTGCAGATGTTCATATTCACGCCACAGGGTCTGGTGCGCCCGGCGGGTGATCTCGATATAGCTGTAATAGCGCACCACCGGCAGCAGCTTCTTCGCCAGGATCTCATGACACAGCGGCGAGTCGTCGGCCCAGTTGTCGCCGTCCGACGCCTGGGCGGCATAGATATTCCACTGCGCCGGGTTGTAGCGCGCTTTAACCACCTCGTCCATCAGCTTCAGGGCGCTGGAGACAATGGTGCCCCCGGTCTCCTGTGAATAGAAAAACTCCTGTTCGTCCACCTCTTTCGCCTGGGTGTGATGGCGAATATAGACCACCTCCACGTTCTTATAGGTCCGGCTCAGGAACAGATACAGCAGAATATAAAAACGTTTGGCCATATCTTTGGTGGGCTGATCCATCGAGCCGGAAACGTCCATCAGGCAGAACATCACCGCCTGGCTGGAGGGGTCCGGACGTTTTTCATAGTTCTTGTAGCGTAAATCAAAGGTGTCAATAAACGGCACGCGCTCGATTTTTGCCCGCAGCTCGGCGATCGCCCTGCGCAGGCGCTCCTCCTCCAGCAGCTGTGCCGGCTCGCTTCTGCTGATAAGATCCAGATTATCCTCCAGCGCCCGCAGCTCCCGCCGTTTACCGGCGGTCATCGCCGTGCGGCGCGCCAGCGAGTTTTGCAGCGAACGCACCACGCTGATGTTCGCCGGTACGCCGTTGGAGGTGTATCCCGCCCGGTGGGTTTTATACTCGGTCAGCTGGCGCTGCTGGTTCTGCTGCAGGTTAGGCAGGGCCAGATCTTCAAACAGCAGATCCAGGTATTCATCTTTGGAGATTTGAAAGACAAAGCCGTCTTCCCCTTCGCCGTCCTGGCTGGCCTCGCCCTGGCCGCTTCCCGAACCGCCTCCGCCGCCGCCCTGAGGGCGCTCAATGCGATCGTTCTGCACGAAGTGGTCGTTGCCCGGATGAACGCGATGGCGCAGCCCGCCGCGCCCCTGATGGAACATCGGTTCGCTGATATCCTCCACGGGAATGGAGACGGACTCGCCGCTCTCCACGTCGGTCACCGAGCGCCTGTTGATGGCTTCGGAAATCGACTGCTTAATTTGCGCTTTGTAACGACGCAGGAAGCGCTGGCGATTCACCATGCTTTTGTTTTTGCCGTTAAGACGCCGGTCAATAAACCAGGTCATATGCCCCCCGTACTGCCAACTGATCGCAGATGTCGCCGGCCGGATGCGACCGGCGGTTTAGGTATCGGCCCGGCGATCCGCCGCCGGGCAAGGGTGGTTAAGATGATTTACGTACGCGCAGATACCATTCGCACAGTAAACGCACCTGCTTACGGGTATAGCCTTTCTCCATCATCCGATCGACAAAGTCATCGTGCTTTTTCTGCTCATCGGTGGAGGTTTTGGCGTTAAACGAAATGACCGGCAGCAGCTCTTCGGTATTGGAGAACATTTTCTTCTCGATCACCGTGCGCAGCTTTTCGTAGCTGGTCCAGTTTGGATTGCGGCCGCTGTTGTTGGCCCGGGCGCGCAGCACGAAGTTGACGATCTCGTTGCGGAAATCCTTCGGATTGCTGATCCCCGCCGGTTTTTCGATCTTCTCCAGCTCGGCGTTAAGTGACTCGCGGTCAAACAGCTGGCCGGTGTCCGGGTCGCGATACTCCTGATCCTGGATCCAGAAGTCGGCATAGGTGACATAACGATCGAAAATGTTCTGTCCATATTCCGAATAGGATTCAAGATAGGCGGTCTGGATCTCTTTGCCGATAAACTCGGCGTATTTTGGGATCAGATAGCCCTTCAGGAATTCGAGATAGCGCTCCGTCTGCTCCTGGGGGAACTGCTCGCGCTCGATCTGCTGCTCCAGCACATAGAACAGATGCACCGGGTTGGCCGCCACCTCGGTATGGTCGAAGTTAAACACCCTGGAGAGAATTTTAAATGCGAAGCGCGTTGACAGCCCGTTCATTCCCTCGTCAACCCCGGCGTAATCGCGGTACTCCTGCCAGGACTTCGCCTTCGGGTCGGTATCCTTCAGGGTCTCGCCGTCGTAAACGCGCATTTTGGAGTAAATGCTTGAATTTTCAGGCTCCTTCAGCCGCGACAGAATAGAGAAGCGCGACAGCGTCTCCAGGGTGCCCGGCGCGCAGGGCGCGTGGGCCAGCTCGCTGTGGTTGAGCAGCTTCTCGTAAATTTTGATCTCCTCGGAGATGCGCAGGCAGTAGGGCACCTTCACGATGTAAACGCGGTCGAGGAAAGCTTCGTTGTTCTTGTTATTGCGGAAGGTCACCCACTCCGATTCGTTAGAGTGGGCGAGAATAATGCCGTTGAACGGCAGGGCGGAGATCCCCTCCGTGCCGTTGTAGTTGCCCTCCTGGGTGGCGGTCAGCAGAGGATGCAGCACCTTGATGGGGGCTTTAAACATCTCCACGAACTCCATAATCCCCTGGTTGGCGCGGCACAGCGCCCCGGAGTAGCCGTAGGCGTCCGGATCGTTCTGGGCGTGGTTTTCGAGCTTGCGGATATCCACCTTGCCGACCAGTGCGGAGATATCCTGGTTGTTCTCATCTCCCGGCTCCGTTTTGGCGATGGCGATCTGTTCCAGAATGGACGGCCAGACTTTAACCACCCGAAACTTGCTAATGTCGCCGCCGAACTCGTGCAGCCGCTTCGCCGCCCAGGGCGACATAATGGTGCCCAGATAGCGGCGCGGAATGCCGTACTCTTTTTCGAGGATCTGGGCATCCTCCTGCGGATTAAACAGGCACAGCGGATGGTCGTTGACCGGGCTGCGCTCGCCGTTGGCGCTGAGAATGTAGATCGGCACGCGCTGCATTAACGACTTCAGGCGCTCGGCCAGCGACGACTTACCGCCTCCCACCGGCCCCAGCAGATAGAGGATCTGCTTCTTCTCCTCCAGCCCCTGCGCCGCATGTTTCAGGTAGGAGACAATCTGTTCAATCGCCTCTTCCATGCCGTAAAACTCCTCAAAGGCCGGATAACGGGCGATGACCCGGTTCGAGAAGAGACGGGACAGCCGCGGCTCCTGGGCGGTATCGACCATGACCGGCTCACCGATAGCCATCAGCAGCCGCTCGGCCGCGTTGGCATAGGCGCTGCGATCTTGCCGACATGTGGTAAGAAATTCCTGCAGCGTGAACTCTTCGTCCTTGGCCGCTTCATAACGCTGGCGATAGTGATCGAATATATTCATGGTATGCCGTCCTGTTGTAATCGGGGGAACATTTCAAAAGCGTGCGGCTTTTTCCACTTTTAGCGTCGCAAACCAACGGGATAAAACCCTGGACCGCTCTATTTGTTATGAGCGTGTATCCAGTTTTGATCAAGTTTTGCGAAGGGAAGCACCGAGGCCGTTGCCCGCGTATAACGGCGGTTTTTGGAGGATAATCCTGTTGAATTTTAAAGATTTGGGGTTTTGTTTAGATTGTCGACTTTTTATGCGGTAAAAATGCTGACATTTGCCCGTAAACGCGCTCAGTAAATATTTGCGGGCCGTGATTATGACCCCGGACGCTGCCGCTTCCGGAAAACGCCGTCGCGAAAAGCCGCGCCCGCCCGGTGCCGGCTGATTCAACGCTGCCACCAGGGCGGCGTGCCAAGCCGATCGACGTAAAAATCAATAAAAGAGCGAACCTTGCTGGCGACGATTTTTTTCCGCGGATAGACAAACCAGACGGCGGATTCGGCGCGGTGCAGGCTGAATTCCCGCTCCGGCAGCACCCGCTGCAGGCGCTGCGTTCGCAGGTCATCGGCAATGAGCCAGTCGGGGAGTATCGCTATTCCCGCCCCCTGCAGACAGGCCTCGTGAAGCGCATCTTCATCGTTACTGCTGATACGAAACGAGGCCGGATAGCGCTGCCACTCTTCGTCCGTTCCCGCAGTACGGGCATACCAGCCGTTGCCGTGCAGGCGGGAAAACATCAGGATATCGGGATTAGCCGCCGCGGGGTCACCCTTGAGGGTCTCCCGGTGCCGTTCTGCCCAGGCCGGCGTGGCGCAGGCATAGCGATATTGCGGGGCCAGCTGGCGGGCATGCATCGTCGAATCCGGCAGCGGTCCGATATGGATGCGCAGATCCTGCCGGGACTCAATTAAATCCACCTGCTCATCGCAAAAGGAGATGTCCAGGGAGATATCGGGATTCTGCTGCAGAAACGCTTCAACGAAGGGCATGATATGCCTGCGGCCAAAGGCGCGCGGCGCGCTGAGCCGCAGCAGGCCGGCGGGCCGTTTGTTCAGCGCCGAGGTGAGGCTGCGGGTCTCTTCCCACTGTGCCAGCAGCTGCGTCGCGCGGGAGTAAAACAGCTTTCCGGCTTCGGTCAGAGACAGCCCGCGGGTGCTGCGATTAAACAGCGCTACCCGTAAATCAGCCTCCAGCAGAGCGACATGGCGCGAGACCGTCGAGGTTTCAATATTCAGCTCTTTTGCCGCAGCGCTGAAGCTCTTCAGCTCCGCAGCGCTAACAAAGGTAGTAATAGCAGCGAAAAAATTCATAACGGGCGCGGTTTCCTGACGGTTTATAGGACATGACGGGACATCAACTGCCTGGCGGACTTCCTGCGGGGCAGGATTAATGCAAAACAGTTTTGCCGATTCGGATCTAACGCTAACGATATCCATAAGGATAGAGTGGTTATCGCATTATCAAGGGCGCCGGATGCGACGCTGTAGTTAACGGGGAATTTATCATACAAATGGTGCGCCGTGTTATTTCTCATCGGCTGACGCGCGGCGTTAACGGATGAGGCACCATCGTGTATGAGGACTACTTTTGGGTAATACTATGAAATTAAACGCGTTAACAAGAAAGGCATTACCGATAGCCTTAAACACCATTCTCAACCATGTTGACGAGGCGGGCCTGGAGAAAATATTTCGCTTAGGGGCGCGGGTAACGAAAGACAGCAAAAGCGAGCTGCTCCAGCTGGCGGATATGTGTAAACAACGCGATCCGATGGTCAGCGGCTGGATTGATATCCTGCGCAATCTGAACCCGACGGCCAGAAAGAAACTCATCTCCAACCTGATCTTTAACCATGTGGTTTCCGGCGCTGAGCTGCGGGATCGGGCAGGGGAAAAGTACGGCACCCATATTCCGTTTCTGGTTTTAATTTCCCCCACCTATGAATGCAACCTTGAGTGTAAGGGATGCTACTCTGCCCTGTACGGTAACCGCTACCACTACACCGAAGAGGAGATGTTTGACCTCATTCAGCAGTTTTATGACCTGGGCGTTCGCTTTTTCACCTTCACGGGCGGCGAACCCTTTGTTTACAAGCCGCTGATGAAGCTGTTCGAACATTTTGACGACTGCTACTTTATGGTTTTCACTAACGGTACGATGCTGACCGAAAGCCGGGTGAAAAAGCTGGCCGAGCTTGGCAATGTCGCGGTAACCATCTCGGTGGAAGGCTTTGAGGAGATGACCGACTGGCGTCGCGGCACCGGGACCTGGGAAAAAATTCTCGCCGCCTATGAACGGCTGAATCGTTTCGGTGTAATGCGCGGCACCTCGATCATGGCCACCGCGAAAAACCATGAGCAGATCTGCGGCAATGAGTTCTGGGACTTCTTAATTGACACGCTCGGCGTCAAATATGCCTGGGTCTTCCAGTACATGCCGATTGGCCGCGACGCGACGATGGCGCTGGTGCCCAACGCCAAACAGCGCTATGAGCGTTTCCACTTCCTTGAGGCTTTACGCAAGTCCGGCCGCCTGGGCTTCCTGGCGGACTTCTGGAACCACGGTTTCCTGGTCAACGGCTGTATGTCCGGCGGGGCGAACTATCTCCACATTAACGCCAAGGGCGGGGTCGAGCCTTGCGTATTCCAGCAATACGCCACCGACAACGTGCGTGAGAAACGGATCCTCGATATCCTCAAAAGTCCCTTCTTTGAAGGCTATAAGCGGCAGATCCCGTTTAATGATAATTTAATGCAGCCCTGTCCGATTATTGATAACCCGGCGAAGTTCCGCGAGCATATTACCGCGCATCATGCGCAGCCCCAGCACGATGGTTCCGACAGCTATTTCCGTTTTGCGGACGAGCTTGACGCACTGGCCCAGGAGTGGAAGAAATATGCCATTAAAATCTGGGATGAAGAGGGATATGGCAAAGAATACCATGCTGAACATAACCTCTACGTCGCGCCAGCGCCAGAGGTGAAAGAGAGCGTATGGCAGCCGCCGCAGGAAACTCCTGCCGCTAAGCCCGTCGCCGTAGAAAGCGAGTAACCCCCTGGGGATTGCCGGCAGCGCCGGCAATCCCGCCTCTCTCCGGGCAAATATGCCTTCCGCCGCACCTGTTTTTTCCTCTTCCCCCGACGGGGCGGGCCGCCGCCCGATTTTTACGGCAGTCGACGATAAAAACGCTCACCGCCGCCCGAACGCCTGCGTTAAGATTCAGGCCATTCCGACGGAATGATTAAGCAAAATTGTTGGGTAAAAGCCTGACGGCAGTTACACTTTTGTCGCCGAATATTGAATAAGGAATGATGGATTGTGACCAAACTCAAACTTCTGACCCTTGGCGTGCTGCTCGCAACGGCGGCTGGCGCTGCGCACGCTGACGGTGGCCTGACGCTGGGCGCGGGCGTTGGCGTGGTTGAGCGCCCTTATAAAGACTACGACGCTGACGTTTATCCGGTTCCGGTGATCGGCTATGAAGGGGATAACTTCTGGTTCCGCGGCCTGGGCGGCGGCTACTATTTGTGGAACGACACCGCCGATAAGCTGTCGGTCACCGCCTACTGGTCGCCGATGTACTTCAAGCCGGGCGACAGCGACGATCGCCAGCTGCGCCGTCTCGACAAGCGTAAGAGCACCATGATGGTCGGGCTTTCCTACGTGCATAATACGCAGTACGGCTTTCTGCGCACCGCCATTTCGGGGGATACGCTGGATAACAGTAACGGCATCGTCTGGGATCTGGCCTGGCTGTATCGTTACACCCACGGCGGCCTGACGGTAACGCCGGGCATCGGGGTGGAGTGGAACAGTGAAAACCAGAACGAATACTATTACGGCGTATCGCGAAAAGAGGCGGCGCGCAGCGGTCTGCGCGGCTACAGCCCTGACGACGGCTGGAACCCGTATCTGGAGCTGAGCGCCAGCTACAATTTCCTCGGCGACTGGAGCCTGTACGGCACGGCGCGCTACACCCGCCTGTCGGATGAAATTACCGATAGCCCGATGGTGGATAAGTCCTGGAGCGGCCTGATCTCGACCGGGATCACTTATAAGTTCTGATTGGGCATTTTATACCCGTCATACTTCAAGCTGCATGTGCGTTGGCTACGGGTTACTCGTCTCATCCATGAGACTCGCCCTGACGGGCCGCCGCTGCGCGGCGTTCAAATCTGCTCCCGACAGATTTGTCACTCACCCCGGTCACATAGTTTGCTATGCTCCCGAGGATGAGTGAGGGACATCCTTGTCCCTCACCGAAGGCGACCTGCGGTCGGGCAAATTCGTTCCTGACGAATTTGTCGCTTGCTTGCCGCCTTCATACAACTCGAATTATTTAGGGTATAACAACATAATCCGGGCATTAAAACAGGGCGCTGACGCCCTGTGTTGCATTACGGTGGCGGGATAGCACAGGAGGAGATAATGACAGAGAAACAGATTATATTTTCCGGGCAGGTGCCCCTTCCCGCCATCGGCCAGGGAACCTGGTATATGGGTGAAAGCGCCGACCGCCGCCGGGAGGAGGTCGCCGCGCTGCGGGCGGGCGTCGAGCGGGGACTGACGCTGATTGATACCGCCGAGATGTACGCCGACGGCGCGGCGGAGAAGGTGGTGGGGGAGGCGCTGAACGGCATACGCGACAAGGTCTTTCTGGTCTCCAAGGTGTATCCGTGGAACGCCGGAGGTGAAAAGGCTATCGCGGCCTGCGAAGGCAGCCTGCGTCGGCTAAACACCGACCGCCTGGACCTCTATCTGCTGCACTGGTCGGGCAGCTATGGGTATGAAGAAACTGTCGCGGCGATGGAAACGCTTATCACCCAGGGGAAAATTCGCCGCTGGGGCGTATCGAATCTCGATTACGATGATATGCAGGCGCTGTGGCAGGTGGCGGGCGGGCGTCAGTGCGCCACCAACCAGGTGCTCTATCACCTGGGCTCGCGCGGCATCGAGTACGATCTGCTGCCGTGGTGCCAGCAGCAGGGGATGCCGGTGATGGCCTACAGCCCGCTGGCTCAGGCAGGACGCCTGCGCGACGGCCTGCTGCATCACCCGACGATCAATGAGATTGCCCTCGGGCACCGGGCCACCGCCGCGCAGATTTTACTGGCGTGGGTGATTAGCCATCGGGGCGTCATGGCGATACCGAAGGCGGCGAGCGTGGAGCACGTCCGGCAGAACGCGGCGGCGCTGGACATCAGGCTTTCAGCGGAAGAGATAGCGAGGCTGGAGGCGGCGTATCCAGCGCCGCCAGGGAAAACGGCGCTGGATATGGTCTGAGCCGGTTCCCCTCTCAGCCGCGGCGGAAGAGGGGCGCTGGCTTAACGGCGGGCGACGCGAAGGGTCTGCGCCAGGCGGAACGGCTTCTCTTCGCTGCTCTTCTGCGGCGTGGTCGCCCAGGCCGACTCAACGCAGACAAAGGTTTTATAACCGTCGTCCGGCATATCGCTCATGCTTACCGACAGCGCCGGGCCGGGGTTCCAGGCCACCACGTTCAGGTGGTGGTGGTGAATCACGTCGATAGCGCGCTTCAGCGCCGCGTCGTGGATCACGCTGCAGGCTTCCGGATTCAGGTAGACGCGGTCAGTGCGGTCCGGGAAGGTCTGTACGCCGTCCGTCAGCGCATCTTCTTTAGCGTCATTCACTTTATCAATAAAGCGATCGCCAAGGCCGCTGACCTGAACGGCGGCAATGTCACCAACGTTAAAGTAGGTGTGCAGCGCGGAGGTGGTGGTGAATTCGCCGTGGGCTTCCAGCTCCATCTCGCAGGTTTTACCCACTTTGAAACGAGCCAGCAGGGTAAAGTCGTGCGGCCAGTAGCGGCGGGAGGCCTCGCTGCTCTGCAGTTCGAAGGTCAATATCGCGCCGTTCTCATCTTCGTTGTGCGCCTTCAGTGTCCAGGGCAGGTTGCGGGCAAAGCCGTGCGAGGGCAGGTCGGGCTGCGCCGCCGGGCCGAACCACGGCCAGCAGATAGGCACCCCGCCGCGCAGCGCCACGCCGGTTTTAAACGGGGTGTTATCGCTGAGCCACAGAACCTCCTCCTCGCCCGCGGGCTTCCAGGAGAGCAGGTGCGCGCCCTGCAGGGCAAACGAGGCTTTGACCTGCGGATGATCGACAACGATCACCTCCAGCTCGTCGAGGCGACGGCGGGAAAGTACCGGGGTGATTTGCTCAACGACCGGCAGGGCAAAAATTTTATTAATCATGATGCCATCCTTTAACTACGGATAAAAAAAGAGCGACCGGAGTCGCTCTTATCGCTGCCTGCTTCATCTCATCTTATTTGGAGATGTGGGCGATCAGATCCAGAACTTTGTTTGAGTAGCCGGTTTCGTTGTCGTACCAGGAGACCAGCTTAACGAAGTTGTCGTTCAGCGCGATGCCTGCTTTGGCATCGAATACGGAAGTGCACACTTCGCCGTTGAAGTCGGTGGAAACCACGTCATCTTCGGTGTAGCCAAGCACGCCCTTCATCTCGCCTTCGGAAGCGGCCTTGATGGCTTTCTTAATTTCTTCATAAGACGCCGCTTTTTCCAGACGAACGGTCAGGTCAACAACGGATACGTTCGGAGTCGGCACGCGGAACGCCATGCCGGTCAGCTTGCCGTTCAGCTCAGGCAGCACTTTACCTACGGCCTTAGCGGCACCGGTAGAGGACGGGATGATATTCTGGGATGCGCCGCGGCCGCCGCGCCAGTCTTTGTGAGACGGGCCGTCAACGGTTTTCTGGGTGGCGGTGGTTGCGTGAACGGTGGTCATCAGACCTTCAACGATACCGAAGTTATCGTTGATGACTTTAGCCAGCGGTGCCAGGCAGTTGGTGGTGCAGGAGGCGTTGGAAACGATGTCCTGGCCGGCATATTTGTCAAAGTTAGCGCCTTTAACAAACATCGGGGTGTTATCTTTGGACGGGCCGGTCAGCACGACTTTTTTCGCGCCAGCGGTGATGTGTTTACGGGCGGTTTCGTCGGTCAGGAAGATGCCGGTGGCTTCAGCAACCACGTCAACGCCCACTTCGTTCCACTTCAGGTTAGCCGGATCGCGCTCAGCGGTAACACGGATTTTTTTACCGTTAACGATCAGATGACCGTCTTTCACTTCAACGGTGCCGTCAAAACGACCGTGAGTGGAGTCATATTTCAGCATGTAAGCCATGTATTCAGCGTCTAACAGGTCGTTGATTGCAACGATTTCGATGTCAGAACGTTTCTGAGCAGCACGGAAAACAATGCGACCGATACGGCCAAAACCGTTGATACCTACTTTGATAGTCATATATTCCACCAGCTATTTGTTAGTGAATAAAAGGTTGCCTGTAAAATTACAAAAACCTTACGCAGCGTCAAGCGGAATCGTGTCAATCATTGCGACAAATCAATCCACTGTCTACGCTTTGTACGACTGACTCGCCTCACTTTTCCAGTTGGCAAGAAGCCACGTGGGGGCGTGCTGCGAATTTTAAAGGGCAACGGCGATAAAAATGCGATATTTGTCACGTTTAGCGCGCAGCCATTTCGCAAGAATCAAGTTTAGAACAAAAGTGTGCGCCGCAATGTTAATGTTTTGTTAGTATTGGTCACGCAATGTGAGTGTTTTAAAAGCGAGATGTAAGAAAATGGCAAAACAACCTGGCACTGATGAACTGAAGCATAGCCTCTCCGAAATGCAGTTTTACGTGACGCAGAATCACGGCACCGAGCCGCCGTTTACCGGGCGTCTGCTCCACAACAAACGGGAGGGCGTATATCACTGCCTGGTCTGCGATGCGCCGCTGTTTCATTCGGCCGCAAAATACGAATCCGGCTGCGGCTGGCCCAGCTTCTTTGAGCCGGTCAGCGAGGCGTCAATCCGCTACGTTAAGGACTTCTCGCACGGTATGGAGCGCATTGAGATCCTCTGCGGCAGCTGCGGTGCGCACCTGGGCCACGTCTTTCCGGATGGCCCACAGCCCACGGGCGAACGCTATTGCGTCAACTCCGCCTCGTTAAGCTTTACCGATGATGAAAATGGTCAACAAATCCGGGGTTGAAAAAACGATTCAGCCAATTATTCCACAGGAGCGGATAGAGTATGAATCTTGAGCAGATAATCGACAGCATGACGCCGGAGGTCTACCAGCGTCTCTCTACGGCCGTGGAGCTGGGTAAATGGCCGGACGGCGTGGCGCTGACGGCGGAGCAAAAAGAGAACAGCCTGCAGTTGATAATGCTGTGGCAGGCGCGGCATAACGTCGACGCCCAGCATATGACCATCGACACCCGGGGAGAGATGGTAATGAAAAGCAAGCAGCAGCTGAAGGCGGACTTCGGCATTAAGCCGGAGCCGATTGCCGTGTTAAAAGTGCAGTAAGGCCCGACGCCAGCCCGGCCACGGAGCGGCAGGCCGGGTAAGCACTGGCGCTTAACGCTGCCGGGTGCCTGACCACTCCGCCGTTGACGTCCCCCGCGCCCCGGAGACAGCCCCGCAGGGCTGTTTTACCCACCGTTCTGATCCTGGGGCGGTGCCCGCATAAATCGCTTTGTGTCTGGAACGCCCGTAAGTCCGATCCCCGGGGGCGCTTCGCGAATAATCCTCATGTCCTGCCCGTTTGCTACTCCTGCGTCCACTGCCCGCCAGCGCTCCCTCGTCACGAAGCGGCAATCGCTTTCTCCCTCTCCGGCGACACGCCGCCTTTCTTATTTGTGATCGATGTTGTGAAATACAGATAAAGTCTGCTTTTTAAAGATTTCTGTGTTGACCATAAAGATTTTATGGCCAAAGATGGCGCTCATTAAGACCAAACTCAACACAAAGGAAGACGCAATGAAAGCACTGGCAAGATTTGGTAAGGCCTTTGGTGGCTACAAAATGATCGACGTTCCGGAGCCGGTATGCGGCCCGGAAGACGTGATTATAGAAATTAAGGCGGCGGCTATCTGCGGCGCGGATATGAAGCATTACAACGTTGACAGCGGTTCCGATCAATTTAACTCCATTCGCGGCCATGAGTTCGCCGGGCGGATAGCCCGGGTCGGGGAGAAGGTGAAGGACTGGAAGGTGGGGCAGCGGGTGGTTTCCGACAACAGCGGACACGTATGCGGCGTCTGCCCGGCCTGTGAACAGGGCGATTTTCTGTGTTGTACAGAAAAAGTCAATCTCGGACTCGACAACAATACCTGGGGCGGTGGTTTTTCCCGGTACTGCCTGGTACCCGGCGAGATCCTCAGAATTCACCGCCATGCCCTGTGGGAGATACCGGAGGGCGTCGATTACGAAGAGGCCGCGGTGCTGGACCCGATCTGCAACGCCTATAAGTCTATCGCTCAGCAGTCCAGCTTCCTGCCCGGCCAGGACGTAGTGGTGTTTGGCACCGGTCCGCTGGGGCTGTTCTCGGTACAGATGGCGCGCATTATGGGGGCGGTAAACATCGTGATGGTGGGGCTGGACGAAGACGTCCCGGTTCGCTTCCCTGTCGCCAGAGAGCTGGGCGCGACGGCGGTGGTGAACGGCTCGACGGAGGACGTGGTGGCGCGCTGCCAGCAGATCTGCGGCCGGGATAATCTGGGGCTGGTGATCGAATGCTCCGGTGCCAATATCGCCCTTAAGCAGGCTATAGAAATGCTGCGCCCGAACGGCGAAGTGGTGCGCGTTGGCATGGGCTTTAAGCCTCTTGATTTCTCCATTAACGACATCACCGCGTGGAACAAAAGCATCATTGGCCATATGGCCTACGACTCCACCTCCTGGCGCAACGCCATACGCCTGCTTGCCAGCGGCGCAATCAAAGTGAAACCGATGATCACCCACCGGATCGGCCTTTCCCGGTGGCGAGAAGGCTTTGACGCCATGGTCGATAAGAGCGCCATTAAGGTGATCATGACCTACGACTTTGCTGAATAAAAACCTTCACTAAAGGGATGTTATCGTATGGAACAGATAGCAAAACCGCACTGCGGTGCCAGGCTTGACCGGCTGCCGGACTGTCGTTGGCACACCTCTCTATTTGCGATGGTCGCCTTTGGCCTGCTGGTCTGCTGGAGCAACGCCGTTGGTGGCCTGATCCTCGCCCAGCTAAAAGCGTTGGGCTGGACCGATAATTCCACCACCGCTACCTTTTCCGCCATTACCACGGCGGGGATGTTTCTCGGCGCGCTGGTCGGCGGCATTATCGGCGATAAAACCGGGCGTCGAAATGCCTTTCTGCTGTATGAAGCCATCCATATTGCCGCGATGGTGGCCGGGGCGTTTTCGCCAAATATGGATTTCCTGATCGCCTGCCGCTTTGTGATGGGCGTGGGGCTGGGGGCGCTGCTGGTCACGCTGTTCGCCGGCTTTACGGAGTATATGCCCGGCAGAAACCGCGGCACCTGGTCCAGCCGGGTCTCGTTTATCGGCAACTGGTCATATCCGCTCTGTTCCCTGATTGCGATGGGGCTGACGCCGCTTATCGCCATGGAGTGGAACTGGCGCGTGCAGCTGCTTATCCCGGCCGTACTGTCGCTGATTGCCACCGCGTTCGCCTGGCGCTGGTTTCCGGAATCTCCCCGCTGGCTGGAGGCGCGCGGGCGCTATCAGGAGGCGGAGCAGATTATGCGGGCGATTGAGGAGGGCGTTGTCCGGCAAACGGGGAAACCGCTGCCGCCGGTGGCGATGGGCAATGACGATAAGCCGCCGCGACCGGTGCCGTACTCGGCGCTGCTCACCGGCGTCCTGCTGAAGCGCGTTATCTTAGGCTCCTGCGTGCTGATTGCCATGAACGTGGTGCAGTACACCTTAATTAACTGGCTGCCCACCATCTTTATGACCCAGGGAATTAATCTGAAAGACTCTATCGTCTTAAATACCATGAGCATGTTTGGCGCGCCGTTCGGAATTTTTATCGCCATGCTGATCATGGATAAAATTCCACGCAAAACCATGGGCGTCGGGCTGTTAATACTGATTGCCGCCCTCGGCTATATTTATTCGCTGCAAACCAGCATGTTATTAATCACGCTTATTGGTTTCTTCCTGATCACCTTCGTTTATATGTACGTCTGCTATGCCTCAGCGGTATATGTGCCAGAAATCTGGCCGACAGAAGCAAAACTGCGCGGCTCCGGGCTGGCGAACGCCGTCGGGCGAATCAGCGGTATTGCCGCACCCTACGCGGTGGCGGTACTGCTCGACGGCTACGGCGTAACGGGCGTGTTTGCGCTGCTCGGCGGCGTGGCAATTCTTGTCGCCGTCGCCATCGCCACGATTGGTATAGAAACCAAAGGCGTCTCGGTTGAAAGTTTAGCGATTGACGTCGCGCCTCATAAATAATCAGAACGGGAATAACTATGAACAATTCAAAAGCGATATTAAAAACGCCGGGTACGATGAAAATTATTACGGCCGATGTCCCGGTGCCGAAAGATAATGAGGTTTTGCTGAAGGTGGAATATATCGGTATCTGTGGTTCAGACGTCCATGGTTTTGAATCCGGCCCCTTTATTCCGCCCAAAGATCCTAATCAGGAGATTGGCCTTGGCCACGAGTGCGCCGGTACGGTGGTGGCCGTCGGCCGCAGCGTGCGCAAATTCAGGCCGGGGGATCGCGTCGCTATCGAGCCGGGCGTCCCCTGTGGCCACTGCCGATACTGCCTGGAGGGCAAATATAACATCTGCCCGGACGTCGATTTTATGGCCACCCAGCCGAACTATCGCGGCGCTCTGACCCAATACCTGTGCCACCCGGAGAGCTTTACCTACCGGCTGCCGGACAACATGGACACCATGGAGGGCGCGCTGGTGGAGCCGGCGGCGGTGGGGATGCATGCCGCCATGCTGGCGCAGGTGAAGCCCGGCAAGAAGATCGTCATTCTGGGGGCGGGCTGCATCGGGCTGATGACCCTGCAGGCGTGCCGCTGCCTGGGCGCAACCGATATCACGGTGGTGGACGTGCTGGAAAAACGGCTGGAGATGGCGCAGCGGCTGGGGGCGATGACCGTCATCAACGGGGCGAAGGAGGATACCATCGCCCGCTGCCAGCAGCTGTCGGATGAGATGGGAGCCGACATCGTGTTTGAAACGGCCGGTTCCGCCATTACCGTCAGGCAGGCACCTTATCTGGTGATGCGCGGTGGAAAAATCATGATTGTCGGCACCGTACCCGGCGACTCGGCGATTAATTTCCTCAAAATTAACCGCGAGGTTTCCATCCAGACCGTCTTCCGCTACGCCAATCGCTATCCCGTCACCATTGAGGCCATCGCCTCAGGCCGCTTCGATGTGAAATCGATGGTTACGCATATTTATGACTATCAGGATGTACAGAGAGCATTCGATGAGTCGGTCAACAACAAGAGTGAAATCATTAAAGGTGTTATCAAAATTAACCACTAAGGGAGAGTAGTATGCTGGCAGATATCAGATATTGGGAAAACGACGCGACCCGTAAACATTATGCAATCGCCCACTTTAACGTCTGGAATGCGGAAATGCTGATGGGGGTTATTGACGCGGCGGAGGAGTCAAAGTCGCCGGTGATTATTTCATTCGGCACCGGCTTTGTGGGAAATACCTCATTTGAGGACTTCTCTCATATGATGGTCTCAATGGCGAAGCAGGCCTCCGTACCGGTGATTACCCACTGGGATCATGGGCGCAGCATGGAAATTATTCATAACGCCTGGACGCACGGCATGAATTCACTGATGCGCGACGCCTCCGCCTTCGATTTCGAAGAGAACATCCGCCTGACGAAAGAGGCGGTCGATTTCTTCCACCCGCTGGGCATTCCGATCGAGGCGGAGCTGGGGCACGTCGGCAATGAAACCGTCTATGAAGAGGCGCTGGCGGGCTATCACTACACCGATCCGAGCCAGGCGGCGGAGTTTGTCGAGCGTACCGGCTGCGACTCGCTGGCGGTGGCGATCGGCAATCAGCACGGCGTTTATACCTCTGAACCGCAGCTTAACTTTGAGGTGGTGGAGCGGGTGCGCAGCGCGGTATCGGTGCCGCTGGTGCTGCACGGTGCCTCCGGCATCAGCGATGCCGATATCAGGCAGGCTATTTCGCTCGGCATCGCGAAGATTAATATTCACACCGAGCTGTGCCAGGCGGCGATGGTGGCGGTACAGGAGAACCAGGCTCAGCCGTTCCTGCACTTAGAGCGCGAGGTTCGCCAGGCGGTAAAAGCGCGGGCGCTGGAGAAAATCAGACTGTTTGGTTCTGACGGCAAAGCGGAATGACAATATGGATGAAACAGAGGTTATCTGCCTGGGTACGGCGATAGTCGATATCCCCCTGCAGCCGGTGAGTAAAAATATTTTTGACGTTGATTCTTATCCGTTAGAGCGCATTGCGATGACAACGGGGGGCGACGCCATTAATGAAGCCACCATTATTTCGCGCCTCGGCCATCGCACGGCGTTAATGAGCCGGGTCGGCCAGGACGCGGCGGGACAATTTATTGTCGATCACTGCCGTAAAGAGAATATCGATATCCAGAGCCTGAAACAGGATGCTGATATCGATACCTCAATCAACGTCGGGCTGGTGACCGCTGACGGCGAGCGTACGTTCGTCACCAACCGCAACGGCAGCCTGTGGAAGCTGAATATTAACGACGTCGACATGAGCCGTTTTCCCCGGGCGAAGCTGCTATCGCTGGCGAGCATTTTTAACAGCCCGCTGCTGGACGGCCGCGCCCTGGTGGAGATCTTCCGCCATGCCAGAGCGCACCGCTTAACCATCTGCGCTGACATGATTAAGCCGCGGCTGAATGAGACGCTGGCGGATATCCGCGAAGCGCTGGGCTATGTGGATTATCTGTTCCCCAATTTTGACGAGGCGAAAACCCTCACCGGGAAGGCGACGCTGGATGAGATTGCCGACAGCTTTCTGGAGTGCGGGGTAAAAACGGTGGTCATTAAGACCGGGCGGCAAGGCTGCTTTATTAAAGGCGCTGGCGTCTCGATGACGGTGCCCGCCGTGCCGGGAATAACCGCCATTGATACCATCGGCGCGGGGGACAACTTTGCCTCGGGGTTTATCGCGGCGCTGCTTGAGGGAAAGGGCCTGCGCGACTGCGCGCTGTTTGCCAACGCCACCGCCGCCATATCGGTACTCAGCGTGGGGGCCACCACCGGCGTGAAAAACAGAAAGCTCGTAGAACAACTGCTGGATGAATACGAAGGATAACGCACCAGATGAAAATGATACCTTTAGGCAACACGGATATTACGCTCTCCCGGATGGGGCTGGGCACCTGGGCCATCGGCGGGGGGCCGGCCTGGAATGGCGATCTTGAGCTGCAGGTCTGCCTTGACACCATCGTCGAAGCGCACCGCTGCGGCATTAATCTGATTGATACCGCGCCGGGCTATAACTTCGGCAACAGCGAATCCATCGTAGGCCAGGCGCTGAAGCGGTTACCGCGAAACGAGGTTGTCGTGGAGACTAAGTGCGGCATCGTCTGGGAGCGGAAGGGCAGCCTGTTCAATAAGGTGGGCGATCGTCAGCTGTATAAGAACCTGACGCCCGAATCCATCCGTGAAGAGGTGGACGCCAGCCTGAAGCGGCTGGATATCGACTGCATTGATATCTACATGACCCACTGGCAGTCCGTCGAGCCGTTCTTTACGCCGATAGCCGAAACCATGGGCGTGCTTAACGAGCTGAAGAAGGAGGGCAAAATCCGCGCCATCGGGGCGGCCAACGTCGACACCGGCCATATTCAGGAGTATCTGAAGCACGGCGATCTGCATATTATTCAGGCCAAATACAGCATCCTGGACCGGGCGCTGGAAACGGAGCTGCTGCCGCTTTGCCGCGAGCACAACATCGTGGTGCAGGTCTTCTCGCCCCTGGAGCAGGGGCTGCTCACCGGCACCATAACCCGCGACTACGTGCCGGGCGGCGCGCAGGCCAATAAGCGCTGGTTCCAGCGGCAGAACATGCTGCGGGTCATTGAGATGCTGGAGCAGTGGCGGCCGCTGTGCGAGAAGTACGCCTGTTCCATCCCGACGCTGGCGCTGGCGTGGATCTTAAAGCAGAGCGATCTGATTTCGATCCTCAGCGGCGCGACCGCGCCGGAGCAGGTGCGGGAAAACGTGCAGGCGCTGGCTATTCCTCTGAGCGATGAGGATGCCTTAGCGATGCGGCGGATGGCGGAAGCGTTAGAGAACGAATAATGAAATGGCACCTCTGTTTCTCTGTGAAAGGCAGAATAAATCTGTGATTCATGCAGGATTTTTGTAAATAAACAGGCGCTGTGGCATACTTTGGCCACATTATAACGTTGAAGGAAACAGAGGTGTAAATCGTGGCGGCAAAAGACAGAATTCAGGCAATCAGGCAAATGGTGGCCAGCGACAAGAAAGTAACGGTTGCTAATCTGAGCGCCATTTTTCAGGTGACGGAAGAGACTATTCGTCGCGATCTTGAAAAGCTGGAAGATGAAGGTTTTCTGACGCGCACCTACGGCGGAGCGGTACTCAATAATATAACCCTATCTGACAACATTCATTTTTATAAGCGCGCCAGATCTTTTTATGAAGAGAAGCAGAGCATTGCCCGGAAGGCTCTGCCGCTGATAAAAAATAAAACCACCATGTCGACGGATTCCAGCAGTACGGTCATGGAACTGTTAAAGCTTTTAAAAGATCGCAGCGACCTGACGCTGTTGACTAATTCAGCGGAGGCCATTCATGAGCTGTCACAATCGGAGATTAAGGTGGTGTCGACCGGCGGCGAATTAAATAAAAATACGCTTTCGCTGCAGGGGCGCATTACCCAGGAAATTGTCGGTCGCTATCACGTAGATATTATGGTGATGAGCTGTAAAGGGCTGGACCGGGAGACCGGAGCGCTGGATTCAAATGAAGCGGAGGCGGAGATTAAAAAAACGATGATTGGGCAGGCGACGGAGGTGGCACTGCTGGTCGATCACTCGAAATTTGATCGTAAGGCATTTGTCCAGCTGGTTGATTTCAGTCACATTAATTACATTATTACCAATAAAGCGCCCGACCTTAAATGGATAACCTTCTGTAAGGAAAATAATATTCAGCTCGTTTATTAATCTGGGCTTTTATTAATCTGCGGAGGGGTAATGCTATCTTACTTCCGGTTTTTAGCCCCGGATGCGGCGGCAATAAAATTATCCGGCGCATCCCTACTGGCTATCGCGTGGCCGCGTATGGCGCAATTTTCAGCAGTCGCCGCGGCGTAGCGTCAAACCGTCAACGGCTACGCCGCGTAAAAAAAACAGGCGTTAAAAGGGATTAGGGGGATGGCGGCAGGAACAGGCTGCTATCGCCGTAATTAATAAAAAATAATGATACCCGATTTTTTCAGGCGGCGCAGGCGTAGACATTATTCTGTCGTTGTCCTGCGCGCCGCGGCTATGTTTAGAAATGTGCGGCAGAGCGTAGGCCCGTAGCGGCTATACAGTAGTGCCGCCGCGATTTAAATCTGTCTGCGGATTATTTCAGACAGCCGGAATAAATAAGGGTACAGGCGATATTCGAGGCATCTGAATGGAAAACTATCAACAAATCGGTGCAAGATTAGAACGCTTGCCTTTATCGCGTTTTCATTATCGTATTTTCGGGATTATCAGCTTCAGCCTGCTGCTGACGGGATTTCTGAGCTATTCCGGTAATGTGGTGCTGGCGAAACTGGTCAGCAACGGCTGGTCAAATAATTTTCTTAATGCCGCCTTCACCTCCGCGCTGATGTTTGGCTATTTTATCGGCTCGCTTACCGGCGGATTTGTTGGCGATTATCTCGGCCGCCGCAAAGCATTTCGTATAAACCTGCTGATTGTGGGCCTCTCCGCCACCGCCGCCGCCTTTGTTCCCAATATGTACTGGCTTATCTTCTTTCGCTGCCTGATGGGGACGGGGATGGGGGCGTTGATTATGGTGGGCTACGCCTCGTTCACCGAGTTTATCCCGGCGGAGGTACGCGGCAAATGGTCCGCCCGCCTCTCGTTTGTTGGCAACTGGTCGCCAATGCTGTCGGCGGCGATCGGCGTGGTGGTGATCGCCCTGCTGAGCTGGCGAATGATGTTCCTGCTGGGCGGCGTGGGGATTCTCGTGGCCTGGTTGCTTTCCGGAAGATACTTTACCGAGTCGCCAAGGTGGCTGGCGGGAAAAGGCCGGCAGCGGACTGCCGAAGCGCATATGCACGCCATCGAGCATCAAATAGAGAAAGAGCACAACATCGTTCTGCCGACTCCACGGTGCGAACCCCGCGCCGGCGGGGAGGGGGAGAGCGGTGCCTTCCTGCTGCTGTTCCGGGGGCAGATGCTGCGCCGCACGCTGGTGGCCATTACCGTTCTGATCGCCATGAACATATCTCTTTACACCATCACCGTATGGATCCCGACGATATTTGTTAACTCCGGTATTGACGTCGGTAAATCCATTCTGATGACCGCGATTATGATGATTGGCGCGCCGGTGGGGATCTTTATCGCCACCCTGATTATTGACCGTTTTCCCCGCCGCCTGTTTGGTTCATCGCTGCTGATGGTTATCGCGCTGCTGGGCTATGTTTATTCGATTCAGACCGCCGAGTGGGCTATCCTCGGCTACGGCCTGGTAATGATCTTTTTTCTCTACATGTACGTCTGTTTTGCTTCGGCGGTGTACGTGCCGGAGCTGTGGCCAACGCATTTACGGCTGCGCGGATCGGGGTTTGTTAACGCGGTGGGGCGCATGGTCGCCGTCTTTACCCCTTACGGCGTGGCGCTGCTGCTGACGCGGTATGGCTCCGTTACCGTGTTTATGGTGCTGGGAGTGCTGCTGGTGCTGTGCGCGCTGATTCTGTATTTCTTTGGTATTGAAACGCGAAAGGTTTCGCTGGAGGCGATCTCCGGGCTGAGCTAAGGCGCGGGGCCTAACCCTGGAGCTCTTTCAGGTCGGCCAGCGTGCAGAGCGTTGCGCCCGCCGCCGCCATATCCATAAAACTGCGGGCGCTGTCCGCAGGCTAAAGATTTACATCGCGGCAGCCGTCAAGGGCGGTTTTCTGACGCCGCCCGTTATCGATAAGGGCGCTGTAGCTATCCATCTGCGGATTTTCCCCTCGCCGCCAGCGCCCTTTGCTTCAGCAAAGGATGCAGCGCCGCGCCAGCCCGCTAAGCTCAACTTTAGAGAAAAAACAGCTAAAGATGTGCTTTTTAAAACGGGCATGATTAGCGGTAAAACTGCCCTTCATTTTTACTCCATCCAATCCAGCGAAGCGGTTTTTTTTCAATACATCGGGCGGCAGCCGTCATATCATCGAAGCAAAGTAGATCCGAATCTTCATCCGTCCCTCTGTCGATACGATACCCGTCGCCAAAGTCCATAATGTTTACACTGTAATAGCCATCTTCAGATTTGTGAGGAACACCATATTTCGCCTTTATCATGTCTTTATTGGCTTCCCACCAGGCTATCTGGCGGCTTTTCAGGTACGGAAAATGTCTGACCAGAATAATATCGTTATCGTGGACGGCCACGATCTCAACCGGGGTCAGGGAGTGCCAGAGCAGATAACCACAGACCGTCGCCGCAATAGCGCCAGAGATGAGTCGCTTATTCACCCCGCCTCCCGGTAATTTCTACTGTTGCATTCATTTCGGTGATAAATGGCCGGTAACCGTATTCATTCCAGCGCTGAAGCGTGAACCACAGCCGGAAGATACGGAACTCCCGGTATAGCGGGTTCAGTACATCAGTATCATCAAGACCAAAGTGGTCCTGAACACGGTAATGCACCTTTGCCCGGAAGCTCTCCCCCGTCACCTCCAGCGACGCCAGCGTGATATGCGTCGCCCAGGTATCATGAACGGTAATCACCAGCCCGTTAGTCCGGTCGATCCAACGGTCAAATTTAGGCAGAACTGTTGTGTTAAGCTCCTTAAAATTACCCTTTTCATCGAGTAATCGCCCTTTTTACTCAGCGGGATAAAGCCATACTCATAATTGATTGCATCATGCAGAATACCTTTAATCTTCAGCAAAGAACTTTGCCTGGAGCGATCGTTCAGGATCTGCTCTTTCAGCGCCCTGTCCAGCAGCGGGCTGCTGTACGGCCTGCCGCTGTTGCCCTGCATGTGGTTAATCATCTCCGTAATGATGTCTTTATAGGGGCCGTGGAATGAATACACCTGCGCCAGCGACCGGAACTCATCAAACATCAGCCCCGCGCTTTCCTCTTTACTCACCTTTCTGGCAGGCTCCTCCGGCAGCATGGCCCGCTCATCCGGGGATAAAAGGGGCCAGGGGTTAAGCGGTGGCTTTTCCATCAGGGTGCGCGGATTAACCTTTGTTGATACCGTATTCACATCGATACGAAAACGCACTTTAAGCGTCCGGATATCCAGATCGCCGTGACGCATGTCCTTCGCCTGATAGTCATCCATCTGGTTCTTTGTCTGGTAAATCCGCACCGGGATCGGCATTGGCTCAATGCCTTTGTCCTTCGCCTCTCTTAGTTTCTGCTGCTTTGCGGTCTGCTCGCGTTCGGCGGCGCGTCCGGCATTAGCGTGACTGTCGTAGGTGTGCGTGAGAACGGAAGGTATAAAGCGGGCGCGGCACGGGCAGGAGCTGAAGCTGTCCAGTGATCCCGCCCACACTTTCGGGGCACCGCCTACGGTGTAGGTGTCCCCCATGCCGCCGCAGACGCGGAACTGTCCCTTATGCACGCCACAGCTTACCGGATCGCCCACCCTGACCTGCTGACGCGCCACGCCGCCAATGATATAAACGTCGTCGCTGGCACCAGAAAGAATGCGGCCTCCGCAGGTGGTTTTATCCAGATGATAGAGAAAGTATCCCTTTGCCATAATCCCTCATGAATTTGGTGGTTATATGAGCAACGCATCATATCTTATTGAAGATGCTGCAAACAATTCTGAGGCTGGTGGTGACCCGAAACTTCTTATTTCTCATTCATCCGGTGTCAGCTCGCCGCGCAGATTTTGCATCATCGCCAGGCGGATCGCTTCCGTATCCAGCCCCTGGCTCAGCAGATAGTGCAGCTTGGTCAGCGCGGCTTCAACGGTCATATCCGCGCCGCCAATCACCCCGGCCTGGGCCAGCGCGCTGCCGGTGGCATAGCCGCCCATATTCACTTTACCGGACATACACTGCGTCAGGTTGACCACCACGATCCCGCGGGCGCTGGCTTCGGCCAGCACCTCAAGAAACGCGCTGTTTTGCGGCGCGTTGCCCACGCCGTAGCAGCGCAGGATCAGCGCCTTCACCGGCTGGCGCAGAAAGTTGCGCACCACCCCGGCGGAAATGCCCGGATAGATCGTCACCACGCCGATGGGCTGCGGGGTGACGGGGTGAACCCTCAGCGCCCCCTCACTTCGCGGCGCAGGCGGCGTCGCGGAGCGGCGAATATGGATGCCCGCCTCCAGCAGCGGCGGCAGGTTTGGCGAGGCGAAAGCGTCAAAGCCGTCGGCGTGGGCCTTGGTGGTGCGGTTACCGCGATAGAGCCGGTTATTAAAAAACAGGGTCACCTCGTTGATCGGATAGTTGGCCGCCACGTACAGCGCGTTCAGCAGATTGGTCTGTCCGTCCGAGCGCAGCTCGGCCAGCGGTATTTGTGACCCTGTCACAATTACCGGCTTGCCGAGGTTCTCCAGCATGAAGGAGAGGGCGGAGGCAGTAAAGGCCATAGTGTCGGTGCCGTGGAGGATCACGAAGCCGTCGTAGCGATCGTAATGCGTCCGGATATCATCGGCGATATGCTGCCAGTCTGCCGGCGTCATATCGGAGGAGTCCATCAGCGGCTGGTATTCATGAATGGTGAAGTCCGGCATCTCCGGGCGATGAAACTCCGGCATCAGCGCCAGCTGGCGCTGCAGATGGCCGGAAACGGGAATATATCCCTGTTCTGAACGCTGCATCCCGATGGTGCCGCCGGTGTAGGCAACGTAGATCGATTTCTTCTGCATATTATTGATGTGGATAATGTTGAGGGCACAAGTATATACGTGGCATGGGGGATGTGCACCCGGATCGTAGCTCTACGGCAGAAGAGGCGGCGGTTAATCCTTCAGTTTGTAGGCCACCGCGGGCACAACGCGAACACTTTTATCGATAGTGTGCGGCGGATCGTCGCCATAGCGAAATAAGGAGGAATCCTTAAAATTGGCAAAGTAGTCTGGCGATTAACTGTTTAAATACAAGCTCATTAGGGATTCAGGACAAAAAAATGCCGCAGAGCGTGGCTGCTCTACGGCTGCAGGTTGCTTTTAGCGCACGTTCGCGCAGGTCAGACAGAAGGCATAGCGGTTTTGCGGATCGTTAAATGCCGCCAGCTTATCGCCCTCGGCCTTTACCGCCCCGGCGGCCGTCGCCAGCGGTGCCGGCAGCAGCGCCTGGAAGGCCTGGGGCAGGCTCGCCCGTACGGCGGTGGATATATTGTTCATCATCCGGTCGATAAGCAATGGTTCTTCCTCGTAATAGTCGATGTGCCACTTTTTCAGCTTCGCCAGTTCAGCAGCCTTTTCCACCGCGTCGTCGAAATCGCCGAGGCTGTCCACCAGGCCGTTGGCCTTTGCATCCTGACCGGTCCAGACGTGGCCCTGGGCGATGTTATCAATCCGCTCCGGCGTGGATTTCCGCGCGTCGGCCACGAGGGTAATAAAGCGCTTATAGCCGCTTTCGATACTGAGCTGCATCATTTGCCGGACTTCCGGCGGCAGCGCTTTGGTCATTGAGATGTCCGCCAGCGGGGAGGTAGCCACCCCGTCGGTATGCACGCCAATGGCGTCCAGGCTATTTTCAACGGTATTGATAATGCCAAAAATGCCGATGGAGCCGGTGAGGGTGCTCGGGTTCGCCACGATATAGTCTGCCGGGGTGGAGATCCAGTAACCGCCGGAGGCCGCCATGCCGCCCATCGATACCACGATCGGTTTACCGGCGGCCTTTGCCGCCGCCAGCTCGGCGCGGATGGTTTCCGAGGCGGTCACACTGCCGCCCGGACTGTTAACCCGCAGCACGATAGCCTTCACGTCCGGATCGAGCCGCGCGTCGCGGATTTGCGAGGCGGTCGTATCGCCACCGACGTTGCCCGGCGTCTCTTCGCCGTCCATGATGGCCCCGCTGGCGAAGATAACGGCAATGGTGCCGCCGGCGGTGGGCGGGCTTTTCAGCGAATAGTCGTAATAGCTGATGGCGCGGTAGTTGTTCTCCGCCGTGCTCCAGCCGAAGCGTTTGCTCAGCGCTTTTTCCACCTCCGCGCCGGAGGCCAGCTCGTCCACCAGCTTAGCCTTCAGCGCATATTGCGCGGTGTCGCCATCCGCTTTCCGCAGGCCCTCCAGCAGCCCCTGGGCACCGGGGAACACCTGCCGGGCGGGGATGTTTCGGTTTGCCGCCACGGTATTAAGGTAATTTTGCCACAGCACGCCGATCCAGCGGCCGTCCGCCTCGCGCGCCGCCGGTGACATATCGTCGCGAATAAACGGCTCGACGGCGGATTTATAGGTGCCGACGCGGAAAATATGGGTAGAAACCTTCAGCTTATCCAGCAGCGTCTTATAGTAGAGGCCGTTGGTGGCGAAGCCGTGAAGATCGACGACCCCCTGTGGCGAGAGCCAGATTTTATCGGCGAAGCTGGCCAGATAGTACTGGCCCTGGCTGTAGCTGTCGCCCACGGCGAACACCGGCTTCCCGCTGTCGCGAAACTCGCGCAGCGCCTTGCCGATATACTGCATCGACGGCTGATCGGCCCCGGCGAAATTTTTTAAATCCATCACGATGCCGGTAATATTGCGATCGTTCTTCGCCTGACGAATGGCGTTAACGATATCAAACAGCGAGTTCTCTTGCAGGCGATCGGCGCTGACGCCGAACAGCTGGCGGGTCACCGCGCTCAGCCGGCTGGCAGAGGAGGGTTTATCAACAATCACGCCGGAAATATCCAACAGCAGCGCGCCGCGGCTCACCTGCTCGCTGCTGTTATTGTTGTCGATCTGCAGCCAGATGCCGACGCCGATAAGCACTACAAAAATAAAGAACAGGTTGAGCACCAGCTCGCGGACGAAGTTAATTATTCGCCATGTCCATTTAAAAAATCCCGCAATAAATTGCCACAGGGTCTGCATGTATTCTCCCTACCTCATGTAAAAAAGACGCCGGATTAAGAGCCTGGCCATCAGGACTATTTCACTTGCCATTTTGGACCTGGGCAGTGCTCGCACAAAACGCATCGCGTTTTGAACGCCCTTCAGGGCGGCCCGAAGGGTGAGCATCGCGAATCATCCTCACGTACTGCGTGTACGCTCCGGTTTCTGTGCGCTGTCCGTGTCCAAACTGGCTGCGTCAATAACGCCTGATGAACCAGGCTCTAAGAGCCTGGCCCATGAGGGCTATTTTGCCTGCCATTTTTCGGCCGGGTCGTACCCGACAAAACGCGCGGGCGCGGTAAATATCCCTCAGGACAGCCCGTAGCGGCGAGCGTCGCGCGTCGATCTTCACACACTATCCTGTGTGATCCGTCTCTCTGCGCCGTCCGTATCCCTACTCTCTGCACCGGCTGCGTCTGAAGCGCCAGGCTCAGGGTGTTTATAAGATGGGTTATCGTAATGACCTGACGGGCGCTTGTCAGCAGGAATCATCCTTCGCGCTGTAACAAATTTCGCCTGGGCGTTAAGCGCCATCCCGGCGGGCATTTTACAATCATCCCTGAGAAGCGCCCGTATGCTCTGCGCCGTCAGTGCTCAAATTGTCCGCGCTAACCACGCCCGGTGGGATAGACTCTACGTTTGTGAATATACCCGTCATACTTCAAGCTGCATGTGCGTTGGCTTCCTTGCTCACCCCGGTCACTTACTACAGTAAGCTCCCGGGGATTAATGAGAGACATCCCTGTCTCTCACCAGAGGCAGCCTGCGGCTGTTCAAATTCGTTCCTGACGAATTTGTCACTGCGTCGCCGCGTGATTCGGCCTGAAGGCCTCACCCCTTCGGGGCCAGCCCCGGGGCTGTTCAAAACGCGCTGCGTTTTGTCCTGCAACTCGAATTATTTAGGGTTTAAAATTGAAAACAGGAGCTAAACAAATGGATGCACTTGAACTATTGCTTAACCGTCGTAGTACCTCCCGTCTGGTGGTGCCCGCGCCCGCAGGCGAACAGCTGCAAAATATCCTGCGTGCCGGAATGCGTGCGCCCGATCATAAGTCGCTGCGGCCGTGGCGCTTTTATGTGATTGAGGGCGAAGGGCGCGAGCGCTTCAGCGCCGTGCTGGAACAAGCGGCGGTCGCCGCCGGCGGTGACGGAAAGGCGGTGGATAAAGCGCGTGGGGCACCATTTCGCGCGCCGCTGATCGTCGCCGTGGTGGCGAAATGCGAAGAAAACCCTAAGGTGCCGATCCGCGAGCAGGTGCTCTCCGCCGGCTGCGCGGTGATGGCGATGCAGATGGCGGCGGTGGCCCAGGGATTTGGCGGCATCTGGCGCAGCGGCGCGTTGACCGAAAGCCCGCAGGTTCGCGAAGCGTTTGCCTGCCGCCCGCAGGATAGCCTTGTTGGTTTTCTCTATCTTGGCACTCCGCAGCTGAAGTCCTCCACCACCTTCGGGGTGGCGGACCCGACGCCCTTCGTCAGCTATTTTTAACCGACCGCCAGCCTGGTGAAGGCTGGCCAGCCGCGGGACATCCGCGTCCGAAAATGGCTGAAACTGATGGCATTGTGTGCAAAAACGACGGAATTCTGACACGCTCTCTTACTACATTGTCCAATGAGCGTTACCATAGCCCGATTGCAATGACAGGAGATGTCCATGAGCGAGCAAGCTATCCGTTTAACGCAATACAGCCACGGCGCTGGTTGCGGCTGTAAAATTTCCCCTAAAGTGCTGGAAACCATTCTCCACAGCGAGCAGGCGAAGTTTGTCGATCCCAATCTGCTGGTGGGCAATGAAACCCGTGACGACGCGGCGGTGTACGATCTGGGCAACGGCACCAGCGTCATCAGCACCACCGACTTCTTCATGCCGATCGTGGATAATCCGTTCGACTTTGGCCGCATCGCGGCGACCAACGCCATCAGCGATATCTTCGCGATGGGCGGCAAACCGATTATGGCGATCGCGATACTCGGCTGGCCGCTGGAGAAGCTGCCGCCGGAGATCGCCCGTGACGTCACCGAGGGCGGGCGTTTCGCCTGCCGACAGGCCGGCATTGCGCTGGCCGGTGGGCACTCCATCGACGCGCCGGAGCCGATCTTCGGCCTCGCGGTAACCGGCGTGGTGCCGACCGAGCGGGTGAAGAAGAACAGCACCGCCCATGCCGGCTGCAAACTGTTTCTCACCAAGCCGCTGGGCATCGGCGTACTGACCACCGCCGAGAAAAAGTCGCTGCTGAAGCCGGAGCACCAGGGGCTGGCGACAGAAGTGATGTGCCGGATGAACATCGCCGGGGCCGCGTTCGCCAACATCGCCGGGGTGAAGGCGATGACCGACGTTACCGGCTTTGGCCTGCTGGGCCACCTGAGCGAAATGTGTCAGGGGGCGGGCGTCCAGGCGCGGATCGACTATCAGAGCGTGCCGAAGCTGCCGGGGGTGGAAGAGTATATCCACCAGGGGGCGGTGCCGGGCGGCACCGGGCGTAACTTCGCCAGCTATGGCCACCTGATGGGCGAGATGCCGGACGTCGCGCGGAATCTGCTGTGCGATCCGCAAACCTCCGGCGGCCTGCTGCTGGCGGTGACCCCGGATGCGGAGGCGGAGGTCAAGGCCGCGGCGGCGGAGTATGGTATCGATCTCGCGGCCATCGGTGAGCTGGTTGAAGCCCGCGGCGGCCGCGCCATGGTTGAGATCCGCTGAGCCGATGCGGTTGTTTATTGCCGAAAAGCCGAGCCTCGCCCGCGCCATCGCCGATGTGCTGCCAAAGCCGCATCGCCGGGGCGATGGCTTTATCGAGTGCGGAAATGGCCAGGTGGTGACCTGGTGCATTGGTCACCTGCTGGAGCAGGCGCAGCCCGACGCCTATGACAGCCGCTACGCGCGCTGGAACCTGGCCGACCTGCCCATCGTGCCGGACAAGTGGCGGCTTCAGCCGCGGCCGTCGGTGACGAAGCAACTGAACGTCATCAAGCGCCTTTTGCACGAGGCCAGCGAAGTGGTCCACGCGGGCGACCCGGATCGCGAAGGCCAACTGCTGGTGGACGAGGTGCTGGACTATCTGCAGTTGGCCCCGGAAAAGCGCCAGCAGGTGCAGCGCTGTCTGATTAACGACCTCAACCCCCAGGCGGTGGAGCGGGCCATCGCGCGTCTGCGCTCGAACAGCGAATTTGTGCCGCTGTGCGTTTCGGCGCTGGCCAGGGCGCGCGCCGACTGGCTGTACGGCATCAATATGACCCGCGCTTACACTATCCTCGGGCGCAACGCCGGCTATCAGGGCGTACTGTCGGTTGGCCGGGTGCAGACGCCGGTGCTGGGGCTGGTGGTGCGCCGCGACGAGGAGATTGAAAATTTCGTCCCAAAGGATTTTTTTGAGGTAAGAGCGCACATCGTCACGCCCGCGGAGGAGCGCTTTATCGCTATCTGGCAGCCGAGCGAAGCGTGCGAGCCGTACCAGGACGAAGAGGGCCGCCTGCTGCACCGCCCGCTGGCGGAACATGTGGTAAACCGGATTGGCGGTCAGCCGGCGTGGGTGACCGGCTATAACGACAGGCGGGAAACGGAGTCCGCGCCGCTGCCGTTCTCCCTTTCTACGCTGCAGATCGAGGCGGCGAAGCGCTTTGGCCTCAGCGCGCAAAACGTGCTTGATATCTGCCAGAAGCTGTATGAAACCCACAAACTTATCACCTATCCGCGCTCCGACTGCCGCTACCTGCCGGAGGAGCATTTCGCCGGGCGTCACGCGGTGATCAACGCCATTGGCGTTCACGCCCCGGCGCTGCTGCCGCAGCCGGTGGTTAATCCCGATACCCGCAACCGCTGCTGGGACGATAAAAAGGTCGACGCCCACCACGCCATTATTCCCACCGCCCGCAGCACGTCGATTAGCCTGACCGACAACGAAGCGAAGGTCTACGGCCTGATCGCCCGCCAGTATTTGATGCAGTTCTGCCCCGACGCGGTGTTCCGCAAATGCGTGATTGAACTGGAGATCGCCAAAGGCAAATTTGTCGCCAAAGCGCGCTTTCTCGCGGAGGCGGGCTGGCGCACGCTGCTGGGCAATAAAGAGCGGGATGAAGAGAACGACGGCACGCCGCTGCCGGTGGTGACAAAGGGCGATGAGCTATTGTGCGAGAAGGGCGAGGTGGTGGAGCGGCAGACCCAGCCGCCGCGCCATTTTACCGATGCCACGCTGCTGTCGGCGATGACCGGCATCGCGCGCTTTGTGCAGGACAAAGATCTGAAAAAGATCCTCCGCGCCACCGACGGGCTGGGCACCGAGGCGACGCGCGCCGGGATCATCGAACTGCTGTTTAAGCGCGGCTTCCTGAACAAAAAAGGGCGCTATATTCACGCCACCGACGCCGGGAAGGCGCTTATTCACTCGCTGCCGGAGATGGCCGCCCGGCCGGACATGACCGCCCACTGGGAGTCGGTGCTGACGCAAATCAGCGAAAAGCAGTGTCGCTATCAGGATTTTATGCAGCCGCTGGTCGATACCCTGCGCCAGCTTATCGACCAGGCGAGGAGTACGCCGGTGCGCAGCTTTCGCGGCATCGTTGCGCCGGGGAGCGGTGACAAAAAGAGAGCGCCGACGCGCAGGCGCGCGGCGAAAAAAAGCCCGCCTTCAGGTGAGGCGGGCGAGGGGGCCGCTGTCCGGCCCGATTAGCCGGCCGGGCGTTAAATGACGCCCTGGCCGAACATGGCGTCGGCAACCTTCACGAAGCCCGCAATGTTCGCCCCGCGCACGTAGTTGATCTGCTTCTCTTCGCCGCCGTACTCAACGCAGGCCTGGTGAATGTCCAGCATGATGTGGTGCAGGCGGGCGTCGACTTTCTCAGCCTTCCAGCTCAGGCGCGCGGCGTTCTGCGCCATCTCCAGCCCGGAGGTTGCCACGCCGCCGGCGTTGGCCGCCTTGCCCGGCGCAAACAGGACGCCCGCTTCGAGGAACAGGTCGGTGGCCTCAATGGTGGTCGGCATGTTTGCCCCTTCCGCAACCGCCTTCACGCCGTTGGCGATCAGCTGGCGGGCACCGTCAACGTCAAGCTCGTTCTGGGTGGCGCAGGGCAGGGCGATATCGACCGGCACCGACCACGGCTGCTTACCTTCCAGATAAGTTAAACCGAATTCGCGGGCGTAGTCCGCCACGCGGCCGTCGCGGCTGGCCTTGATTTCGCACAGGCGCGCCAGCTTCTCCCGCGTAAAGCCGCTTTCATCGACTACCGTGCCGCAGGAATCAGAGGCGGTGACCACCCGCGCGCCAAACTCCATCGCCTTTTCAATAGCGAACTGCGCGACGTTGCCGGAGCCGGAAACCGCCACGCGCATCCCTTCGAAGCCCAGACCGTGGCGCTTGAGCATCGCTTCGGTAAAGTAGACCAGGCCGTAGCCGGTGGCTTCCGGGCGGATCAGGCTGCCGCCGAAGGAGAGGCCTTTCCCGGTGAAGACGCAGGCGCTGTTGTTGGACAGCTTGCGCATCATCCCGGCCATAAAGCCCACCTCGCGGCCGCCCACGCCGATATCCCCGGCGGGCACGTCGGTATCCGGGCCTAAGTGACGGTACAGCTCGGTCATCAGCGCCTGGCAGAAGCGCATCACTTCGCCTTCGCTTTTGCCTTTCGGATCGAAATCGCTGCCGCCTTTACCGCCGCCCATCGGCAGGGTGGTAAGGGCGTTTTTAAAGGTTTGTTCGAAGCCGAGGAATTTGAGAATGGAGAGGTTTACCGAGGGATGGAAGCGCATTCCGCCCTTATAGGGGCCAATCGCCGAGCTGAACTGCACCCGCCATGCGCGGTTGACCTGAACCTGATTGCGGTCGTCCAGCCAGACCACGCGGAACTGGATCACGCGCTCCGGCTCTACCAGGCGCTCCAGCAGCGACATCTGACGATAGCGTGGATTCTGTTCCAGAAAGGGCCACAGGGTGGTCATGACTTCGCGAACGGCCTGGGCGAACTCGGTCTGATGCGGGTCGCGTTTTTGCACGTGGCTAAGAAACGACTCCAGAGAATGTGTCTGATCCATAGATATAAAAGCCTCTTATGTATAGATATGGTTATGCCCGTCATATTTCAGGTTGCCTGCGCGCTGGCTTCTGGTTGCTCGTCTCATCCATGCATGGGACCGGGACGCCGCGGCGTTCCACTCTGCACCGGGCAGAGTTGTCTCACCCCGGTCACTCACTCCAGCAAGCTTCCGGGGATTAATAAGAGATATCCTGTCTCTCACCAGAGGCAGCCGACGGCGGTTCAAAACGCCCTGCGCTTTGTCCTGCCACCCGAACTATTTAGGGAATATATTTATGATATTTGTATGTTTATGCTGTTGCAGTTTTCGACTATACCATCAGCAATGTGACGATAAGCAAGAAAAAAATGTTTGCCCTAAGGAAATTAATAATCCTCCGGCGGTCATAATTAAAAGCGATGGCTGCCGGCGTTAAAGTTTTGTCTTCCGGCTACCGTTATGGTAGAGACAGACCTGTAAATGTAAGGAATAACTATGCGTCAGCTACTTCTCATCGCGGCAGCGGTCATCTCATTCAGCGCCCAGGCCGATCGGCGCTATGGTCCGGATGTGGAGGTCAACGTACCGCCGGAGGCGTTTCATACCGGCGGCCAGCGCGCCCGGCCCTGCGCGCGCTGCTGTCTCTATCAGGATCAAAACTATTCGGAAGGGGCGGTGATCAAGGTGGAAGGGGTGCTGCTGCAGTGCCAGCGCGATGCGCAGAGCCTCAGCACGAATCCGCTGCTCTGGCGTCGCGTAAAGCCATAAAAGCCTCCAGCAGCGGGACGTCGGCCGGGGCCAGCGGATAACGCCGCGCCGCCTCCGGCCGCAGCCAGACCAGCGCCTGGTGCTCGCGGGCGGTCAGCGCGCCGCTCCAGTCCGCAACGTGCCAGGCGTGCAGATGAATAAGGCGTCCGGAAACGTTCCGCCGGTGGCTGGCGATATAACGCCCCACCCGGGCCTGAATGCCTAACTCTTCGTGCAGCTCGCGCTTTAGCGCCTGCGGCTGGCTCTCGCCTGGCTCTACCTTTCCGCCGGCAAACTCCCACAGACCGGGCTGATCCCCCTGCATCGACCGCTGCGCCAGCAGGATCTTGCCGTCGCATTCAATAATTGCAGCTACTACGTCGATAGATTTCATTATATTCATCAATATTTAACGGCAGAAAAAGCCATACTATCGCTATCTTTATCCAATCTGAAGCTCAGGAGCCGCCGTTGAACAAGCCTCAATCGTGGGTAAGCCCGCTGATGCGCCTTCCCGCCGTGCTAAAACCCCTTACCGCCGCCCAGAAAAAACACTACGGCGAGGTGCTTAACCCGACGCGCTGGTGGGGGCGGATGCCGTTTCTGTTCTGGCTGGTGGCGCTGTTTGTCGGCTTTCTGGAGCGTCGACGCGCGCGGCTGACGCCGGTTCTGCGCGCGCTGCTGATGACGCGGGTGTCACAGGTGTGCCACTGCGCGTTCTGCGTGGACGCCAACAGCCTGCGGCTGGCGGAGCGCTGCGGGGCGATGGAGAAGGTGCTGGCGGTGGCGACATGGCACACCTCCACCCTGTTCAGCGAAGAGGAGCGGGCGGCGCTGGCCTACGCCGATGCGGTGACCGCGACGCCGCCCCGGGTTGACGCGGCGCTGAAGGCGCAGATGAAACAGCACTTCAGCGATGAAGCGATTAGCGAAATGACCGCGCTGCTGGCTTTCCAGAATCTCTCGGCGCGCTTCAACGCCGCGCTGGAGATCCCCTCTCAGGGGCTGTGCGATGGCCTGAAAGGAGCGCCGCGTGCTTGATCGTCATCTGCATCCCCACCTTAAGCCGCTGCTGCACCGCTGGGCGGGCGCGCTGGATAAGCCAGCGCTGACGCCGGACGGCCTGACCCTGACCGGCTTTGCCATCGGCGCGCTGGCGCTGCCGCTGCTGGCGCTGGGCTGGTATCCGGCGGCGCTGGTCGCCATCGTGCTCAACCGCCTGTGCGACGGGCTGGACGGCGCGCTGGCGCGGCGGCGGGGGTTAACCGACGCGGGCGGCTTTCTGGACATCGCCCTCGACTTTCTCTTCTACGCGCTGGTGCCGTTCGGCTTTATTCTCGCCGCCCCCCAGCAGAACGCACTGGCGGGCGGCTGGCTGCTGTTTGCCTTTATCGGCACCGGCAGCAGCTTCCTGGCCTTTGCCGCGCTGGCGGCGAAGCATCAGATTGCCAATCCCGGCTATGCGCATAAGTCGTTTTACTACCTGGGTGGGCTGACGGAGGGGACGGAGACGATCCTGCTGTTCGTGCTGTGCTGCCTGTTTCCGCAGCACTTTTCCCTGCTGGCGTGGATCTTTGGCGCGCTGTGCTGGATGACGACCCTGACGCGGATCTGGAGCGGTTATCTGACGCTGAAGGCGGTGCAGCCCCGCGCCTGAGGCGGACGCCGGACCTCTGCCGATATCCACCCGCTCTCCGGCGGGGCGGCAGAGGCGCTTTTTACCTGCCTGCCGGCAGAGCCGTCTGCTTACAGGCTGCTCTCCGGACCGCGCTCGCCGCTGACCACCGGATTGTTGCTGTCGCTGCTCCACTCGTACCAGCCGCCGTCGTAGACGGAGATGTTCGGCCAGCCCATTGCCCTGGCGTACATAAAGGTTTCTGAGGCCCGCCAGCCGGTGCCGCAGTAGAAGGAGACCTGCTGATCCGCGCGGATGTTCCACGTTTTCCACATCGCGGTGATATCATCCGCGCTGCGCATGGTGCCGTCGGGGTTATGGAAATCTTCCATATGGGTGGAATCGCTGCCCGCATGTCCCCAGCGCGCGCCGGCGATCTCGCCTTTGGGCTTAATGTAGCTGTAGCCGCTGGTAGTACCGATAAACTCCGGCCATGAGCGAATGCTGACCAGCGAAGCGTCCTGCCGGTGCAGCAGGGCGCGCGCCTGTTCGATGTTCAGCATCAGCTGCGGCCGGGCCGGGATGGTGACGCCGAAGTCAGGCTCCGGCTGCACCTTTGCCGGTGTGCCGCGCTCAACCGGCAGCTTCGCATCGGACCAGCTCCGCCAGCCGCCGTCCAGCAGGCGCACGTCCTTTACGCCGGCGTACAGCATAATCTGCGCCACGCGCGCCGCCGCGTAAACGTCGCGCCCGTAGAGGATAACCGTGGTGTCATGGCGAATGCCGTGCTTCTCCAGCATCACCTTCAGCTGGGCATCGGAAACTTTATTCCACAGCGGTTCGCTCTCCACCTCGTTGGTATCGATATAATCAGCACCCGGAATATGACTGAGCAGATAGAGCTTCGGCGCGCCCCAGCCCGCCTCCAGAACCCGCCATTTTCCGGCCGGCGCGGCGGTAACGTGGCGACCTTGCTGCAGGTTATGCAGCCAGCGCGGATAAACCAGCTGCTCGAAGTGCGGCAGCCTTTGCAGGCGCGTCGGCTCCTGCAGCGCGTCGCTCAGGGTGGTGAGCTGAGTGAGGCCCGCCCTGCGCAGGCGCGCCTCTACGGCCTGAACCTCGCGCTCGCTGCCGTACAGCGCCACGGGTGTCCCGGCGTTAAGCTGATGCTGTTTAACCCAGTCGGCGATCTGCTTATCGTTCATGTCGTCGAGCCAGCTGGCGGAGAGGTTCAGCGCGGCGGGTTCATGGCCGGAGGGGCCGTTCAGGGTTTGCGGCCAGCCGTTGTAGAAGGCGCTGGGCCGCGTGTCGATAGCGGTGCCATGCGCCTGCTGCAGCTGCTGGAAGTTAAGCGCCTGGATCGTATCGGCGGCCCGGGAGGATGCGCAGGCCAGCCCGAAAGCCAGCGCCAGCGCAGTCAGTTGAGAAACACGTTTCATCGAAAAGCCCGACATAAAAATAGAAGGGCGTCATTCTGACCTGTATAGCCAGGGAAAACGTTGCGTTAACGCAGTTTGTCGGCATATTCCGCCATCTGCAGCACCCGGCCGCCCGGCGGCGCATCCCGGACGTCGTGGGTGACCTGCACCACCGGGATGCCCCGGCCGCGCGTTTCGTTAAACACCCACTGACGAAAGCTTTCGCGCAGCGCGGCGTCCAGCTTGCTGAAGGGTTCATCCAGCAGCAGCGCCCGGGGCTGAGCCAGCAGGGCGCGCAGCAGGGCTACCCGCGCCCGCTGGCCGCCGGAGAGCGTCGCCGGATCGCGGGAAGCGTACCCCTCCAGCCCCGCCTGCGCCAGGGCGGTTTCCACCGCCCTTTGCCGGGCGACGCCGCGCAGGGCGGCGGGCAGCGCCAGCAGCAGATTCTGCCCGACGCTGAAGTGGTCAAACAGCAGCGCGTCCTGAAACAAAATGCCGATGCGCCGCGCCGCGGTGGGCAGGAGGTCCACGCGGCGATCGTTCAGCCACAGCTCGCCGTCGGCATACAGCGGCGCTGCGAGCGCTCCGACCATCCAGCCAAGCAGAGAGGATTTCCCGCAGCCGGAGGGGCCCATCAGGGTCAGGATCTCGCCCTCCCCGACCTGAAAATTAATCTGCGTCAGCAGCGCGGTTGCGCCCAGGCGCAGGGAGAGATGATGAACTGAAAGCATCAGCGGAGTCCTTGTCGTACGCGCCCAATCCAGCCGGAAAGCAGCGCCGCCAGAGCGAAAACCAGCAGCGGCAGCAGCAGCTGCCACAGCGCCTGCGCCGCCAGTATGCCGCTGTCGCCGCCGCTGCTCAGGGCCACCGCCTCGGTGGTGAGCGTCGGATAGCGGCCCGCCCCCAGCCACAGCGTCGGCATATATTGCGCGATGCTGACCGAAAAGCCCGCCGCTGCCGCCAGCAGCGTCGGGCGGATCAGCAGCGGACACTTGACGCAGCAGAAAATTTTACCACGCGACCAGCCGAGGGTTCGGGCGACCAGAATCAACCGCGGGTCGATGCGCCGCCAGGCGGGCTGAAGTACAAACAGCGTCCACGGCAGCACCCACAGCAGATGCCCCCACAGGACGGCGAAATAGCGACCGTCCACGCCGAGGCGCAGGGCCAGCAGATATTGCCCGGCCACCAGCGGCAGGGCGGGCAGAAAAAGGGGCAGCCACGCCCAGCGCGCCCCGCGCTGCGGCCCCCATTCCAGCCATAAAAAGAGGATAGCCAGCGCCAGCCCGGTAGCGGCCAGCCCCAGCAGCAGGCTGTTGTACAGCGCTTCGGGATCCAGCGCGGAGCTATCGGCCATCAGCGCCAGCAGCACTCCACAGAGCGCGCCGGAAAGCGGTAGCGCGATGGCAAAAGCGTTGCCGGGGGCGGCGACGTTATGGCGTCCGCGCAGGCCGTTGTCCGCAGGCAGCCCGCGCCGCCAGCCGCGCCAGAGCAGGTAGCCCGTCAGCGCAAAGGCGGCGAGTAGTAAAACCAGCAGCAGGCTCGCCAACGCGCCTTTGGTCTGCTGCATCTCGTCGCCCTGGCTCAGCCACTGCCAGCCCAGCACCGCCAGGGTTGGCGGATTGCCCGGCCCGAGGATCTGCGCCACGTCTACCGCCGACAGCGACCAGGCGACGCTGGCCAGCATTACCGCGCCCAGCGCCGGCGCAACGGCGGGCAGCAGCAGCCGGTTCAGACACTGCGGGCGGCTGTAGCCCAGGGACTGCAGCACGATAACCTGCTGCGTCAGCCGCTTTTCACTCAGCAGCGCCGATAACACCCACAGCAGAAACGCGCTCTCTTTGATTGCCATAACCACGCCGAGACCGATGCCGTAGCGATCCGCCGGAGGGGAAAGGAGAGGGAGCGCGCGCCAGAGCTGGCCTCCTTCGGCAAACAGCAGCAGGGCGACGGTGGCGAACGCCACGTGCGGGACGGCCAGCAGCCACGGCAACTGCGTTGTCAGCCGTCGCCAGCCCGCTCCTGGCCAGAGGGCCAGCACCACCGCGAGGGCGATGGTCAGGGCACCCGCCGCCGCGAGACCGGTGGAGACCAGCGTCGCCAGCAGAGCCTGCGGCAGCTGTGGATCGGTGAACAGCGCCCGCCAGCGATCCGCCGCCAGGGCGGGAACAATCAGCGAAGCGGCGGCCGGGATCAGCGGCGCGTAGATCGCCGCCATCAGAAGCCAGGCCAGCAGCGTCAGCGGGTGCCGTAGCGACGCAGCCATTCCTGCTCCAGCGCGTTAACCCACGCGGCGTGCGGCTCCGGAAGCGTTGGCGGCATCCCCTGGGGCATATGCGCCAGCAGCGCTTCCCTCCAGGGGGCGGGAAGCCTCTGCGGGTCGAGAACCGACGGATCGCCCCAGTACGCCGGATCGGCCTTGCGCAGCTGGGCCTGCGGAGAGAGCAGAAAATTGGCCACCACTTTCGCCCCGGCGCTGGCCCGGGCGTTTGCCGGAATCGTCACGAAGTGCACGTTGCCGAGGGTTCCGCCGCTGAAGCCGAAGCTGTAGGTGGATGGCGGCAGCTCGCCGCGGGCCGCTTTCTGCCGGGCGTGGGCCGGGTTAAAGGTCAGCGACAGGCGCAGCGTTCCGGCCTTGAGCAGGGCGTCCATGCGCGCGGGCGTCGGCGGGAAATCTTTCCCCTCGCGCCACAGCGAAGGGTGCAGGGCGTCGAGGTAGCGCCACAGCGGCGCGGTGACCGCACCGAAGGTTTTGTCGTCCGGCGCGGTTTTTAACGCCTGCGGGGCGTCGGTCAGGGCGATCAGCAGCTGTTCAAGAAAGGCGGTGCCGGTAAAATCCGGGGGCCGGGGATAGGTGACGGAGCCGGGATGCGCCCTGGCGAAGGCCAGCAGCGCCTGCGGGCTTTGCGGCGGCTGCGGCGCGCTCTCGCGGGTGGCGATAAAGGTCAGCTGCGCGCCGCCCCACGGCGACTCCGCCCCCTCCGTCGGCACGGAGAAATCTTCACGTACCGGCTTTTGCGTATCGACATAGCGCCAGTTGGGCAGCGCCTCCGCCCAGCCGGTCTGCAGCAGCCCCGCCTCCTTCAGCGTGCGGAAGTTTTCGCCGTTGACCCACAGCAGATCGATTGAACCGCCCGTCCGGCGTCCGGCGGCGGCTTCGGTCTGGATACGCTTCACGGCGTCGGCGGCGTCCGCCAGGCGTACGATCTTCAGGTCGATGGCGTAATGGGTTTTCATTTCGCCGCGGACCCAGGCGAGGTACTGGTTTACCGCGGCGTCGCCGCCCCAGGCGTTGAACCAGACGGTCTGCCCCCTGGCCTCGTTCCTGATTGTCTGCCAGTCGTCGGCGGCCTGCGCCTGGGCGGACAACAGCAGGGCGATGAGAAGTAGTATTCGGCGCATTATGACTCCTGAGAAAAACGTTTTACCAGCCAGCGGGAGAGCAGCGGCAGCAGGCCCAGCAGGGCAAAGGCCGCCAGCATCGCCGGCGAAATAATATCGCGGACGGAGGAGAGCTGGCCGAGCTGGCGTCCGGCGTTGAGATAGATCACCGTCGCCGGCAGCATCCCCGCCTGGCTGACCCACCAGTAGCGGCGTACGCCGATGGCGGTGAGTCCGGCCAGCAGGTTGACCAGCACGAACGGCAGCATTGGCATCAGGCGCAGGGCAAACAGATAAAAAGCGCCGTCGCGCGCCAGACCCGCGTCCAGCGTCGCCATCTGGCGGGAAAAGCGCCGGGCGATCCCCTCGCGCAGCAGATAGCGGCTGGTCAGCATGGCGAGCGTGGCACCCAGCGTAGAGGCAAACGAAACCAGCAGGGTTCCCTGCCACAGGCCGAAGAGGGCACCGCCGAGCAGCGTCAGCAGCGCCGCGCCGGGAATCGACAGCGCCGCTACCGCGGTATAGATCAGAAAATAGGTCCCGGCGCTGAGCAGCGGTGCCCGCTGCTGCCAGCCCATAAGCAGCCCGTGGTAGCGCTGCAGGCTTTCAAGGGTGAGCTGGCCGGGAGGGATGGCCCAGGCCATCGCCACGGCAAACAGCAGCACAAGCGCCAGTAACAGACGTTTTTTCGTTAGCACCTGCGTGTATTACACCCGAAACGTGGCCCACACCGGCGCATGGTCGGAGGGCTTCTCCATGCCGCGGATCTCATAGTCAATGCCGGTCGCCTCGCAGCGCTCCGCCAGCGGCCGGCTGGCCAGCAGCAGGTCGATGCGCAGACCGCGGTTGTCGTCAAAGCCCCTGGAGCGGTAATCAAACCACGAGAAGCGATCGTCAGTTTCCGGATGGGCCTGGCGGAAGGTGTCCACCAGGCCCCAGTCCAGCAGGCGGGCCATCCACTCGCGCTCCTCCGGCAGGAAGGAGCACTTGCCGGAGCGCAGCCAGCGCCTGCGGCTCTCTTCACCAATACCGATATCCCGGTCCCCTGGGCTGATATTCATATCGCCCATGATCAGCACCGGGTTTTGCTGCGCCAGCTCCTGTTCAAGATAGTTCTGCAGATTCTGATAAAACTGCGCCTTGGCCGGAAACTTCAGCGGGTGGTCGCGGCTTTCGCCCTGTGGAAAATAGCCGTTGATCACGGTGATATTGCCCAGCGGCGAGGGGATCTCGGCCATAATAATTCGCCGCTGGGCCTCTTCGCCGTCGTCCGGGAAGCCGCGGCGCACGGCGATCGGCGTGGCTTTGGTCAGCAGCGCCACCCCGTAATGTCCCTTCTGGCCGTGGTAAAAAACGTTATAGCCGAGCTTCGCCACCTCTTCGAGGGGGAACATATCATCGTGAACCTTTGTCTCCTGCAGACCAATCACATCCGGCTGATGCTTGTCGACGATGGCGGCAAGCTGATGGGGTCTGGCGCGCAGGCCGTTGATATTAAAAGAGACAAATTTCATAGGGGCTGCCATTTTGCAAGGTAAATAGTGCAGGGATGGTAGCAGAATTTACGCAGTCTGACTGCCACTTGTCGTCGGTTTCCGCCACCGGCTGCCGTTGAGGTCAGCGATGGGGTAAAAAATGCACCGTTGCGGTGCGGTTTGCGGTCGGATAGCGTCTTCTTCTGCAGCTCCGGTGCCGGGGCCAACGAGGCGGCGCTGTATATAGGTCCACCGCCGCTTCCGCAGCCAGAAAAGCGGTATCGTGGCCTTCAACAACGCCTTTCACGGCCGCACGCTGTTTACCCTCAGCGGCCAGCCCGTCTATGCCGGGCGGCGGCTTTTCCTGATGACCCTGGCCTGTGGCCATATAAATTCGCGCCTGCCGAAGGTGCTTCGGGGTTGCCGTAAAATGCTTTACTTGTTATCACGCAGGCCAGCTCGCTAAGAAATATTCCAGATAAATCCTGGTGAATGCTTTATTAATAAGCATCGGCCTGGTATAGTTCTCCTTAATTTCCTGAAAAATCACCCTGTTGTAATTTTTCGTTGCATCTGTGCGCAATTTTTACTTATTTTCTCCACAATTGCTGGAAAAGTGTTTTTTCCCCTTTCACTGTTTTACCGTTATTCTGAATCATTGACGTTAAAGCCGCTAAAGTTAATTCCGTCAACGCGGCAATACTGCTACAGAGCAGGTAAGTAGAAAGCCGTAAAAATAACTGAAAGGAAGGATAAAACCTATGCGTAAATTAACTGCACTGTTTGTTGCCTCTACCCTGGCCCTGGGCGCGACCGGCCTGGCACATGCGGCGGATACCGCCACCGCGGCACCGGCTGACGCGAAGCCGATGATGCACCATCAGGGCAAATTCGGTCCGCATCATGACATGATGTTTAAAGGCCTTAACCTGACCGACGCGCAAAAGCAGCAGATCCGCGACATTATGAAGGCGCAGCGCGACGACATGAAACGTCCGTCGGTTGAGGAGCGTCGCGCGATGCACGAACTTATCGCCAGCGACAGCTTTGATAAGGCCAAAGCGGAGGCGCAGATTGCGAAAATGGAAGAGCAGCACAGGGCCGGTATGCTGAAGCATATGGAAACCCAGAATAAGATCTACAATATTCTGACGCCGGAGCAGAAAAAGCAGTTTAACGCCAATTTTGAAAAGCATCTGACGGAGCGTCCGATGCACGCAGGTAAAATGCCCGTCGCCGCCGATTAAGCTAAGCGGGCGTATAGCCTGACCGTATGACAAAAGCCGGCGTTCGTCCCGAAGGCGCTAAGCCGGGGCGGATGCCGCTTAAAGCAGCATGGAAGACCGCCGGTCTTGCTTTCCCTGAATGCCAGGGAAGCAGAACCGGCGGTTTTTTATGCAACGCCGCCCTCCAGCTCAATAATTTCATGCTGGCCTGACATCAGAGGGCGGCAAAGAATTTTATAGCCGTCCTGGTCGAAACCGGCGGGAGTGCGCATCAGGGTTTTCGCCTCTGCCAGCGACGCGGTCGCGCCCAGCCATAGCCAGTTGTTGATGATATGATACTGGGTCAGCTCCGGGCGGCTCTCCTTCAGCGCAATGGCTCCCTGCCACGGCCAGCAGACCACCCGGACTCTTTCCAGCGACGTCAGCAGCCGTTGATGGTGCGCCTCGGGGCTTTCTTTACCGCAGCAGGCCCCGGCGCAGCGGTTCAGCGCCGAGCGAAAGCAGGCGCGGCCGCGGCTTAACGGCTCCAGTCCTAACAGCCCATAGCAGAGTTTCTGTTCGTCGGCGCAGCTCTGCAGCGCCTGCAGCGCGGCGCGGCGGTTGGCGAACAGGCCGAACAGGTTTGGGGCGCGGGAAAAATCGACCTCGCGGGCGTAAACCACCTCTACCGCGCCCTCGCGCAGCTGGAGGGCGCAGAGCTGGCGGTTGCGGCGCAGGCGCTTGTTGTACAGCGGCTGCTGCTCCTTAATCAGGCGCGCCTCCAGCAGTAGCGCGCCGATTTCACCGGCCGTACAGATCCAGGTGATGCGCCGGGCCTGTCGTAGCATCGCGGCTTCGTCTACGGTACGCAGATGCGAGAGCACCCGGCTACGGATATTGATGCTCTTGCCGATATACAGCGGCAGGGTGTCGCTGTCGCCGTGGAACAGATAGACCCCGGGCGCGGAGGGCAGGCCGACGAGACAGGGACGCAGATGCTCGGGATATTCATACAGGGCCGCGGTGAGTTCAGAACGGGGGGCGGACAGACGACGTACCACAATAGACTCCGGATGCTGGTTATTCATCCAGTATAGCAGCCCGTCTTTGATTAACAAAGAGGCGGCGCGGCCGGGAAACAGCGCGCCGCCCGGCTATGGGCTATTTCTTCCAGAAGTCGTCAAACACGGTGATGGGGGGGCGGCGCTTATGCTCGGTCTTCAGATACCAGCCTTCGATAATGTCGGTGATCTGCGGGGCCAGTGTTTTCCCTTCCAGATAATCATCAATGTTTTCATAGGTTACGCCCAGCGCCGCTTCATCCGGCAGGGCGGGGCGATCGTCTTCCAGGTCCGCCGTGGGGGCTTTCTTATACAGATGCTCCGGGCAGCCCAGCGCGGCGAGAAGCTGTTTGCCCTGGCGCTTATTAAGGCGGAAAAGCGGGTTAATATCGGTGCCGCCGTCGCCATATTTGGTATAGAAGCCGGTAACCGCCTCCGCCGCATGGTCGGTGCCGACCACCACGCCGCCGGTCATGCCGGCGATGCTGTACTGGGCCTTCATGCGCTCCCGGGCCTTTTCATTGCCGCGGACAAAGTCGCTCAGTTCAATGCCCGCCTCGCGCAGGGCCTGCTCGCTTGCCAGCACCGCTTCTTTGATATTCACGGTCAGCACGCGATCCGGCTGAATAAAGGCGATGGCGTCCTGGCAGTCCTGCTCGTCGGCCTGCACGCCGTAGGGCAAACGCACGGCGATAAACTGCAGGGCGTTGTTTCCGGTTTCATCGCGCAGCTCTGAAATCGCCATCTGGCAGAGTTTGCCCGCCAGGGTTGAGTCCTGCCCGCCGCTGATCCCCAGCACCAGCGTTTTCAGAAAGGGATGCGTTTTCAGATACGATTTCAGAAAATCCACGCTGCGGCGGATCTCCTCCTGCGCATTAATCTGCGGTTTTGCGCCAAGCGCCTTGATGATCTCTTGTTGCAGAGTCATTGAACCCCCATCCAGGTGTGAAAAGAATAATGCTGACTCTGTTAAAGCTAACCCTTCGTCGGGGAAACAACAAGGCTGTGGGCGGCAAGTGGCGTATTAAGCGCCAGCGCGCTGTCCGGGGAGATTCTTCTGAAACCCGGAAGGAAGAAACCGGCACCTTGAAAAATGGGCTGATGTATTCCAGGCTTACTTAACACGCTGATAAACAAGAGGACGGAAAATGAACAACAAAATAGCAGGATTACTAAGCGCAGCGGCGGTACTGACGATGCTGGCAGGGTGTACGGCTTACGATCGTACCAAAGATCATTTCGTTCAGCCGGTGGTTAAAGACGTCAAAAAAGGCATGAGTCGCGCCCAGGTGATGCAGATTGCGGGCAAACCCTCTTCTGAGGTGAGCATGATCCACGCGCGCGGGACCTGCCAGACCTACATTCTGGGTCAGCGTGATGGCAAAGTGGAAACCTATTTCGTCGCCCTGGATGATACCGGCCACGTAATGAACTCCGGCTATCAGACCTGTGCCGAATATGATACCGACCCGCAGGCACCGCGGCGTTAATTTCCGGCTGCGTCTGAATAAATCAGAGCGACCCGGATGAATACCGGCCACTTCAGGTGGCCGGTACTGTTTTTTTAGCCACCGGTACGTGCGGCGGCCTCCATTTTACGCGGCCGGAGTAAATATATCGTCCTTTATCCGACGGGCCTTCAGCGTTTTTGCGGACCGGGCGTTTTTTATTGGTAAAACAGGGTCGGTCCTGCCCCCGGATGAATTCTTCTTTGCCAGGCGTGGTTACGTCATCCTGTTTATCCCATCCGTTCAGCAATCACTTATTCATTTCACTATAAGCGCGCTTATTTACGTGATGCGCTGCCTTTTAAAACCGGCTGAAAAAATAACCAGCCGTCATGGCAATATTTATCGACCGGGGCTGACGGGGAACAATAAACCAAAAACCCGCCGTCCGGCGATGCCCATGTGGCGCAGGTCACGTCACGAGGAACCGCACGCCTTCGTTTAAATCAAAAAAATCCTCAATCATAAGTTCATCTATTTTTCATTTGAGCGCCTTGTGTGGCGTGCCATCATGCGTAAAAAGGCCGTTAAAAGCGGAGTGTAGCGGTTAAATGGCATTTTGAAGGCGATCACAAATCTTTTTATCGCTCTTTCCTGTTTAAACTTTTGATCTGCTAATGTTCATTTGATGCATAGTGATAAGAAGTAAAACAGCTCCGCCAATAAGGGCGTGACCTCCGCTCACCGCCGTTATTGAGGCAATGACCACTTTTATCCTCTGACCCCGCCGATAAACGGGCGATTGGAAAGGAGATACGCGATGACCTGTATTGAGCCACACGCACCGCCTGACGTTGAAAAGTCAGCCATCAGGAAGATCCTGCTGCGTCTTGTCCCCTTTGTTGCGCTGATGTTTTTCATTAATTTTCTCGACAGAACAACCATTTCGTTTGCCGCCCCCAACGGCATGATGGAGGATCTGGGGCTGCAGGTTGCTCAGTTTGGCCTTGCCTCCGGGATCTTCTTCGTTGGCTATATCCTGCTGGAGGTTCCCAGCAATCTGGCATTACACCGCTACGGTGCCCGCCGCTGGCTGGCGCGTATTATGGTCTCCTGGGGAATTGTTTCCCTGCTGTTTACCTGGGTGAGCAGCGTCGAAGGGCTGTATATCCTGCGGTTTTTGCTGGGCGTGACGGAGGCCGGCTTTTTTCCCGGGGCAATTTTCTTTTTAAGCGCCTGGGTTCCGGCGCGCCACCGCAGCAGAATCCTTGCGTCTTTCTATCTGGCCCAGCCGCTGACCGTGGTGTTTGGCGCGCCGCTGGCCTCCTGGTTTATTAACCAGCACGGCTGGTTCGGTCTCGAAGGCTGGCGCGTGATGTTCCTTGGCGTGTCGGTGCCGGCGATCCTGGTGGGAGTGATTGCCTGGTTCTATTTGATTGATAAACCGTCCGGGGCGAGCTGGCTCAATGACGCGGAAAAGCGCTGGCTGAACGGCGAGCTGGCGCGGGAGGAGGCGCAAAAATCCCATGCGGCCAACCGCAGCCTGCGGTTAGTCATGTGCAATGGCCGGGTCTGGATGCTGTGCCTGATCTATTTTGGCTTTATTTACGGGCTGTATGCGCTGGCGTTCTTCCTGCCCAACATTATCGGCGGATTCCAGAGCCAGTTTAACGTGACCTTCGGAGTTATGGAGAGGGGCTTTATTACCGGCGCGCCTTACCTGGCGGCGGCGCTGGTGATGTACTTCTGGTCGCGCGACGCTTCGCGGCGGGGCTGTAAAACCTGGCATATCGCCATTCCCGCCCTGATCGGAGCCGTCACGGTGCCTGTGGCGCTGTATATGGAGACGCCTTTTGCCACCATGGTTGTCATATCCCTCACCGCCAGCGCTATCTTTGCCGCACTGCCCAACTTCTGGACGCTGCCTACGCAATTTCTCTCCGGCGCGCCGGCCGCCGCCGCCGTGGCGTTGATCAATACCCTTGGCAACGTGGCGGGATTCTCCGCGGGCTACGTTACCGGTGTCTTACATGATGCCACGCAGGGCTACCTGATCCCCATGATGGTGGTCGGGGGATTCATGCTGCTGTCGGCGCTCCTGATGCTGGGACTGAGCCGTATTCCGCACGCCGGCGCAGCCGATGACGTGGCGATAAACCGGGCGGGAGCGCGCTGAGATGGCAGGATCTTTTATTCCTCCGGGCGGTGAGCGGTCCGCCCTTGATAAGTTCAATACGCCGTTTACCGGCGCAGAACAACAGGAGCCCGTATGAAAACTGGACTCAGTACCTACGCTTATTTCTGGCGAATGTCGGAAAAAGTCCCCAGGCCAATGAGCCTTTATGAGGCTATTGACGACAGCAGGCGGCTTGGCGCGACAGTATTTCAGATATGTGATTACCCACCTATTGCCGACCGATCTGCCGCCGAGCTTGCGCAGTTGGCCCGCTATGCGCAGCAGGCCGGCATCACGCTTGAGCTGGGCACCCGGAGCGTAACGCCTCAGCATCTGCAGCGCTATCTGGCCATCGCCTGCGAGCTGGAGTGCGCCTTGCTGCGCACGATGATCGCCGCCGGCACAGCGCCGGTTGACGCGCAGCGCGGCGTGGAGAGCGTGCTGCCGCGGTTTGAGCAACAGGGTGTGGCGCTGTGCCTGGAAACCTATGAACAGGTAGCAACGGATGACCTTATCACGCTGGTGCAGGCCGTTGACTCTTCCCGGCTGGGGATCTGTCTCGATCCGGCGAACTGCGTCGCCAGCCTTGAATCACCCGCAGAGGTGGTAGCCAAAACGGCTCCCTACGTTTTGAACTGGCACGTGAAGGATTTTGCCTTCTCTCGCCGTGACGGCTGGGTCGGCTTTACGCTGGCGGGCTGTCCGCTGGGGGAGGGGCTGCTGCGCTATGACGAAATCTGGCAGCGCCTTCAGCCGATTGAGCGCGGCATTAACCAGATTATTGAACACTGGCTGCCCTGGCAGGGCGACGGGGAAAGCACCTGCCGCGCTGAGGCTGCCTGGAGTGAACACAACATGCGCTATCTGCTTGATAAACAAAATACAACCACTGTTTCATCACCCAACCCTGGAGGGGCTAACTATGTCTGCTGAATTAAAAACGATTACCGTCATTGGTGCCGGCGGAAAAATGGGGATGCGCATCTCCGCCAACCTTCAGAAAAGCGCTTACCAGGTTTTTTATTGTGAAAACTCGCCGACGGCGCAGCAGCAGGTGGCGGAAAAGGGGCGTGAGCTTTCCGATGCGCGCTCTGTGATTCCACTGAGCGATGCGGTGATTCTGGCGGTGCCGGATATTGTGCTGGGCAAGGTATCAGAAACGGTGGTGCCGCAGATGAAGGCCGGCGCGGTGCTATTGACGCTGGACCCGGCCGCCGCCTGGGCCAACCTTATTGCCCGGCGCGACGACATCGAATACGCGGTGGCGCATCCCTGCCACCCTTCGGTATTCCTGCAGCGCTATACGAAGGAGGAGCATGAGGATGCCTTTGGCGGGATCGCCGCGGCACAGCACGTCGTGGCCTCCTGCGAGAACGAGGCGTACAAAGCGGCGTTAAGCGGCCTGATTGGCTGTATGTACGGGCCGGTGGAGCAGGTTCACTGGGTAACGATAAAGCAGCTTGCTTTCCTGGAGCCAACGCTGGTGGAGACCGTGGCCTGTATGCTCGGGGTATTTATGAAAGAGGCGCTGGATGAAACCGTTAAGCGCAGCGGCGTTCCGGAAGAAGCCGCAAAGGCGATGCTGTATGGCCATATTCAGATAGCGCTGGCGGTAGCCTTCCGCGCCACCAATCCCTTCTCTGACGCCTGTACCATCGCCATGGAGTATGGCCGGGAGAAGATCATTAAACCTGACTGGAAGGTGATTTTTGAAGAGCAGGAGCTGGACAAAATTATCGCCCGGATGCTGAAGATTGACAGCATCCGGCGGTGAGGACAGCCTGGCTGAAAAACTGGCGGCGCGCAGCGCGCCGCCGTGAGTTACGCCGCCACGAAGGGAACTCTGCCGGTGCGCGACCATACGCGATGGCGGGCCATCAGCGTCAGCAGCTCATCCATAAAGTCGCCGTCTGCGCTCTCCGCCTGCACCACGCCTTCTTCACCCTGGTCGGTGATATTCAGCGTCTGCGCGAAGCGTCGCGCCTTACCGGCCAGCGCCACGGGCTTCAGGTGCTTGTAAGCTTCCAGCAGGTAGTACCTGACGTCGCCGCTGTCTGCGATATCGTCGATGTTTCCGCACGGGACGACTACCGCGTCTACCGTCAGCGACGGCGAGCCGGCAAAGGTGCCGGCGACGGTCAGCGTCGAACCGTCATCGGCGGTCACCTCGCCCATTCGCGAATAGAGCAGCTTCGCGTGCACGCCTCTGGCCTTCAGCGCCTGCAGGATCGCCAGCAGATCGGCTGATTTGACCTGGTCGTTGAGCAGAATGGCGACCACCCGGCCTTTCACATCACCGTCGGGCTGGGCGTACAGGCTCAGGGTCGGATCGTTTTTCAGCCCGCAGACGTCGGGCGGCGGGGCGATCTGCATCTGTTCTGCGGTCAGGGTAATACCGAGATTCTTCGCAACGCCCTGCGCCAGTTCGATGTCGATGCGGGCCAGATGGTCGACCACTCTTTCCCGAATATAGCCGCGAACGACCTTGCTCAATTCAAAGCTGAAGGCGTCGATAATGTGCAGCTGTTCGACCGGGGTCTGGCTGAGCCAGAACAGGCGCGGCTGGGCGTAGTATTCACTGAAAGAGGGGCTGCGCTGGCGAATTTTCGTCCCCTCGACGCGCTCCTGATAAGATTCAAAGCCGCCGCGCTGCGGCCCCGGCGGCGTTTCGCGCGGCCAGTTATCGTTGATGGAGTTCGGCTCATAGTTGGCCGGATTGGTGTCGATCTCCATCCGGTGCATACCGTCGCGCTGGAAGTTATGATACGGGCAGGTCGGGCGGTTGATAGGGATCTCGTGGAAGTTTGGCCCGCCCAGGCGGCTGATCTGCGTATCGGTATAGGAGAACAATCGTCCCTGCAGCAGCGGATCGTTGGTAAAATCGATGCCGGGAACAATGTGTCCCGGATGGAACGCCGCCTGCTCATTTTCCGCAAAGAAGTTGTCAGGGTTGCGGTTTAATACCATTTTGCCGACGCGCTGTACCGGCACCAGCGCTTCCGGGATCAGCTTGGTGGGATCCAGCAGGTCGAAATCAAACTTAAATTCGTCCTCTTCCGCAATCAGCTGCAGCCCCAGCTCATATTCGGGATAGTCGCCCGCCTCAATGGCCTCCCACAGCTCCCGGCGGTGGAAGTCCGGATCGCGCCCGGTCAGCTTTTGCGCCTCATCCCATACCAGCGAGGCTTTGCCGGCCAGCGGCTTCCAGTGGAAACGTACGAACGTGGCCTTACCCTCGGCGTTAATCAGCCGGAAGGTGTGGATGCCGAAGCCTTCCATTGTGCGGTAGCTACGCGGGATCCCGCGATCCGACATCGCCCACATCACGTTATGCAGCGTCTCCGGCTGCAGGGAAACGTAGTCCCAGAAGGTATCGTGGGCGCTCTGTCCCTGCGGGATCGCCCAGTGCGGTTCTGGCTTCACCGCGTGAACAAAATCGGGGAATTTGTGCGCGTCCTGAATAAAAAAGATCGGCGTGTTGTTGCCCACGAGGTCAAAAATGCCCTCGTCGGTATAAAACTTGGTGGCGAAACCGCGAATATCGCGCACGGTGTCCGCCGAGCCGGCGTTGCCCTGCACCGTGGAGAAGCGGACAAAGACCGGGGTGATTTTCTGTGGGTCGCAGAGGAAGGCGGCTTTGGTGATATCGCTGAGATCCTGATAGGGCTGAAAGTAACCGTGGGCGGCGGAGCCGCGGGCGTGAACGATCCTCTCCGGGATCCGCTCGTGGTCGAAGTGGGTGATTTTCTCGCGCAGGATAAAATCTTCCAGCAGCGTCGGGCCGCGGCTACCGGCGCGGAGCGAATTCTGATCGTCAGCGATGCGCACGCCCTGGTTGGTGGTGAGGGCGCGATTTTCGCCGCCTTTCCGCACCGGCTCCAGCGAACTTAGTTTGTCATTATCGATCTCCGGTGCCTTCAGGCTGCCGGGTGCCGTCGGCTGCGCGCCCGGCGGCGTGGGTTCAGGCGCAGGACGATGCGAACCGTCATCGGGGGCCAGCGATCCGAGACCGGGACGCGCCTCACGGGCGTCAGTTATCGGCGGCTGGTGGGGATTTTTCTCATTATGCGACATTGAACTCGTCTCCTTTTTCCATTGCACAGAGGGCAGTTATTTTTGTCAAAAGCTCTGTAACTATAGATCACCGCTGGGATTTCGCCGGGCAGAGGCGAGACGGCAAAAAAGGCGATCGGGATGGAAAAAGGCACTGGCAGAGCAGGACGGAGCGCAGCAAAATCGGCTAAGATAGTTCTTTTCTGATTTTTAGTCTCTCCTGTATGAATTCAACAATGATGAAACCGCTTCGCCAACAAAATCGCCCGGTTATTAGCTATGTTCCGCGAGTGGAGCCTGCGCCGCCCGAACAGGCAATAAAAATGGACGCATTTCGTGACGTATGGATACTGCGCGGAAAATATGTCGCCTTTATCCTTGTGGGAGAATCATTTCAGCGCTCTCCCGCCTTTACGGTGCCGGAGTCGGCCCAGCGCTGGGCGAATCAGGTGCGCCAGGAAAAAGAGCTGGCTGAATAAGCGCGGGCCGCGGCAGGGGCAATAAAAAGCCACCGCGCTGCGGTGGCTCAGGTTGATGACAAAGAGGGAAAAAACGTGTTTTTCCCCTCTTTGTGGTGAGCAGCCGAAAATCAATGAATTGATTTTCCTTGTTTATTTTTGTGGTGATTATGGCCGAACGAGTTCGGCCTGGGGTTTGTCATCGGTCTCAAGCCATCGCGCTGCGGTGGCTGTGGAACTGGACTGTCAGACGGCGCTGAATCAGCGGTGCGCCAGCTCGGCATTTTCTTCGCTGTTCAGGATGGACTTATCGGTCTGCTTCAGCCACTGGCTGGTCAGGGTGCCCGCGGTCATGGAACCGCTGACGTTAAGGGCGGTACGGCCCATATCGATTAGCGGTTCAACGGAGATCAGCAGCGCCACCAGCGTGACCGGCAGGCCCATTGCCGGCAGCACGATCAGCGCCGCGAAGGTCGCGCCGCCGCCCACGCCCGCCACCCCTGCGGAGCTGACGGTGACAATGCCTACCAGCGTTGCGATCCACATCGGGTCCAGCGGGTTAATTCCCACCGTTGGCGCGACCATCACGGCCAGCATTGCCGGATAAAGCCCCGCGCAGCCGTTCTGGCCGATGGTGGCACCGAAGGAGGCGGCGAAGCTGGCGATGGATTCCGGCACCCCCAGTCGGCGGGTTTGCGCTTCAACGTTCAGCGGGATCGAGGCGGCGCTGGAGCGGCTGGTGAAGGCGAAGGTCAGTACCGGCCATACCTTGCGGAAATATTGCAGCGGGCTGACGCCGTTAACGCCAAGCAGGATGCCGTGGACGATAAACATCAGCAGCAGGCCAAGGTAGGAGGCGACCACGAAGCTGCCCAGCTTAATGATGTCCTGCAGGTTTGAACCGGCCACCACTTTCGTCATCAGCGCCAGCACCCCGTACGGCGTCAGCTGCATCACCAGACGCACCAGCTTCATCACCCAGCTCTGCAGGGTGTCGATGGCGCTCAGTACGCGCTCGCCTTTCGCCACGTCATCCTTCAGCAGCTTCAGCGCTGCGACACCGAGGAAGGCGGCGAAAATCACTACGCTGATGATTGAGGTCGGGTTAGCGCCGGTCAGATCGGCAAAGGGATTTTTCGGCACAAACGACAGCACCAGCTGTGGAACGCTGAGGTCGGCTACTTTACCCACATAGTTGCTTTCAATGGCGTTAAGCCGCGCGGTTTCGGCACCGCCCTGCACCAGGCCTTCCGCGGTCAACCCGAAAAGATTGGTGACCAGCACCCCGACCAGCGCGGCGATTAGGGTGGTAAATAGCAGGGTGCCGATGGTCAGAATACTGATTTTACCCAGCTGAGAGGCGTTATGCAGGCGGGCGACCGCGCTCAGGATTGAGGCGAAAACCAGCGGCATAACGATCATCTGCAGCAGCTGAACGTAGCCGTTGCCGACGATGTTGAACCACTGTACCGAGTCCTTCAGCACCGGGCTGTCAGAGCCATAAATCGTGTGCAGGGCAAGGCCAAAGACCACGCCCATCACCAGGCCGACCAGCACTTTCTTTGCCAGACTCCACTGTCTGTGCCGGGTCTGAGCCAGCACGAACAGCAAAATGACGAACGCCACGACGTTCGCGATAAGTGGAAAATTCATCCCCTTCCTCCTGATTTTATTATTTATAATGCTGAGTTATATCCGGGCCAACCCGGTATTCAGCAATCTTATTAGGGGAAGGTTAGCAGAAACTGTGAGCCGGCTCTTATACTCAAATGGAATTGTTTATTCCTGAAAAGCGATTTTCGTTTTTTTATTAGTCAATTTGGGTATGAATCAGGCGGCCGAACTGCAGCTGCAGGGTGGTGATCATCTGTGACGACCAGCGCACGGCGCTGTTATCCGGCAGGGTCTGCGGCATCCATACCGCCCAGGCGAAGAGGGCCAGGCATAAAAAGCGCTCCAGCTGGTTGCCCTTTTGCGGCACGAGGAGCGGCAGCCGAAACCGCCAGCGGCAGGGCCAGAGCAGGGGGACGCCCGCCGGGGTCAGCATATCCGCCGCGATGTGGCTCAGATAGCCCAGCACCATTCCCTGCAGCGCGTCCGCCGGAATAAACCAGCTGGCCGGAACCTTCAGATAGAAAGTGGTCAGCAGCGCGAAGACCGCCAGCAGGCTGTGGGTGAACCCGCGATGGCCGAAGGCGCGGGCTATCGGTTTGGAAACCCACTTCAGGCGCTGGCCCAGAAATGACTTAGGGTGATCGATATCGGGCAGCAGACAGGTCAGAATGGCCGAAGGAACGATATGCCACCAGTCACCCTGCGCAAGCACCGGCGTCAGCTCGGCGTTTTTGGCAAACACCGCGCAGGCAATGGAAAAAAGAAGGTGTCCTTCCGCCGTCATGATAAAACCCGATAGGCTGTGAATCCATACAGTATAGGATTTTTGCCAGGCTGGCGGAAGTGGTGACGTTGTAACTCTTTGTCAATATTGCGCGTTTAGCGCGCCAGCCGCCGTCAACGGCGATGGTATGGCCGTTGATATAGGCGGAGGCCGACGAGGCGAGAAAAGCCACCGTCCTCTGCAGATCCTCCGGCGTTACCCGGCGACCGGCATTTTCCCGCAGCTGCCGGGTGCTAGCGGTCGCCGTATAGCCCGGCGCGATAGTGTTAACTTTTGCGCCCATTCATCGGCCAGCAGGCGGGTCAGCCCGAATATGCCGCTCCTGGAGTCGGCATAAGAGGGGACGCGAATACCGCCCTGAAACGACAGCATCGAGGCGATATTGATAATTTTTCCGCCATCACCCAGGGCCAGAAACTGGCGCGCTACGGCCTGGGAGAGGAAGAACAGCAGCTTCTGATTAGGCTGTGTCCCTTAACCGTTCGTGAGCGTCGCTGGAGGTCATTCAGGTCCGGGGCAAGGCCGGTATCGCATCCGGTGACGATGGCGACCTTCCCCGCAAGATGAAATGCATCAAGAATCATACTTTTTCCGGTTTTTACTGAGCTGTTTGTACTGCCAGAAGGATAGATGAATCGGGAGCGGCCTTCCATAAAAGTAAAATGTAGTTTTATTTTTATGGAAAAGGGCGAAGGGTAGCGCAAGGCTGCCCGCTACGGCTAGCCCCGCAGATGGGCGACGGTCAGCTCGCTTAATGAGGCGAGCCTGACATCGGCCAGCGCATAACGCGGATCCTGCCGGTTTTCACGTGCCGGAACCACGATGGAGCGCATCCGCGCGGCTTTGGTCGCCACCATGCCGTTAACCGAGTCTTCCAGCGTTACGCAGGTTAACGGATCGACTCCCAGCTTTGCCGCGCAGTCAAGGTACACCTGCGGGTGCGGTTTGCTGTATGCCAGCTTCTCCGCCGAGGTGAGGGCGTCAAAGTGGCTGCGCAGATCGAACAGGGTCAGCACTTTTTCCAGCATCGGCAGCGGCGAGGCGGAGGCCAGGCCAACCCGCAGACCCTGGGTTTTGCACAGCGCCACCGCCTCGCGTACGCCTGCCAGCAGCGGTCGGGTCTCTTCAATCAGCGACATTGTCCGGGCCAGAATGCGGCGGGTGACCTCCTGTCGGTCCGGGCCGCTCCACGGCTGCCGGGCGTACCAGAGGTCGACGACCAGATCGATGCGCAGCCCCAGCGTGTCGGGAAGCTCGTGCCGACGGCTGGTATCGACGCCCGTGGCGGTCAGCACTTCCCGTTCGGCCTGCTCCCACAGCGGTTCAGAGTCAATCAGTAATCCGTCCATATCGAAAATTGCAGCAAGGATTTGACGCGGTGTTGCCATAACAGCCTCTTCTTAGCGGTCGTTGAAGCCCGTTATTAAGCATTTATACCCGTCATACTTCAAGTTGCATGTGTGTTGGCTTCGGGTTACTCGTTTCATCCATGAGACTCGCCCTGACGGGCCGCCGCTGTGCGGCGTTCAAATTTGCTCCGGGCAGATTTGTCGCTCGTTTGCCGCGTGATTCGGCCTGAGGGCCAACCCTGGGGCTGTTCAAAACGCGCCGCGTTTTGTCCTGCAACTCGAATTATTTAGAGTGTATCGCCGCGCTGTTTCAAGGCGCAGGCTGTGCAGCCCCCCCCCCGACAGCGCTGGAACGTCACGTCGAAACGCGCGCGTTTTTGGGTTTAGTCCGAAAAGCGGACCCGCGTATTGTTGTGAAAGAGTGGGCGAAAACGGTAATCAGCAGGTAGACTTAGCCAAAACAAGGCGTCTTTATCAAGGGGAGCTCATGACGTATCAACAGGCTGGACGCATAGCCATTTTAAAAAGGATTGCTGGTTGGGTGATTTTTATTCCTGCACTGATTTCCACGCTGATTTCAGCCCTGAAGTTTATGTATGCGCACAGCGAAAAGCAGGACGGCATTAATGCGGTTATGCTCGACTTCACCCATGTCATGATCGATATGATGCGGGTGAATACGCCTTTCCTGAACCTGTTCTGGCATCATTCACCGACCCCCGATTTTCAGAACGGCCTGAATATCCTGTTCTGGCTGATTTTTATTCTGATCTTTATCGGTCTGGCGATGCAGGATTCCGGTGCCAGAATGAGCCGTCAGGCGCGCTATTTGCGCGAAGGGGTGGAGGATCAGCTTATTCTGGAAAAAGCGAAGGGCAGCGACGGACTGACCCGCCAGCAGCTTGAGTCGCGCATTGTCGTGCCCCATCGGACTCTTTTCCTGCATATTTTCCCGCTCTATATTCTGCCGGTAATTATTATCGTGCTGGGATACTTATTCTTTTCGCTGTTAGGCTTTCTGTAAGCCTGCACCCGCCGACTCGCGCAGGTGCAGGACGGGTTGGTTATGCCGCCAGCACGTTGTCCATGGCCTTTTGCGCAATGACCAGGTGCTGACCGCCGAACAGCCTTGCCCGGTTAAGCAGCGTATAGAGCTGATAGAGAGGCTGCCGCTCGGGAAAATCAAGCGGCAGTGGAGAAACCGACTGATAGCCGTCATAGAGGTGCGGGGGCTGGTCGGCGTGCAGCGGCAGCATCGCCAGATCGCACTCCCGGTCGCCCCAGTAGCAGGCGGGATCGAAGATATAAGGCCCCTGCGGACCAAGCGCGCAGTTTGCCGACCACAGATCGCCGTGAAGCAGCGAAGGCTGGGGCTGATGCGAGGCGAGCCGCTGCTGTACCTGATCCACGATGGCGTCGATATCGCCAAAGGCGATCCCCTTTTCCGCCGCCAGCTCCAGCTGCCAGCCGATGCGCTGCTCCGCAAAAAAAGTCGACCAGCGACGCTGCCAGGCGTTCGGCTGCGGGGTGGTGGAAAGCGCGTTGTCAAAGTCGAGGCCGAACTGCGGCTGATCGCTCCACTGATGTAAACGGGCGAGCTGTTGCCCCAGCAGAAAGGCGTTATGGGCATCCAGCGGACGGGGAGGGAGATAGTCCAGCACCAGAAAGCTGTAGTCCCGATCCGCACCGACAGCCCGCACCGCAGGCACGGTGACCGTTTTGCTGCGGGAGAGCAGCTCCAGCTGATCGGCCTCTGCCGTGAAGCCGGGAAGGCGCTCTCGCTCATCGCATTTGACGAAAAAATCGCGTCCCGCGTAGCGTAAGTGCCATGCGGCATGGATCTCTCCGCCGGGCAGTTCATTACGCAGCTCGATTTCGCCTTCACCGATTTGCTCGTTTAAAAGACGACTAATAGCCTGCCACATGATGTTTCTCCCCATGTTGTCTGCCGGATCATAAGGTTAGCGCAGTTTTGCGGTTAAAAAACACGAAGTAACGCACACCGCGGGCGCGTGGTTGTCTGAAAGGCACGTATCCTTACTGCCTCTGCCTCTGCCTCTGCCGCGTGAAGCGTTAATGCCGGATTAGCCCCGCGTCAGAAGGCCCGAACCTCTCCGGAGCTTTAGCGCCTGACCGGTTCGGGGGGGCGGGAAAGATAGCGATAAATTTTTTGCGTTTCGCCAGCGGCGCACAGGCGGGTGCCCTTGTTTAGGGTGGCGGCGCTGCCGGCCGCTACGCCAAAGCGGACCATCTCCTCAAACGTAGCCTCCTGTGCCAGCTTCAGGGTCATTGCACCCACCATACTGTCACCAGCTCCGACCGTGCTCTGACTTTTTACCGGCGGCGGTACGACCTGGATACAGCCGTCTTTATCGACGCCCAGCGCCCCCTGGGCACCCAGAGAGACCACCACGCGACGGGTCTTGCCGCTGTCAATCAGCGACTGCGCCGCCTCGCGGACGTCGTCAGGCTGGAGCAGCTCGCGATTGACCAGCGCGCTCAGCTCTTTCTGGTTGGGCTTAACCAGCTCCATGCCGCCAACGGTCAGCGCCGTTGCCAGCGCCTCTCCTGAACTGTCGATAATGCAGCGAATGCCCCGCTGCCGGACCGCGGTAATAAGCCGCATGAGTTTGTCTACGGCAACGCCCGGCGGCAGGCTGCCGCTTATCACCAGCAGTGCGCCGGATTCGATTTCCAGCACCTTTTTTTCCAGCTGAAGAAATTCGTTGTCGCTCAGCGCGGCACCTGGCATAACAAAGCGATATTGTCCGCCGCTGGACTCAACGTGAACGTGGAGATTCTGTCGGGTCCAGTCCCTGGCTTCCACGGTGGCGACGGGTACATTTTCCGCGGCCAGCAGTGAGATAAGATGTTCGCCTGTTGCGCCGCCGGCCGGAAAAATCGCCGTTGCCGTGCCGCCGAGAAAGGTAATGGCACGGGCAACGTTAATGCCGCCGCCTCCGGGTTCAAAAACGGGGGAAGAGCAACGAAGCTTACCCTCAGGATAGATTTGCGGCGTGGTCGTGGCGCTATCAAGCGAAGGGGCCAGGGTTAAGGTATAAATGCAGGTCATCTTTTCCTCCTGTCGGCATAATTTCAGCCTGGCACCGAACGCAGAGAAAGGAAAGTGAATAACAGTATGATTCACCGGGTCTTTGTTTATTTTGCGTCAACAAAGGATATATAAAATTTTATCCTTTTAACCACGCGCTTATTCAAAAAATGAAACAGGAATTCATTGCTATGTTATTCGCCCCTTTTTATAATTCGCTCCCTTTCAGGGATCGCTTGTTATTGATCCTTAAGAAAGTTCCGGGACCGCAGCGGTCTCTTTTTTTTGTTGTACGGACTCTTTATAAATGAAGCTCTTAAAGACTATTCCCACGGCCGTCGTGCTGGTGGGAGGCGTGCTTGCGTCAACCTGTGTGGTCGCCGATGATTCTGTTTTTACCGTTATGGACGATCCTTCCACCGCAAAAAAATCTTTCGAAGGCGGCCTGAATGCAGGATATCTTGCGCAGTCGGGAAACACCCAAAGCACCTCGTTAACGGCGGACACGACGATGACCTGGTATGGGCAAACCACCGCCTGGTCGCTGTGGGGGAACGCCAGTAATACCTCCTCTGACAACCAGCGCGCTTCGGAAAAATATGCCGCAGGTGGACGTAGCCGCTACAACATGACCGACACTGATTATCTCTTCGGCCAGGGAAGTTGGCTGACGGATCGTTATAACGGCTATCACGCGCGCGACGTGCTGGCGGCAGGTTATGGACGGCAGTTAATGAACGGCCCCGTGCACAGCCTGCGCATTGAGTTTGGTCCGGGAGTCCGCTATGACGAGTACACCAACGACGAGACCGATACGCAGCCGCTGGGTTACGCTTCCGGCGCATGGGCGTGGCAGATGACCGACAATGCGAAATTTTCGCAGGGCGTGTCGATGCTGGGGGCTGAGGATGCCACCCTTAACTCTGAGACGGCGCTGAACGTGGCAATTAACGAGCACTTCGGGCTGAAGGTGGCTTACAACGTGACCTGGAACGCGGAGCCGCCCTCGACCGCGCCGGAGCATACCGATCGACGCACAACCCTCTCTTTAGGCTATAAAATGTAGTCAGCTGCCGGATCGCCGCTGCGGTCTGGCGCTTTTTTTTACTCTGCGTGCTATTATTTTTCAATCGCCGTTTTATTTTTATACAGGATGCTACGTTTCTCCTTATTCTCTTCATCATCTTTTTTCTTCGCTTCATACAATTTATTTGACACGAATCGTGAATTAATTTGTATGGGCAAAAGTGTGATCCAGATCTACACTGTGTAACACAGGCAATTAAACGCCATCGCACTAAAAAACAATTCAGCTAAGAGAAGAAAAGCCATGAAAAATACCAGGGCAGCCGCTACGGCAATCGTGCTTTCTGCACTTTCCTTCGGAGTTTTAGCTACCGAAACCGCCACCCATACTCCCGGCGATAGCAGCGGACAGACCGGCGTTACCCGCGCTTCTGACGTAGAAGCCGGTTCTAACATCGCTCCCGGTTCGCTCTCCACCGGGCAGAGTATGAATGATGCGTTTAATGTTCATAATCTGGTTGCCGGCGAATGGTCCTGAATAGTGCCAGTCGCCGTTACGTTTCATTATCTGATAAAAATCACCGCCGGATTTTTGTTAACCAGAAATATACGCCTGTGGGTACTTAACCGTAGCGCTATCTTATATATGCGGGTTAATTCGTTACGTTTCAGGTAATGTGTCTGTCTTCTGGATGTCTTTTTATACAAGCGTTCGGGCTGCGCTGAGGATCGTATTCCCCTTTATCTATCATTCGTTCCGAATTATTAATCGTCAGGCTCACCGGGCGTAATTGTCGCGGGCTGTACACCCGGTACATGAGCTTAGCCCGCGAGGCTTTCCCGGGGGCCGACTTTACGGGCGTTCAAAATGCGATGCGTTTTGTGCGGGTGCTGTCCAGGCCCTGAAGGGCAGGGCGAGGACCGGTTTACTATTAAGGCTGATTGTCCTTTTAATTACCGGCGCTTATCTTTAAGAAGATATTTAGGCCTCTTTTTGCTTTCAATATAGATACGTCCTATATACTCCCCCAATACGCCAATTCCGATAAGCTGAATACCGCCAAGAAAAAGTATGGAGACGAGCAGCGAGGGGTAGCCGCGCACCGGGTTGCCAAACGCCAGGGTGTCGAGAATCATCCATGCGCCGTACAGAAACGCCAGGCCGGCAACCAGCAGACCGATATAGGTCCACATGCGCAGCGGGAAGGTAGAAAAGCTGGTGATGCCCTCCAGGGCCAGATTCCATAGCTTCCAGCCGTTAAATTTAGAATCACCCGCCACTCGTTCAGCGCGGGTATATTCCACCACGTCCGTTCTGCCGCCGACCCAGCTTAATATGCCTTTCATAAACAGGTTTCGTTCAGGCATTTTTTTGATATTTTCAACGATTTCTCTCGACATCAGCCGGAAATCACCGACGTTTTCTTCAATCTTAGGGGTGCTGATTTTATTGTGCAGCGTGTAAAACCACTCTGCGGTTTTACGCTTCAACCGGCTGTCCGCTGAGCGATCCGCGCGTTTAGCCAGCACCATATCTGCGCCGGCCTGCCATTTTTCAATGAGCTGCGGAATGACGTCAACGGGGTCCTGCAGGTCAACGTCGATAGGAATGACGGCGTCGCCCGTGGCATGGTCCAGCCCGGCAAACAGCGCCGGCTCCTTGCCAAAGTTACGGGTAAAGGACAGAAGCATCACCAGCGGATCGGCTACGGCCAGCGCGTTGATAATAGACTCGGTGGCGTCTTTGCTGCCGTCGTTGATAAAAACTATCTCAATCTCATACTGCCTGAGCGCTTCAGACTCGCGAACCGTTTTATAGAAAATGGGCAGGGCGGCCTCTTCATTGAAGACCGGAACGACTAATGAGATTTTCATTTTGCATCCCTGAAGATAATAAACCTGGAGTAGATGAATCCGCACACCAGGCTGATCGCAGAAAAAACGATCGGCGTGACAAGGGGAGCCAGGCCCGAGTTGTCGGCGGCCCAACCCACGGCTACGCTCAGCGTCCCCATAAAGCCGACGTAGAACAGGTAACGCAGGGGGGTGGTTGAAGCCTTAAACGTGAACTTAGCGTTGGCAAAAAAACTGAATGAAACGGCAATCACAAAGCCAGTGAAATTTGCCAGCGCCTGGCGAGTGTGCAGGCCATAGACGCATACGGCAAACACCACCCAGTGAATGAGCGTGTTAACAACGCCAACGGACATATACTTAGCAAATAATTTTAACATTAAGAGACAACGTGAGTGCTGGGAAGAGGGCAGTTTAACACCGCTCAGGCTATTGATCGATAATGCCTGTCTGGATGCGGCGGTATTCTCAGAATAAGCCGTGGAGGCGGCGGGCCGTCGCCTTCACAAATGGAAGGAAACGTTTTGCGATATGGCGCAAAGTGAAACGGAAGGGTGCATCCACCCTTTTATTGGTGTTACCATCTCTGTACCAGATGAAGTGCGCCGCGAGCGGCCTTTCATTTGTGTGACAGATTGTGTACCAATTTAACAATTGTTGGTTAGATGGCCGCGCAATTTCTTGTAAAACAACAAACGCTATTTTGTATGTGATCTCGCGTATGGGTCACCACTGCAAATAAGGACATAACATGCCCGTTATTACTCTTCCTGATGGCAGCCAACGCCATTACGACCATGCTGTCAGCCCGATGGATGTTGCGCTGGACATTGGACCAGGACTGGCGAAGGCCACCATCGCCGGCCGTGTAAACGGTGAACTGACTGATGCTTCCGATTTGATCGAACAGGACGCGACGCTCTCCCTTATTACCGCGAAAGACGAAGAGGGGCTGGAGATCATCCGCCACTCCTGCGCGCATCTGTTGGGACATGCCATCAAGCAGCTCTGGCCGAACACTAAAATGGCGATTGGCCCGGTTATCGACAATGGTTTTTATTACGACGTCGATCTCGATCGCACGCTGACTCAGGAAGATATCGACGCGCTCGAAAAGCGAATGCATGAGCTCGCTGAGACAAATTACGACGTCATTAAGAAAAAAGTCAGCTGGCACGAAGCGCGTGAAACCTTCGTCAAGCGCGGCGAGACTTATAAAGTCACCATTCTTGACGAAAACATTTCCCATGATGACCGGCCCGGTCTGTATCATCATGAAGAGTACGTTGACATGTGTCGCGGTCCCCACGTGCCGAATATGCGCTTTTGCCATCACTTCAAGCTGATGAAAATTGCCGGAGCGTACTGGCGCGGCGACAGCAACAACAAAATGCTGCAGCGTATTTACGGTACGGCGTGGGCGGATAAGAAATCCCTCGCGGCCTACCTGAAGCGTCTGGAAGAGGCGGCAAAGCGCGACCATCGTAAAATCGGCAAGCAGCTTGACCTGTATCATATGCAGGAAGAAGCGCCGGGCATGGTGTTCTGGCATAACGACGGCTGGACTATTTTCCGCGAGCTGGAGGTTTTTGTACGCTCCAAGCTGAAGGAGTATCAGTATCAGGAAGTGAAGGGTCCGTTTATGATGGACCGGGTGCTGTGGGAAAAAACCGGCCACTGGGAAAACTATAAGGATGCCATGTTCACCACCTCTTCTGAGAACCGTGAATATTGCATCAAGCCGATGAACTGCCCGGGCCACGTTCAGATCTTTAACCAGGGGCTGAAGTCCTACCGCGATCTGCCGCTGCGAATGGCGGAGTTCGGCAGCTGCCACCGCAACGAGCCGTCGGGCGCGCTGCACGGCCTGATGCGCGTGCGCGGCTTCACCCAGGACGATGCGCATATCTTCTGTACCGAAGAGCAAATTCGTGATGAGGTTAACGCCTGCATCCGTATGGTCTACGATATGTACAGCACCTTTGGCTTCGAGAAAATCGTCGTCAAATTATCCACTCGCCCGGAAAAACGAATCGGCAGCGATGAAATGTGGGACCGTGCTGAGGCGGATCTGGCGGTTGCGCTGGAAGAAAACAACATCCCGTTTGAGTATCAGCTGGGTGAAGGTGCATTCTACGGTCCGAAAATTGAATTTACCCTGTATGACTGCCTCGATCGTGCATGGCAGTGCGGTACGGTACAGCTGGACTTCTCCCTGCCGTCTCGTTTAGGTGCCTCCTATGTGGGCGAAAACAACGAGCGCCAGGTGCCGGTAATGATTCACCGTGCGATTCTCGGATCAATGGAGCGCTTCATCGGCATCCTGACCGAAGAGTTCGCCGGTTTCTTCCCGACCTGGCTGGCACCGGTTCAGGTAGTGGTGATGAACATTACCGATTCGCAGTCTGAATACGTTAACGAATTGACGCAGAAACTACAAAATGCGGGCATTCGGGTAAAAGCAGACTTGAGAAATGAGAAGATTGGCTTTAAAATCCGCGAGCACACTTTACGTCGCGTCCCTTATATGCTGGTCTGTGGTGACAAAGAGGTGGAAGCAGGCAAAGTTGCCGTTCGCACCCGCCGTGGTAAAGACCTCGGTAGCATGGACGTAAATGAAGCGATCGAAAAGCTGCAACAAGAGATTCGCAGCCGCAGTCTTCAACAACTGGAGGAATAAGGTATTAAAGGCGGAAAACGAGTTCAAACGGCGCGTCCTAACCGTATCAATGGCGAAATTCGCGCCCAGGAAGTTCGCTTAACAGGTCTGGAAGGCGAGCAGCTTGGTATTGTGAGTCTGAGAGAAGCTCTGGAAAAAGCTGAAGAAGCCGGAGTAGACTTAGTCGAAATCAGCCCTAACGCCGAGCCGCCGGTTTGTCGTATAATGGACTACGGCAAATTCCTCTATGAAAAGAGTAAATCTTCTAAGGAACAGAAGAAAAAGCAAAAAGTTATCCAGGTTAAGGAAATTAAATTCCGTCCTGGCACCGATGAAGGCGACTATCAGGTAAAACTCCGCAGCCTGATTCGCTTTCTTGAAGAGGGCGATAAGGCCAAGATCACGCTGCGTTTCCGCGGTCGTGAGATGGCCCACCAGCAAATCGGTATGGAAGTGCTTAACCGCGTGAAAGACGATTTGCAAGAGCTGGCAGTGGTCGAATCCTTCCCGTCGAAGATCGAAGGCCGTCAGATGATCATGGTGCTTGCTCCTAAGAAGAAACAATAAGGCCATCAAGTAACGCTGCCGGTGGGTTTCGGCCCGCCGGTTTTGTTCGCCTTTGTTTCGTTTATTAACAATGCGAAGTGGAAGTTAAAAAATGCCAAAAATTAAGACCGTACGCGGTGCTGCTAAGCGCTTCAAAAAAACCGGTAAAGGTGGCTTTAAGCATAAGCACGCTAACCTGCGTCACATTCTGACTAAAAAAGCGACCAAACGTAAACGTCACCTGCGCCCGAAAGCCATGGTTTCTAAAGGCGATCTGGGTCTGGTTATCGCGTGCCTGCCGTACGCATAAGCCGTTAACGAATTTAACTTTTAACGCCCGTTCGTTTTCACCTTGCCGCCAGGCGGTCGCCGCCGCGAAGAGGGGAAAGCGCAGGGCAAATCAGAATAGATACAGGAGAGCAATATGGCTCGCGTAAAACGTGGTGTAATTGCACGCGCACGTCACAAGAAAATTTTGAAACAAGCCAAAGGCTACTACGGTGCGCGTTCTCGCGTCTACCGCGTTGCCTTCCAGGCCGTTATCAAAGCAGGTCAGTACGCTTATCGTGACCGCCGTCAGCGTAAGCGTCAGTTCCGTCAACTGTGGATTGCGCGTATCAACGCGGCAGCACGTCAGAACGGTATTTCTTACAGCAAATTCATCAACGGCCTGAAAAAAGCCTCTGTTGAAATCGACCGTAAGATCCTGGCTGATATCGCCGTATTCGACAAAGTTGCGTTTACCGCGCTGGTCGAAAAAGCGAAAGCAGCTCTGGCATAAGCCGGTAAAAAGAGGGAGCCTGGCTCCCTCTCTTTTATTGTCGTTTAATCATCAGGTTGACAATTCATTCATAACCCTTTTCAATAACGGTTAACCGGTTTTACCACACAAGGTAACGCAAGCATGAACGCTGCTATTTTCCGTTTCTTTTTTTACTTTAGCACCTGACTCCAGGGGGCAAGCGCGTGAGAAAAGAAACGGAAAACAGCGCCCTAAAGCCTCCCAAGCGGAGGCTTTTTTTTACTTGTCGTATAAGAGGCGTTGGCTGCGGTCATGTACCGTTTTCCAGCCATTTGAACGACATAGCGTAGGGTGTTGTACAGCACAATAAAAATTAAGAGGCTATCCCACCAGGCTGGTTTACGTGCTCTTTGAACCCAGGCAGCGCTCGCGCAAAACGCATCGCGTTTTGAACGTCCGTAAGGACGGCCCCTTCGGGGGGGAGCTTCGCAAGTCACCCTCACGTACTCGCTGTACGCTCCGGTTGCTGTGCGTTGTTCATGTTCAGACCGCCCGTCCAACGATACCTGATGGGATAGCTTCTAAGTCCAACGAACCGGTGTCTTCACCGACACAATGAGGAAAACCATGTCACATCTCGCAGAGCTGGTTGCCAGCGCGAAGGCGGCCATTAACCAGGCGTCAGATGTTGCCGCGTTAGATACTGTCCGCGTCGAATATTTGGGTAAGAAAGGGCATTTGACCCTGCAGATGACGACCCTGCGCGAACTGCCGCCGGAAGAACGCCCGGCGGCCGGCGCGGTCATCAACGAAGCGAAAGAGCAGGTGCAGCAGGCGCTGAACGCCCGTAAAGCCGATCTGGAAAACGCGGCGTTGAACGCGCGCCTGGCGGCGGAAACCCTCGATATTTCGCTCCCCGGCCGCCGCATTGAAAACGGCGGTCTGCATCCGGTAACCCGTACCATCGATCGTATCGAGAGCTTTTTTGGCGAGCTTGGCTTTACCGTGGCGACCGGTCCGGAAATTGAAGACGATTACCACAACTTCGACGCCCTGAATATTCCGGGCCATCACCCGGCCCGGGCGGATCATGACACCTTCTGGTTTGACGCCACCCGCCTGCTGCGCACCCAGACGTCGGGCGTGCAGATCCGTACCATGAAGGCCCAGCAGCCGCCGATCCGCATCATCGCGCCGGGTCGCGTCTATCGTAACGACTACGATCAGACCCACACCCCAATGTTCCACCAGATGGAAGGGCTGATCGTTGATACAAACATCAGCTTTACCAACCTGAAGGGCACGCTGCACGACTTTCTGCGCAACTTCTTTGAAGAAGATCTGCAGATTCGCTTCCGTCCTTCCTACTTCCCGTTTACAGAGCCTTCTGCGGAAGTGGACGTGATGGGGAAGAACGGTAAATGGCTGGAGGTGCTGGGCTGTGGGATGGTGCATCCAAACGTGCTGCGCAATGTTGGTATCGATCCGGAAATCTATTCCGGTTTCGCATTCGGGATGGGCATGGAGCGTCTGACCATGCTGCGCTATGGCGTGACCGACCTGCGCTCATTCTTCGAAAACGATCTGCGTTTCCTTAAACAGTTTAAATAAAGGCAGGAAAAAATAATGAAATTCAGTGAACTGTGGTTACGCGAGTGGGTGAACCCGGCTATCGATAGCGACGCGCTGTGCAATCAAATCACTATGGCCGGTCTGGAAGTGGACGGCATCGAGGCGGTGGCCGGTGAATTTAACGGCGTGGTCGTCGGTGAAGTTATGGAGTGCGCCCGGCACCCGAACGCCGACAAGCTGCGGGTGACAAAAGTGAACGTTGGTGGCGAGCGCCTGCTGGATATCGTCTGCGGCGCGCCGAACTGCCGTCAGGGGCTGAAGGTCGCCGTTGCGACCATCGGCGCGGTCCTGCCGGGTGATTTCAAAATTAAAGCGGCTAAGCTGCGCGGCGAGCCGTCGGAAGGAATGCTGTGCTCCTTCTCCGAGCTGGGCATTTCCGACGATCACAACGGGATTATTGAACTGCCTGCCGATGCGCCGGTGGGGACGGATATTCGCGACTACCTGCAGCTTAACGATAACACCATCGAAATCAGCGTCACGCCGAACCGCGCCGATTGCTTAGGGATTATCGGCATTGCCCGCGATGTGGCGGTATTGAATAAAGCGCCGCTGGTGGAGCCGGAGATTGTGCCGGTCACCGCGACCATCAACGATACTCTGCCCATTCAGGTTGAGGCCGTCGAGGCCTGTCCGCGCTATCTGGGCCGGGTGGTGAAGGGCATCGACGTGAGCGCACCGACGCCGCTGTGGATGAAAGAGAAGCTGCGCCGTTGCGGTATCCGCTCCATCGACGCGGTGGTGGACGTGACCAACTACGTGCTGCTTGAGCTGGGTCAGCCGATGCACGCTTTCGATAAAGATCGCATTGACGGCGGCATCAACGTGCGGATGGCGAAAGAGGGCGAAACGCTGGTGCTGCTGGACGGAACGGAAGCAAAACTGAACGCCGATACGCTGGTGATTGCTGACCATACCAAAGCGCTGGCGATGGGCGGCATCTTCGGCGGTGAGCACTCCGGCGTCAACGCTGAAACGCAAAATGTTCTGCTGGAGTGTGCGTTCTTCAGCCCGCTCGCCATCACCGGCCGCGCCCGCCGTCACGGCCTGCATACCGACGCCTCTCACCGCTATGAGCGCGGCGTCGATCCGGCCCTGCAGTACAAAGCGATGGAGCGCGCCACCCGGCTGCTGATCGATATTTGCGGCGGTGAGGCGGGCCCTATCGTCGACGTAACGAATAAATCGACGCTGCCGAAGCGCGCCACCATTACGCTACGCCGCAGCAAGCTGGATCGGCTGATCGGCCATCATATCGCCGACGAGCAGGTAAGCGACATCCTGCGTCGCCTGGGCTGTGACGTGACCGAAGGCCAGGATGAATGGCAGGCCGTCGCGCCAAGCTGGCGTTTCGACATGGAGATTGAAGAGGATCTGGTCGAAGAGGTGGCCCGCGTTTACGGCTATAACAACATTCCTGATGAACCCGTGCAGGCTGGCCTGATCATGGGCAGCCATCGTGAAGCCGACCTGTCCCTGAAGCGGGTAAAAACCCTGCTCAACGACAAAGGCTATCAGGAGGTGATTACCTACAGCTTTGTGGATCCCAAAGTGCAGCAGCTGCTCCATCCAGGCGCGGAGGCGCTGCTTCTGCCAAGCCCCATCTCCGTTGAGATGTCGGCGATGCGGCTGTCGCTATGGACCGGGCTGCTGTCGACGGTGGTTTACAACCAGAACCGTCAGCAGAGCCGCGTGCGCATTTTTGAAAGCGGCCTGCGCTTTGTTCCGGACAGCCAGGCCAGTCTGGGCATTCGCCAGGATGTGATGCTGGCCGGGGCTATCTGCGGCAGCCGTCATGATGAGCACTGGAACCTGGCAAAAGAGAGCGTTGATTTCTATGATTTGAAGGGCGATCTGGAATCGGTGCTTGAGTTGACCGGCAGGCTCGACGACGTGCGGTTCGTCGCACAGGCCAACCCCGCGCTGCATCCGGGGCAGTCGGCGGCGATTTACCTGCAGGATGAATGCATTGGCTTTATCGGGGTGGTTCACCCGGAGCTGGAGCGTAAGCTCGATCTGAACGGCCGCACGCTGGTCTTTGAGCTTGAGTGGAACAAGCTGGCAGAGCGCGCTGTGCCCCAGGCGCAGGAGGTGTCCCGCTTCCCGGCGAACCGTCGCGACATCGCCGTGGTGGTTGCTGAAAACGTCCCGGCAGCGGATATTTTAACCGTATGTAAGAAAGTTGGCGCAAATCAGATAGTTGGCGTAAACTTATTTGACGTGTACCGCGGTAAGGGTGTTGCGGAGGGTTATAAGAGCCTCGCTATCAGCCTGCTCCTTCAGGATACCAACCGTACACTCGAAGAAGAGGAGATTGCCGCTACCGTTGCCAAATGTGTAGAGGCATTAAAAGAGCGATTCCAGGCATCATTGAGGGATTGAACCTATGGCGCTTACAAAAGCTGAAATGTCAGAATATCTGTTTGATAAGCTTGGGCTTAGCAAGCGGGATGCCAAAGAACTGGTCGAGCTGTTTTTCGAAGAGATCCGTCGCGCTCTGGAAAACGGCGAGCAGGTGAAACTCTCTGGTTTTGGTAACTTCGATCTGCGTGATAAGAATCAACGTCCGGGACGTAACCCGAAAACGGGCGAGGATATTCCCATTACAGCACGGCGTGTGGTGACCTTCAGACCCGGGCAGAAGCTAAAAAGTCGGGTTGAAAACGCTTCGCCTAAAGAAGAGTGATCCGATCTATACCCTTCGTCATTTCGCGTTGTGTAAAGGTTGTGTGAAGGCGGTAAGCGAACGACAAATTCGTCAGCAACGAATTTGCTCAGCCGCAGACTACCTTTGCAGAGGGACAGCCATGTCCCTCACCGATCTTCATAGCATACGTGCTATATGCGTGACAAAACGGTCAGGGAGCGGTTTGCACGCTGCCAGGCCATCTCCCAAAAGGGCGAGGCTCAAGGATGAATCAGGGTGTCAGGCAGTTAACGCAAGTGTAATTTGAAGTATGACGGGTATAACTAAAAAGGCCGCTTCGCGGCCTTTTTCCTTTTCTGCGCCGCGCCGGCACCGTAAAATCAACGCCACCTTTTTTCAGCGAAACGGAAACTATGCTGACGTATGCCCGCCAACAACAGCGCCAAAACGTGCGCTGGCTCCTGAGCCTGTCGGTAATGCTGCTGCTGACCTTTCTTTTCAGCCTGTGCGTTGGCGATCGCTGGATCGGCCCTGCGGAGTGGTTTAGCCCGAGCGGCGAGCTGTTTGTCTGGCAAATTCGTCTGCCGCGCACCCTGGCCGTCCTGCTGGTGGGGGCGGCGCTGGCGCTCTCCGGCGCGGTGATGCAGGCGTTGTTTGAGAATCCGCTGGCCGAGCCGGGGCTGCTCGGGGTCTCCAACGGTGCCGGAGTAGGGCTGATTGCCGCCGTGCTGTTGGGGCGCGGTCAGCTCCCCGGCTGGGCGCTGGGGCTGTGCGCCATCGCCGGCGCGCTGACGATCACCCTGATCCTGCTGCGCTTTGCCCGCCAGCATCTGTCGAACAGCCGCCTGCTGCTGGCGGGGGTGGCGCTGGGGATTATCTGCAGCGCCATGATGACATGGGCAATCTATTTTTCTACCTCCTTCGATCTGCGCCAGCTGATGTACTGGATGATGGGAGGATTTGGCGGCGTGGACTGGAGCCAGGGCTGGCTGATGGCGGCGCTGATTCCGGTGCCAGTCTGGCTATGCTGTCAGTCCCGGGCAATGAACATGCTGGCGCTGGGAGAGACTTCGGCGCGACAGCTGGGGCTGCCTCTGTGGTTCTGGCGCAACCTGCTGGTCGTGGCGACCGGCTGGATGGTTGGCGTCAGCGTCGCCCTGGCCGGGGCGATTGGCTTTATTGGCCTGGTGATCCCACACATCCTGCGGCTGTGCGGCTTAACCGACCACCGGGTGCTGCTGCCAGGCTGCGCGCTGGCGGGGGCGATGGCGCTGCTGCTGGCCGACGTGATTGCCCGTCTGGCGCTGGCCTCGGCGGAGCTGCCCATCGGCGTCGTCACCGCCACGCTGGGTGCGCCCGTTTTCATCTGGCTGCTGGTGAAAGCCGGACGCTAGCCGGGCAAAGCCGGTCTATGATTAAACGCAGGCGGAAGAGGCGACGCCGCTGTTCGACGGCTGGCCGATATGTTAATGACCTACGACCCGGGAGACGCTATGCAAGATTCAGTGCTTAACACCGAAGTGACGACAATTGACGGCGATGTCATCACCCTTGAAAAATACGCCGGCAACGTGCTGCTGGTGGTGAACGTGGCCTCAAAATGCGGCCTGACCCCGCAGTATGAGCAACTGGAGAATATTCAGAAAGCCTGGGCGGATCGTGGATTTATCGTGCTGGGTTTTCCCTGTAACCAGTTTCTCGGCCAGGAGCCGGGCAGCGAGGCGGAGATCAAAACGTACTGCACAACGGAGTGGGGCGTGACGTTCCCGATGTTCAGCAAGACGGAGGTCAACGGCGAAGGGCGACATCCTCTGTACCGGAAGCTGATTGCCGCCGCGCCGACGGCGGTAGCGCCGGAGAAGAGCGGTTTTTATCAGCGTCTGGTCAGTAAAGGTCGCGCGCCGCTCTACCCGGACGATATCTTGTGGAATTTTGAAAAATTTTTGATCGGCAGAGACGGCAGAGTGATCCAGCGGTTTTCCCCGGATATGACGCCTGAAGATCCGATCGTTATGGAAAGCATAAAGCTCGCACTGGCTAAAGAATGATACCACTGATGCAGTTACAGGACGTTGCGGAGTTAACCCGGCTTGGCCCGCTGTCCGGCGAGGTTCGCGCCGGAGAAATGCTTCACCTCGTCGGCCCCAACGGTGCCGGTAAAAGTACGCTGCTGGCGCGCATGGCGGGGCTGACCGTCGGCCCCGGGCGGGTCGCGTTCGCCGGGACGCCGCTGGAGAAGTGGCCCGCCGCGAAACTGGCCCGGCATCGGGCATACCTGGCGCAGCAGCAGAACCCGCCCTTCGCCATGCCGGTATGGCACTTCCTGGCGCTGCACCAGGGCGACAAATCGCGCACCGGCTTGCTGAACGAGGTGGCGGAAGCGCTGGGGCTGGGCGACAAGCTTGGACGTAACGCCACACAGCTTTCCGGAGGTGAATGGCAGCGCGTGCGCCTGGCGGCGGTGATTTTGCAAATTACCCCGCAGGCTAACCCCCACGGTCAGCTGCTGCTGCTGGATGAGCCGATGAATAGCCTCGACGTGGCGCAGCAAAACGCGCTTGACGGCCTCCTGGCCGCCCTGTGCCGCCAGGGAATTGCCGTCGTGATGAGCAGCCACGATCTCAACCATACTCTGCGTCATGCGCAGCAGGCCTGGCTGTTAAAGCAGGGAACGCTGCTCGCCAGCGGCCCCTGTGAAGCGGTGCTGACGCCGCCCAACCTGGCGCGCGCCTACGGCCTGAACTTTCGTCGTCTTGATATAGAAGGGCACCGGATGCTCATTTCTACCGCTTAAGTGGCGTAACACAATGAGTATCCGCTAAAATTAGCGCCAAATTTTAAATATCAGAACAGAGGACCTCTCCGGATGCGCGTCTGGTTCCTTCTTTTTATCGCCCTGTTATTGGCAGGATGCAGCCACCATCGGGCACCGCCGCCCAACCCCCGGCTGGCGGACTCTGTCGCCGTTATCGCCGGTCTGAACGATCAGCTTCACGCCTGGCGGGGCACCCCGTACCGCTACGGCGGCCTGAGCCGAAGCGGCGTGGACTGTTCCGGCTTTGTACTCATCACCATGCGCGACCGCTTTGCGCTGCAGCTGCCCCGCGAAACGCGCCAGCAGGCGAAAATCGGCACGCAGATCGATAAAGATCAGCTGCTCCCCGGCGATCTGGTGTTTTTCAAAACCGGCTCGGGCCAGAACGGCCTGCACGTCGGGATCTACGATACGCACAGCCAGTTTATTCACGCCTCAACCAGCCGCGGCGTGATGCGATCGTCGCTGAACAACGTCTACTGGCGGAAAAATTTCTGGCAGGCGAGGCGGCTTTAGCGCAGAAAAGGCGGGGGATATCACCGGAAATATTTGTCGTCGTGGCACCGTCGGAAACGTCCGGCTTAAAACCGACTTACGGCACTGTAAGCTTCCGGTGACAGAGTCATATTCTGAAATATTGCCAAAATAAGAACAAAACTGGATAAGGGATTATAATCAGGATAAGCTAAAAAAAGAGTTCAGGTGCCCCGTGATTTAAAAGGACAAGATGAACGAACCACAAATAATATCAATTAAGACGGACACCTGCGTCCTGTATAACACTGTGCCGTATCATTCCCGGACGACAGGGCTGGCGAGATGAATATTTTACTAAATGATATTTATCATTCCGACCTCTGTTTTCTTCCGCTGCGCAGCGCGCAAAGAAAACTTATTGGTCTGGAAATTATTGCTAACTTTGTCAGCGCAGATGGCACCGTACGCATTCCTACGGAGCTGGTACTGCCCCGCCTTTCGCCGGCGGAGCAGTACCAGCTGTTTGAAGAAAAACTGGCGCAGCTCGAAAAGTGTCAGCACTTCTTTATTCAACATAAACTTATTGCCTGGATTTATTTATCACCACAGGTCGCCCAAATATTAATAAACGATGCCGCCAGCGTTTGCCGAATCAGAAGATTTCCATTTCTTGAACTGCTGATTAATGAAGATTATCCCGATCTAAATAAGGGAAAAGAGGAACCTGCGCTGGCGCTATTAGCCGCTCAGTTTCCGCTAATTCTGGCAAATTTTGGTGCCGGTGACAGTTCGACAAAAGCGATTTTCGACGGCCTTTTTAAACGTGTCGTACTGGACAAAAATTTCGTGCAGCGCCGTGCTGCCAGCCCATCCTTTGAACCGTTTATGCGGGCTATTCTGACGCAGGTTTCCCCCTGCTGTGAATCGGTGATGATTGCCGGTATTGATAGCGAGGCAATGCTGGCGCGGGTCAGCGGCTGTGGCTTTGCTGCAATGCAGGGCTGCCTCTGGCCGCCCGTTCCGCCAGGTCAGGTCACCGCACTGGTCCAGGAGTAACCGCGCGGTCTGCGGGTGTTTACGGTTTCAGAAAGCGTCTACACTGGGTTGGGGCACGCTGGCCCCTCATCGCGCCGCTTTGCGCGCATTCAGTCCCGGTAGCTCCTGCGGATTGCCCGCGGCGCGGGCAATCCGCAGGGCGCGCAGCCGACATCAGGAGACCTTATGATCCCGACCTTTACCACCCGCTGGCGCGATGAACTGCCGGACAGCTGGAGCGCCGTAATGCCTGACCCGCTGCAAAATACGCGGATCGTCTGGCATAACGAATCGCTGGCGCAGCGGCTTGATCTTCCACCAGCGCTGTTTAGCGTGGAAAAGGGGGCCGGGGTCTGGGGCGGGGAGGCGCTGCTTCCCGGCATGTCCCCGCTGGCGCAGGTCTACAGCGGGCATCAGTTTGGCGTCTGGGCCGGCCAGCTTGGCGACGGGCGCGGTCTTCTGCTGGGGGAACAGCTGCTTGCCGACGGCACCACCCTTGACTGGCATCTGAAGGGAGCCGGACTGACCCCTTATTCGCGAATGGGCGACGGCCGGGCGGTGCTGCGTTCGACGATTCGCGAAAGCCTGGCCTCTGAAGCAATGCATGGGCTGGGTATTCCGACAACCCGCGCGCTGGCAATGGTAACCAGCGACACGCCGGTCAGTCGCGAAACCACAGAGCCGGGGGCGATGCTGATGCGGCTGGCGCAAAGCCATATGCGCTTCGGCCATTTCGAACATTTCTATTATCGGGGCGAGCCGGATAAAGTGCGTCAGCTTGCAGACTTTGCCATCCGCCATTACTGGCCGCAGCTGCAGAACGAACGTGATAAATATCGCCTCTGGTTTCGGGAGGTCGTTGCGCGCACGGCCGCGCTGATCGCCAGCTGGCAGAGCGTCGGCTTTGCCCACGGCGTAATGAATACCGATAACATGTCGGTCGTCGGGCTTACCCTCGACTACGGCCCGTTTGGGTTTCTCGATGACTACCAGCCGGACTTTATTTGCAACCATTCCGACTATCAGGGGCGCTACAGCTTTACGAATCAGCCTGCGGTCGGGCTGTGGAATCTGCAGCGGCTGGCCCAGACCCTGTCGTCGCTTCTTACCGTCGACGAGCTTAACGACGCGCTGGACAGCTATCAGAGCGGGCTGCTGGCCTGCTATGGCCAGCGTATGCGACAGAAGCTGGGGCTTGGCCTGGCACAAAAGGACGATAACGCGCTGCTTAACGAGCTGTTCAGCCTGATGGCGCGTGAGGGCAGCGATTACACCCGCACTTTCCGTCTGCTGAGCCTGACGGAGCGGGAGAGCGTCGCCTCGCCGTTGCGCGATGAGTTTCTCGATCGCGCTGCCTTTGACGCCTGGTTTGCCCGCTATCGGGCGCGCCTGCGTCAGGAGGAGCAGACCGATGACGCGCAGCGGCGGCTGCAGATGCAGGGCGTTAATCCGGCGATAGTGCTGCGCAACTGGCTGGCGCAGCGGGCGATAAGCGCCGCAGAAAAAGGAGATATGGGTGAGCTACACCGGCTGCACGACGCGCTGCGCACGCCTTTTAGCGAGCGGGACGATGACTACGTCAGTCGTCCGCCGGAGTGGGGGAAACGGCTGGCGGTCAGCTGCTCCAGTTAACCGATTATCGCGTCGGTCAGGCTTCGGCATCGCTTATTTGATGAGCAGCAGCTTGCCGGCCTGGGTCTGGCGCAGCAGGTACTGATGACCGTGACGATCGATAATCACTTTGCCTTCATTACCGGGCAGCGCCTGGCTGTCGATACGACGTACGGAAGAGGGGGGCGCTTTTTTGCTGCTGAATCAGAGAGCGCCCATCCCCGTGGGAATGGGCGTCGGTTTTCAGAAGCGGCTGTCCACCGCAGCGGCGAGTTTGTCCAGCAGCAGCCCGGTGTCCTCCCAGCTCAGGCAGGGGTCGGTAACTGACTGGCCGTACGTCAGCGGCTGGCCGTCGGTGAGTTTCTGCGCCCCTTCGTGCAGAAAGCTTTCGGCCATGATGCCGACGATGGAGCCAGAGCCGCTGCGGATCTGTTGGCAAACGTCGTCGCACACCTCCAGCTGGCGGCGATGCTGTTTCTGGCAGTTGCCGTGGCTGAAGTCCACCACCAGATGTTCCGGTAGCGCAAATTCGCGCAGCGCGCCGCAGGCCGCGGCGATATCATCAGCCTGGTAGTTCGGGCTTTTGCCGCCGCGCATAATGATGTGGCCAAAAGGATTACCCCGGGTCTGATAGATAGTCATCCGGCCGCTCTTATCCGGTGAGATGAACGTATGGCTGGCCCTGGCGGCGCGGATCGCGTCAACGGCGATCCGCGTGTTTCCGTCGGTGCCGTTTTTAAAGCCCACCGGGCAGGAGAGCGCGGAGGCCATCTCGCGATGGATCTGGCTTTCGGTAGTGCGCGCGCCCACCGCCCCCCAGCTAATCAGGTCGGCAATAAACTGACCGGTCACCATATCGAGAAACTCAGTGGCGGTAGGCAGCCCCAGCGCGTTGATCCGCAGCAGCAGGTGGCGGGCCAGGGCAAGGCCGTGATTCACGCGGCAACTGCCGTTGAGATCCGGATCGGAAATCAGCCCTTTCCAGCCCACCACGGTGCGCGGCTTCTCAAAATAGGTGCGCATAACGATTTCCAGTCGCGACCGGTGCTTTTCACGCAGCGCCCGCAGGCGCGTGGCGTAGTCGATGGCGGCGTCGGGATCGTGAATTGAGCAGGGGCCGACTATCGCCAGCAGGCGGCGATCTTCACCGCGGAGTATGTTTTCAATTCGCCGGCGGGCGTCGGTGACATGGCGGGAAATAGAGGGCGTTACGGGATGGCGTAGCGCCAGTTCTGCGGGCGTAACCAGGCTGTCTATACGCGCGGTACGCAGTTCGTCGGTTCTGTTCATGACTCTTCTCAGAAATGTGTTACTTCAGCGGCAGGACTACCGGGAAGTGATGGAGATCACAATATCACACTTTATCGTCCGGTTGCCGAAGGCGGGCCACATTCGTTTTTAACAACGCTGTCGCCCGCTGCGGGGTGAGTACCTGCTGGCTTCTGCTGGCTCCGGGCAGGGTGTCTGGCCCTCACGGCAGAGCGGCATGATAGCAAAGAAATGAACTCATGAACTAGTTTATTGATACATTCTGCGGTTAAGCCCCATGATGTCGAGGATTTTAGTGGCAATCTCTTCAACGGAATAGTTGGTGCTGTTCAGCCAGGGGATCTGATTTTTCCGGTACAACGCTTCCACTTCCGCCACCTCCATCCGGCACTGGCGCAGGGAGGCATAGCGGCTGTTCTCCCGCCGCTCCTCGCGGATCGCCGCCAGCCGCTCGGGATCGATGGTCAGGCCAAACAGCTTATGCTGCAGCGGCTTGAGCGAGGCAGGAAGCGTCAGGTTGTCCATATCATCGGCGATAAACGGATAGTTGGCCGCCCGGATGCCAAACTGCATCGCCAGGTAGAGGCTGGTGGGGGTTTTGCCGCAGCGCGAGACCCCCAGCAGGATCACCTGCGCCCGATCGAGGTTGCGTAACGAAATGCCGTCGTCGTGGGCAAGGGTATAGTCGATGGCCGCGATGCGCGCGTCGTATTTATTAAGGTTGCCGGGATTCAGACCGTGGGTGCGGTGGGTAACAGGGGTCGGTTCGAGCTGTAGCTCCTGCTGCAGCGGGGCCACCAGCGCCTGCACGATGTCCTGGCAGAACCCTTCGCTTTGCAAAATGATGGCGCGGACCTCGGGCTGTACAATGGAGTAAAAGACCAGCGGGCGTATGCCGGTCTGCTGGAAGATAGCGTCGATCTGCTCTTTTACAGCGCGAGCGCGGTGCTCATTTTCCACGAACGGCAGCGTAAAGCTGCTTATCGTGACCGGAAACTGCGACATTACCGCGTGGCCTAAAACTTCAGCGGTAATGGCGGTGCCATCGGAAATATAAAATACGTGGCGATCGGCGGCATTATCCATTTTGGTGATCCTGTATGGCAGTTAATTCTCTGAAAGCATAAATTAAAATGGGTCGAAAGCGTATATTTTTACTCTATTTTTGTAAAATGAAACGCTATTTTTATTATTTATGAAAAAGGTATTCCATTTTTAATTGCGGCGCTTTATACCCTAAATAATTCGAGTTGCAGGACAAAACGCAGCGCGTTTTGAACAGCCCCCGACTGCCTCTGATGAGAGACAGGGATGTTTCTCATTAGTCCCCGGGAGTTTACTGGAGTAAGTGACCGGGGTGAGCGAGGGCAAATCAGCTTAGCTGATTTGAACGCCGCTGGCGGCGGCCCTTCAGGATGAGGCCCCAGGGACGAATAAAGCCAACGCATATGCAACCTGAAGTATGACGGGTATATACCGCTTTTTCTTGTGGAAACCCCGCGCCATCTGCGGGCTGGCGCAAAATAGCAAGCAATCTTAAAAAATAAAAAAATAAAGTTGCTTGAACGATTCACTGTTTTTTTTGAATGGTTAACTATGCCAGGATAAATAGGCAATCATGTGTTTCTGAACTCATTCATTTATCTAAAAAGGATTGTTCGATGTCCAACAATGGCTCGTCACCTCTGGTGCTTTGGTATAACCAACTCGGCATGAATGATGTAGACAGAGTTGGAGGCAAAAATGCCTCCCTGGGTGAAATGATTACTAACCTTTCCGGCTCGGGCGTATCCGTGCCGAACGGTTTTGCCACCACCGCCGATGCGTTTAATCAGTTCCTCGATCAGAGCGGCGTAAACCAGCGCATTTATGAACTGCTGGATAAAACGGATATTGACGATGTTTCGCAGCTGGCGAAGGCAGGCGCGCAGATCCGCCAGTGGATTATCGACACTCCTTTCCAGCCGGAGCTGGAAAACGCCATTCGCGACGCCTGGGCGCAGCTCTGTGCAGACGACGACCGGGCCTCCTTCGCCGTACGCTCTTCCGCCACGGCGGAAGATATGCCGGACGCCTCCTTTGCCGGGCAGCAGGAAACCTTCCTCAACGTGCAGGGCTTTGAGGCCGTGCTGGTGGCGGTGAAGCATGTTTTTGCCTCGCTGTTTAACGACCGCGCCATCTCCTATCGCGTGCATCAGGGCTACGATCACCGGGGCGTCGCGCTCTCAGCCGGCGTGCAGCGGATGGTGCGTTCCGACCTTGCCTCGTCGGGCGTAATGTTCTCCATTGATACCGAGTCCGGCTTCGACCAGGTGGTCTTTATCACCTCGGCGTGGGGGCTGGGCGAGATGGTGGTGCAGGGGGCGGTCAACCCGGACGAGTTCTACGTGCACAAGCCGACCCTCGCGGCCAATCGCCCGGCAATCGTGCGCCGCACCATGGGGTCGAAGAAGATCCGTATGGTCTATGCGTCGTCCCGGGAGCACGGCAAGCAGGTAAAAATTGAGGACGTTCCCCAGGCGAGCCGCGACCAGTTCTCGCTGAGTAACGAGGAGGTGCAGGCGCTGGCGAAGCAGGCGGTGCTGATTGAGCAACACTACGGGCGTCCGATGGATATCGAATGGGCGAAGGATGGCCATACCGGCGAGCTGTTTATCGTCCAGGCGCGTCCGGAAACCGTCCGCTCCCGCGGGCAGGTGATGGAGCGCTACACCCTGCACGCCCAGGGGCGGATCGTCGCAGAAGGGCGGGCGATCGGCCATCGTATCGGCGCGGGGGTAGTGAAGGTGATCCACGATATCGGCGAAATGAACCGCATTGAGCCGGGCGACGTGCTGGTAACTGACATGACCGACCCGGACTGGGAGCCGATCATGAAGAAAGCGGCGGCGATCGTCACCAACCGCGGCGGACGCACCTGCCATGCGGCGATCATCGCCCGCGAGCTGGGGATCCCGGCGGTGGTGGGCTGCGGCGATGCCACCGAGCGCATGAAGGACGGCGATAAGGTCACCGTCTCCTGCGCCGAAGGTGACACCGGCTACGTCTACGCCGACCTGCTCGACTTCAGCGTGAAAAGCTCCAGCGTTGACACTATGCCGGATCTGCCGCTGAAGGTGATGATGAACGTCGGTAACCCGGATCGCGCTTTTGACTTCGCCTGTCTGCCCAACGAGGGCGTCGGCCTGGCGCGGCTGGAGTTTATTATTAACCGCACGATCGGTGTTCACCCGCGCGCGCTGCTGGAGTTTGACGATCAGGACGCGGCGCTGCAGAACGAAATCCGCGAAATGATGAAGGGCTTCGATTCGCCGCGCGAATTCTACGTCGGACGCCTGACCGAAGGCATCGCCACCCTGGGCGCGGCCTTCTATCCGAAGCGGGTAATTGTCCGCCTGTCGGACTTCAAATCCAACGAGTATGCCAACCTGGTGGGCGGCGAACGCTATGAGCCGGATGAAGAGAACCCGATGCTCGGTTTCCGCGGTGCCGGGCGCTACGTCTCCGACAGCTTCCGCGACTGCTTCGCCCTGGAGTGCGAGGCGGTGAAGCGGGTGCGTAACGAGATGGGGCTGACCAACGTGGAGATCATGATCCCGTTCGTCCGCACCGTAGAGCAGGCGAAGGCGGTGGTTGAGGAGCTGGCGCGTCAGGGGCTGAAGCGCGGCGAGAACGGGCTGAAGATCATTATGATGTGTGAAATCCCCTCTAACGCCCTGCTGGCGGAGCAGTTCCTGGAGCACTTCGACGGCTTCTCCATCGGCTCGAACGACATGACCCAGCTGGCGCTGGGGCTGGATCGCGACTCTGGCGTGGTCTCCGAGCTGTTTGACGAGCGCAACGAGGCGGTAAAAGCGCTGCTGTCGATGGCGATCCGCGCGGCGAAGAAGCAGGGGAAATACGTTGGCATCTGCGGCCAGGGGCCGTCGGATCATGAGGACTTTGCCGCCTGGCTGATGGAGGAGGGGATCGACAGCCTGTCGCTGAACCCGGATACCGTGGTGCAGACCTGGCTGAGTCTCGCGGAGCTTAACAAGTAGCCCGTTCGCCCGGCGGCTCGCCGTCGCCGGGTGCGGATTTAATAGATGCGCCGGAGCGCGCGGCCTGGCCGCCGTCCGGCGTACTGCGTTTTACGCCGACTGCGACTGGCGCATCCGCCGGATAATATCCTGGCGTAGCAGGTACTTCTGAACCTTGCCGGAGGCCGTTCGCGGCAGCTTGTCCACGATCACCACGTGCTCCGGATATTTATACTTCGCCACCCGCCGACGGCTGAAAAAGTCCACGATCTCCTCCAGCGACAGCGGAGAACCCGGCTCCCTGGGCACCACGTAGGCGCAGGAGCGCTCGCCGAGGCGCTCGTCCGGCATCGCCACCACGCAGGCGTCGTGGATGCGGGGGTGCAGCAGCAGAATATCTTCCACTTCCCGGCTGCTGATATTCTCGCCGCCGCGCACGATAATGTCTTTCTTGCGCCCGGTTATCGTAATGTAGCCCGCCTCATCCATCCGGCAGATATCGCCGCTGTAGTACCAGCCGTCGGCGTCCAGCGCCCTGGCGGTCAGCTCCGGCTCGTCCAGATAGCCCACAAAGACGCCCGGCCCGCGCGAAGCCTCTTCGCCTTCGACTCCGGCCGGCAGCGGAGTACGCGCTTCGTCAACCACCCGAATCTCCACCCCTGCCGCCGCGTAGCCGTCGGTATTCATCATGCGCGAGGGCGGATCGTCAAGGTTTACCAGCGCATGGGGTGAACTCTCGGTGGAGCCGTAAATGCTGAGCAGCTTCACGCCCAGCCGCCGGCATTCGCGCGCGACCTTTTTGGGGATTGTCGTTCCGCCGCAGAGAAAAAAGCGCAGCGAGGAGAGATCGGTGGGCCGCCGGACCAGCGCCTCCAGCAGATCGTAGACAAACGGCGTCGCTCCGGACATCAGAGTGCAGCGCTGCTCCTCCAGCAGGTTGAGGCAGGCTTCCGGGGTAAAAATATCCAGCAGCACGCTGCGCGCGCCGATGAGAAACGGTGCGGTAACGCCGTGTAAAAAACCGGTGGCGTGTCCCAGCGGTGCCGGCATCAGAAAAACATCCTGCCAGCTGAGATTAAGCCGCGCGCAGTAGGCCCGCTCGCTGGCCAGAATATTATTGTGGGTCAGCATCACTCCTTTTGGCTTCCCCTCCGTGCCGGAGGTAAACAGCACCGCAGCCAGCGCATCGGCGTGTACCGCAGCGGCCCCGGTGAGCGGCGCGTGGTCGCGGAGCAGTTGGCTAAGCGCGAGAGTGGTGGTGGCGGGAGCCAGCTTGTCCACGCCGACGATCTGCCGCAGCTGCGGCAGCTGAGCCTGCAGCGGCAGGATCAGATCAACCGGCCGGGTCTGCTTAAACACGGTGGGCGCGAAAAAGATTTTGGCCTGGCACTTATTCAGTACCCAGACCAGCTCGGCCTCCCGCCAGGCGGGAAGCAGCGGGACGGATACGGCACCGATCTTCAGGCAGGCGAGATAGATGAGCGTAAACTCGCACCAGCCGGGAAGCTGAAACGCGACGCGGTCGCCGGGCTGAACCTTCTGCTCCTGCAGCCAGCTCGCCAGGCGGCCGGCTGCCCGATCCAGTCCGGCGTAGGTATAGCTGGCACCGTGGCCGTCGACCACCGCGATTTTATCCGGTACGGCCCGCACGCTCTGCTGCCAGTAGTCGCCCAGAGAGGCATCGCCCCAGAAACCCTGTTCCCGGTATGCTTTCCGGCGTTCGGGATTAATTGCTAATGTGACGCTCATGCGTTATTTCCTGGATGATATCGACGTGCTTTCCGGCGGACAGGGCCGCCAGGGGGGGCGCAGCCGGACGCAACGCGCGCTCCGGCTGCGAATTCTCCAGCGTTCCAGGCTATCAGCCGTAGCGGAAATCGACGCCAAAGGTGCCCGCCGGATATTCCCACTTTTCAAGAAGGGTATCGCCGCACAGCACCCGGCAGGTGCCGCACTCCAGGCAGCCGGCGGAGTCAAAATGGACGTTGCCCGCGTCGTCCAGCTTGTACAGCCCGGCGGGGCAGGCGTTTAGCAGCTTGCGCAGCTCATGGCGATCCGGGTTGTCCTTCAGCACGATGTGCGGGTGGCCTTCGTCGACATGGAATTTATTGACGCCCAGCTTGACGTCGACGTTTACGCGATTCTCCTGACTCATAGCGCCGTCGCTCCCTTGATGCCATCTTTCAGCAGGTTCACCAGGCCGACCTGCTTCGCGTGCGATAAGATTATTTGACGAACCGGCCGGTTTACGCCGCCGTCAACGGTGAACATATCGCGCATAATATCTGCCACCATGCGCGGATACTGGCTAAACAGGCGCGGGTTCTCCATGAGCGCCGGGACCTTGCGGAAGCGCCGCATGTCGCGCATCACGCAGCTCTGCTCCAGCGCGCTTTTATAGCCGGCCAGCGCGCGGGCGGTAAAATCCTGCTGCGCTTTGGCGGCAATGGCCGTTTTCGCCGCCGCTTCGGCAGAGGCGATGGCTAAATCCATCCCGCGCACCGTATAGCCGAGATTAAGACAGAGCCCGGCGGCATCGCCGACGATCATCACGCCGTCATCCAGCAGCGTCGGCACCATCGCCAGCCCGCCCTCCGGCACCATGTGCGCCGAATACTCCAGCAGTTTTCCCCCCTCGATCAGCGGGCGAATGGCCGGATGCTGTTTAAAATCCTCCAGCATCTGCGGCACGCTCTTCTTCGCGTGAGCCATATCGCCCAGCCCGCACACCAGGCCGAGGGAGACGGAATCGCGGTTGGTGTAAAGAAAGCCGCCGCCCATCAGGCCGTCAGAGGGGGAGCCGGCGAACAGCCAGGCCGCGCCTTCGTTGGCGGAGAGATTAAAGCGATCTTCGATCTGCGTCGGGGTGAGGCCGATCAGCTCCTTCACGCCGACGGCGTAGTGGTGCGGCGACGGGGCGGAAACCATTCCCAGCGAGCGGCCGAGCAGCGAGTTGACGCCGTCGGCCAGAATCACCACGTTGGCCTCCAGAATATCGTCCCCGGCCTGGACGCCGGTCACCTGACGGCCTTCGCGGATCAGCGCGTCGACGCGGACGCCGGGAATAAACTGCGCCCCGGCCTCTTCCGCCTGCTCCATCAGCCACGGATCCAGCCGGCTGCGCAGCACGGTATATGAAGTCTGCGCCGGGGCGTCCGGCTGTTCGCGGTGATAGTCGAGGGTCACGGCGCTCTCGCCGGTCATAAACGAGATTTTCTCGCGGGTGACCTTGCGCTCAACGGGGGCCTGGCGGGCAAAATCCGGCATGATGCGCTCAATGCTGTGCGCGTAAAGCCGGCCGCCGGTCATATTTTTACTGCCCGCGCTGTTTCCGCGCTCAATGACCAGCACCTCCAGCCCGGCTTTGGCCATCACGTACGCCGCTACCGTTCCCGCCACGCCCGCGCCGACCACAATGGCGTCAAATTTTTCATCCGACATGCTTTCTGCTCCCTACCCGCCGCAGCGGCGGCGGGATAAATAGACGTTTAGCGGGTTAACTGGTCAATCAGGGCCGGGACGACCTTATACATGTCGCCCACCAGGCCGAAGTCGGCGTAGCCGAAGATCGGCGCGTTTTTGTCTTTGTTGATGGCGACAATCACCTTCGCGCCGTTGCCGCCCACCATATGCTGGATCTGCCCGGAGATGCCCAGCGTCAGGTAAAGTTCGGACTTCAGCAGCACGCCGGAGACGCCGATATAGCGTTCGCGCTCCATCCAGTTTTCACCTTCGGCAATCGGTCGTGAACAGCCAACCTCCGCGTCCAGCGCCTCGGCCAGCGCGTGCACCATCTTCAGATCCTCCTGCGCCGCCAGGCCGCGACCAACGCCAATGACCCGCCGGGCCTTGCTGAGATCGACGCTGCTGCGCGATTTTTCGCGCCGCTCCTGACAGATGATCTCATGGTGCGGCGGGACCCAGGCCGCCTGCTCGACGGGGCAGGCGTGCGCCGGAGTGGCCTCCACCGGCTGCGTCACGCCGGGGGCAAGGGAGATGATGCTATACGGGCCGTGCAGCTTTTCCTCACCGAACGCCAGCCCGCCGTACATGCGGTGCGCGGCGTGCAGCGCGTCAGCGCCGACGTTGACCCGCGTGGCGTCGTTAACCAGCGGCGCATCCAGTTGTACGCTCAGGCGCGCGCCCAGCGCTTTACAGCGTCGGGTGGCGGCCAGCAGCAGCAGGGCGGGCTGCCCGGCGCTTCGTTCTTTGATTAACGCGGCGATAGTTTCCGCATAGTTTTCGCAGCACTGCAGCGCCGGGCGCTCCTGCAGTACGACGATGCCGTCGGCTCCCAGCGGCATAACGCGATCGGCCTGTTCAGCCCCGGCCACGATGGCGTAAACCCGCGCTCCCCACTGACGCGCGCCGGCCATAAGCTCGCCATAGCGATCGACGTTGTCGCTGAATACCCAGACGTTGGTTACCTGGCTCATGATATTTTCTCCGTAAGGGTTAGTTCAGGGCTTTTTTCAGATGTTCAGCCAGTTCCGCGATGGCTTCCGGCGAGTCGTTATCCAGGATGATGTGCTGACGCGCTTGCTGCGGCGGCACCCTGATCTCCACCAGCTCCGCAAGCGATGCCGACGGCTGCCAGTCAATATCGCTGGCCTGCCACGGATGAACGGGCTTTTTGCCCGCCCCGAGAATGGCCTTCATCGAGGGGATACGCGGGGCGTTGATGTCGGAGGTCACGCAGAGGACGGCGGGAAGCGCCAGCTCGATAACCTCGATCTCGTCTTCCAGCGAACGCTCAATCACAATACGGTCGCCCTGCCGCTCGATGCGGCTGACGGCGTTGAGCGTCGGCAGCTGCAGCATCTCGCCGACCAGCAGCCCCACCTGCTGGGCATAGAGATCGCCGGAGCCTTCGCCAAAGATCAGCAGATCAAAGGTCATCTTCCGCGCCGCGGCGGCCAGCGCCAGGGCGGTGTCTTTCGGCAGCGCGTGTTCGAGGCGGGCATCCTGCACCATATAGAGCGCGTCCGGTCCACGGGAGAGAACGTCTTTGCGCACCTTTGAGTTTTGCAGCAGCGAGCCGCCGGCGGTCAGCGCGGCAATTTCGTCATCACCCGTGGCCAGCTGCGCCGCGGCTTCCAGCGCATTGAGGTCAAACTGGCTAATCTTCGCCCCGGCATTGTCAAAACTGAGCGTATGTTCGGGGGTGATCACAATGTCCTGTTCTTCAGGCACCAGCTTAAAGCAGGCTATTATTTTCATGATATCTCCAGTGTGTCGCGTGCCGGAGGGGGTAAAACGGGCCATCCCCGGCATTGGCGAAAGGTATAATGAGGCTGGAGGTAGTGTGCGACAGCAGGGCCTTTTTTTTCGACAGGGCAATCTGTTTTCGTTACCAGGAATCTTGCAAAAAAAATGGGATCGACAGTGCAAAAGGCGTCTTCACGCGGTTATTTTGCGGTACATACCTTATTATCTTGCACATCGGGAAAATAATCTTGTTTTAACCCGGGAAAACGCGGTTGTATAACCGCCGTGTGCGCTTTATTTTATCCCCATTCAGCTATGCAGAATTTCTGTTTGCTTGTGGAGGTTGTCATGTATCAATGCTGTTTTGATAATGTCGCGGAAGCGCTATTTGAGCCTGGAAAAACGCCACGGATTTCCCGTTTTGTTATTAGCGACGATCCGAAGTGGGAGTCAGGGCATCACGTTCACGATAATGAAACCGAACTTATTTACGTTAAGAAAGGGGTCGCCAGATTTATTATTGACTCTTCGCTGTATATGGCGCACGCCGGCGATATCGTGGTGATTGAGCGCGGGCGGCTGCACGCGGTGGCGTCAGACGTGAACGCGCCGGCGACGACCTGGACCTGCGCGCTGTATGGCTTTCAGTTTCCGGGCTGGGAGGAGAATCAACTGCTGCAGCCGCACTCCTGTCCGGTCGTGGCGGTCGGGCAGGGGGAAGCGGTGATTAAAAGTATTTTTAACGAACTGGGGATGCTGCTGCCGCAGAGTAAAAATGGCCTTGCCTCGTCGGTTTGCGACGCTTTTGCCTGCGTATTGACCGTTCTGTTCCATGAAAACTTTAAAAATGCTTACCGTTCAGAGCAGGGGTTCATTAAAAAAGATATTCTGATAAAAGATATTTTGCTGTACCTGAACAATAACTACCGTGAAAAAATCACCCTTGAACAGCTGTCAAAAAAATTCCGCGCCAGCGTCAGCTATATTTGTCATGAATTCACCAGGGAGTATCATATTTCACCCATTAACTATGTGATCCAGCGGCGCATGACCGAAGCAAAATTTGCGTTGACCAATACCGACGCCTCGCTGGCGGAAATATCCTGGCGGGTAGGGTATGAAAATGTCGATCATTTTGCCAAGCTGTTTTTGCGCCACGTCGGCTGCCCCCCAGGCGACTACCGCCGCCAGTTTAAAATTCGCCTCGTCGGGCCGGAGAACCTGACCGCCGAGGTCTGACCGCGGCTTACCCGTCCCGCACGGCAGGACGGGTAAGGCGTTCCCGCCGCGCCGTTACCGGCTCTGGTAATCTTTCAGGATCTGTCGACCCGCCACGTAAATCATAATCTCATCGGTGCCGCCGCCGATGCGCTCGCAGCGGACGTCGCGCCAGAACCGCGAGACGCGGGCTTCGTCGGTATAGCCCAGCCCGCCCATGATCTGGATGGCGTCGTCAATTACCTCCATGGCGCTGCGCGCGCAGTGCAGTTTCGCCAGCGCGGCGCTGGTGCGCAGCGACTCCTGCCGATCCGCCTGCCAGGCCACCTTCAGCACCATGTTGCGCATGTTTTCGACTTTAATGGCCATCAGCGCCAGCTTCTCCTGGATCATCTGGTTATGACCAATGGGCTTGCCGAAGGCAATACGCTGGTTGGCGTAGCGCGCGGCGTCTTCAAAGGCGCATTCGGCAAAGCCGGTGCTGCGCGCGGCGTTGATCAGGCGCTCCATTTCGAAGTTGTACATCACGTTGAGGAAGCCCATGCCCTCTTCGCCAACCATGTCGCTCTCTTCTACCTCGACGTTATCGAGATAGACCTCGCAGGTGCTCAGCATGTGCCAGCCGATTTTGTGCAGCGGGTTGATGGTGATCCCCGGCTTGTTGGATTCCACCCACCACAGGGTAAAGGCTTTTTTCGGGTCCTTCGGCTGCGGATCGCGCGCCAGCACCAGCATATAAGGGTACTCTTTCGCCCCGGTGATAAAGGTTTTCTGCCCGTTCAGGTAGACCTTACCGTTTTTGCGGACGTAGCTGGTCGTCGCGCTGTTGTTGTCCGAACCGGCCCCCGGCTCCGTTAAGGCCAGCGCGTAGGCCGGATCGCCCGTCTCCAGCGTGCTCTCTGCGGTTTTCCGTAGCTGCTCCGGAGAGCCGAAGCGGCGCATGCTGTGGATACACTGTCCGTTAGTGATCAGGAAGGCCGGCGCGCCGCATTTTGACACCTCCATCAGCGCCAGCATCTGCGTCACGTAGTCCGCCGGAATACCGCCAAACTCCTCCGGTACGCCGAGCAGAGAGATGCCGTTTTCGGCAAGGGCGCGCATAAATTCTCGCGGATAGGTGCCGTTCTGGTCGCAGGTGCGGAAATACTCCTCGGGAAAGCTGCTGGAAATCAGTTCGCGAATGCTGGCCAGCAGCAGCTCCTGCTCTTCGGTTAAAGAAAAGTCCATCGTGGTGCTCCTTTAATGGGTTGCGTCGGGCAAAACAAAGCCCATGGCGGCGTCGATAAATAATCTTTCGTCCATCAGCTTCAGGTCGGGTGAAATAACCGGTAAGAAATCCATGTTGTCGAGAACGTCTTTTTGCAGATCCACGCCGGGGGCGATCTCGACTAAGTGCAGGCCGTCTTCTTTCAGGGTGAAGACCGCCCGTTCAGTGATGTAGCGCACGTCGAGGCCGCGTTCGAGGGCAATTTTGCCGTTGAAGGTAATTTCAGGCAGCTCGCGGATAAACTTCTTGACCCGGCCTTCCTGGCGGATGGTTAATTTTCCGTCGCCAACCTCGGTTTTCAGGCTGCCGGCGGTTAACGTGCCGCAGAAAACAATTTTTTTGGAGGTGGCGCTGATATCAATAAAGCCGCCGGTGCCCATAATTTTGCCGTTGAATTTATGCACCCCGACGTTGCCGTGGCTGTCCACTTCGGCAAAGCTCAGATAGCACACGTCGAGGCCGCCGCCGTGGTAAAAATCAAATTGCGAGGTCATATCCAGAATGGCGCGGGTGTTGACGTTGGCACCGAACGCCACGCCCTGGGAGGTGATCCCGCCAACCGGGCCGGTTTCCACCGTCAGCACAAAATCGTCGGCGCAACCCTCTTCGCGGGCCACCAGCCCGATGCCGTCGGCGATCCCGACCCCGACGTTGCCTACCGCGCCCTTGCGCATCTCAAACAGCGCGCGGCGGGCCACCAGCTTGCGCTGGGTCAGCGGCAGGGGAGGCTGAGCGCCATCGTCGAGGGTAAAGTCGCCGGAGATAAAGCGGTTCACCGGGGCACCGCCGTAGAGCTGCGTCTGGTCGGGATCGACCACCACGATATCCACCAGGTAGCCCGGTATGCGCACCGCCTTCGGATGCAGGGTCGCCTTTTTAACCCTCTTCTGCACCTGCATGATCACCAGACCGCCGTTGTTATGCACCGCCTGGGCGATCGCCAGCGCGTCCAGATACATCACTTCGTCTTCAAAGGTGGCATAGCCTTCGCTGTCGCAGGTGGTGGCGCGAATAAACGCCACGTCGGGAGCGATGGCCTTATAGTAGAGGTACTCTTTATTATCTATTTCAACCAGCTTAATCAGATCTTCTTTAGTTAGCGCGTTCAGCTTACCGCCCTGCTGGCGGGGATCGACAAAGGTGCCGATGCCGATGTCGCTCAGAATGCCGGGCTGGTGGGCGGCGGCGGCGCGCAGCGTCTGGGTCAAGACGCCCTGCGGGTAGTTGTAGGCGACAATTTTATTCTGCTCCGCCAGTTCGGAAATGCGCGGCGACTGCCCCCAGTGACCGCACAGCGCCCACTTCACCAGGCCCTCCTGGGCCAGCGGGCTGATGCCGCGTTCGGCGCGGTCGCCAAGCCCGGTGGGGCTGATAAGGGATAAATTACGCGGGGTTCCGGTTTGTTGATATCTTTCGGCCAGGGCGGTAATTAAGGCGGTGGCTTCGAGAATTCCGCCGCCGGCACCTAAAATACACAGGGTGGATTCATCCTTTATATAATTTATCGCGTCCGGTGCCGAAAGTACGGGCACGCGGCCATCAACACGGGGTGGCGTTTCGTATTTCATAGTTACTCCAGCAATTATCTGAATAAAAGCGCTGATTTATATATCCGTCATACTTCAGGTTGCCTGTGCGTTGGCGCTGTTCATTTCATTTTTTACCGCGGCGGGTTGGTTGGCGCGCCCGGTTATTTTCCGCCGCGCGCGTTCTGCCGCCAGACCGATGCGGTTCGAACCTCTCCGGCAATAAACGGATCGTGTTTTTATGCCGCGAGGACGTGCGCCGCCGCAGAATAGTCGGCGCTATTCAGCTCAACGGGATAATTTTTTATTTACGGCGGGGTGAAATACCCCACCTTATTTCTGCAAATTAAGCCTGATGTAATATCGTTAATACGCTGCGCAGATCGCCAACCGATATTTGCCCCGGAGCGGAGGCTTTTTTCACCGCGCCAAAGGTGGCAGCGGAACCGAAGGCCTCTCCCGCCAGCCGCGAAATAACCCCGGTTTGCGACATTGACATGGTAATAATCGGCCGATCGGCATACTGCTCGTGCATCTGCACCGTTGCCGCGAGCAGGGTCAGCACGTCGCTGCGGTTTTCAGGCATCAGGGCAATTTTGGGTATATCCGCTCCCAGAGACTGCATCTTGCGCAGGCGATTCACTATCTCCTCCGCCGGCGGCGTCTTATGGAAATCATGGTTCGACATCACCACCTTCACGTTATTACCGTGGGCGTGTTCGACGGCGGCGGCAATCAGCGCGTCGCCGGTCAACAGCTCCAGGTCAATCATATCGACCAGGCCGCTCTCTACCGCCGCGCGGTTGAGCGCCAGATAGTCCTCAGGCGAGAGGGCCTGCTCACCGCCTTCGTTTGCGCTGCGGAAGGTAAACAGCAGCGGCGTTTCCGGCATGGCGGCTCTGATGGCGCGGAGCGCCTCCAGCACCGCTTCGGCGGAGGTCGCTGCGCTAAAGTGATCGACGCGCCACTCGAGAATATCGAAGTCGGCGTCACGATAGGCCTGGGCTTCTGATTTTATGCCGGCGAGATCTTTTGCCATCAGTGAGACGATAATTTTGGGCGCGCCTTCGCCAATCACAAGATTTTTTACGGTTACGGTGTTCATGGTTTACCTTTTATGAATAACGAGTTCTGGCGCATCAGGCCGTGAAACCCATGACCTGTTTAACGTATTCCAGCGGGAACTCTTCGCCGGTCCACAGTTTGAACTGCTCAGCGCCCTGCCACAATAACATGCCGTAACCATCTACCGTTTTGCAACCTGCCTGCTGCGCCTGCTGCAGCAGCTTCGTCATGTGCGGGTTATAGACGCACTCGGTGACCAGCAGTCCGGGGTGCAGCAGGCTGATGTCGCTGACGAGGGACTCATTTTCCAGCGGCTTCATTCCTACCTTCGTGCCGTTGGTCAGAATATCCGCGCCGGCAAGGGCGTCGGCAAAGGCCTGGCCGTCGGCGATATCGGTAACGGTGACCCGGCAGTCGGTGTTCTCATTCACGCGCCTTGCGAACTCAAGCGCCTTGCTGAAAAACTCATCCTTCCGGTTAAAGAGCTTAATCTCTTTCATTCCCTCAACGGCGGCCTGGGCACCGATCGCCGTTGACGCGCCGCCGGCCCCCAGCAGCACCATGGTTTTGCCTTTGATATCGAAGCCCGTTTCCTTAATCGCGCGGATATGGCCGGTGCCATCGGTGTTATAGCCGCGCAGGTAGCCGTTGTCGTTAACGATGGTATTGATGGCACCAACCAGCTTTGCGGCGGGGGAGAGTTCGTCAACAAAGTCGCAGGCCAGCTGTTTGTTAGGCATTGATACGCCGGTGCCGCGCATTTTCAGCGCCTTCAGCCCCTCAATCGCCCCGGCGAAGGTGCTGTTGTCCACCTCAAAAGCCATATAGGTGTAGGGAAGACCGGCTTTTTCCAGCGCCTTGTTCTGCATTTCCGGCGACAGGCTGTGTCTGATGGGATAAGCCATCAGGCCGATCAGTTCGTATTTAGCGGTAACATCCATTGCGTGACTCCTTAAAGACGGATTTAGAGAAAATAACGTTCGCCCAGACGAATATCGTTTGGTGGAATAGTGAACACCCGGTAGTAGCGGATAAAGACGATAATGGCGGTGATAAACGCCAGCAGCGCAAAGACGAAATCGAGCAGGATGATGTACTGCAGGCCGATCGTGGAGAGATAGCCGGTGATGAGCGGGATGATGAAGTTGGCGACGCCGCCCATCATCATATAGATGCTGGTGACCTTAGCCTTACTCTGCGGAAAGAATTCCGACATCACCGATACGCCGAGCTGTAAGATGCCGCCGGCGGCGGAGAAGCCGATAACGAACGCCCCGAGGTTACACACCAGCGGCGACGGATAGAGGTAGATAACGGCGGCGGCAGCGGTCGCCAGCCCGGCGTTGAAAACGTTAGCCCAGACGGGGCGGACCCATTTTTTTAGCAGCGCCGCGAAGATAAAGACGCAAACCAGAGAGCCCATGCTGTACCAGGAGATGGTCTTCAGGGCTTCGGCTTCAGACATGCCGCCGAAGGCCACGGCGTATTTTGGCATCCAGACGACGATGACGTAGAAGGTTGAAAATGCGGCGACGCCGAACAGCACCGAAGCCGCGCCCTCCAGCCACGCCAGCGGCCTGCTGCTCATCTGCGGCAGATCTTTCGCGAGGCTGGCATCCACCAGCTGGCCGGGAAATTTGCTTTTGAGCAGCAGCAGGGTAATAAGGACGAACAGAGCGCCGGGAATAATAACCGCGTAGCCGTACCAGATGTGATTGAGCAGCATATAGCTGACGATCATCGGGTAGATCATCTGCCCGAAGGAGACCATCGCCTTGACCAGAATGACCGCCGAGCCGGAGGCCTTCGGGAAGCACTCCATCAGCGCCGGATAGCCGCCGGTGTCGAGGGCCGAGTTGGCGATGCCGACGCCGACGGCGAGGGCGAAGGCCACCATCAGGCTGGGGCTGGCGGGAATGCCAAAGAAAAACAGTATATACAGCGCCACGCCCAGCAGAATAATAGCCCGGCGGCCGAACTTATCCGACAGCACCCCGAAAAAGAGAATGCTGACCAGTCGCCCAAGGCCAATACCGGAAATTAAATAAGCGATTCCGGCATTGTCGGTGGAAAACTGTTGCGCCAGCGAAGTCATATTTTGCGCCAGGCTAATAACGCTGATGCCGTGGAGAAAATAACTGAGGTAGATACAAATAACGGCCAGAATAAATGGCGTGCGGACAGTCTTGTTTTTAGACATTTTCACAGTTCCATACTGGTAAAATCATTCTTTATTTGCCAGGGAGTATTTGGCAGCTGATAAATAATATACTGCGTGCGGTATTTACCCCCTACATAGCATAGCGCTTAAATGACCAGGTATATTGCATACTGAAGTGTGAATATCAGCGAGTTCAGCGCTGCCCTCGTTCATTTTTACCGTCTGGCCAAACTATATTGCAGCAGCGATGAAGAATATTGCATCCACGGCGGCAATAATTATTCGTTGATCCGCGGACTGCTTAACGCGCGTTTTATTTCCCGGCGGCTCCGGTAGCCGATAAACAGCGCCAGCAGAAAACCCGCGGCGGCGATAGCGGTATCAAACCACATAATATCGGCGATGCTTCTTTCCGACAGCCGGGCGGCGATCAGCGGAACGGTGAACGTGGCGATACTTCCCGCGCTGTAGTAGATACCGGTGGCTTTGCCTCTGGCATGGGGAAAACGCGCCGCCATCAGGGTTAGCCCAATCTGCACCACCCCGCCCGCCGAGGAGAAGCCGATCGTGAAGGCAAACGCCATCACCACCCAGATCTGCGGATGCAGGCAGACCGTCAGCAGCGCGATAAATGAAATAAAGGTATACAGTATCAGCAGCGTGGTGGCATGGACGGTCCTGCGTACCAGCAGGGCGGTGATCAGCACGCACAGCAGCGAGCCGCAGGTATAGATACTGAGCAGCTTAATGGAAAGCGTATAGGGCATACCGGCGACGAACTGGCCGTACTGCGCCAGCCACTGGCTGACCAGATAGAAGGTCGCCATTGAGAGGTAGCCGTACAGGGTGTAGCAGGCCAGGTCGATAAGCGAGCAGCGATGTTTGCCCGGCGCGGCGCGGTCTGCCGGAGCCGCTGTCCGCGCGATGCGTCCGGGGTGGGGCGGAAACGCGCAGCGCAGAAGAAACAGCCCGTTTAAGGTCATTACGGCGGCGGCGATAATAAAAGACCAGCCGAACCACTGGCCGCTCCAGACCAGCAGGCTGACGATCAGCGGCAGAATAAACTGTCCGGCGGAGACAAACGCCTTGATTAAAATATTGGCGGTGCCAGGTGAGGTGGGAAAAGCCTCCATCAGACTGGGATAAGTTCCGGCGTCGAGAAAGCTGTTGGCCATGCCGGCGAGAAAGCCGAAGGCGTAGGCCATCACCATATTATTCGTGTTAACGATACCGACGAAAAAGGCGAGGTAGCAGATTGTCCCGAGGATAATAAAAGGGCGGCGGCCAAAGCGATCCGATAACATGCCGGCGCACAGCAGAACGCTCAGGCGGCCAATACCCAGCGAGGATATCACTACCGACACGCCGGCGGCGTTAGTCTGCCACTGCTGTTCCAGGAAGGACATATTAAGGCTAATCAGAATAACGCCCATTCCGTGCACCAGGTAATTGAGATACAGCCCCACGGCGGTAGGGAGATAGTTTTTTTTCATCAATGTGTGCTCAGTGAACTGGCTCAAAAGGGTTCCCTGGAGCAGGCAAAAGCGCCCGCGCCATAAAATTGCACTGCGTTTTAAAGCAGGAGGTCAGACTATCTGCGCTGTCCGGAGCGCCATAAAAAGGCGCTTAGCACAGACGTTCAAGATCGTGGGCATAAAGTTCAGCAGCGGCGGACTGGTAAATTTTCCAGTCAAGAAAATTACCTTCACTATAGACGGCCTGGAAATCCGCGAAAGTAACGAAATAGCGCATCGTATTATTACCAATACGGTTATTAATTTTGTCGATAATGGCGTCAATGCGTTTTTTTCGCTGCTGGCGCATCGCGAGCAGCGCGTCGACGATAGCCGGTGGGATCGCCTGCTCTCCGCTTTCCCAACGCAGCCACTCCTCGGTGCGCGCCCCAGGCGCAATCCAGCGCACGCACTCGGTAACGGACAGGGCGAAAATATGGCGTAAGGCCTGTAGCTCATAGGCATTCATAGGTGACGATTTCACTGTAAAAGGCAATGTAGCATAAATAACATTATTCCCTGCTTTCCGGCTTGAAGAGAGTCACATTATCTCGTGCAATATTATTTGTTATCGTGGTGTGAATTAAGCCGGAAGGGCGAAAAAAGAAGGGTTAAACTATTTTTCGCTGTCATCAGTGCCGGAAGCAGGGGGCGCGATTTTAATTCTCGGGCGGGAAGTATTCAGCAGATAATAGCGGCCGGGCGAAGGTGTAATTTTCCGAAAAATGAACTGGAATGGCGTGTTCGGCATAAAAAAAAGCCCATCGTGGGAGATGGGCAAAGACTACACACAGCAATTCGTTGTTTCACTCAGGGGATTTCCATGTTTATAAATCAAGTCGTTGATCTATAACCGTGGGCTAATAATAGGCCGGGGCGTTTTTTACGTCGATCGGATTCCTCTCAATAGTTTAAAGAGGATATCATTTCCGTTTGCGAGGGGGCTGATGGTAAAGCGGTGGAATAATATTCAATATATATTTGCTGGCCTGCGGGGAGGGGCTGCGTATCGGGCTGGTGCGTTCTGCCGCTCGCATTGGCATTCGTCAAATGCTTTCTCTGACCCTCTTAATGCAAAGCAAATTTATCAACAGCAAAAATAATGATGCAGGAAAATACGCCGCCCTGTTCCCCGAACGGCTGCGGATACGGGCGGCGGAGCGCCCGTATCCCGGTCAGGCCTCTTCGCCCTTTGTTCTGGCAAGGGCTTCGGGGATTGCCACCGGTTCATTATCCGGGGCCGGAACCTCCTGCACCCATGCGGAGAAGAGACGCCAGGAGACGGCCAGCAGAACCGGGCCGATAAACAGGCCGATCATCCCAAAGGCGATCAGGCCGCCGATCACGCCGGAGAGAATCAGAATCAGCGGCAGATCGGCACCCATGCGGATCAGCATCGGGCGAATAACGTTATCCAGCATTCCCACCACGCAGCTCCAGACCAGCAGCACCGTGCCCGGCGTGGTATCACCGCTCCAGTAAAGCCAGATAATTGCCGGAACCAGCACCAGCAGCGGCCCCAGCTGCGCCAGACAACAGAGCAGCATCACCACCGTCAGCAGGGTGGCGTAGGGAACCCCGGTAACCGCCAGACCAATCCCGCCAAGGACCGCCTGAACCAGGGCGGTAACCACCACGCCCAGCGCTACCGCGCGAATTGCCTGCGCCGCCAGCAGCACCGCCGCATCGCCGCGCTGAGCGGCCAGTCGGCAGGCGAAGTGACGAATACCCAGCGCGACCTGCTCGCCGCGCCAGTAGAGCAGGGCGCTGAATAACAGCATCAGCGCACAGTGCATCATAAAACGGCCGATATGCGCCGCCTGGCCGACGAACCAGGTGGTGGTGGTGCCAATATAAGGGCGCAGCTTGGCCATGATCGCCGTGCCGCCCATGTCCAGCAGGTTATGCCAGCCGGCGTAAATTTTTGCCCCTACCAGCGGCACCCCGTTGAGCCAGTCGAGAGCCGGGAGGGTCATTTCACCGCCGGTCACGGCGTGGATCAGCGGGCCGCTGCCGTCGACGATGCTGTTGACCAGCAGCGCAATGGGGATCACGAAGAGCAGCACCAGCAGCAGCGTCATCACCAGTACCGCGAGGGAGCGGCGGCCCCACAGCAGCCTTTGCAAATAGAGGAGCACGGGCCAGGTGGCCACGACTACCGTTCCGGCCCAGGCAAAGCCCAGGATAAACGGCCGTACGATCCATAAACACGCCACAATCATGAGAGCTAAAAACAGCACCGATAGCAGAACCTGGGCTATGTCCCTGGGCTGACGAAAATTTTCCATAAATCATTTTTACCTTTAACTGTGCGTCAGGACGATGACGCGGTCTGAAGTCGCGTTTTACCGCCTGATTCTGCCTGCAAATCTGCCGGGCGCATACGAAAAAAATGTGATACAACACAAAAGTCCCACAACGCAGATCGCAGGATAAGAGTCATTATAATGATCCCACAAATTTCTCAGGCACCCGGCGTCGTTCAGCTGGTGCTGAATTTTTTGCAGGCGCTGGAGCAACAGGGTTTTACCGGCGATACGGCAACAAGCTATGCCGATCGTCTGACCATGGCGACGGATAACAGCATCTATCAGCTTCTGCCGGACGCCGTCGTCTTTCCACGCTCAACCGCCGACGTGGCGCTGCTCGCCCGGCTGGCGACCGAGCCGCGCTTTACTTCGCTTATCTTTACCCCCCGTGGCGGCGGCACCGGCACCAACGGCCAGGCGCTGAATCAGGGCATTATCGTCGATATGTCCCGCTATATGAGCCGCATCATTGAGATCAATCCGGAAGAGGGGTGGGTGCGGGTCGAGGCCGGGGTTATTAAGGATCAGCTTAACCAGTTCCTGAAGCCGTACGGCTATTTCTTTGCGCCGGAGCTGTCCACCAGCAACCGCGCCACCCTGGGCGGGATGATCAATACCGACGCCTCCGGCCAGGGATCGCTGGTCTACGGTAAAACCTCCGATCACGTGCTGGGGCTGCGCGCGGTGCTGCTGGGGGGAGACATTCTTGATACCCAGCCGCTGCCCGTTGCGCTGGCCGAGACGCTGGGGCAGAACGGCACCGCCGCTGGCCGTATCTATCGCACCGTGTATCAGCGCTGCCGCGAAAACCGCCCGCTGATCCTCGATAAATTTCCCCGGCTGAACCGCTTTCTCACCGGCTACGATCTGCGTCATGTGTTTAACGATGAGATGACGACCTTTGATTTAACCCGCATCCTGACCGGCTCAGAGGGCACCCTGGCTTTTATTACCGAAGCCCGGCTCAATATTACCCCGCTGCCGAAGGTGCGCCGGCTGGTGAACGTCAAATATGACTCCTTCGACTCCGCGCTGCGCAATGCGCCCTTTATGGTGGAAGCGCGGGCGCTGTCGGTGGAGACCGTGGATTCCCGGGTGCTTAACCTGGCGCGGGAGGATATCGTCTGGCATTCGGTCAGCGGCCTGATCGCCGACGTTCCGGGCAAAGAGATGCAGGGCCTTAACATCGTCGAGTTTGCCGGCGATGACGAAGCGCTAATCGACCAGCAGGTGAACGCGCTGTGTGAGCGTCTCGACGCGCTGATGGCGCGCGCGGAGGCGGGCGTTATCGGCTGGCAGTTGTGCAACGATCCGGCGGGCGTGGAGCGTATCTACGCCATGCGCAAAAAGGCGGTGGGGCTGCTCGGCAATGCCCCTGGCGCGGCGAAGCCCATTCCCTTCGCCGAGGACACCTGCGTGCCGCCGGAGCATCTGGCGGACTATATCGCCGAGTTCCGCGCGCTGCTCGACGGCCACGGTCTGAGCTATGGCATGTTTGGCCACGTTGACGCCGGCGTGCTGCACGTCCGTCCGGCGCTGGATATGTGCGATCCGCAGCAGGAAGTGCTGATGAAGCAGATCTCTGACGAGGTGGTGGCGCTGACCGCCCGCTACGGCGGGCTGCTGTGGGGAGAGCATGGTAAAGGGTTTCGCGCCGGGTACAGCCCGGCCTTCTTTGGCGAAGCGCTGTACGGCGAACTGCGCAAGGTGAAGGCCGCCTTCGATCCGCATAACCGCCTGAATCCGGGTAAGATCTGTCCGCCGGAGGGGGTGGATGCGCCGATGATGTCGGTGGACGCGGCCAAGCGCGGCAGCTGGGATCGGCAGATCCCGCTGGCGGTGCGCCAGCAGTGGCGCGGCGCGATGGAGTGCAACGGCAACGGGCTGTGCTTCAACTTTGACGCCCGCAGCCCGATGTGCCCGTCGATGAAAATCAGCCTCAACCGCATCCATTCGCCGAAGGGGCGCGCGACGCTGGTTCGTGAATGGCTGCGCCTGCTGGCCGACCGCGGCGTCGATCCGCTGAGGCTGGAAAAAGAGCTGCCGGAAAAGCGCGCCAGCCTGCGCACCCTGATCGCCCGCACGCGCAACAGCTGGCACGCAGACAGGGGCGAATATGATTTTTCGCACGAGGTGAAGGAGGCGATGTCCGGCTGTCTGGCGTGCAAGGCCTGCTCCACCCAGTGCCCGGTCAAGATTGATGTGCCGGAGTTTCGTTCGCGCTTCCTGCAGCTTTACCATACCCGCTACCTGCGGCCGCTGCGCGATCACCTGGTGGCGACGGTCGAAAGCTATGCTCCACTAATGGCGCGGGCACCGAAGACCTTCAACTTTTTTATTAATCAGCCGCTGGTGCGCCGGTTCGTTGAAAAGCGCATCGGGATGGTGGATCTGCCGCTGCTCTCGGTGCCGTCGCTACAGCAGCAGCTGATTGGTCATCGTTCGGCGAATATGACCCTTGAGCAGCTGGAGGCGCTGGGCGATGAGCAAAAAGCGCGTACGGTGCTGGTGGTGCAGGACCCGTTCACCAGCTACTACGACGCTCAGGTGGTCTCCGATTTCATCAGGCTGGTGGAGAAGCTGGGCTATCAGCCGGTGCTGCTGCCGTTTTCGCCTAACGGCAAGGCGCAGCATATTAAGGGCTTTCTGACCCGCTTTGCCGCTACGGCGAAGCGAACCTCCGAATTTCTTAACCGCGTCGCCCGCCTCGGTATGCCGATGGTAGGCGTCGATCCGGCGCTGGTGCTCTGCTATCGCGACGAGTACCGTCTGGCGCTGGGGGAGCAGCGCGGCGACTTCCACGTACAGCTGGTCAACGAATGGCTGGCGACGGCGCTGACGCCGCAGGCGACGGACGCGCCCGGCGGGGAGGCGTGGTACTTCTTCGGCCACTGCACCGAAGTTACCGCCCGGCCAGGCGCGCCCGCCCAGTGGGCGGAGATCTTTGCCCGCTTCGGTGCCCGGCTGGAAAACGTCAGCGTCGGCTGCTGCGGAATGGCGGGCACCTACGGCCATGAGGTCAGGAACCACGCCGGTTCGCTGGGGATCTACGCGCTCTCTTGGCAGCAGGCGATGCAGCGCCTGCCGCGCAACCGCTGCCTGGCGACGGGCTACTCCTGTCGAAGCCAGGTTAAACGCATTGAGGGGGCTGGCGTACGCCATCCGCTACAGGCACTGCTGGAGATTATCGGATGATCTGGAAACGTGAAGTCACGCTTGAGGCGCTGAACGCCATGGGAGCGGGCAATATGGTGGGGCTGCTTGATATCCGCTTCGAGCGCATCGGTGAAGATACGCTGGAGGCGTCAATGCCGGTGGACGGACGCACTAAGCAGCCGTTCGGGCTGCTGCACGGCGGCGCGTCCGTGGTGCTGGCCGAGAGCCTCGGGTCGGTTGCCGGGTATCTCTGCACCCAGGGGGAACAGAGGGTGGTTGGCATTGAGGTCAACGCCAACCACGTGCGATCCGCCAGAGAGGGGCGGGTGACGGGCGTCTGCAAAGCGCTGCACACCGGCTCCCGCCATCAGGTGTGGCAAATCGATATTTATGATCAACAGCGGCGGCTGTGCTGCTCATCGCGGCTGACCACCGCGGTTCTGTGACCCTGTCACCTGAATAAATGCGATCTCTATTGCTACTGGACAAAATCTGCGCGGAAAAAAGGCGTATATACCCTAAATAATTCGAGTTGCATGAAGGCGGCAAGCGAGCAACAAATTCGTCAGGAACGAATTTGCCCGACCGCAGGTCGCCTTCGGTGAGGGACAGGGATGTCCCTCATTCATCCCCGGGAGCATAGCGAACTATGTGACCGGGGTGAGTGACAAATCTGCCTGGAGCAGATTTGAACGCCGTGCAGCGGCGGCCCGTCAGGGCGAGTCTCATGGATGAGACGAGTAACCAGAAGCCAACGCATATGCAACCTGAAGTATGACGGGTATACTGGGCAGGTTTTGTACATAAGCGAGGACACCATGTCTACCCAACTCGATCCCACCCGGCTGGCCATTGAATTTCTGCGTCGTGATACGACCACACTCTCTCCCGCTCAGTATCTGAAGCGCCTTAAGCAATTAGAGCTGGAGTTTGCCGATCTGCTTACGCTCTCAGCCAGCGAACTGAAAGAAGAGATCTACTTTGCCTGGCGGCTGGGCGTGCATTGATAACTATACCCGTCATACTTCAGGTTGCATGTACGTTGGCTTTATTCGGCCCTGGGGCCTCACCCCTTCGGGGCCAGCCCGGGGGCTGTTCAAAACGCGCTGCGTTTTGTCCTGCAACTCGAATTATTTAGGGTATAAACGCTGACCGCCATAACCCCGACGCGAACGCCCTGCCGGGGTTTTTTAGTGTCCTTTGCGCCCTTGGTGCTCTCCTTTTGCTGAAATAGGCATTTTCTATGCTTATTTACCTCTCCGACCCTTTGCGGCGACAGTCGTCAGATAATCTTTTAATAATCAATTGATTACCAGATTTTCATCGCCGCTGTTAACCCTGTAGTAAGCGTCTATGCTTAGTAAACGCGGGCCAAAATGGCTGGCGGACTCAATGACCCTGCGCTTCCAGGGTTGAAGTGATAATAATTATCATTAGGCTGTGTCCCTTAACCGTTCGCGAATGGCCCCAGCCCTGTGGGACGCGCTTCTGGCCCGGCGTCGACGCCGCGCCCGGTTAGGGAACACAGCCTGGCATAATGCCATCCCTACGGTGGCCCGACAGAGAAGGTGAATCTATGGAATCACAGTCAGAAACGTTCAATCCGCAAGATTTCGCCTGGCGCGGCTTAACGCTGACCCCGGCGGCGGCGGCCCATATCCGTGAGCTGATGGCAAGACAGCCTGACATGGTGGGCGTGCGTCTTGGCGTGAAGCAGACCGGATGCGCCGGATTCGGCTACGTGCTCGATACCGTACGCCAGCCGCAGCCGGACGACCTGCTGTATGAAGCCGACGGCGCAAGGCTCTACGTGCCGCTGCAGGCGATGCCGTTTATCGACGGGACGGAGGTGGACTATGTGCGTGAAGGATTAAATCAGCTGTTTAAATTTAACAACCCGAAAGCGCGCAACGCATGCGGCTGCGGCGAAAGCTTTGGGGTATAGGCGGTACTATGTCTCGTAATACTGAAGCAACTGACGATGTCAACCGCTGGACCGGCGGCCCGCTGAACTATAAAGAGGGGTTCTTTACCCGGCTGCAAACCGACGAGCTGGCGAAAGGCATCAGCGAGGAGGTGGTGCGCGCCATCTCCGCGAAGCGCAACGAGCCGGAGTGGATGCTCGAGTTTCGCCTCAACGCCTGGCGCGCCTGGACGGAGATGGAGGAGCCCCACTGGCTGAAGGCCCATTACGATAAGCTGAACTATCAGGACTACAGCTATTACTCCGCGCCATCGTGTGGCCATTGCGACGATACCTGCGCCTCAGCCCCCGGCGCGGTGCAGCAGACCGGAGAAAGCGCTTTCCTGAGTCGGGAGGTCGAGGCGGCTTTCGACCAGCTCGGCGTGCCGGTGCACGAAGGTAAAGCGGTGGCGGTGGACGCCATCTTTGACTCCGTATCGGTCGCCACCACCTATCGCGCAAAACTGGCGGAGCAGGGCATTATCTTCTGCTCTTTCGGCGAGGCGATCCATAATCATCCTGAGCTGGTGAAAAGGTATCTCGGCAGCGTAGTGCCGGGCAACGACAACTTCTTCGCCGCCCTGAACGCCGCGGTGGCCTCCGACGGCACCTTTATCTACGTGCCGAAAGGGGTGCGCTGCCCGATGGAGCTTTCCACCTATTTTCGCATTAACGCGGAAAAAACCGGGCAGTTTGAGCGCACCATTCTGGTGGCCGACGAGGGCAGCTATGTCAGTTATATTGAGGGCTGTTCGGCACCGGTGCGCGACAGCTACCAGCTGCACGCGGCGGTGGTGGAGGTGATTATCCATAAGGATGCGGAGGTGAAATACTCCACCGTGCAGAACTGGTTTCCCGGCGACGACAACACCGGCGGGATCCTGAACTTTGTCACCAAGCGCGCCCTCTGTGAAGGCGAAAACAGCAAAATGTCCTGGACCCAGTCGGAGACCGGCTCGGCCATCACCTGGAAATACCCGAGCTGCATTCTGCGCGGCGATAACTCCATTGGTGAGTTCTATTCGGTGGCGTTAACCAGCGGGCATCAGCAGGCGGACACCGGCACCAGGATGATCCACATTGGCAAGAACACCCGCTCAACGATTATCTCGAAGGGGATCTCTGCCGGGCGCAGCCAGAACAGCTACCGCGGGCTGGTAAAGATCATGCCGACGGCGACCAACGCGCGCAACTTTACCCAGTGCGACTCGATGCTGATCGGCAGCGAGTGCGGGGCGCACACCTTCCCCTACGTGGAGTGCCGCAACAACAGCGCCCAGTTGGAGCACGAGGCCACCACCTCGCGCATCGGGGAAGATCAGCTGTTCTACTGCCTGCAGCGCGGCATCAGCGAAGAGGACGCTATCTCGATGATCGTCAACGGCTTCTGCAAAGACGTTTTCTCTGAGCTGCCGCTGGAGTTTGCCGTCGAGGCGCAAAAGCTGCTGGCGATTAGCCTTGAACACAGCGTCGGATAAGGAAACACCATGTTAAGTATTCACGATTTACAGGTCAGCGTGGAAGATAAAACAATTCTGCGCGGGCTGAACCTGACGGTGCGCCCCGGCGAGGTGCACGCCATTATGGGGCCGAACGGCTCCGGGAAAAGCACCCTTTCCGCCACCCTCGCGGGCCGCGAAGCGTATGCGGTCACCGGCGGTTCAGTCACCTTTAAGGGGAAGGATCTGCTGGCGCTGTCGCCGGAGGAGCGGGCGGGCGAAGGGATCTTTATGGCGTTTCAGTACCCGGTGGAGATCCCGGGCGTCAGCAATCAGTTTTTCCTGCAGACGGCGCTCAACGCCGTGCGCGCCTCGCGCGGCCTGCCGGCGCTGGATCGCTTCGACTTCCAGGACCTGATGGAAGAGAAGATCCGGCTGCTGAAGATGCCGGAAGACTTACTGACCCGTTCGGTCAACGTCGGCTTCTCCGGCGGCGAGAAAAAGCGCAACGACATCCTGCAAATGGCGGTGCTGGAGCCGGCGCTGTGCATCCTCGATGAGAGCGACTCCGGGCTGGATATCGACGCGCTGAAAATTGTCGCTGAAGGAGTTAATACCCTGCGCGACGGCAGCCGCTCGTTCATTATCGTTACCCACTATCAGCGCATCCTGGACTACATCAAACCCGACTACGTTCACGTTCTGTACCAGGGGCAAATCGTGAAGTCCGGCGATTTCACGCTGGTTAAACAGCTGGAGGAGCAGGGGTATGGCTGGCTTACCGAACGACAATAGCGCGCTGGAGCAATGGCATCGCCTGTTCGACGCCCAGGGCGGCGGGCGCTCGCCGCAGGCCCGGCAACACCTGCAGCAGGCGCTGCGCCTGGGGCTGCCGACGCGCAGGCATGAAAACTGGAAGTATACGCCGCTGGAAGGCTTAACCCGCAGCCGCTTCATCAGCCGCCGCGCCGGGATCGACGCCGCCCGGCGCGACGCCCTGGCCCTGACGCTCGACGCCGTGCGGCTGGTGTTTGTCGACGGGCAGTTTAGCCCGACGCTAAGCGACGACCCTGACGGCAGCGGTTTTACGGTGTCGTTCGCGGAGGAGCAGCCGCTGCCGGAAGCGCTGCAGCCGGAGGTGTTTTTGCACCTGACGGAAAGCCTGGCACCGGCCGCCACGCGCATTGCCGTAGGGCGTAACCAGCGTCCCGCCCGGCCGCTGCTGCTGCTGCACATTACCCAGGGAGGCGGGGCGGAGGATGAGCTGAACACCGCCCACTATCGCCACCACCTGACGCTGGCGGAGGGGGCGGAGGCGACGGTGATTGAGCATTTCGTCAGCCTCAGCGAAGCGCCGCACTTTACCGGCGCGCGGCTGACCGCCGACGTGGCGGCGAACGCCCATCTGCGCCATATCAAGCTGGCGTTTGAAAATGCGTTCAGCCACCACTTCGCCCATAACGATATCGTGCTGGCGGAGGACGCCAGCGCGCAAAGCCACAGCTTTTTGCTGGGCGCTGCGGTGCTGCGCCACAACACCAGCGCCCGGCTGAACGGGGAGAACGGCACCCTGCGTCTCAACAGCCTGGCGATGCCGGTGAAAAAAGAGGTGTGCGACAGCCGTACCTGGCTGGAGCACGCCAAAGGCTACTGCAACAGCCGACAGCTGCATAAAACCATCGTCAGCGACAGGGGGCGGGCGGTGTTTAACGGGCTGATCGGCGTCGCCCCTCACGCCGTGAAAACCGATGGACAGATGACCAATAACAACCTGCTGCTGGGCAGACTGGCGGAAGTGGACACCAAACCGCAGCTGGAGATCTATGCCGACGATGTGAAGTGCAGCCACGGGGCGACCACCGGGCGCATCGACGAGGAGCAGATGTTCTATCTGCGCTCGCGCGGTATCGGTGAGCGGGCGGCGCAGCAGATGATCCTCTACGCCTTCGCCGCCGGGCTGACGGAGGCGCTCGACGATGACCTTCTTAAACAGCAGGTGCTGGCGCGGATCGGTCAGCGTCTGCCGGGAGGTGCAGCATGACCTTTTCCGTTGCGCAGGTGCGCGCCGACTTTCCCATCCTGGCGCAGGAGGTGAACGGCCAGCCGCTGGTCTATCTGGACAGCGCGGCCAGCGCTCAGAAGCCGGCGCAGGTCATTGACGCCGAGGCGGCGTTCTACCGCCACGACTATGCGGCGGTGCATCGCGGCGTGCATACCCTGAGCGCCCGGGCCACCGAAAAAATGGAGAACGTCCGCAGGCTGGCGGCGCAGTTTATTAACGCCCGCTCCGCCGAAGAGCTGGTGTTCGTTCGCGGCACCACCGAGGGGATTAACCTGGTGGCCAACAGCTGGGGAACGAGCAACGTGCGGGCCGGTGACAACATCGTCATCAGCGAAATGGAGCACCATGCGAACATCGTACCCTGGCAGATGCTCTGCGCGCGGGTGGGGGCGGAGCTGCGGGCGATCCCGCTGAATCCGGACGGCACCCTGCGGCGCGAGGCGCTGGCGGGCCTGTTTGACGATAAAACCCGGCTGCTGGCCATCACCCAGGTCTCCAACGTGCTGGGCACGGAAAATCCGCTGGCGGAGCTGTGCGCCCTGGCGCACCGGCACGGCGCGAAGGTGCTGGTGGACGGCGCTCAGGCGGTGATGCATCGTCGGGTGGACGTGCAGGCGCTGGAGTGCGATTTTTACGCCTTCTCCGGACATAAGCTGTATGGACCGGGAGGCATCGGCGTGCTGTACGCGAAAGAGGCGCTGCTGGAGGAGATGCCGCCCTGGCAGGGCGGCGGCGCGATGATCGCCTCCGTTAGCCTGCGCGAGGGCACCCGCTGGGCGAAATCGCCCTGGCGCTTTGAGGCCGGAACGCCGAATACCGGCGGTATTATCGGGCTTGGCGCGGCGATTGAGTATGTGTCGGCGCTGGGGCTGGAGAAGATTGGCGCTTATGAACAGACGCTGATGCGCTATGCGCTACGGCGTCTGGCGGAGGTGCCGGATCTGACCCTCTACGGTCCGACGGAGCGCCTTGGGGTTATCGCCTTTAACCTCGGCAAACATCATGCCTACGACGTCGGCAGCTTTCTCGACGGCTACGGCATCGCCGTCCGCACCGGCCACCACTGCGCGATGCCGCTGATGGCGTATTACAACGTCCCGGCGATGTGTCGGGCCTCGCTGGCGCTGTATAACACCCATGAGGAGGTCGATCGACTGGTGGACGGCCTGCAGCGTATACATCGCTTACTGGGATAAGGAGAGGGAAGTATGGCCACGCTACCGGATAAAGAGAAGCTGCTGCGTAATTTTCAGCGCTGCGCCAGCCGGGAAGAGACGTATCTGTACATTATTGAGCTGGGACAGCGCCTGGAGCCTCTGAACGAGGAGGAGCGCACCCGGGAAAACCGTATCGAAGGCTGTCAGAGCCAGGTGTGGATCGTGATGCACCCGCAGCCGGACGGCGTTATCACGCTGCGGGGCGACAGCGATGCCGCCATCGTTAAAGGGCTGGTGGCGGTGGTGTTTATTCTCTACGACCGGATGACCGCCGGCGATATTACCAAATTCGACGTGCGGCCGTGGTTTGAAAAAATGGCCCTGACGCGCTATCTGACCCCCTCCCGTTCGCAGGGGCTGGAGGCGATGATTCGCGCCATCCGCGCTAAAGCTGCCGCCGTTAGCTAAACTTATGCAACCTTACTGGAATTCAGCTTTCTGGCCTGTCGCCAGCGGATACAGGAGTTTAGCCATGAAACGCGCGTCTTTGATCGCTCTTATGCTTATCGGCACCTTCAGCGCCGCGCCTGCGGCACAGGCGGTGGACTATCCGCTACCGCCCGCGGGCAGCCGTCTTGTCGGTCAAAATCAAGCCTGGACCGTCCAGGAGGGGGATAAAAACCTGCAGGCCATCGCCCGGCGCTTTGACACCGCCGCGATGCTGATTCTGGAGGCCAACAACACCATTGCCCCGGTGCCGAAGCCCGGCACGAGGATTATTATTCCGACCCAGCTTTTGCTGCCCGATGCCCCGCGCGAAGGCATTATTGTCAACCTGGCGGAGCTGCGCCTGTACTACTATCCGCCGGGCGAAAACAGCGTTCAGGTCTATCCGATCGGTATCGGTCAGGAGGGGCTGGAAACGCCGGTGATGGAGACCCGGATCGGGCAGAAAATCCCCAATCCGACCTGGACGCCGACGGCGGGCATTCGTCAGCGCTCGCTGGCGCGGGGCGTCACCCTGCCGGCGGTCGTCCCCGCCGGGCCAAACAACCCGCTGGGACGCTTTGCGCTGCGCCTGGCGTACGGCAATGGGGAATACCTTATCCACGGCACCAGCGCCCCGGACAGCGTCGGGCTGCGCGTCAGCTCCGGCTGTATCCGGATGAATGCGCCGGACATCAAAGCGCTGTTTGCGCAGGTCAGAACGGGCACCCCGGTGAAGATTATTAACGAGCCGGTGAAATACAGCGTGGAGCCGGACGGCACCCGCTACGTTGAGGTGCACAGGCCGCTCTCGGCGGAAGAGACGCAAAACGTGCAGACCATGCCGTATACGCTACCGGCGGGCTTTACGCAGTTTAAGGAGAGCCAGGGGGTGGATCGCGCGCGGGTGGAGCAGGCCTTGTACCGTCGGGCGGGCTATCCGGTCAGCGTTTCGGCGGGGCGACAGCCGGTTGCCAGCGGTAGCGGCGTGGCCACCCCGGAGGGATCGTAAGCACGGCGGAAGGGCAATAAAAGATAAAAAAATGGCGCACACTGTGCGCCATTTTTATTACCGGAATACTAATTACTTGCGGTATTTAGTAGCCTGGTTGTCCAGACGCTGGTTAGCGCGAGCTGCGTCGTCTTTAGCAGCCTGAACGTCGGAACGCATTGCGTTCACGTCGTTGCTCAGCTGGTCAACTTTAGCGTTCAGAGTCTGAACGTCAGAGGACAGCTGATCGATTTTAGCGTTGCTGGAGCAACCAGCCAGCAGAGTAGAACCCAGGATTACCGCGCCCAGTACCAGTTTAGTACGATTCATTATAAATACCCTCTAGATTGAGTTAATCTCCATGTAGCGTTACAAGTATTACACAAACTTTTTTAAGTTGAGAATATTTTTTTGACGTTAACACGTTTAATTTTGATCGTTCGCTCAAAGAAGCATCGAATTGCAACATAAACCCTAAAAAGCGTGTGAAAACAGCAGTCTTCCATCAGATTAGTCTCATCTGCAGAGCAAATTAGATAGTAAAATCCGATTTGCTTTTTTATTAATAGCGACTATTGATTAAATAAAAAAAGCGCCGCGAGGGCGCTTTTATAAACCATTATATTCACCTGGAAATTATTACAGGACGTGCACAGAAGCGGTGTTAGTTGTGCCGCTCGGCACCAGCGCGCCGGAGACCATTACCACGATGTCGCCTTTCTGCGCGAGGCCGCTCTGCAGGGCGACCTCTTTACCCATGCGGTAGAAATCATCGGTGGAGTTGATTTCACTCACCTGCTGCGCCACGACGCCTTTGCTCAGCACCAGCTGACGCGCGGTAACGGCATTGGTGGTCAGGGCGAGGATGGTGGCATCCGGGAAATATTTACGCACGGCGCGCGCGGATTTACCCCCCTGGGTGGCAACCACGATCAGCGGCGCTTCCAGTTTTTCCGCCGTTTCCACCGCCCCGCGGCAAACGGCCTCGGTGATGCGCAGCTTGCGGCTGTCGTTGTTGAACTCCAGGCGGCTGGTCATGACGCGGTCGGTACGTTCGCAGATGGTCGCCATAATCGAAACGGCTTCCAGCGGGTATTTGCCTTTGGCGGATTCTCCGGAGAGCATAACGGCGTCGGTGCCGTCGAGGATAGCGTTGGCCACGTCGCCTGCTTCCGCGCGGGTCGGACGCGGATTTTTAATCATTGAGTCCAGCATCTGGGTTGCGGTGATAACCACTTTACGCGCGCGGATGCACTTTTCGATGATCATCTTCTGGGCGAAGATCACCTCTTCAACCGGGATCTCCACGCCCATATCGCCACGGGCGACCATGATGCCGTCGGAGGCTTCAAGGATTTCATCAAAGTTGTTCAGACCTTCCTGGTTTTCAATCTTGGAGATGATCTGAATGTTCTCGCCGCCGTGGGCCTGCAGATGTGCGCGGATCTCTTCCACGTCGGAGCGCTTACGGATAAAGGAGGCGGCAACAAAGTCGACGCCCTGTTCGCAGCCAAAGATCAGGTCCTGCTTATCTTTTTCAGCCAGCGCGGGCAGCGCGATGGAGACGCCCGGCAGGTTAACGCCTTTGTTTTCACCCAGGTCGCCATTATTCAGCACCTTGCAAATAACCTTATTGCCTTCGATGGTGGTAACTTCCATGCCGATCAGGCCATCGTCCACCAGAACGGTATTGCCGACGGTCAGATCGGAGGTAAAGCCTTCGTAGGTGACGGCGACGATGTCGCTGTTGCCGATGACGGATTTGTCGGTGGTGAAAGTGAAGGTCTGGCCCGCCTTCAGCGAGACGTCGTTACCGCCTTCCAGCTTAATGGTGCGGATTTCCGGCCCTTTCGTGTCAAGCAGGATGGCCGCCTTCTTGCCGGTTTTATTCATGACGTTGCGCAGGTTCTGGATGCGCTGACCGTGCTCGGCATAATCACCGTGAGAGAAGTTCAGACGCATCACGTTCATACCTGCGTCCAGCATTTTGCTTAACATCTCTTCTGATTCGGTTTTCGGACCGATGGTGCAAACAATTTTTGTCTTTTTCATGACCGTCTTTAATCTTTAAGTTGAGAAGGATAGGGAGAGCCGGCTTCCTGGACGCCAGGCCGGGAAGCGAAACCGGTAGTGCGAAAGTGATATTGCCTCGCTCTAAGGATAGGTGACATCACAAGAGCGTGCAGAGGAAAGTGTGCTTGCGTTTCAGCCCAACGGGAAGGGTGTTTTTGTAGTCGTTGAGTTGTACAGGGCAATGTGCTGAAACCATTCAAGAGACAATTGCCGCGCATTATACGCTGAAAACGTTGCAAAAGGAAAATGAAAACAGGGTTTCAAAAGTTATTCGGGCAGATTCACAACGATTTGTTATTAAACGGTTAATGTGCCTTGCCGGCCCGCCCGCAGCGAGGTCGCACAGCGGAAGAATCCGGCGCGACCGGTCGATACTCAGACGGGGGAATAAAACGTACCATTCTGTCGACAGCCAGCAGAAAACCGGAGGCGCGCCGCTCCATCAGGCGATTATGTTGCACTTTTGTTATGCCAGACGGAATGGGGTATGCTACCGGACCGTGCTGTCAGAGGTGAGTAATTATGGCCAAACCGACGAAAGATGAAGAGCTGTACCGCGAAATGTGCCGGGTGGTAGGTAAAGTGGTGCTGGAAATGCGCGATCTGGGACAGGAGCCGAAGCATATTGTGATTGCGGGAGTGCTGCGTACTGCGCTGGCCAATCCGCGTATTCACCGCAGCGATCTGGAAAAGCAGGCGATGAAAACGGTAATCAAGGCGCTGGCGGGCTGAAGAGGAGCGCAAAGCTTTCCCCCGCCGCTTAATTCGCTGATGCAACAACAGCGCAGGGGACAATAACGTCGTCCGGCGGATGGCGTGTTAAGGCCACCCGCCGGTAATGGTTAATCGCCTTTCTGCTTAGCCCCCCAGGGGGCGGCCCGGGCTTAACGCGCGCGCCGTGGCAAACCGCCGGTGGGCGAACTTCTCAAGGGCAAAGCACAGCAGATAATAGACCAGCCCGGTAAAGATAAAGATAGCGGCCGGATAGATCTGCACCCGGCTATTCACCTGCCCGGCGACGGTGGTCAGTTCCGGAACGTTGACAATAAACGCCAGCGAGGTGTCCTTCAGTAAACCGATGCCGATGCCGATCAGCGAGGGCAGCACGTTGCGCAGGGTTTGCGGCAATAAAACGCGCCCCAGGGCCTGAAGCGGCCGAAACCCCTGCGCCATCGCCGCGTCATATTGCCCGGCGGGGAGGGCGTTCAGTCCGGCATAAACCGAATGCATCACCGAGGCGGCGGTAAACCACGCGAGCGCCAGGGTGACGGTAACCGCTCCCGGCAGATCGCTGCCGGTGAGCATCGGCAGCAGATACCACATCCAGAAAATCACGAAGATCAGCGGGATGCCGCGGATAAACTCCGCCCATACGAACAGCCCCCTGCGAATAATGCCGGGAAACCGCCAGGCAAGGGAGGCCAGCAGAACGCCGCCGGGCAGCGCCAGAGCGGCGGAGCCCAGCGCCATCATCAGCGTTAACAGCACGCCGCCCGGCTGACCGTCAGCGGCCCGCCCCCAGAGCAGATAGTCGAGGTTGTCGATAATGACCGAGAGGTTAGCGATCATGCCACGCTCCTCCGACGTCCGGGAGCTGCGTTTCTCGTCCGCTGCGGCGAAGGGCCGAGGCGGGTCAGGAGCATACCAAGCGCGATCCCGGCCACCAGATAGAGCGCGGTTCCCACCGCAAAAGCCTCCAGCGCGTGGGCGTTATAGCTTTCGATCTGCCTGACCTGGTAGGTCAGCTCGGCAAAGCCGATGCCGCTGGCCAGCGACGAGAGCTTCATCAGGTTCAGATACTGGCCGACGACCGGCTGCCAGGCATTTGCCAGGCCCTGCGGTAGCAGAATATGCCGGAAGGTGGTCCAGGCGGAAAAACCCTGGGAAAGCGCGGCTTCCCGCTGTCCGGCGGAGACGGCCTGCAGGCCAGCGACAATCTCTTCAACCAGAAACGCCGAGGTGAAGACGCCCAGCCCCCAGGTCGAACAGATAAACTCCGGCGTCAGCCACCAGACGTCGCCGGGCAGGATGGACCAGGCGTGCTCAGCGTTGACAAAATCAACCGCGCTGCGGGGCAGGAAATTCCACGCGGCGAAGTACCAGAACATCAGCTGAACGAGGAGTGGGGTATTGCGGAACAGCGAGACCCAGGCTGCCACCAGCCGTTGACCAACCGCACTGCCGGAAAGCCGCAGGGCAAGCAGTAAAACCGCCAGCAGCGTCGCCAGCGCAATGCCCGCCGCAGAAACCCAGAGGGTGGTAAGAAAGCCTGATACGATCCATTGCAGAGGCGGCCCGCTGAACACGCCCTGCCAGTCCATTACATGCATTATAAGGTTGACTCCTGGCGTAGCGGATCGAGCACCTTTTGCAGAAAGCGTTGGGTTCGCGGATGCTGCGGGCGGGTAAAAAAGTCCTCAGGGCGGCCGGTTTCCAGAATGTCACCGCCGTCGATAAACACCACCCGATCGGCGATTTCCCGCGCAAAATGCATCTCATGGGTAACGACAATCATGGTAATACCGCTGTGGGCAAGGGATTTCATCACCTGCAGCACTTCACCGATGGTCTCCGGATCGAGGGCCGAGGTAGGCTCGTCAAACAGGATAATCTGCGGCGAGGAGGCCAGTGCGCGGGCAATAGCGACGCGCTGCTGCTGACCGCCGGAGAGCTGAGACGGCAATGCCTCTGCTTTATCCGCCAGCCCGACCTGCTCAAGCAGCGCCTGCGCCCGCTGATGCGCCTGCGCCTTTTGCCTGCCGTGAACATGCTCCAGCGCCAGGGTGATATTCTGACGGGCAGTCAGATGCGCATAGAGATTAAACTGCTGAAAGACAAAGCCGATGCGGCTGCGCAGCTGGCGCAGCGATGCCCCCTGCAGCTGGCCGACGGGCCTGTCGTCAATGAAAATTTCCCCGCCGCTCAGGGATTCCAGGCGGTTAATAAGGCGGATCAGCGTCGATTTTCCCGACCCCGACGGGCCGAGAATGGTGACGACTTCGCCCGGCTCGACCGTCAGGCTGACGCCGTTCAGCACCCGCTGGTCGCCGTACTGCTTGACGACCCCGCGCAGCTCGACCCGGGCCTGCCCCAGCCGGGAGAAATCCGCAGCCGGTGCGGCAGAGCGGGTAAACAGAGCGGACAGCATGTTACTTCGCCTCAATGTTAAAGCCCCTGGGCTGAGGGTTTTTGGTCTGCGGCCCGAACCAGACGTCATAAATCTGCGCCGCCTGTCCGCTGGATTCCAGCCTCAGCAACTCATCGTTCACCGCTTTCAGCAGTGCCGGTTCACCTTTTTTCACTCCGACGCCAATTTCCTCTTTACTCAGCAGGTCCGGCAGGATCTTAAAGCTGGCTTTATCCGGCGCGCCGCCGAGCAGGCCGGCAAGGATCGTCGAATCCTGGGTGATCGCCTGCACGTTGCCGTTGCGCAGCGCGGTCAGCGCCAGCGGAATATCGTCATAGGCCAGCACGCGGGCGTGGGGGAAACGCTGGTGCAGGGCCTGCTCACCGGTGGTGCCTTTTACGGCACCGATGCGCGCGCGGCTGTAGGCGTCCAGCTTATCCGGCGATGCTGCCGGCACCAGGAACTGCTGGCCGGTGACGAAATAGGGAAGGGAAAAATCGATAACCTGCGCCCGCTCGGGGGTGATGGTGATATCCGCCACGATCAGATCCGCTTTGCCCGACTGCAGCAGGGGAATACGGTTTGCCGGATTCGTCGCGATCAGCTCCAGCTTAACGCCGAGCGACTTGGCCAGCGCTTCAGCAAAATCGACGTCGTAGCCTACGATCTTATGGGACTGCGGATCGACGGAGCCGAACGGCGGGTTGGCGTCGAAGGTGGCAATTTTCACCACTCCGGCGGCTTTTATGTCCGCCAACTGGTCGGCCTGGGCGTGGCCAGCCGCGAGCAGGATGCCGAGGGCGAGAAGCGTTTTTTTAACCCTGAAAAATGACGTTGCCATAGCGATCAAAATCCCTGTTTGCTGAGTTGTCCTTTTACGCTCCCATAACTTGTTCTCCGGTCCAAATAAGAAAAAGTGCTAATTTATATATCAAAAGCTATTAGTAAATTTTTTGTTAAATATTGCGGGGCATAAAGATAAACGCATTATTTTCATGAATGAAAACGAATTAATTCATAATTCAGGTGCGGTATTTAAGCGCTCCGCTCGCATAATAAAGAAAAGCAGGACGCGCGCCTGCGGCGATCGTCCCACCCTGAAGAGGGTATATACCCTAAATAACTCGAGTTGCATGTCAAAACGCGGCGCGTTTTGAACAGCCGTAGCGCTGGCCCGTCAGGGCGAGTCTCATGGATGAGACGAGTAACCAGAAGCCAACGCACATGCAGGTAAAGGAGGGCATGGCTCCGGGGTAAAAAAGGCCGGCCAGCGCCGATTTAAACCGTTCGATATTCACGGGGATGATATAAAATGCGCCGCCAGCCTGGACGGAATTTATAAGCCGCGCGGGTAAGGTGGCCACCCGTCCGGCAATGGATAACATGAAGGAAAACCGCCGGTTACAGCGTCAGCCCGGGTATCGTGCAGGCGAGGAGCCGCGAACAGCGTCATTAAAACGGTAGCGGCGCGGCGTGCTGGCCCGCAGCGGGAGAAAGCCAGCAGGGTCGCCCGTTAAAGATGTCCACCGAAATGATTCAGGCTGCGATCTGCACCCATGAGCAAGGCTCGATCCTGCGGGGCGGCGAGGAGGACGGGCGCATATTTTTTTGTGGCTGCCCATCGGCGGCGGTTTCCGGCGGTAAATTTAAATGCCATAAGCGAAACCGTGCGTTGAAATAGGTTGTGGTATAGAATAATATTTAATTATTAGTAACGTTAAAATATTGCTTTGAATTAATTTACTTGGTTTAGTATTCTTGCACGGCTACTTCTCTGTTTATTGCGTAAGTCACCAGGAATATTCCTTGTTTTCTTATAACTGGCGTTTTTTTTGCATTAACTCAGGATAATGGATTATTAAAGAGTTATTAGCGAATCGTATGTTTTAAAGCGCCAGAAGCCGCCAGATACCATTTTTTTTGGCATCGATCGGCTTTCTGTAAACGAAATGTACATAAGTTTATTTGTATTTGTGCAATCTTTCTATTTTACTGATGAATCTTTATAGCGGGCATTGATTTGTCGCCATCGCTCGTATTATATTTACACGCTATTCAACAATGTGTTCCGGGTGCGCCTGGTTTATAGGAATTATCACAGCAACCCTCACCGTTTATGTCCAGAAATGGACTTTATACTCGTGTTAAGGAATGTCGGTAACCGGTATAGAATCATTATTGCTAATAAAGACTTATCTCTTTAATTTGCAGTAATATCGCGATTTTTATCCTGTTACGACAAACGCAAGTCTGTTGTTAAATTAATAACCACTCATAAAGGCAAGGAATATTTATGGCCGATACATTCCAGAAAGAGGTGCCA
>NZ_WMJZ01000140.1 GCF_009711095.1 Intestinirhabdus alba
CGCTCAGCCAGTTGCCGGCCTATCGGTCCGTCTGCAGGATCTAACGTCAGCTCGCCGATCGCGAGCGGAGCCTCCCGCCATACCACCTGCACCGGAACGGTCACTCCTTGCCAGACAAACCCGGTCCGTAAAATATCATGCCGGGCCACCACCCGCTGCAACGCCGCCAGATAGCGATCCAGCGACCGGCGGTCGTTGAAGGCCATCTGGCCCACCAGAAGGTAGGGATCGCCCTGCGTTGCCAGCAAGTGGTGAAACAGGATACCGTCCTGCAGCGGAGACAGCCCGTAAATGTCCTGCACGTTCTGCACCCCGCCCTGAACGCTGGCCACCACCCGGTCAATCTCCGGCTGGGTCAGGGAGACTAACGGCAACATCTCTGGTGTGATGCACCGGGCATTTTTAGGGATCAGGTTGTCGGGAACAGGCGACTCATCCAGGGGGGTCAGACGCCGGGCCAGTGCCGACAGCACCGGGGTTTTAAATAAATCCTGCACGGCAAGGCGGACTCCCCGCCTGCGCAACTGGTCGATCATCTGAACGGCCAGCAGTGAATGCCCTCCCAGGGCAAAGAATGAGTCATG
>NZ_WMJZ01000141.1 GCF_009711095.1 Intestinirhabdus alba
CTCAGGCATGGCTGTTATTTCATTGCTCTTTTCACTCGTTTTTAGCTGCCCCAGCACTACGCCACTCAGGGTTGAAAAAGCACTGATGACATGAATTGCACCACGTCGCCTGCTTTTATCATAAGAACCCCGCAATGTTTTTCCATCAATCGCAATAACATCTTCATCCGGTGAATGGCACTCTCTCATCCAGTTGATAAAACATTCATGGAATTTTTTAGGGCTTATGCAACTTACCACTCTGGCAATGGTATCATGTACCGGAACGCCATTTTCAAAATCGCCATAACGTTTCAGAAAATCCAGATGAACGTGACCAAAATCTTCTATGTCTTCCCAGCCTTCAGCGCCAGCGATAACGGCACAGATAGTGAGAAGCAGAATATCTGATAATTGATGCTCGACTTTCCATGACTGCCTGTAATCAGGAATAATTGATATATGTTCCATTAACTTTGCAAGATCCATCTTTTTTATCCTTAAATTATCCTGAGACAGTTGATCATAATCAGCCCTAAAATGACAGTTTTTTCGTGTTATCGAGTGTACATTTTTTGCTCTATGAATAACCATTTGTCAGTACA
>NZ_WMJZ01000142.1 GCF_009711095.1 Intestinirhabdus alba
TTTTCATCCTCATTCAGCGGCCGGTTCAGCCTGAATTTGGGTAAAAGTCCAAAATACTCCATCTCACTCCTCCGCGCCTAATGCGAGCTTCAGCTCGTCCATCTCCATTTGCATGGTCGGCCAGACGGGCAGATCCGCGGCCTCCCGCTTTCGGTACTCCTCCTGGTCCTCTTTGTTATACCCCGGGTCTACGGGGATTCGCCGCCACAGGCACTGCACCAACCACTTCTGTATCCTGTCGCGCTCATTAAATGCCAGGTAGATCGCCGCGCCGAGCAGAATAATAACGGCAATAATGGTGCCGATAACCGGCACCGTATTGGCTAACGCTGCAAAGATCAGCCAAGCTCCGGCTAAGCCCGACAGCCCGTACGCCACCGCTAGCCCGGTATGCCCTTTATATCGTTCATCAACCGCGTGATAAAAATCATAGCCGGCCGTAATAGCCCCGGACATTACACCCAGTGCCTTTTGGCTAACTTTAAGAAAGAGCTTCACTTTCTCCGAATGCAGAACATGCAGCCGGGACGAGGCGCCGTTAAACAGCCG
>NZ_WMJZ01000143.1 GCF_009711095.1 Intestinirhabdus alba
GTGAGTTTCCGGCCGAGGATATCCGGAAGATTTTCCCCCGGAATACCAATCCGAACTTTGACTATATGACCAGCCCGGGCCAGCACTCGATGGCAAAAGAGTATCTGCCGTTTCTGAACAACCAGCTTCTGGAATCGGCATGGCCGGAGCTGAAGCTGAGCCGGAAAACGTCCCGTAAAAATTTCCGGGAGCAGATGGATACATACGGGAAAGACTCACCGGCAGAAGAACTGAAGCGTAACCGGATGTTCCTGGCCCTGCAGGATAGGGTGGGCAGTTCGCTGACGGTTACCCGGAAGCTGCCGGGCGGTGAGAATGCCCTGACCCGTTTTAAATCGGTTGCGGAGGAAGAAGTTGAATCGACACGCTAAATCACTGGCAGAGCTGCTGCCACTGCTGGTTCTGTTACCTCTGAGTGGCTGTGCGGGCCGCCCGGATTATGCCCTGAACCCTCCGGCCAGTACGGAGTGGGTGACGGTGGCGGTGAAACTACCGCCGGAAACGGAAGCGTTACCGCTGGATGTGCTTTACCGCTCAGAGAC
>NZ_WMJZ01000144.1 GCF_009711095.1 Intestinirhabdus alba
CGCAAAGCGCGTGCCGGTCTTCGGGGTGCCGGCGTCGGCGGTGAGGGTCACCAGCTTCGCCTCGACCTCGTTGCCGTCGGCGTCCCGGGAGGAGATCCCGCCCTCGGCGGTGACGGTGGTGGAGAGGCCGGGCTTGCCGTCCCTGCCCGCCGGCCCCTGAATACGCAGGCCGTCGGAGCCGTTGAGGGTCACCCGGCCCTTTTTGTCGTTAATGACCAGGCCGTCGCTGCCGGTGAGGGAGGCCAGCACCTCGCCGGGTTTGCCGTCCTTGTCGGGGCCGCGGACGCTGAGGCCACGGCTGTCGTAGGTGGCCTTACCGCCGGCACCGCTGACGATCATGCCGTCGTCCCCCTTCACGGTGACGGAGTTTTTGCCGTCGGAGCCGGCGATCCGCAGGCCGTCCTGGGGCGCAAGGGAGATGGCACCGGGCTGACCGGCCTCGCCGATCGCGATACGGTCAAAGCGCGGGGCTCTGGCGATGCCCACCGAGACAGCTCCGTCGCCGTTGATGTAGGTGGCGACGTTCTCGCCGCTGAA
>NZ_WMJZ01000145.1 GCF_009711095.1 Intestinirhabdus alba
TTTAACAGATACAGCCGCGTATTGGCTATTGGACGACCGATATGAATATTTTCTCTTCCAACGATCCTTCCTGATGTGGACCAGACGGTTGTTTCCGTCGGACCATACATGTTCCAAGAATTATTGAATTTAGAGTTTAATTCCTGTGCTAAATTGTTTGTGAGAGTTTCACCACCGCATAGCACACGGGTATTTGAATCAAAATCAAGATTTAATTTAAACAACGCCTTCCATACTGAGGGAGTTGCTTGTATTAAATCTATATTTTGGTAGGGGAATTTACCTGACAGCTCGATTTTTGGCGAAAACACGTCACCTATCATTAAGATAACATTCCCATGAATTAATGGAAAAAATGTTTCAGTGACGGAGATGTCAAATGAAAAGCTTGTGAGATGAAGAACTCTTTTACAATGGCTAAATTGAGCTAAGTTTTCCATTGCTGTATTAAAATTAACAAGATTTCTATGTTCAATCATTACTCCTTTGGGCTGCCCGGTCGAACCCGACGTGTAGATCACGTACGCCAGATGC
>NZ_WMJZ01000146.1 GCF_009711095.1 Intestinirhabdus alba
TTCAGGTAAAGCTGATATTCCTGATTGGTGGTTTTAAACTTACTGACGGAGTAGCTGCTCAGGGTAACCTTATGCAGCGGCTTACTGTCCTTTTCAGTATCCAGCTGCATCTTCTCGGGACCGTATTCCCTGCCGAAGTCGCCCATCAGAAATTCGCCGCCCTGCACAAATACCAGATTATTTTTGACCTGGCGAATCAAATTCTGCAGCCCGGCGCGGTGCTGCTGACTCTCTCCAGCCTCCGCCGTTGACTTTGCCGCGCTATTATTATCACAGGCCGTCAGCAGTAGCGGGGCCAGCAACCAGATCCTATATTTTTTCATCATTATTTCCTTAAGCCATTTGCGTTAATGTTGTTTCACAGGGAGCAAACTCACAGCGCTGAGGAAAATGGGGGTTAGGTGCCCGGTTCAGGTTATACCAGGGGGTGTTATTCATCGCCAGCGCATAGCCCCAGGAGAGCTCCAGTTCTGTTTTCAGGCGCTGATAAATTTCCGACAGCTGCAGAGCCGCAAGCTCTGCGGCCCGG
>NZ_WMJZ01000147.1 GCF_009711095.1 Intestinirhabdus alba
ATTTAACAGATACAGCCGCGTATTGGCTATTGGACGACCGACATGAATATTTTTTCGTTCAACTATTCTTCCTGATGTAGCAACAATTGTTGTTTCAGTCGGGCCATAATTATTAATTAATTGTAAGTTGTCTATCCATCTACTGACCTGGGATAAGTTATCCCCACCAATCAGGAGATAACGCAAGCTATCTGGGAACAAACCATTTTTCAATGCCAAATCAGCCAGAGGGGTAACTAAAAATGCAATATTTATAGGCCGTAATTTGAACCAACTTAAGAGAGATATATTATCGCCTGAATTAGTTTTATCTGGAATATCTAATAACCCTCCACCTATAAGTGTTGGCCATATTTCCCAACATGCAGCATCAAAAGCGATTCCAGCCATCGTTGTACTGACACTATTATGAACGATAGAAAATTCATTGATATGCCACACACAAAGATTAACCAGGCTACGATGCTCCACCATCACCCCCTTGGGCAGCCCGGTCGAGCCCGACGTGTAGATCACGTACGCCAGATGC
>NZ_WMJZ01000148.1 GCF_009711095.1 Intestinirhabdus alba
AATTCTTTATTGTGGGGACCAACAGCGGCGTGCTGGAGATGGACGGTATTCAGCGTGGGATTAATATTTCCGGTACACGGGATCGTAAAGAATTCGCAAGAAAAATGGGGCTTAGTTCAGATATATATACTGCATTGCCGGTAGACAGGTATCCGCCTAACCCACTGGGTATCTACGATATGGCGGGTAATGGTTACGACTGGGCCAATGACTGGTACGATCCTGATTATTACAGGAACTCTCCTGCCGAAAATCCCAAAGGGCCGGAAAAACCAACATATAAAGATTATGAAGGAAATTATACAAAGGTAATGCGTGGTGCAGATTTATCGGGGCCTTTTAAGGGATTAACAGTTGCCAGATATAGTAGCAAGCCAGATACAGAGGTCACGGGTGATAAAACAGTTCGTTGCGTGGTCAATAGCCTGCAACCAATAAAATAAGGGTATGTATTTTGATGCCGAAGCACTTTGTATTGCTGGCCTCGCTACTGCTGACGGCCTGTGATAATAATAGCGCGGCAAAG
>NZ_WMJZ01000149.1 GCF_009711095.1 Intestinirhabdus alba
ACCCGTGTGACGAAGATGATTGAGCAGGAGCTGCGTGATGACCCGTATGCTCAGGAGGCTTTTTCAAAACTTCTGCGCATGGCCATCGAAGAAGCAGAAAAACTGTTTGACCATCCGCTGAAACAGTATCTCTTATTCCGTGAGTTTGAAGAAAAAGTTGAAGCACGTAAGCTCAGCGATATCCCGGATGCACTGGCGGTAAACAAGCATGCACAGGCGTATTACGGTGTATTTAAAAAAGAGCTACCGGAGGTTTTTGCGGTAAACGATGTTCAGGTGCAGGAGAAGTGGACGAAGCAGGCCTTTGAGGTGGACAGCATTATCGTCAAAGCAGTGGCAGAAAATTCCCTCAACCCTCAGGATATAGAGAAAGCGGTCAAGACAAATATTTTACCGCTGCTGTTTACGTCCTGCCGGGAGATAGGGGCTGGAATGATCCAGGTGAACCGTATTGTAGAAACCATCATCCAGATCCTGCGTGTTGGTTTGATGAAATCATGAGTGAAAAAGAATCGCCATCA
>NZ_WMJZ01000015.1 GCF_009711095.1 Intestinirhabdus alba
GCTCAATGAATTAAACTTCGTAATGAATTACGTGTTCACTCGTTGAGACTTGGTATTCATTTAGTGTCCGAAGACATTCAAGAATCCATGTCACTTTGAGTGCCCACACAGATTGTCTGATAAATTGTTAAAGAGCAGTGCCGCTTCGCTTTTTTCTCAGCGGCGCGGGGTGTGCATAATACGCTTTCCCGCTTCAGAGTCAAGCATCAATTTTGCTTTTCTCCGCTGACCCGGCGGCCTGTGTGCCGTTGTTCCGTGTCAGTGGTGGCGCATTATAGGGAGTTATTCCGGCCTGACAAGAGGTAATTTAAAATAATTTCCCGAGTGCATAATATTTATGCAAAACCCCTTTAAACAGGCAGTTTTTCGAGCGATTCAAAGCCATAACGGCGCAAAACGGGGGCCAGCGCCTCAGCTTCCGGCGTCATCGCCATACAGTAGGCGATGTTCGCATCACCCGATCGGGCATCCGGCGCTTCATGCTCCAGCAGCCATGCCGTCCGGCGAGCGATCGCGGCACCGGAATCCACCAGCCGCGTTCCGCCAGGCAGGATCTGAGCCAACTCATCCCGCAGTAGAGGAAAATGGGTGCAGCCAAGCACCACGGTATCTGGCGGCTCCGGCATACGCAGCCACGGACGCAGTATGCGACGCAGCTCATCCAACGAAACGGGATCGCCGTGCAGCTTGGCTTCAGCCAGCTCCACCAGCTCTGCCGATCCCAGCATCGCTATCTGGCATTCGTTAGCGAACCGTGCGATCAGTTCATGGGTATAGGAACGCTTCACCGTGCCCCGCGTCGCCAGCAGGCCCACGATACCGTTGGCGGTCAGCCGCGCCGCTGGCTTAATGGCCGGGACGGCACCAACAACCGGGAAGGCAAACTTTTCACGCAGCGCGGGAAGTGAAACGGTGCTGGCCGTATTACAGGCGATTACCGCCAGGGAAAGAGGGTAGCGTTGCTGAACGGCCCCAACGATACTGACAACGCGCTCAACGATAAACGCTTCACTCTTCTCGCCATAAGGAAAAGCGACGTTATCGAAAACGTAGATATAATGGAGATTCGGCAAAAGCTGCCGAATCTCATCATAGACCGACAGCCCACCGACGCCGGAGTCAAACACCAGCACGGAGGGACGTGGTTCAGAAGGTGTAGCTGCCAGACAAGGTATATTCCCGTCCTGCAGTTTGGTAGCCATAAACTGTCTCGTAATCTTTGTCGAACAGGTTGGCGATTTTACCACGAACTGTCAGCCGTGAGGTGACGGGATACGAAACCGCAAGATCCCATAAGCTTACCCCGCCCATTTTTACCGTGCGGTAAGGCCAGGATGAATAATCTGTATCATAGCGGGAGCCCAGGTACTGATACGTTATTCCCCAGTCAAAATCGTACATCTGCCAGTCGAGCTGATACTTCACCTGCTGCTTCGAGCGACGCGACAACGGCGCATCGGTAATGGCATTGCGGGCATCGGTGTAATCATAGCTAACCGTGTGTGTAAGCGGCCCGGTATCAAAATTTGCCGTTGCTTCGACACCCTTTATCCGTGCTTTACCTTCGTTGTAATATTTTTGAATATGATCATCATAATCAATCATATCGTTAATATCGTTACGATAACCTGAAACACGCCAGTTAATCCCTGCCGTCACCCCTTCAAATGCCCCCTCCCACTGCTTACTTTTTTCAGGACTCAGCCTGGCGTTACCATAATAGCCATAGAGTTGTCCCAGATTAGGCGCTTTGTAGGATGTGCCATAAGAAGCGATAAATCGATAACCGTCAAAAAATTCCCAACCGGCGCTGGTTTACCACGTGCCATGACGACCAAACTGAGAGTTATCATCGCTACGCACTGCCCCTTCCAGGGTAAATTCGCCCAACTGCTGTAGCCCCGTCAGGTAAATACCGGTATTTCGCTGTTCATAACCCTTAGCTACATATCCTGTACCCGGCGTAGTGCTCTTTTTTTGCCAGTCAACACCTGCGCCAATGTTGCCATGACCCACGGCGACGCTATTCGACCATTGAATATTGTATTGCTTCATCTCATCCAACGTGGCTGATGCGTCATAGCGGCCATAGTTCGGGTCATAGTTATAGTCTTTACTGTGACTGTAGCTCGTAACTAATTGGGACTGGATAACATCGCCATTAAAGCGCAGTCCGGCATCCCAACTTTGGCTGTAGAGTTTACGAGTATCAACAAGCGGCGCGCCGGGAGAGTAGTAAGCATCATAACGGGTGCGGTTATCATATCCATAACCGCGTACAAAGCCGCTCCAGCGACTGGAAAACGTGTGTTCCAGCGCGCCATAAAGCGTCTTACTTAAAAAACCGTCTCGATCGGGCTGCGCCTGCAAACCGGTGCTGCCATAGGCAACCACATCAAAACCCCGGGTATAGGCGTAATCTCCAGTCAACGTAACGCGCGTATTATCGCCGATCTGTTGCTGCGTCGAGATATCATAGTTCTGATAGCCATTGCTTCCCCATCCGCCGTTAATTTCTGTCCCAGGACGATCCCGCGTGGTAATGATGTTCACCACCCCGCCAATAGCATCAGAACCATAAATAGCCGAGCGCGGCCCGCGAATATATTCAATTCGCTGAACCAGTGATACCGGGAACTGGCTAAGATCGGCAGAACCACTTACCCCCGCCAGGTTCAGGCGAACGCCATCGATAAGTACCAGTACATGGCTGGAATTAGTCCCGCGAATAAACAGAGAAGAATTTTGCCCCGCTCCACCGCTTTGTGCGATATCCACGCCGGGTAAACGACGAAGAACATCATTCACAGAGGTTGATTGCCAGCGCTCAATATCCTGATGCGTCACGACGGTTACAGGCGCAAGCACAGTATTGACGGGCTGTTGAAAACGATTGGCGGTAACCAGGAGAGTATCCGGAGCGGCGTCCTGCGCCCAGCCGGAAAACGCCGTGGCGGAGAGCGCCATCAGCAGAGACGTTTTTTTAATCATTGTAAAGCATCCACAGCTTATAAAGGATGCCGCAGGTTCCACCGTAGCACGCGAAGATGAAAACCAGTTGCGACGTTAGCCGGCAGGTCTTCGGGCTTGGAAGGTTATCCTTATGAATAAAACGAGATGATGACTTCCCACCCGAAGGCAGTGTCTGCTTGCGCGCTCATCTCACCTTTCCTTACCGCTGCGCGTCAGCTCCAGATTCTCACTGGATTCCCTGGTAACTTACAGAACCGGCCCCGGGATGCTACATGCCGCCGTTACCCGCTGTCCAGACCGGACGTTCCAATATTGTGATATCAGCAATGTCTGGACATCTGATGAGCAATCCCTACAATCCCCGCGTACTTCTCTTTTTCAGGATGCATCATGACCCCCGAACACCTTCCGACAGAACAGTATGACGCGCAGCTGGCCGAAAAAGTGGCGCGTCTGCAGAGCATGATGGCACCATTTTCTGACCGGGTTCCGGAAGTATTTCGCTCGCCGGTCAGCCACTACCGCATGCGCGCCGAATTTCGTCTGTGGCATGACGGCGACGATCTCTATCACATCATGTTCGATCAGGAGACCAAAAGCCGCATCCGCGTTGACCGCTTTCCGGCGGCCAGCGAGCTGATCAACCGGCTGATGACGGCGATGATTGCCGGCGTGCGGGATAACCGCGTTCTGCGTCATAAGCTGTTCCAGATCGATTACCTTACCACCGTGAGCAATCAGGCGGTGGTGTCGCTGCTCTATCATAAAAAACTGGATGACTCGTGGCGGCAGGAGGCGACCGCGCTGCGCGATGCGCTGCGGGCGCAGAACCTGAACGTGCATCTGATTGGTCGGGCAACCAAAACCAAAATCGAACTGGATCAGGATTACATCGACGAACGTCTGCCGGTGGCGGGCAAAGAGATGATCTACCGCCAGGTTGAAAACAGCTTCACGCAGCCGAACGCGGCGATTAACGTCCAGATGCTGGAGTGGGCGCTGGATGTCACTCAGGATGCAAAAGGCGATTTGCTGGAGCTGTACTGCGGCAACGGCAACTTCTCGCTGGCGCTGGCGCGTAACTTTGACCGGGTGCTGGCGACCGAAATCGCCAAACCGTCGGTCGCCGCGGCGCAGTACAATATTGCGGCGAACCGGATTGAGAACGTGCAGATCATTCGTATGGCGGCGGAAGAGTTTACCCAGGCGATGAACGGGGTGCGGGAATTTAACCGCCTGCAGGGCATTGACCTGCAGAGCTACCGCTGTGAAACCATTTTCGTCGATCCGCCGCGCAGCGGCCTGGACAGCGAAACCGTAAAAATGGTGCAGGCGTATCCGCGCATTCTGTATATCTCCTGCAATCCACAAACGCTGTGCAAAAACCTGGAGACGCTAAGCCAGACGCACCGCGTCTCGCGCCTGGCCCTGTTCGATCAGTTTCCCTACACCCACCACATGGAATGCGGCGTATTGCTGACCGCAAAGTAGCGACGCGCCGCTGTCCGTGCTCTCCGGCCTGACGGCCTTGCGATCGTCAGGCCCGCCGGACGGGCTATTCCGACAGCTCCGTTTTACGGTTACGCATCTTAAAGGCGATCCAGAACACCAGGATCACCGACAGCACCGCCGGGAAGAAATTAGAACCGATATCCGGATACTCGGCGCGCACCACCGTGCTATAGAGCAGTACGCCGAGGATAAAGCAGGCGGCGGAAAGACCGGGCAGGCCCACGGGCATAGTACGATTCTGATAGCGCTGATGCAGACAGTACACCGTCAGCAGCAGCGAAATAATGGGGAATACAGAGAATGACACAACGGAGCTAAACAGCGCCGCAAATGTGCCGTTAATGGATAAGCCGGCAACCAGCGCCAGCAGCAGCGTACCTTTATCTTGACCTGATAATTTCATAACTCGTCCTTCATTTACCCACCGTGTTGCGTCATTTTCTCTTGCTCGCGGCGATACCAGTAATAAGCCCCTTTCACAATAATGCGCAGCTGCAGCACCAGCCGCTCTTCCAGCTGTCGGCGCTGCTCTGCCCCCACATCCAGCGCCTCAGCGCCCGCGCTGAAAACAATGGTCACCATGGCTTCAGCCTGCGCCTCGGTAAAGGCGCGCGGCATATGGTTTTCGAGTTCCAGATAGTCGGCAAGCTCCGCGATAAAATGTTGTATTTCGCGGGCAACGGCGGCACGAAACGCGGCTGAGGTGCCAGAGCGTTCACGCAATAATAAACGGAAGGCATTAGGATTGTTGCCTATGAACTCCATAAATGTTGAGACCGAGGTGCGGATCACACTCCCGCCCTTAGCAATACGCTGACGCGCCTGACGCATAAGCTGGCGCAGCATCAGGCCGCTTTCGTCAACCATCGTCAGGCCAAGCTCATCCACATCGCGGAAATGACGATAAAACGAGGTTGGCGCGATGCCGGCCTCCCGCGCCACTTCGCGCAGGCTAAGGCTGGCGAAGCTACGTTCAGCGCTAAGCTGACTGAAAGCAGCTTCCACCAGAGAACGGCGGGTTTTTTCTTTTTGTTGTGCTCTGACGCCCATCACAATGCCTGAATCCTTCCATATGCCTTATTCGGCACTATACCAGAGTTCAACGTTAATCTGTCTGCGGAGCTTTGTGAATGATTGTTTACAGGCAGGCCAGGCTACAGCTTCACAAAACGGCCCCTCGGGAATTGGGTTAAAGGCGCGCAAATGTTATCATGCTGTTTATTTTATGTATAAAAACAGGTGAGTAATACCATGCCACATTCCTGGGATTATGATGCAATCGTCATAGGTTCAGGCCCCGGCGGCGAAGGCGCGGCAATGGGTCTGGTTAAGCAGGGAGCCCGCGTCGCGGTTATCGAACGCTACCATACCGTCGGCGGCGGCTGTACCCACTGGGGCACCATCCCTTCAAAAGCGCTCCGTCATGCCGTTAGCCGTATTATTGAATTCAATCAAAACCCACTCTATAGCGATCATTCACGCCTGCTCCGCTCCTCCTTTGCCGATATTCTTAACCACGCCGACAGCGTCATCAGCCAGCAGACCCGCATGCGGCAGGGTTTTTATGAGCGTAACCACTGCCAGATTCTGCAGGGAGACGCCCATTTTATTGATGAACATACGCTGGCGCTGGCGTGCCAGGATGGCACAGAGGAAACCCTGACGGCGGAAAAATTTATTATTGCCTGCGGTTCCCGTCCGTACCACCCGGTCGACGTCGATTTCTCCCACTCGCGCATTTACGACAGCGACTCGATCCTCAACCTGCACCATGAGCCGCGCCACGTGATCATCTACGGTGCCGGAGTGATCGGCTGCGAATATGCGTCGATCTTCAGGGGAATGGAGGTAAAAGTTGATCTGATCAACACCCGCGATCGCCTGCTGGCCTTCCTCGATCAGGAGATGTCTGACTCCCTCTCCTACCACTTCTGGAACAGCGGCGTGGTCATTCGCCATAATGAAGAGTATGAGACCATTGAAGGCTGCGACGACGGGGTGATCATGCACCTGAAGTCCGGTAAAAAGCTGAAGGCCGACTGCCTGCTGTACGCCAACGGCCGCACCGGCAACACCGACTCGCTGCAGCTGGCCAATATCGGTCTTGACACCGACAGCCGCGGGCAGCTGAAGGTCAACAGCATGTACCAGACCGCCCTGCCTCATATTTATGCGGTGGGCGACGTGATTGGCTATCCGAGCCTGGCGTCCGCCGCCTACGATCAGGGCCGCATCGCCGCCCAGGCGCTGGTGAAAGGCGAGGCGACGGCGCATCTTATTGAAGATATTCCCACCGGGATCTATACCATTCCGGAAATCAGCTCCGTCGGCAAAACCGAGCAGCAGCTGACGGCGATGAAGGTGCCCTATGAAGTGGGCCGCGCCCAGTTTAAACACCTGGCGCGGGCGCAGATTGTCGGCATGAATGTGGGCACGCTGAAGATCCTGTTTCACCGGGAAACAAAGGAAATTCTGGGGATCCACTGCTTTGGCGAGCGCGCGGCCGAAATTATTCACATCGGCCAGGCGATTATGGAACAGAAAGGCGGCGGCAACACCATTGAATACTTTGTCAACACCACCTTTAACTATCCGACGATGGCAGAAGCCTATCGGGTTGCGGCGTTGAACGGCTTAAACCGCCTGTTTTAACGCTTTTTCAAAGTGGCCGTCCATAGCGCCACGGACGGCCTCAGCCAGCTGCTCATAGCGGCTGCGCAGCGGCGATCCCGGACGATAGACCAGGCCCACCGTACGCTTCGGCTCAGGCTTAAAGCACGGCAGATAAACCACGCCATCCCGCCGGCGAACCTGGGGCACCGCCAGCGCCGGCAGCAGGGTGATGCCGCTGCCCGCCGCCACCATATTGCGCAGGGTTTCCAGGCTGGTCGCCCGGAAGTGCGTATCTTCATCGGCACCTGCTTCAAAGCAGAACCCCATCGCCTGATCGCGCAGGCAGTGGCCATCCTCCAGCATCAGCAGCTTTTCTCCAGCCAGATCGGACATCGGCACGCGATCGCGGTTTGCCCACGGATGATCCTCGTAGATCGCCAGCAGCATCGGCTCATCAAACAGCGGAACCTCGATAAACGCCTCGCTCTCTTTAACCAGCGCCAGAATCACGCAGTCAAGTTTGCCGCTATCCAGCTGAGCCAGCAGCTGGTGCGTCTGCGCCTCGTGCAGATACATTTCCAGCTTCGGAAACGACTGGTGCAGCAGGGGAATAATATGCGGTAACAGGTAGGGGCCTACCGTAGGAATCAAGCCGATATGCAGCGGGCCGGACATGGTTTCGCCCTGCTGGCTTGCCATCTCCTTAAGCACTTTAACCTCGCGCAGTACGGTACGCGCCTGATCCACCAACAGCAGCCCGGCCTGGGTAAACAGAACCTTACGACTCGTACGCTCCAGCAGCATCACGCCCAGCTCATCTTCCAGCTTACGGATTTGCCCGCTCAGCGTCGGCTGGCTGACGTGGCAGGAGTCCGCCGCGCGCCGGAAATGACGATGCTCAGCAAGCGCCACAAGATATTCAAGATCGCGAATATTCATTTTCCATCCCACGATAGTTCATGACGATAGGTAGAATAGCAATGAACGATTATCTCTATCAAGCCTGCTGATTAATAATGCCTCACAGAAACGGAACGGCACTCGTTTAACCCCGGAAGCCGCCAACCGTTCAGGAGTGGAGTTAACTCTACCTGACGGGCTGTGTCCCTCAATTGGGCGTAAACTTCAACATCACGCCCTATTGAGGGACACAGCCTAAAGCCAACGTGAACTTTTGCGGACCCCGTGGTCCGCTTTTTTTTACCCGGAAGCCCGTCTTAACGCCCTACCGGACGGGCGCGGCCGCTATGCCAGCCTGGCCTGCGCGTCGCTTATTGCCTGCGCCACCTGCTGTGGTGAAACGCCGCCCTTCGCCGCGCGTTTATCCAGGCACGACTGCAGCGAGAGCACAGGGTAAACATCCGCGCCAATGACGCCGCTGAATTTTTGCAGATCCGCCAGCGGCAGCTCCTCCAGCGGTTTCCCCTGGCGTATCGCCTCTACCACCGCTTCGCCAACGATATGATGCGCTTCACGGAACGGCACGCCTTTGGCCACCAGATAATCCGCCAGCTCGGTGGCGTTAGCATAGCCCTGCTGCGCCGCTTCCCGGCAGCGCGGACGCTTCACCTGAATACCGTCCAGCACCAGCGCCGCCATATGCAGGCAGTCCAGCCAGGTGTCGAGCGCGTCGAACAGCCCCTCTTTGTCCTCCTGCATATCTTTGTTATAGGCCAGAGGCAGCCCCTTCAGGGTCATCATCATGCCGGTCAGCGCTCCCTGAACCCGACCGCATTTTCCCCGGATCAGCTCCAGCGCATCGGGATTCTTTTTCTGCGGCATCAGCGACGAGCCGGACGTCACGCGGTCAGACAGCTCCACAAAGCTCGCTTCGCCGGTGTTGAAGAAGATCAGATCTTCAGCAAAACGCGACAGATGCACCATCCCGATGGCTGCCCCGGAGAGCAGTTCCAGCACGTGGTCGCGGTCAGAAACGCTGTCCAGGCTGTTGCGGGTCGCCGAGGCAAAGCCCAACCAGCCCGCCAGCTTCTCGCGGTCGATCTCGTACGCGGTTCCCGCCAGCGCGCCGCAGCCTAACGGGCTGACGTCCAGGCGTCTGAGGGCATCCTGCAGGCGGCCCTCATCGCGGGCCAGCATTTCCACATACGCCAGACACCAGTGGGCAAAGGTGACCGGCTGCGCGCGCTGCAGGTGGGTATACCCCGGCATCACCGCGTCCTGGCTGTTTTTCGCCGTCTCCACCAGCGCGCTCTGCAGCTGCCGGCAGGCACAGAGCAGTTCGTTAACCGTCTCTTTGCACCACAGCTTCAGGTCAGTCGCCACCTGGTCGTTACGGCTACGGCCGGTATGCAGCTTTTTCCCCAGCTGGCCGACGCGGTCGATAAGCTTACCTTCCACCCAGCTGTGAATATCTTCGGCATCGCTTTGCAGGATCTGCTGCGGGTCTGCCCGCACCTCTTCCAGCAGCCCATGCAGCGCCTCTTCCAGCCGCTGCTGCTCGTCCGCGGTTAACACGCCGACCGCGACCAAAGCTTTGGACCAGGCCACCGAGCCGATAATATCCTGCTCCGCCAGCCGGTAATCGAAGCGCAACGAGTCGTTGAATTGCTTAAACCGCCGATCTGCGGCCTGAGTAAAACGTCCACCCCAAAGTGCCATAACACATTTCCTTAACGATGTTTTCTTCGCCGGAGCGCGCTTCGCTGCGCCGGCCTGCTATAGGTTTACGCCAAAATACGGGTGCCCGTCGGCGCGCCGTTGAACAGCGCCGGAAGCTGATCAGCGTGACGCCACGAGGCGATATCAACCGGACGCCCCAGCGTGCGGGCGGCGTCCAGCGCGGCATTCACCTTAACGATCATGCCGTCAGTGATAATTCCCTGTTCAATAAGCTGCTCCGCCTTCGCGGCGGTCATTTCAGCAATACGCTGCCCTTTGCCGTCGAGAATACCGCTGACGTCGGAGAGCAGGATCAGATCCGCGCCCAGGGTCGCCGCCAGCGCCGTCGCCGCCCGATCGGCGTTAACGTTCATCAACAGCCCCTCGTCGGTCATGCCGATAGAGCTGACGACCGGCAGATAGCCGCCGGACAGCAGAATATTAAGCAGCGCCGGTGTCCCCGGACGGGCCTGCCCAACGTGGCCCAGCTCCGGGTCAAGCTGGGTTACGGTAACGCTGTTGCCATCGCCAAGGCAAAGCCCGACGGCGGCAAGATGGTACTTCTTCGCCCACGCCAGCAGGGTCTTATTGGCGGTGCCCGCCAGCGCGCCGGTAATAAGGTCAATCTGGTCGGCGGGCGTCACCCGCAGGCCGTTTTTCTTCTGCACCGGCAGGTTAAGCCCTTTCATTAGCTTATCCACCACGCAGCCGCCGCCGTGCACAATAACCAGCGGGCGCTGATGCGACGCGCGATAGCCGGCAAGCGCGGTAAAAAGACGCGCCAGCGCCTCTTCGCTATCCAGTAAGACGCCGCCCAGCTTGATAATTAATGGATTCATTATTGCATCCTTAAATAAGAGACTGCGTTTCGGCGAAGCCAAAACGGATATTGGCGCACTGCACCGCCTGAGCCGCCGCGCCTTTCAGCAAATTATCTTCCGCCGCCACCACAATAAGATGCTCGCCCTGAACGGCGAAGCCGATATCGCAGAACGGCAGCCCTACTACATTCTTCAGCGCCGGAACGCCGTTCTGATACAGCCGCACCAGCGGCTTGTCGCGGTAGGCCAGCTCCAGCGTCTGCGCCACCTGCGTATGGGTTACGCCCGCCTTCAGGCGGCAGGTGAGGGTTTCAAGGATCCCGCGCGGGAAGTTGCCCAGATGCGGCGTGAAGATCACCTCTGCGCCAAGGTGAGCGACAATTTCCGGCTGATGACGATGGGTAAACAGACCGTATGGCTGCAGGCTCACCTCACAGAAGCTGTTGGAGAGCGCCGCTTTGCGCCCCGCCCCGCTCACGCCGCTGGTAGCGTTGATAATCGGCCACTGGCTGAGATCCAGCAGCGCCGCGTCAATCAGCGGCTTTAGCGCCAGCTGCGCCGCCGTCGGGTAGCAGCCAGGCACCGCAATCAGGCTCGCCTTCTTCAGCGCGTCGATATTCCACTCCGCCAGGCCGTAGACCGCCTGCGCCAGCAGCTCAGGGTGCTGATGCACAAAACCATAATATTTTTCATAGAAGGTATCGGAATTCACGCGAAAAGCACCGGAGAGATCGAACACGACGCAGCCCGCCTCCAGGAACTGCGGGGCGAGGTCGTGGCTTATCTCATGGGCGGTGGCGAGGAACACAACGTCCGCTCCCGCGCTAAACTCGCTGACGTCGGTCATTGGCCGCAGCGGCAGGTCAACAATACCCTTAAGCTGCGGATGTAAATCGGAGATCGGTTTCCCTGCATCATTACTTTGCGCCGAGACGGCCAAAGCGGTTATGTTCATATGAGGATGGCGATTGACATAGGTCACAAGCTCTGCGCCCGCGTAGCCGCTGGCACCGACAATCAGGGTGTTTAACATCGGGGCTGCTCACCTTCTTAGTCAATTAGCCTGGTTAAGCCGTCCTGCCTCACCGCACGCCCGGTGAGTTTATAAACGCTCAACGTTAATGTATTTTTATTCATAAAAAATGCATGAATATTGATACTATCATGACCCGAGGTGTGTCAACAATGAAAAACAATTTGCCGCCATTTATCGAGATGTACCGTGCTCTGATCGCCATACCGTCGGTTAGCGCCACCGAAGAAGCGCTCGATCAAAGCAATACGGCTTTAATCACTCTGCTGGCGGGCTGGTTTAAGGACCTGGGCTTCAGCGTTGAAGTGCAGCCGGTTCCCGGGACGCGCAACAAATTCAATATGCTGGCCAGCGTTGGCCAGGGTGCCGGCGGCCTGCTGCTGGCGGGCCATACCGATACCGTGCCGTTCGACGACGGGCGCTGGACGCGCGATCCCTTCACCCTGACCGAACACGACAACAAGCTTTATGGGCTGGGCACCGCCGACATGAAAGGCTTCTTCGCCTTTATTCTCGACGCCCTGCGCGACGTTGACATCACAAAGCTGAAGAAGCCGCTCTATATCCTGGCAACCGCCGATGAAGAGACCAGCATGGCGGGCGCGCGCTACTTCTCCGAAACCACCGCCATCCGCCCTGACTGCGCGATTATCGGCGAGCCAACCTCCCTGCAGCCGGTGCGGGCGCACAAAGGGCATATTTCCAGCGTCGTGCGGGTCGCGGGCCAGTCCGGCCACTCCAGCGATCCGGCGCGCGGCGTTAACGCCATTGAACTGATGCACGATGCGATTGGTCGCATTATGCAGCTGCGTAACGATCTGAAGGCGCGCTATCACTATGAGGCGTTCACCATTCCTTATCCGACGCTCAACCTGGGCCATATTCACGGCGGCGATGCGGCGAACCGCATCTGCGCCTGCTGTGAGCTGCATATGGATATTCGTCCGCTGCCGGGAATGACGCTAAACGATCTCAACGGCCTGCTGAACGATGCGCTGGCTCCGGTGAGCGAACGCTGGCCGGGCCGCCTGACGGTAGCGGAGCTGCATCCGCCGATCCCCGGCTACGAGTGCCCGCCGGATCATCAGCTGGTTACCGTGGTGGAAAAACTGCTGGGAACGCAAACCGAGGTGGTGAACTACTGCACGGAGGCCCCCTTCATCCAGACGCTGTGTCCAACCCTGGTGCTCGGCCCCGGCTCCATCGACCAGGCGCATCAGCCGGACGAATATCTGGAAACGCGCTTTATTAAACCCACCCGTGAATTAATCACCCAGGTGGTGCACCATTTTTGCTGGCATTAACCGCCGGCCTCCCCATTAACACTTTAGAGGTAAATGGGGAGAGAATTTTACATTTCCATAAGCAACGCTTATTTGAAGCGATGTGAATTAAATAAGGTAAATTACGGCCCTTTATTCGTTTGCTGAACCGATTTCGCCGCAATTGACGCCACGGGTTTTACATGGCTTTATAAAAGGCAACTAAGAACAATGTCCGCACAATTTCGCAGCACAGCAAGACGGCACACGGCCCCCTCCCCGGAACCTTACCTGTTTCCGGATGGGCGAGCGCGACCAGCGCGCCTGTGGAGCGAAAAAGAGAGGACATTACAAAACAGATGGGGTGTCTGGGATCAATGAACGAACAATATTCCGCGTTGCGTAGTAATGTCAGCATGCTCGGCAAAGTGCTGGGAGAGACCATCAAAGAGGCGCTTGGTGAGCACATTCTCGATCGTGTAGAAACAATCCGTAAGCTGTCCAAATCTTCGCGCGCCGGTAACGAAGCGGATCGCCATGCGTTGCTTACCACGCTGCAAAATCTGTCTAACGACGAGCTGCTGCCGGTCGCGCGCGCGTTCAGCCAGTTCCTGAATCTGGCCAACACTGCCGAGCAATATCACAGCATTTCCCCAAAGGGCGAAGCCGCCAGCAACCCGGAAGTGATTGCCCGCACCCTGCGCAAACTGAAAAACCAGCCGGACCTCAGCGAGGCGACCATCAAACAGGCGGTCGAGTCGCTCTCGCTGGAGCTGGTGCTGACCGCCCACCCCACCGAAATCACCCGCCGTACGCTGATCCATAAAATGGTGGAAGTGAATGCCTGCTTAAAGCAGCTCGATAACAAAGATATCGTGGACTACGAGCACCATCAGCTAATGCGCCGCCTGCGTCAGCTTATCGCCCAGTCCTGGCATACTGATGAGATCCGCAAACAGCGCCCCACTCCGGTTGACGAGGCCAAATGGGGCTTTGCGGTGGTGGAAAACAGCCTCTGGCAGGGGGTGCCAAACTATCTGCGCGAGCTGAACGAGCAGTTGGAGGAGAATCTGGGCTACACGCTGCCGGTGGATTTTGTCCCGGTGCGTTTCACCTCCTGGATGGGCGGCGATCGCGACGGCAACCCGAACGTGACCGCGGACGTCACCCGCCACGTGATGCTGCTGAGCCGCTGGAAGGCCGCCGATCTGTTCCTGAAAGATATCCAGATTCTGGTCTCCGAGCTGTCGATGGTCGACGCCACGCCGGAGCTGCTGGCGCTGGTGGGCGAAGAGGGCGCGTCCGAGCCTTACCGCTATCTGATGAAAACGCTGCGCTCCCGCCTGATGGCCACCCAGGCCTGGCTGGAGGCGCGCCTGAAGGGCGAGAAGTTGCCCAAACCCGCGGGCCTGCTGACGCAAAACGAACAGCTCTGGGAACCGCTGTACGCCTGCTATAAATCGCTACAGGCCTGCGGAATGGGGATTATTGCCAACGGCGATCTGCTGGACACGCTGCGTCGCGTGAAGTGCTTCGGCGTCCCGCTGGTACGCATTGATATTCGTCAGGAGAGCACCCGCCACGCCGAAGCGCTGGGCGAGCTGACCCGCTATCTCGGCATTGGCGATTACGAAAGCTGGTCGGAGGCCGACAAGCAGGCGTTCCTGATCCGGGAGCTGAACTCCAAACGGCCGCTGCTGCCGCGCCAGTGGGAGCCGGGGGAGGACACCCGCGAGGTGCTTGAAACCTGCCGGACCATCGCCGAAGCACCCCAAGGCTCGATCGCCGCCTATGTGATCTCAATGGCGAAAACTCCCTCCGACGTGCTGGCGGTGCATCTGCTGCTGAAAGAGGCGGGCATTGGCTTTACCCTGCCGGTGGTGCCGCTGTTCGAAACCCTGGACGATCTGAACAATGCCGACGATGTGATGACCCAGCTGCTGAACATTGACTGGTATCGCGGGCTGATTCAGGGCAAGCAGATGGTGATGATCGGCTATTCCGACTCGGCAAAAGACGCGGGCGTCATGGCGGCCTCCTGGGCGCAGTATCAGGCGCAGGACGCGCTCATCAAAACCTGCAGGAAGGCCGGTATTGAGCTGACCCTGTTCCACGGGCGCGGCGGCTCCATCGGCCGCGGCGGAGCGCCGGCCCATGCGGCTCTGCTGTCACAGCCGCCGGGCAGCCTGCGGGGCGGCCTGCGCGTCACCGAACAGGGCGAAATGATCCGCTTTAAGTACGGCCTGCCGGAAGTCACCGTCAGCAGCCTGTCGCTCTACACCAGCGCGATCCTTGAGGCAAACCTGCTGCCGCCACCGGAGCCGAAGGACTCATGGCGTCACATTATGGACGAGCTTTCGACGATTTCCTGCGACCTGTACCGTGACTACGTGCGGGAAAACAAAGATTTTGTGCCCTACTTCCGCTCCGCGACGCCGGAGCAGGAGCTGGGCAAGCTGCCCCTCGGCTCGCGCCCGGCGAAACGTCGCCCGACCGGCGGCGTCGAGTCGCTGCGCGCCATTCCGTGGATTTTCGCCTGGACCCAGAACCGGCTGATGCTCCCGGCCTGGCTGGGCGCGGGCACGGCGCTGCAAAAGGTGGTTGAAGACGGCAGGCAGAGCGAGCTGGAGACGATGTGCCGCGACTGGCCGTTCTTCTCCACGCGCCTTGGTATGCTGGAAATGGTCTATTCGAAAGCCGATCTGTGGCTGGCTGAGTATTATGACCGGCGGCTGGTGTCAGAGGCGCTATGGCCGCTGGGTAAAGAGCTGCGCAGCCTGCTGGAAGAGGACATCCGGGTGGTGCTGGCCATCGCCAACGATTCCCACCTGATGGCTGACCTACCGTGGATTGCCGAGTCCATCCAGCTAAGGAATATCTATACCGATCCGCTGAACGTGCTGCAGGCCGAGCTGCTGCACCGCTCGCGCCTGACAGAAGAGCAGGGTAAAGAGCCGGACCCGCACGTTGAGCAGGCGCTAATGGTCACCATCGCCGGCATCGCCGCCGGTATGCGCAACACGGGCTGATCCTGCCCGCGTCGCCCTCGTGCGGCAGCACGGGGGCGGCTGCACCGCCTTCGTTCACCATCAGCTATTTCCCGCCGTTTCCCGGCATAAAATTTTTTTGCCAGAAACTTCGCGCTTCAGATTACCTTAAGGTTTAGCCGCTACGTTGAGAGACAACTTTCTTCAGGCTGCCTGCGGTGAGGGGTATCCCTTATTTATCCGCAGGGACAGCCTGAGGGATGAGGTTAATCGCGCGACTTTCATGGCAGACCGACAATATGCACGCTACACAACTCCCCTCTAACCCGGCCTTCAGTTGGAAAGCTCTGGGCTGGGCGCTTCTCTATTTCTGGTTTTTTTCAACGCTGCTACAGGCGATAATTTTTATCAGCGGCTACAGCGGCACCAACGGCCTGCGCGATTCCCTGCTGTACAGCTCCCTGTGGCTGATCCCGGTATTCCTGTTTCCGAACCGCATTCGTCTGATTGCCGCCGCCATCGGCGTGGTGCTGTGGGCAACATCGCTGGCGGCACTCGGTTATTACGTCATTTACGGGCAGGAGTTCTCACAAAGCGTGCTGTTCGTGATGTTTGAATCTAACGCCAACGAGGCCGGTGAGTATTTCAGCCAGTATTTTAACCTGAAGATGGTGCTTATCGCGCTGGCCTATACCGCCGTGGCGATCCTGCTGTGGACGCGGCTGCGTCCGGTCTGGCTCCCGTCGCCCTGGCGCTGGCTGGCTTCGCTTGCCCTGCTGTACGGTCTGATCCTGCATCCGCTTATCGCCGGTACGCTCATCAACCATAAGCCGCCAGAAAAAGCGCTGGGGAGTCTCGCCTCGCGGATGGAGCCGGCCGCGCCGTGGCAGTTTATTACCGGCTACTATCAGTATCGCCAGCAGCTTGCCTCACTGAACGGCCTGCTCAATAAAAACAACGCGCTGCCGCCGCTGGCCAACTTTAAAGACCAAACCGGCGACGCACCGCGCACGCTGGTGCTGGTTATCGGCGAATCCACCCAGCGCGGACGTATGAGCCTGTACGGCTATCCGCGCGAAACCACGCCGGAGCTGGACGCCCTGCATAAAACCGATCCGGCCCTGACGGTATTTACTAACGTGGTGACCTCGCGTCCATACACCATTGAGATCCTGCAGCAGGCGCTGACCTTCGCCAACGAGGAGCATCCGGACCTCTACCTGACGCGGCCGTCGCTGATGAACATGATGAAGCAGGCGGGCTATAAGACCTTCTGGATCACCAATCAGCAAACGATGACCGCCCGCAACACCATGCTGACGGTGTTCTCAAAGCAGACCGATAAGCAGTTTTATATGAACCAGCAGCGCACCCAGAGCGCCCGCGAATATGACAGCAACGTGCTGGCACCGTTTAAAGCGGTGCTGGCAGACCCGGCACCGAAGAAGTTTATTATCATTCACCTGCTCGGCACCCACATCAAATATAAGTACCGCTATCCGGAAGATGCGGGGGTATTTGACGACAAAACCGATAACGTCCCGCCCGGCCTCAGCGCCGAGGAGCTGGCGACATATAATGACTACGACAACGCAAACCGCTATAACGACCATGTTGTCGCCAGCCTGATTAAGGATTATAAGGCGACCGATCCAAACGGCTTTCTGCTCTACTTCTCCGATCACGGCGAAGAGGTATATGACACGCCGCCGTATAAAACCCAGGGACGTAACGAAGAGGCCCCGACCCGACATATGTATACGGTGCCGTTCCTGCTATGGACTTCCGCAAAATGGCAGGCGGCGCATCCGCGCGATTTCTCACGGGTCGCTGACCGTCGGTACAGCAGCGCCGAGCTGATCCACACCTGGTCGGATCTGGCGGGGCTACGCTATGACGGCTATGATCCGACGCGCTCCATCGTCAGCCCGCAGTTTAAGGAAACCGTCCGCTGGATTGGCAATCCGTACAAGAAAAAGGCCCTGATTGATTACGACACCCTGCCCTGGGGCGATCGGGTCGGGAATCAGTAATAATGCAATGGCCACGCCTTTTGTCGTGGCCTTATTTTCAGACGTTGCCGGCTGCTCCGCGTGGTCGGTGCCCAACGGCGTACCTGAAGACAAGTTAGTGATTTTTTTTGCTTTCAACGTTACTGTTGCCCTGTCCGCACTGCGCAAGGGAACACCATGTATCACGACGTCAGCCACCTTCTTTCTCGCCTGATTAACGGCCCGACGCCGCTGGGCCGGATCTTTTTCTCCGGCGTCGGCGGGCCAATACCCGAGCTGGCATGGCAGGTCGATTTCCCACGTCTGGAGATCGTGCTGGAAGGGGAGTTTACGGATGCGGGCATTGCCGAAACGCTGCGCCCCTGGGACGCTCTCTACGTTCCCGCCGGCGGCTGGAACCTTCCGCAATGGCAGACGCCGGCCGTCACCCTCAGCATTCTGTTCGGCAAACAGCAGCTGGGCTTCAGCGTTGTGCAGTGGGATGGAAAAAAGGGGCACAACCTGGCAAAGCAGCACGCGCCGCGTCGGGGACCGCGCATCGGCTCCTTCCTGCTACAGACGCTCGATGAGATGCAGATGCAGCCCCAGGAGCAACAGACCGCCAGGCTGATCGTCACCAGCCTGCTCAGCCACTGCCGCGACCTGCTCGGCAGCCAGATCCAGACGGCGTCGCGCAGCCAGGCGCTGTTCGAAGCCATCCGCGACTATATTGACGAGCGCTACGCCTCGCCGCTCACCAGAGATGCGGTGGCCCGTGCCTTTTATATCTCGCCGAACTATCTCTCGCACCTGTTTCAGAAAACGGGGGGCATCGGCTTTAACGAATACCTGAACCACACGCGGCTGGAGCACGCCAGAAAGCTGCTCAAGGGCTACGATCTGAAGATTAAAGAGGTGGCTCACGCCTGCGGATTTGTGGACAGCAACTACTTTTGCCGACTGTTTCGCAAAAATACCGAGCGTTCGCCGTCGGAATATCGCCGACAGTATCACAGTCAGCTGACGGAAAAGAAAACTACTGCAGAATAAGGTGAGTCTGCTGCGGCGCGGTGAGCAGCCTGCGCACGGCGCTCATCACCCGCTGCGGCTCGCGCAGAAAGCCGCTGATGCCGGACTGAACGTAGCGACAGCCGCTGAAGCGCTCCCCCCCCGCCAGCTCGATATCGGCGATCAGCAGCACGGCGTCGGCGCGAACGATATCCGTTTCCGTCAGGCGGTTTTCAATGCCCAGCGCGCCCTGGGTCTCAATTTTTATGCCCCACCCCTCCTGCTGGCAGAGCTTTTCCAGCCGTTCGGCCGCCATATAGGTATGCGCCACGCCGCTGACGCAGGCGGTCACCGCCACCAGATACCGTCCAGTCGGAACTGTCATATTAACCTCCCACGATTACCTCAAATCCGGCCCTCTCCGCCATTTTACGAAAATACGCCACCTCGCGGGCCGACGGCGCGGGAATGCCATCCATCGCCCACGGCTGGCCAAGCAGACGGTACTTCGGCTCGCCGTACTGATGAAACGGCAGCAGGTGGACCCGTCTAATGCCGAATGATAACAGCAGCGTCAGCGCATACTGTATATTTTCATCATTAAGCGTATAGCCGGGGATCAGCGGCAGCCGGGGGATAACCGGTATCCCTTCGCTCGCCAGCAGGCGTAAATTATCCAGCACCCGCCGCTGATTCATCTTCACCACCTCGCGCGCGCGCTGCGGATCCATAATTTTTAAATCATACAGCACCTCATCACACTCCCTGGCCAGCGGCAGTAGCCGGTCGGCGGGGGCATCGCCCGCGGTTTCAATAGCGCAGGGGACCCCCAGGCGACGCAGCCGCCGGAGAAAGCGCGTGGCGAAAGACGCCTGCATCAGCACCTCGCCGCCGGAGAGGGTCACACCACCGCCGGAAGCGCGGAAAAACACGTCATCTTTCAGCACCTCGCGCTCTAGTTCATCCAGCGTGATATCGCGACCGATCCGCTCAAAGGCACCGGAAGGGCACTCATCGGCGTCGCGCAGACAGGGCGCGCAGTGCAGACATCGGCTCTCCCGGCGCACCGTTTCAATCCGCGGGGAGATCGATTCCGGATTGGCGCACCACGGGCAGGCGTGCGGGCAGCCCTTAAAAAAGACCACGGTGCGAATGCCCTGCCCGTCATTCAGCGAATAGCGCTGAATATTGAAAATACGCGCAACCTCTTCGCCGCCTGACGTCCCCTCCTCACAGCTGATGCGCGGTGCGGCGAATGATGTCATCCTGGATCTCCTTTGACAGCTCGACAAAGAAAGCGCTGTATCCGGCCACGCGGACCACCAACCCGGAGAACTCCTGCGGCCGCCGCTGCGCCTCTCTCAGCGTGTCGGCATTGACCACGTTGAACTGAATATGCTGCAACTTAAGTTGGGTAAAAGCGCGCAGGAAATCCGCCAGTTTTCGCAGCCCCGCCTCGCCTGCCAGCGTCGCGGGCGTGAACTTCACGTTCAGCAGGGTTCCGTTCGACAACAGCGTGTTGTCCAGCTTACTCACCGATTTCAGCACCGCCGTCGGCCCCTGCATATCCTGGCCGAGCATCGGCGACAGCCCGCCATCCGCCAGTTGCTCGCCAGCCAACCGTCCGTCCGGAGTCGCGCCGACCACGGAGCCCAGCGGCACGTGGGCGGAGACGGTGTACGATCCCGGCGTAAAGCATCCGCCGCGCGGATTGTGGTATTTTTCTACCTCTTTGCAGTAAAAACGCAGCAGTTCGGCACTGAAGTTGTCCACATCATCAATATCGTTGCCGTACTTTTCAAAGCGGTTAAGCAGCCGGGCGCGGATTTTTTCCCCTTCCGGGGTGGCGAAATTGGCCTTTAATACCGCCAGCAGCCGATCGAAGCTCAGGCGCTGCTGTTCAAACACCAGCCCATGCAGGGCGTGCAGGGAGTCGCTCAGATTGGCGATGCCGATCCCCTGCACGCCAGAGAAGTTGTAGCGCGCGCCGCCGTCGGTCACGTCGCGCCCCTTTTCCAGACAGTCGCTAATCAACGAGGAGAGCAGAGGTACCGGCGCCCGGTCACGATGGCCAATATCGCAGATATTGCTCCCTTGCACCATCAGCGTAATGTAGTGACTGATTTTACGGCGGATCTGCGCCAGCAGCCCGTCCCAGGTCAATCCGGCGTTGCCTTCGTTTTCGTACAGGCAGATCTCCATCACCTTCAGCAGGTTAAACATGGCGATATCGTGCAAGCCGTAGGTTCTGCCGGGGATCGACAGCTCCACGCAGCCGACCACCGCGTAATCCCGCGCATCCTCCAGCGACACGCCCCGGTTCAGGAAAGCGGGCACCACCACCTCGTCGTTGAAAATCTGTGGAATGCCGGTGCCAAGGCGAATGGTCTCTGCCGTTTTCATCAGGAACGGCGTGTCGATCAGCGCGTTAGTGCGCACACCGAGGTTCGGCTGTGGCAGTTGGACGCTCTGGTAGGCGTCCAGGCAGAGGAACGACAGCGCGTTCACCGCGCTGCGTCCGCTCTCCGTCAGCCCGCCGAGCAGCGCGGTATAGCCGGTCGGAAACCCGGCGAAATAGCGTGCGCTGCTGGTGGAGCGCAGCAGCACGATGTCGTTGCACTTCACCCACAGCGATTCAAGAAGCTCTCGCAGAAATGCCGGATCGTCGCCCTGGCTTAGCGACGCCTGATAGAACGGCAACATATACTGGTCGAAGCGCCCCAGCGACAGCGAGCTGGCGTTCGATTCATACTGCAGAATGATATTCATATACCAGAACAGCTGACACGCCTGCCAGAAAGTCTGCGGCTTATGCTGCGCAACGTGCCGGGAGTTGTCGGCAATGGCGCGCAGCTCCTCGCGGCGGGGAACATCCGGGCAGTTTTCCGCCATTTCCTCCGCCAGCGCGGCATAGCGCAAAATATGCTTTTGCGATGCCTTCAGCAGCAGCCGCCCGGCCTGGTAAAAAGCGTTCTCCGGCTGCTGCTCACAGCGCTGCCGCATCTGCGCCGTCAGCTCGCCCAGCCCGTGATTAAGCAGGCGCGGATAGTCAATAATGATATGTCCCTGGCCTTTGTCCGTCTGGTTAATGCTGAAGATTTGCGTGCTGACTGCGGCCTTCACCTCCTCGGTCATCTGACCGTTGATGAAATCCTTCATCGAGCGCTTTTCCCAGTAAGGAAACAGCGTCTCGCGGTAGATTCGCTTATCCTCTTCGCTGATGGCGAAACGGTCCTGCGGGCGCGTTGGGAACCGTTCCAGCTCCTCCAGAAGCCAGTACGGGTCCATTTCCGGCGACATAATGCCAGCCCGTGGCTTCACGGTGCGGTTCCCGGCAATCAGCTCTTCATCACGAATCGAGATCGCCACGTGTTCAAGGATATGCGCCGTGGCCTTAGCGCGGCGCAGAATGGCCGGCTCGCCCTCGGTTTGTCGATGGCTTTCGGTGTAAAGCAGCGCGCGCTCAAGCGATATCTCGCGGGGATGCCGGAACAGAGCCGCTTTCAGGCGCTGGATACGATTGGTCATAAGGAACTCCTGTCGGAAAACGCCTGGCCAGACGGCGGCGTGAACGCCTTATCCAGCCTTCTGGCGTTGGCGTCACAGGCCCGATAAGCTTGCGCCATCGGGCATTTTAACGTCACGCGGTTTGCGCTATATGCTCGCTAATCTTGTTCATGATGGCGTCAGCACGTTTCACCGCATCGCTGATGTTGACGCGGACGATGGTTTTACCCGCAAAGCGCTCCTCAAACTTGATCCCGATATCTTTGGTCAGGATCACCATATCCGCCTCTGCAACGTCCGCCGCGGTGAGTTCGTTTTCCAGACCAATCGAGCCCTGAGTCTCAACTTTAACTTCCCAGCCTTTGGCTTTGGCCGCGCTTTCCAGCGCTTCGGCCGCCATATAGGTGTGTGCGACGCCCGAAGGACATGCGGTTACTGCGATAATTTTCGTCATGGCTCTCTCCTCTCTCAATTCATTTCAAAATCTAAATCCAGCTCATCTTCTTTCTCGTCAACCTGAGACACTTTCTTCCGCATCACGCTTTTCAGCACATTGACGCAAACTGCCGTCACCACCGCCCCGACAGCCACCGCCGCGATATAACCCAGCTTGCCTTCAACAACCGGTAAAACAATCAGCCCTCCCCAGCCGGCGTAACACTGCGCGCCTGACAGCGCCGCCGTAACCGCACCACAGGCGGAGCCGACCATAATGGAAGGGATCACGCGCAGCGGGTCCGCTGCGGCAAAGGGAATCGCCCCTTCCGTCACTCCCACACAGCCCATCACCAGTGCCGCTTTACCCGCTTCACGTTCCTCAGAGGAGAAATTTTTGCGGCCAATCAGCGTCGCCAACCCTAAACCCAGCGGCGGCACGCAGATAGCCACGGCGGCAATAGCCACCACGGTGTAGACGCCCTGCGCCACGCAGATCAGCATGAAGGCGTAGGCTACTTTATTCACCGGGCCGCCCATATCGAAAGCCAACATCAGCCCGATAATGACCGCCAGCAGTACGACGCTGCCCTGCTGCATTCCCTGCAGCCATTCGGTCAGGCTGGCGGTTAATGCGCCAACCGGCTCCCCCAGCCCCCACATCATGGTGCCCGCGGTGATAAAGGTGCCGATGACGGGAATAACAAAGATGGGCATTATCGAGCGCAGGACCTTATGCACCGGAATTTTCTTCAGGTAATAGACCACAATGCCGCCGATAATCCCGGCAATCAGCGCCCCGAAGAACCCGGCACCGAAGCTGTTGCCTACCCATGCGCCAATCGCACAGGGTGCCAGCGCTGAACGTTCGGCAATGGAATAACCGATGTAAGCGGCGAGGAACGGCACCATCAGGGTCAGGCCAGCGACGCCGATATCGAACAGTTTCTTCAGATTGGGGTCCGTCGCGGCGTCCGGGACGGCACCTTTGCCGTAGAGCATAACGGAGACCGCCAGCAGTATGCCGCCCGCCACCACAAAGGGGATCATATGTGAAACGCCGGTCATCAGGTGCTGGCGGGTGTTTTTCAGGATCTGCACCAACTCATTCATAAGTCGCTCCCGGGCCGGAAAGCCCATAGCCATAATGTTGTTACGCCAAACAATAGGCAATCCGCCACGGCGCAGACAGTGGATAAAAGGGTCATTTACTGGATTTTTGTAATATTCGATAAAAAATGCGATCCGCTTCATATCTTGCGTCCTTACTGAAATTACTCCTCTTATAGAGTCAATGTGAGGCGTATCGCACTTTGTCGCTTATATTACATTTATCCAGCTTTTGGCAGATTTGTCGTATGGCGCGGCGCGGCTATGCGCTTTTATCCTGTGGCAAGAAAACCATTATGGGAGAGAGGCTATGCCCCTGATCGTGGAATTTACCTGTGAGCTGCCGAACGGCGTCCATGCGCGTCCGGCCAGCCATGTCGAAACGCTGTGCAACACCTTTACCTCACATATTGAGTGGCATAACCTGCGCACCGACCGTAAAGGCAACGCCAAAAGCGCGCTGGCGCTGATTGGCACCGATACGCTGGCGGGAGACCGTTGTCAGCTGCTGATTTCCGGCACCGACGAGGACGCCGCGTACCAGCGCCTGAACCAGTGGCTGCAGGAGGAATTCCCGCATTGCGACGCGCCGCTGGCAGAGGCTGGCCACGCTGAAGTGGTGCCGCTTCCGGCTTCGCTCACCCATCTCAATCCGCAGCTTTTTCGCGCCCGCTCTGTCTGCAGCGGCTGCGCGGGCGGCGTGCTGACGCTGCTCTCCTCGCTGGATCTCAGCGCCCTCGCCGATCTTCCCGCCGCTCAGGATGTGGAAGCCGAGCGGGCGGCGCTGGATAACGGCCTGAAGCTGCTGCTGAAAAACATTGAGTTCCGCCTGCTCGACAGCGACGGCACCACCAGCGCTATCCTTGAGGCCCAGCGCTCGCTGGCGGGCGATCTCTCCCTTCGCCAGTATTTGCTGGATGGCGTTACCCGCGGCTTAAGCTGCGCGCAGGCGATTGCCGACGGCGCCAGCCATTTCTGCGACCAGTTTGCGCACTCCAGCAGCAGCTATTTGCAGGAGCGCGCGCTGGATGTGCGCGACCTTTGCTTCCAGCTGCTGCAGCAAATTTACGGCGAACAGCGCTTCCCGGCACCGGGAAAACTGACCCGACCAGCGATCTGTATGGCCGACGAGCTGACACCGGGCCAGTTCCTCGAACTGGATAAAACCCTCCTTAAGGGGCTACTGTTGAAAAGCGGCGGCACCACTTCGCACACGGTGATCCTTGCCCGCTCGTTCAACATCCCAACCCTGGTGGGAGTGGAGATCGACAGGCTGACGTCATGGTTACAGCAGACCGTTTATATCGATGGCAACGCGGGCGCAATCGTAGTCGCCCCCGACGAAGCGGTCACCCGCTATTATCAGCAGGAGGCCCGGGTACAGGAGGCGCTGCGCGAACAGCAGCGAGTCTGGCTGACGCGGGAGGCGCGCACCGCCGACGGCATCCGTATGGAGATCGCCGCCAACATTGCCCACGCCGTGGAGGCGCAGGCGGCGTTCGACAACGGCGCGGAGGCGGTTGGCCTGTTCCGCACCGAAATGCTCTACATGGACAGGGCCTACGCCCCCGACGAGAGCGAACTGTATAACATTTTTTGCCAGGCGCTGGAGTCGGCGCAAGAGCGCAGTATTATTGTGCGCACCATGGATATCGGCGGCGACAAGCCGGTTGATTACCTGAATATTCCCGCCGAGGCGAACCCGTTCCTCGGCTATCGCGCGGTGCGTATTTACGAAGAGTACGCCGCGCTGTTCACCACCCAGCTGCGGGCGATCCTCCGCGCCTCGGCGCACGGGTACCTGAAGATCATGATCCCGATGATCTCATCAATGGAAGAGATCCTGTGGGTAAAAGAGAAGCTGGCGGAGGCTAAGCAGCAGTTGCGCGACGAGCATCTTCCGTTCGATGAGAAAATCCCGCTCGGTATCATGCTTGAGGTGCCGTCGGTGATGTTCATCATCGACCAGTGCTGCGAGGAGATTGATTTCTTCAGCATCGGCAGCAACGATCTGACTCAATATCTGCTGGCAGTGGACCGCGACAACGCCAAAGTGACCCGCCACTACAACAGCCTGAATCCGGCCTTCCTGCGGGCGCTGGACTATGCGGTGCAGGCGGTGCATCGCCAGGGTAAGTGGGTCGGCCTGTGCGGCGAGCTGGGGGCGAAAGGCTCGGTGCTGCCGCTGCTGGTCGGACTGGGACTGGACGAGATCAGCATGAGCGCGCCGGCGATCCCCGCCGCCAAGGCGCGGATGGCGCAGCTCGATAGCCGCGCCTGCCGCCAGCTGCTGAACCAGGCGATGGCCTGCCGTACCTCGCTGGAAGTGGAGCACCTGCTGGCGCAGTTTCGCATGAGCCAGCAGGACGCCCCGCTGGTCACCGTGCAGTGCATTACCCTCGATAGCGACTGGCGCAGCAAAGAGGAAGTGATTAAAGGAATGACCGACAATCTGCTGCTGGCGGGCCGCTGCCGCTATCCGCGTAAGCTGGAGGCCGATCTGTGGGCACGCGAGGCGGTATTCTCCACCGGACTGGGCTTCAGCTTCGCCATCCCGCACAGTAAGTCCGAGCACATTGAACAGTCCACCATCAGCGTGGCGCGCCTGCAACACCCGGTGCGCTGGGGCGACGACGAGGCGCAGTTCATCATCATGCTGACGCTGAATAAACACGCCGCCGGCGACCAGCATATGCGCATTTTCTCGCGCCTGGCCCGCCGCATTATGCACGAAGAATTCCGCAACGCGCTGGTTAACGCCGCCTCAGCCGGGGCGATCGCCAGCCTGCTGCAACATGAGCTTGAACGTTAACCGCCTGCAAACAGGCGAAGAGGAAACACTATGGAACTCTATCTGGATACCGCCAACGTGGCGGAAGTTGAACGCCTGGCGCGTATTTTCCCCATTGCAGGGGTGACCACCAACCCGAGCATCGTGGCGGCCAGCGGGGAATCCATCTGGGAGGTGCTGCCCAGGCTGCAAAAGGCCATCGGCGAAGAGGGGGTGCTGTTCGCCCAGACCATGAGCCGCAGCGCCCAGGGCATGGTGGAAGAGGCCAAACGCCTGAGCAACGCCATGCCGGACATCGTGGTGAAAATCCCGGTGACCGCCGAGGGGCTGTCCGCCATTAAGCTGCTGAAAAAAGAGGGCATTCCCACCCTTGGCACCGCCGTGTACAGCGCCGCCCAGGGGCTGCTGGCGGCGCTGGCGGGAGCAAAATACGTTGCGCCATACGTCAACCGCGTCGACGCCCAGGGCGGCGACGGCATCCGTACGGTACAGGAGCTACAGACGCTGCTGGAGCTGCACGTTCCCCGGTGCAAGGTGCTGGCCGCCAGCTTTAAAACCCCGCGCCAGGCGCTGGATTGCCTGCTGACCGGCTGCGAAGCGATTACGCTGCCTTTAGACGTAGCGCAACAGATGCTCAATACCCCTGCGGTAGAGGCGGCGATAGAGAAGTTTGAACAGGACTGGAATAACGCCTTTGGCAGCATCAACTTAGCCTGATTTATATCAACGTTACCCGGAATAGTTTACGCGGCTGGCGGGCGGCAAGCGCATCCGCACGGCCGAAAAGCCTTTGCAGCGCCTGCGGCCTGAATCAGGACGGGTACAGACATGAGGAAAATATCATATGGATCGTATCATTCAATCGCCAGGTAAATATATTCAGGGTGCCGATGTCATTACGCGCCTTGGTGACTACCTTAAGCCGCTGGCCGAACGCTGGCTGGTGGTCGGGGATAAATTTGTCTTAGGCTTCGCTCAGGGCGCGCTGGAGAAAAGCTTCCAGGATGCCGGGCTGGCGCTGGAAATCGCGCCGTTTGGCGGTGAATGCTCGCAAAATGAGATCGACAGGCTGCGTGCCATTGCTGAAAAAGCGCAGTGCGGCGCGGTGCTGGGCATCGGCGGCGGTAAAACGCTGGACACCGCCAAAGCGCTGGCCCATTTTATGGAAGCCCCCGTCGCCATCGCGCCGACCATCGCCTCTACCGACGCCCCGTGCAGCGCGCTTTCCGTGATCTACACCGACGACGGCGAGTTTGACCGCTACCTGCTGCTGCCCAATAACCCGGACATCGTCATCGTGGACACCAAAATTGTGGCAGGCGCACCGGCACGTCTGTTGGCTGCCGGTATCGGCGATGCGCTGGCAACCTGGTTCGAAGCGCGGGCCTGTTCGCGCAGCGGTGCCACCACCATGGCGGGCGGCAAGTGCACCCAGGCGGCGCTGGCCCTGGCTGAACTCTGCTACAACACCCTGCTTGAAGAGGGTGAAAAGGCCATGCTGGCCGCAGAGCAGCACGTCGTGACCCCGGCGCTGGAGCGCGTTATCGAGGCCAATACCTACCTGAGCGGCGTCGGCTTTGAAAGCGGCGGCCTGGCGGCGGCACACGCGGTGCACAACGGCCTGACGGCAATCCCGGACGCGCATCACTACTACCACGGTGAGAAGGTGGCCTTCGGCACCCTGACCCAGTTGGTGCTGGAAAACGCGCCGCTGGAGGAGATCGAAACCGTCGCCGCGCTGTGTCATTCCGTCGGTCTGCCGCTCACCCTGGCGCAGCTGGATATCAAACAGGATATCCCGGAGAAAATGCGCGTCGTGGCGGAAGCCGCCTGCGCCGAAGGCGAAACCATGCATAACATGCCCGGCGACATCACCCCGGACCGGGTTTACGCCGCGCTGTTGGTTGCCGACCAGTACGGCCAGCGTTTCCTGCAGGAGTGGGAATAAGCCGCGAGGCGTTGCTGAAACCTCTGCGCTGGCGCGGTTTCAAAACCGTTGCCGGACCTTTCCGCGATCGGCGGCGGAAGCGTTTAAAATAACCATCAGAAAATCAATCCATTGATATCTGAAGGATTACCAAAGGGGAAAGCTACGCTTCTCCCTTGCGGTCAGCCAACCGAACCCCGCGTCTGTGACTGTGCGGGGTTTATTTTTTAGCCGCAGCCACTCGCTTCCGGCCACGTATGGCCGCTCACTCCTTTCACTAATACCGGCGCTGACCAGCGGAGCGGACTGCCGGAAGCCCCGACCGGGAGTGGGCAGCTACGTTAAGCGCCTGACGGTTCCTCTCAGCGCCGATCGGAGGAGTTACTCACGCCGCTCACCTACTGGAGATTAAGAGGCTGTCTCACCAGACGCAGGCGGTCTGAACAGCGGCAGCGCACGGCAACCGGAGCGTAGGGACAATTCACGAAGCGCCCCGCGACAAGACGTTTTGCGCCGGCGCGGCCCTGGCGCAACATGGCGGATAAAAAAGCCTTATGGGATAACCTCTGAATAAGGAAAAGACTTATCCCGCCAGGATAGTCGACGATATTTTAATAGGGTTTGCGTTTTATCATCTGGTCCGAATCGATCAGGATATAACCGAGTAAATTCAAACCGTTCCGGCAAAACATTCCACTGTCTGGTCATATATTTTCTTATTTCCCTCCCTCACTTTTTACGCAACACCTTTATAAAAAACGAAACGAATCAGCCGCCATAAATAGCGACGCGAACCTATCTCAGATTAATAGCGCCCCTGGATGGGTTCTTAAAATAAAAAGAGAAGCAACCGAAATAATCCACTAAAATCGATCGCAATAGCGCCGTTAAGGTTTACAAAACAGTCAGATAAAATATTTAATTAATCCGGCAACCAGAGGCATTGCATAAATTATTAACAGTCTCATGGCAAATAGATATTATTGTGATCGCTCCCGCATCTTTTTTAACGATCGGTTAGCATAATCAACGGCACGCCCGGCTGACGTATAACAGAGAGATTCATTTTCAGCTGGCGCATACGACGCTACAGGGGATAATAAAATGACTCATACAATATTAAATAACGGTGGTCGATGATAATGGCGGGCCGGCGCTGTGATACGCCAATGCATAAACGCAGGGTATAGTGAGACGGGAACAGATTTCTCCCGGCCAATAATTATATGCTGCAGGCGGCCTGTCGCGCTCAGACGTTTTCCGTCAGATAACGGCGTTTTAAACGATATGCATCTTTCCGTGTCCGGAATTACTCAGGATATAAATTTTTCGGTGCAAAATCGTATCAGTATCGCCACGGCCCTATTACAGGCCACTATCAGCGATAATAGTCCGCGTTATCCGGTAACAAAAAGCGCCAGGAGACAGCAAATAACGGTCAGGCTATTATCCGGGGCCGTTAAACAGACGTATTCGCAGGCGATATAATCTGCCGCAGCCCGACTGTACAGAGATTATCAGAAGACGCGATAGTTATCCGACGGTAAAAAAGAGCCGGGCGTTACGGTAGTGACCATAAAAATGGTCCCGGCTATATTCGTCCCGGCCGATGGCGAAATCATTAAGAGAAACGTTTAGCTGAGCGACACGCCAGAATGAATGAACGACGCATCCTGTACCGATAATAAAGGAACGGTTCGCTGAACCGTTAAATAAGAAGGCTGACCGCTCTCCGTTTGCCGACCAGCCCTTTACGCCCTGCCTCCAGACCCGTTGTGCTAAGGCTGACGGGTCGGCATCAATAAGGAGTCTTTTACAATGACAGAACCATTAAACCAGCCTGCATACCGCCATGGTTTTATCCATCGCCATAGCGAACCTGCTGAACAACCACAGTCGACCAGGCTGCTGGCGATTGAGCGGGGTCAGGCGGGCCATACATACTGGCCGACGGAAAAACGGTCAGTTAATGTTGATGAAGGCCATCGTCTGCGCTGCCTCCCTCCGCGATCTGCGAAAAAAGGCGCGTCGGCGGAGTAAACGCCCCGTCGGCCGCGCAATCGATACCGTCTACAGTTTAGCGTGATGATATAGATCCAGATCTTTTCACGTTCCGGCGATTAAAATGCCCGCTGAAGACAGGTAAAGTGGTACTTATAAATAGACAGGAAAACAGGCAAGATGGATATTTTGGCTCATTTCATTAACCAGGCGAATAACTTGCTCTGGAATATATTACTTATCTATCTACTCTGCGGAGTGGGCATTTACTACACCTTTACGCTGGGGTTTGTGCAGATCCGCTACTTTAAAGCCAGCGTCCGTTCACTGTTTGGTAACATTTCGCTCTTCGGCCGTCGGGCGGATAAAGGCGGAATGAGCTCCTTTCAGGCCGTAACCACGGCCATCGCCGGACAGGTCGGGACGGGCAACTTAGCCGGGCCGGCCACGGCGATCCTCGCCGGCGGCCCCGGCGCTATTTTCTGGATGTGGGTCTCTTCTTTTCTGGGCATGGCAACCATTTATGCCGAGGCCATTCTGGCGCAGAAATATCGCACGCGGGATAAAGAAGGCCAGGTGGTCGGCGGGCCGGCTTATTATATTGAGCAGGGGCTGCGCTGCAAATGGCTGGCGGTGATCTTTGCGCTATTAATTATTTTAGCGCTCGGCTTTATCGGCAATATGGTGCAGTCAAACTCCATCGCCTCGGCTTTTTATGGCTCATTAGGCATTCCGCTATGGGTCAGCGGCCTGATCGTCGCCGGGCTGACCGCCTTCGTTATTATTGGCGGCATCGGTAGCATTGCCTCTTTTACCGAAAAGATCGTGCCGATAAAAGCGGTGCTGTACTTCGCGGGAACCTTTGTCATTCTCGCTTACAACTACGCTTATATTATTCCGGCGTTTAAGATTATCTTTATCGCCGCCTTTAATCCGCAGGCGGTGCTCGGCGGCGGGATCGGTATTGCCATTCAGGAAGCGATGCGCTTTGGTATCGCCCGCGGCCTCTTCTCAAACGAAGCGGGAATGGGCTCCACGCCCCACGCTCATGCGCTGGCAAAGGTTGAAAACGAAGAGCAGCAGGGCTTTATCGCCATGATGGGGGTCTTCGTGGTCGCCATCATCGTGACGATAACCGCGCTGGCGATCATCACTTCCGGCCTGAGCATGTGGGAGGCCGGCGGCCAGAAAACGGCTTCCTTTATGTCCGTTTACCAGGGGCTGCAGGGCATCGAGCTGACGCAGATGGCCTACTCCTGGGTCTTTGGCTGGTTCGGCAGCATTTTTATTTCATTCGCACTGTTATGCTTCGCATTTACCACCATTATTGGCTGGTACTACTACGGCGAAATGAACATTCGTTACCTGTTCAATAATAAAAAGGCCATACGCGCCTATCAGTGCACGGTGGTTATTTTTATATTTTGCGCCTCGTTTATCAGAGTGGATATGGTCTGGAATATGGCGGATATGTTTAATGGGCTGATGGTGCTGCCCAATTTGATCGCGCTTATTCTGCTTTCGCCGGTGGTCATCCGCCTGACCCGCGCTATTAAAAATAAACCGGTAAACAGGAGGCAGAATGAGAAGCAATAAAACCAAAACGGTAAAAGGCATCCGCCAGGACGCGCAGCGAATCATCGACGCACCGGCGAAATTAAACAACTTATCTGGCGAGATATCCTGAATAATTCAGGCGGCAGGGCAAAACCCAACGCTGGCCCGCACAGGGCGCGGCCAGGGGAGAAGCCTGGCATTCCGTAGCCAACGCCCGTGCGGTCTGGAGTATGGCGGATAGAAGCATTCAACGTGAGAATTTACCCATGAAATCGGATATTCAAATTGCCCATGAGGCGCAGCTGTTACCCGTTCAGGCTATCGCTGAAAAGCTGGGCGTCGATGCGGACGATCTGGAGCTGTACGGCAAATATAAGGCCAAGTTCAGCAGCAGCATCTGGCCCAAAATCGCCGACCGGAAAAACGGCAGGCTGGTCCTCGTGACCGCCATCAACCCCACCCCGGCGGGCGAAGGCAAAACCACGGTAACGGTGGGTCTCGGCCAGGCCCTGAACCATATCGGCAAAAATGCCGTTATCGCCCTGCGCGAGCCTTCCCTCGGCCCCTGCTTCGGCATGAAGGGCGGAGCGGCCGGCGGTGGCTATGCCCAGGTGGTGCCGATGGAGGATCTTAACCTTCACTTTACCGGCGACTTCCACGCCATTACCTCGGCCAACAACCTGCTGGCGGCGATGCTGGATAACCATCTCTTCCAGGGCAACGCCTTAGATATCGATCCCAAGCGTATAATTTTTAAACGCTGCCTGGATATGAACGACCGCGCCCTGCGCCACACGGTGGTGGGAATGGGCGGTCCGAAAGACGGCGTAGTGCGCGAAGATGGGTTCATTATTACCGTCGCCTCGGAGATTATGGCGATCCTGTGCCTCGCCAGCGATCTCAACGATTTAAAACAGCGGCTGGGGCGGATTATCGTCGCCTGGACGCGCAGCGGCGATCCCGTCACCGCCCGGGATCTGCAGGCCGTGGGCGCTATGGCCACCCTGCTGAAAGATGCCATTAACCCCAACCTGATTCAGACGCTGGAAAATACCCCCGCCATCATCCACGGCGGCCCTTTCGCCAATATCGCACACGGCTGCAACAGCGTACGGGCCACCCGCCTGGGGCTGAAGCTGGCCGATATCGTGGTTACCGAAGCGGGCTTTGGCGCGGACCTCGGCGCGGAGAAATTTTTCGACATTAAATGCCGCATGAGCGGCCTGCGCCCCAACTGCGTGGTGCTGGTCGCCACCACCAAGGCGTTAAAATATAACGGCGGAGCCGGAAAAAGCGAGTGGCAGCATGAGAACATGGCGGCGCTGGAAAAAGGCATCGTCAACCTCGGCAAGCATATCGAGAACTTAAAGAAATACGGCGTTCCGGTGGTCGTTACGCTTAACGCCTATGCCAGCGACACCGCCAATGAGCACGCCTTTATCCGCCGCTACTGCCAGGAGCGGGGCTGCCGCTTCGCGCTGGCGGAAGTGTGGGAAAAAGGCGGCCCCGGCGGCGTGGAGCTGGCCAGGGAGATTATCGATACCCTGGAGACCGAGCCTGAACATTTTCAGCCACTTTACCCGGATACGCTGCCGTTAAGCGCGAAGATAGAGACCATTGCGGAGGAGATTTACGGTGCCGATGGTGTGACCTACAGCGCCGCCGCCCGCACCACGCTGGAGAAGCTCGAAGGCATGGGCTTCGGCCACTTCCCGATTTGCATGGCAAAAACGCAGTACTCCTTTTCAGACGATCCGTCCCTGCTCGGCCGGCCAGCCGGGTTCAAGATTCATATCCGTGAAGTGTATGTTTCCGCCGGGGCCGGATTCGTTGTGGCGCTCACGGGTGCCATCATGACCATGCCCGGCCTGCCAAAAACGCCCGCGGCCAATATTATCGACATCAATGAGGATGGCCTGATCGGCGGGCTGTTTTAACCAGAGGAACACCATGAGCGTATTACTTAACGGCAAAGCCATTGCCGCAACGATAAAAGAAGAGCTAAAGGCGCAGCTAAGCGCCCGGCCCTATACCGCAACGCTGGCGGTTATCCTGGTGGGCAGCGATCCCGCTTCTTCCATTTATGTGAAGAATAAGCACCGGGCCTGTGAACAGGTCGGCATCCGCTCGCTGGTCATCACCTTACCCGATACTATCAGCCAGGCCGGGCTGCTGGCGGAGATCGAAACGCTGAACCAGCGCGATGACGTCGACGGTATTCTGGTGCAGCTACCGCTGCCTGCGTCGATCGATTCCCGGGCGGTGATTCAGGCCATCAGCCCCGCCAAAGACGTCGACGGCTTTCACCCGGAGAACGTCGGCGCGCTTTCGATGAACCATCCGGGATTCCTGCCCTGCACGCCTGCCGGTATTATCGAACTGCTGAAGCGTAGCAACATTGAGATCGCAGGCAAGGAGTGCGTGGTACTGGGACGCAGCAACATCGTCGGCAAACCGGTAGCCCAGCTGCTGCTGCGCGAAAACGCCACGGTGACACTCTGCCACTCGCAGACCAAACATCTGCCGCAGATCTGCCAGCGGGCGGATATTTTGATCGTCGCCATCGGCAAACCGCGCGCCATTGACAGCCGCTACGTGAAGCCCGGCGCGGTGGTGGTGGATGTCGGTATTCACCGGGACAGCGAGGGGCAGATCTGCGGCGACGTCGACTTTAGCGCCGTGGAGGCCGTTGCCGGGGCAATCACCCCGGTTCCCGGCGGGGTCGGCCCGATGACCATCGCCATGCTGATGCAGAACTGCCTGATCGCGGCGGAGCGTCACGCCTCGCGCCCGGCGTAACGACGCCGTCAAAAGGCGCTCGGGCGGCGGCCTGCGGCAGGGAAAAGCGCGCGTCCGCAGGCGCGCTACAACGCCTCCCGGCTGCGGCGCACCTGAGCGCTGCGCTTTTTGACGCTGATAACCGCCAGCGCCAGCACGATCAGAACAATTCCGCTGCCCTCCACCAGGCCCGGGTTTTCGCCCAGCAGCCACCAGGAAAACAGCACGCCGCAGACCGGAACCGCCAGGGTGCTTAAACCGGCAACGCTGGCCGGCAAATTACGCAGCACGAACAGCCACAGGCTCCAGGCCAGCGCCGTCGCCAGAATCGCGCTGTATCCCAGCGCCCAGAAGACGCCCGGCTGCCAGTCGATGCTGCGCTGGGGCACCAGCCAGGCCACCGCACTCATCACCAGCGCCGCGTACAGCATCTGCCAGGTGGTTAACGCCAGCAGATCCACACGCGGATAGCGGAGATACATCCGCTTGGCCACGATGGCGCTGGCTCCCCAGCTTACCCCGGAGAGGGTGGCCAGCAGCGCGCTTTTCATTGACGACAGATCCAGCCGCCACGGCTGCACCACCAACAGCAGGCCGCAGGCCGCCAGCCCAATCGCCGCGTACTGCAGCCGCCGCATACGCTCGCCCAAAAAGAGCGCCGCCATAATGACCACCCAGAACGGCATGGTATAGGCAAGCACGGCCACCCTGCCGGCACCGCCGCTCACCAGCGCCCACTGCGCCAGCCCGACCATGCCGCAGGTCTGCAGCAGCGCTATCGCCAGCGTATAGCCGAAGGGCGTCGGCCGCATACCGCGACCACGCAGCAGTAAAATGAGGAGAAGCACCAGCGCGCCGAAGATGCTGCGTAACGCGGTAAAGTCGAAAGCGCCGATATACAGCGTCACCTGTTTCATCACAATCCAGCTGTAGCTCCAGATTAGCGTCAGGGCGATCAGCCCGCCAATAGCCACCAGATTGCTTTTCCCTGCAAGAGTCATAGTCCAACCACCGTGCCGTTATTTTTGCAGGGCACTATACTCGCTTTGCGTTCAGAAAGTTGATGATGTCAGCGCACATTCCGCGTAAAAAAGCGCGGCGACGACACCGCCGCCGCCGGAGAGAGTCAGATCGGGCGCACGCCCAGGGTGTGGCAGATGGCGTAGCTCAGCTCGGCGCGGTTGAGGGTGTAGAAGTGGAAGTCCTTCACCCCTTCACGGCTGAGAATTTTCACCATATCCATAGCGATATTGGCACCGACCAGCTTGCGGGTTTCCGCATCGTCGTCCAGCCCTTCAAACATCGTCGACATCCACGTCGGGATGCGCACGTTGGTCATATCGGCGAACTTCTTCGCCTGCTTAAAGTTAGAAACCGGCAGAATGCCCGGAATAATCTCCACGTCGATCCCCGCCGAAACGCAGCGGTCGCGAAAGCGCAGGTAGCTTTCCACGTCAAAAAAGAACTGGGTGATCGCCCGACCCGCGCCCGCGTCAACCTTGCGCTTCAGGTTAAGCAGATCGGCCTGGGCGCTTTTGGCCTCCGGATGCACCTCCGGGTAGGCGGCCACCGAAATATCGAAGTCGGCCACCTCTTTGAGCAGGCTGACCAGGTCGGCGGCATACATCTCCGGCCTGCCGCTGTCCGGCGGTAGATCTCCGCGCAGGGCAACGATATGGCGAATACCGTTATTCCAGTAGTCGCGGGCGATAACGCGCAGCTCGTCGCGGGTGGCGTCAATACAGGTCAGGTGCGGCGCGGCCTCCAGACCGGTACGATCCTTGATGCCTTTGATAATGCTGTGGGTGCGGTCGCGCTCCCCCGAATTGGCACCGTAGGTCACGGAGACAAACTTCGGCTTCAGGCTGCTCAGTCGATCGATTGAGTTCCACAGGGTCTGCGCCATTTCACCGGTACGCGGCGGGAAAAATTCAAATGAAACGTTAATCTGACCCTGGACTTCCGCCAGGCTCTGATTCAGGGCATCCCGCTGGTTGGCGTGAAAAAAGCTCATACCTTACCTCATCAATCACTGGTTATTATTTGTCCCGATATGAACATCTATCCGTTTAGACGTCCAGATGTAAAAAAATGACGGAAAAGTCCCCTGGCGTCAACAGAAAAATCGCCGCTGAAGTTGAAGAATATGCAGGGAAGATGAAAATATTTCATTCAGCAGGAGGGAGGACGCTGCCGGAAAAGCGTCCTCGCCGGCGCGCCAGCCGCGCCGTAGCAGCACTCTTCACGAACCGGCGTTCCGCAACCGGGCGGCGGCAGACCGCCGCGTCCGCGCTACAGCAGCTGCGCGAGGCGATTGATATCCGACTGGATCGCCCCGGCGGTCACATCCCGGCCCGCTCCCGGCCCGCGGATCACCAGCGGGTTGTCACGATACCAGCGGCTTTCGATAGCGAAGACGTTATCGCACGGCAATAGCGCCGCCAGCGGATGCTCCGGGCGCACCGCCTCGACGCCGACGCGCGCCTTGCCGTTGGCGTCGAAGCGCGCCACATAGCGCAGCACCAGCCCCATCTCCCGGGCGGCCTCCAGCCGCTGGGCCATCTGCTCGTTCAGCGTTTCGCCATTTTCAAAGAAGCGATCGACAGAGCCTTCCTCACAGTGGGCGGGCACCAGCGACTCTACCCGCACCTGGCCTGGCTCAATGTCGTACCCCGCCTCGCGCGCCAGGATCACCAGCTTGCGCATCACGTCCTTGCCGGAGAGATCGACCCGCGGGTCCGGCTCGGTCAGCCCCTGCTGCCACGCCTGATCCACCAGTTCGGTGAACGGAACGGTGCCGTCAAACTGCAGGAACAGCCATGACAGGGTGCCGGAAAAGATCCCGCTGATTGACAGAATAGTATCGCCGCTGTCGATCAGATCGCGCACCGTGTGGTTGATCGGCAGCCCCGCGCCGACGGTGGCGTTATACAGCCAGCGCCGCCCGGTTTTCTCAAAGGCGTCATGGATCTGCCGATATTTATCGCTGGCGCTGGCTCCCGCCAGCTTATTAGCGCTGATCACATGGAAACCATGGCTGGCAAAATCGAGATACTGGTCGGCCAGCTGCTGGCTGGCGGTCACGTCCAGCACCACCAGATCGTCATAGGGGTGGGCGCGCATCCACAGGAACAGCGACTCTTCATCCTGCTCAACGGACTCATCGTTAAAGAAGGCCAGCGCGCGGCTGGCGTTCAGGCCGTTATAGTTCAGCAGGCTGCGGCGGCTGTCCACCACCCCGGCCAGCACAAACTCAAAGCCGGTTCGCGCCGACAGGATGCTCTGCTCGCGGGCGAACAGCTCCAGCCAGCGGGAGCCGATATTGCCTTTGCCGAACAGCACCAGCCCGATACGCTTTTCGGCGCGAAAAAGGGACTGGTGCAGCCCCTGAATCAGGCTCTCCGTCGGGCCGCTGCGCAACACGGCTACCAGGCTGATGCCCTCCTCGGACTGCCAGGTAAACTCCACCGGCTGGCCTTTCAGCTGCTGCCAGAAGCGGTGGCAGTGCAGCGGGTTGCGGGTGACGCCCGCCCCCACCATCGCCACCAGCGCCAGCCCCTGCCGCAGGCGCAGCTCGCCCGGCAAACCGGCCTCGTCGAGGATCTTCAGCGCGCTGTCGGCAACTTCGGAGGTGTAGCAAAACTGCAGCAGCTGGCGATCGTGATGCACGCCCGTCGCCAGCGGACGCACCTGCGCCCGCTTCAGCACCTGCTCAATATCCTTATGCACCAGCCTGAAATCCTGGTCGTTCGGCACCCGGAACTCAATCAGGCAGATGTCGTCATGGCTGGTGACAATGCGCGCCCCCGTGCCGGAGGCCAGCACGCGCTCAATGCGCGTGGAGCCTTTATCGGGCGTGTAGCTACAGCGCAGCTGTAGATCGATATTGCTGGCGGAGACGGGCTGCAGCGTGCGGGTATGCAGCACCGGTGCCGCCAGCCGCGCCAGCTCGCTGGCCTCGTCAAGGCGCAGCAGCGGCAGCAGGCAGGCATCCTTCACCTTACGCGGATCGGCGCTGTAGACCCCGGCCACGTCGCTCCAGATGGTCACCCGGGCAACTCCCGCCAGCGCGCCAATTTGCGTGGCGGAGTAGTCGGAGCCGTTACGCCCCAACAGCACGGTCTCCCCCAGATGGTTGCGGCTGATAAAACCGGTTACCACCAGCCGCTTACCCGAATGCTGTGCCAACAGCGGCTGCAGCAGCGGCCGGGATAGCTCCTCGTCCACCTGCGGCTGGGCCGCCCGCTCGGCGCGTAAAAATTCGCGCGCGTCCAGCCATGCGGAGACCAGCCCCTGCTGATTAAGCACCGCCGACATCAGGCGCGCCGACCAGATTTCACCGTGGCCCACCACCTCCGCATAGACGGCCTCGTTCACGCCGCTATCCAGCAGCCCGGCAAGACGTTCCAGATCGCTGATAAACGCGCTGATTAAGCCGTCCGCAACGTCGGCAGGAAGCAGGCCGCTTATCAGATCGCACTGATAGCGGCGCAGGGCCTGTTGTACCTGATGCGCAGAGAGGCGATCGGTCTGGCTTAGTTTCAGCCAGTTAATCAACTGGTTAGTGCTGCTGCCGGCGGCGGAAACCACCATCATATCGTCAGGCTGGGAATACTCCGCCATAATGCCCGCAACGCGCAGATAGCACTTCACATCTGCCAGACTGCTACCGCCAAATTTATGCAGCTGACGACCCTTCGCCCCTGCCTGCACACTCACACTCATGTTTACCCCTTGTTTGCAGCCCGGAAGCCATTTTCCAGGTCGGCAATTAAATCTTCACCATCTTCGATACCGGCAGAAATACGCAGCAGCGTATCCGAAATTCCGGCGGCGGCGCGGGCTTCCGGTGCCATGCCCGCGTGGGTCATCGTTGCGGCGTGGGAGATCAGGCTTTCAACGCCGCCCAGCGACTCCGCCAGCGTAAACAGCGACAGCGCGCCGAGGAAACGGCGTAGCGTCTGCTCATCGCCATCCAGTTCGAAACTCAACATTGCGCCAAAGCCTCTCTGCTGGCGGGCGGCGATCTCATGCCCCGGATTGTCCGGCAGCGACGGATGATAAAGCCTTTTCACCAGCGGCTGGGTTTGCAGATAGCCGACGATCGCCTGGGCGTTACGCTGCGCCGCCGCCATGCGCGGTGCCAGGGTGCGCAGGCCGCGCAGCAGCAAATAGCTGTCAAAGGCCCCGCCGGTCACGCCGATGTTGTTTGCCCACCAGGCCAGCTCGGTGGCCGTATCCGGCTCGCTGGCAATCACCACGCCGGCCACCACGTCAGAGTGGCCGTTCAGATATTTCGTGCATGAATGCAACACCAGATCGGCACCCAGCGCCAGCGGATTTTGCAGTGCCGGGCTTAAAAAAGTATTGTCAACCACGCTCACCGCCCCCGCCTCCGCTGCCAGCCGACAGATTTTCGCAATATCTACCACCCGTAACAACGGATTGCTGGGACTTTCCACTAGCACCAGCTTCGGTTTTTCCGCCAGCGCCGCCCGCAGGGCCTGCTCATTGCCCTGATCGACAAACAGCACGCGATAGCAGCCGCGCTTCGCCATGCTGTCAAACAGGCGATAGCTGCCGCCGTAGCAGTCGTGCGGGGCCACCAGCAGATCGCCGGGCCTGAGGAACACGATGGTCACCAGGTGAATCGCCGACATGCCGGAGCTGGTCAGCACCGCCCCCGCCCCGCCTTCCAGCTCCGCCAGCGCACGCTGCGCCACGTCGCGCGTAGGATTACCGCGTCGCGAATAGTCGTGGGCGCGCGGTTCATTAAAACCGGTGAAGTTATAGGTGCTGGAAAGATGAATCGGCGGAACAACGCAGCCGTACTGTTCATCGTTATTTAACCCGCTACGCACTGCGATGGTGGCCTGTTTACGTGTCATATAAGGAAGTCCCTGTGCTGAGTCGGTGAAAAGTCAGGCATCAGAGTAATCACTGAGCCAATAGACGTCAATACATCTGGACATCTAAACTTCTTTGCGTATAGATTGAGCAAACGGGCAATAGCCGTTAAAATTATATGCTTTAACGCCTTCTGCAGACGCTAAGTCCGTGTCACGGTATCGCCTGTACGATAAACTATGCGCAAATACGGCCAGCACGATGATTCTGGCTTTTAACTAACGACGAGAGGATTAAAGGTATCTTATGGCTGAATGGAGCGGCGAATATATCAGTCCATACGCTGAGCACGGTAAGAAGAGTGAGCAGGTAAAAAAAATTACGGTTTCCATTCCTCTGAAGGTGCTAAAAATCCTCACCGATGAACGCACCCGTCGTCAGGTGAACAACCTGCGTCACGCCACCAACAGCGAGCTGCTGTGCGAAGCATTCCTGCACGCCTTTACCGGGCAGCCGCTGCCGAACGACGCCGATCTGCGCAAGGAGCGCAGCGACGAAATTCCGGAGGCGGCGAAAGAGATCATGCGCGAACTGGGTATCGACCCGGAAACCTGGGAATACTAATAAAAGCAGGCGGCGCAGGTTGGCTGCCCGCTTTTTACCGTCGGGTAACAGGGAAGTTACAGCACCATGAAGCGCAGTTTTTTGATTTTTATTTTGTTTTTTTCGGCACCCGCCTTTGCATGGGAGCCGCAAACGGGCGACATCATCTTCCAGATGTCCCGCTCCTCCCAAAGTAAAGCTATTCAGCTGGCAACCCATTCCCGCTACAGCCACGTCGGTATGGTGGTTGTGCGCGATAAGCATCCCTACGTCTTTGAGGCCGTTGGCCCGGTGGTTTACACCCCGCTACAGAAGTGGATCGCCCGCGGTGAAAAGAGCCGGTATATCGTCAGGCGCGTCAGCGGCGGCCTGTCGGCGGAGCAGCAAAAGAAGCTGGCGCAGGCAGCAAAGCCCTACCTGGGCAAGCCTTACGATCTGGCGTTTTCCTGGACCGACGATCGACAGTACTGCTCTGAAGTGGTGTGGAAGGTCTATCTGAAGGCCCTGAAAATGCGGGTGGGAAAGTTACAGCGGCTTAAAGAGTTCGATCTCAGCCAGCCGGCGGTGCAGGCCAAACTTCGGGAGCGCTACGGCAACAATATTCCGCTGAACGAAACGGTCGTTTCCCCGCAGGCGCTCTTTGACGCCCCGCAGTTGGAAACCGTCGCCAAAGCGTGGCCGCTCATTTCCTGGTAAGCGCCTCCCGACGAACAGCGTGCCGCAGGCACAAAAAAAGCGCCCTGAGGCGCTTTTTTCTGACAGCCAAAACTTATTTGCTGCCCGGGATGCTGAAACGCTTGTTGAAGCGGTCAACACGACCACCGGTAGCAACATCACGCTGTTTGCCGGTATAGAACGGGTGGCATTTACCGCACACGTCGAGGTTCAGATCGTGACCTGCGGTGGAGCGGATTTTCATGACATTACCGCAGGAGCAGGTCGCAGTAATTTCTTCGTATTTCGGATGAATATCTTTTTTCATGGGGGAACCTCAGTTTAAGGCCGCGTCGCCCTTCCAGCCCTAACGCCGGACACCACGCGAAGTTAATTATTCCCCGTCACCTTCCACACCGCCCGGCGGCGCGAAATTCTCGGGTAATGGTCGGTTTTCGACGCAAGCAATTTGCATCAAAGGCGGCGAATCATACAGAAATTAGCCAGCATATGCAAACTGATCCGCGCGCCCTGACTCACAATGTGTATACTATCCCACCGAATTTCAAGTCAGGATGATTTCATGCCCGTCGCGCGCGTTGCCTTACCCGTTCCGCTTCCCCGCACCTTCGACTATCTTCTGCCGGACGGCATGAAGGCCGGGGCCGGGTGCCGGGTGCGGGTGCCGTTCGGCAAGCAGCAGGAACGGGTCGGGATCGTCGTCGCGGTCAGCGAGCAAAGCGAACTGCCGGTCGCAGAGCTGAAGGCCGTCGCCGGGGTGCTGGACGACGAGCCAGTCTTCCCTCGCGCCGTCTGGCAGCTGCTGCTGTGGGCGGCGGATTACTACCACCATCCCCTCGGCGACGTGCTGTTTCACGCCCTGCCGGTTCTGCTGCGCCAGGGCAAGCCCGCCAGCAATGCGCCGATGTGGTACTGGTTCGCCACCGAAGAGGGTCAGGCTATCGATCTCAACGCCCTGAAGCGCTCGCCCAGGCAGCAGCAGGCGCTGGCCGCCCTGCGGCAGGGCCGGATCTGGCGCGACCAGGTGGCCAGCCTTGAATTTAACGATGCCGCCCTGCAGGCGCTGCGCAAAAAGGCCCTCTGCGAGCTGGCGAGCGAAACGCCCGGCTTCGGCGACTGGCGCGACGGCTACGCCGTCACCGGCGAGCGGCTGCGCCTGAACACCGAACAGGCTACCGCCGTTGGCGCTATCCACAGCGCCCTGGACAGCTTTTCCGCCTGGCTGCTGGCGGGCGTTACCGGCTCCGGCAAAACGGAGGTCTACCTGAGCGTTCTGGAGAACGTCCTCGCCCAGGGCAGGCAGGCGCTGGTCATGGTTCCGGAAATTGGCCTGACGCCGCAGACTATCGCCCGCTTTCGCGAGCGCTTTAACGCCCCGGTTGAGGTGCTGCACTCCGGCCTGAACGACAGCGAACGCCTTTCGGCGTGGCTGAAGGCGAAAAACGGCGAGGCGGCGATCGTCATCGGCACACGCTCCTCGCTGTTCACGCCGTTTAAAAACCTTGGCGTCATTATTATCGACGAGGAGCACGACAGCTCCTATAAACAGCAGGAGGGCTGGCGCTATCACGCCCGCGACCTGGCGGTCTGGCGCGCCCACAGCGAGCAGATCCCCATCGTGCTCGGCTCAGCCACCCCGGCGCTGGAGACGCTGCACAATGTGCGGCAAAAAAAGTATCGCCTGCTGCGGCTGACGCGCCGCGCCGGCAACGCGCGCCCCGCCGTTCAGCACGTGCTGGATCTCAAGGGGCAGAAGGTGCAAGCCGGACTGGCCCCGGCGCTCATCACCCGGATACGGCAGCATCTGCAGGCGGATAACCAGGTAATTCTCTTTCTTAACCGCCGTGGTTTCGCACCGGCGCTGCTGTGCCACGACTGCGGCTGGATTGCGGAGTGTCCGCGCTGCGACAGCTACTACACGCTGCACCAGGCGCAGCATCATCTGCGCTGTCACCACTGCGACAGCCAGCGCCCGGTGCCGCGCCAGTGCCCCTCCTGCGGCTCTACACATACGGTGCCGGTCGGGCTGGGCACCGAACAACTGGAACAGGCCCTGGCTCCCCTCTTTCCCGGCGTCCCGATCTCCCGCATCGATCGCGACACCACCAGCCGCAAGGGGGCGCTCGAACAGCACCTGGCGGAGGTACATCGCGGCGGCGCGCGGGTGCTGATCGGCACGCAGATGCTGGCGAAGGGGCACCACTTCCCGGACGTCACCCTGGTGGCGCTGCTGGACGTCGATGGCGCGCTGTTCTCGGCGGACTTCCGCTCGGCGGAGCGCTTTGCCCAGCTCTATACCCAGGTTTCCGGGCGCGCCGGACGCGCGGGAAAACAGGGCGAGGTGGTCCTGCAGACGCACCATCCGGAACACCCGCTGCTGCAGACGCTGCTCTATAAAGGCTACGACGCCTTTGCCGAACAGGCGCTGGCCGAGCGGCAAACGCTGCAGCTGCCGCCGTGGAGCAGCCACGCCATCGTGCGTGCGGAAGATCACAACAGCCAGCAGGCTCCGCTGTTTTTGCAGCAGCTGCGCAACCTGATCCAGGCCAGCCCACTGGCCGACGACAGGCTGTGGCTGCTGGGGCCGGTGCCCGCGCTGGCACCCAAACGCGGCGGCCGCTACCGCTGGCAAATTCTGCTGCAGCATCCGTCGCGCGTGCGCCTGCAGCACATCATTAGCGGCGCGCTGGCGCTGATTGATACCCTGCCCGAGGCGCGCAAAGTAAAATGGGCGCTGGACGTCGACCCGATTGAAGGCTAGCGACCCGCGCTGCGAGGCGGATCGTAAAATTTAATGTTCATCACACTTTTTATGAAAATTCTGTAACTGCGCCCATACACTATCTGATAAAAATGTTTTCGACGTGAGTTCAACAGGGAATGTGCTGCGCCGGACGTCCCAGCCAAGGAGAAAGAGTGAAACCAAAGAAGCAGGCTGCCGCCGCTACCATGAAAGATGTTGCCCTGAAAGCAAAGGTCTCAACGGCAACCGTATCCCGCGCGCTAATGAACCCGGATAAAGTCTCTCACTCCACCCGCAGCCGGGTGGAACAGGCGGCGCTGGAGGTCGGCTACCTGCCGCAGCCGCTGGGGCGCAATGTGAAGCGCAATGAGACCAGCACCATCCTGGTGATTGTTCCGGATATCTGCGATCCGTTCTTTAGCGAGATTATTCGCGGCATTGAGGTCACCGCCGCGAAGCACGGCTATCTGGTGCTGATCGGCGACTGTGCGCACCAGAACCAGCAGGAGAAAACCTTTATTAACTTAATTATCGCCAGGCAGATCGACGGTATGGTGCTGCTCAGCTCGCGGCTGCCGTTTGACGCCAGCGTAGAGGAGCAGCGCAACCTGCCGCCGATGGTGATGTCCAATGAGTTCGCGCCCGGCCTGCAGCTGCCGACCGTCCATATCGACAACCTGACCGCCGCCTTTAACGCGATGAACTACCTGCTTGAACTGGGCCACAGGCGCATCGGCTGTATCGCGGGGCCGGAAGAGATGCCGCTGTGCCATTATCGTCTGCAGGGCTATGTACAGGCGCTGCGCCGCAGCGGATTTTCGGTCGATCCCCACTACATCGCCAGGGGCGATTTCACCTTCGAGGCGGGCGGCAACGCGCTGATGCAGCTGCTTGAGCTGCCGCAGCCGCCTACCGCGATCTTCTGCCACAGCGACGTCATGGCCCTCGGCGCGCTCTCCTGTGCTAAACGTCAGGGGCTGAAGGTGCCCGACGATCTCTCTATCGTCGGCTTCGACAACATCGCGCTGGCGGAATTCTGCGACCCGCCGTTAACCACCGTCGCCCAGCCGCGCTTTGAAATCGGCCGCGAGGCGATGCTGCTGCTGCTCGATCAGATGCGGGGGCAAAACGTTACCGGCGGTTCGCGCCTGATGGAGTGCGAGCTGATCGTCCGGGGGTCCACCCGCGCCCTGCCCCAGAATTAGGCTGTGTCCCGTAACCGTTCGTGAGCGTCGCTGGCGGTCATTCAGGTCCGGGGCACGGCGAGTAACGCGGCAGCGGAGCTGAATGGCCCCAGCCCTGCGGGACACAGCCTAGAACGCTCCGGGGGCCTGGCGCTGCCGTCGCACGCAGTAACCGAATACATCCTAAAGTAACGTGCTTTCATACTCCCGCGTCTGGTCAAAGGCCCGCCGCTTAAGTAACATGGCGGGCTGACGAACAACGAATAACGATAGCGAAACGACAGTGGCACAACGAGATTATGTACGCCGCGGCCAGCCGGCAGCGTCGCGGCGCAAAAAGAACACTTCACGGAAAAAGCAACGCAACATGCCTGCGGTATCGCCCGCAATGGTCGCTATTGCAGCCGCCGTTGTGGTGGCCTTTATCGGTGGCCTGTACTTCATTACGCATCATAAGAAAGAGACGTCCGCAACGCAGCCGGGCCAGAAGGTGAACAAGAACACGCTGCCGCCGAAGCCGGAAGATCGCTGGAACTATATTAAAGAGCTGGAAAACCGCCAGCCGGGCGTACGCAGGCCAACCGAACCCTCCGCCGGCGGCGAAGTGTTGAACTCCAGCCAGTTGACTAACGAACAGCGACAGCTGCTGGAGCAGATGCAGGCGGATATGCGCCAGCCGCCGACGCAGCTTAACGAAGTGCCGTGGAACGAGCAGACGCCGGAGCAGCGCCAGCAGACGCTCCAGCGCCAGGCCCAGCAGCGGCAGGCTCAGCAGCAGAGGAACACAGCGCCGCCGGTTCAACAGCAGGCGCGTGCGGTGCCAGCCGTTACGCCCCCGCCGCGCCAGACCCCGCCGCCAAAGCAGACTACCGCTCAGCAGCCCTGGCAGGATCTGCAGCAAACGCCAGCGCATACGACGGCGACCCCGCCGGCTGCCCCGGTTGTCCGCGCCGCCGAAGCGCCGAAGCAGGCCGCCAAAAAAGACGAACGCCGCTGGATGGTGCAGTGCGGTTCGTTTAAAGGTGCCGAGCAGGCGGAAACCGTGCGGGCGCAGCTGGCCTTTGAGGGATTTGATTCTAAAATTACCCTCAACAACGGCTGGAATCGCGTGGTCATCGGCCCGCTGAAAGGCAAAGAAAATGCCGACAGTACCCTTAACCGCCTGAAGCTGGCGGGCCACACCAACTGTATTCGACTCGCCAGCGGGGGTTGAAACCCCCGAAATCCCCCCCATCTATAGACAAAATCATTCGAGTTGCCTTAAGGCGACAAGAGAGTGACAAGTTCGTCAGGAACGAATTTGCCCGGCCGCAGGCTGTCTCCGGTGAGGGGTAAGGTTGTCCCTCTTCCATCCCCAGGGGCGTACATAAGGGTCGCCGCGCGGCGGCGGTCAGTCTTATGGAGGAGACGAGTAACGCAGAGGCAAGCTGAAGGCTGACATGTATATACTCAAACTTATTCAGGCCCGCGCGAGCGCGGCAAGCTCGCCAGCCGCGATGCGATCGGCCAGTTACCGGACGCAGCCTGAAGATTAACCTGTATCAGGCCACGCACGCGGGGCGCGGCCTGTACTCCGCATTTGTAACCAAGGGGTCTGCTCGTGACAACAATAGTAAGCGTACGCCGTAACGGTCATGTGGTCATCGCCGGCGATGGCCAGGCCACGCTGGGCAATACCGTAATGAAAGGCAACGTGAAGAAAGTCCGCCGTCTGTACAACGACAAAGTCATAGCGGGCTTTGCGGGCGGCACCGCGGATGCATTCACGCTGTTCGAGCTGTTTGAGCGCAAGCTGGAAATGCATCAGGGTCACCTGGTCAAAGCCGCCGTTGAGCTGGCGAAGGACTGGCGTACCGATCGTATGCTGCGCAAGCTCGAAGCGCTGCTGGCGGTTGCCGATGAAACCGCCTCTCTGATCATCACCGGGAACGGCGACGTTGTTCAGCCAGAGAACGACCTGATCGCCATTGGCTCCGGCGGGCCTTACGCCCAGGCGGCGGCCCGCGCGCTGTTAGAAAACACTGAGCTGGGCGCGCGCGAGATTGCCGAGAAAGCGTTGGATATTGCAGGCGACATCTGTATCTACACCAACCACTTCCACACCATTGAAGAATTGACCGCCAAAGCGTAAGGATCTCCCATGTCTGAAATGACTCCACGCGAAATCGTCAGCGAACTGAATAAGCACATTATCGGCCAGGATAACGCCAAGCGCTCCGTGGCGATTGCCCTGCGTAACCGCTGGCGTCGTATGCAGCTCGACGAGGAGCTGCGCCATGAAGTTACCCCAAAAAACATCCTGATGATCGGCCCGACCGGCGTCGGTAAAACAGAAATCGCCCGCCGCCTGGCCAGGCTGGCTAACGCGCCGTTTATTAAGGTTGAAGCGACTAAATTCACCGAAGTGGGCTATGTGGGTAAGGAAGTGGATTCTATTATCCGCGATCTGACCGACGCTGCGGTAAAAATGGTCCGCGTTCAGGCCATTGAAAAAAATCGCTACCGCGCAGAGGAGCTGGCGGAGGAGCGTATCCTCGACGTGCTGATCCCGCCGGCCAAAAATAACTGGGGCCAGCCGGAGCAGCAGCAGGAGCCATCCGCGGCACGCCAGGCGTTTCGTAAAAAGCTGCGTGAAGGCCAGCTCGACGATAAAGAGATTGAGATCGACCTCGCCGCCGCGCCGATGGGCGTTGAAATTATGGCACCTCCGGGTATGGAAGAGATGACCAGCCAGCTGCAGTCGATGTTCCAGAACCTGGGCGGACAAAAGCAGAAGCCGCGTAAGCTGAAAATCAAAGACGCGATGAAGCTGCTGATTGAAGAAGAAGCGGCCAAGCTGGTGAATCCGGAAGAGCTGAAGCAGGAGGCTATCGACGCCGTTGAGCAGCACGGGATCGTGTTTATCGACGAAATCGATAAGATCTGTAAACGCGGTGAATCTTCCGGCCCGGACGTCTCCCGTGAGGGGGTCCAGCGCGACCTGCTGCCGCTGGTGGAGGGCTGCACCGTCTCCACCAAGCACGGGATGGTAAAAACCGATCATATTCTGTTTATCGCATCCGGCGCGTTCCAGATTGCCAAACCGTCCGACCTGATCCCGGAGCTGCAGGGCCGCCTGCCGATTCGCGTGGAGCTGCAGGCGCTGACCACCGGCGATTTCGAGCGTATCCTGACCGAGCCAAACGCCTCCGTTACCGTACAGTACAAGGCGCTGATGGCGACCGAAGGCGTCAATATCGACTTCACCGAGTCCGGCATTAAGCGTATTGCCGAAGCGGCATGGCAGGTTAACGAAACCACCGAGAACATCGGTGCCCGCCGTCTGCACACCGTTCTTGAGCGCCTGATGGAAGATATTTCCTATGATGCGAGCGATTTAAACGGCCAGAGCATCACAATTGATGCAGAATATGTAAGTAAGCATCTGGATGCGCTGGTGGCAGATGAAGATCTGAGCCGTTTTATCTTATAATCGCGTCCAATGCATTTTCATCACTGTTGATGGGGCTGATAAGCCCCATTTTTTATTGGCGCTCTTTATGACTGAACAACACATTAGCCGCTTCCAGGCCTGGCTGGAAAGTTTACGACCTAAAACCCTACCGCTCGCCTTTGCGGCGATCGTCGTCGGTACGGCGCTGGCCTGGTGGCAGGGATACTTCGATCCGCTGGTGGCCCTGCTGGCGCTGATTACCGCCGGGCTGCTGCAAATCCTGTCGAATCTCGCCAACGACTACGGCGATGCCGTCAAGGGTAGCGACAAACCTGACCGCATCGGCCCGCTGCGCGGTATGCAGAAAGGGGCAATCAGCCAGCGGCAGATGAAGCATGCGCTGATTGTCACCGTGGTGCTGATCTGTCTCTCAGGCCTGGCCCTGGTGGCGGTAGCGTGCCGCACGCTGGCCGATTTTATCGGCTTTCTGATCCTGGGTGGCCTGTCCATCGTCGCGGCGATAACCTATACCGTTGGCAACCGCCCGTACGGCTATATTGGCCTCGGCGACGTGTCGGTGCTGGTCTTCTTCGGCTGGCTCAGCGTAATGGGCAGCTGGTATCTGCAGGCGCATACCCTGATCCCGGCGCTGATCCTGCCGGCTACCGCCTGCGGCCTGCTGGCGACCGCCGTGCTTAATATCAATAATCTGCGTGATATCGACAGCGATCGGCAAAACGGTAAAAACACGCTCGTGGTGCGGCTGGGAGCGGTAAACGCGCGTCGTTACCACGCCTGCCTGCTGATGGGAACCCTGCTTTGCCTGGCGCTGTTTAACCTTTTCTCTCTGCAAAGCCCGTGGGGCTGGCTGTTTATTCTGGCGGCACCGCTGCTGGTTAAACAGGCGCGATATGTGCTGCGCGAGCAGGCACCGGAAGCAATGCGCCCGATGCTGGAGCGTACGGTAAAAGCGGCCCTTCTGACTAACCTGCTGTTTGTTATTGGGATTTTCCTGAGCCAGTGGCCCGTTAACTGATAAATATCAATTAACAATTGATGATTTTGCCAACAGCAGGCTTAGCGAGATATACTAAAAATTCTCGCAGCAACTAAACGTTAAGCCTATGAAATACGATACTTCCGAGCTTTGTGACATCTATCAGGAAGATGTCAACGTCGTGGAACCGCTGTTCTCCAACTTTGGCGGACGGTCTTCGTTTGGCGGACAGATCATCACGGTAAAATGTTTCGAGGACAACGGGTTGCTGTACGATCTGCTCGAACAAAACGGCCGTGGGCATATTCTGTTGGTCGACGGCGGGGGTTCCGTCCGTCGGGCGCTGGTTGACGCCGAGCTGGCGCGGCTGGCGGCGCAGAATGAATGGGAAGGGCTGGTCATCTACGGCGCGGTGCGCCAGGTAGATGAGCTGGAAGAACTGGATATTGGCATTCAGGCCATCGCCGCCATTCCGGCTGGCGCTGCGGGTGAAGGCATCGGCGAGAGCGACGTGCGCGTCAACTTTGGCGGTGTGACCTTCTTCTCCGGCGACCATCTCTACGCCGACAACACTGGCATCATCCTTTCTGAAGACCCGCTCGATATCGAGTGATCGAAAAAGGCACCCTAAGGTGCCTGCTATTGATGACGAGCCCCGTGTTTTACACGGGGTTCTCTTTTTTCAGCGGCCGCAGCCCACGCGCGTCATCTTCTCCATTTTTATGCAAGGCACTGACGCCAGGTGCTTTGCCCGGTCACACCGAAATACGGATATCCGGCCTCATTCACCCTATTGAACTATGGCGTGAAAGATGGCGAGGCATCCTCTAAAGATTTCGCGTCAGGGCAAGGCGGCAGGCGAAGGTATCCCCGGGTGCATAGATAACTATATGATCGGGTCAGCCTGGTTGCCGCCAACGCCGCCTAAGGCGTGAAAGATGACGAGGCATCCTCTAAAGATTTCGCGTCAGGGCAAGGCGGCAGGCGAAGGTATCCCCGGGAGCATAGATAACTATGTGACCGGGGTAGCTGAGTGCAGCCAACGCCGCCATGGCGTGAAAGATGACGAGGAATTAGACCTCTTCCATGCGCCCCAGCAGAGCCTGCAGCCGCTCCTGCCAGCCGTTCTGCTGCTCTCTCAGGTGATGGTTCTCGCGTTCCAGCTCTTCGCGCTGGTGCTGTGCTGACTGCACGTCCTGCGCCAGCGAATTATTTTTCTCTTTCAGTTCTTCAATTTCCATCTGCAGCAGCGTAATGGTATCAATCGCCTGCTGTACTTTTGCTTCCAGTTTTTCAAACACTTCTAATGACATTGTCATACCTCTCCTGAATTGCAAGGCGTTGATGGATATCCACGTTCATCTTCGTCCCGATAACCGGCGACGCCTTTATAAAAACAAGCGCACTCGACCTGGCTCCGATTGTATGGAGCCGCGCTCTCCCTGTCCAGCGGCATCCCGCGTAGATTGCGGTTTGCAACACTTTTTCAGGCCCTCTCCGATCGTTTCACCTTCTACCTCTAAAGTGTTAACGAATAAGTTAATGAATTGATTCAGCTCACACGGTTGACTAATTTTAAATCACGCGCTATAGCGCGATAACGCTCATTTTATTGACGCAGTACACATAATTTAATTTCGATATTTCTCGTTTTTGTTCGTTAACGATAAATTAACAGCGCTTCTACGGGCGCTGCGTGGGCATTGCCCTCCTCGCTTACAATAAATATTACTCTCTTCAGGGTCCGGTTTATGAGTCAAACTTCAACCTTAAAAGGCCAGTGCATCGCGGAATTCCTCGGCACGGGGCTGTTGATTTTCTTCGGCGTTGGCTGTGTCGCCGCGCTTAAGGTCGCAGGGGCATCTTTCGGTCAATGGGAAATCAGCATTATCTGGGGGCTGGGGGTAGCGATGGCTATCTACCTGACCGCCGGCGTTTCCGGGGCACACCTGAACCCTGCCGTCACTATTGCGCTCTGGCTGTTCGCCTGTTTCGACAGGCGCAAAGTGGTTCCTTTTATCCTTTCACAATTTGCCGGAGCCTTTTGCGCCGCGGCATTAGTTTATGGGCTTTATTACAACCTTTTCGCCGATTTTGAGCAGACGCACCATATCGTTCGCGGTAGCATAGAGAGCGTTGATCTGGCGGGCATTTTCTCAACTTATCCCAACCCACATATTAATTTTGTCCAGGCCTTCGCGGTTGAAATGACGATCACCGCGATTCTGATGGGGCTTATCCTGGCGCTGACCGACGACGGCAACGGCGTACCGCGCGGCCCTCTGGCTCCGCTGCTGATCGGCCTGCTGATCGCGATAATCGGTGCCTCTATGGGGCCGCTTACCGGGTTCGCCATGAACCCGGCGCGCGATATCGGCCCGAAAGCGTTCGCCTGGCTCGCGGGATGGGGCAACGTTGCTTTCACCGGCGGCAAAGAGATCCCTTATTTTCTGGTGCCGCTGTTTGGCCCCGTCGTTGGCGCAATTCTGGGCGCGTTCGCCTATCGCAAACTGATTGGCCGCCATTTGCCGTGCGACGTCTGCGTAGAGAAAGAGCAGCGCGCCGCCGACGCCCCACAACAACAAAAAGCTTCGCTGTAACTTGACCAGGGACAACTCCTTATGACTGAAAAAAAATATATCGTTGCGCTCGACCAGGGCACCACCAGCTCCCGTGCCGTCGTGATGGATCACGATGCCAATATCGTTAGCGTATCGCAGCGCGAATTTGAGCAGATCTACCCGAAAGCTGGCTGGGTGGAGCACGACCCGATGGAAATCTGGGCCACGCAAAGCTCCACGCTGGTGGAAGTGCTGGCGAAGGCGGATATCAGTTCCGATCAGATTGCGGCCATCGGCATCACCAACCAGCGTGAAACCACCATCGTCTGGGAGCGGGAAACCGGTAAACCTATCTATAACGCCATTGTCTGGCAGTGCCGCCGCACCGCCGACATCTGCGAGCGCCTGAAGCGCGACGGCATGGAAGACTACATCCGCAGCAATACCGGCCTGGTGATTGACCCGTACTTCTCCGGCACCAAGGTGAAGTGGATCCTCGACCATGTGGAAGGCTCCCGCGAGCGCGCCCGCCGCGGCGAACTGCTGTTCGGCACCGTAGACACCTGGCTTATCTGGAAAATGACCCAGGGGCGCGTGCACGTCACGGATTACACCAACGCCTCACGCACCATGCTGTTCAACATCCATACCCTGGACTGGGACGATAAAATGCTGGAGGTACTGGATATTCCGCGCGCCATGCTGCCGGAAGTCCGCCGCTCCTCGGAAGTGTATGGTCAGACCAATATCGGTGGCAAAGGCGGCACGCGGATCCCTATCGCCGGGATCGCCGGCGACCAGCAGGCGGCGCTGTTCGGCCAGCTGTGCGTGAAGGAAGGGATGGCGAAAAACACCTACGGCACCGGCTGCTTTATGCTGATGAATACCGGCGAGAAGGCGGTGAAATCCGAGCACGGCCTGCTGACCACCATCGCCTGCGGGCCAACCGGCGAGGTGAACTATGCGCTGGAAGGGGCGGTGTTTATGGCGGGCGCGTCCATTCAGTGGCTGCGCGATGAGATGAAGCTGATTAGCGATGCCTTCGACTCCGAATATTTCGCTACCAAGGTGAAAGACACCAACGGCGTGTACCTGGTACCGGCGTTTACCGGACTCGGTGCGCCGTACTGGGACCCGTACGCCCGCGGTGCGATTTTTGGCCTGACGCGCGGGGTGAACGCCAACCACATCATCCGCGCCACGCTGGAGTCCATCGCGTTCCAGACGCGCGACGTGCTGGAGGCGATGCAGGCCGATTCAGGCATCCGCCTGCACGCCCTGCGCGTGGACGGCGGCGCGGTTGCCAACAACTTCCTGATGCAGTTCCAGTCCGATATTCTCGGCACGCGCGTTGAGCGCCCGGAAGTCCGCGAAGTAACCGCGCTGGGTGCCGCCTACCTGGCGGGACTGGCGGTAGGCTACTGGCAGAACCTGGACGAACTGCAGGAGAAAGCGGTGATTGAGCGGGAGTTCCGCCCGGGTATTGAAACCACCGAGCGCAACTACCGCTACAGCGGCTGGAAGAAGGCGGTCAAACGCGCCATGGCCTGGGAAGAACACGAAGAGTAATCTTTCCTCGGCTGGCCTGCGGTGAGAGACAGGGAGGTCTCTCACCCGTCCCGACACGGTAAAAAACGACCTGAATTACAGTCGCTACGGGATGCACAACCCGGCACGCACATCAATAACCCCGCCCCACCCCTGTGTTACACTCCGCGCCATCCTTTTCTGCTACGGATTTGCTATGAGACGAGAACTTGCCATCGAATTTTCCCGCGTGACCGAAGCGGCAGCGCTGGCCGGCTATAAATGGCTGGGTCGCGGCGACAAAAACACCGCCGACGGCGCGGCGGTCAACGCTATGCGCATTATGCTCAACCAGGTCGATATTGACGGCACCATCGTGATCGGCGAAGGCGAGATTGACGAAGCGCCAATGCTCTATATCGGCGAGCGCGTCGGTACCGGCCAGGGTGACGCGGTAGACATCGCCGTCGATCCCATTGAAGGCACCCGCATGACGGCGATGGGCCAGGCCAATGCGCTGGCGGTGCTGGCGGTAGGCGATAAGGGCTGCTTCCTCAACGCGCCGGATATGTATATGGAAAAGCTGATCGTCGGCCCCGGAGCCAAAGGCGCTATCGACCTCAGCCTGCCGCTGGACGATAACCTGCGCAACGTGGCCAGCGCGCTCGACAAGCCGCTGAACGAGCTGACCGTCACCATTCTCGCCAAGCCCCGCCACGATGAGACCATTGCCCGGATGCAGCAGCTGGGCGTTCGCGTGTTCGCCATTCCCGACGGCGACGTGGCGGCGTCAATCCTGACCTGTATGCCGGACAGCGAAGTGGACGTACTCTACGGCATCGGCGGTGCCCCGGAGGGGGTGGTTTCCGCCGCCGCAATCCGCGCGCTGGATGGCGATATGCAGGGCCGGCTGCTGGCGCGTCACCACGTTAAGGGCGACAGCGAAGAGAACCGCCGTATCGGTGAGCAGGAGCTGGCGCGCTGTAAGACGATGGGTATCGAAGCTGGCAAAGTGCTGCGCCTCGACGAGATGGCGCGCAGCGACAACGTCATTTTCTCCGCGACCGGGATCACCAAGGGGGATTTGCTGGACGGCATCGGCCGCAAAGGTAATATCGCTACCACCGAAACGCTGCTGATCCGCGGTAAATCCCGCACGCTTCGCCGCATCCGCTCGATTCACTATCTCGATCGCAAAGATCCGGACGTACAGGCGCATATTCTGTAACTGATTTGTTCTATTGAGCCTTCCGGCCATGCGGGGCTGGAAATCTGCTGTTCAACGAACGAAGATAAGACCCGTTATTCTGAATCATTCAGACTGCAGGAACGCTGACGTATCGGCCCCCCGCGCGCAGATACGGAGCACACCTTCCCCGCCGGAGGCAGCCTTCGGCCGTTCAGGTTTGTTCCTGCGACTTATCGCGCCGCCTCCGCAGTCTGAATAACGACGAGTTGAATCAGAACAGGAGAAGACCATGGCAGATTGGGTAACAGGTAAAGTCACAAAGGTACAGAACTGGACCGATGCCCTGTTTAGTCTGACCGTCCACGCCCCCGTTCAGCCTTTTACCGCAGGTCAGTTTGCCAAGCTTGGCCTTGAGATCGACGGCGAGCGCGTCCAGCGCGCCTACTCTTACGTCAATGCGCCCGATAGCCCTGAGCTGGAGTTTTATCTGGTCACCGTTCCGGACGGCAAGCTCAGCCCGCGCCTCGCCGCGCTGAAGTCGGGCGACGAGATCCAGGTCGTCAGCGAAGCGGCCGGTTTCTTTGTGCTGAATGAAGTGCCGGACTGCGATACGCTGTGGATGCTGGCAACCGGCACCGCCATCGGCCCGTATCTGTCGATTCTGCAGCAGGGCCAGGACCTGGAGCGTTTTAACAACATCGTGCTGGTGCATGCCGCCCGCTATGCCGCCGATCTGAGCTATCTGCCGCTGATGCAGGCGCTGCAGCAGCGCTACGCCGGCAAGCTGCGCATTCAGGCGGTGGTCAGCCGGGAAACGGCCCCAGGCACGCTGACCGGGCGCGTGCCCGCGCTGATTGACAGCGGCGAGCTGGAGCGCGCCGTAGGGCTGCCGATGGACAAAGAGACCAGCCACGTGATGCTGTGCGGCAACCCGCAGATGGTGCGCGACACCCAGGAGCTGCTGAAAGAGCGTCGGCAGATGACTAAACATCTGCGCCGTCGGCCGGGCCACATTACCGCCGAGCACTACTGGTAACCGTTTATTTTGCCTGCGCCCCTGAACCGCCCTACAGCAGGCGGTTCAGAGCCGGCTGAACAGGCGAATATCTCGCCATCCGCGGGGCTATGTCTGGATATTGCCCGCTTTGTACTTTACTTTCCGGGTCTCCTGCCCGAACTTATTCGCCCCCGAAGTGCCAGAAAACGCCCCCAGATCGATCAGCATCATCACCAGAAGCAGCGTTGGGATAAAACGCCCTACGGCCCATTGCCACACCTCCGGCAACATGGCCCAGTTTCCGGCCAGCAGCATCCACGCCGCGATCGCCAGCAGCGCCCACAGCCCGGAGCGCCCGCGATCGTGCAGACGTTTCACTATCACCGCCGCCGTCGGCCAGAGCAGACATACCAGGCAGAAGGCCGCGGTCTGAATATCGAGCAGGCGGCCGTTCGCCAGGGAGAACAGAAGCAGCATTCCGGCAAACCAGAGAGCGGCCCAGATCCAGAAATCCCGACGTCCAATACGCCCTCTGAATGAGAACAACCATTGCTGTATGGTCATATAAGTTCCTTTATCATAGCTGTGACAAACAGTTTACCCTTTTGACAAGCCCGACGGTTATCGTTTTAATCGTGAGCAGTCACAACGAAAGGTGAGATTGATGAAGCCAGGATGCACACTATTTTTACTACTCTTTTCTGCACTAGCCGCAGGCAAAGCGGCGCAGGCGGACGGGTCGACTTCAACAACCACGGCACCTTATCTGCTGACGGGCTCTCCCACCTTCGATCTCTCCATCAGCCAGTTTCGTGAAAACTTTAACATGCTCAATCCCCGGCTTACGCTGAATGAGTTTCGCGCTATCGGCAGCAGCCGTGATAAGGCCAGGATCACCCGGGCCGCCAGTAAAATTAATGAAAACCTGTACGCCTCCACGGCGCTGGAGCGCGGCACGTTAAAAATTAAAAGTATGCAAATCACCTGGCTACCGATTCAGGGCCCGGCTCAGAAAGCGGCAAAGGCCAAAGCACAGCAATATATGGCGGCGACGATTCGTACCATCGTTCCGCTGTTGACCCCGGAGCAAAGCCAGCAAAAGCTGCAGCAGCTGCTCGCTGCGGGTAAAGGTAAGCGCTATTACGCCGAAACCGACGGCGCGGTGCGCTACGTGGTGGCGGACAACGGCGAAAAAGGGCTGACCTTCGCGGTTGAACCGATTAAGCTAACGCTGGCAGAGGGTCTTAAAAGCACCAACAGATGACCGGCAAGACCCGCCTGTAACGTAGCGTCGCCCTAAATGATTTGGGCTGCATAACCAAAGGCAAAGCATTTCGAACAGCCGTACAGCTGGCCCTGAGGCAAGAGACCGGGTGGCCCGTCAGGGCAAATCTCATGGATGAGGTGAGTCACCAAAAATCAACCTACATGCAGCCAGAAGTTTGACGGGTATATACTGTTTCACAAATCATGCTGCCCTGCCGGGCGGCCAAATTCCTTAACCGCTGACAAGCGTGGAGAATGAAAATGCGACATCCTTTAGTGATGGGTAACTGGAAACTGAACGGCAGCCGCCACATGGTAAACGAGCTGGTGGCCAACCTGCGTAAAGAACTGGCCGGCGTTGCGGGCTGCGCCGTGGCGATCGCGCCGCCGGAAATGTATATCGATATGGCGAAACACGCCGCTGCCGGCAGCCATATTATTCTCGGCGCGCAGAACGTGGATCTGAACCTGTCCGGCGCATTTACCGGTGAAACCTCCGCGGAGATGCTGAAGGATATCGGCGCACAGTACATTATTATCGGCCACTCCGAGCGTCGCACTTATCACAAAGAGTCCGACGAGCTTATCGCCAAAAAATTCGCCGTGCTGAAAGAGCAGGGGCTGACTCCGGTGCTGTGCATCGGCGAAACCGAAGCGGAAAACGAAGCGGGTAAAACGGAAGAAGTGTGCGCCCGCCAGATCGACGCGGTGCTGAAAACCCAGGGCGCGGCGGCGTTCGAAGGCGTGGTTATCGCCTACGAGCCGGTATGGGCCATCGGCACCGGTAAATCTGCCACCCCGGCGCAGGCCCAGGCGGTACACAAGTTTATCCGCGATCACATCGCCAAAGCTGATGCGAAAATCGCACAGCAGGTCATTATCCAGTACGGCGGTTCCGTTAACGCTTCCAACGCGGCGGAGCTGTTCGCTCAGCCGGACATCGACGGCGCGCTGGTTGGCGGTGCCTCTCTGAAGGCGGACGCCTTCGCCGTTATCGTTAAGGCGGCGGAAGCGGCTAAGCGGGCGTAAGCGGCCCTCGTTAATGGCGCGCTGAGCCAGAGGCGCGTCGTTAAGGTCGTGGGCGCAGAACAGCGCGATCGCGCTTCAGGCCTGGGGGTGTAGTATAGACCGGGCCATTTTGCCCCCTATTGAGACCACGGAGGAGGGAGCCGTTACCCCTCGTCTATCCTACCAGTACCCCAGCCAGCGCCACCAGAATGCGCCGGTCACGCCCCAGATCGTCAGGTTAACCACGCTCATCACCAGCCCCGTTTTCCACCACTCCGCCAGGGTGGCGTAGCCGGAGCCGAAAATAATCGGCGCGGTGCCGGTGCCGTAATGGGTCAGCGACATCATCAGCGAAGACGAGAAGCCAAGCATCATCCCCAGAAGCGCGGGAGGCGCGCCTAACCCCAGGCCCGCTACGAAGAAGGCAGAGAACATGGCGGTGATATGCGCGGTAGTGCTGGCAAAAAAGTAGTGTGAGTAGACGTAAAGCAGGATCAGCAGCAGCGTCGCCACGCTCCAGTGAACGCCGAGGTGGTTAATGGCCCCGCCCACCCCCGTCGCCAGCCAGCCGACCAGGCCCAGCTTGCTCAGAAAATTAGCCATCATCACCAGCGCGGCAAACCAGACGACGGTATCCCAGGCACCGCGACATTTAAGGATATCCTCCCAGCTTAACACCCCCGTCAGCAGCAGAATCGACAGCCCAATCAGCGCGGCGCTGGTCGGATTAACGCTCCAGCCGCTGCCCAGAAGCATGGCCGGTACGCCGGCCCACAGGCACAGCAGCAGCAGGAACACCGCGAGGGTAATCTTTTCAGCAAGCGCCAGAGGGCCAAGCGCCTCCAGCTTTTGCCGGGCAAAGCGCGGGGCGTCCGGCGTCCGGGTGATGGCGGGCGGATAGAGCCAGGCGATGACGATCGGCATCACCAGCAGCGATACCACGGCCGGCAGACAGGCGGCAACGGCCCACATCCCCCAGCTCATTTGCAGCACCCCATCGGTGCCTTTGGCCAGAAAGGTGACGATCAGCGGATTTGGCGCGGTAGCGGTAATGAACATCGCCGAGGTGATGGGATTAATGTTGTAATTAACCAGCGCCAGGTAGCGCCCCGTCGAGCCGTTCTCGCGGTTTCCCGGCTGCGAGCCAAGGCTTTCCGCGATGGCCCGCACAATGGGATGGATAATACCGCCGCCGCGCGCGGTATTGCTGGGCGTAACGGGCGCGATTAGCGTTTCCGCCAGGGTCAAAGCCCAGGCGATACCCAGCGTTCTTTTACCAAACAGCGCGATAAATCCATAGCCAATACGCGCCCCCAGGCCCGTCTTAAGCAGGCTCTGTGACAGCATAATCGACAGGCCAATCAGCCAAATCAGCGGATTAGAGAAACCGCTCAACGCATCTTTAAGGGCCGCAGCGGAATTGCCGGGATGGGTGACGCCGGTCATCGCCACCAGCATAATGGCCACGATAGCGATTGCGCCAATGGGCATGGCTTTACCAATAATCGCCACAATGGTGCCAATAAACAGCGCCAGTAAACGCCAGGCCTCAGGCGTAACGTCAACGGGCGTCGGGATGACAAACCAGATAGTCAGGGTAATGGCGATCGATATAAGGGCGGGCCAGCGTCGAACCGGGGTTAATCTGTCCATATGTCAATCCTTGAAATTCCATCGGGTAAGGGTACGCGCGGCGTTCACCAACGCCGCCGGTGAGGGTACGCCGCGAGCGGCATAAAAACAGCTTCTCTGAATGCATTACCCCCTTATCGTTATAATTTTCCCAACAGCTGATACCACAGATAGTCCAGCGGCAGCAGCAGCAGATAGGTGGCCAGGGCTACCGCCAGGCACAGCAGCAAGCCCGCCCGCGCCGGCACCTTGCCTAACGCCATCGCCACCACGATCGGCGACGCCTGATACGGCAGCAGCGGCGTCGAGTAGCCCAGCACCTGAATCATCATCACCGTCAGCAGCGGAAAGCCGGTGGCGTCAGAAAAACTTTGCGCCAGCGTAGTGTAGAGCGCGGGCACGCCGTTGGCGGTCATAATAAAGTTGAGCGCGGTGGTAATACCGGTTAGCGCCAGGAAGCTGGCGAAGGGCCGGTCCGGGTCCAGCGGAACGACCCGCAGCAGCGCTTCGCCGACGGCGCTGCCGATACCGGTCTGCGTCACGGTAATCGCCAGCCCCAGAATGCCCGCCACGTAAATACAGGTGCGAATATTCACGCCGGTGGAAAACTCTTCGCCGCTGATAAAGCCCACGCGCGGCAGCAGCGTAATCACCGCCGCCGCCAGCCCGATCCACGCCGGGCCAATGCCGTGCCAGCTTTCGCTCACCCACATCACCAGCACGACCGCCAGCATCCAGGCCAGGCGCTTTTCGGCGCGGCTCATCGGCGCAGGCAGCGTCAGGTCGCGGGGCGGATGGGGTTTACCGGGAAACAGCCAGCAGATTAAGCCGATCAGAATCAGCCCCTTAAGCCAGGCCAGAACCGGCGTATGCAGCAGCAGGTATGGCAGGTAGGCGAGATGAATGCCGTAAGCCCCTTCCGCCGTGCCGCTCAATACCAGATTGGGCACGTTAGCGGGCAGAATGGTGGCGGAGAGCTGAAAGGTACCGAACCCTACCGCCAGCGCCAGCCCGTACCAGCCGCGCGAGCCTTCATCGATACCGGCGCGTTTCGCCATCGCCGCGACGATCGGCATCAGCAGCGCAATGCGTCCCATATTGGAGGGCATAACGAAGGCCAGCGCATAGCTAAGCAGCACCACGCTCGCCACCATCAGCGGCCAGGAGTCGGTCAGCCTTGACGACAGGGCGCTCGCCGCCCGGTCCGCCAGCCCCGTTTTCCTGATGGCCACGCCCAGCACGAAGCCGCTGAACACCAGCCAGAACGCCGATGAGGCAAAGCCGCCGAAGATCGTCTCCGCCGGGGCGATCTTCGCCACCATCGCCGCGGCAAAAAAGAGCAGTGCGGTAATAAATTCCGGCAGCAGCGAGGTTGCCCAGAGCACAATAATGACGCCGACGATCAGTGAAGGAATAAACAGAGGATGCGAAAGCCAGAGTGACATACCTGTCTCCTGTTGTTTTTTTCAACAAGCATACGGGGGCTGACGGATGGAGTAAACAGCCGTTACGGCAGGGCTACCGGAGAATGCCGCACTGATGATCCTGAATTTCCTCAGCCGAGGCGCGGTTAAGGGCCAGCAGATTGCGCCGGGTCGCCAGCAGTACAAAGGTGCCGTCTTGTTGCTGCGCCATCGCCAGTCCATAGCCGCCCATATGCTCGCGGGCGTCGGGCAGCGCCTCCGCCAGCATGATAAACGGGCTACGCTGCGCCAGTTCGCTTTCGGTGACGCGGCGTGCCAGATACGGATGTCCGCGCAGGCCCCCCGGCAATGGCAGCCAGCGGGAGGTAATTTGCGCCGCGCTGGCGTCCAGCTGCGCCCGCACGTCCGGACGTAAGCAGGAAATATGGATATGAAAATGGTTTTGCGACCGCCCGGTTCGCGAATTGATCGCCAGTGAGACAGCGCTGTCCGGGATCGTCGTCCCCGCCTTCTGGCTCATCGCCCCGCGCGCCTGCCAGGCCTGCCAGAAAAAGTTGGGCGTGCCTGGCTCCATCAGCAGCGGGCTCTCCGTGCCGTTGATCCGCCGGGTGGGCATCAGCAGATATTGCAGAGGGCCGTTACGATCTTTAAAGAGGACGTACCCGGCACTCACGTCAACCCTGAGGCACGGCGCGGGCTGCTGGTGCTGCAGCTGATTCGGCAGACATTGCTCAAGGGCAATGTTACGCAGCGCATCCGGATTGCCGGTAAAGATCCAATAGCCGAAGCCAGCTGCGGCAATGGTCATCACCGCCGCCAGTAAAAGGTAGCCTGTTTTTTTCATCATCTCTTCCCTGTAGTGCAAGTGGCCACCAGAATAACGCAAAACGCCGGCCAATAAAAAAGCCCAGCAACATTTGCCAGGCTAATCTTTCTGTCCGTTTTCAGCGTTTGCTGATTTGATCGAAGGTGCCGCCGTTAGAGAAATGCGCTTTCTGCGCCTTCGCCCAGCCGCCGAAAACCTCGTCGATGGTGAAAAGCTTCAGCTTCGGGAAAGTCTTTTCATATCTTTTCGCCACCTGCGCGTCGCGCGGACGATAGTAGTTTTTCGCCGCGATCGCCTGGCCTTCCGGGGAGTAGAGATACTTCAGATAGGCCTGCGCAACCGCTTCGGTGCCCTTCTTCTCAACCACTTTATCCACCACCGAAACGGTCGGCTCCGCCAGGATAGATTCGCCCGGCGTAACCACCTCAAATTTATCCTTACCCAGAGCATTGATCGCCAGCAGCGCTTCGTTTTCCCAGGCGATCAGCACATCGCCGATCCCACGCTCCACAAAAGTATTGGTTGAGCCGCGGGCACCGGAGTCGAGCACCTCAACGTTCTTATACAGCGCTTTTACGAACTCCTGCGCCTTTGCCTGGTCGTTGTTGTTGTGATGCAGAGCGTAGCCCCAGGCCGCCAGGTAGTTCCAGCGCGCGCCGCCCGAGCTTTTAGGATTCGGGGTAATCACCGAGACGCCCGGCTTAATCAGGTCGTTCCAGTCGTGGATCTGTTTTGGATTGCCCTTGCGCACCAGGAAAACGATGGTGGAGGTATAGGGCGCAGAGTTGTCCGGCAGGCGCTTGATCCAGTTTTTGGCGATACGCCCACGTTCGGCGATAGCGTCCACGTCCCAGGCCAGCGCCAGGGTCACCACGTCGGCCTCGATACCGTTGATCACCGAGGTGGCCTGCTTGCCCGAACCGCCGTGAGACTGACGGATAACGACCCGATCCCCCGTCTCCTGCAGCCAGTGCGCGCTGAACGCTTTATTATACTGCTCGTACAGCTCGCGCGTCGGATCGTACGACACGTTAAGCAGCTGAATATCTTTTGCCAGAACGCCGCTGGAGGCCAGCAACAGCGTTAATCCCACGCTCCATTTTTTCATCGCCCGCTCTCTTCTGTTGTGTTGTGTTGTGATGGGCCAAGGGTGGCAGAAATCTTTAAAAACTTTAAAGAATATAAAAAGATTGGTTATAGCTGAAGGGAATAAATAGTCGGGGAATGCGCCGGAGGGCAAACGTTAACCTGTCCGGCACGGGAAGAACAACAGATAGTCGGGGAGCGGGTACGGCGAAATATCAGTACAGCTTTTTCGCACATTCCAGCCAGTCGCCCTTGAACGGACGCTTCATATTTTCAATCGCGTCGATGATGTCGTGGTGCACCAGCTTTTCATTCTGAATACCAACGCAGCGGCCGCCGAAGCCTTCCAGCAGCAGCTCGATGGCGTAAGCACCCATGCGGGAGGCCAGAATACGGTCGTACGGCACCGGCGAGCCGCCGCGCTGAATATGACCAAGCACGGTGGAACGGGTTTCACGCCCGGTTTCTGCTTCGATGTAGCGCGCCAGCTCGTCAACGTTGCACATATGTTCGGTGATGGCCACGATGGCGTGCTTTTTACCCTTTGCAATTCCGGCTTTAATTTCCGACACCAGATCGTCCCGGCTGAAGTCTACCTCCGGCAGTACAATGAACTCACAACCGCCGGCGATCGCCGCCGCCAGGGTCAGATCGCCGCAGTAGCGCCCCATCACTTCAACGATAGAGATACGCTGGTGGGAAGAGGAGGTGTCGCGCAGGCGGTCAATCGCTTCCACCACCGTGCCCAGCGCGGTGAAGTAGCCGATAGTGTAGTCGGTGCCTTTAATATCGTTATCAATGGTGCCCGGCAGGCCGATGCAGGGGAAGCCCATCTCGGTTAAACGTTTCGCCCCCATATAGGAACCGTCGCCGCCAATCACCACCAGCGCGTCGATACCGCGTTTTTTCAGGTTTTCGATAGCCACGGCGCGAATGCTTTCTTCGCGGAATTCCGGGAAACGGGCGGAGCCGAGGAAGGTGCCGCCACGGTTGATCATGTCGGAAACGCTGTAACGGTCAAGCTGAACCATGCGATCTTCATACAGTCCCTGGTAACCATCATAAATGCCCATGACTTCCAGTCCTTCCGTCAGCGCTGAGCGTACAACACCACGGATTGCTGCGTTCATGCCCGGCGCATCACCGCCGCTTGTCAACACACCGATTTTCTTAATCATGACTACCTCTGAACTTAGGAATGCACATTGAAATCTGTCGCCGGAAGCCGATCCCGCCTGGTCGAAACGAGCCAACGATATTCAGATAGTATAACAACCGCATCAAGCTGAATTGATTCAGGTCAGCCTGTATGGCGGTAATTTATACACGAAATACTCGTCTGGCTCACTTTTTTACCTTCACGATAACAGCTCAAAACGTTTGCCTTCCCTGGGGACAACCGAACAGGGATCCTGATGAATAATGACATCCGATCCCGGGAAGCGCCGCAGAATGGCCTGCTCCACCTGCTCGGCCACTAAATGCGCCTCCACAAGCGGCAGGTTATCTTCCATTTCCAGATGAATTTGAATAAAGCGGGTTGGCCCTGACTGCCGCGTGCGGAGATCGTGAGCGCCGCTAACACCCGGCCATGACGTCACGATATCAATGATTTCCTTTCGCTCCTCATCGGGCAGGGCGCGGTCCAGCAGCGCCTGTACCGCCTCATACCCCATGCGCAGCGCGCTGTATAGAATATAGACGCCGATCCCCAGCGCAAACAGCGCGTCGGCGCGGTGCCAGCCGTACCAGGCCAGGCCAAGGGCGACGAGAATAGCGCCGTTCATCAGAACATCGGACTGATAATGCAGCATATCCGCCCGCACCGCCTGGCTTTGCGTTCTGCGAACCACCCAGCGCTGAAACGTCACAAGGATAAGGGTTGATATCAGGGCAATAACGGTGACTACAACCCCTACCCCCGGATCGGTCATCGGCGCAGGTTTAATCAGATTCGGAATGCTGGTCAAAAACAGGAACAGCGCCGAACCAGAGATAAACATGCTTTGTGCCAGCGCCGCCAGCGACTCCGCCTTGCCGTGGCCAAAGGTGTGATTTTCGTCCGCCGGCTGTAGAGAATAGCGCACCACCAGCAGATTGGTTAACGAGGCGGCAATATCCACCAGCGAATCCACCAGCGCCGCCAGAATACTGACCGATCCGGTGTACCACCATGCAAAAATTTTAATCAAAAGTAACAGCGAGGCCATTACCGTCGCCGCGATGGCCGCCCGGTTGACCAGCCGCCCGTAGGTCTGATTCATAAATGCTCCTGTATAACATGGCCGTAGTATAACGGACCTCATTAAACAGTTAGCGAAGAAAAAGATGACAATTTCAGGGTAAAAAACCCTTCCCCGGAAGGGGAAATCACAGATTTCGACTCTGGCCTCCGCTCTGTTTACCCCTTCTCTTTTTATACCGGAGGGCGCAGAACGTAGTGAACGACGTCCAAGCCCGACAACGCAGAATACGTGTGGCTCGCGTCCCACAGGGCTGGGGCCATTCAGGCCCGCTGCCGCGCATCTGGAATAACCAGACCTTACGGCTCGCGCCTTGCCCCGGGCCTGAATGACCACCAGCGACGCTCACCAACGGTTAAGGGACACAGCCTAATAAAGGGCGTATTATTCGCGGCCGGAACGATCCCCCTCTGGCGATTTTGCTTTCTTTTTTCTGGATCGATTCTGTAAATACTCACGGAGACAGCTATGTATAAGTACAAAATGGTGCAAATTCCGCCGAACATCGTGGTTAATGCAAGGAAAGTGAATAAAAATAACGCGGCGGCCGAGTATCTGGAAGAGGTCGTCAATGAGATGGCGCTGGAGGGCTGGGAGTTCCAGCGTATTGACAGCATCGGCGTGCAGGAGCAGCCCGGATGCGGCAGCATCTTCGGTGGGAAACAGGTGGGGCCGGTTAACTATTACGTCATCACGTTTCGCCAGGAGGTATAAATGCTGGCGTGGCTAAGCATCAGAGCCATTTTTCTTTACCGGACTTTCGCCCCTGACTCAGTGCGTCAACGATGCAGATACGCGCCCTCCTGCTCAGCCTATGCCATTTCATGCCTGCGCAGATATGGTTTTGTCAGGGGATGGAGGCTCGCGCTCTCCAGAATCAGGCGCTGCAGGCCACCGTACGGCGGCAGGGATTTACCGCCGACCTCCTGAGCGCCGCGGCTGGCGGGACGCTTCTCCGCAGGACAGGTAGCTCTGCGCTGAAATGTCCACACCGCGTCCACACCGGCGCGTTGTATCGCCGCCCGGGCGCTGGCCTGTTTCGCAATGTGCTGTTTTATCAGGATGTAAATAAAAAACGGATAAACAATCCCCACATCATGGGGGAAGACAGGGGTGGCGTTGTTTTTAACCGGTAAGCCACTGATAAAAATAGTTATTTCTTGTAATTTCCGTCCACAAAACGTCCACATCGACCAGAAACCCCGCAGCAGTTAGTTGCGGGGTTTTACTATACGCCATTGACTTACACCATTAACGTAATAATCTTACTTACACCGTACGCCAATGACGTATAGATCTGTGCAAAATATTTCAGTTGCGCCAGTTCGTACAGTTCCCCGCAAACCCGCGCCAGCTGCGGCTTTCTGTTTTTAAACACTTATGAGATCCCGCGCTGAATCCGCTGAAAGGGGGGCTGGGAGTCTGATCATTCCGTCCACATGTGGACACATTTTTCCGTTTCGGGACTGCCTGAAACCGCCTGAAACGGAAGTGTGGACAGTGTGGACGGTAAAATTGGCCTGAAAAGTTTGTAAGTCGTTGAAAAAAAACCCCCACATCATGTGGGGGGAAGACAGGGATGGTGTCTATGGCAAGGAAAACAGGGTTTGTTACTGGGTACGTGAGCTGCTACTGCTCAATAGCTTCAGCGATGAACTTTTTTGCCACTGCGTCACGCTGCGCAGCTGCTCCATTCGTTGCTGATGTTTCTGGTTCAAAACCGCCTGCTGCTCGGGCGTTAACAGGCGATACATCTGGTTGCGAACCCGGGCCATTTCGACCTGGCGGGCAACCTGCTCCTGCGCCATTTTTTCTGCCTGAGCGCGCACGGCGCTTTCATCAAATTTTTCTGCGGTGACAAGGCGGTGCATTGTCTCCACTTCGCTAACATTGACAGGAGGCTGTTCGTGTCTTGCCTGCTGCATCAGATCCCGCATCTGCTGTCGTTGATGCTCTGTTAAACTTATACCGTCGAACATATGGCTCTGCGTGTTGCGCTGAGCAGATCCTTCAGCCGGATGCCAGCTATCGCCGGTAACGGCTTCCGCAGCGTGGCTTAGCGAACTGAGTGCCAGGGTTGAGGCCATGACGACAGTGGTAACTTTGCGCATCATTTGCTCCCAAAATCTTCTCTGTCGCGATTCAACGAGAGCCAGTCTACGATTCGGGCTGCAAACATGCGTCAGGGGGTGTAAAACAACGTAAAGTCATGGAATAGCAGCGCACGATGACGTAATTTCTGCCCCGGAGGTACGTAAACAATGAATAAAATCCTGTTAGTTGATGACGATCGCGAGCTGACGTCCCTGTTAAAAGAGCTTCTCGAAATGGAGGGCTTTAACGTGCTGGTTGCCCATGACGGCGAACAAGCGCTTGACCTTCTGGACGACAGCATCGATCTCCTTTTGCTTGACGTGATGATGCCAAAGAAGAACGGTATCGATACGTTAAAAGCGCTTCGCCAGACACACCAGACTCCCGTCATTATGCTTACTGCCCGCGGCAGCGAGCTGGATCGCGTCCTCGGCCTTGAGCTGGGCGCAGATGATTATTTACCCAAACCGTTCAACGATCGCGAACTGGTGGCGCGTATCCGCGCGATCCTGCGCCGCTCCCACTGGAGCGAACAGCAGCAGAACAGCGACAGCGGCGGCTCGCCGACCCTCGAAGTTGACGCCCTGAGCCTCAATCCGGGCCGCCAGGAAGCCAGCTTCGCCGGCCAGATCCTCGAACTGACCGGCACCGAGTTCACTCTGCTCTATCTACTGGCGCAGCATCTCGGCCAGGTGGTTTCACGGGAGCATTTGAGCCAGGAAGTGCTGGGCAAGCGGCTGACGCCCTTTGACCGCGCCATCGACATGCATATTTCTAACCTGCGCCGTAAGCTGCCGGAGCGCCAGGATGGCCATCCGTGGTTTAAAACCCTGCGCGGCCGCGGCTATCTGATGGTTTCCGCTTCATGATAGGAAGCCTGACCGCGCGCATCTTCGCCATTTTCTGGCTAACGCTGGCGCTGGTGCTGATGCTGGTGCTGATGCTGCCCAAGCTCGATTCGCGTCAAATGACCGAGCTGCTGGATAGCGAACAGCGCCAGGGGTTAATGATTGAACAACATGTGGAAGCCGAACTGGCGAACGATCCCCCCAACGATTTAATGTGGTGGCGTCGCCTGTTTCGCGCGATTGATAAGTGGGCACCGCCCGGACAGCGGCTGCTGCTGGTAACCACCGAAGGGCGAGTGATCGGCGCTGAACGCAGCGAAATGCAGATCATTCGCAACTTTATTGGTCAGGCGGATAACGCCGATCATCCGCAGAAAAAGAAATATGGACGGGTCGAGATGGTGGGGCCGTTCTCCGTCAGGGACGGAGAAGATAACTACCAGCTCTATCTGATCCGACCGGCCAGCAGCTCCCAATCCGATTTCATCAACCTGCTGTTCGATCGTCCCCTGCTGTTGCTGATCGTCACCATGCTGGTAAGCTCCCCTCTGCTGCTATGGCTGGCCTGGAGTCTCGCCAAACCGGCGCGCAAGCTAAAAAACGCGGCGGACGAAGTGGCTCAGGGAAACCTGCGCCAGCATCCGGAGCTGGAAGCCGGCCCGCAGGAGTTTCTTGCGGCTGGTGCCAGCTTTAACCAGATGGTGACCGCCCTGGAGCGGATGATGACCAGCCAGCAGCGCCTGCTGTCGGACATCTCTCACGAGCTGCGCACGCCGCTCACCCGCCTGCAGCTGGGCACCGCGCTGCTGCGCCGCCGCAGCGGCGAAAGTAAAGAGCTGGAGCGCATTGAGACCGAGGCACAGCGCCTGGACAGCATGATCAACGATCTGCTGGTGATGTCGCGCAACCAGCAGAAAAACGCGCTGGTAAGCGAAACGATGAAGGCTAACCAGCTGTGGCGCGAAGTGCTGGATAACGCCGCGTTTGAAGCGGAACAGATGGGCAAATCGCTGACGGTTAACTTCCCGCCGGGGCCGTGGCCGCTGTACGGCAACCCAAACGCGCTGGAAAGCGCGCTGGAGAATATCGTCCGCAACGCCCTGCGCTACTCCCATACCACCATTGAGGTGGGTTTCGCGGTGGATAAAGAGGGGATCACCATTACCGTCGACGACGACGGGCCGGGCGTCAGCCCTGAGGACAGAGCGCAGATTTTCCGTCCGTTCTATCGCACCGACGAAGCGCGCGATCGCGAATCGGGCGGCACCGGCCTGGGCCTGGCGATTGTCGAAACCGCCATTCAGCAGCACCGGGGCTGGGTGAAGGCCGAAGACAGCCCGCTGGGCGGCCTGCGGCTGATCGTCTGGCTGCCGCTATATAAGCGCTCATAGCTCCCCCGCCGCGTCGGACGGGGCGTTCGCCCGTCCGGCCCGCGGGGCTATTTTCCCCACAAACGCCGTGAATAATCCTCAATTCTGCCGCTCAGCCGCCGGTTTTGCATCGTTCGGACCCAGCTTTTTGACAGTCCCGCCGCCGACAGCAGGCGGTGGATCTGCTCGTCGTCAAACGGCATATGCCAGGCGATGGCGATAGCTTCCCGCACGCTGACGTCGCTGACCCGGGATACCAGCTCCAGCGGCGCTTCCGTCGACACCGCTCCCGGCGCAATAACGCTATACAACCAGCCGGTCCTGCCGGCCTCCTGCATCCGACTCGCCATATCCTCCACCCCAAAGTGAAAGTTGAGCTTAAAGCACGGGGAGCGCGGCTGAGAGACCTGAATCAGCGCCCCGCCCCAGCGAAAGATATCGCCAATAAACACGTTCTCTTCGGTCAGGCCGTGGGTGGAGAGATTTTCGCCAAAGGCGGGGGCGACAAAGCGCTCCGCCAGCGCCGGAAGCGCCTGCGCCCAGTGCAGATAATGTTCGCGGGGATAGTGGCACAGCGCGCGGTCCGGCCCGCCGTGATAGCGCTTCTCCGCCTGCTCATCGCCTTCCAGTCCCAGCCCGGTAAGCATCAGTTCACCTTCAACCTGCCTTTTGGCTATCGCGCTGGGGCGGCTCCCCGCATAATCCACTACCTTGCCCCTGAATACCGCAACCGGATATTGCATCTGTCTCTTCCTCACTCTGTTTTGTTTATTACACCCTAATTATTTTACCCAGACTATTCAAAATGAGAGCGCGGTTCACCTGGCGCGGTGCGCCACATGCTATCAATGTAGATGTTTTTGAAACGCCATTTCACAATAAGGAGTCTGCTACATGACGATACAATCGCACTTTGCTGGCGTCTGGTGCCCCTCCATTACGCCAATGGATCACAACGGCAAAATCGACCTTAACGGCCTGAGCCAACATTTCCAGCGTCTGACCGCGGCGAACATTGATGTCATTTTGCTGATGGGCAGCATCGGAGAGTTCGCCTCTCTTAGCCTGGAGGAGCGGCTGATGCTCATCCGCGAAGCGCGCGCCATGAGCCCGCTGAAGATGGTCGCCAACGTCTCCTCAACCTGCGCCAGCGATGTGCTGCTGATGGCCCGGGAGGCCCACCGGGCGGGCTACGATGCGGTGATGATCCTGCCGCCGTACTACTACGGCCAGACGCCAAAGCAGCTTCTCAGCTATTTCCGCCAGCTGGGCGAACAGCTGGAGGGAAAATGGCTGGTCTACAACTTCCCGGCGCGAACCGGCTGCGATTTATCCCCGGAGCTGGTCGCCACCCTCGCCGCCGAGTTCCCTCAGTTTACCGGGGTCAAAGATACCGTTGACTGCCAGTCCCACACCCGCAGCATGATCCTGGCCACCCGGGCGGTTCGCGACGACTTCGCGGTCCTCTCCGGCTATGACGAATATTACATACCCAACCTGCTGGCGGGCGGCGCGGGGATTATCTCCGGGCTGAACAACGTCGTGCCGGAGCTGTTTGTCCGCGCGCGCGAAGCGTTTAAGCAGGGTGATTTGCAGGCGCTGCGGGATATTCAGCAGCAGATCGGCACCGGCATGGCGATTTACGCCATCGGCGAGGATTTTGTCACCACCATTAAAACCGTGGTATCGCGGAAGTTTGGCTACTGTACCGGGGTTTCTCGTAACGCGGGGGGCGCGCTGAACGAAAGCCAGCGTCAGGCAATCGATGAGCTGTTTTTAACGAAAGGATAAAAGAAAATGCCGGATGGCGCAGAGCCATCCGGCTGTCAGGATTATTTCACCGCGCCGCGGATATCCATTTCCGCCGCCTTCGCTTTCGCCCGCCGCGACCAGATGGAGGTGATAATCGGCACCAGAACAGAGGTCACAATCACCGAGGTCGCCACCAGCGAGGTGGCCGCGGGAGCCATCGGCTTAAAGGCGGGCACCATTTCCGCGATCAGCACCGGGGTGGCCACGGCCGCGCCGGCGGAGCTGGAGGCGGCAATGCCCGCCGTACCATCGCCGCCGCCAATCAGCTTATCGGCAATAATAAGCGGAACGCCGGTAATAATAATCACCGCCACGCCCAGCAGGATCCCCAGCAGGCCGGTCCGGGCGATGACGCTCAGATCGATGGTGTTACCCAGCGCGAAGGCGAAGAACGGAATCAGCGTCTGCACCGCCCTGCTGAAGAAGTCGCGCAGCTCAGGGTCAAGATTCCCCAGCGCAAAGCCCACCAGGAACGGCAGCACCGCGCCGACGAACACGTGCGGCTCAAAGGAGGCGATCCCGGCGGTGCCCAGAATAATCATGGTCATCAGCGGGCCGGACTCCAGCGACATCAGAACAAACGCGCCGGCCTCTTCTTTCGTGCCGTACTGCTGCATGATAGAGGCGTACAGTCCGCCGTTGGTCATATCCATAGAGGCCACCAGCGCCAGCGTGGACAGCCCGGCGAAGAATCCGGCCTCGACGCCGTGCGCCGGCAGAAGGCGCGACGTAACGGCCGCCACCACCCACGCCACGACGATCTTCGTTATCACCAGCGTCCCGGACTTGCGCAGCACGGTGCCCGTGGCGCTGAGCTTAATCGACGCGCCCATACAGAAGAACCACACGGCGAGGATCGGCACCGTGCCGGTGATTATGCCGTTGGTAAAGGACCCGAAATAAGCGCCCGCGCCGGGGGAGAAGGTGTGGCACAGCGCGCCCAGGAACAGTGGAACAAGCATCATGCCACCGGGGATTTTTTCTATAGTGCGTTTAATCTGCATATCCATCACCTGCAGCCATAAAAATGGCAAATTTTTTATCGGCTGATGCCCTCTCTTTTGATGGAGCATCAGGGTTAATGGGATGAAGATTAACATTCACGGGAGTGATAAAAGTGATCCACAGCACAAATTAAAACAATGTTTCATTTTAAATGGATCATTGTTTTTGCTTTGATTCAGATCACAAAAAAACCCCATCGACAACGCCGACGGGGCTGGAACTGCGTAAGGTCAGGCTCGGGGCAAGGCGCGAACCGTAAGGTCTGGTTATTCCTGATGCGCAGCGAAGCGTGCGGCAGCCTCGTCCCAGTTCACCACCTCCCAGAATGCTTTAATGTAGTCGGGGCGGCGGTTCTGGAATTTCAGATAGTAGGCGTGCTCCCATACGTCGAGGCCGAGGATCGGGAAGCCGGAAGCGCCGGAGATGGCTTCACCCATCAGCGGGGAATCCTGGTTCGCGGTGGAGACAACCGCCAGCTTGTCGCCCTTCAGCACCAGCCATGCCCAGCCGGAGCCAAAGCGGGTGGCGGCCGCTTTCTCAAATTCTTCTTTAAATTTCTCAACGGAACCGAAATCGCGTTCGATGGCGGCTTTCAGATCGCCCTGCAGGGTGGTGCCTTTCTTCAGGCCTTTCCAGAACAGGCTGTGGTTAGCGTGACCGCCCGCGTTGTTGCGCAGGACGGTTTTTTTGTCCGCCGGCACCTGATCCAGCTTCGCGATCAGCTCTTCAACCGGCAGGTCAGCCAGCTCTGGCAGGCTTTCCAGCGCCGCGTTGGCGTTGTTAACGTAGGTCTGATGGTGTTTGGTGTGGTGAATTTCCATCGTCTGCTTATCAAAGTGGGGTTCCAGGGCATCGTAAGCGTACGGCAGGGATGGCAGTGTATAGCTCATATTCATCTCCATTATTGTCGGGCGGCTCTTGTTAACGCCGCGTAAGCATTTGGTTCATTATAGTTAATTAAATGATATTGAAAATGATTCTGAATGCCGCATTTTTTATAGGGTTATTATTTTTCTCTTCATGGCCAGATATGTGAGCCTAATCACCCACTTAACGCGATAATTGCCATCAGGGACGAAACAACGGCAACCGTCACAAGGTTAATCACCTGCGCAATTTTTACACTCATCACGTCGGGAGGATCTAACCGACGATAAAACGATGAGGATAAAGTCATGAGTAACGCGATTACGATGGGGATTTTCTGGCATTTGATCGGGGCGGCCAGCGCAGCCTGTTTTTATGCCCCGTTTAAACAGGTCAAACAGTGGTCCTGGGAAACGATGTGGTCGGTCGGCGGGATTGTCTCGTGGCTGATCCTCCCCTGGACCATCAGCACCGTGCTACTGCCGGATTTCTGGGGCTACTTCAGCTCCTTCAGCCTTTCCACCCTGCTACCCGTTTTTCTGTTCGGGGCCATGTGGGGGATCGGCAACATCAACTACGGGCTGACCATGCGCTATCTCGGTATGTCGATGGGCATCGGTATCGCCATCGGCATTACGCTGATTGTCGGTACGCTGATGACGCCCATCATCAACGGCAACGTGGACGTTCTGCTCTACACCCGCGGCGGGCGCATGACGCTGCTCGGCGTGCTGGTGGCGCTGATCGGCGTCGGCATAGTGACCCGCGCCGGGCAGCTTAAAGAACGCAAAATGGGCATCAGGGCCGAAGAGTTTAACCTGAAGAAGGGGCTGCTGCTGGCGGTGATGTGCGGTGTCTTCTCCGCCGGCATGTCCTTCGCAATGAATGCCGCAAAGCCGATGCACGACGCCGCCGCGGCGCTGGGCGTCGATCCGCTGTACGTGGCCCTGCCGAGCTACGTGGTAATTATGGGCGGCGGCGCGCTGGTCAACCTCGGTTTCTGCTTTATTCGTCTGGCAAAAGTGCAAAATCTGTCGGTAAAAGCCGACTTCTCGCTGGCCCGATCGCTGCTCGTCAGCAACGTGCTGCTCTCCGCGCTGGGCGGCCTGATGTGGTATCTGCAGTTCTTCTTTTACGCCTGGGGGCACGCGCGCATTCCGGCGCAGTATGACTACATCAGCTGGATGCTGCACATGAGCTTTTACGTGCTGTGCGGCGGCATCGTCGGCCTGGTGCTTAAGGAGTGGAACAACGCCGGACGGCGTCCCGTCAGCGTACTGAGCCTGGGCTGCGTGGTGATCATCCTTGCCGCCAACATCGTCGGCATGGGCATGGCGAGCTAATCGCCGCGGCAACGGAGTAGACGCCACTGGCTGGGCGTCATCCCGGTTTCCCGCGTGAACACCACCGAAAAATAGTTACTGTCCTCAAAGCCGCAGCGCATGGAAATTTCGCTGACCATCAGCCTGCTGTGCTGGAGCAGGTACTGGGCGTGGCAGATGCGCACCTGGCGCTGATACTGGTTGATGGTCATTCCGGTCTGGCTACGAAACTGCTGGCGCAGCACCCGCTCGCTGCACGCCTCCCGTCGGCAAAATACGTCCAGCGCGAACGGCCGTTCAAGGCTGCCCGCCAGCGCGGCGATCAGCTTATCGAGCAGGGTTTCGCTGGTGGTCGCCGGCGGCGTATCAATGGCGTAGCGGTGGCGCTGCAGCAGCGTCACCAGCTGGCCGAACAGCAGCTCGGCCATGGGATTCGCCTGCGCATCGCTGCGCCCACTTTCCAGCTCAAGCAGGCCGATGGTCTGCCGGACCAGGGCTATGCCGCCGCTGCCGATCCGCCAGTGGGGCCGCCGTTCGTCGCCGCAAAAGCCCGGAATAGCGCTCTCCCAGTCGTAGTTCAACTTCAGCCGATCCGGGCAGTAAATAATATTTTGCAGGACCAGATCGTTAACCGAGGTGTAAGAGTGCCGATCTTCAGCGCGAATATAGAACAGGTCGCCGCGGATAATGCGGTAAGGGCGATCGTTAAGCACGTGCAGCCCGTTGCCGCGCCAGACCAGCACCAGCTCGCAAAATTCGTGGGTATGCTCGGCAAAGACGTTTTGCGGATAGCGATCGGCTACGGCTACGGCCTGATCGTCATTCGTAAAAAAGTCTTTTTTCAGCAGAACTAACTGATTCGTCACCGCTTTACCTCAAACACTAGCCGGGTTGCATTATCAGTAATTCGTCGGCGAAAAACGTCGACTGCTTTCGCGTTACTGAAGCGACACGTCGCGCCCCTGGCGAATATCGCGCGGTGACCAGGAGAATTCCCGGCGAAACAGGGTTGAAAAGTGGTTACTGTCGCCAAAACCGCAGCGATAGGCGATCTCCGTCACGCTGTCGTCGCTGTGTCGCAGCAAGTGGCGGGCTTTGATCAGGCGCAGGCGGTTCAGATAGCGCTGCGGGGTCAGGCCGGTTTGCTGCTTCAGCTGGCGATGCAGAGTGCGCAGCGACAGCGAAAAGCGCCCGGCTATCGTCTCCCAGCACACCTCTTCGGCATAGTGCTCTTCCAGCCACGCCATCAGCTGATTAAGCCGGACGTTGTTATTCACGTCCCCCTCCATCATGCTGCTGCGGCGCAGCAGCACCAGCAGCTGCATAAACAGGATCTCGCGGTTCGCTATCGCAGGCATATCCATTTCGCTATCGCTCTGTTCCAGCTGCGCCACCAGCTGCCGCACCTGCTGCAGCACGCCCTGGTTCACCCGCCAGTGGCAGGGATAAATGCCGTCCTGCTCCTGCGGCAGCAGCTGCTGCAGCCCGGCAAGGAAGCGAAAAGCATCCGGCGATCGATAGAGCACGTTGGTCAGACACAGGTTATCGGTATGTTCATACAGATGCCGGTCATGATCGCGCACAAAGCACACCGTACCGCCGCTGATGGCGTACGGCTGCCCGTTAAACACGTGAATACCGGTGCCGTGTTCAACAATGACGATCTCATGAAAATCATGGTGATGTTCAGGAAAAGCAGGCTGAGGAAGCCGGGGTTCAATGGCCACCGGCGCGCTACCTGACGGAAAAAAATCCACGCTGTGCAATACGGTCATAATGGCTTCCTGAATGCTGACACGTCTCTTTCAGACCGTTCCTTTACCCGTTGGCCTCATCCTGAGGGTCGCCTGCGGCGATGTAAATTTTCCCGCCGGGTGGGTTATTCAGACGCGGCCTGAAAGCGTTGATGTGGTGAACGAGACAGAAATAGTAATTAAGCCCCTTGTCCGCCACCTTAAATTTTTGACGTTAAAGCAGGCAAAAAGGGGCAATTTTTCAAGAAACGGCGGCAAAGTTCGCGAAATGCGGCGGCTGTCACATCCGTCGCAAAGGGCGTTTTTACAGGGAAGTGTGAACGCTATCACGTTCACCTTTGCTCTCTTGCCAGCGGCGAATTTCACCTGTCAGTCATAAAAAGGCGTCGCGTCGCCGGGATTCATAGACTGGGCGTAATGAAACTCAGAAGGATCTCGTTATGACTGTTCGCCATTGTGTTGCCGTCGATCTCGGTGCCTCCAGCGGGCGCGTGATGCTGGCACGCTACGACAGAGAACGCCGTTCGCTGACGCTGCGTGAAATCCACCGCTTTGTAAACGGCCTGCAAAAAAAGGGCGGTTTCGACTGCTGGGATCTTGACGCTCTGGAAGAGGCTATCCGCCTTGGGCTGGCGAAAGTCTGTGACGAAGGTATCCGCATTGATAGCATCGGTATCGACACCTGGGGCGTGGACTACGTGCTACTCGACAAGCGCGGCCGCCGCGTCGGCCTGCCGGTTTCCTACCGCGACGGCCGCACCGCCGGCATCATGCAGCAGGCGCTGGATCGGCCCGGCAGGGACGATATCTGGCAGCGCAGCGGCATCCAGTTTTTGCCTTTTAATACCCTTTATCAGCTGAAAGCGCAGATCGCGCAGCAGCCGGAGCTGGCCCCGCAGGTCGCCCACGCCCTGCTGATCCCCGACTACTTCAGCTACCGCCTGACCGGCGAAATGAACTGGGAATACACCAACGCCACCACCACCCAGATGGTCAATATCAATACCGACGACTGGGACGATAGCCTGCTGGCGTGGAGCGGCGCGAAGAGGGCCTGGTTCGGCCGCCCCACCCATCCTGGCAATATCATCGGCCACTGGATCTGCCCGCAGAAAAACCGCATCCCGGTGGTGGCCGTCGCCAGCCACGATACCGCCAGCGCGGTCATCGCCGTGCCGCTACGGGATCATAAAAGCGCCTGGCTCTCCTCCGGCACCTGGTCGCTGATGGGCTTTGAAAGCCGGATGCCGTGGACCAGCAGCGCGGCGCTGGCGGCCAATATCACCAACGAAGGCGGTGCCGAGGGGCGCTATCGGGTGTTGAAAAACATTATGGGACTATGGCTCCTCCAGCGCGTGCTGAAAGAGCGGCAGGTGGCCAATCTGCCGGCCCTTATCGCCGATACCGCCGCGCTGCCGGCCTGCCGGTTCCTGATCAATCCTAACAGCGACCGCTTTATTAACCCGGACAACATGTGCGCGGAGATCCAGGCCGCCTGCCGTGAGACCGGCCAGCCCGCGCCCGACAGCGACGCCGAGCTGGCGCGCTGCATTTTTGACAGCCTCGCGCTGCTCTATGCCGAGGTGCTACAGGAGCTGGCGCAGGTGCGTAACGAGGCCTTCAGTCAGCTGCACATCGTCGGCGGCGGCTGCCAGAACGCGCTGCTTAACCAGCTGTGCGCCGACGCCTGCGGGATCCGTGTCATCGCCGGTCCCGTTGAAGCCTCCACCCTCGGCAATATCGGCATTCAGCTGATGGCCCTGGACGAGCTGGACAGCGTCGACGACTTCCGCCAGACGGTAGTCGGAAACGACGGCCTGACGACGTTTATCCCCAACCCTGACAGTGAAATTGCCCGCTACCGGGCACAGCTGCAGTCCACACCACAGACAAAGGAGCTTTGCGCATGACCACTCAACTAGAACAGGCCTGGGAACTGGCGAAACAGCGCTTTGCCGCGGCAGGCATCGACGTCGAGGAGGCGCTGCGCCAGCTCGATCGTCTGCCGGTATCGATGCACTGCTGGCAGGGCGATGACGTCGCCGGGTTCGAAAATCCGCAAGGTTCGCTGACCGGCGGCATTCAGGCCACCGGCAACTATCCGGGCAAGGCGCGCAACGCCGACGAGCTCCGTGCCGACCTGGAGCTGGCCCTGAGCCTGATCCCGGGGCCGAAGCGCCTGAATCTGCACGCTATCTATCTGGAGTCCGACACGCCGGTCCCCCGCAACCAGATCGAGCCGAAGCACTTTAAAAACTGGGTCGAGTGGGCGAAGCAGCAGCGGCTGGGCCTCGACTTCAACCCGTCCTGCTTCTCACATCCGCTGAGCGCCGACGGTTTCACCCTCTCGCACGCCGACGACAGCATTCGTCAGTTCTGGATCGACCACTGCAAGGCCAGCCGCCGCGTCTCGGCGTACTTCGGCGAGCAGTTGGGCACCCCGTCGGTTATGAACATCTGGATCCCGGACGGCATGAAGGATATCACCGTGGACCGCCTGGCCCCGCGCCAGCGCCTGCTGGCGGCGCTGGACGAGGTCATCAGCGAGAAGCTCGACCCGGCGCACCACATCGATGCGGTGGAGAGCAAGCTGTTCGGCATCGGTGCCGAAAGCTACACCGTCGGCTCCAGTGAGTTCTACATGGGCTACGCCACCAGCCGCCAGACCGCGCTGTGCCTGGACGCGGGCCACTTCCACCCGACCGAGGCGATCTCTGACAAGATCTCCGCCGTCATGCTCTACGTGCCGCGCCTGCTGCTGCACGTCAGCCGCCCGGTGCGCTGGGACAGCGATCACGTGGTGCTGCTGGACGATGAAACCCAGGCCATCGCCAGCGAGATCGTGCGCCACGGCCTGTTTGACCGCGTGCACATCGGCCTCGACTTCTTCGACGCCTCTATTAACCGCATCGCGGCGTGGGTTATCGGCACCCGCAACATGAAAAAAGCGCTGCTGCGCGCCCTGCTGGAGCCGACGGCGCAGCTGCGCCAGTTGGAAGCCAGCGGCGATTACACCGCCCGCCTGGCGCTGCTGGAAGAGCAAAAATCCCTGCCGTGGCAGGCGGTCTGGGAGATGTACTGTCAGCGCCATGACGTTCCGGCGGGCTACCAGTGGCTGGAAAACGTGCGCGCCTGGGAAAACGACATTTTACGCAAGCGCAGCTAACCATGCGGGCCGGATAACCTCGCGCTTATCCGGCCAGGACAACGCCCGCAAGCGTCGGGCGATAAAACAGGAACACCAAGACGATGCAGACGATTACCCATTCCTGGTTCGTCCAGGGAATGATTAAAGCAACCTCCGACGCCTGGCTGAAGGGCTGGGACGAGCGTAACGGCGGCAACCTCACGCTGCGCCTGGACGAAGCGGACATTGCGCCCTTTAGCGCCGATTTTCACCCGACGCCGCGCTATATCCCGCTGAGCCAGCCGATGCCGCAGCTGGCAAATACGCCGTTCATCGTGACCGGCTCCGGCAAATTCTTTCGCAACGTCCAGCTCGATCCGGCGGCCAACATTGGCGTGGTAAAGGTGGACGGCGACGGCGCGGGCTATCACATTTTATGGGGCCTGACCGCCGATGCGGTGCCGACCTCCGAGCTGCCGGCGCACTTTCTTTCCCACTGCGAGCGCATCAGGGCGACCGGCGGCAAAGATCGGGTAATCATGCACTGCCACGCCACCAACCTGATCGCCCTGACCTGGGTGCTGGAAAACGACACGGCGCTGATCACCCGCAAGCTATGGGAAGGCAGCACCGAGTGCCTGGTGGTCTTTCCGGACGGCGTCGGCATCCTGCCGTGGATGGTGCCGGGCACCGATGAGATAGGCCAGGCCACCGCCGCGCAGATGCGACAGCATTCGCTGGTGCTGTGGCCGTTCCACGGCGTATTCGGCAGCGGTCCGACCCTCGACGAGGCGTTCGGCCTGATCGACACCGCGGAAAAATCCGCCGAGGTGCTGGTTAAAGTGCTGTCGATGGGCGGCATAAAGCAGACCATTACCCGCGATCAGCTGATTGCGCTGGGCAAGCGCTTCGGCGTCACTCCGCTCGAAAGCGCGTTAGCCCTGTACCCGTAACGCCGCGATGTTCCGCTCGTCGGGACGGGCGGATCGCCGGGCCTGGGGTGCCGATCGTCCGGGGGTGGAACGATCGTCGCGTCGACCGGCGAGCCGCCGCTAAACACGACGCCCCGGCGTCTTAACCGCCGGGTAAACCTGAATACCTCCCGCGACGGGGCATGTCGCCGCCGGAAGAGACCATTCTATAAAGGAGAATTATGATGAGTTTTATGCTGGCACTTCCCAAAATCAGCCTGCACGGTGCCGGGGCCATTGGCGATATGGTCAACCTTGTTGCCGACAAGCGCTGGGGCAAGGCGCTGATCGTCACCGACGGCCGGCTGGTTAAGCTGGGCCTGCTGGACAGCCTGCTTACCGCGCTGGCAGAACATAATATGCCTTATCATCTGTTCGACGAGGTCTTCCCGAACCCCACCGAAGAGCTGGTGCAAAAAGGCTACGCCGCCTACCGGCAGGCGAACTGTGATTATCTTATCGCCTTCGGCGGCGGTAGCCCCATCGACACCGCCAAAGCGGTGAAGATCCTGACCGCCAACCCCGGCCCTTCCACCGCCTGTTCCGGCGTCGGCAAGGTAAAAAATCCAGGCGTGCCGCTGGTGGCGATCAACACCACCGCCGGCACCGCCGCTGAAATGACCAGCAACGCGGTGATTATCGACTCCGCCCGGCAGGTGAAAGAGGTGATTATCGATCCGAACATCATTCCGGATATCGCCGTCGACGACGCCAGCGTCATGCTGGATATTCCGCCCGCCGTTACCGCCGCCACCGGAATGGACGCCCTGACCCACGCGGTGGAGGCGTATGTTTCCCGCGGTGCCCATCCGCTGACCGACGCCAACGCGCTGGAGGCGATCCGGCTCATCAACCTGTGGCTGCCAAAAGCGGTCAGCGAGGGCCACAATCCTGAGGCCCGGGAGCAGATGGCGTTTGGTCAGTATCTGGCGGGCATGGCGTTCAACAGCACCGGTCTGGGCCTGGTGCACGCGCTGGCGCACCAGCCGGGGGCCACGCACAACCTGCCGCACGGCGTATGCAACGCCATTCTGTTGCCGGTAGTCGAAAACTTTAACCGCCCGAACGCGGTGGCGCGCTTTGCCCGCATGGCGCAGGCGCTGGGCGTGGACACCCGCGACATGAGCGACGAGGAGGCAAGCATCGCGGCGATCGATGCCATCCGGGCCTTAAGCAAAGAGGTCGGCATTCCCCGGGGCTTCAGCCAGCTTGGGATAAGCAAAGCGGATATCGAAGGCTGGCTGGATAAGGCGCTGGCGGACCCCTGCGCGCCGTGCAACCCGCGCCCCGCCGGCCGTGACGAAGTCCGCGCGCTGTATCTGGAGGCGTTATGATCCGCAAAGCGTTCGTTATGCAGGTTAACGCCGACGCCCACGAAGAGTATCAACGCCGACATACCCCGATCTGGCCGGAGCTGGAGGCGGTACTGAAGGCGCACGGGGCGCACCGCTACGCAATCTATCTCGACAAAGCGCGGCACCTGCTGTTTGCCACGGTAGAGATTGAGTCGGAGGAGCGCTGGAACGCGGTGGCCAGCACTGAAGTGTGCCAGCGCTGGTGGCGGCATATGCGCGACGTGATGCCCGCCAATCCGGACAATAGCCCGGTGAGCGCGGAGCTGAAGGAGGTGTTTTTCCTCGAATGATCACCGCTGCTCGGCGACGAGGATCGCCTGGGTATCCGGCTCCAGCGCTTTAAACAGGTGTTCGCGATCGGCGGGATAGCAGATATAGTCGCCCTCGCCTAACTCTTCCGGAGCCTCCGTCAGGCCGACGAGCGCTCTGCCCTGGGTCACGATAATATGCTCCACCGAACCCGGCGGATGCGGGTGAGAAAGCCGATCCGCCCCCGGCTGCGTCATCAGCAGATAGATATCGCGACGCGCCCCCGGCGGACAGGCCGCCAGCAGTATCGCCTGATAGTGCGCCTGCTCCGCCACCACCTTCGTTCCTTCACCGCGGCGAATAACCTGGGTTATTTGCTCCCGTGGCTCCAGCAGGCGCGCAAAGGGAATATCCAGCGCCACGCACAGCGACCAGAGCGTCTCAAGGCTAGGGTTACCCTGGCCCGCCTCCAGCTGAGAAAGCGTGGACTTGGCAATCCCCGCCCGCCGGGCGATTTCCGCCAGCGAGAGGCCGGTGCGCTGCCGTTCGCGCGTCAGGCTGCTGGCGATAATGCTAATAGGTTGTGTCATCTTCAGCTCTGTACCGCTATAACGAACGAATTGTTCGACTTGTCAATCGAATCTGCGGCGTTCATTATAATGGAAATTCGTTCGATATGGCGAAAGGGAATGAAACACAACTTTTCCTGTCTCAGCGGGGAGACGATAAAAGCTATTTTTCTGGTCTGCCTCGCCGTCGGGGTGGTGGGCATGTCCTACGGCTCGCTGGCGATGGCTTACGGCTTCCCGCTCTGGGTGCCGTTTGTGCTCTCTGTTTTTGTGCTGGCGGGCGCGTCGGAATTTATGTTTATCGGCATTGTCGCCAGCGGCGGCAACCCGATTGCGGCGGCGGCGGCTGGCCTGCTGGTGAACGCCCGCCATATTCCGTTTGGCGTAACGGTGCGGGAGCTGGTCGGTAAGCGCGCCGCCGGTCTCTTCGGCTGCCATATTATGAACGATGAGAGCGTGGTGTTCGGTCTGTCGCAGAAAACCCCGGATCAGCGTAAAGCCGCCTACTGGCTGTGCGGGCTGGGCGTCGCCCTGCTCTGGCCGCTGGGTGCGCTGCTGGGTGCTCAGGTCGGCAGGCTGCTGCCCGCGCCGGAGACCATCGGTCTTGACGCCGTTTTTCCCGCCATTCTGCTGGCGCTGGTTATTCCGGCGTTTAAAAACCGCACCACGCTGATCCGCAGCTGCTGCGGCGCGGCGCTGTCGCTGGCCGCCGTGCCCTTTGCGCCGGCGGGCCTGCCGGTGCTGCTCTCCCTGCTGGGTCTGCTGTCGAGGAAAAAGTAATGGGCGACATAACGCTGTTTATCGTTGGCATCGCCATACTTTCGGCGGGGACCTACCTGATGCGCCTCGGTGGAGCAAAGCTCGGTAGCCGGCTGGCGCTGTCCGAACGCGCTCAGGCGCTGCTCTCCGACGCCGCCACGGTTTTATTATTTTCCGTCGCGCTGGCCACCATGTTCTTTGAAGGCAACCATTTTGCCGGCATGGCGCGGGTGCTGGGCGTCGGCTTTGCGCTATTTCTCGCCTGGCGCAGGATGCCGCTAATCGTGGTGATTATCGCCGCGGCGGTCGTCACGGCGCTGCTGCGGCTGGCGGGGCTGCATTAAGGCCAGCTTTTCCCGGAGGTTAGCGGCCCTTTCCGGGTGTGCTTATACGGATGCCGCCGTTTGCCCCGCCTGAACCAAAGCAGGTGGGCTAATTAAACCGCTCCCTTCGGGAGCAACTCGTTCAACATAACGTATTTGCACGGCAATCTTACGCTCGGCAAGCTTTTCAGCATTGCGGGTTTGACAACAAAACCGGAAACGCCAGCGCTGCAAATTTAAACGACCCCGGCGAAATGCTTTAATTTAGTTATCAAACACATAGAAATTTATTTCCTCAACCCTGTCGAATTCTTCGCCATATAGCACCAGGACACGTAACACCATAGCGGGGCCGCCTGTAACAAAGCTCCGATGCTTTATCGCGCCATTTATTTGTCAGGCAGAGCCCACTCCCACCCCAAATCCACCTTGATGATTTTCACCGCATCCTGAATTAAATCCTTACGTTGTACAGAGGATGGCCCCTTCTTTTACAGGATCAAATTTATCCGGCCATCGTGTATTTTCATCAAATAATGCGCCAGCCAATGTCACTTCGTCATACCTTTCAAAGCATAAATTAGCCCCGCACAGGTTAGCGCCAGAAAAATCAGCACGAGAAATATCCGCACCTGCAAAATTTGAGTTTATTAAAACTGAATGGCTAAAATTGGCCGCTATCGGTCTTGAGTTTTGAAAATCACAGCCCGTCATATCTGAATTTTTCAGGAAGGCATTCATTAACGCTGCGTTATAAAAATCAGCATTTTTAACGGAAGAATTTTCAATACTTATGTTTCTCAGATGCGCCTCCCTGAACAGAGAGAAATCCAGACAAAGGCTATCAAGTATAGCCCGGTGTAGATTCATCCTGCTAAAATCATACCCCATCAAGGTAGTTGCATTAATTTCCAGAAACGTTCCTGTTTCAAATTGAATTTTTATCATCTGCTCCCTCAGCCGCCTTATCCTGTTCTATTTAGCTTAACAGATTTTGCCATGAGAGTTACCTTTTGTTAAGCGTTTACTCACTTAGCTGAGGCCCACTATTGCTGGGTAAAGCCACTCTTTTCACTTTATTTAACACAATACTTTCCAAATATACTTAAACGTTATCCGATTTATTCTATGACAACACCATAATACATTGATAAATTGATAAGCTTTATATTACCATGCGATTTTGCGCTATTGAATCCAGGTGTACAAGCTCATAACAGTACCAGTTAAGCTTTAAAAGGAGACTTTCAACGTGCCGGATGATTTAATGGAATTCCACAATTGTGGAAATTTAAAATATTTACTTACCAACGGCCCTGATTTAATAAATAGCCATTTAAGAGAAGGCCATGAATGGGAATCATTGACGTTAACGGTATCAAAGTTACTTACGGAAAATGTGCAAGAACCTGTTCTTATTGATATAGGCGCTAATCTGGGAGCCTGGTCTGTCCCCATGGGATGGCATATCAAGGAGCGGGGAGGTATTATTCATTCATTTGAACCTCAACGCCCTGTTTTTTATCAACTTTGCGCTAATTTATTGTCCAACAACCTAATTAATTGCTATGCCCATAATATGGCCGTAGGCGATTACACAGGCACTGTGGATATTCCTCTTCTTGATATATTCAAATGCGAAAACCTCGGCGCGCTATCTCTGTCTGAAAAAATACGCAAAGAACAGGGATGGATAAAAGATGAAGCCTGTAAAGAGCAGGTCAGAATCGTCACCCTGGATGATATGCAATTGCCACCTGCAAATCTTATCAAAATAGATGTGGAAGGACTGGAGCTGGAGGTGCTGAAAGGCGGAAAAAACTGGATAAAACAATCGGGCAATCCCCCTATTCTTCTGGAGGTCTGGGGAGATTACATGAAAAATATGATTAAAAAGAAAGAGAAACTCATTCACTTCCTGCAGAAAGATATGGAGTATGAGTTATTTTTCATAGGGGAGTTATGTATAGGGCAATATACTGGAAACCCTTTAATCGATATTAACGAAAAACTGTGCCAGTATATATAAAAAGCGCCCTGCGGCGCTCTTTTCACCGTTGTGAACAGGATTATTTCAGCAGTTCCGCGGTCATATGCACGCGGTTGCCGGTGTAAGCAGAGGTAATTTTGTAATCGCTGGCACCGGCCTGCTGGGCCTGGGCGGCAATTTTTGCTTCGGTGCTTTCCAGCGTGGTGCCGGTGGCGCTGACGGACGTCGCGGCAAAGGAACCAAAAGTAGCGGCCAGAGCGATAACTGCGACAAAAGTTTTGATGCTTTTCATGATGTAAACCCTTCTATTTAGTTTTCTGAGTAAGGCACGTTGCCTTGATGTGCTTAATCTTAGGCCGCTACTCAGGTAACTAAAAGCGGAAGGATTTGCTTAAAACATTCAAATTTACTGAAGGTAAATTAACCGGCGATCAGGCGCTGCGGATGGGTATAGATCGTCGCCCTGCCCGGCTTGCAAAAGCCCACCAGCGTCAGATTGCAGCGTTCCGCCACCTCCACCGCCAGGGTGGTTGCCGCTGAAACGGCGAACAGAATCTCAACGCCGCACATGGCAGACTTCTGCACCATCTCATAGCTGGCGCGGCTGGAGACCAGCACGGCCCCCGCCTGCCAGCCGTCGCCCTCAACGGCCCGACGACCGAGGAGCTTGTCCAGCGCCACGTGACGCCCCACGTCCTCATGGCCGCCCGCCAGCTCGCCGGAAGGCAGCACCCATCCTGCGGCGTGAGTACACCCGGTCAGCCTGCCGACAGGTTGAAAATCAGTAAGGTGATGCAGCGCCTGGTCAAGATTCGCCAGACCGAAGCGTTGGGTGAACGGCAGCGGCTCCACCGGCCTGCCGATATCGTTGAGCTGCTCCACGCCGCACACCCCGCAGCCGGTGCGCCCGGCCAGCGCCCGGCGGCGCGCTTTCAGCCCCATAAAGCGGCGGCTGGAAAGCTCAATCTGAACTTCCAGACCGTTACAGGAAGGAACCACATCCATCCCAAAGATATCGCCCGGGGATTCAATAATGCCTTCGGAAAGTGAAAAACCGACCGCGAAGTGTTGCAGATCCTTCGGCGACGCCATCATTACCACGTGAGAAATCCCGTTGTAGACCAGCGCGACCGGCACCTCTTCCGCCACGTCATCCTGCCGGGCGTGCTGCAGATCCCCGCGTTTCCAGAGGGTCATCTGGCGTGAACATGTAAATTTTGTTACATTGCGCTCTTCTGCAAGATATATGTTATTCACTTTCTTTTAACCATGTAAAAACACGGGTAACATACCGTGGTGATTTATCACAAATCCCTCCCGTATGAAGGGAAATAGACCCAATTCTGGACTTTTGCGGCCCGGTCCGCAAAGAAAAATAACAACCACTCGCTGAACGTTCGCGGTCGCGGTATGTGAAGGCGATGTAACAATGTCGAAACAAGGAGCAAACCATGCAGGTCAGCAGAAGGCAGTTCTTTAAGATCTGCGCTGGCGGTATGGCAGGCACCACGGCGGCGGCTCTGGGCTTTGCACCCGGTTTAGCGCTGGCGGAGACGCGACAGTATAAGCTGCTGCGCACCCGCGAAACCCGTAATACCTGCACCTACTGTTCCGTTGGCTGTGGGCTGTTGATGTACAGCCTCGGCGACGGGGCAAAAAACGCCAAAGCCTCTATCTTCCATATTGAGGGCGATCCGGATCATCCGGTCAGCCGCGGGGCGCTCTGCCCGAAAGGCGCGGGGCTGGTGGATTTTATCCACTCCGAAAGCCGCCTGAAATTCCCAGAATATCGGGCACCAGGTTCCGATAAATGGCAGCAAATCAGCTGGGAAGAGGCGTTCGATCGCATTGCGAAGCTGATGAAGGCGGATCGCGACGCCAACTTTGTCGCGCAAAATAGCGAAGGCGTCACCGTCAACCGCTGGCTGACCACCGGGATGCTGTGCGCCTCGGCCTCCAGTAACGAAACCGGCTATCTCACCCAGAAATTTACCCGCGCGCTCGGTATGCTCGCGGTGGACAACCAGGCGCGCGTCTGACACGGACCAACGGTAGCAAGTCTTGCTCCAACGTTCGGTCGCGGCGCGATGACCAACCACTGGGTCGACATCAAGAATGCCAACCTCGTGGTGGTGATGGGCGGCAATGCCGCTGAGGCGCATCCGGTGGGGTTCCGCTGGGCGATGGAGGCCAAAATTCACAACGGCGCGAAGCTGATCGTTATCGATCCGCGCTTTACCCGCACCGCGTCGGTGGCCGACTTCTATACGCCTATTCGTTCCGGAACCGACATCGCTTTCCTGTCAGGCGTGATGCTGTACCTACTGACTCACGAAAAATACAACCGCGAATACACCGAAGCCTACACCAACGCCAGCCTGATCGTGCGTGAAGACTTTGGCTTCGAAGAGGGCCTGTTCAGCGGCTACGATGCGGACCAGCGCCGGTATGATAAAACCAGCTGGCACTACGAGCTGGACGAAAACGGCTTTGCCAAACGTGATACCACCCTGCAACACCCCCGCTGCGTATGGAATCTGCTGAAGCAGCACGTTTCCCGCTATACGCCGGATGTTGTCGAAAACATCTGTGGTACGCCGAAAGCCGACTTCCTGAAAGTGTGTGAGTACATCGCAGAAACCAGCGCGAAAGACAAAACCGCCTCGTTCCTCTACGCCCTGGGCTGGACGCAGCACTCCGTCGGCGCGCAGAACATCCGCACCATGGCGATGATCCAGCTGCTGCTGGGCAATATGGGGATGGCGGGCGGCGGCGTAAACGCCCTGCGCGGCCACTCCAATATTCAGGGGCTGACCGACCTCGGCCTGCTCTCCCAGAGCCTGACCGGCTACATGACCCTGCCGGGCGAGAAGCAGACCGACCTGCAGACCTACCTGGCCGCCAACACGCCGAAGCCGCTGCTGGCCGGCCAGGTCAACTACTGGAGCAACTACCCCAAATTCTTCGTCTCGATGATGAAGGCCTTCTTCGGCGATAAGGCCACGGCGGAAAACAGCTGGGGCTTTGACTGGCTGCCGAAGTGGGATAAGAGCTACGACGTGCTGCAGTATTTCGAGATGATGAGCGAGGGCAAGGTCAACGGCTATCTGTGCCAGGGCTTTAACCCGGTCGCCTCCTTCCCGAATAAAAATAAGGTGGTCGCTTCGCTGTCGAAGCTGAAGTTCCTGGTGACCATCGATCCGCTCAACACCGAAACCTCGACCTTCTGGCAGAACCACGGCGAGGCGAACGATGTCGATCCGTCCACCATCCAGACCGAGGTGTTCCGCCTGCCCTCCACCTGCTTCGCCGAAGAGAACGGCTCTATCGTCAACTCCGGCCGCTGGCTGCAGTGGCACTGGAAGGGCGCAGACGCCCCCGGCATCGCCATGAACGACGGCGAGATCCTCGCCGGTATCTTCCTGCGCCTGCGCAAGATGTACGCGGCGGAGGGGGGCGCGAACCCGGAGCCGGTGCTGAACATGAGCTGGAACTACTCGACGCCGGAGAACCCCTCGCCGGAAGAGGTGGCGATGGAGAGCAACGGCAAGGCGCTGGCGGACGTTATCGATCCGGCCACCGGGGCGGTGCTGGCGAAGAAAGGCGATCAGCTGAGCACCTTCGCGCACCTGCGCGACGACGGCACCACCTCAAGCGGCTGCTGGATTTTCGCCGGCAGCTGGACGCCGAAGGGCAACCAGATGGCAAACCGCGACAACGCCGATCCGTCCGGCCTCGGCAACACCCTCGGCTGGGCCTGGTCGTGGCCGCTGAACCGCCGCATCCTGTATAACCGCGCCTCCGCCGATCCCCAGGGCAAACCGTGGGATGCGAAGCGCCAGCTGCTGCAGTGGGACGGCGCGAAGTGGGGCGGCGTGGATATCCCGGACTACGGCACCGCCGCGCCGGGCAGCGACGTGGGGCCGTTTATTATGCAGCCGGAGGGAATGGGTCGCCTGTTCGCCATCGACAAGATGGCGGAGGGGCCGTTCCCGGAACACTACGAGCCGTTCGAGACGCCGCTGGGCACCAACCCGCTGCACCCGGACGTTATCTCCAACCCCGCCGCCCGCATCTTTAAGCACGACGCGGAGGCGCTGGGGAGAGCCGATAAGTTCCCGTACGTTGGCACCACCTACCGGCTGACCGAGCATTTCCACTACTGGACCAAACACGCCCTGCTGAACGCCATCGCCCAGCCGGAGCAGTTTGTCGAGATTGGCGAAACGCTGGCCAACAGGCTCGGCATCGCCCACGGCGATAGCGTGAAGGTCTCGTCGAACCGCGGCTATATCAAGGCGAAGGCGGTGGTGACGAAGCGGATCCGCACCCTGAAGGCGGACGGTAAGGATATCGACACCATCGGCATTCCGATCCACTGGGGCTACGAAGGGGTGGCGAAAAAGGGCTTTATCGCCAATACGCTGACGCCGTTCGTCGGCGACGCCAACACCCAGACGCCGGAATTTAAGTCCTTCCTGGTGAACGTGGAAAAGGTATAAGAGAGACGACCTATGGCTTATCAATCGCAGGATATCATTCGTCGTTCCGCGACTAACGGCTTCACCCCCGCCCCCCGGGCGCGGGATCATCAGCAGGAGGTGGCGAAGCTTATCGACGTGACCACCTGCATCGGCTGCAAGGCCTGCCAGGTGGCCTGCTCGGAGTGGAACGACATCCGTGACGACATCGGCAGCAACGTCGGGGTGTACGACAACCCGGCGGATCTGACCGCCAAATCCTGGACGGTCATGCGCTTCTCGGAAGTAGAGCAGAACGACCGGCTGGAGTGGCTGATCCGCAAGGATGGCTGTATGCACTGCGCCGATCCGGGCTGCCTGAAGGCCTGTCCGGCGGAAGGGGCGATTATCCAGTACGCCAACGGCATCGTCGACTTCCAGTCTGAGCAGTGCATCGGCTGCGGCTACTGCATCGCCGGCTGCCCGTTCAACGTCCCGCGCCTTAACCCGGACGACAACCGCGTCTACAAATGCACCCTGTGCGTGGATCGGGTGGTGGTCGGCCAGGAGCCGGCCTGCGTGAAAACCTGCCCCACCGGGGCGATTCACTTTGGCTCGAAAGAGGAGATGAAAACCCTGGCCGGCGAGCGCGTGGCGGAGCTGAAAACCCGCGGCTACGATAGCGCGGGCCTGTACGATCCGGCGGGGGTCGGCGGCACCCACGTGATGTACGTGCTGCACCACGCCGACAGGCCGACGCTCTACCACGGCCTGCCGGAAAACCCGGAGATCAGCGCCACCGTCAGGTTCTGGAAAGGGGTCTGGAAACCGCTGGCCGCGGTTGGCTTTGCGGCGACCTTCGCCGCCAGCGTCTTCCACTACGTTGGCGTCGGGCCGAACCGGGCGGATGAGGAAGCGGACAACCTGCACGAAGAGAAAGACGAGGTGCGCAAATGAAACGACGTGACGTTATCGTGCGCTATACAGCGCCGGAACGTATCAACCACTGGGTCACCGCCTTCTGCTTCGTGCTGGCGGCGGTGAGCGGGCTGGGCTTTTTCTTCCCCTCTTTTAACTGGCTGATGCAGATCATGGGCACCCCGCAACTGGCGCGTATTCTGCACCCGTTCGTGGGCGTGGTGATGTTCGCCTCGTTCATCATCATGTTCTTCCGCTACTGGCATCACAACCTTATCAACCGGGACGATATCTTCTGGGCAAAAAATATTCGCCGGGTGGTGGTCAACGATGAGGTGGGCGACACCGGGCGCTATAACTTCGGTCAGAAATGCGTGTTCTGGGCGGCGATTATCCTGCTGCTGCTGCTGCTGGCGAGCGGTGTGATGATCTGGCGTCCATACTTCGCGCCGGCGTTCTCCATTCCGCTCATCCGCTTTGCGCTTATGCTACATTCATTTGCCGCCGTGGCGCTGATTGTGGTTATCATGGTGCATATTTACGCCGCCCTGTGGGTAAAAGGCACGATTACCGCGATGGTCGAAGGCTGGGTCCCCCGCGCGTGGGCCAGGAAGCACCACCCGCGCTGGTATCGCGAGGTTCGCGAAAAGCAGAACAAGCCTCTGCCGTAAGCCCTCCGCTTTAACATCAGGTAACCGGGCGCTGCGGGCCTTTATGCTGCAGCGCTTTTTTGTATGCGACGGCGCGGTTTTGACAACTTTTTGACAACTTTATACAGACAGCAGACCAGGCGGGGTCCGGACCGCATAAGAATGGAATCGATTCGTTTAACAAGGAGACGTACCGTGAATCTCAAACACTGCTTCCTCGCGCTGACGCTGGGGCTGCTGGTCGTAACCGGCGGCGCAAACGCGCAGCGGACGCTCAAAAACCCGATCGTAAAATCGGAGCTGGCCTCCCCGCTGATACTGGAAAATACCCAGCACAAAAACTACCTGAAGATTTCCCTAACCGGCCTTCCACGCAGCGTGGAAAAACGCAGCCCCGTTAACCTTACGCTGGTTATCGATCGATCCGGATCGATGCGCGGCGATCGGATCGCACGGGCGACGGAAGCCGCGATTATGGCGGTCAACACCCTCGGCAGTCAGGACACCCTCTCGGTGGTGGTTTACGACAACGTCGCGGAGGTCATCATACCGGCGGCAAAGGTGGGCGATAAAAAGAAACTTATCAGCCAGATCCGCGAACAGCTGGACGCCCACGGCGGCACCGCGCTGTTTGCCGGGGTAAGCCGCGGCATTAAGGAAACTGGAAAATTTCTTGATAAAGAACGAGTTAATCGCATCATCCTGCTCTCCGACGGCCAGGCGAACGTTGGCCCCAGCTCCACCAGCGAGCTGGCGGAGCTGGGCAAGATCGCCGCCCGCCAGGGGATTGCCGTCACCACCATGGGAATCGGCGAACAGTACAATGAGGATCTGATGGCGGCGATTGCCCAGTACAGCGACGGCAACCACGTTTTTGTACGCATTTCTGAGGATCTGGAAAAAGCCTTCGCCCAGGAGTTCAGCGACGTGATGTCGGTGATGGCCCAGGACGTGCTGGTGGAGATTACGCTCGCGGAGGGCGTTAAGCCACTGCGGCTGCTGGGCCGCGAAGGCGAGATCCAGGGCAATACGGTCACCGTCAGGCTGAACCAGCTCTACGCCATGCAGGAGAAATATGTCCTGCTGGAGCTGCTGCCAGCTAAAGGCCGCGCCGGGCGAAGCCAGCCGCTGGCCGACGTGAAGGTCAGCTATGATAACCTCGCCACCGGCAAGAAAGACGAATGGAATCAGCACGTTGTCATAGCCTATACCGACTCCGCCGATGAAGCGAAAAAAGCGCAGGTGGAGGAGGTGATCGTCGACGCGGCGATCCAGAAGACCGCCCTCGATCATGAGCAGGCCCTGAAGCTTATTGACGCGGGTAAAATGGACGAGGCCAAAGCGGTGCTACGCGGCAGCGCCAGCAAGCTGAAAGCGCTGCCGCTCAGCGCGCCGGCCCCGATGAAAAAAGCGCAAGAAAGCGTAGAAGAAAATCTCCGGCTGCTGGAAAAAATGGACGCATCAAGTCAGGAAGCGACCCGTAAGTCACTGAAAGAGAATCAGTACCGAACCAAGAATCTGAGTTCAAAAACACACTGATCCACAAGGAGCGTCGGATGTCGGGAAGCAGGCCGTTTTATTTCATCATCACGCTGCTGTTTTTTGTTCTGCTTGCTTACCTGGGCTTTCGAACGCTGGAACATGAGGTGCTGCTGCGCCGCTACCAGACGCAGAATCTTGCCAAAGCGCAAGCCGCCCGCATCGTCGTCGGCATCGAAAACCTGCTGCAGCAAAAAGCCGCGCGCCTGCACGCCGTTAGCGATTTTATCTCCGGGGACAACGCTGCCGCTCTCGGAGCGCTGAAGGAGAACGACGGCGATATTATCGCCGCGTTCGCCCTGCGCAAAAACCGCCTGCTCTATCCTGACGAACGCCGACCGCTAAGCCACGAGGAGCGGGCATGGGCGCGACGGCTGGCCCCGCTGGTCAGCGATCCAAGCCAGCTTTTCAGCCATACCGCCCGCGCCGAACGGGAGACGCCGCAGGCCGGCTGGTTTATCACCCAGGAAGGCCAGGAGCCACTGCTGATTTACTGGCGGCAAAAAGGCGGGACGTTCCTGGGCTTTCGCCTCTCTTATGTTCAGCTGATGATGGAGGCCGGCAACGGCGTTCACGTCGAGCCTGCGGAGCAACAGATCGTGCAGATTGTCGAAAACGGCCGTCAGCTTTATCAGAGCTGGCAGGGCGAACAGCATCAGCTTACGCTTCTGCACTCCCGCACCCTGGGCTATCCGCTGACGGCGTGGCAGGTCAACGTTTACGGCACCAGCGCGCCGCTTTATCACGTCTGGCTGTGGGGTAGCCTGCTTATCGGTCTGCTGCTGGCGGCGGTGGCCCTGCTGGGCTATTCGCTGTGGCGAGAATATACCCGCGCCGCCCGCCAGGCGCGTCAGCAGGTCGATTTCGTCAGCCAGGTTTCCCATGAGCTGAAAACCCCCCTGACCAACATTACCCTCTACGCCGGGCTGCTGCGCGAAGGGCTGGACGACGATCAACGGCAGGAGCAGCGCTATCTGGAGGTGATCACCCAGGAAGGGCAGCGCCTGACCCGCCTTATTCAGAACATCCTCTCCTTCACCCGCACGCCCAAAATGCATCTGCAGCCGGTGGATATATCGCGTCTGGTGGCGGAAGTCGCGCATATTTTCACACCGGCGCTACGGGCAAAGGGCATCGATATTACGCTTACCGCCGGGGAAAATATCACGTTATGCAGCGATCGCGACGCGATTGTGCAGATCGTCAGCAACTTTCTCAGCAACGCTGAAAAGTACGCGGCCCAGGGAGGGCGCATCGATCTGACGGCGTGCGCGCGGGCCGCCAGCGTTGAAATCGCCGTGCGCGACTACGGGCCGGGTATTACGGAAAAAGAGATGAAGCTGATTTTCCGCCCCTTCTATCGGGTTAAGTCATCCATTACCGAAGGCGTCTCAGGCACCGGTATCGGGCTGACTATCGCCTCACAGCTGACCCGACGTCTGCAGGGAAGCATTAACGTCGCGGCGGAAAATCCTGGCCTTCGCTTTACCCTCATTTTGCCTCAGGGAAGAAAAGATGAAAATTTTGATTGCGGAAGATGATGTGAATATCCGCCAGGGCCTGGTGGATGCCCTGTCGCGGGAAGGCTATACGCCTGTCGCCGCGCCGGACGGCCGTGCGGCGCTGGTCAGCTATCATCGTGACCGACCGGACTTCGTGCTGCTGGACATTATGATGCCGGAGATGGACGGCTATGCGGTCTGTCGGGAAATTCGTCGTTACAACGAGCACATTCCGATCGTGTTTCTTTCGGCCAAAGATGAAGAGATCGACCGGGTTATCGGACTGGAACTGGGGGCGGACGATTACATCAGCAAACCATTCGGCATTCACGAGCTGCGGGCGCGGATAAAAACCATTGCCCGTCGCTGCCTGCACCAGAACGCAGCCCAGGCCAGCCACAGCTTTCCGTTCGGCGATTTAACCGTTTTTCCCAATGAGCTGCGCGCCCGGCGCGGCGAGGAAAAACTGGAGCTTACGCTGCGGGAGGTGCGTATTTTAAGCTGCCTGGAGCAGCATAAAAATCAGGTGGTCACCCGCGATATGCTGTTTGACGCGGCCTGGGGATACGACTACGTGCCCAACAGCCGCACGCTGGATCAGCATATTTCCCGGCTGCGTAAAGTGATTGAGCGGGACGCTAATCACCCTCAGCTAATCCGAACGGTGCATGGTCTGGGATACCGATATGGGGTATCGTGAGATACGCATTAAGATGCAGCGGGTATCTCCCGCAGACCGATTGCGGTTATCATGACGAACATTCACCAGGCCGGGCCAACAACGCCCGGCCTGCCGTATCACAGAGCGAACCATACCTTATGGATTTTGGGCTGCATCAGGGCGGCGGAAGCACGTCGCCCGCCATGCCGAAGGCGCAGCGGTTCAGGGCGCGGGCACACCGGCCGGACGCTGAACGGCACGTCGCTCCCGAAGGGGAGCGAACGGCGTCACCAACGGACATGCAGCCTGAAACACAACGGGTATCCTTCGCCGAAACCAGGAAGTCACTGAATGAGCATTCGCATCACCCCGCAAGACACGCTCGCGAAGAGCGAGAAACGTGGCGCGGAGACGATCCCGCCGCTCCTGTTCCCCCGGCTCAAAAATTTATATCACCGCCGCGCCGAACGGCTGCGCGAGCTGGCCGAGAATAATCCGCTGGGCGACTATCTGCGCTTTGCGGCGCTGATTGCCCACGCGCAGGAGGTGGTGCTGTACGACCATCCGCTGGAAATGGATCTCACCGCGCGCATCAAAGAGGCAAGCGAGCAGGGCAAGCCGCCGCTGGACAGCCACGTGCTGCCGCGCGATAAGCACTGGCAGACGCTGCTGCATTCGCTGATTGCCGAGCTGAAGCCGGAAATGAGCGGCCCGGCGCTGGCGGTGATCGAGAACCTGGAAAAGGCGTCCGGGCCGGAGCTGGAGCAGATGGCAAGCGCGCTGTTCGCCGCCGACTTCGCCTCCGTCAGCAGCGATAAAGCCCCGTTCATCTGGGCCGCGCTGTCCCTCTACTGGGCGCAGATGGCGAGCCTGATCCCCGGCAAAGCCCGCGCCGAATACGGCGAACAGCGCCAGTTCTGCCCGGTCTGCGGCTCGATGCCGGTCACCAGCATCGTTCAGATCGGCACCACCCAGGGGCTGCGCTATCTGCACTGCAACCTGTGCGAAACCGAATGGCACGTCGTGCGCGTGAAGTGCAGCAACTGCGAGCAGACCCGCGATCTGCACTACTGGTCGCTGGACAACGAGCAGGCACCGATCAAAGCGGAAAGCTGCGGCGACTGCGGCACCTACCTGAAAATCCTCTATCAGGAAAAAGATCCGAACGTCGAGGCGGTGGCCGACGATCTCGCTTCGCTGGTGCTGGACGCGCGCATGGAGCAGGAGGGTTTCGCCCGCAGCTCCATCAACCCGTTTCTGTTCCCCGGCGAAGGGGAGTAATCTCCGCGCTGCCGGCGGGCGGCTCAGGCTGCCCGCCAGCTGGCCGTCCGCACAAGGCCTGTGGGTGACGCGCCGGCCGTGAGGCGGCGATCCTACGCGACGGCCACCCTGCCGTTTCTTTCTCTGCTGGTAAACCGCGCTCCGGCGAGGCGTTTACCGCGCCAGACGCTGATGTTTCACACATTTTTGCGCGCCGCTTTCCACAATGACCGCGCCGTTGACATTTGCTATTTTCTTCCGTGGAATTTCAGGCTATAACTATGTACATGCATACAGTACAAGGATGAAAAAATGGCGCTGGAAGATGGAATTGCCCAACAGGTTGAAGCATTTATCGCAGCAGGTCGCCCCTCTTCGCGGGAAAAAAGCATTGCCGAACGCAGGGCCGGCTATCTCGCCAGCGCGGCCCTCGCCGGAGAGACGGAAACCCGCGTACAGGTCGAAGAGCTGGAGCTTGAAGGAATAAAGCTGCGTTGCGTCTCCCCACTTAATGCCGCCGGCTCTCTGCCCTGCGTCATTTACTATCACGGCGGCTGCTTTATCAGCGGCGGATTCGCCACTCACGATAATCAGCTGCGCCAGCTGGCGTATTACAGCGGCTGCCGGGTCATTGCGGTACAGTACCGCCTCGCGCCGGAATACCCCTTTCCCGCGGCCCATGACGATGCCGAAAAGGGTGCCAACGTCATCTGGACATACGCGGAACGGCTCGGCGTCAATCGCCAGCGCATTACCCTTGCCGGCGACAGCGCGGGCGGGCAGCTGGCGCTGGTCACGGCGCTACGCCTGAAGGCGGCCGGGCGGTGGCTACCCGCCCGCCTGATCCTGCTCTACCCCATGCTTGACGCCGCCGCCGGCTCCGAAAGCTATAGCCGCTACGGTCAGGATTACATTGTGACCCGCGATACGCTGCTCTCCGGCTACGAGATGTATCTGGCCGGCGTTGAGCCGCGGCATCCGGAGGCCAGCCCGCTGTGGCGCAACGATTTTAGCGGCCTGCCGCCGGTGCACATCATCACCGCCGAGTTCGATCCGCTGCGCGATGAGGGCGAGGCGCTGTTTCAGCGGCTTACGGCCCAGGGCGTCGCCTGCACCTGCCAGCGCTATCTGGGCGCGATCCACGGTTTCTTTCAGCTGGGAGGCATTAGCCGCACGGCGCGCAGCGCAATGCAGGATGTCGCCTGGCGCGTTGGGAGGGAAAATGGCCCATGAACTGCCGAGGGATAATCCCAATTCCCGTAAGGCCCATCGTCTGGCTACTGCTTTATTCTGAGCAGTTACCCCGTTAGTGCTTTATAAAGCATGACGGATAGGGGTTTAAAGATGAATACTGTTTATGTCGTTGTTTTAACCTATATACCCTAAATAATTCGAGTTGCATGAAGGCGGCGACGCAGAGAATCCCCAGGAGCTTACTGGAGTAAGTGACTGGGGTGAACGAGGAAAGCCAACGCACATGCAACTTGAAGTATGACGGGTATAAAATCACTGGAAGAGGTTGATCGCCAACTACCGGCTCACGTTGAGTGGCTGAAAAAGGGGTACTCCGATGGCCTGTTTTTGGCGTCAGGAAGAAGAATTCCCCGAAACGGCGGGGTTATACTGGCAAAGTGCGACACCCCTGAGCCATTGAAAGCGTATCTGAGCCAGGACCCCTTCCAGCAATTAAACCTGGCTACGGCTGAAATTATTCCCTTTGAGGCAACGATGAAATCTCAGCTGCTGGAAAATATTTTCTGACTCTGCGCCCGCCCGGAGCGGGCGATCCGGTCACCGACGACGTAAAAAAGGCCGAAGCAAAAACGCAGCACCTGCAGCCTGATTTGCTACGCCCGCCCCGGTGGGCCATCGCTAACGGGCGAGGCAAATCCGTCCAGAGGTTTTATCGGAGGCGGCAATCTCGCCGTCCAGGGAAAACCTCTATCAATCAGGTGGCGGCAGAACGCCTTACTCCTCCTCGTTGCCGCCCTCTTCATAAGGGCCAAACGGCCTGGCGGGCAGGACGATATAAACGCCGTTAAAAATCGCCCCCGCCGCCTCGTCGCCCAGCAGCTGTACCTGGAGCTGCACGCGCGCCTTTTTGCCGCGCGCCAGCCGGTCCAGATCGCCGCTCAGGGAGCCTAAATCGGCCACCGCGCTCGGCCTGCCGCAGACCGGCCTGCTGTAGCGGATATGGGCGTCGGCAAGAATAATGGTGCCGCCAAGATGGCGCTCGCGCAGCATCAGCCAGATCAGCCCCCAGCCGGTCAGCGTCGCCAGCGAAAACAGGCTGCCGGCAAACAGGGTATGGTGCGGATTTTGATTGCCCGTTTCCGGCATGGTGGTGATAAATTTCTGCCCGGTGTACTGCTGGATGCGCACCCCCATTTTCTCGCTCAGCGGGATATGCTCATACCACGCCTGCTGAAGCTGGCCGCACCAGTCGCCGCGATGCAGGATGTCGTCAAGGGAGGCGACAGGTTTAATCATCAGGAAATGACGCACCGGCGTGGTCTGCGGCGTGGTGATCTCCCCCTGATTGATAAAGCCCAGCCTGGCAAAGAATCCAACAGCGTCCTCGCGGGCGCTGCAGGTCACGCGCTTCACCCCCTCCTGGCGCGCCACGGATTCCAGGGTCATCGCCATCAGCGTGCCCAGCCCCTTACTCTGCACCGCCGGGTCGACCGCCATAAAGCGGATGGAGGCTTCGTTATCCGCGTTAATATACAGCCGGCCAACGGCAACCGGATTGCCCTCTTCATCCACCACCATCTGATGGTGGGCCATGGCGTCCCAGGCGTCGCGCTCGGAGCCTTTGGGCTGATGCAGCGGCCTGCGCAGCATCTCCCAGCGAAACTGATAGTAGCGTTCCAGTTCCTCTTCTGTTTGCGGAACCCGAAGATGATACATAGCAGCACTCTCTCTTGTTAACCGCGCCGAAGGCCGGGCGGTGTCCCTTAACCGGGCGTGGCGTCGACGCTGAGCCAGAAGCGCGTAATCAAGGCGGAGGGCGCAGGACAGAGTGAACTCTGTTCAAGCCCGACAACGCAGAGTACGCGCTTCTGGCTCGCGTCCCGTAGGGCTGGGGCCATTCAGGCCCGTTGCCGCGTTGCTCGCCGCGCATCCGGAATAACCAGACCTTACGGCTCGCGCCTTGCCCCGGACCTGAATGACCGCCAGCGACACTCACGAACGGTTAAGGGACACAGCCTGGTTCAAACCTGCAGCCAGAACGTGACGGGGCCGTCGTTGACCAGCGCAACCTGCATATCGGCGGCAAAGCGCCCGGTTTGCGTCGCGACGCCCTGTTCACGGCAGCGCGCGACGAAGTAGTCGTACAGCGCCTCCGCATGCTCCGGCGCGGCTCCCCGCGAGAAGCCCGGCCGCATACCGCGCCCGGTATCCGCCGCCAGGGTAAACTGCGATACCACCAGCACGCTGCCGCCCGCCTGCCGCACGTTAAGGTTCATTTTGCCTTCGGCGTCGCTGAAAATACGATAGCCGAGCACGCGCTCGCACAGGCGATTCGCTTTTTGCTCGTTATCCTCTTTTTCGACGCCCAGTAAGATTAAAAGCCCCGGGCCGATTTCACCCGTCACGTCTCCCGCCACGGTAACGCTGGCCCCGGTGACACGCTGAATTAATGCAATCATGGTTGGTCTGCTTTGTCTTGCTCTATGGCCTGTTTAAGTTTGCGGTATTCTCCGAGAGTGACAGTTATTTCCGCGCCAAGCAAGACGATACACCACGTCCAGTAAACCCAGACAAACAAAATGGGGATCACCGCCAGCACGCCGTAAATCAACTGCCAGGACGGAAACATCGTGATATAAAGCGTGAACCCTTTCTTGCCCACCTCAAAGAGCAGCGCCGCGACAAAGGCCCCCACCAGCGCATCCCGGTTGGGCACGCGGGTGGTGGGCACGATGCTGTAAAGCAACCAGAACGACAGCCAGGAGAGCGCCAGCGGCAGAATCCGCAGCGCGTCGTCAATCACGCCGTTAAGCTCGCTGGCCCAGCGCAGAGAAAGCAGGTAAGAGCTGATGGCCAGGCTGGCACCGGCCAGCAGCGGGCCGAGGGTCAGAATCATCCAGTAGACGGCAAAAGAGTAAACCTTTGGCCGGGCGCGCCTGCTGCGCCAGATGGTGTTCAGGGCGCTGTCGATGGCGTACATCAGCAGCAGCGCCGTCACGATCAGCCCGCACGCGCCGACCGCCGTCATCCTGTTGGCGTTGGCGACAAACTGTTCGATGTAGCGCTGAATCACGTCACCCGTGGCGGGTATAAAATTGGCGAAGATAAAGTGGCGCAGCTGAACGCTGACGTCGGAAAACATCGGAAACGCGGCGAACAGGGCGAAGATAACCGTAATCAGCGGCACCAGGGAGAGCAGCGAGACGTAGGCCAGGTTCCCGGCCAGCGTCGTCATATTATCTTCATTAATCCGCCGCCATAGCAGCTTCAGCCAGGCCCGGGCCGAACGCGCGCGGCGCGCGGTCTTTTGCTGAACGGTGTTTAGCATAGCCGCTTCGCGAAATAGTCCGGGACGGTGGTTTTATCCTTCACCAGAATACCGGGGATGCCCAGCCGCTCCGCCCCGGCGATATTGTCGGCGTTATCGTCAAAAAAGCGCGTCTCGTCCGGCGAAAACCCCTCCGCCTGCAGAACGTGCTGGTAGATACGCGCTTCGGGCTTGCGCATCCCCAGATCCTGCGACAGGTAAATCTTATCGGCAGCCCCGCGGATCTCCGGATACTCTTCCGGCCAGAAGGTGGTATGCAGGCGGTTGGTATTGGAGAGCACCACCACGCGGTGTCCCTGCTCGCGCAGCCGATGCATAATGGCGATGACCTCCGGACGCAGCCCGACAAAAATAGCCTGCCAGCCGTGGGAAAACTGCTCATAGCTTAGCGGCAGCGCCATCTGTTGACAGAGCGCTTCGGCAAAGGCTTCATCGGTGAGCTCGCCCCGCTCGTGCTGGCAAAACGCCTCGCCCATGGTGAAGCTTTGCTTCAGGGAAGCAAGCGGTACACGGCTGAGATCGCTCCATGCCCCCAGCACGCGGTTGAAGTCGATATCAACAATCACATTACCTAAATCAAAGATATAGAGCATGTTCTTCTCCTTGCCGGCCGTGGATGAGTAACTGTAGCGGGAAAGAGGCGCTTTGACTATGCGTCTTGCGGGAAACATGCGGGACAGATTGCTGAAAAATAAGCGAGGCGATAAATAGACCAACCGGAACGCGCGGTTCCCGCCCGCAGCCCCGTCAGAGCGCCCGTCCCAGGCCTTAGGGGCGGCGTTCTCAACCAACGGGCCGCCGGTGGTGATGTACGGTATGCTGCGTAACCTGGCACCCGCCGCGCTTCACGGTACGCTTAACGCCTTCTTTATGGCCAATAACATCGCCATTATCGGCGGACTGGCCACCAGCGGGATCTTAACCATTTCAACCAGTAAGCTGGTGCTGTTCTGTATTCCAACGATGGTGCTGGGTTCGATTGTCGGCCAGTACGTGCATAAACGGATTTCGGTAAAAGTGTTCCGCATTATCGTTTTCCTGCTGCCGATCGCCTCCGGCGCGATGCTGATCAAAGGCGCAATGGGCATTTCCGCCCTCGGCGCGCTGCTGCCGGTCTTTGGGCTACTGGTAGTGCTACAGCTGATATTCGGGAAGAAAGGGCGGCCATCCTTGCCGCAGACGAAGCGGCGAAGGCGCAGCCATAACGGCAGCCACGCCATTAAAAAAGCCGCTGGATTCAGCGGCTTTTTTCTTACAAAGAGCGTGAGTTACTCTTCTTTCGCTCCGCGCATCGCGCGACGGCGATCGTTTTCCGTCAGGTGACGTTTGCGGATACGCACAGACAGCGGCGTCACTTCTACCAGCTCGTCGTCATCGATAAACTCCAGCGCCTGCTCCAGGGTCATCTTGACCGGCGGAACCAGCACCGTGGCTTCGTCAGTACCGGACGCGCGCATGTTGGTCAGCTTCTTACCGGTCAGGCAGTTGACGGTCAGGTCGTTGGAACGGCTGTGAATACCGATAATCTGGCCTTCATAAACCTCCGCGCCGTGGCCGAGGAACAGCTTACCGCGATCCTGCAGGCCGAACAGGGCAAACGCCACCGCTTTACCCTGGCCGTTGGAGATCAGTACGCCGTTCTGACGCTGGCCCACTTCGCCCGGACGCACGTCGTCGTAGTGGCTGAAGGTGGAGTACAGCAGGCCGGTGCCGGAGGTCATGGTCATGAACTCTGAGCGGAAGCCGATCAGACCGCGGCTTGGGATCACGTAGTCGAGACGTACGCGGCCTTTGCCGTCCGGATTCATGTTTTTCAGATCGCCTTTCCGCTCGCCCAGCGCCTGCATCACGGAGCCCTGATGCTGCTCCTCGACGTCCAGGGTCACGTTCTCAAACGGCTCCTGCTTACGACCGTCGATTTCACGGAAGATAACTTTCGGGCGGGAAACCGCCATTTCAAAACCTTCACGACGCATATTCTCGATCAGCACCGACAGGTGCAGTTCGCCGCGGCCGGATACGCGGAAGGCATCCGCGTCTTCGGTCTCTTCCACGCGCAGCGCCACGTTGTGCACCAGCTCTTTGTTCAGGCGGTCAAGGATCTGACGGGAGGTAACGTATTTCCCCTCTTTACCGCAGAACGGCGAGGTGTTGACGTTGAAGAACATGGTCACGGTCGGTTCGTCGACGGAGAGCGCCGGCAGCGCTTCGACATTCTGCGGATCGCAGATGGTGTCGGAGATGTTCAGCTCGCCAAGGCCGGTGATCGCGATGATGTCGCCCGCTTCCGCCAGGTCGCTGTCGATACGCTCCAGGCCCAGGTGAGTCAGCACTTTACCCACCTTCGCGTTACGGGTTTTCCCTTCGCTGTCGATGATGGTGACCTGCTGGTTCGGCTTCACTTTACCGCGCTTGATGCGGCCGATGCCGATAACGCCAACGTAGTTGTTGTAGTCCAGCTGGGAGATCTGCATCTGCAGCGGGCCGTCGAGATCGACGTCCGGTGCCGGCACGTGGTCGACAATCGCCTGATACAGCGGGGTCATATCTTCCGCCATATTTTCGTGGTCCAGACCCGCGATACCGTTCAGCGCCGAAGCGTAGATGATCGGGAAATCCAGCTGTTCGTCGGTGGCGTCAAGGTTAACGAACAGGTCGAATACCTGATCGACAACCCAGTCCGGACGCGCGCCGGGACGGTCAACCTTGTTGATAACAACGATGGGCTTCAGGCCGTGGGCAAAGGCTTTTTTGGTGACGAAGCGCGTCTGCGGCATCGGACCATCAAAGGCGTCCACCACCAGCAGCACGGAGTCTACCATGGACATGACACGTTCAACTTCACCGCCGAAGTCGGCGTGCCCCGGGGTATCAACGATATTGATACGGTAATCATTCCACTTGATGGCGGTGTTTTTCGCGAGGATGGTAATCCCACGCTCTTTCTCCAGGTCATTGGAGTCCATCACACGTTCTTGAGTTTCGGCACGGGAATCAAACGTACCGGACTGCTGGAGCAGCTTATCAACCAGGGTCGTTTTACCATGGTCAACGTGCGCGATGATGGCGATATTACGCAGATTTTCGATCACAACTTTGCCTCAGGCATTAGAAATAGCGCGCTATTGTACACGGATTAATCGCACTACAAAACAGGATCACAAACATCCTCCGCAAACAAGTGTGACAGAGTCTCTTTGTGATCGCTTTCACGGAGCGTTCAAAGGGCTATTCATCGTTCATTGCACCATTATAGTGCTTAAATACGCTCCTGAAGCACTATAATGGTGCAACTCGCTTGTCATGGTGCAGCCCTTTTGCACGATGCTGCGCATGATAACGCCTTTTTGGGGTAATTTGAAAGTTGGCACAGTTTTCGCTTTATCTTTTTTACGGCGACACGGCCCGTAGATGCAGCATAAAAGGCCCCGTTACCAGACAAAATGACCAATCCGGGAGAATTAAAGTATGTCCGCTGAACACGTTTTGACGATGCTGAATGAGCATGAGGTGAAGTTTGTCGATCTGCGCTTCACCGACACCAAAGGGAAAGAACAGCACGTCACCATCCCTGCTCATCAGGTGGATGCCGAATTCTTTGAAGAAGGCAAAATGTTTGACGGCTCCTCGATTGGCGGCTGGAAAGGCATTAATGAATCCGACATGGTGCTGATGCCTGACGCCTCTACGGCGGTTATCGATCCGTTCTTCGCCGACTCCACCCTGATTATCCGCTGCGATATTCTGGAGCCGGGCACCCTGCAGGGCTATGACCGCGATCCGCGCTCGATCGCCAAGCGCGCCGAAGAGTACCTGCGCGCGACCGGCATCGCCGATACCGTGCTGTTTGGACCAGAACCCGAATTCTTCCTGTTTGACGATATCCGCTTCGGCTCGTCAATTTCCGGCTCCCACGTGGCTATCGACGATATCGAAGGCGCATGGAACTCCTCTACCCGCTACGAAGGCGGCAACAAGGGCCATCGTCCGGCGGTGAAAGGCGGTTATTTCCCGGTTCCGCCCGTCGACTCCGCCCAGGATTTGCGCTCTGAAATGTGCTCCGTCATGGAGCAGATGGGCCTGGTCGTCGAAGCTCATCACCATGAAGTGGCAACCGCCGGTCAGAACGAAGTGGCTACCCGCTTCAACACCATGACCAAAAAGGCCGACGAAATTCAGATCTACAAATACGTGGTGCACAACGTCGCCCACCGCTTTGGCAAAACCGCGACCTTTATGCCGAAGCCGATGTTCGGCGACAACGGCTCCGGTATGCACTGCCACATGTCGCTGTCCAGAAACGGCGTGAACCTGTTCGCCGGCGATAAATATGCCGGTCTGTCCGAGCAGGCGCTGTACTACATCGGCGGCGTTATCAAGCACGCCAAAGCAATTAACGCCCTGGCGAACCCGACCACTAACTCCTATAAGCGTCTGGTGCCGGGCTACGAAGCGCCGGTGATGCTGGCCTACTCCGCCCGCAACCGTTCCGCCTCTATTCGCATCCCGGTCGTGGCTTCGCCAAAAGCGCGTCGTATCGAAGTACGCTTCCCGGACCCGGCGGCCAACCCCTATCTGTGCTTTGCCGCCCTGCTGATGGCCGGCCTTGACGGCATCAAGAACAAGATCCATCCGGGCGAAGCAATGGACAAAAATCTGTACGACCTGCCGCCGGAAGAGGCGAAAGAGATCCCGCAGGTTGCCGGTTCTCTGGAAGAAGCGCTCAACGAGCTGGATCTGGACCGCGAGTTCCTGAAGGCGGGCGGCGTCTTCACCGATGAAGCCATCGACGCCTATATCGCGCTGCGCCGTGAAGAAGACGACCGGGTGCGCATGACCCCGCACCCGGTCGAGTTTGAACTGTACTACAGCGTTTAATTGGTGCCTGGATACCCATCGTGTTTCTGACCGCCGCCGCATCGCTGCGGTCAGAAAGGGACCGGGTAATTTCGTTGCCGTGGAAACGTTTGGCCCATCCTGCGATGGGCTTTTTTCTTCTTCGGCCGCCCCGACCGCGCGCTTTCGGGCATAAAAAGTTATACTGCACCAAAATAGTGCAACCCGTTCAGGAGACTGCTAATGGCAACAGGCACGCTGCCCGATGCTGGGCAGATCCTCAATTCGTTAATCAACAGCATCCTGCTGGTCGACGATGAGCTGACCATACATTACGCCAATCCCGCCGCGCAGCAGCTGCTGGCCCAAAGCTCGCGCAAGCTGTTCGGTACGCCGCTGCCGGAGCTGCTGAGCTACTTTTCGCTAAACGTTGACTTAATGCGCGAAAGCCTGCTGACGGGCCAGGGCTTTACCGACAACGAGGTTACGCTGGTCATCGACGGGCGCTCGCATATTCTCTCCGTCACCGCCCAGCGGCTCTCTGACGGCCAGATCCTGCTGGAAATGGCCCCCATGGACAACCAGCGCCGCCTTAGCCAGGAGCAGCTGCAGCACGCCCAGCAGGTGGCGGCGCGCGATCTGGTGCGCGGACTGGCCCACGAAATTAAGAACCCACTCGGCGGCCTGCGCGGCGCGGCGCAGCTCCTGAGCAAGGCGCTGCCCGATCCGGCACTGCTGGAGTACACCCAGGTGATCATTGAGCAGGCCGACCGGCTGCGAAACCTGGTCGATCGCCTGCTTGGCCCGCAGTTGCCGGGAACGCACATAACCGAGAGCATCCATAAGGTCGCTGAACGCGTCGTGGCGCTGGTTTCGATGGAAATACCGGAAAACGTGACCCTGATCCGCGACTACGATCCCAGCCTGCCGGAGCTGCCCCACGACCCGGAACAGATAGAGCAGGTGCTGCTGAACATCGTCCGCAACGCCCTGCAGGCCCTGGGACCGGAGGGCGGCCAGATCGTTCTGCGCACCCGTACGGCATTTCAACTGACGCTGCACGGGGTGCGTTATCGGCTGGCGGCGCGGATTGACGTGCAGGACAACGGGCCGGGCATTCCCGCTCAGCTACAGGATACGCTGTTTTATCCGATGGTCAGCGGTCGCGAAGGCGGCACCGGGCTGGGCTTATCCATCGCCCGCAGCCTTATCGATCGGCATTCCGGCAAAATTGAATTTACCAGCTGGCCGGGCCATACCGAGTTTTCGGTTTACCTGCCCATTCGGAAATAAGAGGCTGTCCCACCGGGCGCGGCCAGCGTGAATCCCGACCGCGCAGCGGCCGGAGCGCGTACGCAGTATCTGAGAGGATTCGCTTTGCTTCCCTGCGGACCGCCCCGAAGGACGTGCAACAGGGCAAGAAAACCAGCCTGCCGGAACAGGCGCTAAGAGGTGTTTATGCAACGAGGAATAGTCTGGGTTGTTGATGACGATAGTTCCATCCGTTGGGTGCTGGAACGGGCGCTCTCCGGGGCGGGTCTGAGCTGCGCCACGTTTGAGAACGGCAGCGAGGCGCTGGCCGCGCTGGCGGGCAAAACGCCGGATGTCCTGCTGTCGGATATCCGTATGCCGGGCATGGACGGCCTGGCGCTGTTAAAACAGATCAAGCAGCGTCACCCGATGCTGCCGGTTATTATCATGACCGCGCATTCCGATCTCGACGCCGCCGTTAGCGCCTATCAGCAGGGGGCCTTTGACTATCTGCCAAAGCCCTTTGATATCGACGAGGCGGTGGCGCTGGTCGAACGCGCCATCAGCCACTATCAGGAACAGCAGCAGCCGCGCAACGTTTCGCTCAGCGGCCCAACCGCCGACATTATTGGCGAAGCGCCCGCCATGCAGGACGTCTTCCGCATCATCGGCCGCCTCTCCCGCTCCTCAATCAGCGTGCTTATCAACGGCGAGTCCGGCACCGGGAAAGAGCTGGTCGCCCATGCCCTGCACCGCCACAGCCCGCGGGCAACGGCACCGTTTATCGCCCTCAACATGGCGGCGATTCCCAAAGATTTAATCGAGTCCGAGCTGTTCGGCCATGAAAAAGGGGCCTTTACCGGTGCCAGTACCGTTCGCCAGGGGCGCTTCGAACAGGCAGACGGCGGCACGCTGTTTCTTGATGAGATCGGCGATATGCCGCTGGACGTCCAGACCCGTCTGCTGCGCGTTCTTGCCGACGGGCAGTTCTACCGTATCGGCGGCTATGCCCCGGTGAAGGTGGACGTACGCATTATCGCCGCCACCCACCAGAACCTTGAGCTGCGCGTGCAGGAGGGCATGTTCCGCGAAGATCTCTTTCACCGCCTGAACGTTATTCGTATCCACCTGCCGCCGCTGCGCGACCGCCGGGAGGATATTCCACGGCTGGCGCGCCATTTTCTGCAGGTGGCCGCCCGGGAGCTGGGAGTAGAGGCCAAACTGTTGCATCCGGAAACCGAGGCCGCCCTGACGCGGCTGGCGTGGCCTGGCAACGTCCGCCAGCTGGAAAATACCTGCCGCTGGCTGACGGTAATGGCCGCCGGACAGGAGGTGCTGATCCAGGATCTGCCCGGCGAGCTGTTTGAGGTCACGGTTCCGGACAGCGCGCCCTCCCCTCATCCGGATAGCTGGGCGACGCTGCTGGCGCAATGGGCGGATCGGGCGCTGCGCGCCGGCCAGCAGGATCTGCTGTCGGCCGCGCAGCCCGAAATGGAGCGCACCCTGCTCACCACCGCCCTGCGTCATACGCAGGGGCATAAGCAGGAGGCGGCGCGCCTGCTCGGTTGGGGGCGTAATACCCTGACACGTAAGCTGAAAGAGCTGGGCATGGAGTAGCGATTCTGATGATGAATAAGCGACCGCCAACTGGCGTTATTTTGCGCTTTACTGTTCCGATGAGTTCAGTATGATCGTGACCGGCAAAGGGGGAGAGACATTATGCTGGCAACGTTAATCCATTTATTGGCAAGCGGCACGGTTGACGGCCATACGCCGCAGACGACCGTCGCCGCCGTGCTGTGCGCGGCGCTGGCCGGGCTGTTTAGCCAGGCAGGGTAACGACGCGACGGCCCCGTCTGCTTATTTTCCGCAGGCGGGGCCGCGCGCCGTCCGCTGCGTTTATATCACCCGCGAGAACTGCTGCATCCGCGCTTTCTGCCGCAGATAAGCGTCAAAGCACATGCAGATGTTGCGGATAAGCAGGCGGCCTTTCGCCGTCACCACGATGCCTTCCCCGCTCACGTCCACCAGCCCGTCTTTCGCCAGCGGTGCCAGCAGCTTCAGATCCTCCGCAAAATATTCAGCGAAGTTCAGCCCCCACCGCCGCTCAACCGCAGCGTAGTCGAGGCGGAAGTTGCAGATCAGAAGCTTAATCACGTCCCGGCGGATGCAGTCATCGCGGGTCAGGGCAATTCCGCGCCACAACGCGTCTCCGCGCTCATCAATCTGCTGATAGTAGTGCTTCAGCTCCTTCTGATTCTGCGCGTAACAATCGCCAATCATACTGATGGCGGACACGCCCAGCCCCAGCAGGTCGGTGTCACCCTGGGTGGTGTAGCCCTGAAAATTACGGTGCAGCACGCCCTCGCGCTGGGCGACGGCCAGCTCGTTATCCGGGCGGGCAAAGTGGTCCATACCAATAAACTGATAGCCCGCTTCGGTCAGGGAGGCGATGGTTTCCTGCAAAATATCCAGCTTCTGCCGGGCGCTGGGCAGATCGGCGTCCTTGATTTTACGCTGGGCGGCAAACAGCGTCGGCAGGTGAGCATAGTTAAAAACGCTCAGGCGATCGGGGTTCAGCTCCGCTACGCGCTTCAGCGTAAAGGCAAAACTCTCCGGCGTCTGCTTCGGCAGGCCGTAAATCAGATCGATATTGGTCGAGGTAAAGCCTATCTCACGGGCGTGATTGAGCAGCGCAAAAATAAAGGTTTCATCCTGCTCGCGGTTGACGAGGCGCTGAACCTCCTTATTGAAGTCCTGCACCCCCATGCTCAGGCGGTTAAATCCTTCGGCGCGCAGATGATCGAGCACGTCCAGCTCGATTTCGCGGGGATCGACCTCGATCGAGATTTCCGCGTCGGCGTCAAAACAGAAGTTATCGCGCAGCAGCCCCATCAGGCGGCTGATTTGCGCTTTATTAAGGTACGTCGGCGTACCGCCGCCCCAGTGCAGCTGGCTGACGCGACGCCCGGCAAACAGCGGCGCGCGATGGATAATCTCCTGCGCCAGGACGTCAAGATACTGGTCGGCCTTATGCTGCTGGCGGGTCACTATCTTATTGCAGCCGCAGAAGTAGCACAGCTTGTGGCAGAACGGGATATGCACATACAACGAGAGCGGGCGCTCCGGATAACGCGCCACGGCCTGTAAAAATGCCGCTTCGTCGAACTCCGCAGAGAACTCCAGCGCGGTCGGGTACGAGGTGTATCGTGGCCCGGAATAGTTATATTTCTGGATCAGGGCCAGATCCCAGTCTATTAGCTGTTCAGACATGCTCACTCCTTCCGATGATGTCTCTGGCGAGTATGGCGGGCTGGCTTCGCCACGCTACGGGCAATAAGCCGACTACGCAGCCACCTCTGTCGCCGCGACAAGCGCCGTAGTTTAACGAATAACCACGCCAGATAACATATCACCGGGAGGGTTATAAACAGCACGAATGGATCCAGGGCGTAAACCGGTTAGCTGCCGCCCCGGAGCAGACGCATCATATCTTCCGGCTTCTCCTCTTCCTCTTCGTCTTCATCATCGTCATAAGAGAGGCCCAGCTGCTGCATCAGCGCGTCAATGCGATCCAGTTTGGCGTCCACCCAGCTCTGCTCTTCTGCGCTCAGGGCTTCGCCTGCTTCCAGACGTTCCAGCAGCGCATCCAGGCGCTCATCCGTTTCCAGTAAATCCAGTTCAGCCTGCGGTGAAAGCATAGGTTTCTCACTCTTCGGTTTATGCTGTCCGACGACCTTTCCGGTTACGCCCAACAGAACGGGGGTTTTACTGCCGATACGCGGATCCTTTTGCGGACGTTGTTTTCCGCCGCCGGTAGCAGAATCCGCGCCGCCTGCGCGGCTTCCCGCCGCGTGGCCGCGGCGTTTTTTCTGCCGCTTGCGATCGCGCGCTTCCTGGTTCAGCTCTTCGCGGGTTTTACGGCGGACTTTCGCTGGATTCTTACCGCGTGGTGTGGAGGGTGATTTCATAGTTGTTCGTCTTTGGCCGTTTTATTCAGTATATAATTGCGGCGGAATCTAGCAGAAATCAAACAAAGAAAAAAGGCGACAGATTTCTCTGTCGCCTTTTTCTTGACTCACTGTCCTGAACGGACCTTACATTCCGTGTCGGCAATCAACGCGCCCTGTTTTTCCATCTGCCTGAAACAGTCCCTGTCGTTTCCCTTTCCCTTAAATAAACAACGTCTCCGGACGTTTGTCTTCCTGACCTTCCTTTGTCCTCGCCTCCTGGCGCTCCTGACCCTCATCCTGAGTTGATCGTCCTGCCAGCGTCCTCGCTATGTCGATTACTTTACCCTATTGAGTTGAACTAACAAGTAACAAAAATGATTTTTACACTATTTTCAGAATATAGCCATCTTCTAATTTATTGATTCAGCGTAATTTTATATAAAAACCACAAACACAATACTGTTATTTCGCATAACCACAATCAGCAATCTCTTACAAAGCGCAGGTTTTTTACTTACAGCGAACAATGTCGAAAAAGCCGTCTTTTGCCCGGCTTCGGGTATAATCGCCGCAAAGCCCTGACTGACGGAGACGACCGCTTTGATTAACCTGAATTATCAACAGACGCACTTTGTGATGAGCGCGCCTGATATTCGCCATCTTCCTTCCGATACCGGAATCGAAGTGGCTTTTGCCGGCCGTTCAAACGCAGGCAAGTCCAGCGCGCTGAACACGCTGACCAACCAGAAAAGCCTGGCCCGCATCTCAAAGACACCCGGCCGAACCCAGCTGATCAACCTGTTTGAAGTGGCAGACGGCAAGCGGCTGGTGGACCTTCCTGGCTACGGCTATGCCGAAGTGCCGGAAGAGATGAAGCGCAAATGGCAGCGCGCGCTGGGTGAGTATCTTGAAAAACGCCAGAGCCTGCAGGGGCTGGTGGTGCTGATGGATATCCGGCATCCGCTGAAGGATCTTGATCAGCAGATGGTGCTGTGGGCGGTAGAGAGCAACATCCAGGTGCTGATCCTGCTGACCAAAGCGGACAAGCTGGCCAGCGGCGCGCGTAAAGCGCAGCTGAGTATGGTTCGTGAGGCGGTGCTGGCCTTTAACGGCGACGTGCAGGTTGAAACCTTCTCTTCGTTGAAAAAACAGGGCGTGGATAAACTGCGCCAAAAGCTGGACTGCTGGTTTAGTGAACTGGAGCCGGTGGAAGAGAAGCTGGACGCAGAATAATTCATTGATATGTCGGATGGCGGCAGGCGCGGCTCATCCGATCGACATATGTTTTACCGCTACTCCCCCGACCAGGACAAAACGCGATCCGCGCGCTTTACGACAAAGGCGGCACGCGCGAAAACAGTACCAGCGAATCGCTCAGGACAGCCGAAGCCTGCCGCTACGGTGTAAACCCTTTCTCATGCGCTGGGCCGGTTTTGCCGGCTCCGGTGCCGTTTTCCCTGGGAGCGCGCAATAAAAAACGCCCCAGCCATCAACTGACTGGGGCGGCTAAAATATTCAGCCAAATCCGATTACGTGAAGTAAAAGGTCTGAAAGATAGAACATCTTACCTCTGTACCCTACGCGAATAACTCTACTCTTTTTTATGCAGGGCAGAAAGCACTTTTTGTAATTTTTTTTCACTATTTACAGAGAGAATTCCAACTGTCATCACAAAAAATGCCCGGTTATGTTGCTTAGTTACAGAAAAAGCGCCCTGCTATGTGTCCGCCTAGTGAGCCAGATCCCAGTTTTCCCCGCTGCCCACTTCCACCAGCAGCGGCACGTCAATCTGCGTGCAGTTTTCCATTAGCTGATGGATCTTCGCCGCCACGTCGTCCAGAGCGTCCTTATGCACCTCAAACACCAGCTCATCGTGCACCTGCATAATCAGGCGAACCGGCGGCCTTTCGCTCTGCAGCCACCCGTCAACGGCGATCATCGCCCGCTTGATAATGTCCGCCGCCGTTCCCTGCATCGGGGCGTTGATGGCCGCACGCTCAGCGCCGGCCCGACGCGCGCCGTTGCTGGATTTGATATCCGGCAGATAGAGGCGACGCCCCTCCAGGGTTTCAACATAACCCTGCTCTTTCGCCTGAGCGCGGGTACGCTCCATATATTCCAGCACGCCGGGATAGCGTTCAAAGTAGAGGTCCATATATTTCTGCGCCTCTTTACGCGGAATATTCAGCTGACGCGCCAGGCCAAAAGCGCTCATGCCATAAATCAGACCAAAGTTAATGGCCTTTGCGCTGCGGCGCTGTTCGCCGGTGACCGACTCCAACGGTACGCCAAATACCTCCGCCGCCGTCGCGCGGTGAATGTCTTTCCCCTCGGCAAAGGCGGTAAGCAGCCCCTTATCGCGCGACAGGTGCGCCATAATGCGCAGCTCAATCTGCGAATAGTCCGCTGAGACGATAACGTAATCCTCCGGCGCAATAAACGCCTGACGAATACGACGCCCCTCTTCATTACGTACCGGAATATTTTGCAGGTTAGGATCGGTGGAGGAGAGCCTTCCCGTGGCGGTAACCGCCTGGTGATAAGAGGTATGCACGCGCCCGGTTTGCGGGTTGATCATCAGCGGCAGCTTATCGGTATAGGTAGACTTCAGCTTCGACAGGCCGCGATGCTCCAGAATTACCTTCGGCAGCGGATAGTCGAGCGCCAGCTCTTCCAGCACCTCCTCTGAGGTGGACGGCGCGCCGCCCGGCGTCTTCTTCAGCGGCTTAATGCCCTGTTTTTCAAACAGTATCGTCTGCAGCTGTTTGGTTGAAGAGAGGTTAAACGCCTCGCCGGCAATGTCGTGGGCTTTCTTTTCCAGCTCCGCCAGGCGCTGGGCAAGCTCTTCGGAATGCTTGTGCAGGACGGTCGGATCGATTTTCACGCCGTTACGCTCTACGCGGGAAAGTACCGGCACCAGCGGCATTTCGATATTTTCAAAGACGTTCAGCGGCCCCGGGGACTGCTGCAGCTCCGACCACATCTTCAGGTGCAGCTGCAGGGTGACATCGGCATCCTCCGCCGCATAGCTCCCGGCCTCCTCCAGCGCGATCTGATTAAACGTCAGCTGGTTTTTGCCCTTGCCGGCAATCTCTTCAAAGGTAATGGTCTTATGCTTCAGCCAGCGTGCGGACAGGCTGTCCATATCGTGCCGCCCCGCCACGCTGTTGAGGATGTAAGATTCCAGCATGGTATCAAAGGCGATGCCGCGCAGCTCGATACCGTAATTTGCCAGTATGCCGCGATCGTATTTCAGATTCTGCCCAACCTTACGCGCGCTTTCATCTTCCAGCAGCGGCTTCAGCAGCGCCAGCACCCGCTCCCGGGCAATCTGATCCGGCGCGTCCAGATAGTCATGGGCGACCGGCACGTAGGCGGCCTCTCCCGGCGCTACGGCAAACGACAGCCCTACCAGCTTCGCGGAGACGTTGTCCAGGCTGTCGGTTTCCGTATCAAAAGCAAACACCGGCGCTTTTTTCAGCTTCGTAATCCACTCAACCAGCGTCGCCTCATCGAGGATGGTAGCGTAACCCTCCCGGGAAAGCGTTGCCGTCGGCGCTTTTGCAGCGTCATCAGCGACGCTGGCCTCCTGCGGTTTTGCCGCCACCTTCGTGCCTTTTGCCTGCAGCCATTTTCCGGCCTCAATGTCTGCAATCCAGCGCTTAAACTCATACTGTTTAAACAGGCCAAGCAGCTCATCGACGACCGGCGGCTGCACCTCAAGCTGTTCGCAGGTCAGCGCCAGCTCGACGTCGGTTTTAATGGTGGCAAGCTGATAAGAGAGATAAGCGACCTCTTTATTTTGCTCAAGCTTCGCGGCCATGGTTTTCGCACCGCGGAAGGACAGCCCGGCAATTTTGTCGGATTCAGCGTACAGGGTATCCAGCCCGCCTAATCCCTGCAGCAGCGCCTGGGCCGTCTTCTCACCGACGCCCGGCACGCCGGGAATATTATCGGAGGCGTCACCCATCAGCGCCAGGAAGTCAATAATGAGCGCTGGCGGCACGCCGTATTTGCTCGCCACCTCCTCCGGACCAAGAACGGTGTTGGTCATAGTGTTGATGAGGGTAATATGCTCTGTCACCAGCTGGGCCATATCTTTATCGCCGGTACTGATCAGCACCGGACGCCCGGCCTTCTCGGCTTCGCGCGCCAGCGTGCCGATCACGTCGTCAGCCTCCACGCCCGATACCGCCAGCAGCGGCAGGCCCATCGCTTTCACCATCGCATGCAGCGGTTCGATCTGCGCGCGCAGATCGTCAGGCATCGGCGGCCGATGGGACTTGTAGTGTTCAAAAAGCTCATCACGGAAGGTCTTTCCCTTCGCATCAAATACCACCGCAGCATGGGTCGGCTGGTACTGCATGATCAAACTACGCAGCATGTTGAGAACGCCGTACATCGCGCCCGTCGGCTCGCCCGCGCCGTTGGTCAAGGGCGGAAACGCATGATACGCGCGATAAAGATAGGATGAACCATCGACAAGAATGAGGGGGTTTTGTGGGATCTGAACCATAATATCTGTGCCTGTTTATCAGATTATGGATAAAGAATGCCACAGACCGGCTAAAAACATGAGGTTTTCACCGTAATAATTGAAATTGTTTTAACTATCTTCCGCCACTCCTGCGAGGTGTGGCTGTGGATAACTTTGTGTATAAATAATATGCCATTGATTACATTCAGCTTAATCTATAACTGCACAGCAAAATATATTCTATATATTAATAACTTACTTTAAAAAGTAGAGTTTGTTTGCGCAATTCTTCGAAATAACAGTGTGTGGATAGTTTCTGAAAATTTATCAGCGTTAACGTTTGGGTCGTTTTCTGAGGCTATTGCCTTCCCGCGCTGCGCCAACGCCCCGTTTATGCTAATCATAGTGACGAGAATATCCGCGTCGGGCGGTTTCTCGTTTGCCGCCGCACTTCAGCATCTGTTACCTGACGCGGCGTCATTATTATACAGGCCGGCAGCTGGCGTATTAAGCCTCTGCCGCTATAAGCTGAACGTACCGTGGGATAGCGTGATTAAAGCTACGCGAAAAAACGCCGGTCGACGACCGGCGATACGCTTATTTTTTGTTTACCAGGTATTTCACGGTATCAGCATACTGCTGTACAAAGGCATCCATACCGTTATTGGTATCCATACCCTGCGGATTCAGCTGATATTTGCCGTTAACAAACATCGCCGGAACGCCCTGCAGCTGTAGCTCGGAGGCCGCCTTTTCCTGCTGAACAACCAGCGATTTCACCACGAAGCTATTCCACGCGGCATCATATTCTTCAGCCTTAACCCCCGCTTTAATAAAGACATCACGGATATCGGCTACGCTCTGAATGGTCTGAGTTTTCTGTACCGCCTCAAACATCGGCACGGTAACCTTATCTTCAACGCCCAGCGCCATCGCCACGGCCCATGCCTGGGTCATATCCTTACCCAACGTGCCAAGGAACTCGACATGGTATTTAGTCATCTTAACGCCTTCCGGCAGTTTCTTTTTCACGCTATCAGAAACGTGAAGCACCTCTTCAAACTGGTAGCAGTGCGGGCAGTAAAAAGAGAAAAACTCCAGAACCTGCGGTCCGTCGGCAAGGGGGGTTTCCAGCGTGGTGTACTGCTTGCCATCCTGAATCTGCGCAGCCGATGCGCTAAAAGCTAAAATCATACCAGCCAGCGCCAGCCAAATCTTTTTCATGATCACTTTTCTCCGGTTAATACATGGGCGTTAATTGTAAAGGGGGTTCCTGCAGCGCTTTTGTCTGCTCAATAAAGGCCGCCGTCTGGTGCTGCCAATAGTCTTCTCCGGTCAGCCAGGGGAAGTTTTTGGGAAAGGCAGGATCGGCCCAGCGGCGCATCAGCCAGGCAAGATAATAAACTAAACGCATAGCGCGTAAAGGCTCGATAAGATCTAATTCGGCGGTATCAAACTCGCTAAACTCTTCATAGGCCTCAACGATCGTCGCCAGTTGGAGGCGCTGCTCGGCTTTATCGCCATTAAGCAGCATCCACAGATCCTGAACGGCAGGCCCGCTGCGCGCATCATCCAGATCGACAAACAACGGGCCATCGCGCCAGAGAATATTCCCGGCATGGCAGTCGCCGTGCAGACGCAGCGGCGTATAGCCGCTATGCCAGCGTTCGCCGACGGCGGCGATAAGCGCGTCGGTCGCCTTGAGGAAATCAGCCTTTAGCCCGGACGGAATAAGCGATGCGTTTTCAAAAAGTTTACGCGGCTCAATAAGATACTCTTCCAGGCCAATCGTGGGGCGATAGACGAAGGGCCGCTTGCGGCCCGTCTGGTGCATTCGCCCCAGATAGCGACCGACCGCCTCCATCTGGTCGATATTGTCCGCCTCAAACTGTCGGCCGCCGACGCTGGGGAAAACGGCAAAGCGAAAGCCCTGATGATTCAACAGCGTCTGGTCGTTAAAACTCAGCAGAGATGCCACGGGAACACAATCATCGATCAGTTCCAGAGCAAACTGATGTTCCTCCTGGATTTGTTCCACGGACCAGCGCTCAGGACGATAAAATTTGACGACAAAGCGCCGTCGATCTTCATCCTGAAACTGATAAACGCGGTTCTCATAGCTGTTAAGCGGGGTAAGCCCGGAATCCACCCGGATCCCCTGCTCAAACAGCGCATCCATGATGGTATCCGGGTGTAACGTCTGGAAAGTAAAAGCGTTGTCGTTCATTCCATCATCCGGAAAAAAACTACGAATGCTGCAGGATAACATTTCACGGTAATTTCTGTGTCGCCGCTTACAAGCATTTACTCTTTGATAACGCCGCGTGCGCGCAGCAGGGCCGTTTTAAAATCTTCCTCATAATCTTTCTGAATGCCCGGGATCGCCGCATCTTTCGCCGAATCGCGCATTTTTAGCTGATAGATCAGTATGTCATCGGTTAAATCGGCCAGATCGCCGTCAAAACCTGACTCTTTCGCCAGTTTCTGTAAAAATTGCATCAGATTCAGCTCTGGCTCTTTTTGCCAGGCCGGCTGGAGAAGTTCAATCACTTCATTCAGGCGTTTACATTTCATGGTCGTGCTCCCTAAAATTGATGCAGATACGTTAACAGGGACAACTCCGTAATAAAAGAGGCGATATCGGTGAATACAGATGAGGCAATAACCGGAGTTGTGCTGGCGGGAGGCAAAGCCAGGCGAATGGGTGGCGCAGAGAAAGGTTTACTGGAACTAAAAGGAAAACCGCTATGGAAGCACGTTGCCGACCGCCTGCAGCCACAGCTCGATAAGGTTGTTATTAGCGCCAACCGCCATCTGGAAATCTGGCAGGCAAGCGGGCTGAAGGTGGTTCCGGATACCCTGGCCGATTTTCCCGGACCGCTGGCCGGTATGCTTTCGGTTATCCAACAGGTAAGAAGCGACTGGTTTCTGTTCTGCCCCTGCGATACGCCCTATATTCCCGGCGATCTCGTCGCCCGGTTGCAGGCCCGCCGTAACGGTGCGCCAATCGTATGGGTCCATGACGGTGAAAGGGATCACCCCGCCATCGCCCTGGTAAACCGTTCGGTACAGCCGTCGCTACAGGAGTACCTGCGCTCCGGCGAACGGCGGGTGATGGTCTTTATGCGACAGGCGGGCGGTCATGCCGTAGATTTCAGCGACAGCAAAGAGGCGTTCAGCAATCTCAACACGCCGGAAGAGCTGGCCAGATGGCAGGAGAAACCATGATTCCACTTCTTGCTATCGCCGCCTGGAGCGGCACGGGTAAAACCACGCTGCTTAAAAAATTAATTCCAGCGCTGTGCGCCTGCGGGCTTCGTCCTGGCTTGATCAAGCACACCCATCACGATATGGATGTCGATGAACCGGGCAAGGACAGCTATGAGTTACGCAAGGCGGGCGCGGCGCAAACCCTGGTCGCCAGCAGCCAGCGCTGGGCGCTGATGACGGAAACGCCGGAAGAGCCGGAGCTGAATCTCGATTACCTGGTAAGCCGAATGGATGCCTCTAAGCTGGATCTGGTGCTGGTTGAGGGCTTTAAGCATGAACCAGTGGCGAAGATAGTGCTGTTTCGCCAGCACTGCGGACATCGCGTGGATGAACTGTCTATCGACGAACATGTTGTCGCCGTTGCCAGCGACGTTCCGCTTACCGTGAATGTGCCAGTATTAGATATCAACAACACCGGGGCGATCACCGCGTTTATTCTGCGCTGGCTGGAGCGTTAGGCACCTTATATTCGCAGGTGTCCACAGGAAGGCGGCATCCCAACGGAGCGAGCGCCGCCGGGCGGAGTTTTTATCCGGCGCAGCCTGCGTTTACCGGCGTACCAGCGCAAAAAGGCCATCCCGCAGGATGGCCTTTTCACT
>NZ_WMJZ01000150.1 GCF_009711095.1 Intestinirhabdus alba
GGGAATATTGGTAATATTCTCAAAATTAGTGCATTCCCACGCGGTAACATCTATTGCCGCTTCGGTTGGCCCATATAGATTATGTAACTTCGCATGTGGCCACTGATGATAAAATGTCCTTATTATATTTTTCGGCAATGCTTCCCCGCTACAAATCACACGGGCAACAGAACCACCGCAAACCTGCGCTTTATTCATTGCTAAGAAGCTTTGTAACATAGAAGGGACAAAATGCAACGTAGTGATACATCCTTTATCAATAAGTTGACTCAGATAAACAGGATCTTTATGACCTTCTGGGTGAGCCAGAACCAATCTAACACCGAACATTAACGGCCAGAAAAATTCCCATACTGATACATCAAAACTAAATGGAGTTTTTTGTAATACAGCGTCTTTAAGCGTTAAACTATACTTCTGTTGCATCCATATTAATCGATTAACTACCCCTCGGTGTTCGTTCATTACCCCTTTAGGCATTCCGGTCGAGCCCGACGTGTAGATCACGTACGCCAGATGCC
>NZ_WMJZ01000151.1 GCF_009711095.1 Intestinirhabdus alba
CGGTAGTTCTTTATCGTCACCAGGTCCGGGTGCGCCGAGTCGTGCAGCACCCCCGCGATGTACGGGCGGTCCGGGTTGCCGTCTTCAAACCCTATCGCCACCTCCGTTCCCGCCAGCAGCGGCAGGTGCAGCCCGTACGTGTCCCCCGCATAGGGCCGCGACTGACGCACCCACAGGCTCTCAAATCCTCTCTCCCACTCCGCCCGGTCAAACAGCATGTTCACCCGGTAGCGGCCCTCTTTGTCGATATGCCCGTAAAGGTCGTTTTCCGTGGTGCTCGTCACCCGCGCCGGCAGCGTTCCCGCCATCACCGGACGTCGCCCCGGCTGCGGGCGAAAACCGTACTCCACGCTGTCCGGTATCCCCGCAAACTCCGCCTCAAAGCTCCGGTCACGCCGCGCCCGGCTGCGCACCTCCGTCACCACCACGCCCCGCCCGAACTCCGCCGCCTCCGCGCCCGTCACCTCCAGCACCCGGCCCGGCCACAGC
>NZ_WMJZ01000152.1 GCF_009711095.1 Intestinirhabdus alba
CGAAGCCTTTGCCCGCGAAGCCTATGAGGCCCCGCAGGGGGGAGTTGAGGAAATGATGGCCGCTATTTGGTCCGAACTGCTGGGCGTGTCGCAGATAAGCCGGCATGACTCATTCTTTGCCCTGGGTGGAAATTCCCTATTGGCGATTAAATTAATTAACAAATTAAGTATGGATACTGGTTTGTCGATAAGTCTAAAAGCTATTTTCGATTTCCCTATGTTATCAGGTTTCTCAGACATATATATCAGCGTATTTATAGCAAAAAAACTTTCTGGAGACAAAAAATGAAGAAAGGCATCCATTTAAATTTAAATGAGTTATCGCTTCAGGATATCGATATAAGAAAGTATAAAAGCTTAGGTGATAAATATAAATCATTATCTAGTGGTGATATCGAGTCTACATCTGATCATATTCTTAAAATCAGTCATACAGATAGTGAATATTTGCCTCTGTCATTTGCACAACAACGGCTATGGTTCCTGGCA
>NZ_WMJZ01000153.1 GCF_009711095.1 Intestinirhabdus alba
CGCAGCACGTCAAGAAACCAGGGGCACTCATGCACGCGGAGACCGTAGCGCGACTGGCTCAGCTGCTGCTGCGCCAGCGCCCCGGCCGTCCGGATAAGGGCATCACTCATTTTGTCTCTCCTTCGTAACCGTCATTAAAGTTCATCCCGATCCCGGTCTCTTCCTGCCAGTCAAGCTGCTGACGCCGCGGCCTGTTCCCCACCGCCATTGACGCCAGCGGTTGACCGCCCGGCCCCCATTCCTCGCTTATCCTCGTCTCCACCCCGTAGTACGGCGACAGCGTCATCGCCCCTCTCTCACGCATCGCTTCCCGGTCCAGCGGACGGCAGATCGCCGTCTGGAATCGCGCCAGCAGCGTCAGCAGCCGGTGCTCTGGCAGGATGGACGCATGGGCGCGGGTCTGGCTCAGGGAGGCCGCGCCTTCCATCGCGCGGGCGCAGTAAGAGTTAAGTCGGCGTAACAGGATGGCTGGATTTTCCATGAGAT
>NZ_WMJZ01000154.1 GCF_009711095.1 Intestinirhabdus alba
GCCTGAAAAATACTCCCTACCGTCCACGTCAGAATAAACCGATCCACTACCTCAAACGTCCCCGGCCTGCAGACTGCACAATACACTCGGTGCCCCCAGTCGGCGTGGCCCGCCATCAGCACCCGTTCTGCATGAATATCCGCCCAGTCAAACACCTTGACCTTCACCGGCCAGCGCTTCCAGGGCCAGATACCGCGCTGATATTCATAGGCGTAGACTTTCTGGCGCTTGCGGTTAAAGCGTATGGGTGCGCCGNGACTTTAAAACAATAAAGTAAAAATGATAAAAAAATAAAAACTCCTGTTACAGTCACAAATAACAACGATGGTACATAAATAACACCAGGTACAAAAATAAAAGCCGTATACATAATTAGAGGGATAATTATTATAAATGTAACAAACCATAATCCAGACCACCCATGATTTACATAGCGTGGTATTTCCATCCAGATATCATTTATCTCATTCACATAAAGCAG
>NZ_WMJZ01000155.1 GCF_009711095.1 Intestinirhabdus alba
CCGGGCGGGCCAGCATCAGGTAGAGCTTCAGCTGGTCATAGGCCGCCCCGGCCAGGGCGCTGCGCCGCGGGCTGTCCGGGGGGAGCTGAACAAAGGCCCGGAGCTGGCGGGAGAGGTGCGCGGCCGCCGCGTCACGCAGCAGCGGCAGCGCCATCTCCCCGTAGCGCGGGAGCAGCGCCGCCCGCAGCGCCCCGTTCTGGCTGAGGCCGCTGCGGGAATACCAGGGCACCCCGTGCTGCGCGCGGTACTCCAGGCGGGCCAGGGTTCGTTGCAGGCCGGACAGCGCCTGCAGACGGGCCGCCGGCGGCAGATTTTTCGCCGCCGCCTGCTGTAGCTGTTCACCGGCCGTGGCCACCAGGCTGCGGTTAGCGATAAAAGAGACCGTCATCATGCCGCCCCCCAGGAGCATCAGCGCCGCAGCGGCGACGGCGGCGGTTTTCAGCCAGCAGAAGCCGCTTTTG
>NZ_WMJZ01000156.1 GCF_009711095.1 Intestinirhabdus alba
TGAAGGTGTTTTTATTACGGGGCAGGATTGAAGAATGGAAAAGCTATTAGACGCGTACAAACGGATATTACAGGAAGTTGACGCCCAGTCATTTAACCTGAATGAAGATAAATACTCAGGCGTCTTTTTACCCGTGCCGTTTGAAGAATACTGGCATTCACCGATAAAAATCATGCTGGTTGGACGTGAAACCGCAGGCTGGAATACGCTGAATGGTAAGAATACGATATCACGGGTGTTGGGACTTATACCTGACGTCACCATCGGGCAGGTGGTTGAAGAAGCTGTAGATCGTTACAGGAATCATCTTCCGGTACAAAATGATGGCACCACCAACCTCAAATCACGTAGCCGCTTCACGCAATATCATTTCAGGCTGGCCCGGGAGCTTAATATTCTTCCCCAGGCAATCGTGTATGCCAATCTACTGGCGTGGGATT
>NZ_WMJZ01000157.1 GCF_009711095.1 Intestinirhabdus alba
CCGCCGGTCACGCCGCCCTTGTACAGGAGATATTCATAGCCGCCGTAGCCCACCCGGTTTGTCAGCCGGAAGCTGCCGTCGGAGTTCCCGCCCACCATCACCACCCGGATACCGTCGCGGGTTTCCGCTCCCAGGCCGCCGTCGTTGATAATCTTCAGCCGGGTTTCGCCCGCGGTGCTGCCCTCCACAACCAGCCGGTCCGTGAGCGAGCTGTCGTCTCCCAGCCGCGTCAGCAGTGTCAGCAGCCCGTTATCGCTGACGTAGTCCCCCTTAACCGTCAGGGTGCGGCCGGCGGAGCCCTGCTCATCGAAGCTGATTTCCCCGGCGTTACGCAGCGTTTTCACATCGGAGTCGCCGGTGACGATCCAGACGCTTCCCTCGTGCCTGAAGTCGTTCACCCCGCTGACCGCGCCGGTCAGGCGGGA
>NZ_WMJZ01000158.1 GCF_009711095.1 Intestinirhabdus alba
GGAGATCCCGGAACCCAGGAAGCGAAGCTCCTTTTATAAATGGTGGTTTGGTAACCATGAGGAAATCGAATACCAGCGGGCGACAGCTGCAGCTACGAGTGCTGCTAACGCTCAGACGGCTGTTGAAGGTGCCAGTGTTCCTGGCCTGATTGGTGGAAGAGCCATTACATCAGGAACGTGGGCGCTTAAACTCGGTAATCTGGCTGGAGGTCCTGGTAGAATTGCGTTAAATGGACCCGGTGGTGCGATAGTTCTGGGCATGATGCCCGGCAGGCTGAATGACGGTGAGCAGGACTTTATTGACCGGATGCGTCTGGAACAGATGCATGAAGCGGCAAGCCGTGTGCGCTATACGTGGGAACAGGATGACAAAGGTAATCCTGTTCCTCATGGCTGGCATACACCACC
>NZ_WMJZ01000159.1 GCF_009711095.1 Intestinirhabdus alba
TACGGGGTGCGCGAGTTCGGCATGACCGCCATCGCCAACGGTATCGCCCTGCACGGCGGCTTCCTGCCATACACCTCCACCTTCCTGATGTTCGTGGAATATGCCCGCAACGCGGTGCGCATGGCGGCGCTGATGAAGCAGCGTCAGGTGATGGTCTACACCCACGACTCCATCGGTCTGGGGGAAGACGGCCCGACCCACCAGCCGGTTGAGCAGGTGGCCTCCCTGCGCCTGACCCCGAACATGAGCACCTGGCGTCCGTGTGACCAGGTGGAATCTGCGATTGCGTGGAAATATGGCGTTGAGCGTCAGGACGGCCCGACGGCGCTGATCCTCTCCCGGCAGAATCTGGCGCAGCAGGAGCGCAGCGCAGAGCAGCTGGCGAACGTCGCCCGCGG